>JAQTLR010000023.1 GCA_028714815.1 Candidatus Altimarinota bacterium | reverse complement strand
TGTTCCGTCTGGAAATTGATGGTTTTGTTCTGTATGGCATTCCTATTGTCTGCGAGAAAGTTGTCCACCCGATCCGTGATATAGGAAAATGAATTCCGATCGGTCGGGGCACTATGTTTCCCGAGTCCGTAGATGGAGAGGGCGAATATCATGAATACCGCAAATGAAACGAACAGGTGTTTTATATTCCCTCATCCGACGAAAAACATCGCAATAACCAAGGGGGTACAGATGAGTATGGAACCGAAGTCCGGCTGGAGGATCAGGAAAAACATGACGATCCCGAAATTGAACATATACGGGAGGAATCCATTATAGAAATCAGCGATCTGTGAATGGCGTTTCTTGAGGAAATAAGCGAGATAGATGATGAGCCCGAACTTCATGAATTCCACCGGCTGAAGCGAAAAAGGAAGGAACGGGACATTGATCCACCCCCTTGCTCCATTATAGGTGGTTCAGATGAAGAGTACGAGGATGAGAGAAAGGATCCCTATGATGAAGATATGTTTCGCATATCGTTCGAAAAAGGAATACGGGGTTTTTACGACAAAAGCGAAGAGCAGGAAACTCAGAAACACATGGGTGATATTCTTCAGGAGATAGAAGTAATTATTCGGTTCGGCAAGCAATCCTTTCGCCACCATCGAAGAGGTTACCTTAAAAGAAGGATAGACGCTCACGGAGCTGATCATGATCATCCCGAACACCACGAGCGACAGGACGATGAAGAATATGGAATAATCGATATTTTTGGATTGCATAGAGAAAAGCGATACATAGGATATAACTAACGATTCTTATCAATTTCGGCGAGCAAATTTTATTGTCATTGTCCCGATAGCAACAATACGACACTTGGGTCTATCGCTAGAATGAGTTTCGTTATAAGCTCGATAGCGATGAATATGATGATCGGAGCGAAGTCGATTCCGCTGAACGAGGAAGGAATGAAGCGGTGGACTGCATCATAGAGCGGGAAAGTGATCGCTTGGATGAATTTCGGACGAAAACGTATCCCGACCAATGTTCCCCACGAGAGGATGACATCGATGAAAACTATCCACTGGATCAGCGAGAGGAAAATGAGCAGAGAGGAAAATAATATGGTCATAGGATATGTTATTTTTAAGATGTCCCCATAGTACGAAAAAATGAGAGAAATCAATCTTTTCTTGAGGATTTACATGAAAATCTTTTGCATTTCTTCATTTTATATGACATAATTGCATCGTTTTATCATATATCCTCTATCTCCTATGAAGAAGCTCCCTATTTTACAGATCGTTTTAGTAGTGGTCCTTGTAGCGGTAATTGCCTTCGGGTTCTTCCTGTCCAAGAAAAAAACGAATGTCTGAGAAGCGACCAAAACCCAAACCGAAGCAACCGCCGAAACCGGTACCCTTTCTCTCTATGAAGCGGAGCAGAAGCAACTCCAGGAAAAAATGGATGCCTATAATATCTATAATAGTGCCGTGGATACTCTCGATATCGGCGCTTGTGCGAAAATAGCCGGAAACGATGCTCTTAAGGCGGAATGTACGGATAATATCTATTCCGCACAAGCATCCAAAGAAAAAGATGCGACACTGTGCGAAAAAATCCAAAATACTGCAACCAAAAGCCGTTGTGCCAATAGTTTCGTATACGATACCGCTATCGCTTCTGGAAAACAATCGGATTGCGAAAAGATTGTCGGTGATAGCGATCTCAAAAACGCTTGTACGAAAAATGTCGTATTCGCCAAAATCGAAGATCAATCGTTCTCGGGGACGGTCGATGCTTGTAATAGCCTTACTGGGGCCGACAAGGATTATTGTACCGGTCGTATCAAGAAAAGTGCGGATATCGAGTTGCTTCAGAAAGGGACCAGTACGAAAGATGTGAATGTCTGCGGACAGATCAAGGATATAAACATGAAGAATACCTGTAGCGATACGGTCTATATGACCCTCGCCATGGAAAGAAAGGACGGATCGCTCTGTACGAAGATCGTAGATACGAGCCGCAAGACGAATTGTATCACCCAGTTTTCCCGTATCAACGACGCTACGATCCTGCAAAATGCTCTCACACAAAATAATCTCGCGATGTGTTCGACCATCACCGCTTCCGATCTGAAGACGAAGTGTACCGACACCCTCCTCCTCAAGACAGGGATAGCCAATAAGGATGCAGCCACTTGTGCGAAGATCAGCGATGCCGGAACCCGGAAACAGTGTAGTGATGCAGTGAAGCTGATTTTGGAACAGATGAATAAACAAAAATAAAAATATCTTCTTACCTTTCTTTTTATGAAACGTATTTCTCTGTATATGATATTTCTCTGTATCGCTTTCGGTACGAGCATGTCGGTTTCTTTTGCAGCACTCTCGCCTGCTGCTCCGGTTGTCGGAAACGGCACTGGGGAAAATGCCGGGAATCTGATATTCGATTATGAAGTAGGAGTTCCGGGGCCGAATGAAGTTTCCATCAATGCGAATACCCTCGACTTCACCGGAACGTTCTGGTCGGAGAACGTCGGATGGATCACTTTTTCCGGACTCGGCGCCAATGGGGCAAAATTACAAGCAACTGTGAATCCTAATATCCTATCCATGACTGGATTCGCGTGGTCTCAAAATGCTGGATGGATCTCTTTTAATCCAACCGGATCCATCACCACTACAACTCCATATTTCGTTTCGCCAGGTATTTCAAATTCCGATGTCTTTTTCGATAAAGCCGCCGGAAAATTCCATGGGTTCGCTTGGTCCGAGAATCTCGGATGGATCAATATGGAGGGGATCATGACCGACATAACCGTTCCGGATATAGCCGCAAACTTCCAGGCCTTCAGTGCGAGCGGATCGAAAGTATTCACTGTAACCGATCCGTCACCGACTGTACCGACAGGATCAAACTACACATTCACGGTTGAAAACTGGAATAATACTGCCACTACCGTCATTGGATCAGCAACTCCAAGCTTCATCCATGATTTCCGTCAGGCAAAACAATACTATCTCAAGATAACCGATCCATTCGGAAATAGTTCCGAGGGAAATGTCCAGGTCGTAGCGGACGTGCCGGCTGACACGATCACCTCTCCCATTGCTGGCTTCATTGCCGGCGGAAGCGCTTCAACCTATACAGGAACCTTCGCGGACTCGAAAGTGGCAGATGCGACGGATGTCCATTCCATGAGTATGAAACTTCGGGATCAGTACGGGAATGCAGTAGTTACCGTACCAGGAATCAAGACCGTCAATGTCCGTGTCGCTTTCAATAACAATGTCGACAAAGACCAGAGGGACATTACTCAATGAGGAAATCTTGATATATGAGATGCGATCCGATTCCCATCCACGACATTCGGAGGATTAAGTTATGCGAGCGGAACGGTTGGGACCGATAGCAATGCCTCTGGGGATTATTCCCTCAATATCTCTTCCTATGCTCCGACAAAAGCCGGATATGCATTCACCACACCGAACAATGATATCTCGCTCCAGAAACTGAGTTATGAAGTGACTGCGACAGCAGGAACTGGAGTTGGTGAAGTAGTGGAAACCCACAAAGAAAGCGCTGTCGGTACCAATAATCTGAGATTTTCCCCAGCTCTCTATATAGGAAGCGTAACCAATAGCGACAATTGGGTGATTCGACAGGGGTATGCGACGAATTTCAGTGCAACACTTCTGAATGGATCAACAGTACTCCTATCTAATCCAAAAATAGCGCATATCCTCGATGTCGGTGCCAACGCGCTCATGACCTATCAAAACCCGTCCAATATCACGGGCGGAACGAAAGATTGTGATGGATATAATAAAACTATTGCAACGTTCTCACCAGGACAATACACACAATCAAACGGTAGCCCATGTTATCGTCCGGATTCTTCCAATATCCTCATGACTCCAGCAACCCTTAATAGCACTATGGGCTTCTCGTGGACACCGACGATCATCTATGCAGCACCGGCAAACAGCACTATCAAGTATGCTTCCGAGATTACCTACTCAAACAACGGAGTAGATGTGAAATACCCATCCTATGCACGTTCCACCGATTCAGCTGCCCTAGCGGACAATACAGTAGTGGCCATTACGAACGGGGTCATCAATCAATCCGTAAAGATCCTCGGTATGACGAATGCCCGTAATTCCATCGATGTACTTCAAGGAAACGATACCAATAAGGTCGGATCCCTCACCCGTACCGATATCAAAAATGCTATTCACATGAATGTGGAAACCATGACGAGAGGAGGGGTTCCGTCAAGTGCCAAGTATAAGATCTATGCAAGCCCTACGATCTCCGATTCTACTTGGCCAGCCGGAAAGGATACGATCATCATACAATGAGCGGATCTGACTATCGATGGAAATATCACTGGAGGTACTGCTATAAAGGGTATCATCGTTCTCAAAGATGATGCAGGAAATGGAGGAAATATCTATATCAATAAAAATGTTTCCAATATCGCTGCGGTTCTCTACGCGGATAAGAGCATCATTTCCGGAAATACATCCAGCACTCCGATCACCTATTATTCGGACAGCCAAACAGCTACCGGACAGCTCTTCTTAGAAGGGTCCATCATCTCCGATAATACCATCGGTGGGGCTTCCATGACACCGCTCAAGTGTCCATATGGAGCAAATGCCTGCAATGATGTCGAAGCGAAACGATACGATCTCAACTTCTTCCGATTCTATACAGGATCCGGAGCTGCGAGCCCTGGAGCAGCGACCTGAGTCCCTTCAGAAGGATTGACATATCCGTTCGTCATCAAGTACGATACCCGGCTCCAGACAGCACCACCACCTGGATTCAGCATGGCACAATAATATACCAGAAAATACTCCAGGATTGCTTGGAGTATTTTTTA
>JAQTLR010000022.1 GCA_028714815.1 Candidatus Altimarinota bacterium | reverse complement strand
TCCTCTCAGACCAACTATCCGTCATAGCCTTGGTGAGCTATTACCTCACCAACTAGCTGATAGAAAGCATGCCCCTCCCAAAGCGCCTTGCGGCTTTACCCCGTAGGGCATATGCGGTATTAATCCAGATTTCTCTGGGCTATCCCTCACTTTGGGGTAGGTACAAACTTGTTACTCACCCGTTTGCCACTAGACTATCTGATAACACACAGAATACAGAAGAGAAAGTGAAAAAGAAAGAGATTATATCTCTTCTTTCTATTATCCAGTCTATATGCTCTGTGTTATCAAATAGTCCCGTTCGACTTGCATGTGTTAGGCGCACCGCTAGCGTTCATCCTGAGCTATGATCAAACTCTTTTAAACGTAATTGCTTGAAAAGCTCGATCTTTTCGTTTGGAGCTTGCGTTTCCTCGTTCACCGTAGCTTCCGCTACGACTCACTCCGGTACGCACTCCGCACAAAAATCTCTTCGCTTTTGAAGTAATTTCAAAACTTTCCGGAGAAAGTTTTGCTAGCATATATTTTATTATAGCTAAGTGATAGTATTTAGAGTACGTATCAGGTACTTTATGTATCGTGGTTATTTACTTCCCCACTTGAAGTTTCATCTTCTTGTGGGTAGGATGTTAAGGAGCTGGCTAATGCATTTTCAGTCGGTAGTAAATACCCCCCGAAAACGTGCAGAGATTTATATGGAAAAACGCCCCAAAGTCAAAAGATTTTATTTTTTTGGTGGAAATTTCACAAGTTTTTTGACTTTATGAGCCGAAAACATATACTTCCGTCATACTACTACATAACAAAAACTACAAACAGGCAATAAAGTTGCTCCGAAAAGCAATCGTTTGCGTGTTACTTTTCTTATATATATTATCCCCTTCCAATATAATGACTGACAAGACTATCACAAATTTCGATGACTACTATGCCCATATTCCTGCCGCTACCACAACAGAGGAGGATGCTTCAAAAAAGAAATGACTGAAATTAAAAGTAAAGGCGAAAAAAGTAGAAGAAACTCCGGAAAAAGAGGTGCTGGTCGTCTCTCCAGAAGTTATGGAGAGTCCTGCTAAGAAAGTAACAGTAAAAGAGAAAAAATCCACTGTTGCCATTATTTGGTCCCCAAAAGATCGAAAAAAAGAGGAACAAGATATAGAAAAACCCTCTGCTTCTGAAGCTTCGAAACCTGTTCCAAAAAACGCTTTTGTCCATACTCCAAAAGAACAGAAGAAAACTCCATTCGTTCCACGAGTCTCCTTTTCTCCCGCCCCTGTAGTTTCACCTATAAAGAAAGATGAAACAAAGACACCTTTTGTATTTACTCCACGTGTGGTCGAAGGGGGAGGTAAAGAGAAAAAAGTATTTGGAAACAATAAACCAAAAGGAGGATCTGGAAAATCACCATTCTCTTTTGGGGAGCGACACGGAGGAAAGAAAACGCTCAAAACCCGAGGGTATGCTGAGGATGATGGTTGATTCCGTCGCTCAGGGAAAGTAGCCGCTTCCGAGAAGAAAGAAAAGGAAATCGAGGAAATTAAACAGACTTTGACCGATAAAACCGGACAAGAGATTACCATTCCAGAAGTACTGACCGTAAAGGAATTCTCCGAAAAAATCGGGGTTCCGCTCGTGAAGATTATCACCGAGCTCATGAAGAATGGGATGATGGTGACGATCAATACCAAAATCGATTTTGATACGTGTTTTTTGATTGGGGAAATTTTTGGAATCAAGATCATCAAGGAAATCAGCACCAATGCGAGCGTTTCCAGTTTGATGGAGGGAAATATCGACGAGCTCCTGAAGAATGACGATGTGTCGAAAATGGTGACACGTGCACCGATCGTTTCTGTTATGGGACACGTCGATCATGGAAAGACTTCCATCCTTGATTATATCCGTAATACTGAGATTACAAAAGGTGAAGCCGGAGGTATCACTCAGAAGATCGGAGCCTATCAGGTGGAGAAGAACGGAAAGAAAATCACCTTCCTTGATACTCCGGGGCATGAGGCCTTCTCTATCATGCGTGCTCGAGGAGCGAAGCTTACCGATCTTGCTGTGATCGTTATCGCGGGAGATGAGGGTATGAAACCTCAAACTATTGAGTCTATCAACCATGCAAAAGAGGCTGGAGTTCCGATGATTATCGCCGTCAACAAGATGGATAAGCCAGGGGCGAATGTTGAGCTTGTGTACGGACAACTTGCAGAACAAGGACTTCAGCCCGAGAAATGGTGAGGGGACGTTATCGTTGTTCCTGTTTCTGCCCATACCGGACTTGGAATCAATGACCTCCTCGATATGATTCTTCTCTCGACAGAAATGATGGATCTCAAAGCAACCATCGATCGACCTGCTATCGCAACGGTTATCGAATCGCATCTGGATGCGAAACTCGGACCTTTGGCAACCGTACTCGTGAATACCGGAACGATCAAGAAGGGTGATTATGTCGCTTGTGGATCAGCGAGCGGACGTGTCCGATTCCTCAGAGATTTTAAAGGAAAGAATGTCGATCATGCCGGACCATCCGTTCCGGTGCTCGTTTCCGGGATGTCGAAGACGGTCGGCGGAGGGGATATTCTTCAAGTCGTTCCAGATTCTCTTACTGCAGCAGAAAAGGCACATGAATTCGAGCTCGTTCAGAGCACGAAGAGTATCCATAATTTTGAAGGAGCATCGCTTGATCTCCTTCTCAATCGGCTCAAGACTGGAGGACTTAAACAACTCAAGGTTGTTCTCAAGTGTGAATCCAATGGAAGTTTGGAAGCGCTCAAAAATGCCCTTTCCAAGCTATCGACCAACGAAACTCGCGTGACGTTCATCCATTCTGCTGTCGGAGATGTGAACGACTCGGATGTCGTGCTTGCCGGTACCAGCCAAGCGATCCTCATCGCCTACAACGTCGGAGTCGGGGTACGAGCCAAGAATACCCTCGCCAATTCCAAAATCGAATTCATCGATAAGAAGGTCATCTACCACGTTCTCGACCGAGTAGAAGCGATCATCACCGGGATGGTCGACACCCGCTACGAGGATGTCGAACTCGGAGATGCCAAAGTGAAGGCGATATTCTATACCGGAAAAGACAAGATGATCGTGGGACTCGAAGTTCTCACCGGGAAGGTGGAGAATCGGTCGAAAATCCGTATCATCCGCGACGGAAAGAAGATCGCCAACGGAGAAGTTGCCAACCTCAAGTCTGGACTCCTTGATGTGAACGAAGTTGAGGCAGGAAACGATTGCGGTATTTCGTATAAAGGAGATGTGAAACCAGAAATTGGGGATGTACTCGAAATGTACAAGACAGTGATTAAAAAGTAAATGAAATAAAAATATCCCATTCCAAATTGGAATGGGATATTTTTACCCCATCATCTCCCCGATCCGCTTCTTTAATTCCTCAATTCCCCGTTTAGTCACCGCACTGATGAATAGAGGGTTCAGGTCCGCGAACTGCTCCCGCATCATGAGGATGGCAAGCTCGGACATATGGTCGATCTTATTGAACACGTAGATTCGCGGTTGCTCGGCTCCGATGTTTGATAGGGTGCTGTCCACGATGTCGATCTTCTCGAGGACCTTCGGGTCGCTCGCATCAATGACGTGCAATAGGATGTCCGCCTCGATGGAATCCTCCAGTGTCGAAGAAAACGCCCGGATGAGTTCTGGAGGGAGGTCGCGGATGAATCCAATCGTATCATTGATGAGAATTTCTTTTCCGTGGGCGTAGGCAGATTCCCCCTCTCCCTCTGGGAGAGGGGCTGGGGGTGAGGCGGGGTGAGGACTGAGCCACATCTTCCCGACACTCGTTCCGAGCGTGGCGAAGAGCTTGTCTTCGGCGAGTACCCCTTTATGAGTGAGGGTATTCATAAGAGTGGATTTTCCGGCGTTGGTGTACCCGACGATTCCGACGGTTTTGAGGTCTTTCCGCTTGCGGGCTTTGCGGTGCTCGCTTCGGGTTCTTGCATACTTCTCCAGTTTCTCGATGATGCGGAGCTCATGGTCTCGGAGGTGGCGTTTCATGATCTCGGTATTGGTTTCCCCGAGTCCGCGCATGGCTCCGGAACCACCTCATCCCTGACGTGAGAGTTCCATTCCCATTCCGAAAATCCGCGGTCCCATGTGGCGGATGGAGGCGAGCTCGATCTGGAGCTTGGCTTCGGGCGAGTGCGCGTGTTGATCGAATATCTTCAGGATCAGATCGATCCGGTCCCAGGCCTGGATCTTGGATTTACGTTCCCGGAGGATCTCGTTGATGTGGTAGATCTGCGCGGGTTTCAGGATGTTTCCGATGATGATCCGTTCGGCTCCGAGCTCCTCGCCCGCAGTGATCATCTCATCGAGTTTCCCGGTTCCGACATAGGTCGTATAATCCGGAGTATCGCGTTTCTGGATGCGTTTCACGACCACCGTGTCGCCGTAGGTGGACACGAGACTTTCGAGCTCGGTCATACGGGCCTCGAGATCTTCGGTTTTGATGTTTCTCGGAGCGATGTCGACGATAATGGTTTTCATAGAGAGTTGGTTTATGAGAATTCTTAGTTAATCTGATTCTGAGTGTCGGATAGTATTTTTATTTCGATGTTCATGTGGCCTTGGTATATTTGAGGATTTCCACGGCTTCATATGGACAAGAAATGAAAAACTATCGGAAAGCGATGAATCATGAAATCGATCTACTTTCATAAAATAGTATGAAATCGGAAGTAAAAGTAAAGGGAAACTTTTTAGATAATTTGCACTTTTTCGACTTCTCCCTATAATCCCGCTCATTCCAAATAACCTGTTAACCGACCATATGAAACTCCACCCCTATTTCCTGAGCCAAGCATTCCTTTCCAAACTCCCTCTCATTTTTTTGTGCATTATTTTCTTCGTCCCGATAATGCTTCTGAGTTTGAGT
>JAQTLR010000021.1 GCA_028714815.1 Candidatus Altimarinota bacterium | reverse complement strand
ATTTTTTATCCGCGAAAGCCTTCTGAAAGGGGTACCATTTTTTGACACGAAAGAAAATATATACTATACTGGAAACATGTATTTTTCTCATCCAATATATTCTATGAGTCTCAATCTCAATTCTCTCAAAAATCTTTCCCTGACATGAACAGATGCTCTGGATAGTGAAAATGTCGCACCTATGCCCGTAGGCGTCCTTTGAACCTCCGTACCGGAGAGCTCTGAACATACAGCAAATGTACCAGAAAACATTCAAGAGAAAAAAACTTCTGCTGCCGGTCCGAAAATCTCCCTCATGAAACTGAAAAAGGCTTCCTGAATAGAGGGGAATCCTGTCGTATCGATGGAGGAATCGGTACACAAAGAAACATTCGTGCAAGACAACACGGACCAGATGGAAAAAGATATGCCGGATATTTGACCATCTCCGGATTCCCTGCAAGTATCCCAAAAGGACGAGAATATCGTCATTCCCGCCTCTCTGGAAGCCACACCGGCAGAGCAGACGATACGAAATCCGGAGGAGTCTCGCTCCATCCTCCCGAATGAGGAGATAATCAAAACCGAAAATGTGCAGCAAGAAACGGTGGAACCTCAGGAATTCTTCCCGAATTTCCATATCTCGGATGAAATGGATCTCGATAAAGATCTGCTCAACCTACAGGATTTCATCACCATCGAGGAACATAAGGAATCAGCAACCCCCGAGCAAGAAAATTCCGCTCTTGAAGGTATAGAAGCGATTCCTTCCATTACAGAAACAATCTCTTCGGAGGAAATATCCGAAAAAACCACTCCGGCCATCCTCGCCGAGGAACATCCGATACATCAAGAAGTTGCGGAAATCCCTGCCGAATCGTCTCTCACTGAAACGAAAATAGAAACCGTCTCCTCTGGAGGGTCTTCGGAGAGCGCTATCCTACTCCCGACTCCGGAATACGTGGCGGAAGTGAAAACAGAACTCAGCGAAGGTCGTCGCGCAGGATTCCGGTTCTTCGTGCAGAAAAAGACGAAAATCCTCGCTGGAGTAAGCCTCTTGATCCTTTCTGTTTCCGCCGTGACCCTCTTCTCCGGTCCGTTTCTCTCGACCAATATACAGAAGTCTGGGAAAAGCAACATACAAGAAGAGGTGAAAAATACCATGCCAGAAACGAAAGAACCGGATACCGCCAGTACGACAACCGCTCCTACAGAAACGGAAACCCCATCAAGTACGGAAGTTCCTCCGGTTGTCGCCACTCCGCCTGCAGAAATTCCGAGCTATGAAGCCGGACGGGACTATAGCGTCACCAAAAACACCAAGAAGAATATCCGCTCCAATACCGGAGCAAATACCTCAACCGGAGGGGAAATGCCGACTCCATAAAAAAATTTGATAAAATAGAAAATACGTATATACTCTCTTTTGTATTTGGAAGTAAAAAGAATTTGGGCCTTCCTCCAGATTCTTTTTTTATACCAAATGATCCTTTATACCCCTCATCCATACCTATTATGATAGACATACGGAAAATAGAAGCGGCGATCAACCAGATTTCCGCAGAGAAGAAAATACCACGGGAACGTCTCGTGGAGATCATCGAGTCCGCGATCAAGACCGCGTACCGGAAGGACTTCGGAAATAAAGACAGCGAAGTGAATGTCCATCTCGACTTCGATACCGGAGCCATCGAGATTTCTGTAGAGAAGACGATCGTGGAGACGGTTGAAAATCCGGACCTCGAGATGACGCTCGCGGATCTCGGAGACGATGCAGACGGTTTCTCTATCGGAGATACCATCGAGATCGACGTATCGGACGAAGTCCTCGAAGATGAGGAAGGATTCGGACGTATCGCGTCCCAAGCCGCTCGTCAGGTCATCATCCAGAAGATCCAAGAAACGGAAAAAGAAAAGATTTTCAATCTCTTCAAGGGAAAAGAAGGTGAGATCATCAGCCTCAAGGTCGATCTCGTGGAAAAGAACCGCGTCCTTCTCGACTACAACGGGAATCAGGTAGTTCTCCCGAAATCCGAACAAGTATCCAAGGATAAATATACTCCGGGGCAACGAATCTACCTCTCGGTGGCGAAACTCGAAGAAGATACGCTTTCCGGACCTCGCGTGACTCTGACGAGAAAGGATACAAATCTCGTCGTGAAACTCTTCGAGATGAACGCCCCAGAACTCGAAGACGGAACGATCGAGATCGTCAGCATCGCCCGTACTCCCGGTTTCAAAACCAAGATCATCGTCGCTTCCGAATACGAGGAAGTGGATCCGGCCGGGTGTCTCATCGGACCGAAAGGAGCCCGTGTCCGTGCGGTTGTCGATGAGATCGCAGGAGAAAAGATCGATATCATCAACTATACCGAAAATCGGGAAGAGCTCGTGCGAAAATGTCTCGTACCGGGAGTGGTCGAAAAAGTGACGATCGATGAGGAAAACAAGATTATCCGGTGTATTGTAAGCGAGGAAGAAAAAGCAAAGGTTCTCGGAAAAGGGGGAGCTAATATCAACCTCACCTCCGAGCTTCTCGGGTACAAGATCATCTTGGATGCGAAAGAGACTGCTTAAACCTTAACCCATCCGTCCTATGGCAAATAATACCGTATCGGTACAACTCCTGCAACGAATCGCGAATGTAGGAAAAGAAGGTGAGATCATCGAAGTGAGCCACGCGTATGCGAGAAATTTCCTCATCGCCAAAGGTCTTGCAAGACTTGCGACCCCCGAGCTCATCAAGCGAGAAACGGAGAAGAAGAAAAAGGCGCAGGACAATAAAAGCCACCTCATAGAAGCTCGCCATGAAATCGGGGAACGTCTCCATGGGACCACTCTCACATTCGAGCTTCCCGGAAGTAAGGATAAGATCTTCGGAGGGCTTGGAGAACACGAGATCATCCAGGAAATCAAGAAGAAGTACAGTGTGGAACTCGAGAAAAAACACGTTCTCCTTCCAGAAGGGCACAAGCTCAAACAGGTCGGAGTCACCGATATCAAAATCAATCTCGGAAGCGATGTGAATATCAAGATGCACATCGAAATAAAGAGCAAGTAAAATATGAAATTAAAAGCACTTAGCACTTAGCACTTGGTTCTTATGTCCACTCTCGCCATCGATTACGGGACGAAGAAAATATGACTTGCCATAGCGGTCGAGTGAATCGCTTTTCCATTAAGTATCATAGCGACGAAAGAAGCTTTTTCACATCTTCCGAAGCTCGTGAAAGAACGTGGGGTAGACACGATCATCATCGGGATCGCGAACCATATGGACGGGACCACTTCGGACCAGGCGACCCGGACCCGTGAATTCCAGAAGAAACTCCAGAACCTGCTCCCGAAGGATATGAAGTATATCGAATGGGATGAACGGCTGACGACTTTCGAGGCAAAAAATGCAGTCGATCCGTTTGGAAAAGACCCACGCAAAGCTATCGATGATGTCGCCGCAAGCATCATGCTCCAGAGCTATCTCGATCAATTGAAAAAATCATAGAATCTGTAATTTTAATCTGTAATTTTTGAAGCATGCATCTCTGATTCATCATGGACGGCAATCGTCGATGGGCGAAACAACATATGCTCCAAACGCTTCTCGGACACCGGGAAGGACGGGTCCGACTCGAGGAAATGATCGAGCTCTGCTACAAGGAGGGTATCGAATACTGCAGTTTTTGGGCCATCGCCAAGAAAAACATAGAGAACCGATCTCCGGAAGAACTCGCCTACCTCTATCAGATATTGGTCGACAGCATAGAAGATCTTGTCTCGAAACTCCTCGAGAAAAGCATCCGATTCGAATGGGTAGGGAATCCTGCCATTCTCCCCTCTCATATCGTGAAACTCCTGAATGAGACCCGAGAGAAAGCGAAGAATGGAACAAAGATGACCTTCATCCTCGCGATCGGATACGGAGGCCAAGACGAGATCATCCGAGGAATCAAGCGCTTCATAGAACAAGGGGGCGATGTCGATACGCTCGATGAAACTACTTTCCTCCCCTTTCTCGATACCGGACGTTTTCCCGCACCAGACCTCATTATCCGCACCGGCGGAGATACCCGGCTCTCCGGATATTTCCTCTATCAGAGCGAATACAGCGAGTACTATTTCACCGATACCCTTTGGCCGGATTTCAAAGAAGCGGAGTTTCATAAGGCATTAGGGACACTCAAAGACGCGAAAAGGAATTTCGGAAAGTAGTCTTTATGGGAGAAAATATGTTTTAAATCAAATCTTTCACTTATTTAAAATAATGAAATCCCCAACCGTCTCACTGCACGTCAATAAAAAAGCCCTGTTCGATTATGAAATCGTTCAAGGCTACGAAGCGTGAATAAAACTTACGGGGCCGGAAGTGAAGAGTGTGCGGGCGAAGCAGTGCAATCTCAAAGGAAGCTATGTCAGCCTCGCCTCCGGACGCCCGATCCTGAAAGGGTTCCATATCTCCCCGTACGAACACCTCCCCCATAAACTCGGGATTAATCCGACTGCCGATCGGGAAATATTTCTGAAAAAGAAAGATATCGATCATCTGATCGGGAAAATGAAAGAAAAAGGGTTTTCTTTGATCCCCACCGAAGTCTATTCCAAGGGGAATCTGATTAAGATATCCGTCGCGCTCGCTCGGGGACGGAAGGTCTTCGAGAAGAAACAGGTTCTGAAAGAACGGGATGTGAGCCGGGATATGGATCGGGAGATCGGGAGATTCTAAAAAATCATCGGCTAGAGCTGATGATTTTTTAATACTTCTTCATGGATACTATGTGCTGCTAAGCACCCTTCGGCGGCGCTCATGATCGTCTGCTGGAATTTGTTGGATCCGGTAGTGATATCCCCTGCGGCGTAGAGACCGGGAACACTCGTCTGTTGGCGAGGATCCACGACGATATATCCGGCACTATCTTTTTCCGGATAGAGGCTATCAACAATGGCGGTATCCGGCTGATTCCCGATCGCGACGAAGATTCCATCCACCGCAAGTTCGCTTCCGTCCGTCATGACGAGTTTCTCCACGCCGAATCCTCCCTCTATGGAAGCCACACTGGTTTCGAAGTGCACCCGGATGTTCGGATGCTTCGCGATCTGATCCACCCAGACGGTCTCGGCCCGGAATTCCTTTCATCGTACGAGGATATGGATCTCTTTACAGATTTCCGCGAGATAGAGTGCTTCGGTTACAGCGGTGTTCCCTGCCCCGACCAATGCCACGGCACGATTCCGGAAGAACATCCCGTCGCAGGTTGCACAGTAGGAAACCCCGGCTCCGAGGAATTTCTCTTCCCCAGGAACCCCGAGATGCCGGTAGCGGTTTCCGACTGCCAGAAGCACGTACTTGGATTCCAAGGTTTTTCCGCTCGCGGTCTTTACGGTAAAAACATTTCCATTTTTCGTCACCTCCGTCACCTCGTCCTGGATGAGCTCGGAACCGGAAGAAACCGCATGTTCCGTGAAACGGTCCATGATCTCCCGACCGGTAGCGGAAAGGGTTCCGGGATAATTCTCCACTTTATGGGAAGT
>JAQTLR010000020.1 GCA_028714815.1 Candidatus Altimarinota bacterium | reverse complement strand
TCCTCTCAGACCAACTATCCGTCATAGCCTTGGTGAGCTATTACCTCACCAACTAGCTGATAGAAAGCATGCCCCTCCCAAAGCGCCTTGCGGCTTTACCCCGTAGGGCATATGCGGTATTAATCCATCTTTCGATGGGCTATCCCTCACTTTGGGGTAGGTACAAACTTGTTACTCACCCGTTTGCCACTAAGTACAAAGATAGCAAGCTACCTCTGTACCCCGTTCGACTTGCATGTGTTAGGCGCACCGCTAGCGTTCATCCTGAGCTATGATCAAACTCTTTTAAACGTAGCTTAGATGATACTTGCGTATATCTAATTAATAGACCTTTTTCTCGTACATGTCTAGGTACGTTATGTATCGTGGTTATTTACTTCCCCACTTGAAGTTTCATCTTCTTGTGGGTGGGATGTTAAGGAGCTGGTTTGTGCTTCAAAAATAAAGCTCGCCTATAGTATGATTTTCGAACCAAATGTCAAAAGTTTTTTAAAGAAAGTTTCTTCTTTTTTCAAAATCTGCATATACTAGCGGTTACTAGCCCATAACCAACTCTCTCATGCTTCCGAAAAAATATCTCCAAAGAATCGAGTCTTTTCTCTCTAAAAGTGACCTGGAGCAGACCATGAAGGGATATTCCGAGGATCGGGTCTGCTCTTTTCGGGTAAACACCCTCAAATCGACCGAAAACGAGGTTGAATCATTTTTGTATACAAAGAACATACCTTTCAGTAAAGTTCCGTATCTTCCTTTCGCCTATATTATAGACAAAAAAGATGAATTCGCACTCAAGGGAAGCCCTCTCTTTTATGAAGGGAAAATATATATGCAAGGACTCACGAGCCAACTCCCCGCAATACTTCTCGGTATCCGAAATGGCATGAAAGTCCTCGATGTAACCGCTGCGCCGGGATCCAAAACCACTCAAATAGCCGCCCTTATGAAAAATACAGGGAAAATAATCGCCTGTGAAAAACACCAGATCCGGCACGATAAGCTCGTGCACAATATCAAACTTCAAGGAGCGACCAATGTGGAGACCTATAAAATGGACGCTCTGAAACTTATGAGCGAATTGGGAAATGAAAATAAACCCCCTGAATCCCCATTCTCAGGGAGACAGAGTAACAATACCCCCCTGAGAAGGGGGGATGGGGGGTTATTCGACGCGATCCTCCTCGATGCTCCGTGTAGTGCTGAGGGACGATTCAAACTCTCGGACGAGCGTTCCTATGGATTCTGGACCCTCCAGAATATCCAAGACAAAGCGGTCATCCAGGCAACCCTTCTCGAAGCGAGCATCCCGCTCCTGAAAAAATGAGGAACGCTTGTCTACTCGACCTGTACGCTTGCCCCAGAAGAAAATGAAGGAGTGGTGAGTAATATCCTCGCAAAGCATCCGGATCTGAAACTCGAAGCCATCGACACCACCGATATACCCTTTGCCCGACCTGGAATCACGAGTTTTGAATGACGGATGTATAATAGCGATATCGGAAATACCGTTCGCATCCTGCCATCGAATCTAACGGAGGGGTTCTATTTGGCGAAGATACGGAAGGTATAGATATCTATTTTAACCCAATCACTTTCTTAATATGAAAAAAATCTGGCAGAGTTCCACAGGAACACTCAACAAAGGTGTCGAGTCCTATACAGTCGGGGATGATTTTATATATGATATGGTCATTTTCCCGTATGATATCAGGGCATCAAAAGCCCATGCAGAAATGCTCGGAACTATCGGTGTCCTTTCCGAAAAAGAAGTTTCCGATCTTTCGTTTGAGCTCGATGGGCTCTTAAATATGTATGAACGGGGCGAGGTAGAACTCACTCCGGAAGATGAGGATTGTCATACATATATCGAAGCCTTTCTTACTGAAAAACTCGGGAATGTTGGGAAAAAAATCCATACCGGAAGAAGTAGAAATGATCAGGTTTTAGTGGCAACACGGCTCTATATGATCGATTCGTGCAAAAAAATAGAAGAACGGATTTTCTCTCTTGTAGAATCCTTTTTTGCAATCGGGGAAAAACACTCCTGAATCGTCTTACCGTGATATACGCACACTCAACAGGCTATGCTCTCGTCTGTAGAACACTGGCTTCTTTCCTTCGCGGAATCGCTCATAAACGATCTGGATTTTATCACATCCATGAGAAAAATACTAAGCCAGAATCCTCTTGGAACCGCTGCGGGATTCTGAGTTACTTTTCCGATTGACCGTGATATGACTGCCAAAAAACTCGGATTTCATAAGAATATCGTGAATAGTATTTTCGCACAGGGAAGCCGTGGGAAATTCGAATCCCTCTATCTCGAAAGCCTCTCGCAAATCATGATGACACTTTCACGATTTGCGTCAGACCTTCTCTTGTTCACCTCACGGGAATTCTCATTTTTCTCTTTTCCTGACTCGCTTACTACGGGGTCTAGTATTATGCCTCAAAAGAAAAATCTCGATACCATGGAACTCGTACGTGGAAAAACCGCTCTCGTGCAAGCAAACCAAGCTACTGTCAAGAATCTCGCTAAGGGACTTATTTCCGGATATCACCGAGATTATCAGTTACTCAAAAAGCTTGTAATTGATTCGTCTGATATCACTCTTGCCTCTGTCGAAGTTATATTTCCTTACCTTGAAAATTTACAGGTTCACTCAGAAAATATTCTCTCAAGTATCAAAAAAGATATCGTCGCGGCCGACATCGCGAACGAACTCGTTGAAAAGAAGGGGATGTCCTTTCGGGATGCCTATCTCCAGGTAAAAGACGATCTAGAATCGATAGATATACCAGATTATTCCGCAAATATCGCTTCCAAGAAATCTCTCGGATCTGCGGGAAATCTCTGAAAGGAACTCATACAAAAACATTTTTCGGATGTACGATCCAGTAGATAAATATAAAAAAATCCCAGTTCGTACGAACTGGGATTTTTTTTGTATTCTATTGAATCTTCCTCAGTAAATCCACCACGTAACTCTTCCCGTCTTTGTTGAAGAATATCTTCGCATCGACCATGCGGACGATATCCACGCCGTCGAGGATCTTGATTATCTCCTTTGCCCCTTTGTAGTAGATATATGCAGCTTTGGGTGTCGTGAAGACGTAGGCACCGCTGACCTTGGAGACTTTTACATCCGTCGTATGTGCGAAGTCGAATGTTCCGGAATACTGTTTTTCCGAATCGATGATCCGGAATTTTCCTTTCCCCTCCTTTTCTCCGAGAAGCATTGTCTCTCCGCCGATCTCCTGTGCTCGAGAGATGGTATCCATTCCCCAATCCGGTTTTTCCGAAAGAGTCGCTAGCATGTCCGTCTTGTCGACCGGGGAAAACATTCCTTTTTCGAAGAAATAAGGGATTTTGTTAATGTGTACAATGGAATCGGGAATCCGCACCGATCCCGTTTGATATTCAAAATATTTCCAGCTCGTATTAGTGCTATCTTGATTATAGATATATTGGGGCGTTACGACGATACTATCGTTGATGGCAAGGATCTTTTCACGGATATCCGAGGCTTTCGGTCCCACAAACCGCATCGTATCATGACAAAAAAGCTTTTCTCCATAATAGGAAATATGGGCACACTGGAGGGGGAATCCTGTAGCTCGATCGATAACGGGAAGAAATTTTTCCGTATCGGGAGAATAGCTGAGAATACCGGTTCCATCGGTAAAATATAGTTCTCCGATATATGTATAAGCGGTCTCTATGTGGTGAAGTACCCGGAAATCCGTGTCCGTAAGGAGAAAGGATCCTGTGTTATTGGTGTGCAGAAGATAGAAATCATTGTATGGAGAAAGTCCGCTGAACGTGATCGGAAGAGGAGCATATTCCGGAAGTGTAAAAAGATTGACGACATTGGTGTAAAACGGCTCCTTCTTGGTTATGTCGATCGGGAATGTGATCGGAAGGTATCCTTTCTTCTGAATGGAAACTTCATACTCGCCAAGGTCAAATATCGTCTTGGAATTATTGTTGTAATAGTCCTTGTTGATCCAGATCCCGTCCGGCGAAGGGAATACATGAATATCGATGATACCGAATGGCTTCAGGAATGCTTGTTTGGAGGCATCTTTCTGATCGAGGAATCGCTCATAATTGGGGTAATACCCCTGAAAGAAGAAATAGAGGAATACCGTCATGATAGCCACTATCACCCAAAAGATGCGGTCTTTGCTTTTATGTATGCGGATTTCTTCTTGATAGGAGGGGATCATAGACAGGGAAAAGATATATTTTATAATTACAGAAGTTCCTAGTTTCGTTTCATCTTCTGTGTCGTCTCGAACGTCCCGAGTCGTTTCCCGAAGAAAAGACGGACTTGGCTCTCTATAGCAGGAAGGGAGAAGAGCGTAAGGGTCAGGATGGGGATGAGCGCCCATTGAAGGATATTGAAGATATAATCCCGTTTACGGAAGTGCGTATATTTTTTCATGATGAGAATCGAGATGATGCTCGGGAATATGATGGTAGCGAATATCCAGGTGAAGAGAAAGGAAGTGATGAGAGGGATTGTCAGGCTGATGATGGACTCATGGACCGACGAGAGGATACCGGGAATATACCCGATAAAAAAGAGCATTAAGGCACCCCCTGACCAGAATAAATGATTCAGTATCAGGTACCTTGTTTTTTTGAATTTTTCGAAAAAAGGGATACGTGGGTTATTCGCAAACTGCGGAATGACATACTCGATATCCGTACATCCCCACGACCAGCGCCGAAGCTGTTTATATTGAGAACGGATAGTTCTCAAGAAAGTCTCTTCTTCAACTATATCCATCCGGCATACTGCCGGTACGTTCACGATCCGGAAGATCCCGTCGAATGCGAAATAGCTCCGCCAGTATTGGAATCCGTCTTCGACAATACTGGTCAAAGACCAGAAATCCGCTTTTTTGAGACAATAGAGCGATTGTCCGTATACCGCGAAATTCCGGTAGAATTCCGGGTTCTGCGACTCAGAAAGTTGCCAAAAAGTCGTCCCCATAGCGATGAGCCTGGCAAAAAACGTCCCCTTGTGCCAATTGTTGGCATACACGGGAGTATATTGATAGATGGCATTCTGATTATGTTCCGTGGAGAGGAAAACATAGCTCGTAATGAGAAAAAAATTCGCTTCCACAAGCGTATCGGTGTCGATGGTGGAGACAAAGGTCATGTGCTCATCGAGCTCTTCTGTTTCTATGTACCGCTTTATGGCGTACGTGATATTGGACCCTTTCACCCTTCCTTCCCCCGGGATATCGGCAGGATGGACAACATTGACGATCTGTACCGGGGAAGTTCCCGAATAATCAGCAACGATCCTATCGGCATTCTCTATCGCTCCAGGCCCACGTTCTTCGGTTGCGAGAAGCACGACGATATTTTCCTTATATGGGTAATCGTTCGCGATGATGGACTCGATATTTTCTGCAATAACATCATAAGGCTCGGAATAGATCGGTACGATAACGATATGCTTCAGATATTTCGCCTCACCCAAAATAACAGGGTAATCCGAATAATCCCGCTTATTGGTGCGAAGCAGAGTGATATAAGAAGTGAGTACGTAATAGTAGGATTCGAATACCTTCACTGTCCAATAGGAAATGTAAAAGGCGATGAAAAGGATCCCTATTTGGTAACTCAAACTCAGAAGCATTATCGGGACGAAGAAAATAATGCACAAAAAAATGAGAGGGAGTTTGGAAAGGAATGCTTGGCTCAGGAAATAGGGGTGGAGTTTCATATGGTCGGTTAACAGGTTATTT
>JAQTLR010000019.1 GCA_028714815.1 Candidatus Altimarinota bacterium | reverse complement strand
CAATATCCTACTTCTGATACACCCGCACCCAATCCACCAACATCCGTTGCGGGAAAATCGTCGTTTGGTCCGGAGGTCCTGGCCAGTTACCGCCGACAGCCAGATTGAGGATGATATAGAAAGGTCTGTGGAAAACCTCGAATCCGTCGGTTTTATGGGAGATATCCGCAGTCCCATATACTCTTCCATCCACATAGTATTTCACGGTCGTTTCATCCCATTCGATTCCATATATATGGAAATCATCGCCCCAATTCGCATTGGAAGGATTCTTGAAAGACGATTCTATCGATTTGACCGCTTCCTTCGGATTCGGGTCGTTGTTCGGACGATGGATGGTTCCATGGATGGTCGTTTCATTATCGGTTCCATCGTCCGCCGATTTCCCGCCGATCATCTCGACTATATCCATCTCGCCGGACGCCGGATAACCGACGGTATCGATATTTTCCCCGAGCATCCAGAATGCCGGCCAGATCCCCTGTCCGGAAGGAAGTTTGATCCGAGCTTCTATCTTACCATAGGTCCAGGAAGCTTTTCCATGCGTATTTATCCGGGCCGATGAATAGAAAGCTCCATCACTGTTCTCTTTGCGAGCCTCGATAACCAGATTTCCATTGCTCACGGATACATTCCCGCTCTCGGTATAATTCTCCAGCTCATTGTTTCCCCAACCGTCCGATCCAGTTTCGAAGTTCCATTTGGCGGTATCGAGGGAATTTCCGCTGAATTCATCCGACCAGACGATTTTTCCATCGTACGATGCCAAAAGAGAGCCCCTATGATCCAAGACACATGCTGCGAATTTGAATACTTCACCTCTGGTGGAAGGGGCGCTCGGCCGGAATAGAGCGCCTGCTCTGATACAACCTTCTGCGACTCCGGCATTGATATACCCATTGAGATCGCCGAGAGAGGAGGAAACATCCGAGAATCCTGCAGAAACGGGAGATGGTTCGATCTTATCAGCAGCGAGGAGCATCTTTACAAGCTCGGCACGGGTTACGGTATCGGAAAACCGGAACCATGCATACAACCTGGAAACGATTCCGGAATTTGCCGCGGTCTCGATATACCCGCAGAGATCACCAAGTGCAGGAGTGACGTCAGAATACATATTTCCCGTACATTCCGCTGCACTGGTCCCTGCAAGCTTAACGGCGATTTTCGCCACTTCTGCCCGAGTGATGGGGTCGCCGAGACGATATCATGCTCCGGAAATCTCCGCATTGATAATACCGGATTTCACAAGCATATCCGCATAAGGGGTAAATTCCGATACTGCCAGAACAGGAAACACCGACCATGAGACAATCATGGAAGCAGTGATTCCAGCAATGGTTTTTTGAAAAATAGCGTTCATATCAGGGAGGGGTAAGGGTAAATTCCGAACTCGGTTTCGAACATATCCGCCAATATCATCAGGGCTTTCTTCGTTTCGTAGATACTATTAGGGATTCATCATCCCGATTCCTCGTTGCATCGTCACTGTCGGAATACCATTCGTCGCAAGATAATTGATATATGTCTGGAGATCTTCGGGGGTCGCTCCATACTGGTCAAGCTGATGATCAATCTGATGGAACATGAGAATGAGCCAGACATGGTTCTTCATCGCTGTTTGTGTCCATGATTCCCACTGTGCAGCGGTCGTCGAGGAGTTTACTTCCTGGATCATGAGAGCGTATTTATCCGTCGCTTTCGTATTGTATCCTTGGTCCACGCTTCGTGCACCGATATAACCAGCATCTTTTGTCATCTGGATCACTCAGGAATTATAATCCCCGTACGGATACACGAACACATCCGAAGGGATGAAACCGGCATCGAGCATATCCTGTCTGGATCCCGATATCTCATTGAGCGCCTGTGTGGCGGTCAGTTGTGTCAGGAACGGATGCGTTTTGGTATGAGCGCTCACTTCATGTCCCGAATTATAGATATCTTTTATCTGGGACAGGTTCATATAATCCTGCGCGATATCCAGATGATAATCATCCGTCGTAAGGGTACCTATGCTCATGAGCCGATGGTACACTGTGAGCGTCTTGGTATTCACCGGCGGAGTGAAAGTGAAGGATGCCACCGACCATGCACTGGAAGCAGGGACGGTTCCGAGATCGAATGTCTGGGTCGAGTTATTGGTCAATGTATAGACAACCGTCACTTTCGTCGGTACACTCGCTATATATTGATCGGTGAAGTTATACATCTCTCCATTTACCACCGTCACATTGTCCAGCTGCCACCTCGCATCTCCGTCCGTATAGGATGATATCTCTACCTTCGCCGCTTTTCCCGAAGAAACTCCTGCGACCGGATAGGTGAATACGGATGTATTGGTTCCGGTTGTGGCCCCCGTCCAGTTAGACGGTACCGATGAGGAATCTGCGATTTCAAAAGAAGGGTTTCCGATACGGTTCGCATTGACCGCATTTTTCATCTCATTCGTGATGATATAGAAACTTCCCTTTATCCCGGCGGCATTCAACATCGGAAAAGCGCTGTCATACTGCGACCCCCATCCGTCGTCGAACGTGAGCGACACGAGACCGGTCGGAAAAGCATTCGGATCCAGCGGTCCGCTCGATGCTCCCGGTGCCGAGAGGCGAAGTTCCGCATTGTCGATATCGAGCGTTCCGATACTGTTGATAAGATGGAAAACCGTCACTTTCACAGCATTCACCGGAACCGTGATCGTCTGCGATGCAGTGATCCAGCCAACGCTCGGAGGGAGATTAGAAACGATGTCGACATAGGAAAATGTCCCGTCTGCATTCGTATAACGAGCGGTAAGGGTCGAAGCTACCGTCGATTTATACTGATCGGAGAAGGTATACGTCGATCCGGATGCGACCGGTACATCTGCGAAATACCACTTCGCGTCACCATCGGTTCTCGCACTCATAGAAACTTCTGCCGCATTTGCACCATCCACACCGGGAACCGGATAGGTGAAGACGGCAGTATTGGTTCCCCATCCGCCCTTCGCCCAATTATCAGGGATTCAACCGACACCCGTTTCGATCGAAGGATTGAGGATCAGGTTCGGATTAAGAGGTGCTGGCGGTATATAATAGGTATTGTACACCACCGGTGTAGCATTTCCGATATTCCCTGCTGCATCCTGTGCATATACCGTGACGGTATGCGAACCGTTTTTGAGACCGTCGGCCGGTATCACGACAGTGTATGGAGCTGCGGAAAATTGACCCACAATAAGATCTGAACCGTTCGTAACCGAATAATGGACGGATGTGACACCGATGTTATCCGTCGCGGAAATAGACAATGTACTTGTCCCGGAAAGTATCGCTCATTTCGCTGGGGACACGATCGAAACGATCGGCGCCTCGGTATCAGGAACCGGATTGCTTATGATTACCGATATATTCGCGGTACTGAGGGAATTACCCGACGTATCGGTCGCTTCAGCATGGACCGTATGAGTACCGTTCGTCAGTGTGGTCGAGTCGAGAAAAAGGGTATACGAGGAGGAGGAACCCGTACCGACAGTACCGCTTCCGACAACAGCGGTATCGACGAAGAATACTACACTGGAAATACCGGCATTATCGGTCGCTGTCGCCTGCAACGCTATCGTTCCGGAAAGCGTATTGCTAGCGGTAGGTGCTGTCAAGGATACGGTCGGAAGGATCGTATCCTTCGGTCCGACAGAACCAGAACCCGTGTCGGATCCGGAGCTAGTGGATGTTCCCGAACCGGTAGATGTTCCTGAGCCGGTGGAAACGGAGCCAGGAGGAAGGAGGTTGAAATTATCCGTATCCAGGAAACCGACCGCATCGATATGATGGAGTACGGTCACGGCAACAACATTCGCAGGAGGAGTGAATGTGCCCGTATATTTCGTCCAGGTGGCCGATGGAGGAACCGACCCGATATCAGCATATGAAAGCGCTCCGGCTGAAGATTTATATTCCAGGGTTATGGTGGTCGGAACATCCGACTTATAGTAATCCGAGAATGTGTAGACAATGCCCGGAGTTATAGGTACATGCTTAAAATACCATTTCGCGTCACCATTCGTATATGCGCTCATTTGGACACGAACCCCTTTAGCACCATCCTGTCCGGCAACCGGATAGGTAAAACTCGCCGTATTCGTTCCCCACTCGTCTACATCCCAATCAAGCGGAAGCGAAGGACTGGAGGAGAGTATTGTTTCCACCGAAGGATTGGAAATGATGTTTCCTGTTCCTGAAACCGGTGACGGAGGAGGTGGTGCTAGAATTGTCCCCGTACCCTCATCGGAAATGGAAAAAGCATCGGTCGTGAGCGTTCCGATACTTTTCAGGACATGAAACACCGTAGCGCTCTGTATATTTGCCGGAACCGTAAAACTCTTTGAAGCCATGGTCCAATCCGTAGCGGTAGGAATATTTCCAAGAGAGGCATAGCTTAGGACATTGCTCGTATTTTTATATTCGATCACCAATTCCGTAGTCGCATCGGATTTATAGTAATCGGAAAATTGGTAGGTCGTACCCGGAATAACCGGAACGTGGTCGAATGCCCATTTAGCATCACCACTGGTATAAGCGGTGATCTGGACTTGCCCGGCACGGCTTCCCTCCTGTCCGGAAACCGGATAGGTGAATATGCTTGTATTGGTACCCCACTGGCCTTTTATCCAGTTCGACGGCATCGTTGCGTCGCTCGGATCCGCCTGCTCCATGGAGGGATTCACTATAAGATTGACCCCAGCCGCATGTGTCGGGATATCCAGCATCAACAAGAGGAGGAATATTGCGATGATCACGCTATCCGCTGCGAGAACCTTCCAAGAAGTTCTACCCGTATATGCCCGGGGAAGGAAAGTATTTTCCATATAGACTGAATTATGAAATAAAAAATATTACATGCATCGAGCATAGTCACCCATGCCCCCATTCATCACCATCTTATTTTCATACATCTTCTGATCCGCGCTTTTAAGCCGTTCTCCCAGAGGAATATTCGTTTGGAACATATGCCATCCGATAGCAACATCGATATTCTTTCCAATTTTTTTACCGAGGGATTGCATGAATTCGTTCTGTTGGAGTTTCAACTGAATGGTTTTACCGATATTCTCCAGTACTGATTCATCTCGAGCATCGATAAGGAGAAGGAATTCATCTCCTCAAAACCGGCAGGCTTTGTCGCTTTTCCGAATGGATTCTTCGAGGATAGCCGATATCTCCTTCAGTACCATATCCCCCGTAGCATGTCCAAAGGCATCATTGACGGTTTTAAAATTATTTATGTCGATATTGATGATGGAATAGGCATGTTTTTCGGCTATTTGATCGAAGTATTCCCGATTATAGAGCCCTGTCAGCGGATCCTTGTAGACTTTATGGGTATGTTCCAGCTTGGCACGGATGATTTGATCGAATCATCCCCTTTCGAATCACTGACGGATCATGAGGATTTTTCCGTAATCGGAACCCATATCCCCAAAGGAAAGAATCGCTGTCTTTCACCAAGGAAGATCGATTCTTATTGCCCCTTTTCATCCATCGCCTTTGATGATATCATCAGATTCGAATCGCATCGATCGCATCGAACGACGCTCAGTTTTGTAATCCACCTCCCCATGGGAATCTTTCCCTACGAGATGCAAATCCCGCTTATGGGTATCCCGATTCCCGATCAAAAGTTCTCCATCTCCATTTTCATCTACTATATAGACCCCTAAATCGATTTCGTAATGGAGATCGAAAAAAGATTCGAGGCCCTTGAAAAGATCGTATGGCTGGTAGAAATTTTTTTCTCCGATCCTTTTCCGGAAGCTTTTCATCGCCTCATCGCCGAGCCCAAGTGCACTCATATAGATATTCTTTACCGAATCAGGAAGAGAGAGGATATTCATTGCAATATCTACAACCCTCTCAGGGTACTCGAAAATCTTCCTCCGATTTTCTTTGTCTATACCGATATTCTTCATCTCCCGTGAAAGGAGAATTGTGCAATTTTTCATAAAAATGAATAGGATTATGAAGTACTGGATCCAAAAAATCCAAGAATTTTTATCCATAAACCATTTCTCTTTTCGGTTGTCATTTGGAAAATGGGAAACCTTCCATTATATGGAAAAAT
>JAQTLR010000018.1 GCA_028714815.1 Candidatus Altimarinota bacterium | reverse complement strand
GCTATAATCTTCCTTATAATATGGCATGAGTGCTCGTTTCCAGTGGAACGAGTCTCGCTGCTCTGCAAGCAGAGCCTTGAGTGACGATAGAAACAGGTGGAGGATATATTTCCTGTCAGGAGGCATACGAAGCGGGACGGGGTATGGGATCCGGTACATACCAGATCGTGAACTCTGGAAGCGCGTTGATTGAAAATATAGGCTGTCCTATGAATTATTAATCCAAAAAATAGGAAGAGGATTTTGTTTCTTGCTCATATGAAGCCAGTGGGTATATTGAATCCTCCCGGGGCCATATGAGCATCGAAATAAAACTCCTCTTCCTATTTTACCATTCTTTTTCTAGTACATTCCCATTCCGCCCATACCTCCCATTCCGCCACCCGGGTGATCGTGAGCAGATTCCTCCTTTCCGGGAGCGGGAGCGATGAGTGCCTCGGTCGTCAGGAACATTCCTGCGATGGAGATCGCGTTCTCGAGGGCCGCTCGGGCTACTTTCTTCGGATCGATGATACCTGTCTTGATCATATCGACGAAGGTGTCGGTTGCGGCATCGTATCCGTAATTCACATCGCTATTCTTTCGGATCGCATCGACGACGATAGCTCCTTCCTTTCCGGCGTTCTCGGCAATCTGCTTGACCGGGTAGGAGAGTGCGCGAGCCACGATGTGTGCTCCGACTTCCTGATCCTTGTTTCCGAGCTTCACGTTCTCGAGCACCATCGATGCCTTGAGAAGCGCGACTCCTCAACCAGCGACGATTCCTTCGTCGACGGCCGCTTTAGTAGCATTGAGCGCATCTTCGATACGGAGTTTCTTTTCTTTCATCTCGACCTCGCTGGCAGCCCCGACCTTGATGACGGCGATCCCTCCGGCGAGTTTCGCGAGACGTTCAGCGAGTTTCTCCCGGTCGTATTCGGACTTGGTATTCTCGATCTGGGCTCGGATTTCATTGGTTCGGGCCGTAATGCGGGATTTATCCCCGCCACCACCGATGATAGTGGTATTGTCTTTCTTCGCGATGACGGTTTTGGCTCGTCCGAGGTGCTCCATGGAAGCATGTTCGAGCTTGTATCCGAGTTCGTCCGTGATAACGGTCGCTCCGGTGAGCACAGCGATATCTTTGAGCATCTCTTTCTTGCGGTCCCCGAATCCTGGGGATTTGATCGCAAGGACATTCAATACCCCTTTGAGCTTGTTCAATATGATCCCCGCAAGAGCATCTCCTTCCACATCCTCGGCGATGATCACGAGATCCCGTTTTCCGGTCCCGGCAAGCTGTTCGAGTACCGGGAGAAGGTCTTTGAGGGACGATATCTTCTTATCGGTGATGAGGATATGGGCATCCGCGATGCGGGATTCCATTTTCTCGGCATCGGTCACCATATATGGGGAAACGTACCCGGTATCGAACTTCATCCCTTCCGTGAGTTCCACTTCGAGACCGAAAGTCTGTCCTTCCTCGACGGTGATCACTCCATCGTTTCCGACCTTGGACATCGCCTGGGAGATGATCTCCCCGACTTCCCGGTCCTGAGCGGATATGGTCGCGATCTGGGTGATCTCTTCACCGGTGGATATCTTTTTGGAATTCTTCGCAAGCTCTGCTTCTATGAGGTCGCCAGCCTTTTTCATCCCGTTCTTGAGCTCGATCGCATTGATTCCG
This sequence comes from Candidatus Altimarinota bacterium, assembly GCA_028714815.1. Lineage (GTDB taxonomy): Bacteria > Patescibacteriota > Gracilibacteria > BD1-5 > UBA2023 > UBA1545. Next base: position 4,563 of record JAQTLR010000018.1, on the reverse strand, counting down.
GATCGGATCTCACGGAGTCCTTCCTTGACCATCGCATAGGTGAGCAGGGTAGCGGTCGTTGTTCCATCCCCAGCAGCATCGTTGGTTCGGCTCGCAGCCTCCTTGATGAGCTCCGCACCCATATTCTCGATCGGGTCCTCGAGTTCGATCTCCTTGGCAATCGTCACCCCATCATTCGTCACCTGAGGTGCACCGTAGGATTTCGCGAATATGACATTACGTCCCTTGGGACCGATCGTAGCCGTCACGGTTTTAGCGACCTTCTCCATCCCGGAGAACATCTGGAGACGGGCTTCGTCTCCGAAAAGAATTGTTTTTGACATAGATTTTATAAGAATAAAAGATAAAGTTGATTTATTGAAAAATTTATATATAAGTAATTTATCGAAACAACCTGGAGTAAATTATGACGAAAAAAGAAAAAATTCAGTTAGTAGTTCTGATTTTGTTACTGGTGCTTTCGATACCAGGCAGACTATATTATCAGCATATGAAATATCCACATCTGGATATCTTTGAACTGATAATTGTTTCGCTTTTCGGGTAAACTTCGGTTTACCTGTTTTTTTTACACTACTTTCGCCAGAATATACTCGTACGCGACGATCTTGTATTTCATCTTGTCGACCTCGACTTCATCTCCGGAATATTGTCCGGAAATCACTTGGTCTCCGACTTTCAAGTCAATCGTCATCATATTCCCGTCCTTGTCCTTCTTTCCTGGACCGATAGCCACGACCTCATAGATATGGGGTCGTTCTTTGTTGGCATTTTCTGGGAGATAGATACCGCTCTTGGTAACCATCTCAGCTTCCACTCCACGCAGGAGTACTCGATCGGATAACGGTTGTATCTGCATAGCTATAAAAATTAAGAAATTAAGAAAACGTAATTTCGAAATAGAAATTAGCAGGTGCATTATATATGTGCTAATTTAGAAGTCAATATTTTTTGTAAGCTTTTGTTGACTTTTTTATAGAAATCCGTATATATTCGTCGTCCGAATTATTTAAAGGAGAAAAAGAATGAATCTGGACGAACACGATCATGGGAGAACTGTGGCGGGTGTAGCGCTCGCATTCTCCATCATCCTCCTGGGCGGATACATCAAGGATCATCCGGAATATTTTCGGAACGGTCCTGAACCTTTCACTCAGGGGAAACATAACCAATCCGAGCCGATGTTCTAGTACAATCGGTTCGGATTGATCCACAAAAAAATCCCTCCGTTCGGAGGGATTTAAAATGAGATCTGTCTTGAAAATGTATTTGACAAAAAAACACTTCTTATTAGATTTATGACAATATTGTGATATTCTATAATCCATCCTTTCTATGAACACAATGAATACAGAACAAACATCGGATGCAGAAGACATCCTTCAGTGAAATGAAGATATTTCGCGGCTTTTTTCTCCATTTTCTCCGAAAACAGTGGAAGAACAATGTTTGCTCGAAAAATTCACTCCAAGCATGCTTGCGGAGATACGTGAATTCTTACCTTTCTTTGATAAAGAAGATATGGATAATGTTCGTTCTTGCGCCTCGCCGGTAAATTGTCTGTACGTTGTTGCGAGCATTCTTTCTAAGATCCGATGAAAACAAGCAGCTTCTCATAGCGTAAAAGAGAATGTTTCTTATTTTCATATGGAGGAAGCTTCTGAGATAGTACGGAGGATACTCGAAAAAAGATAACAGAAACCTATCTTCTCTGCCATTCCCTTGGGAAAGTATTGGTCAAGTGTCCGGTTTTCGGATTCACGGATTCGAGTCCGACTTCGAGTCCATTACATCGAAGAACAAAGTATTGCCCCAGAAGATCCTCTCCGATCTCTTTCCCTCGGAGATAGTCATCGAGTTCTTTCTCGCTTTGTATCTCGTATACCGGAGTTTTTGCAAGAGGGAAGTCTCGTCCGATCCGGTTATCGGGAGTGAAGACCCCTTCCTCGATCCGACCGATTTTCTGTCCGAGACGGATAGGGAACACTTTTTGCAACAAGGCTTTTGCGGCACTATTCTTTTTGATTGCAAGAATGTCTCTCTTGAACTCGAAGAGGTGGTGTCCAGATAGATCGAGTCCAGCCGTTTCTGTGAATCGGGAAAGGAGTCTTTCGTGGTCTTTCGTCAAAGGAATGAGCTCTTCGTTGGTTTTAACGGTGCGAGGTTTTTTCTCCGAATCAACCTCGGCCACCTCTTTGTTTTTCCGGATCTTGCAGACGAAAAACCCTCCGGAAGCTTCCTCATGGGGCCAGAAGCGTTTCTCGAAGAGCACTTCGAAGCTTTCCGGATATCGGGATTGGATCTCGTTCACCACCCCTTCGTTCTCGATCTTGTTGAGCGTACACGTCGAATAGAGCACTTCTCCGCCGGTTTTGAGAGCGCGGAATGCGGCATCCAGGAGCTTGGTCTGGAGCCGGGCGATGGTGTGGATATTCTTGAGGTTCCAATACTTCACGGTCTGGGATTCCTTGAATCCTATCCCTTCCCCGGAACAAGGGGCGTCGAGGAGGATGCGATCGAACGTTTCCGGAAGGTTGCTATAGAATCCCCCGTCATAATTCGTGATCATGATCCGGTCGTTCCCGAGCCGTTCTGTATTCTGTACCAGCTGCGCCATACGGTCTCGAGTCGGTTCGTTGGCAACGATGATCGAGGTAGGGAAGTGTTCGGCGAGCTGGGTGGTCTTGCCACCCGGGCTTGCGGCCATATCGAGGATGAGATATGGAACATCTCCTCATCCTCATGTTTTTCCCCTCACCCCCAACCCCTCTCCTTTAGAGGAGAGGGGGGTAATAATGTTATTATTAAGATTTTGGAGAGTTTTTTCAAGATTATTCAATATATCTTCTGTAGTAATTCGAAATACTTGTATTCATCGATTCTTTATCTCAATATCTCGAATAATATCATATTCTTGTTGAGAAATAGTCTCATGAACTTTTCCATCTATCTCAATAACCAAACGAAGTTCATCGGAATAAAAATCAGCAACATAACGCCCTAGAGGATGTTGTCGACGAAATTTGTAACCGAAAAAGTTTCGATTCCGAAAGATTCCCCACATTATCTCTTCGGTGTCTGTGAGATTTTTTCGAAGTTCTTTTGCAAGTGTAAATACATATCATGGAGATATAGCCTCACTTCGGGAGACTTGTTCCCCCTCTCCTCAAAAAGGAGAGGGGGTTAGGGGGTGAGGTGAGAAAGGTGAAGTAAGGATTGGGGGTGAGGGAAGACTCAAATAATGCACGCTCATGCTCGCCGACAGCTCCTGAATATAGAAATACCCGAGGAGGTGTTCCAGGGTGTGTCCGAGCGGCATTTTGATTTCGGTTCGGTCGATGCGGAACACGGTCGGATTATTGGTCGGAGTGAGGGTCCAATTATTCCGGTCCGCACGAGAGCGGAAATCCTCGACGCTGATACGATCGGTATTGATCCGTATGGTCTTCGGGAGCGGTTTGGTGAGGGATTCCAGGAATCGCTCCAGTTCCTCGGGCTGGTCTGCGAAGAAATTTTCCCGGAAGTATTCCCGGAAGCGGTCGTTGATATCGGATTTGTGTTTTTTCATTTTTCCAAGGATTTTATGGATTGTAGAGACTTTTGACTTTCGGGACTTTCTTACTATACTCACATCCATCCTATTTTGCAACCTTTTTTTATGGAACTTTTCCTTTCCCAATTTCTGGATCTCTTCACGGCTCATGGAGCGCTGGCGCTTCTGAATATCATCCTCATCGATATCGTGATGAGCGGGGACAATGCGATCCTGATCGGGATGGCGACCCGGAAACTTCAGGGGGCGGAGCGGAAGAAAGCCATCTTCTTCGGAATCTCCCTGGCGACCGTCCTACGTATCGTCCTCGCGTTTTTTGCGGTATTTCTCCTCTCGCTCGTGGGAGTCAAGTTTGCCGGAGGGCTCTTGCTCCTGTATGTCGTCTGGAAGTTCTATCGCGAGCTCCGGATGCCCGCTCACGAGGAACACCATATCGATGCCAAGAAAGCGGGACTCATAGCAGCTATCTGGACGATCATCATAGCGGATTTTTCCATGAGTCTCGATAATGTCCTCGCAGTTGCCGGAGCGTCTCATGAGAATATCGCCGCTCTCGGGATAGGACTTGTCTTTTCTATCATCCTCATGGCGTTCGCTTCGAACCTGATCGCCAAGTATTTGGATCGTTATCCGCAGATCCAATGGGTGGGGCTTTTCGTCATCCTCTTCGTGGCGGTGGAGATGATCCTTTCCGGAACTTCGGAACTCGATACGAAATTCCTGCACTTCGACATCCTTCCATTTGTCCTCTTCATTCTCGGTGGGCTCTTCGTCGTGCTCCACGCGAAGTATATCCGCCCGGCGGATGAGAAGAAACTCGCTGCCTATCTCCAAAACCATACGCTTTCCATCCTCTCAATCGGTATCGCCTTACTTTTCGGGGTACTCTTTTTCGGGGACGTTGTTACATTTTATATCCGTTCGCACACAGCCGTATTCTATAGTATCCTCTTTATATTGTTTTTCAGTCTTTTGGAGGTGGTTTCGCTTGTGCGGATCCGGAGAGGAAA
>JAQTLR010000017.1 GCA_028714815.1 Candidatus Altimarinota bacterium | reverse complement strand
AAGATGCCATTACCATAGATGCGATCTGAACGACTGCCAAAGCGAACACCCCAAGGGACGGAGCCGGGTATGGAAACGCCCAGAACTATGATTTCATCAAAACCATGCTGAACAACGGGTATGGAAAAGCGTTTTACATGTTCGGAGACGGAGGATACGATACCCATTCTGGAGAAGCCGGTTCCTTGGATGCGAATATAAACAAGGTCGTGACATCCATGGTAGACTTCTTCGATTCGGTCAAAGCAAGCCAAGATGTGACGATCGTCCTCTTTTCCGAGTTCGGGAGAACCATAAAAGAGAACGGCTCAGCCGGGACAGATCATGGAAAAGGATGAGTGATGTGGGTCCTTACCAGTAACCCTTCACTTAAGGCCGCGCTTCCTCAGAAGATCTATGGAGATCTGGATGTGACGAAAGAAAAAGAAGATCTGCTCAATGTCGGAATATACTACGACTCGGTGTATGCGAAAATAGTTGAAGCACTGTACTCCAAAACTGGAATTTATGAGCATAGATTAGAAAATGATATAAGTACAGATTCTCCAAAGATAGCAAATTTCAACACAAGTCTGAAACCGAACGGTTCCAATTACCAAACAAGCATCGGTTTTGATATAGAAAGCCCAAATTTCGCCATCACGGCTGCTTCCAATGTACAGATAAAATATGGGAAAGATATGAGTAGTCTCACGAATACTGTGAGTAATTGGGAGATAGAATACGCTTCCGATCCGACCGTAAAATGAAACAGGGTAAATTTCACCAAGCAAGTGAATACCAGTACGGGATTCGCCTACGAGATCAGGGTTTCAAATAACCAATACGCTGAAAAAGTGATGACCGGAATAGTCGATACCGCTCCTTACAAAACCGGAGCGTTAGCCATTTCAGATAACAAAGACACGATGCTCTCCGGCATATCGAACAAGACCGTTTCCGGAGAAGAAATCCTTGCCAATAGAATCCTTCTCGGTCAGACGACCGGAACATGAATGACAGAAAAAATCCTGACAAAATGAAACGGAGTACGGCTTCTGCTCGGGACCGGTGCTACCTATATAGACAGACTCTCCGGTTCCGGAACCTGGAACGGCAGATTCGTACTGGGGGATCCGATCGATAAAAACCTCATATTCTCTTCCGGTGCATCGACCGGTTCCGGCGAAAAGATGAGAGATCTGCCAGTAGACAAACTCATAAAGATCTGAGCCGATGGTCTAGGGGTTTGACTCAAATTGGATCGCAGTATACATGTGGAAGTATCGGGATTGAAAGCGGCTACAAACTATAGGATAGCATCGAGCGAAGATCTGCAGAGCTGGACCTATATGACCGGAGCTGTCTCCGATAGCTCCGGAAAAGCGGATTTCGCAACAGATCATTTCACCTATTTCGCCCTAATCGACGCTACCCCCGTGGTAGTTCCTCCGGTCATAATCCCTCCAGCTCCATCGGGTGGTGGCGGATGATGAGGTGGTTGAGGGGGCTGATCCTCGAAAGATACCTGTCCATCAGGCGATTATTCTCCAAGCTACTACGATGGGGTGTGTGGAATGATTCCGACAAATATGAGCACTGGAACCGTAGTTACTACAGGTTCTGAAAATACCGTCACCCTCCCCTCTTCTTCCGGCGGGCTCTTCGATAATAATCCGATTATCGCTTCGTATTCATTTCCGCAAGGTGAGCGTGTTCCACAGAAAGTCGCTTCCGAACTCAATTTCATCATAACCAAGATCACTCGGATACTCGATGCGAAAGCAGGATCCGACCGGATCAAAAAGACGCGGTACTACCAGGCTGCAAGTCTCTCTATACTGAATCGTTTGGAAAAAACCACGAGCGAGAAAGACAAACGGATACTCGAGTATCTTCATACCCGTCTCGTGACGGTCAGCAGAGGGATCCTCTCCCTCAAACCAGCCATATCTCAGGTGGCGGCTATCGGGGAACCGGCTATGGTATCTCCTCCCCTTCCAACTGTTTCCATGGAACCGATGAGAACTCCTGTATCGACGATAGCATTCTCTTCTCTCGGGATCGATTTCGGTCATCCTGCGTTCACGAACTACAATTTCTCACAAAACAGACGTTTCCCGAGAACTATCACAACCGTACTCGATCGCTTCACAGAATCGATTGTCCGGAAAATCGATTCCATAAAAAATCATGATACTCTCTATAACCAGATATTCACCCTTCTGGACGAAAGGATACAGACAACCGCCGACACGAAAGAACGGAAGATCCTGCAATACATACGCAATCACGTATATATAGCACAGCAGGAAGAAAAAATCGGACAATCATACTAAAATCATAGGAAATCCGCACTTACCATGCGGATTTTTGACGTAAAGATAATAATATGATACTATCGAAAGGTATTATCTAAAAAACCTTTGAGCATGCCTCAAGATACCAACATACCCATGTCTGTTTCGACAGGATCACCAACGGAAAAGAATAATACTCCGGATCTTTCAAACGGAAGCGATGCGGCGATATCCCATACGCATAGTGAACTGGAACGTACTCTCTCATCCAAGGGATCAAAAGAAACTTCCTCGCCCGAATTACCCGTTTTACACCTTCCTAGCTTTGTGATATACAAAGAAAACGGGGTATTCGTGAATCTCGAATCGCTCGCAAACCGGGAAATCTTTCTCACTTTCCTCAATTATATCTTTGAAACCGGCTATTATTTTAAGGAAATGAATTATACCGGAATCATGGGAATTCTCTATGGTTTCGAAAAAACCATGGAACTCTGCAAGAAGTTCAGGGAAGCGAAAAGGATTCCTGAGATAAAAATAGCCTCCAATATAGAAATATTCGATGAGAAGAGAATTTCCTTCTATCGAAAACCAAGCATATCCTGAGACAAGAAAAGCGCCGAATATCTCTTTGATCCAGTCTATACCGAAGAGATCGGAGAAGATGGAACGGAGAGGAGAAAGACGGAGAAAATCGATATCGATGAGTTCATCGCTGCCATGTGGTGGAAGTATGGGATCCGATTCGGGCTCGATATCGATCGTATAAAAAAAGCGATGGACGCGATGTGAGGAAAGGAGATACCCCGGTTGATAATAAGCAGAGAAAAAGATGCGGCACCAGGGAAAGATGCTACCGTAAAACCTCTTATCTCGTTTGATAAAGACAGTTGATTATTGGAATGAACAGGAGGAATTGCTGACTTGCATACATACAAACAATCCTTTACGCAAGTAATGCAAGATACTCTCCTCTACCAAAAGATTCCTCGTCAAGACGGCGAACCATGATGGGATATACATGGGAATCGCATCGACCCTGCGATACCGAAAGATCTGAATCTTTCCTCTCTTCTCTGAATCGGAGTACGGATCGAAACGAAAAATAGCAATGAGTACATCATATCGAATTATGCAGGCTACCCGAAAAGAACCCTGGATAAAATGGGCATGCTCAGTAAAATCGATATAAACGATACCATCACTTTCGATGAAAATATCGGACCGGAAACGGGGAATATCCGTGCAGACAAAGACGTTACCGTGAAGGGGGATGTCAATACCGATTATCTTCAAGAAGGGGAAAATATACATATCATCGGGGATGTGAACGGGGATGTTCATGCAAGGGAAAATATTTCCATCGATGGGAATATTTCCGGAAGCACCAAGGGGGATCGGGCATCTGAAAAACATAAGAAAGTGAGTATGATCCAGAATGGAAAGATTCTGAGCGATAACGGAGATATCGAGATCAAAGGACATATAAACAATGCATATATTGAAGCGAGAAAAGGAACGATACGGGTTTCAAACATCATCAACTCGGTCATTGTCGCAAAACGTATCGAGATCAGCAAAAGTGTCTTCAATTGTACCATCGTCGCCGATGAAATAGTTATCGAAGGGAGGACGATCGGATGCCGGATAATCTCCGGGAAAACTATCGATATGGCCGAGTCTACTCTAAAAGGGAATTTTGAAAATATACTCAGCATCTATTCCCGGGATTTAATCGGATCTATAGAACAAAAGCAGGAACTCCTCAAAAACGAGCAAGAAATGGTTGCACAGAAAGAAGATGGGATCGATGCTTTCATTACCGCAAGCTATCCTGATTTTTCCAAAATTCCTGACAAAGAGAAGCGTTTGCGTATGGTTATGATATTTATGGGGATATTGGAAAACCCGAAAAGCATCGAGGAAGAGAAAAACAAACCCTATGCGGAGCTTTTTAAAAGAATGAGGTCGGCCTTGGAAGAGAATCGGATCAACTGGGAGAAACTCAAAAACCATTGTTCATCCATAGTACAGATTTCAGAGGAGATAACAACAGAAAGGGCTCTCATGGAACAGTCCCGCCAAGAACTCCATATAAAAATCGGGCACATCCAATGACCCACCCATATTCAGCAAATAAAATTCCCAGAAAATAAAGAGCTCCTCGATTTCGAGACAACAGAAATCCTTTCCATGTCAAGACTCTTGTCCGGAAGAGATGCTTCGCCCATCTATGCGCTTGAGGGGATATCCACCCCCGATACCGGATGATTCGAATGGAAATATAATATCCTCAAATACCTCGAAGATGCAACAAAATAAAAAAGGTTCCATATTGCTCTATGTTCTCTTGCTTTCCTCTTTTCTCATCCTCTTTTTCGTTTCTTTCCAGGGGGAATTGGAAAAGATGCTCGAATGAGCCGATGCTTCCGAGCAGAATATCCGGGATATATCCAGCATACAAGATACACTCGCTCTCTTGAAAGGCGCACCATCCGCAACCAAGCCGGTAGATTCGAACGATGCCCTCTCTCTTGTTTCAGTGAACCAGAGCGGTACCGTTTTCACCGGATCGCTCGGTGGATCCGGATCCCAAGAATATTGGATAACTTCCACCGGATGAGCAACATCCATCGTACTCGATATCGCTCTCTGAGGACCGGTTTCCTACCATCTCGCCGCATTCAACTCCGGATCCGAGGCAATAACTTCCATACTCATCTCCTCCGGAGTCATCGGAACAAACAGTGTTATCAACCTTTCCCCCTCGCTTGATACGCATATCTTGGTCATAGATCCGCTCGGGACATATGTCCAGTATGCTCTCGATACAAAAACGACCACAACTATCCCATCCTCCAGTTCCTACCGATTGGAACGCGATACCAATGGATATACAGAAGAAGGATGAGTATACGATATAGTGAATTTCAAGCAGAGATCACGTACCGGATTTGATTACGGGAAAATGGGGATGTATCTGAAGGAGTAAAAAACTTTTTTCTTAGATTTTCAGGTATCGCATCAGCCGCTCGTTGCTCGTGAGTTCCCCTCCTTTCTCCGATTCCGGAATGTATTGCAAAAGGAAATTCCGGAGTTCATAGCTGTTCACATCCTGTGTAAGTTCGATATCCACCGTACTGAGCCCCTTTTTCTTGAGTTTGAGCCGGAGAAATATCGGCTTCCTGTTGTCGTAGACGATGGAGAATTCTTCGATAGATGGATAATCATAGAATCCTCCATTGATATTGATACCGCTTTCATCCACCGCTATCTGGGTCGATTCCGGAGCGTTATTCTCCATCATCAAATATACTCCGACCAGTATGAAGACCGCAATACTGAGTGCATAGAGTTGCACAAAAATCCCCCATATGATGAAGGCAAGACAGAATATCCCGGCGGTTGTGTACCAACCGGAACCTTTAGTGTTTTGCGTCGGGATATTCCAAGAGAACATGGGAGGTGGGGATTAGAGATTACTCATGACCATATTGATGATAAACCACGACGAGACGGCTATAACGAAACCGATGATACCATGGGTGATCGTTTCCGCTCCTTTCTTCTTTTCCTGCGATGTGAGTCCAAAAAGCGCCATTTGAAAAGCTCCATAGATGATCATGATGACCGAAACCGTCGCTGCAAATCCGAGGATGAAAGTGGTCGCATAATTGATGATCTTCGGGATATCGCTGAAACCGATATTCCCTTCTCGGATCTTATCGGAGCTCACTCCCCCGAGTATTCAGGAATTAGCATCTGCCGCGAAGACATGCTCTGAAAGAAGAGATGTGAGGGTAGCCATGAGGGTATAAAAAGTATGTTTCATAGGAATGATTACCGAAAGTATTTGCCTTTATATGTCCGATTGTATCTATTTTTTCATACAATCCAAATTTTTCTTGTCGAGATTTTCTTTTGACACCGATGGCTTTTCTGCTATCATTTCCACCGTTTATTAGTCATTAACCATTTCCATTATGTACAAGGGTAAAACTTTCCGAATATTTCTCACAGTCATTCTCCTTGTTTCTGGGATATTATCTCAATGAGTAATCTCTTCCGTCCAAGCAGATACAAATTCGACCACTCTTTCCCCAACAGTTACCGCCAAGCTCGATGCTTTCGTGACAAAAGTCCAAGCATTGCGATCGAAATATCCTACCGATGCAGATTGGAATGTTTTCCTTGATAATCTCAATTCGAAAGTGAATGCTTTGAAGCCTCAGTATACCGGGAATACATTTATTCTCGCAGTACTCGATCACCTTTCGTCGGGAGTAAATGGATTGAAGGTTTCAGGAAATACGACAGTATCTACGATTCCCGGTTGTTCAGCTGGTTCACTATTTAGTTCGACTACCGGACAGTCATGTGCAGGAACAAATGCAAATTCTCAAACGAATAATGGCATCGTGTATGCGCAAGCGAGTGATCCGGAGATTTATCCGCAGGCTCCTATTATCCTAGAGTGAGACAGATGGGGAGCTATGAATCTGGTAATATCCGGAACTTATCGTAACACAGAAGCCATTGTCCAAAAAATACGTAATCATCCGGGCATTGTGAGGGCTGATGCTGATTTTGCTAGGTCAATATGTATCAATGGAGATGCTATATACGGAAGTAAGGCTGCCGATTGATCATGCTCCTTTGAACTCCACTCGCCGAACTACAAGTCCACATCGTTTACACCTATCAAGAGTGCTCCGCTTCTCGGGCAACCGCTTGATTCTGCTAGTGCTGGCAAGAATATCGTCATACCGATCGATCCGCGCAGAACAGGTAAAGCCTATGATTTCGCTATGCCCTATGGGCAATCAAGGAGTTTTCAATTTACTACAGGGGATGTACATGAGAGTTATAATTTTCAATTTGCCGATGCTTCACCTACACTTGCTTGTCCAACGCAATCCTGTACAGAACTCCCAACATTCTTTAATATATCTACTCAACCGAATGACTTTCGATATGATAATCTCGAAAGCTCTTTCATTGGTCAAGCAGGATTCCTCCCCGGATGTTCTGTGCCATCGAGTGGTTATTATGTGGTCAATCCGACCGATCCAGTCGTACCAGGTTGTCGTCTAAAGCCTCATACGACCTACTATCTCAATATGCGCAATGAAGAACCTATAAGTATGAAAGGGGAAAAATATGGTAAACGCGGAAAAGATTCAGCCTATACAGGAACAAGTAACGCTCATGTTATGACTACCTATGGCGGACCATATTCTGTGACACCTATCAACCCCTATGGTAGCCGTATCACGAATATGGAATATGCGAAATAA
>JAQTLR010000016.1 GCA_028714815.1 Candidatus Altimarinota bacterium | reverse complement strand
TGAAACCGAAAGTAAAACTTCATCGATGACTCTCAAAAGAAAGAAGACTCAGTTTAGCACTGAGTCTTCTTTGGAAGGATGGTAAATCTGAGTAAAAAAACACCCCACTTTTGGCAATTAAGCCTTTTTATTCCCCTATCATCCCATAAAATCCTTCCAGATCAAGTATCTGCACGCCAAGTTCCTCCGCTTTCGTTTTCTTGCTCCCCGCATCGCTTCCGACGATGAGGTAATCGAGTTTCGCCGAAACCGAAGTCCGGACTTCCCCGCCGTTCTGTTCGATGAGCATGTGGATTCCATCACGGGAAATCCCCTCGAAACTCCCGGTCACACAAAAGGACTTTCCGGCAAGTTTCTGTTCCGTTCATTCCTTTGCTGACTGCTGTACCACTGGGAGAATCGGATGAATCTCCTGAAGGAGTTTCATAACCATCTCCCGATTTTCCTCGAAATAATAGACGATGCTTCCTGCTGTCGCCGGGCCTATATCCCGGATAGTTTCGAGTTCTTCGTATGTCAGGTGAAAAAGCGTATCGGAAAGTGTACCCGTCATCTTCTCGGCCATATGCTTCGCAAGGAGTTTCCCTGTTTTCCGGCCCACCTGAGGGATCCCGAGCGCCACAAAGAAATTCGCAAGAGACATATCCCTACTCGCCTCGATGCTTTCGAGGATATTCTCCAGTTTCTTGTTCTTGAAGCCCTCTAAAGAAAGAATGGACGAAGCATATTCCTTGAGATGATAGATCGAAACGAAATCCGTCAGAAATCCTTGTTCTATGAAGAGATCGATGATCTTGTCGCCGAGAGTCAAAATATTCGCTCCATGCTTTCCGGCAAATGCCTTCAGAGCTCCGGAAGTTTGAGCGGGGCAAGTAGCACGCGCGGGGCAATAAAGAGCGACTTTCCCCGAATCCTGAACAAGGAGCGTTCCACAGCTCGGACAAGCGGTAGGCGGGAAAATAACCTTCTCGCTTCCGTCGCGCACTTCAATGATCGGTCCGATAACTTCCGGTATCACCTCTCCGGCCCGGACGATGAATACCTGATCCCCTTCCATGACCCCTTTTTTGGCGAGTTCGTCATAATTATGGAGCGTGGCACGGCTCACGGTCACACCCCCCACATTCACCGGTTCCAAGATGGCGACAGGAGTGACTATCCCGGTCCGTCCGACGGAATGCTCGATCGAAAGGAGTCTTGTCCGGACATTCACTGCCGGAAATTTGTAGGCGATTGCATATCGAGGATGATGTTCGGTCGTCCCGAGCGTATTCCAGAGTACGAGATCATCAAGCTTGATAACGAGTCAATCGATCTCGAAATCGAATGCCGGACGATTCAGTGTCAGCCGATGGATTTCGGATTGAAGTTCTGCAAGGCCATTGGCGCTGAAAATATAGGGGGTTTCAGTAAACCCGAAGGATTCCAGAAGCGAGAGATAATCCCGATAGGTGGTTATGTTAAGCTCTCCTCTCCCCTCTTCTGTTTCCGCGTACGGAAAACTATATGCGTAAAAAGCGAGTCTCCGTGATGCGGTAATGGTATAATCCAGTTGTCGGAGGCTTCCTGATGCAGCATTCCGTGGATTAGAAAACACTTTTTCTCCCGTCTCCATCCGTTCCCGATTGATCCGTATGAATTCAGAGATAGGAAGCACTACCTCCCCACGGATCTCGATTTCCCGGGATTTAAAAGGGATGGAACGCGGAATGCTCTTGATCTGAAATGCATTGATGGTCACATCTTCCCCCTCCACCCCATTTCCGCGCGTCAGAGCACGGACGAGTTCCCCGTTACGATAGGTAAGCGAGAGCCCGAGTCCGTCGAACTTGAGCTCCATCGCATAAGCGAGAGGAGAATGAGAAACGATTTCTTGATTTTTCTGCCTTAAGACATTACGTATCCGTCCCTCGAAATCCGCGATATCGTTTTCGTCATAGGTATTATCGAGCGATATCATCTGAGAGGCATGGAGTCATTTCTGGAACTGGTTCGAAACCAGTACATCGATACGGGCGGTCGGGGAATCGGTATCCTGTATCCCATATCGTTCCTCCAGATCTTTGAGTGCCCGGAAAAGGATATCGTACTCTTGGTCGGAAATGATAGGGGATTGTTCCGTGTAATAGAGACGATTGTGCTCACGAAGCACCCCCTGAAGAAGAGGGATATCGGATTCAGTGAAAGATTGGACACTTGAGAGAAATTTCGTAGTCTTAGCAAGGAGCTCGGGGAGTTGCATATTTTTATACATCTACTGAAGTAAATTACGTGAGATAATACGGAAAAGAGCAAGGAAATCAAGAAACTTGATTTCCAAAATAAATTTGACAACCAAACAATTACATATATAAATTATGCATCTGCAACAAATTTTTGTGGGTAATGTTCCTTAAAATCGTTCCCCTAGAAGAGGACAAAATCATGAAAGACTATTATATGGTTCTTGGTGTCCCTCGGAGTGCGAGTCAGGAAGAAATCAAAAAGGCCTATCGAAAGAAGGCTCGAGAATTCCATCCGGACGGGAACTCCGCTGATAACGCCACAGAACAATTCCATAGAATCCGGGAAGCATACGGGATTCTCTCTGATGCAGAAAAACGTAGGGAGTATGACCATACTTGGTCGTCCTCCCTGCTCAGCAATCCGATCGAAACCGCCACGCAAATGTGGTCCACCTATATACAAGGAGTATTGTCATGTTGAAGGTTTCCCCATTTTTCGCACACCTGTACGACCTGTATCTGGAGCAATTGCAACTTCTCTCCAGAGACAGTCAGGGTGAAGAGAGTAGTAAAGTTCGTCAACAATCGCTCTCAAAACATCGAGAGGAGGCTTCTGAATATCTGTCTATCATGAAGACAGATCCAGAATTTGCAGCCCCCCTATTCTATGACCTGTTCGATTTTCAAATCGGAACCATGAACAAGGATGTCATTGAAATAGTAGGCTCCAAGAAATCGGGACTTCCGAAATTCTCACGAATCATAAATGAGCTTGCTTTCAAAGGCAATATACGTCCTCAGTTATTCGATATGGTTCTCGGTATTGACGGCGGTGATAAGTTTCTCGTCACTGTCATCGGTCTGGAATACCTCCGTTTTATTGATTGGACTCCCGAAAGCATGGAGGTTCCAATCCTTGAACCGGATGATCCGGATGATGAGGAAGGATGGCTCCGAAACGAAGCCCCGGAAATTCTCGGACTGGATCCCCTCAGTACTTGCAATGAATAACGAACCTACAAAATTCATGAGGATGAAAATTGGTCTATTCTCGTGAATTCCAGTTTCAATAAAACGTTTCATATCAATCGAAGGAGATGTACATGTGTGAAAAATCGAAAACCGCCATCCAGCTTTCCCGGATGGTTTCCCTCAGTGATGTCCGTGGTGCCGAACAAGTGCTGATGGAACTCGCTAACCAACCTGACGGTGACAGCCAGATTATGGCCGTCATCGAAAAACTCCCCTCTGCCGACCTCCTGGCTATCGTCCGGGAGTTCGATCTGGGGAGTCCTTCCCTGCTCCATAGTTTCATCACACCGAAGCAGTTCGGTGCGATGATCCAGATGGAAGGTCAGTATGGATCCGAAAAATCCGCTGCCACGAGCCATGCTCACAGCATGATTTCGGCGATCGTATTCGGTGAACATGTCGATCCCGACAATACACCGGCTGATTTCCTACGGGAAATGTGGGCAAGTGAGGAAGGAACGAGAATGTTCATGAAGTTCATTCTCCCTTCCGGGGGGTTGATCGACGATGAAGATCGTCGTCATGAGCAAATCCGGCACTTCGCGGAGTTCGGAACCTTTGACCTGGAGTCGGAGATTCCAGATCCCACCGCAATGAACCACGATATGGACTGGCGTCAAGCGGTACAGATCATCATGACCGAGCCTTACGAGGGGGAATTATTTTTACAGGAACTTGAAAGCTACAAAAACAAACGAGAGGAGGAGGAGAGAAAGAAAATGGAGGAAGCTCTCCAGAAATTCCACCCCAATTATACGAAAACAGCACCAACAGCTTCGGCGAATCCGCCGGTAGCTTCGGGCGAATCCGCTCTGTAAAATGAGCACAATCGTAACTCTGGGCACTCTCCAGTGTCCAGGTTACTTTCTTTTCCGAGATATGAAAATGAATTTTCATGTTTGAGACAAGAAATATTTTTATCATCCTTTTATATACCATGACCCAGAGGTTTCTTGCTCTCCAAGATAATCGCCCTTTCTTCGAAAGGGCTCTTCAGTATGGCGTGAAAAACGGTATAATAGACCAGGGGAAGATAGACGAGATTCTCGAGAGCGGCCCGAAGGGAATGATTCAGATCGCTCACACGTTCGGAACCGAATATCTCCGTCCCGATCTCCTCGAAGCAAGGAACCGGATCGTCAACCTCGTAAGCCTCTATCTGGAAAATACTTCCGAATGAGATCTGGAAAAAGCAGCGAAACTTCTCTCTGATCATGCTTTTCTGTCCCACTCGAAAGGAGGATCCGACATGGTAAAATTCATCCATCACCTCCCGGAAACACCCATTCTCGGCAAAGATGATATTCCTGATAGCATCGAGGAAAGCTATGATAGGTACACTCCCGGGAAACAGATGGCTCATTGACTCCTATCAAAGTATAGATATGACCGGTATGTGAGGATGAAAAATGAAAATGCAATACGGGTATGCGAATGGTTCATGGAAAAATTTCCCCATCTCCACGAAGAGGATTTTTCCGGATATAATTCCGAATGAGTATTTGCTACACTCCTGCTGTTTTCGATAGACGGATTCGATCTCCAATCCCTTCCTACAAAACAGAAAATCATCGATACGATACAAAAAAACCAGTGACGGGAGATATCCTGGGATACGATTCTCGAAAGCGCTCCGGTCGTATATATCCCTTATATAAAAAATACCATAGCCGCCATAGAGAAGATTTTCGGAAAAGCGGCTCTCGGAAATTTCGATATAGGGCTATTTGAATCCCATGAATACGATATGAGCTGGATAGATGTCCACGAAACCTTGATACAGGAACAATGGGAAAGACTGACAAAAGGAAAATTCCCGACAAAACAGGAAAAACAAACACTCCTTTTCTCATTCCTCACAGGGAGAGAACCTCAAACCAGTATAACAGAAGAGGAGGCTCGGACAATGATCAACTACCTCATGAAACATACTCCCGAATATGAGAAAACCATCGATGATTTCATAGAACAGAATATTCCCCATGAGTATCACGAAAGTATAAAGCACCAGTGGCTGTCTCTCGCGAAAGAAATGGGTACGCTCTATGAAAAAGACGTTCCCTTGAGTACGAAGATCTGGATACTGAGAGAAGCTGGATGCAATATCCTAAAATGAAGGGGAAAAACACCAAAAAAAGTGACAACTCTTCCGAAATAAATATACTAAAAACTTCCCAACACTCCCAAAAACACAAACAAAAACACAAACAAAAACGAGTTTTTTTTTGTTTGTGTTTTTATATTTTCTCTCTTTCGATGGTATGGTAAAACGTGTATTTAGCAGTCTTCTCCTCGTGTATATGGGGATATATTCCACTCTGTCTCCGGTCATGCTCTATGCAGTATCGACCAATGGGGCCGCGAGTCCTTGGACCCGAGAAAAAGCAGAGCATCTTGCCAAAAGATCCCTCATCTGAGTGGATCAGGATGTCATAGATTCTTTGTACCAGGCCGGTTCGGCCCAGAATGCGGTGAACCTGCTTTTCCCGGATGCGAACGGTCCGGATAGGACCGCTTATAATGCTTTGATAAACACGCTCACGAGCGGAACCTGATTCAGTTTCACGGGAGCATCTTCCATGTATCAGCTCTACCAGTTGAAATATACCGCTGATCCCTATGAAGCGAAAAGGAAACTCTTTTCGGTTTTCGAGGATATCTTCTCTTCCAATCCCTATGGCGGAATCA
This sequence comes from Candidatus Altimarinota bacterium, assembly GCA_028714815.1. Lineage (GTDB taxonomy): Bacteria > Patescibacteriota > Gracilibacteria > BD1-5 > UBA2023 > UBA1545. Next base: position 2,248 of record JAQTLR010000016.1, on the reverse strand, counting down.
TAAATTATAGGGATATCAATAATACGGAGGATCTGGTATACTCTGAAACCCTTTGAAATTATAAAACATTGGTGAAAAAAATCCTCTATAACGATGGGAACCCCGGCGATTTCACCGAAGGGCAATTCTTGGACCTTTTCAATCAGACGAATAAAAATTCCCCGAATGAAAACTATGCCCGTGAACTGCTTCAGCTTTTCCTCATGGAAGAATACAAACCGCTCGATAGCAAAGATCTCTGAAGCACCAGAAACTACGAAGAAACGGACGTGGCAAGTTTTGCCAAAATGATTTTCGGCTTCACGTACGATACCGGCTCGACAAACCATACGGTGAGCTACCAGATTCCCGTGTATACCTGATCCAGCGTCAGAAACGTGGCATTTTTGACCGGAGCTCTGAAATCGGGGGATAGTTTCCCTTTCTATAATACCGCTTCCGGAACCATAGACTTGGCAGTGCTTCAATCGGGCGGATGAGCTGCTCTCAGGGATAATGCGATTAATTACATATTTTCGAAAAGGGAGAATGCTATTTCTCTGGCTCTCGCGAACAAATTATTCAGGTTCTATGTCAATGAAAACCCGACTGCTCCCGAATTGAACGCTTTTGCGACAATCATAGCGCAAAATAATTTCGATATGCTTCCCAGTATAAAATGGCTTTTATCGAGCGATATGATGTACTCCGACACGGCAATGAATGAGCTCCGATATAAAAATCCGTTGGAACTCGCTATTTGAACCATCAAATTATTGAATCGGAACAACCCGGGATATGTGGATCCGATGATCTATAATACGAGCCTATTATCGAACCTGGACTGGACACCATTGACCCAGAATTCTATTTTCGGTCGTGACGGTTTTGATAAGAACGATGATTTTTTCAATGCGAATCTACAGAATAAATGGATCACCTATTTGCCGAAATTAGCATATTCCTATGGAACAAAGACTTCCAGCGCTTATAATCTGCTGCCGTATGCCAGTACGTGAGTTACGGCCTATAATACCTTTGCAGGAATAGATCCAAGTCTGCTTGTTTGATGTGTTTTGCTTGGAACCGGAACTATCACCTATCTGTCATGATCCGCTTCCAAAACCTATAATTTCTATTCGGCCCAGTTTGACCCGACAAATCAGGTTCTGAAAACCGACGGAGGGAATATACGCTTCGATCTGGCTACGATGAGCGCTCCGGATACCACGAAAGTGATGTTTTCCTCCGGGACGTTTCTGACCGGATGACTTTTCTATCCTCTGACAGCCGCTTCATTTTCCCCGAAAACTGCGGGGGCCTTGGAGCGAAGCCTGACTCCCGACGAAACGATAAGCATTTTTGAACAAAAATTATTGCTCGGAAGAACGATCGATCCTGCTACCAGATCTTCTCTCGTAGGTTTTCTGGACACCGATGAAAAAGGGAATACCATCCTGTTCGATTCTACCAGACAAAAAGAAAAAATAGAATCGCTTGCGACCATCATCATGACCTTGCCGGAATTCATTCTCAGCTCCTGACTGGACAAACCTTCTGATGCCGGTTCGGCAACCTCTTTCCTGAATGCCACAAACTCCAAACTCATATTCGTAGACCTGCCAGGAGGATATGACTATCTCAATAATTTCATACCGAAGAAGAACTTCACCGACATACAAACTCTTCGTCCTACCCTCAATAGAAAGGCGAACGAGCTCGTCGATGCAGGAGATTTCTCTATGGAAAACCACATAGCATATGGGAGCGGATGAACAAACGGACTCAAAGAACTGTACGATAATGGAGAACTGAGGGTTTTTAATAGGACTGGAACGAAAAATCATTCCCGGGATCATGACCAAGCTTCGAAAGCCGTCCAATCCTGCGATAGTTTCACGACAAACAATGTGGACGGAAGTTTTTGAAAATTCATAAAAAACGAGACCCCGAGCAATACGATGGTTATCGGGAATTCCAAACCATACGCCCTCAGAAACGGAAAATATATAAATATCTGAGCGGGATGAAATATCCTGAATAACGAAAGGCTTTCCGCAGATAAAAAAACGCAGGTGCTAGCGGTTCTGAGGACTATCGGGAATTCTCGGACCTATCCTGGAAATACGGCAGGAACATTCAAAGATGCCATTACCATAGATGCGATCTGAACGACTGCCAAAGCGAACACCCCAAGGGACGGAGCCGGGTATGGAAACGCCCAGAACTATGATTTCATCAAAACCATGCTGAACAACGGGTATGGAAA
>JAQTLR010000015.1 GCA_028714815.1 Candidatus Altimarinota bacterium | reverse complement strand
TTGGTTGCGGAGGTACGAATCGAACGTACGACCTCAAGGTTATGAGCCTTGCGAGCTACCACTGCTCTACTCCGCGGTATATCTCTTTTGAGGGAGAAGTACCGATAGTATATGGAAAACTCCAAAAATGCAAAAGTTTTTTGCCTTTTGTCTAGCTCCTGATCTGTTTTTTCTTCCATTCCTCGATTCTTTTGTGATTCCCTGAAGTAAGTTCCTCGGGCACCCGAAGTCCTTGGAACACTTCTGGGCGGGTATAGTGCGGGTATTCTTTCTTTCCCTCGAGTGCTTTACTATAGGACTCTTCCTCGAGCGATTCCGGACTGATAACCCCCGGGATGAGCCGAACAATCCCATCGATGAAGACGAGTGAGGAAAGCTCTCCCGAGGAAAGCACATATTCTCCTATCGAGATCTCTTCCACCCGGAACAGGTCGATGATCCGCTGGTCGATCCCCTCATAATGCCCGCAGATAATGATCAGATCTCTATCTTCCTGAACGGAAAAATCTTCCAACTTTTCTTGTGTCAGAAGTTTTCCGCGAGGGGTCAAAAATACCTTATGGATTTGTTTACCTTCTTTTGACTCGATCTCGGTAATGAGATTGTAAAGCGGTTCCGGAGCAAGGATAGTTCCAGGAAATCCTCCGTACGGACGATCGTCAGAACGTCGGGTATTCTTGACCGAATAGTCTGCGAGATTATAGATGTGAAAGTTCACAAAACCCCCTTCTTGAGCCCGACCCATAATACTCGTATTGAGGTATGGCCTAAGAACTTCAGGGAAGAGGGTAATGATGTGAAAGTGCATATTATTTTATAGATTTAATCTCTACATCAAATTTCAAAGTCTTTCCTGCAAGCTCATGGGTATTCGGAACTCCGATAGTAATGGCATCTTTTGTGATCTTCATGATTTTCATTTTGCTTCCATTCGGCATTGTTCCTTCCATTCCTTCTTTGATCTTCTTTCCATAGAACGGATTAGCCTTATTTACGACCTCAAGCGTCACTTCCGTATCGGTCAATTTTTTCACCGTTACGTCATTTCCCTCAAAAGTCGCTTTGAGACCGACCGCCATGGTTTTTCCATAAAATGGGTTTTGTGTATTTTCGATATCGACGGTGACATTATCTCCCTCGATTTTCGTCACTTTCGCTTTCGTGCTTCCTGCTTCTATGGTCTGACCGACTGTCAATCCTTTCCCTTTATCGCCAAGCGCGCTCATCGGAACGGTCTGAGTGACCGTATCCTTGAAATTCTCACGAGGAACGGTTTCTGTGAATACATCCTGGAAATACTTCGCAGGAACTTCCTGCTCGGTAAAGGCTTCTCCATAAGCATCCTTCGGAGCGATGACAAGAGTCTTCTTTTCTCCGAGCTTCATCCCGACCACTCCCGCATCGAATCCCTTGATCATCTGACCAGCACCGACTGTAAAGGAGAGTGGTTCATACTTCCTTCCGGATTTCGCATCGTAATTCTTTGTTTTCTTCGCAAATTCTTCGATAGAAGAATCGAATACCGTACCGTCTTCGAGGGTCCCGACATAATCGACGGAAACAGTATCTCCGGATGACACCACTTCTTTCTTTACCGAGGAAGTTTCAGTGGTTGTTTTGTCTATTTCATTCAAAAGAGAGTCCACAGAAGCTTCTCCGGAATCCGTATTCACAGTACTGTTGGTTGCTGTCGTTTCTCCTGTCTTCGGTTTTTCTGTATTATTGAAACAAGAAGTGAGAACAAGAGGAGCTACGGTAAGTATCGCAAGGGTTTTTTTCATAGATGATAGAAAATTATGATAATAAAAGTGACGGAATTCTATGGATTATTCGTTTTTTTGCAAACACAAAATCGCTTTTTCAAGTCCGATCCGAAGAGCATCATCGGTATCACCGATCCCCTCCCCTGTTTTGATACGCCTGTCCAAGTCCACAAACTCGGAATACAAGATACCGATCTTATCCGAATATTTCATATTCTTTCGCATTTTCTCGAATGCATAGGGATGGATCTTGAGAAGAGACTGCACACTGCCCGGCTCATACCCTGACGAAAGAAGTTTCGCTGCGTAGAGAAATGTCCGGATCGTGGACATGAGCGTTGAAAAAACATAGTGGATATTATGCGTCTCCAAAATATTCAGTAGTTCCCGATACGCCAGCGAGTTATCGAGCACGAAAACTGCATCCGTCAGGGTAAATACGGAAGTCTCGATCGTAGGGATCACCGTCGTCTTGATATCCTCCTCGGTGATCCATCCATCCTGTTTATAGAGCGAAAGTTTATCGATTTCGCTTTCGATCCGGTTGATGTCCGCTCCCGTGTATTCTATGAGCCTCACCAATGCGGTGACATCGATATGGGGAAGTCTTTTGCGGATATACTCACGCAGGGCATTTCCCTCCAATTTCTCGTATTCCTTGAGAGTGGCGATTGTCAGAAGTTTCTTGTACAAAGCTTTTCGTTTGTCCGGTTCCGTCGAAACAAAGAGCACTACTGTCGTCTCTGGAATTTGATCGAGGGCTTCGAGGATGATCGATTCCGGATCGGGAGTTTTGGAAGCGGATTCAGCCGGCGTCTCCTCGTCGTCTTTCTGGCTCGCAGCAAATGGCACATCTTCCAACACGATGAGCCGCTTCTCCCCGAGGAAAACGGGAGTCAGAAGCTCTGAGAGGATATTGGTTTTCAGAAGATTCTCCCGATCCAGTCGGGAGATATTGTATTCCCCGTATTTCTTCGCAAAAATATCTATCCAAGCATCGAGATCGCGCCGGAGGAAAATATGGTTGGAGCCAGTGAAGAATACGATATTGGAACGGGGCATGAAGAGAAGATGGATTAATTTTTCCACAGGGATTATAAGGATTTTTCCGACCGATGCAAAACTTTTGCCTTTTCTCCCGTCTCGGGTACAATATGGCACGTCTCATCAACAAAAATTTCTCCAAATTTTGTCGAATTTCATTCGAAAGGGATGAATTTTTTATTTTGATATTCATGCAGCCTTGGAAAATAAACAATACCCACTGGCTTTGCATGAAAGAAAAATGATAATTCTATCCTCTGAGAAAATGCGCTAAAGACTCATTTTTACTATATTTCATCACAAAAATCATGACTATCCAAACCAACTGGAATCTGACAAAATACTTCTTTTCCGGTCTCGATGATTCGAGATTGCAAGCCAATATCGATTCCATCCTCCCGCTCGCGGAGGATTTTGCCAAAAAATACCAGAATATCATTAAAGCTTTCACCACTCCGGAGCAGGTACTCGCTTACTATGCGGACTATGAGAAAATGTCCCACGAAATGGGAACCGGAAGTATCTACCTTTCCTATCTCCAGTCGCTCGATACCCAAAACAATGCGGTTATCAAGAAAATGGGCGAACTCGAATGCATCTTTATCGAAGCCTCCTCCAAACTCCTCTTCATCTCGCAGGAGTGGAAAGAACTCGGATACGAGAAGATTATGGCTTTTGCGGATAATCCTGTTCTCAAGGACTATAAAAACGCGCTCGTTTCCAAAGCTGATAATCTCAAATACATTCTCGGGGAACGGGAAGAATTCGTACTCAACGAAAAGTCCCGAGCCCTTGGGGTAGTGGAATCTCTCCGAGAAGAGCTCACGAATTCCTATACTTTCGAGATAGAATTGGATGGTAAGAAAAAAACCGTCACCGAGGAAGAAGTCCGAAGCCTCCGTAGTAGTCCCGACCGGGAAACCCGACGAAAATCCTATGAATCGCTCCGTGCGGTCTATAACAGCAAGCAAGCGCAGATCACTCTCGGGAATATCTACTCAGGGATCGTCAAAGACTGGTCTTCCGATGTGAAACTCCGAGGATACAAGACGGTTATGGAACCACGAAACACGTCCGAAGAACTCGAAAACGAAGTGGTGGACATGCTCCTCCAGGAAGTACAGGCGGCCTATCCGCTTTTTAGCCGATTTATCGAAGCGAAGCGGAAACTTATGGGACTCGATGAATTCCATATCTACGATATACAAGCCCCGCTCGGTTCCATAGAAAAAGAATTCGATTTCGATCAGGCTGTCACGCTCCACCTCGCCACGATGAAGGATTTCGATTCCGAATTCCATAGCTATTCTCTCGATATGCTCGAATCTGGGCGGATCGACGCATTTCCGAAGTTCGGGAAACGAAGCGGTGCCTTCGCGAGCTACCGTGCCGGAGAACCGAGTTTCGTACTCCTGAACCACACCGGAAAACTCCGCGATGTTTCCACTCTCTCCCACGAGCTCGGACACGCCACCCATGGACACCTCTCCCAAGGACAGAAACCGGCTGTGTACGACAGTCCTCTTTCTCTCGCAGAAACCGCTTCCATTTTCAACGAGATGCTCTTATCGGAAAAAATCCGAAAGGAACTCTCCATGGAAGAATACAAGGAATTCCTGAATGAAAAACTCTCCGATGTATTCGCGACTATTTTCCGTCAGATTCAGTACATCGCCTTCGAGCGACGAGCCCACGAGGCGATATTTGCAGGACAGGAACTCACCTATCATGATTTCAACCAGATGTGGCGAGAAGAACAGATCCGGATGACTCTCAAGAGCATAACCTATGACGTGGACGAGAAAAACGAATCCGGGTGGTCCATGATCCCTCATATCTTCGCAAGCCCATTCTACTGCTATGCCTACGCCTTCGGGAATATCCTCGTATTCGCCCTCTATAACCGCTATCAGAAAGAGGGGACGAGCTTCGTGGAAAGCTACAAAGACATTCTCCGGGCCGGTGGTTCCAAACGACCGAAAGACCTCCTCGCCGAACATGGATTCGATATCACCTCCCCTGTTTTCTACCGAGATGCCATGGAAGAAATCGAGAAGATGGTGGTGGAATTCGAGGGATTGGTGGAGAAAGAATAAAAGTGACAAAATCAAAAAAACCGATACACTACTTCTAAAGCACTAAAAAATCTAATAAGCCAAAATCCTGTTTATGGCCCAACTTGACAGTATCATCGCACAAATCGCTCTCGCGCTCTCGATTACATCGCTCGATGTATACGTCTTTTTCGGCGTGTTCGTAGCAGTAGGGATCATTGCGGCTCTTGGGCTGGCCCGGATATACAGCACCTTCTTCGGGACAGTCCTCGGGATCGGGATATTCGTCCTCTTCTCGACTATTCTCTCCCCCGAACTCCAAACCCCTGAGACCCTCAGTCTCGTGAGTGATACTTTCGCGAAGATACTCATCGGATCGTCGGTATATCTGATCTTCATCCTCACCATCCTTGTCCCTCTGAACGGGGGCATCGTAGTGACGCTTCCGAAAAGCCAACTCGGAAAGGTATTCCAAACACTCGCGCTCAGTCTATCACTCATCATCTTCCTTATAGCAGTGTTCCTCTGACTCGTGGAGAAAAGCTATATATTCATCCACACTGACAGTGCCTTCATCCTCCTGAAAAAACTCGCTTCCTATTCGGAGCTCCAGAGTTCCCTCCTGTTCAGGTTCGTCACTTCCCATCTCCCGACGATCATCATCCTCTCCATCGGATTCATCATCTATAAGCTACTCTTTTCCGATATCGTGAATGCCCTGCTCGCATCGCTCATTGCAAGCATCAAAAAACATAAGATCGGTTCCTGAGGATGAGATCACGAGGAAAGCGGGCATGAGGAACACGGCGGGCATGATGACGGATGACACGACGATCATGAGGAGGATCATGGCGGACACGGACATCATTAAAAAAACTTCCCTAGGGAAGTTTTTTTATTTTATTCGATAGTGATAATCTCCATTACCGGTATCTCTTTTCATTCTTTCTGGATATCATTGACCGCAACGATCCTGTCTCCGGATAAAAGGAGATTCTTTTCTTTAAGGAGAGCGATAGCACTATCCAGATTTCCTCCAAGATTCTCGCTCCAATTCGGCAGAAGCATGGGTCGGATCCCGAAGAGCGCATTCATGTATCGGACAGAACTTTCCTTCATCGTAAAAGCATATACATCGCTATTCGGCCGGAAAGCCGCAGCGAATCGTGCCAAACGTCCGGATTTCGTGAATATGAGCACGGCTCGTACATCGAGGGACTCGCTCATCGTGAGAGCGTTTTTGATGAGCTGTTTCTTTTCTATATCCCGGACACAAAGCCCGTCATCGGAAAAATCCTTATGATCGTAGATCATATCCGCTTCTGCTTCATTGATTACAGCCGTCATCATCTCTACCGCCTTGATAGGATATTTCCCGATGGTCGTTTCCCCGGAAAGCATCGTGCAGTCCGCTCGTTGCATAACGCAATTGAATATATCGGAAACTTCCGCACGGGTCGGGAATGGGTTTTCTATCATCGTCTCCAAGAGATGTGTGGCGACAATCACGAATTTCCCCTGGATCATCGATTTCCTTACGATCTCTCGCTGATAAACCGGGAGTTTCTCTATCGGAACCTCGATCCCAAGATCCCCTCGTGCCACCATGACTCCGTCGGAAGCCTCGATGATCTCATCAAGATTCTCGACCCCTTCCTGATTCTCGATCTTAGAGATGATCTTGATGTGGCTCGCATCATGAAGAGCAAGGAGACTTCGGAGTTCCTCCACATTCGAACGGTTTCGGACGAAACTCATCGCGATAAAATCATACCCTTCTTCGATAGCAAAAAGCACGTCTTTCTTATCCTGATCCGTAATACCCGGAAGACGGAGCCGAACCCCTGGAAGATTCACATGCCGGCGGGAACCGATGAGACAGCTGTTTTTCGCCAGAACCAAAATATGATCGGATGTTTTTTCTATGACCTCCACATTGAAAAGTCCGGAATCTATCTCGATAGCCTGGCCTATGGACACATCTTCCACCAAAGAATCATAATCACAAAAGAGCGATGCGCCATCATCCTTGAATTTCCGGATATCGGTGTATATCTTGATGGTATCCCCTTTTTCGAACTGGATCTTCGATTCCAGATCTCCGGTCCGGATCTCCGGCCCCTTGGTATCGAGAAGCGCGGAAAGATTCGTCTTCCCTTCGCTATTGAGTTTCCGGATACGACCCATGATAGCGCGAGCCACCTCATAGTTCGCATGGGAGAAATTGAAACGGATGATATTGACACCTGCTCTATAAAGAGCGATAAGTTGTTCCTCCGATTCGGTCGCTGGTCCGACGGTTGCGATGATTTTCGTTTTCTTCATAAAAACATAAGCTATAAAATATAAGAAGCCCCTATCATATGAAGAGTACACAAAATATCAAATGAATTTTAAAAAATCCCATCCGTTTGAGAACGGATGGGATTTTTTATGAATATTTAAAATTAAACAAGTTTTCTTCGGTAGATGGTTACGATACCGAGAGAAAGAAGAAGCGCTGCAAGAACAATGATATTTGTCTTTGCACCAGTCGCTACCTTTGTCGCACCGGTCGTATCAACCGCTCCGGACATAGTCGTTCCAGAGGCAGTACCTGCAGCATAGAGAGTAGGAGTTGGTGTGGAAGCGGAAGCTGCAAGGGTCTCAGCCGTAGTGAATTCTTTCAATCCGTTTACTCCTTCCTGAATAGTATTTCCTGCAGAATCCTTAGCAGAAAGTACAGTAAGCGTGTAAGAAGAGGCAGGACTCAAAGCGGAGAGAGTAGTGATTACCACGGTATTGAGGTTTGTCTGATCCTGAACAACCGTTCCGACTGGCACATCAGAATTATCACTAGTCTTTGTAATCTTCACTCGAACCGGGTCAGTAGAGAGATTTGAATTGAAAGAAAGAGAAATGGTTTTATCGTCAGAAACTGCAAGATCCTTGATAGCAAGGGCGGTAGTACCAGAAGAAGCAGTCATTCCCGCAGCATCGGTCGTTACCATGAGTTCGTCAGAGAATGTATCTGATTCCTTTCCATCTTTGTCGATAGCAACGACAGAAAAATAGTAAGGAGTAGCAGGTGCGAGTTTTTCATTACTGGAAGAAAGTTTCGTGATTACTGCACCGGTAGTGCTCACTTGATCCGTTTCATTATCATACTGAGCATTCGGATCAGTAGAAGTCGCTACAGAGGTCTTGGAGTATTTCACGATATATGCAGAAGCAGAAGGAACTGCATCCCATTCGAGCACTACGGAATCAGCTGTCTTTTTTACGAGACGAGGCGCTCCCTTTACTTCGAGAGAAGTCGTGGAAGTGGTTATTGTACCAGTGGAAGCGATCGTAGTCGTCCCAGTAGCGGTATCGCCTGTTGCAGCAGATACAAGAGTAGCAACGGAGAGAATAGAAAGTATCGCTCCTGTAGCAAGGTATTTTGTGTATTGCATAAAAAAGAAGAAAGAAAATAAATAATATTACTATTGTATATTGGTATATCTTGCATATAATCCGCTAAATATACCGTTACAGCTACGAGTATAACAGATATTATATTTTTTTGCAAATTATTTTCAATAAAATCCTCATTATGGGAAAAAAAGGCTTTACACTTATAGAGCTCATGGTGGTTATAGCCATCATAGGATTGCTTGCAGTGATAGTGACAAACTTCGATTTCAATAAAAAAACGGATACGGAGAAACGGGATCGTTTCGTGGAAAAAATAAACTCTATGATCCATTCTACACTTCTGAACAGCTTAAGCGGAAAGGGTATAAAAACCGGCACAACGATCATAAATCCCACGAGCACACATATTCAGTTCTCAACCGGTTCTATCGGAATTTATTATTATTCCGGTACAACCATCATAGGCACCGGAGAGGTTATAGCTAGTCCATTTTTCGGTGAAACATCCTTCGTTCTGGATAGTATATATGGGAGAAAGAAAGATTCATCAACCGGGTCTATATCCCCTCTTCCTGCAGAGATCAGTTTCAACTCCAATAATGAAATATATTTTACCGGGAGCGACACGAATCTCCCTTCCTATATAGGTATCGGGATGAGTATCCGATATCATGGAGCAACAAAAATCCTCGAATTCGACCGAAGATTCGGGAAAATAACCATACAGTAAAATACATAAGCACAAAAAAAGACCTACACCAGGTCTTTTTTATAATTCTCCGCATCACACTCATCTTCTCTTTTCTCCTCACTGTCTTGGCGTTTACCGACTCTCCCACCCACTGTGGGGCAGTACCATAGGCACGACGTGGCTTGACTTCTGTGTTCGGGATGGGAACAGGTATACCTCACGCGTATTA
>JAQTLR010000014.1 GCA_028714815.1 Candidatus Altimarinota bacterium | reverse complement strand
CGGAAAAGATTCAGCCTATACAGGAACAAGTAACGCTCATGTTATGACTACCTATGGCGGACCATATTCTGTGACACCTATCAACCCCTATGGTAGCCGTATCACGAATATGGAATATGCGAAATAATTTCTTCACTACCAACTAACTTCTTTGCTTTTATGTCCGCAAATAAATCAATTCAAGTGTTTCTTGTAGGTCTCCTTCTTATTTCTGGAGTTCTGTCATCATTGACATTCTCTTCCGTCCAAGCGAATGCTACAAGTTCTGTCACCCTCTCCCCTACTATCACCGCCAAGCTCGATGCTTTCGTGGCGAAAGTCCAGACATTACGATCGAAATATCCTGCTGATGCGGATTGGAACATCTTTCTCGATACACTCAATTCAAAAGTCGGTGCTTTAAAATCTCAATATAACGGGAATACATTGATCCTCACAGTGCTGGATCGGTTGTCATCGGGAGTAGGCGAACTGAAAGTTCAGACAACTACTGTGGCAACTGCTGGATCCTCCACTCCTATCATCGTACCGAATACGGAACTTGCTGGAACGTATGCAAATGTCAGTGAACTTGTACAGAAAGCAAAATCCATTGGGTATGCCAATTGTATCACTGTGGATGGAGGGAATGTCTACGGAACTATGGGACCTTGCCTGTCAATTCAGGCAAAGAAACCGGTTATACTCACCCAGAGCAACCCAGGAACATTCGTCGGAAACTACTACCACTATCCGATCAATACCCATCAGGAAACTCCGTTCCCGGAGCTCGACAAAGGTCCGAAATCCTTCGCTCCGATGATGCATTGCGAGATCAAAGATCTTTCCACTTTGGATCTTCTGAAGAATGACAGTCCCAGTGCAAGTACGAGCATATTTAAAATGTGGGATGATAATATCATTACTGGAGCACCAGCAGTTGCCCAGTACTCTGGACATAATCTCCGTTGGGTTATCCCAGAGCATGGCTGTATCGCGGTGAAGTTTACGACGGGAGGGAAACCAGCAATATTTTCCTTTGGATCAGAAATGAGTACAAATGCTCCATTAGCCCCTAACATCCTTAATATCTCCAGAAATCCATGAGACTTTGATTATGCAAATATAGATAGTACCGGTTCTGTTTGTGGAGCGACTACTATGGGAATTAACGGTGTCTATGCTACCATCGGAGATACTAATAATACAGGCAGATATGCTGCATACGATAATTGCCACCTCCAGACCAACACGACGTATTATATCAATATCCGAAATGAAGCAGCCTGGGTAGATAGTCGTCATAATGCACGAGGAATTGACTCATGTCCCACTGGAACAATTGGTGGATGTGGAGGAGTATTCGGATTGCATTACACCGAATAATGGTCTGGTTATCTATATATTTCAAAAAATCCCTCTCGTCAGAATTCTGACGAGAGGGATTTTTTGAAATTACATATCTTTCTTCTCTCGAGCTGGCCAAGTTTTCCTGGATCCTCCGGCATCGTCTCGGTTACGAGGAGCTTCGTAGGATCTTTTTTCATACCCCGCACGATCTTTCCGTTCTCCGTCGAACTTCGGACGGTCCGATTGGGGACGGTCGCTTCCGTAGGAAGGACGATCGGAATTCCGAGGAGTTCCAGAACCGAAAACTCCACCGAAAGTTTCCGCTCCGCTTCGGAGCCGATCCGATTGAGGACGGCTTCCTTGATACCCACCTCCGCTAGAAGATCGGTCTCCGCCTTGGTACCCCCCACTTCGTGGGCGGTCGCTTCCATAAGAAGAACGACCTTCAGAACGACTTCCTTGATATCCCCCGGAAGAACGTTCGCTTCCGTATCGTGGACGTTCGGAACCTCCTTCGGAAGGACGGCTTCCTTGGTACCCTCCAGAGGAACGTTCCCCTCCCCCGAATCCACCACTGCTTCGTGGCCGGTCGCTTCCATAAGAGGGACGGCTAGAGCTTCCCCCGAATCCTCCGCTGGAACGATTTCCTTGGTACCCTCCGCTGGAACGACCACCTCCGCCTCCGAAACTTCGACGGCTTCCGGAACGATGATGTCCTCCTTGTCCACCGCCATTTCCTCGATTGATCCGTACTACTTCATCTCCGTGGATATCGATCTGCTTCAAGGTGATTTTGTTCCGACGTTCGATATTTCCAAGGAGATTCCGTTCCCCGCTCGTTACGAACATAATGGCCTTCCCTTCCGCACCAGCACGCCCGGTACGACCGATCCGATGGATGTATGCTTCTGGATCCTCCGGTACGTTATAGTTCACGACGAGCATGATATCCTTCATATTGAGTCCGCGAGCTGCGACATCGGTCGTGATGAATACATTGCAGAATCCATCTTGGAACCGTTTGAGGGAACGGGTCCGATCCCGTTGCTGCATATCTCCATGGAGACACCCGGTCGAAAATCCATCCCGTTCGAGCATATCAGCGATATCCTCGGTTTCATGCTTCATCCGACAGAACACGACAATCTTCACATCTTTGTGGTCCTGAACGTATTTCTTGAGCATCTCATATTTCTCGAAATGCGGAACTTCGATGAAGGCATGGTCGATCTTGGAAACCATGAGGTTCTCTGTCGCCTTGATCGATTCGTATCCGTCTCCGACATATTTCGCGAGGAGATTATTCACTTCCTGCGGAATCGTCGCAGAGAAGGTCATGGACTGTTTCACATTCGGAAGACGGGACCAGATCATATCGATATCATCGATGAATCCCATATCGAGCATCCGATCTACCTCGTCGAGAACGAGGTATTGGACATGGGAAAGGTCGATGAAACGCCGTTCGATGAGGTCGATCAGACGACCGGTCGTCGCAACGACCACTTGCGGTCCGCTCTCCAGAGCCTCACGTTGAGCACGGATATTAGATCCTCCGTATACCGCAACGGATCGGAGGTAGGTACCAAAAGAGAGTTTGAAGAATTCTTCACGGATCTGCATCGCAAGCTCGCGGGTCGGCGCCAAGACGATAACCTGAGGCTTCCGGATGTTCGCATCGATCTTCTGGAGGAGTGGGATGACAAAGGCAGCAGTCTTTCCAGTTCCTGTCTGGGACTGTCCGATGATGCTCTTCCCTGCCATAGCAGCCTTGATGACTTCTTCCTGGATCTTAGTAGCTTCCGTGTAGCCGTTTTTTGTAAGGGCCGCGAGGACTTTTTCGTCGAGACCGAGTTCTGAAAATAACATAGTGTAAAAAAAGAATAGAAAATAAAGAGATGCTAGAATCTCTTTGATATACAGGATTGTCGGAAAATCCATAACCGGAAGGACCTGCACGAAAGTGCAGAACAAAACAGGGATCGAAAGCCCGAAAAAAGTATTTCAAGAGAATATAGACTCGAATGCGAGAAAGAGGGAAAAATCATTTCCTTTCTTAGATTACATCAGTCACGTCTCTATTTTTCCGGAAATATTTTCTCTGGAGATTTTGAAGAAGTATCAAATGAAGATACGTGAATGAGGATGTATGCCACAGATGGCATATGGAGAAGGATTCTTGGTGCAACTCAAGGGAAAACCTTCTTTTAAAAGAGAAAGGGCGCGATATGCGTCCTCTTATTTCTGTAACGAGTGTCAGGAGTATATGGAAAAATCGGATTTTACCAAAAGATTTTTCCATATGAAACATGCACATCCCATTGGCATGGTCACGAAGCCGATTGAAATAATTTTTTAAATATTTTTTCTTGATTAAATTCCATTATTTTTTATAATGGTAGGTTTCACATTTTTCAAAAAGCAGTATTTTCTTAATCATCCTTCCTATGATTTTCGAAAATCCGTTCAAATACCGGAGAAAATGAGACCGGAGAAAAAAAAGATACCATATCTTCAAGGGCATCCTCATAGTTTCCGGTGTTTTCTTCCTGACCACCATTATTTCCTGATATCTCACGGCAACTCCCCCGATAGACCTGAATAATTACAATGCCGGAGATATCTCCAGTGCAAAAATATATCAAAAGGCTCAAAAAAGAAAAGAGGATGCTCTGGTTACGGATCCTCTCTCTCAGATCGATCTCATTCCATCAAAAAATCCGGATCAGGAGGCGATCGACAAGCGTATCCAGGGAATCAAAAAACTCCCCCCTCTTTCCGAGAAGGCATTCCTCCATACGGCCTTCATCCCACAAAACAATCCGCTTGATACAGAGGACATGGAATCATACATCAAGCAGCTTGATGCTGTTTTTCCCGATTGGCTTAACCTATCCGCCCCCGATTGCCAGGTACAGGAATCCATCGATTGGAACGCTTTTGAGGCATTCCAAAAAAACGGAGTATCCGTTTTTCCACGTTTTTCCAATACGAGCAATATATGACTAGCAACGGATTTCTCTGATCTCCTCAGGGATGGAAATCGATCGAAGTGCCTCATCGACTCACTGAAATGGCATATAAAAAACCGCTCTGTTCCAGGAATAAACATCGACATCGAGAATATCGGAACCTCCTATCGGGATACATACACCCGATGGATCCTCTCTTTAACGGAAAGTTTCCATTCTGACAATCTTTTGGTGACGGTGACGGTTCCTGTGAACAATACTGCATTCGATTATAGGAATATCGGACGCATTGCTGATATGGTGATCGTCAAGGCCTACGATGAACATTCTCTGGGATGAAAACCAGGACCTATTGCGGGTATATACTGGTTTGAAAAATCCCTCGATGCCATTGCAAAAAGAATCCCTCCTTCAAAAACCGTCATCGCCATGGGATTATACGGATATGACTGGAACCTGAACACCGGAGCGCTTCCGGAACAAAGGGATTTCCATAAAACCCTCCGTCTCGCAGGAAATATACAAACAGTTATCACATGGGACAAAGACTCTCTCAATAACACTTTCTCATACACGGCAAATGATGGAAGCAACCATGAAGTATGGTTTTTGGATGCGGTGTCCGCATGGGATCAATACCTTCTGGCAAAACAGAAAAAATTCCATGGAACATCCCTCTCATACGACCCGAATGAAGATACTTCCGTATGGAAATTCTTTCATCCCGGTTCTCTCGATTCGATATCCATATGAGACCGATACGTCGGAAGTGAATCGAAAAGCCTTTATCCATACAATATGGCGCTCTTATGGACGGGAAGTTGGGATACGAGGCTCTGAAAGTTTTCTCCTTCCGTTTCTTCTTCTGGTGCTTTTGACCTGAAAACACTCGAAAACATACCATATGATGACGACACCGTTACTCATGGCATATGAAAGATGTATAAGATCCTCTCGCTTCGACAAGAAGGAATGCGCCGACTTTCTTTCAGCGGCGAAATGATCGTTTGATCAAAATATATCCGTCTTCCGCAAAGCCTGACGATATCCCGTTTCGGCAACGGCAAACCGAAAACCATAGTGCTCACGTTCCATGATGGTACAGATAAGGAATACAGCGAACAGATATTGGATATATTAAAAACATACAAGATACCGGCGACATTTTTCCCTGCACTCCCGCAAGCAGAACAGTATCCGGAGATAATAAACCGCGAATACACCGATGGACATCTTCTCGGAAATGATGTGCATCTTCTCGGAAATACGGAAGAACGGTCGAAGCAAGAACTCAGTGATATAAGACAATCGCTCCAGAAGATTTCCGGGCATTCCGCACTATTGATCCGAGCGCCATATGATATGGAAACGGCTATACCTTTTACGGAAAACGAGATCAAGACCCTCTATGCTATGGGAAATATATGATACGTGCTCATCGGTTCCGATATCGATTCCGGGGATTTGGCCGATACATGAGCCACGGCTATCGTCGATACCATCGTTTCCCGTATCAAAAATAACGATTCGAATATCGTCGTCATGCACGATGGTCCGGGAAATAGAACACAGACCGTGCAGGCGCTTGCAAAGCTTATTCCCGATCTACAGGCGGCAGGATACCGATTCGTCACGGTAGATGAAATGCTTAACGTGCCAAAAGAAGCCATCATGCCAGAAGTTTCGTATATGGAATGATTTTCTGTGTTCTGGAAGAGTTTTCTGCCGAAGTTCAAAGAATGAACATTATACTTTTTATTATGGCTCTTCATTGTCACGACCGTCGTTTCCATGCTACGGATCATATTCATGGGAGTATTGATTTTCCATTCCCACGCATTCCGGAAAAGATATTTCCCACGGAAATTTCTGCACATGCCTCCGGTAACCATCCTCGTCCCCGCTTACAATGAAGAGAAAGTCATAGAACGGACCATCCTATGACTTCTCTCGAGCGAATACCCGAAATTCGAGATTCTCGTCATCGATGATGGAAGCACGGATAAAACAGCCGAGCGTGTAAGGAAGCTCATGGAAACCCACCATGATATCCGCCTCGTTTCCAAAAAAAACGAAGGGAAATCCCTTGCACTCAATGTCGGTTTCAAGGAAGCGAAATACGACTATATCATCACGGTGGATGCCGATACCATCGTCATGCCAAAAACAGTGCATTATCTCATGGAACCGTTTGCTGACAGCAAAGTGGATGCGGTATGCGGGAATATCTGAGTGGGGAACGTGAAAAATGTCCTTACCGCCTTCCAGGAGATAGAATATGTCACAGGACAAAACTATGACCGTCATGCATTCGATGCGCTCAACTGCATATCCGTCGTACCAGGCGCAACGGGCGCATGGAAAAAACGGAAAGTGCTCGATATCGGAGGCTA
Source organism: Candidatus Altimarinota bacterium (assembly GCA_028714815.1). Taxonomy (GTDB): domain Bacteria; phylum Patescibacteriota; class Gracilibacteria; order BD1-5; family UBA2023; genus UBA1545. The sequence goes on along the minus strand of JAQTLR010000014.1, from coordinate 4,733 downwards.
TTCCAGCGATACTCTGGTGGAAGATGCGGATCTCACCCTCACCCTTCTGGAGCACTGAGGACGTATCGTATATGCCCCTTTAGCAAGATCCATCACGGAAGCACCGGAAAAGGTGGAACCTCTTTTCAAGCAACGGTTTCGTTGGAGCTATGGCACGTTCCAATGTTTCTGGAAACATCGTCGGACTTTCGGGAAAGGGACTCTCGGGCTCATAGCCCTCCCGAATATGATTCTCTTCCAAGTGATATTTCCGCTTCTTTGTCCCATAGGAGATATTGTCCTCCTGGTAGCCGTATTTTTTGGAAACTTCCAACCGATTTTCATTGGATATGTATTGTTTTTCTTCATGGATGCGGTAGTATCCGGAACGGCTTATGCACTCGATAAAAAATCGCTCTCCCATATCTGGGCGATACTCGTCCAACGGTTTTTCTACCGGCAATTCATGTATTTCGTCACTTTCAAATCCATTATCGCAGCATTCAGCTGAAGTCACCACGGATGGAATAAACTGGAGCGGAAAGGGACTGTAAAGGTCACGGAAGCAGGATAGATACAAGAATAACACAGAGAGCCAAAGAACCCGGACATCGGACCTACGACACAATCCAAATAGATTGTCAATACTGAAAGTGTTGTAATTGCCTAAATTAGGATATAATTACAGGTTTCCCTCCACATCACATAGACCAGACAATGTACTGTTATAATATCGATCAACCAGTAGCAGCGATAATTTTTTCATCTTCTCATCTGTATAAAAACTTTATCCTATAATTTTCTTTATTATGAAAAAATATCATTTTTTTAGAAACTTGAGAGAGAAAATTCTCTCCGCCATACTGGTTTCTTCGATGGTTTTATCCATCATGCAACCGCTTTTCATAGCGAATGCGACCGTCATAGACGGACCCGATAATACACTCTCGTGAGTGAACGGCGGTTTCGTGAATCTCTCGAACTCGGGTGCTTATCAGATACACTTCAGCCTCAGCGGTACGCTCGATCCGAACGATACGGTTCTCGTAACGGCGACGAATAATTCCGGAAGCGCTGCGACAGGATCATACCTCTCCGCAAGCGGATGAGAATCTTCCGGATCCGTGCTTCTCAATTTCAGTAGCGGATGATGGACCGATGGACAGCTCTCCTTCAGCGGAATAGTATACTCCGGAGGGATTTCCACCCAGATGGTAGCATCAGGTATGACCCTTACTGGTATACTCGATATCACCAGACCCGGCATTGTCCTCTCTAGCAGTGCACCAAGCACTATTTCGTGAGCCATTTCCATCAATGCTACGACATCGGAAGCTGGAACCGGTTTTACAGTGAGCGATATCTCACTCGTCAATGCGACTGCAACCGGTTTCTCTCAAACAAGTTCCACCGGATACACCTTTACGGTAACCCCATCAGTATCGACGGGAGCCGTAACCGTCTCAGTAGGAAGCGGAACATTTTCAGATCTGGCGTGAAATCCGAATAATGTATCCAATACCCTCTCATTCAATACATCGGATGTTATACCACCTGCGATAGCCATAACCTCTCATGCGAGCGGAGCTACGGTAAGCGGATTTCCAACTCTTTCCGGTACGGTAACCGACTCCGGTGGGATCAGTAGCGTTTTCGTAAACGGTTTTGCTGCGACTGTCGGATCAGGAACTTGGTCGAAGATCATCTACGACCTTACAGGGGGGATAAATACTGTCACTGCTATCGCAACGGACCTTTCTGGCAATACCGGATCGACATCCATCCTCCTGAATCGGGTATCGCTTCCATATAATACGAATGTGGAACTTTCAGGAACCACGAGCGCCGTGATCACATTCTTTACGGATCTTTCTGCAACAGGAGTCATACTCTATGGAACCGGACTTAGCTCGTTGAATTCAAGTGTTACCGGATCGACTTTCGGAACATCGCACAGCTTTACGCTTACAGGACTCCTCCCTGATACTATCTACTATTTTGCAGTACTCGGACAATGAGGAACCCAGTCTCTGACTATGAATTTCAAAACCCCTACGGTCATCGATGCGAGCACCGCCTCATGATCCATAACAGCAACGAGCTCCGTATATCTGAGCGGTGTGACCGCTACCGGTGTAACCTTTGCACATAGCGGTACTCTGGGAATCTTGAGTCTCACTTCGAGCGGGTCATCCATATCGATTCCTATGAACGGACTGACGATAACTTCCTCCTGAGGTATCTGGGATGGGGTCCTTCAGGCTCCGGAAGTGACAAGCGACCCGGTAAACCTTTCGCTTTCCGGCTACGCCTTCACCGGAACATTCTACCAAATCGGAAATGCGAATACGGAACTCGTCTTTTCGGGACAATCCGCAACCGTGACAGTGCAGCTGGGAAGTTCTCTCGCTGGGCAAATAGTCAGGATTTTCCGATCTCCCGATCGAGGAGTGACCTATACGGAAATCCTTCCGACATGCACGGTGAACGGAAGTGGTGGTTGTACATTCGTCACTAATCAATTATCACGCTTCGCATTTGCCGTACCGGCAGATGTAATACCCGACGCATTCAGTTTTTCAGGAGTGACGGGTGCAACGCTTTCTACCCGATATGTATCCAATCCTATAACTGTCTCCGGTATCACCGGACAAACAGCGCTTTCCATCATCGGAGGCGAATACAGCATCAATAATGGACCTTTCACTACCGTAACCGGAGCGGTCAATTCCTGAGATACCGTGCTATTGCGGGTCACATCATCTTCCTCTGCATCGACAAGCACGAGCGCTACATTGACGATCGGATGAGTCTCCGGAGCATTCACAGTCACTACAAGCGCCGCTAGTTGAGGTGGTGGCTGAGGTGGCTGAGGTGGAGGCGGAGGTGGGACGAGTAGCGGTGGATGAGGTGGAAGTTCATTGCTCAATGTGGATAATTGTCCGAACGGAGATACCTCTCCGAGCTACTACGATGGGATATGTTGGGTTGGCCAATCATCAGGAACGACGACTACAACCACGACGACTACAACCACGACTACCATACCGAGCATATTCACCGGATCCATTTTCCAGATCCCCCCTATCATCATCACTCGTTTATCAGATATCAATCTTGTCGATGTAGCCGGAAATTGGGCAGAATTCTATATCCTTCGGATGGTTATCCGTGGAATCGTCAATAATGTAGAATTCTACCATCCGGATGCGAGCCTGACCCGTGCGGAATTCCTGAAGATCGTGATCAATTCTACCGGATGGAATGTACCTACCGCTAATATGTATATACCATTCAACGATGTTTCTGCAAATATCTGGTATGCTCCATATGTATCTCTGGCGCTCTCGAAAGGGATGATCACCGGAGCGAGATCCAGTTTCCATCCGAACGACCCGATTACACGTGCCGAAGCGGCAAAGATACTCATGACAGCGCCTGGCGTAACCATCAATGAACCAAGCGTCATCACCTTTGTGGATCTTGATCGTTATTCTGACCTCACCAAGTATGTCGAGGCGGCGAAATCCATGGGAATACTCTCTGGTCAAATAATCGGTGGGCAACTCCGATTCCGTCCGAATGATTCGATTACTCGTGCAGAAATCGCAAAAGTGGTGGTAAACGCATTCCATCTGTAGAATATCGTTTATTTCATATCCCCTCCCCTGCATATGAAAACCTCTTTCCATAAAATTTATCGGATTTTTCATGATCGAATGCAAAAACAGAAGCGTTTCATCGCCCTATGGGTCACCATACCCGTACTCTGTTCTTTGTTTCTGGTCGGAGCATCCGCATCGGACCAATGGTATGTCGTATCTTATTATCTGAATGTCCGGAGTGAGGGCCGGTACGGAACCCCTATCATAACCGCCATAACAAGAGGAGACAAAGTCACGGTTCTTGCTTCTCTGAAAAACGGATGGAAAAAAATAGAACTTTCCAATGGGACCATCGGATATGTAAATGGACGTTACCTTTCCGCTAAAGAACCGATCATACATGTGAGTAGAGGAGATATATACCAGGTTTCCGTCGGGAATGCTTTCATGCGGGGAGATACGCTCCAGACAAAAGTGGCGGTAGTGAAAAAAAATGATACTCTCGAGATCATGGATGATGGACTGTACCAAGGAAAGTGGCTACGTGCCAAGATAGTGAGTTCCTCGACGAAAAAATACGATAACCGGATCGGATATATATCCAAAGAGCTTGTCGAAGCCATAAGGCCTGTCGCCTCCATAGATCCGATGGATCAGGCTTCTGAGGGTGACTGGATCGAGGACTTCAATGTGATCAATGCGATTTCCGTCTCCGGATCCGGATCGGGCGTCGGAACACTGGCTCCGATCACCTCTTCTGCCCAAGCCGATATACCCCTTTCCGGAACATCCTCCTCTGCTGCTATCGCTCCGATTGCAGGAAGCGGTACGATAGCTTCTAGTTCCGGAGCCACCACTACAGATGAATCTAACGCTCTGATCAATGATATATTCAAGTAAATATCTTCGGTATCATGATACACATGAGACATACTAATCATCCAATGCCCATTGAATCATAAAGACCCTTTCTTGAAAGGGTCTTTATGATGAAGGAATCCGATCGTCCTTGATGCATATCGCAATATCCTACTTCTGATACACCCGCACCCAATCCACCAACATCCGTTGCGGGAAAATCGTCGTTTGGTCCGGAGGTCCTGGCCAGTTACCGCCGACAGCCAGATTGAGGATGATATAGAAAGGTCT
>JAQTLR010000013.1 GCA_028714815.1 Candidatus Altimarinota bacterium | reverse complement strand
TTCTGAGGTGAGAGACCTTACATTTCGGACATATTTTAGTCATAGAAACAAAATAAAGCGGATAAACCGCTTTATTGTGCCATAATCTCAAGTAAAAAACATCCCATAAATGTCTATTAAGCCGAAAATACACTACTTTTCCTTCACCACCAAGAAATACAACGCCGGGAGGACCAAGAGTGTGAATATGGTCGAGACCGAGAGTCCGAAGATGATCGAGAGTCCGAGAGAGGTCCAAGTAGGATTGCTGAGCGTGAGTGGAATCATCCCGAGGACGGTACAGACCGAGGTCAGGAATACTGGTTCGAGACGGGACTTCCCGCCGTCGATGACCGATTCGCGGAACGAGATACCTTCTCGACGGTTCAGATTGATCTTATCGAAGAGGATGATCCCGTTGCGGACGACGATCCCGAAGAGGGCGACGAGCCCGATAAGCCCCGGAAACGAAAGTGCCTGCCCAAAGAGGGTGAGCCCATAGAATACCCCAATCAGGGAAAGTGGGATAGTCACAAGTACGATGACCGACTGTTTGTACGAATCGAAGAGGATAACCAAGGTCGCGACGATGAAGAACATCCCGAAGACCATGGCGATGAGGAGTGATTGTACCGACTTCGCATTCTCTTCGTTGGCTCCCCCGGTCGAGAACTCATACCCCGCAGGGATCTTATAGTCCTTGGTTTTCGCGGTAAAATCAGCGAGTAGGGTTTTCGCGGTCGCTCCAGCAGCAGCTGAAGCAGTGACTGATATGACTCGTTTCTGGTCGATGCGGGAGATAGAGAATACCGACGGCTCGAACTCCGTTTTCAATATATCACGGATGAATACATCCTGTCCGAGCAAATTTTTTACTTTCAGATCCTTGATTTTATCGATCGTATCGGTCGACCCGGTTTCATAGCGGGTCCGGACCGCGATTTCGTCATTCCCTTTATAGATAGTCGTCGCATCGGTTCCGTCGATTACGTTCTTCAAAAAGAGCGAGACCTGCGGAAGAGTCAGATTATAGAGTGCAAGCTTGGTCGAGTCGAACGAGAGGCGGAACTCGAGCGGGAGCGGTTTTCGGGAAGTCTCGATGTTGATCGCACCCGGAACGCTTAACATGATTTTCTTTATATCAGCGGCGATCTGTTCCATGACACGGAAGTCCGCACCCGAGATCTTGAGCTCGAAATCGGCCCCGGCAGGAGGTCCTCCAGCGAGCTCCACAACCGATACCTTCGCATCATGAATCGCTTTCACTTCGGTTCGGAGACGATCCGCAATGGAGATAGATGACTCCTTTCGTCCATATTCTTTCTTCAGAAGATTGATGGAGATACCGGCGAAATTCGATCCATTTCCCCCTCCCCCACTAGTCCGCCCGACCGAAACCTGAGATCCGATCGCGGTCGAGAAACTCGCGATTTCTTTTTCATGCAGAAGGAGCGTCTCCACCTGTTTCGTGATTTCAGAAGTCACATCCAGCTTGGTTCCCGCTTCGGTTTCAACATTGATGAAAATCTGATCCGCGTCGGTTTTCGGGAAGAAATCGCTCTTCAAGGCCCCGCTTATCGGCAGCGCGAGAGCTGAAAGGAAGAAGAGGAATACTCCGAATACGAACCATTTCGCCTTTTTCCGGGTCGAAAGAAGCCGGTCAATGGTGCGAGCATAGAATTCTTCAAGCGGATGGATCGAGATGAGCCCTTTATTAAGAATATTCGACCATCGGGACGGTTTTTTCTCTTCATCGGAATGCCCGACGAAGAATACCGCGAGTGCCGGATTGATCGTCAATGCGATGATGAGCGAAGCGATGAGTGTCACGGTGATGACGAACGGGATCGAGAAGATGAATTTCCCGATCAGACCCGTCATAAAAAGCATCGCAGAGAATATCCATACGACCGTGAGTGTCGTCGATGTAAGAACCTGTTTATAATCCCGCAGGACCAGAAGTGCTGCCTGTTTCGGGGTGAACTTGCCCGTCCGGTGGTACTGGTTGAATGCCGAGATGACGACGATCGCATCATCCACCAGAAGTCCAAGCGACAGAATGAGCGCGAACATAGAGAGGAAATTCAGGGTCTGATGGAACCCTGCCATCACTGCGAAAGTGATGAGGAACACGAGCGGAACCGCCGCTCCAGCCACGAGCGCCTCCCGGACTCCGATGATGAGGAAAAGCGTGATGAAAACGAGTGCGACCGTGATGAGCCCGTCCCGGATGAGGTGCGAAAGATCGAGTTTGATCCGCTCCGACTGATCGAGAACGGTAGTGATGACAACGTCGGCTGGGATGATTCCCGATGTCCGGAGATCTTGGATCGCTTTTTCCCCTTCGGTCACGAGATTGACAATGGATCCTCCTTTTTTCTTCACGACACCGAGCGTGACCGCATTTTCCGGATTGCTTCATTTGTCAGAAAGTCTGGCAATCGTTGTACGTTTTTTCGCGACTTCCTCGACCCGAGCGATATCCGAGAGCCGAATGATCCCGGTTGTCCCGGTTTTCGCGATCACCAGATCACGAAGCGAAGCGACCGTATAATACCGCTCATCGACAGTGAATGAATGAGTATAGCTTCCGATATCGTATTGACCGATCGGAACCGTAAAATTCTCGGCTGCGAGCGTACTATTGACCGCACCAATCGTAAGTCCATAGGCATCGAGCTTTTTCGGATCGATGAATACTCCATACTCCGTTTCATCCCCTCCGGAGATCGTGACATCAGAAACGAGCACATTCTTTTCCAATTCTTCCTGGATAGTCGTCGCATATTCCCGAAGTTTGAATCCATCATACTTCCCAGCAAGAGAAAAGGTCCAGATCGGTGTATCGTCGAACGATACTTCCGTGACGGTCGGATCTTTCGCATCCGCGGGAAGTTTCGGTTTCACGAGATCGACTTTATCCTTCAGGTCGCGCATCGCGGTCGCCGTGTCCGTATCGGATTTGAACTGCACGCTGATCACTGAAACCGAATTCATGGAAGTCGAGGTCATCGTGTCGATCCCTTTGATCTTCGAGATCTCCTTCTCGAGCTTCTTGGTCACGAGGTCCTCCATAACCTCCGGACTTCCACCCGGAAGCGCCACAGAAACCACCCCGACCCCGATACTCACCTCCGGATTCGATTCCAATGGAAGCGCCTTGAGCCCGAGATATCCTGCGATGACGATGATGATGATCAAGAGGAAAAGAAAACGTTTCCGTTCAATAAAGAACGCAAACCACGAATCGTCGAGTTTCGGGTCATATGTGAGCTTCTCGAGATAGAGGGATTCTTGGGTTTTTGGAGACATACGGAGAAAATTATTTGCTAAACTCTCAATAATATATATTATCCATCCGTTCGTTAACTAAAGGGGAACGACATGGAAAGCATACAAGGAAACAGTGTTGAAAAAATAGATTTGGCAGCCGGGATGTTTATTATCCTTGTTGCAGCCATGATTGCTTCAGGCTTCATCGGGCTTGCGGTAGGTTGTATTTCTTTATGACATATTCCTCTATGACTCGAAGCGGCGTTTATCGCCGCTTTTTTATTCCCCGATTCTCGTAAGCAATGTTTCCTTCGGAAATCGAACCTTCGCTCTAGGAGCTTCATCAAGTGCACGGTATCCGATCGGGAGAATAGCGGCAATCTCATGATTGATTGGAAGACCCAGGATCTCCGCCATCGCTTTCGAATCGAACCCCTCCATCGCACAGGAATCGACTCCAAGCTCTGCACAGGCGGCGAGTGCGAAACCGAGTGCGATATACACTTGTTTCTTCGTCCATTCCAGTGAAGTCGGTCGGGCGATCGCCCCATCGACCATCTGTTCGTACCCGGACAGTTTCGCACGAATCTCAGGACTTCCCCCGGACAGAGCATCGAAATATTCATTCTTAGCTTGCACGAGGTCATTGCGAGCACACATAATGATCAGGTGCGAACAGGTCCCGATTTGCGGTTGATTATAGCTCGCAACCTGTAATTTCGCAAGCAGCTCCTGATTCTCTACGATATAAAAATGATATGCCTGAAGCCCGAACGAGGTCGGGGTCAGACGAATCGCTTCGAGGATTTTCTCAAGATTCTCTATGGATACTTTCTTGGAAGCATCGAACTGTTTCGTAGCATAGCGCCACGAGAGATTAGATAGGAAAGACATGGATTGTAAAAATTAAGTGATAAATATAATTGATATGACGGTTCTTATAGAGATGTGGCAATACTATGTCTCTGCCAGAGACATAGTATTTTCCTTCTCCTCCACGAACCCATTCTTTTGGTAGTCCACCATCTCCCGGTAGACCGGACTCGAAGCATAGAGCTCATCGTGCGAACCGGATCCGATCATTTCTCCCTTTTCGAAGAGGAATATCCGATCAGCGTGGCGGATCGTCGAGAGGCGATGGGCGATGATGATGGACGTTCGCCCCTCCATGAGGGTATTGAAGGCGTCCTGGATGAGGCGCTCGGTTTTGGCGTCGAGGGCGCTCGTCGCCTCGTCGAGAATGAGGATCTCCGGATCGGCGATGATCGCGCGAGCGATCGCGAGGCGCTGTTTCTCGCCACCCGATAATTTCAATCACCTCTCCCCTACCTCGGTATCGAATCCTTTCTCCAGTCCTTCGATGAATTCGAGGATATTTGCCTGCCGGCAAGCCTCTCGGATTTGCTCGAAGGTCACACCGTCGCGCACATATTCCAGATTATGTCGGATCGTGTCATTGAAGAGCGTCGTATCCTGGAATACCGCCGCGAGCCGCGATCGATAGCTCTCGAGCGTAAACTCCCGGATATCCACACCGTCGATCTCGATCGATCCGGAAATCGGTTCATAGAACCTCGTCAGGAGTTGGGTGAGCGTGGTCTTCCCCGATCCTGTATGCCCAACGAAAGCAACCTTCTGCCCTTTCTTAATCTCGAAAGAGATATCTCTCAAGACTTCACGGTCATTCGATGGGTAGGAAAAAGTGAGGTGGTTGTAGGTGAGGGATTTTTCAAGAGCTGTAAAAATCTTCGAACCGCTATTCGGTTCATCCGACATCTCAAGAAGATTACGGACCTTAGAGAAGTCTGCAAGGAATTTTATGATATTTCTATAGGAATTTTCCAGCGTCTGGAGTGGCGAATAAATACGTCCAGCAAGAGTTACGAAGAAAAACAAGTCCCCGAGTGTCATACGACCATGCAGAATAAAAAATACTCAGGCAATCGTAACGCCGACTTTTCAGATGAACTCAAGGAGTTTTCCTCCTGCATTCAAGAAACACCAGAGTTTCCGGATCTGGAATTGTTTATCGGAAGTATAGTCGATCATATTTCCCACGATTTCGCTCTCGTGCTTTTCTCGGGCATAAAGACGAATGATTCCAAGATTCGTGAGCCCATCCCCAAAACGTCCGAATATTTTGTCCCAAAGATCGCTGACATTCTTCTGAAGCATATGTGCACGTTTTCCCACAGTCATAGAAATAACCACACCGATGGGCATCACGAAAAGCGATATGAGCATCATGAGCGGATTTATATAAAACCCGAATATGAGAAGAAGAATGAATATAAGTATCTGCGGAAGTACTTCGACATATACGGTATAGGCAACATTCCAGATCGTATCGATCCCTCGGTCATAGATTTTTTGTCTCTCTCCGATATTCGTCGAGACATGGTAATCCATAGGAAGACACATCATTTTCCGTGATGCGGCAAGAGAAAAAGCTTTCCAATCCGTATTCACCAGCGTATTGATAGCAAAATCATAAAGAGTGAAAGTCCCGATAGAAAGAAGAACCAGAACGATCCAAAGAGCAGAAATCTGCATAAAAAACACGGAAGTCTGCTGAAAAAGTTCTGGTTTCCCGATAGATGACTGAAGCGTATCGACGAAAAGCTTATAAAAATACGGTTCACTCACTACAAGTACGACGTATACGAAAAGGAGTAAGAAAAGCCACCAAAGAGATCTTCGAATCGACACTTGTCGTCCGAGGATCTCGAAAAACAGCTTCCAATTCGAAATCTGCGGGGTTATTGGTATCTGTTGGGCCATAAATTTTAGTGTTTGTGATTAAATTGCTCTTAATTTTCCACCACCCCGTCCCCATCCTGCAGATTGAGCGCTCCGGAAATAACCACCTTATCCCCCTCCGAAAGCCCATCGAGAATCTCGACCCGGGATTCGTTCTGGGCTCCGATTTTCACCGCTTTTTTCGTAGCGATGTTTCCGCTTCCGACCGTATAGACGATGAATCCGCCCTGCCCATCGCTTATGAGCGCTGAGAATGGTATCGTGATGCTTTTGGTATCCGAAGTGGTCCGGGTGATGAACATATCCGCGAAATCTCCGATATGGAAGACTTCCTTGGATCCTGGTATATCCTGAAAAACCGCCTCCATCCGGAACATCCGAGTCGTCACATCCGATCCGGGAGCAAGGAGGGAAATGGTTCCGGTAAACATTTTCGTATCCTTTGCTACCGAAACCGTTTGCCCGATCTTGAGAGACCCGACAATATCAGGATTTACATCCGTTCGGATTATGAGATTCGAATCATCCCCGATTGTAAAGACAGGTGATCCTGGATTCACAAGAGCTCCGAGATCGACCGTTTTCGTAAGGATCACTCCATCGAATGGAGCTCGGATGAGCCCGTTCTCTACCTGGATCGCCGCAATGTCTTTCTGTCCTTTCGAAGCATCGAGTTGTGATTTCACTCCTGTGAGCTGACTCTGGAGCTTCGCTTTAGTGCTTTCATATTGCGCTTCTGCGATCTTGACCGCACTATCGACTGAATCTCGGGAAGATTTCACTGTGGTAATGGTATTTTCGAGCTGGGTTCGGGTCAATGTCTCCGTCCCCGATACTCCATCGAGGCTCGAGGTCGTCCCGGCAATCGCATTCTGGAGACTGGTTTCCGCTATGGAAAGACCTGTTTCGAGAGAAGTCCGAGTCGTCATGATCGTCGTCTCGGTCGAAGAAATGGTATTCGCGAGATCATCCATGCTGTTTTTGAGCCCCACAAGAGTAGACTGTATCTGAATCACTCCGGATTGTTTCGCATTCACAGTCGCCTTGAGCCCATCGAGTGTCGTCTGAGGGAAAGAGCTGGAAACGATGGAATTATCAAGCACCGAAACAAGCGAATCATAGAGAAGGTTTGTCGCGTTGGCAAGCTCTATGATAGTAGGGATCTGCGTATCGATCATTCCAGGAGTTGAAAAATCTTTCCGGGAAAGAACGGTGTCATAGGCGAATCTTGCTGCATGAAAATTATCCTCGGCTGCCGTTTTGAGGGCAGGATTCTTCGCAGAGAGATATGTCTCGTAACCATCGTTCGCATTACGGTTCTGATCGGTCACCCCGAGAATCAGATCAGCCTGTGTAAGCGCGCTGTCGAGAGAAGTGAGTGCACTGTCGAGCGACACGCGGGCACTCGAATACAATCCTGTTCGCTTCGTCTGAAGCGATTTCAGACTCTCTGCGGAAGTTTTCTCGAAGTTCGCAAGCGCAAGCTTTGCCTGATCCCGGGATTTTGTCGCGAGATCGATGGAAATGGCAGTGGTTTTTTCGGTATTGTTTTTCTGTATCAAGATATTATCGAGTTGTGTCTGGGCAAGCTGAAGCTGTTTCTCGGTCGAAGCATACGTATTGGACTTGCTCGTCCGAGCGTTTTCGAGCGCAATACGGGCATTTTCAAGATCTTTCTGTGTAGATTCCACTGTTAACCCATACGTCGTCAAGGTGTTTGAATACGCATTCGAAGCATTATTCAGATTCACATTCGAGGCCGTGGTGCTGAAATCGAGGGTCGCGAGGATATCGCCTTTTTTGACGTTCTTTCCGATGGCTGCATTCAGAGTTTTTATCACCCCGGCAGCCTGAGCGGAAACGGTTGTTTCCTTCGACGGTGCGATCTTCGCTACAAGTTTCACACGTTCGGTGAAATAATCGGACTTCACTACCTCGGTCGTAACCGATTTTTTCGGAGTTTCCGTTTTTACTTCCGGAACAGCGGCTTTCCCGCAACTGGAAAGAAATAGTATCGAAACAAGAACTGATGCGATGAATTTTTTGGACATAATTTTATTGGTTAAAAAAATCTTGATTTTTCCGATTTTAGGGACCTTCAACTTTATAACATTCTTATTTCCCCATCTCTTTCTGTATATATTCCATGAATGCTTCCATATCGTCGGTTTTTACCATACCGATCGCCTTATTATGCTTCGTAACGACAACGAGGGTATCGCCCGGTTCGATATCGAGAGCTTCACGCACCTCTTTCGGAATCACTACTTGTCCTTTTGTTCCAACCGTAACGCTTCCGAACATTCGGACACCACATTCTTTATTAATCCCTTCGCATTTTTGTGAATCCATAGAAGTATATTATACTGATAAAAAAGTATGTATAAGTATACGAAGTATGAAAAGTATGTCAAAAGATTTTAAACTATCCTGCTATTTTTTGCATTTTTCCACACTATGTAGTATCCTGAAGGTAAATATATCCATCATCCCTCCTATGATCATCAAAAAATTCAAACAGCTCCTCGACGATATGGTCGAGACCCAGATCCCCGATATCCATTTCACGGCAGGATCTATGCCGCATATCCGAAAGCACTCGGGAGATATAGAACTGCTTGCAAGTTTCGGGGTGACGGAAAAAGACGATATCCTTCAGATCGTCGTGGAGATGATCGGTCAGGAACGGACGGACAAGCTCGTGAAAAATCATGAAGGAGATTTCAGCTACGCCCATGGGATCCATAAGTTCCGTGTCAACGTCTTCGAGAACGCCAAAGGCTTCGGTATCGCTATCCGGTATATCCCGACCAAAATCCCGACCTGCAAGGAACTTTCGGTCTCTGACGATATCGTCAAGCTCCTCCATCGGGACAAGGGCCTCATCCTTGTGACCGGTCCGACCGGAAGCGGAAAATCCACCACGCTCGCCGCGATGATCGAGTATATCAACACGACCATGAAAAAGCATATCATCACGATCGAGGACCCGATAGAGTTCAATTTCCAAGGGAAAGACTGTTTGATCCACCAGCGCGAAGTCGGAACCCATACGGATTCCTTTGCCCGTGCCATCAAGTCAGCACTCCGTGAAGATCCCGATATCATCATGGTCGGAGAGATGCGTGATCCGGAAACCATCCAAGCAGCACTCACGCTCGCGGAAACCGGGCATCTCGTCCTCTCGACGCTCCATACCAATGATACCGTCCAGTCCATCGACCGTATCATCGATTCGTTTCCGACCGCGCAGCAGAGCCAAGTCCGGGTGCAGCTCGCTATGAGTCTCGCTGCGGTCGTGAGCCAAACGCTCCTTCCGAAGAAGAACTCCTCCGGACGGATCGTCGCCCGGGAGATCCTCATGAACAACGATGCGGTCCGAAGCATCATCATCCAAGGACTCACGCACCAGATCTACTCCATGATCGAGCTCGGAGGATCCGAAGGGATGATTCTCATGGACAAATACCTCGAGATGCTCTATAACAAGAATATGATCACGAAAGAAGTGTATGCCAGCCGGGTCCGGGATAAAGACTTAGTCGCAAAATTTTAGCCCTCACCCCCAACCCCTCTCCCAAAGGAGAGAGGGGAGAAAAACCACCCATTACTAAATCTTATATGCAAAAAGAAATTACCCATGCTCCAGAGATGAAAAAAACTCCAGAAACAAGTGTTCTGAAGCAATCTCTCGGTGCCCTCAAACAGAGCCTCACGATCCACCCCATCCTCGCGTTCCTCGATGGATTCGATAGTTTTTTCAAGAAGAAGAAGCGTGCGCTTGTGAATAACGAGGTGCTTTTCACTCCTGGGGAAAACCCGTATTTCTATATCGTCTCATCCGGAGCGCTCGCCATCCTCCGATCGACACCCACCGGAGAAAAGAAAGAAGTCGGGCGAGCCTATATGGGAAGTTTTATCGGGGAAGGGATCCTCTTCGACCGGAACCAAAAGGATGTCGAAGCAGTCGCCATCGGTGAAGGGGCAAGCGTCGTGACTCTCACGAAAGCGGATATCGTCTATCTCGAATCGCAGAATCCGGAGAAAATCCTTGCCCTGTACAAATATATCATAGAAGTGAGCAACGGTCGGCTCCTCGATTCCGGGAAAGAACTTGCCTCCCTCTACGAGATGAATACGAAAATCGACGAGCTCTCCAAGCTCGGAGAACAGGGATTCAAAGACATCATCGATCATATCTCCAAAACCATCGATGTGGACTATATACTATCGGTAGAGCAACATCCGGCCGTTCCTGGGCTTTTCATCCACAAATACAATTCCCGCTTCCCCTCCATCTGGCCCATCAACCAAAAAGCGGCGAACGAGATACACGGAAACGAACCGGCAGGCGAAATAAAGAGCACCGGAGAGATACTCGGAACCGATACGAACGATACTCTGTATCTCCTCCCGATCAGAACACGGGAGACCCTCAAAGGGTATTTCCTGCTCGGGAAAAAAGACAAAGGAACCTTCGCTGATACTGATATCCGCATGATGAACAATATCGCCCCTCTTCTCGGTTCCATGATCGAGAACAACCAGACGCTCGCCGAGAAAAAAGCAATAAATCTCAAGCAAGGAAATTTTTAGCTTGCACGAATCCTATTTTCGAATAGAATCGACATTATATGTCATTCCGACCGGAGAGGATAGGATTTTCATTTCGATGTCCATATGGCCTTGAGTAATTTCAGCATAACACTGGCTTCATATGAACGAGAAATAAAAACCCATCCGCTTCAGATAACAGCATATAGTATTAAATCAACAGCATTTGCATAAAGATAGAACCATTCTCGAAGTATCCGTCGACCGCCTCAACGAAAAGGGGGTTTTCATGGCGGAACAGATCCTGAATATCTTCCATAACACGCTTGAGGAACACAAAACGTTTTGGAGCAAGACCTACTCGGCACCGGAATTCAGCTTCGAGATGGCGAATATCGGCGGAACGATCCGGTTCTTTTTCGTCGTCGACTCTCTCTATGCCGAATTCCTGGAAAACCAGATCTATGCACATTACCCCAATGTCGAGATACGGAAAGTCGAGGACTATATCCCTAAAGATGCTGGGGTCATAGGGAAACTCGCTCTGGCGAAGCCCTACATCTTCCCGATCAAGATCTATACCGATTTCAAGGAAAAATCGGAAAAAGAGAGTGTGGATCCGTTTTCTTCCATCACGAGCGCGCTTCAGAAGGGTGGAAAAAACGACATCAAGCTCATACAGATCCGCTTCTCCCCCATCCATGACACCGCTTGGAAGGATCCGAAAAAGATCGCTATCATCACGTCCCATTATCCGAAATGGCTCAAGAAGGCTTACCTCTCCCGGTACGGAATGGCCTGGAAAATAGGACTCTTCCCCATCATGATACTCATACAGCTCGTACTTCTCATCGTCCGCCCTCATGGACACGAAGAAGAAACGGGAATGAAGGACAAGAATGATCCCATCGACCGGAAACTTGCCGGGTTCGGATTCTCTGTCGGACTCAATGTCGGATGTTTCGGGACGGACAGCATGACTGCCAAGATTACCATAAAAGAAGCGGTTTCTTCGCTCAATATCTTCTCCATCTCCGGAGGAAACGGGTTCAAACTCGACGGTGAAGTGCGGGAGGATATTTCATGAGAGCTCTCCAGACGGACCGGGAAAAATAACATCACCCTCAACTCATCCGAACTTGCCGGACTTGTGCATCTCCCGACCATCTATGTGCAGACTCCTGGAATCAATTGGGTGACCACCAAGATGCTCGAACCGCCGCAAAATCTCCCGCTTGTGACCAATGTGAAGGATGTGACTCCGATCGGGATCACGAACTTCCGTGGAGGCCGGACCGAGTTCGGGATGCTCCCGACCGACCGGAGACGTCATGTCTACATCATCGGAAAAACCGGTATGGG
>JAQTLR010000012.1 GCA_028714815.1 Candidatus Altimarinota bacterium | reverse complement strand
TACAACCAGAGAAAAGCCAAGGCGGCTCATCGGATCCTCAAACGATTTCAATGAGTCTGTTCCAAAAAGACAAAAGCGGACTTTGTCCGCTTTTTCTGTTTTTCAACACATTTCGACACCTTTTTCCCTTTGACTTTTCCTCTCTTTTTTATACACTCTTCGCATCTTGTATCATTCCCCTCCCCCATCTATGAAATTCAATCTCGACAATCTCCTCGCCGAATACGCAAATCTGGACCATGAACTGGAAAATTCGGAAGTATATAGCGACCCGAAACGGCTCAAAGAGCTCATGCAGAAGAAAAAATCATTGGAACAAGCAGTGACTTTGTATCGTGAATATAAACAGGTTTACGGAAATCATAACGAAGCGAAAAACATTCTCGCGACCGAAAAGGATGCCGATATGATCGAGATGGCAAAGGAAGAGATACTGACCAGCGAGGCTCGCATAGCCGAATTGGAAGAACAGCTCAAAATCGCTCTTCTCCCCAAAGATCCGAACGATGAGAAGAACCTCATCCTCGAAGTCCGAGCTGGAGCAGGGGGTGACGAAGCAGGTCTTTTTGCCCGTGAGCTCACCAATGCCTATATCCTGTTCGCCAAGGAAGAAGGATACAATCTGGAGATCATCGACCAATCGGAAAATGATGGGGGCGGACTCAAGGAATGTATCATGAAGATTACCGGACATGGGGCGTATTCCCGGTTCAAGTACGAAGCAGGCGTGCACCGAGTGCAACGCATCCCGGAAACGGAGAGCAAAGGGCGAGTCCATACGAGTGCCGTAACCGTTGCTGTGCTTCCGGAAGTGGATCCGGTCGAGATCGTGATCCGAGATGAGGATCTGGAAATCATGGCGTGCCGTGCGAGCGGAGCCGGAGGTCAGAAAGTCAATAAAACCAGTTCCGCTATCCGGATGGTGCACATCCCGACTGGGCTCGTGGTTGAGTGTCAGGACGAGCGGAGCCAGCTCCAGAACAAGATGAAAGCGCTCGATGTCCTTAGATCTCGAATCTATGCTCAGGAACAAGAAAAACAAGATCAGAAACTCGGAGCGGACCGTCTCGCGCAAGTCGGATCCGGAGACCGCAGCGAAAAGATCCGAACCTATAATTTCCCGCAGGATCGCGTGACCGATCACCGCATCGGACAGAATTTCTCCAATATCCCCGTCATCATGGCCGGACGACTCGGACCCATCCTCGATGCCCTCGCTATCGCTGATCAGAGCGCGAAGCTTGAAGCTGCGAGTAAAGCAAGTCGCGAATAGTGAGAAACCTCTGAAAAACTTGTTCTTCGAGCTTAAATCTCCGCTTCCTCATTCATCGTACAGCCGTACGACTCATTCCGGTTGACCCACGAGGGGAGCTAAATAGCTTCGATTTGCACTCGAATTACTTCGTTTTTGAGAGGTTTCTGGAAATGTAACGGGCTTTTTATTTGTATTTTCCTGAGTTTGAATATAATAAGGATTATATTATCTTTAATGATTTCATATATGGTAAAAGTGCTTGATAGACAGGATGGTACAGTTATCGTGAAAGTCCCTGCCACATATCTCCCTTATATAAGGAGAATCGAAAGAAGCGAGAAAAAAACGCAACTTTTTCCCGATTCTAATATCCAGAGCAAAATGGTAGATTTTTGAACCATAAAATATTCAGCGCTTTCGAAAGAAACGCGTGATTCATATGATCGAGCAAAAAAACTTTCGCGAGACACTTTTATCGATTTTTAGTCTATGCAACGTATTTCCCAAGTAAAAATCTCACCCGAGGCACTCGAATACCTTATGAAGCGTAAACTCGAGAAGCAGTATCTCAAAACTAAAGAGTATATCCTAGCTGGATATACTCGTAATGTTGATTTAAAGGTTCGAGAACCCAAGAAAGACAAAATCTGGTATTTCCGTATCAACAACCAGTTTCGAGCTATCTGTGAGCTCGATGGAGATATCCTTTCTGTTCTCGCGATTGATAACCACCAGTAAAAAAATTCATACTCAACGCCCTCGCCATCGCCGACCAGAGCTCGAAGCTACGAGCAAGGCGATACGAGAATAATCTTTAAAATAATTCTATTATAATCATCAAAATAATCTATGCCTCCAATAATTTATTGATGAATTATTTATTTAGTTTTACTTTTATTTTTAAGAAAATACCTAAAAATAACTTTTTATTACAGTATATTTTTGTTAGTAAGTTACTCTGTAATTTGCTTATGAATATATCTTAATATTGAAGAAATATGAAAACATAGTGCTCATTGAGCTCCTTTGTTTATGTTTTTATATGCGTTGTATATTTTTTCATTGTTTATAAGTGTTATTTTTATAATGAATGACCTAATTTTATTTTGGAAAAGAAGGAAACAAAAATAGATAACATCTATGATCACGGATAATAGTTTCCAAAAATCTTTTGACTTCTAAAATTTTTCTATACAATGTCCCCGTACTCGTAAAAGAGTACATCTGTCGCAGACAGTAGGTTTCCTCCATTTGGCGGACATAAAACCCTACCGAGACCGAGTATCTATGAAATACTACGCCCTTTCTATAGAGTGCGTACATTCCTATGAATCCTCACTCTCCGCGACTTCCGCGGGGATTTTTTTATTAATTATTTATTCCCTATACATTATGGCAATCAGTAAAGCAAAGAAGGGTGAAATCCTCGCCGTTCTTGAGGCACACCTCAAGGCATCCACTTCCGTGGCGTTCACGAGCAATACCGGGATGACCGCTCTCGATGTGACGACTATGAAGAAAGAGCTCCGAGTCCAGGATACGACTTTCATGCTCGCAAAGAAGACTCTTATGCGTCTCGCATTCAAGAACGTGTTCAATATAGAACTCGACATCGATACGCTTCCAGGTCAGGTTGCGATCATCATCTCCAAAGGAGACAAGGTTGCCGGACTCGCAGTCGTGAACAAGTACGCGAAAGAATGGGCAAAGGAACAGAAGATGAAGTTCGTCGGAGGGTTCTTCGATGGTGTTCTCCTCGATGCGAAAGCTATTTCTCGAATCGCCGGTCTCCCATCCCGAGAAGTGCTCCTCGCAAAACTCCTCGGTTCTATGATGTCTCCGGTTTCCGGACTCGCCCGTTTCTTCGATGGAGCAAAGAAAGATATGGAAGCGAAGGGACTCAAAACCGCAAAAGATCTTATCGGTTCTGCTGCTACGACAACTGTAGCGGAAGTGGTTGCTGCAGCTCCAGTAGTTGCAGAGGTGACTCCAGAAGCGGTAGCGGAAGCTCCTGCCCCAGAGGCAACGGTCGAGGCTCCTGCTGAAGCGGTTGCCGAAGTTGCTCCGGAAGCGACAGAAGAAACAATTGCGTAATCGTCATTTCACGTGAGGATTATCTTCATAAGAAGGTAGTTCTCCGCTAGATGAAGATCTAGAAACCATATTTATCTATTTTTTAATCATACGAATTATGTCTGATGTTACACTTAGTGCAAATGCACAAAAGGTTATGGATCTCGTAGAAGGTCTTACTATTTTGGAACTTGCTGATCTCGTTTCCGCTATGGAAACCAAGTTCGGGGTTTCTGCTGCTGCACCAGTTGCGGTTGCTGGAGCTGCTGCTGCCGGAGGAGCTGCCGACGCTGATGAAAAAACAACAGTGAATGTTGTTATGACTTCTGCTGGAGCTGCAAAAATCGCAGTTATCAAAGTTATCCGTGAAGTTACTGGTCTCGGTCTTGCTGAAGCGAAAGCTCTTGCAGATAACGGAGGAAATATCAAGGAAAATGTTGAGCGAGCTGACGGAGAAAAAATCGCTAAGCAGCTTACTGAAGCTGGAGCGACTGTTGAACTCAAGTAATTCACAGATATCCACAAAAAAACCTTCCAAAATGGAAGGTTTTTTTGTGGTCTTATTCCTTATCGTCATAGAAATTCCCTTTTACCCTCATAAAAATCTTTCTCTTGATGTCTTCATAGAGTCCGGATTGCTTGTAGAGCATAAGGAATTCATCCTTTCCGAATGCAAGCACTTCCGTATCTGCATGGCTGACTACACTGGCGCTTCGTGGCTCGTTGGTGATGAGCGCCATCTCTCCGAAGATATCCCCCTCGTGGAGCGTGGCGATTTTCATCCCCTGTCTATAGATATCGACACTCCCTGACTCTATCAAATAGGCACGGTTATCCGAAACATCCCCTTCGGACATGATCGTGGCACCCTTGCTGAAATGGAGCGTTTCCGACATCATGATGAAGTAGGCGATTTCCTTTTGGGTCAATCCTTCGAAGATATAGAGACCGTTTTTTTCTGTTAACATAGGAATGATAAAGATAGGGATGTAAGAAAATACGGAGACGAGTATATCACAAAAAAAGGAATCTCGCAAACATTGCTTGCAAAATCTCGTTTTTCTGTATTATATGGGCATTAAATAATCATTCCCTCCTTCATGAAAATAGAAAACATCACCCTTGCATACGGGAATAAAAATATTCTCAAGGATGCGAATATCACGATCGATCCTGGGGAATTCGTATTCCTCATCGGCGGATCCGGGAGCGGAAAAACGAGTTTCATCAAGATGCTCATCGGGGATCTGAAACCGAAATCCGGAAAATTTTTCGTGAACGGAAACAAGGACGTTTATTCCTATACAGAGAAAGAACTCCTTGCCTACCGACGGAGCATCGGGGTCGTATTCCAGGATTATAAACTCCTCCGATCCAAGACTGTCCGCGAGAATGTCGCGTTTGCCATGGAAGTGAGCGGATACAAGGATAGCTATATCGGGGAAAAGGTTCCGGAAATCCTCTCCCGGGTCGGACTCCTCCACAAGAAAGAGAGTTTCGTCGAGACCCTTTCCGGAGGAGAAGCGCAGCGTATCAGTATCGCCCGAGCGCTCATCCATGATCCCGAAATCATCATCGGAGATGAGCCGACCGGGAACCTCGATCCCCATAACGCCGAGGAGATCATCGATCTCCTTCTGGAATTGGGGAAACAAGGAAAGACCATCATCATCGCCACCCATGACGACCGGATCGTGAATCGCCTCAAAAAACGGGTCATCACCTTCAAGGATGGACGGATCGTTTCGGACAAAGAAGGCGGAGAGTATGTATTGTAATCGTTTTTTCTCCCTATATCCACAAAACTTGTTTTTATAATCCCTTCATGTATGGTAGAGAACGAAGAGAAACAGATTTCAGATTTCGATACATTTCCTCAGATAACACCGGCAAAAATCTATTTCCATGAGGTCCTCACGAAACTCATGGAAAAAACCGCTTTTTTTCAGGGGTTAGCAAAAGAAATAGTAGCTAAAAGTCTCCAGAAAATCCGTGAAGTACCCGAAGGAGTGGTCCTCATAGAAGAGAATTCCAGAAAATGCGATTTTTTCTATCTCCTCCTCAAGGGGAAACTCTGAGTCTATGAGGGGAATGTCAAACTCACGGAAATCACAGGAACCCAGATATTCGGAGAAATCGGTTTCTTTAACGGAAAACGGATCGCTACCGTTCAAACCGAAGAAAAATCCTACGTTGCACAGATAACGCAAGAATTCATAAATGAACTCGATCCCAAAGTACAGGCTGTTTTTTACCGGAATATCGCCAGTGAACTTTCGACAAAAGTCAGTACGAGCAATGAAAAGTATTCCAGCATGGTGAAATATACCGGAAAAAAGGCGACCGACCTTGCAAAAAAGACAGAGCGAATCGCCGAACATGTTCATTTCGATATCATCCGTAACCTTTAAAATATTTTCATGCTCAACCAAAGCGAATCGCTCGCAGAAAAATTCATCCGCAGGGGTTTCTGGCTCTATCTCTTCTCTTTTCTCGTCTGACCGCTCGGATATGTCGTGAAGATCATCCTTTCCGCTGACCTTACGGTCGAGGAGATTGGACTTCTCTATGGTATCCTAAGCCTTGTCGGACTCCTTACTGTATATCACGACCTTGGACTCACTGAGAGCCTCAATTTTTTCCTCCCGAAATTCATCGTACAAAAGGATTGGACACGGTTCAAATCCCTGGTCGCATACTCGCTCATCGCCCAAGTCATCACGAGCATACTTATCGGTCTCGCTCTCTTTTTCTCCTCCGGATACCTCGCAGAGCACTATTTCCGATCGACAGAAGCAGTTGGAGTTATACGGATTTTCTGTCTCTTTTTCTTTGGAATAAATATCCATAACATGAATATCACTATCTTCTGAGTGAGTCAGAATACCAAACTTCAGAAAGGGACAGAATTCCTCCGGATGATATTCGTAGTGCTGTTTACCGCCTGACTTTATTTCACCAATACCGGGAACCTTATAACCTATGCCTGGACCTGGATTGGTGGGTTAGTGGTCGGAATCCTCCTCGGATCGTTTTTCATGTACCGTTCATACTACCTCCCCTACCTGAAAGATGCCGAAGTGATCTATGACCGTGAACTCGTACGGAAAGTTATCAGATACGCACTCTGGGTCGTGCTCGCCGCCAATGTCGGGACTGTGCTTTCTCAGGTGGATATGCAACTCATCATCTACCTCCTTGGAACTCGGGATGCGGGATACTATACGAATTATCTCAGTATTATCGGGATTCCGTTCATTATCATCACACCGATCATCGGATTCCTCTTCCCAGTCATCTCCGAGCTCCATGGAAAAGGAGACGAAGAGAAAATCACCACCATCAAAACCCTCTTCTATAAGTATTTTGCCATTCTCGGGATCATCACGAGCATGTTCATGTTCGTATTCGGTCCAATAATAGCGAGTATCCTCTTCGGAGAAAAATTCCTCATGTCCGGGGTTATTCTCCAATACTCCGCATTTTTTATCGTCTGTAATTTCCTCCTCCAGATCAATTTCCAGATTCTCGCCGGGGTAGGACGTATAAAGGAACGGGTCAAGATTCTCTGAGTAGGACTCGTTTTCAATATCATCTTGAATCTAATCCTCATCCGCTACTACGGAGTATTCGGTTCCGCCCTCGCTGTCGGACTTTCTTGGATCCCCATCTGGTATCTGTCAGACAAAGCCACCAGGACATACTCCCACGGATTCGATTTCACGTTCTTCGTGAAAAATCTCCTGCTCACAACGGTTATCGGAGGACTCTCTTGGTACTTCATCACTCCCCTCTTCGTGGGAATTTCTCGAGTACAAGGGCTTGTACTTATGATAGCAATCGCTCTTATCACCATTCTTCTTTTCATCGTACTGAATCTGAAGGAAGGAAAGTTATTTTTTGGAGAGCTACGGAAGATGAAGAAAGGAGGGTAAATATTATTTCATATATCCGCTATACATTATAAATTATGTCCGAAAATCAAACAATACTCCCCACCCCCAACTACACCCAAATCATTTCCCAAGCGCTTGATTACCGAGAGAATCAAATCTCCGTCGTACTCGAACTTACGACCGAAGGGGCGACGGTGCCGTTTATCGCGCGATATCGCAAGGAACGAACCGGGAATCTCGACGAGACCGATATCCGTGCCATCATAGAGCTCCAAATGAAGGAGGAGAATCTTCATAAAGCGAAACAGACCGCTATAAACGGCATTGAGGAGCTCGGGAAGATGACTCCGGAACTCATGGCGAATATCTTAGCGGCCAAGACCCTAAAAGAGGTCGAGGAACTTTATAAACCGTATAAATCCAAGAAGAAATCCAAGGCGATGATCGCGATCGAGAAAGGATTTCAAGTCGTGGCGGATGCAATTAAAACAAACAACCTTCTTATTCCTGAGGGTCTTATTTTAGAATATACAAAAAGCAAACTTCTCCCCTGACAAGGGGAGATTGAGAGGGGTTTAATAATCCAAGAAATCATCGAAGGGGCCATCGAGATTATCGGTGCGGAAGTTTCTGCGAACGCCACTCTCCGTCATACACTCATCGCCGAACTCCAGAAGTCGGGAGATATCTCCGCGAGTAAGAAGAGCGACAAGATGCTCGAGAAACTCAATCAAAAAGATACGGAACAGATTCCGAAATTCGCACTCTATTTTGCATTCAACTCCCGAATCAACCGGATAAAACCCTACCAGATCCTGGCCCTGAACCGAGGGGAAAACCTCGGGATCCTGAATGTGAAACTCGAGAAAGACGAGATCATTCTTGGAAGTACACGAGCCGCGTATCGGAATTTCCTCAGGCTCAGTGCCGCCTTTATCGATGAACTGGAACTCGGATTCAAGACCGGATACGAAGCGCTTTTCGGATCCGTCGAGAACGAAATCCGAGGGGAGCTCTCGGATTTCGGGGAAGATGATTCTATCAAAACCTTCCAGACGAATCTTCAAGCGCTTCTCATGACCCGGCCCGAGTACGGGAAAACGATCCTCGCGATCGATCCCGGGTATCGAGCGGGGTGTAAGATGTGCATCATCGATGCACTCGGAAATCCTATCACATTCGACAAGATGTTCCTTCATGAGATGGAAAATGCCCGGAAGAAGCTCGTAGATATTTTCAAAAAACACACCATCGATACCGTCGTGGTCGGGAACGGCACCGGGTGCGATGAAACCTGCGCGCTCGTCGCTGAGCTCTTCTCGGGAGATATATTTGTGGTCAATGAAAGTGGTGCCTCCGTTTACAGTGCTAGTCCCATTGCCCAGGAAGAATTCCCGGATTTGGATTCGCTCGATCGCGGAACCGTTTCTATCGGGCGGCGCTATATCGACCCGCTCTCCGAACTCGTGAAAGTACCGGTCGGCTCCATCGGAGTCGGAATGTACCAGCATGATGTCGCAGAGAAAAAACTCACCGAGAAGCTTGGATACGTCGTGGAAGATGTAGTGAACGAAGTCGGGATCAACGTGAACAATGCATCGATTTACGTGCTCCAGCATATATCCTGAATAGACAAACGGGAGGCAAAGAAGATATACAATCATCGTCCGTACAAATCCCGCGAAGCACTGAAAAAAGTCCTTTCCGACAAAGCATATTCTCTCGCCATCGGGTTCTTGCGAGTTCCAGACAGCAAGGAACCGCTCGATAATACCGATATCCACCCGGATCAGTATCCGCTCGCAAAGTATATCCTCCAGAATAATCTTACTGAGAGCGATTTTCGAAGTCATGAAGAAGAGCTTCGCAAACTTTATCCCGATGTAAACAGTGATACCGTGAAATTCATCCTCCGCGCGAATAATGAGCTCGGGATCGAGAAACGAACCAGCTCCACCCATACCAAGGCCCGGAAAAAAGTCGCGATGGAGGATGTGAAAGAAGGAGATATCTTCGATGGGGTCGTGCGGAATGTCGTGGCATTCGGGGCCTTCGTGGATATCGGACTCAAAAACGACGGACTCGTCCACGTCTCGCAGATGGCAAACCGGTTCGTGAGCAACCCCTCCGAGATCCTGAGTGTCGGAGACCGGGTAAAAGTAAGGGTGACCGGAATCGATCTGAAAACCGGAAAGATACAACTCAGTATGAAGGATATGGATATAATTTCTTTACATTCCTGTTAAGTCTGCTATCATAGCGCGCATATGCTACTTACTATATTATGATTTAATATAAGCGAATCATGGTCAAATCCTTCTTTTCTCGATATAATACATTCCCCCAGTCCCTCCTTTTCCTCTCTTCGCTCTTTCTTGCGAGTCTTGTTTATGCATCCGGGATGTTTTTCCCTCCCACTCCTTGAGCATTTACTCCGAATGGTTCCTTCTCTATCCGTTTCCCTCATATGTTCGTATCTTGTCCCGCAAATGAATTCCTCAAAGGATTCGATGCGAATCTGAATCGGATCTGTGTTCCATCGACCGGTATATATAGCTGACCTTCTATTTCCCAGATTCCTATTCCTACATCCGGAACATATCCAAATGCTCCGGCTGGACAAACCACCGGAGGGAAGTTCATGAATTATTTTCATAATCTCTCCGGACTCTGCTCGGGCAATGCTATCGTCAAGTGATTTGCTAGCGATGGGTGGAAATACTGTGTCAATCAAGCAGCCCCCGATACTATTTTAAATCCCCATACCCCTCCGATAATACCGAATATCTGACCAATAACAGTTCCTACGTGAGAATCTACGGGAGGAAGATTCCAAGATTTCTTTTCAACCATGGTCACGAACAATTGCGGTTCAGGAGAGGTAGTGAATGGGTTCACTGCAACGGGAGTACAGATATGCGGAGTTGCCTGCAATGCGAATTACACATGGAACGGTGCACAATGTTTACCGGCAAATAAATACTTCTTAAAGAATATCACCCATGAAGCCAGTTGATGGGGCTCGGTCGACAAAGGTTGGCAATTCATTGCCGATACGGCATCCAGTTATAATCAATTAACAGCCCTGATATCACGTGGTTTCTATTTCGACGGATCTTCGAACCTCTATTCAGCAGGGCAGGCTCAAACAGAATGTTGCTCCTATAGCCATTGGTCTTATCCGAATCGCTATCTATGTTCTGCGAATGAAATCCAGAACAATACCTGCAATGGGAAGACTATTGTTTTTCCGAGTGAAAGTCTCGGTGGAGATGATGAGCTTGTTTTACAGAGTGCGACCATAGATTCAAACGGCTATCTGGTAGTACAGCTAAGAGCCACTAGTTTCAGTCATGGAGGACCATACTACAGCTCTTTTTATACAATCCAATAATCCGTTTTTCATTTTCTCTATTATAATCCTATTATCGATTAGCTATTCTTTCAGATATATCCCCATACCCTAACTTTTATATTACATGAAAACAAAAAAATCCATTTTCCATGTTCATACCGTACCGTTCGCAACACGATTGAAAAATCGTGCATTGGATGCGATCCTTTTTACCTCTTTCTCACTCCTTTTTATCGTAGGATTGGTGTATGCTTTGAATTATCCATCCACTCAACCGAACGGAGAGATATCCGGAGGAAAGTTCATGACCTATTTCAACAACATGTACCGTACAGCTGATAACTGTACTATCGGTCAGGCAATGGTCGGATTTACTTCAGACGGGACAAAGATATGTCGGAACGCAGAACCTCCTCATGGCAGTCAGCTATTCACATCCAATGGAACATTTATAGTACCAACCGGCGTAACACGAGCAACAATCAGCATGAATGGTGGAGGTGGAGGTGGAGGTGGAGGTGGAAATGGATCACCTGCAACCGGTCCTGGAGGTGGAGGTGGAGGTGGAGGCTACCTCTCTGCAACAGTCTCGAATCTGGCTAATGGACAAGCAGTATCTATAATGGTTGGGGGCTCAGGGCGTTTGGGTTGCGGTAGTGTCCAGTATGGACAGCAGGAAGCTCTTCCTGGCGGTGATTCCTCATTCGGAGGAATAGTATTTGCTCGGGGAGGCGAAAAAGGGAATTCCCGGGACAATGGAGGGTGAGGAGGTGCCGGTGGTACTGCCACTGCAGTAGGAAATTATCCTCTATCCACTGCAACCATTACAGTAACCAATTCCATGACTGGTGGTGCCGGCGGTACAAATGTCGTTGGGGGTGCATCTCCAAATGGTGGTGCCGGCGGTGTTGTTTATGCTGGATCAGGAAATTTTCCTGGTGGTGGAGGTGGTGGTGCTCAGCCAATCGATTACTATTGTGGTGGTGCCGGTGCAGCTGGATCGGTTCTCATAACATGGTAATCGTCCGGATACCCTGTTACT
Source organism: Candidatus Altimarinota bacterium (assembly GCA_028714815.1). Taxonomy (GTDB): domain Bacteria; phylum Patescibacteriota; class Gracilibacteria; order BD1-5; family UBA2023; genus UBA1545. The sequence goes on along the minus strand of JAQTLR010000012.1, from coordinate 7,141 downwards.
TAGAATAAGAATGCTAAAAAACGCCGATTCGGCGTTTTTTAGCATTCTCCAAACAATAACTGGACTTCTTCCATTTTTCATTATACTACCACAGATATAATTTATATAATTTACCCGTTCATTATGTCTGCATACATTTCCAAACTTTTCGGTTTCATCGTTTTCTCGCTTTTTATCCTCGTACAATACTACAATGTCGGCTTCCATAACGAATCCGGAACAGGATATGGACCATATCTCATGACCCTCGCTCTCGCGTATGCTGTTTATAAATTTTTCACTTTGACTTCTAAAAAGGACAAAGTGACTTTCTCTCCCCTTTCCATCATCCTCTATTTCCTCCTCCATCTCTTCATTCTCTGTTTTGTCTATTTCAGTCTCGTATGAGGTGCGAACGGCGGTTTCATACTCTTTTTCAAAATATTCGGCTATCTCCTCCTCCCGACCACTCTGATACTCATCGTCTATAGCCTCGGGAAAAAAGCCATTCACCGGTTCGTTCCGAGTTTCGAGCAGGAAGAGATAGCGTTCCGTTTCCTGCTCTCTCTCGGATTCGGATTCGTGCTTTTTCTGACCACACTCGCCATTGTCGGATCGCTCGGACAATATAACATCGTTGCTGTTGCCGGATTATTACTCATCGCAAGCATTATCGCCTATAAAGAAATCATCGAGAGTATAGCGAGTCTCTGGACCTATAAAATCGTATTTCCGAACCATAAACCCAACGGAACTTTCTTCGAGCAAGTGAATCTCCCGCTCCTCTCGACGGAGATCCTTTTCCTGATTCTCACTTTCCTCATCAGTGTCAATTTCATCAATATCGTCCGTCCTATGCCGATCGGTTGGGATGATCTCGGGGTATACATGAACTTCCCGCAGATCATGGCGAATAACGGGACGATAGCGAAATGAGTCGGGATGGTCGCTTGGCAGATCCTGACCGGGATCGGATTCATGTTCCACTCGGCTCCTCAGGCTTTTTTCCTGAACCAGATCGGGGGAATTCTTTCTCTCGTGGTTCTTGTGGTCGCCTTCGGAAGTCTCTTGAAAACCAAAGGTTCTCTTCCGAAAAGCGAGGGGGAAAGTAGCAGTTTTCTGAATCTCCCATTACTCGGAGCCACCATGTTCTACGCGATGCCGATGGTCATCTTCCAGCAAGCGAAGGATATGAAACTGGATCCGGGGCTTTTCTTCGTATCCGTCATCGGGATATACGGGATACTCTATCTCTTTCTCCGGTACCAAGAAAACCTGGAGATATCCAGTGAACAAAACAAAGAAGATACTCCCCTAGAATTTTTCGCTCACCATAAGAACCTCGCATACATCCTCATCATAGGTACGATTGTCGGACTTGCGTTCGCTATCAAGTTTACGACGCTTATGTTGATCCTTGGGCTCCTCGGGGTCATTTTCTACGCGAAGCTCGGACTCGCCGGATTTGTCGGATATTTCGCATTCTTTATGGGGATATTCACCAAATTCTGACTTTGGACACAACTCAATGTCAATTACCCGAAAGATGATGCACACTTCCTTTCGGTAGTTACATTCACTTCATTATTCATCGGAGTAGCATTCTTCGCTCTCGCATTCTATCAACATAAAGCGGATGCCTTCAAGAAAACATTCCTCGTGTCCCTTGTCTTCATCGTCGGAATAGGGATCCCTATGTCGCCCTGGCTCGTGAAAAACCTGAGCGAAACCGGGATACACACAATCAATATCAGCGATATCCTCAATGGAAAAGGAGATATATTCATAGCGGATTATACCAAGATATACACCCCTGCGGAACTGCAGAAGATAGAGAGCGGCGATATCTCCGAATCCACTTCATCGAGCGGGAAAACCGCCAACGAAGACCTCGGTCGGTATTTCGGATATGAGAATGGAGTGAATAACTATCTGAAACTTCCGTTGAATCTTACGATGCAATCGAACCAACCGGGAGAATATACGGAGATCACTCCATTTTTCCTCGCCCTTATCCCGATCGTATTCCTGTTTCTTGCTTTCAGCAATCCTCTTTGGATCATCGGGCTCATCGCCATGCTCGGGTTTGAATACCTATATTTCTTCAATACCGGATTATCAAATAGCATCACTGCATTCTTCGCGACACAATCGCTTCCTGGTGGGTATTCTTGGATAGCGTTCTTCTCATTCCTTCCTCTTGCTTATTTTTCCTTTACTTTGGACAAGAAAGAAAAAAAGACAGGACTCTTCCTTTTGAATCTGGTATTCGCAAGCTTCTATATATTCCTCTTCATCATAGCAGCATATGGGATCGTCTGGTACGGTATCTCCATGTATTTCTCATTTCTCCTTGCCATCCTCATCGGTGGGTGGTATATGACAGAATACCGGAAAGAGGAGGGGGAGTGAAAAGAGAATATGATCCGTTTCTTCGGGGCAATGATATTTTTCTGTATCGTCAGCACGTACTTTTTCGCATCATCCGTCCCTCATGGATGGGCGAACCTGAAAGCCGCCGGGTTCAATGAATTCAAAAACGGATCGCTCACTCAGGAAGAGGGGATTTTTTCTTCTCATCCGGATTATTTCACTATCCTCGCCACCCTCAATATCGGATCGGAAAAAACAGTATTCGACAGTACGATGTCCGCAATCCGGAATCCGACGCTCAAAAAGATACTCGCAAGTAACCTGAATGGAGAACAAAATCTCGGAAAACTCCAGCAGATCTTGAGTGAAGTGACCAGAACCGATCTGACAAAACTCGGACTCTCCCAAATGGATACTATCTCGCTTCAATCGGAAGCCCGTGCTCTTCTCGGAAATCTCTACGAAACAATTCTCTACCCTTCCAAGGATATGAAAAATACCGCGGGGATTTACCGGATCGGGACATTCCTGACCTATTTCATCGATAATAACCGTTCCCGTTACTATGATGATAGTCTCGTCACCCAATTCGGTAAATATTTCTATGATACAAATCCGGACATCACTATCGGACGTATGGAAAAACTCGGTCTTAAATATCTCCTTGTAGACCTCAATGCTGCAACGATCGATAAAGATCCCCGACACGATCTCACGAGACGTTTCGAGAATCTCCTCCAGACTTTCAGATCCGATAAGCTCGAGCTTATCCAGACAGACAGCATCTGTCTCCAGATAGCACTGGAGGAGAAGGATCCTGTCACCTATATGACCTATGCGGGCGTGAACTATGAGTCTTACAAAAAAGACGGAAAATGAAATGAGAGCACCATAAATCGTGGCGAGAAACAATTCCAGTGCTACAATCACATCCTTGAACTCATCAAGGACAAAAAGATTACCGACCAAGCCTATACCTACCTCATTCCGCTCACGAAATATCTCGACCAAAATCCTCCGAAAGATCAGAACGCGATGATACAGATTTTCCAGAACTATGTGAGTCATGGATGGTTGGTATTATTCCGGATCAAATAAAGAAGAAATAAACGTATTTTGATGCTAAAACCATTACCAATGCAAACCCTCCGAGGCAACATACTCTCCATCGCCCGGGAGTCCGATGAACCGCTCATGACGAAACTCCTCGTCAATCGATGACTCGACCGGCTCGATGAAGTCCAACACGAGGAATTCTTCCATCCTTCCTTCAAGCACCTCCATGACCCCTATCTGATGGATGGGATGGATATGGCGGTAGAGAGGATACTCCGGGCACGCGAGAGTAAAGAACGGGTCGTGGTATTCGGCGACTATGATGTGGACGGTGTCAGTTCCACGGCTCTTTTGGTGCGGTTCTTCGCCTCCATCGGTATACAGGTGTCGTATCGTCTCCCCCACCGCGTTCACGACGGCTACGGGCTCAAAAAACACTTCATCGACGAACTCGCAGAAAAAGACGTGAAACTCATTATCACGGTCGATTGCGGAACTCGCGATGTGGAAGCGATCAAGTATGCATACTCCAAAGGGATCGAGGTGATCGTTTCCGACCATCATGCAGTTCCGGAAGAGATTCCTCAGGAAGTCATCGCCATCCTGAATCCGAAGATCCGGGAGAGTAATTATCCATTCTCTTCCCTTTCCGGTTCGGGTGTAGCACTCAAACTCGCTTCTGCGGTTGCCATGAAGTTGTTTCCGGATACCTACGAGAAAATCATCATGGAATACGTGGATTTCGCCTGTCTCGGGACCATCGCCGATTGTATGCCGCTCATCGGAGAGAACCGAACGATCGCATCACTCGGACTCCAGAGACTCGAATCAAGCAACTCCAGCGGGCTCCGGAAACTCATCGAGGGGAAATACAAGGACATGGATGCAGATATCGTCGGGTTCCACATTGGGCCCCGCATCAACGCAGCGGGACGGATGGATAGCCCCTATAAAGCGCTTTCCCTTCTTCTTGCCTGAGAAGACAAACTCGATTCGATCCTCGCAGAGCTTGAGGATTTGAATAGTAAGCGGAAAACGACGACCGAACATTTCATCAAACATGCTATGGAAGTGGTGGACCGGGATAAAGGGATTCTCTTCTATGATTCCACCGATATCGAGCACGGAATTATCGGACTCATCGCGGGACGGCTCACGGAAGCCTTCGGAAAACCGGCAATCGCCCTCAAGAACGAGGGGGGAAAATTGGTCGCCTCCTGCCGAAGCCCCGAACACATAAGCATCGTCGAGCTTCTGGAAGAATGCCAAGAATACTTCATGGCGTTCGGAGGACACCGCCAAGCGGCCGGCTTCACCATCCTTGCAGACAAATTCGAGGAATTCAAGAAAACCATCGAACGGAAACTCGCCGAAAAACACGGGGCCATTTCCACCAAACCGAAAACCCTTCGGGTAGAAACGAATCTCATGCTCTCAGAAATCACCCCGGATTTTTTCAAGACCCTTCAGGTTTTCAAGCCCTTCGGGATCGGCAATCCCAAGCCTCTCTTCCTGATCCGTGATTTTGCCCCAGTCGGAGTCGACTACCTCGGGAAAGATGGAAAGCACCTCAAATTCCTCGATCACTGACAGAAGTTCAGCATCAATGCCTTCGGATTCGGAGAATATTACGAAGAACTCCGATCCCAGAAAGACATGTCGCTCGTGGTCGAGATCAGCGAGGAGGTTTGGATGGGAAGAAAGAAGATCGTACTGAATGTGCGGGATATCATCGTATAGAAACAGATCCTAATCCCGAGCGCCGGAAATACTTTCATTTCAATGTTCGTATGGGCGAGAAATGAATATATTGCCATTTACACAAAAAAACATCCGTTAGATACTACACCTTGAGCGGTACGAAAACGAATCCGGGGAATTCCTCCCTATAAACAGCTCGCTCGTTATCCTTCTCGTAGAGGAAAATGGAATTTCCCACCGGGATGACAAGCTTCCCTTCAGGATTCAACTGATCGAGGAGCCCTTCCGGAAAGCTTCTCGCCCCCGCCGAAACGAGGATACGATCGAAGATATTTCCAGGAATACCAAGCCCTTCCTTCCTAGCTGGAAGTATACTCGCGTTCACAAACGGATACCTCGAGAGATTCCCTCGTCCGAATGCGACAAGTTCCGGAAGGATCTCAACCCCGGTCACATATCCGGTATTTCCCACTAAAAAAGCGAGCATCGCGGTTGTCCATCCTGATCCCGATCCGATATCCAGGACAACATCTCCAGCCCGTGGATCCAAGAGCTCCAGCATAAAGGCGACGGTCGATGGCTGGGAGATGGTCTGTCCGAGACCGATGGGGAGCGGGTAATTTTGATAGGCTTCATTCCAGTAGTGCTCTAGCACAAAATCGGACCGATCGACCTGTCTGAATGCCGCAACGATCTCCGGGGTCCGGAGTATACCGGAAGATATGAGATATTGCACAAGTTGTTCTTGATTCGATAGGAACATAGTATTATAGCGATAAGAGGACTCCACCCATGGATCCTCTTTTTTAAATATTAGTAATGCACCGCATGAGGGATGAGCATCTCACGTTCGTGTGCATGATGGGGATGATCGAGACGTAGAACGATATGGCTTTTTTCTCCGAAACACTTCCGGAGGGCTCCGATGAGATGGGGAATATAACGGGAGGATTGAAAGAGATTTATCGCATACCGCTTATCGATAAATACGGTCGCTTCTTTCTTTGCTTCATCGAAGGTCAGATCCCGTATATGGCTCTCCGCGAGTTCCCGGGTATCCTTTTCATGTATCTCCCGAAGGAGCGATTCGACGTTTTTATTCATATAAGGACAAGGTTAACGATTTCGTCCAAAAAAATCAGGGAAGCGATGGGAGATCGGATCGGCTTGGCATTATTTCCCAAGAAGCCTTTTCGACCGGTCGAAAAGGGATTTCATCTCCTTTTCCATTTTCTCGAAATCCTCCTCTATTTCCTTCAGTGCGTCCGTATCTCAGAATCTTCTCGTATCATCGAATAGTTCCTTGAATCCGGAGAGAGCCGGCCATTTGATCGGTTCCCACTGGAACTCCTGAAGCTTTTTGAATTCCGGATTCTTATCGATAAACGCATCGAATTCCTTCTCATTATCGAATGTCTTTTTGATCTCCTCTTCTTTTCCATCTACATTCTTGTAGAGATGTACTTTTCCTTTAAACATAAATGCAAAAGATTATGATATAAAGTGCAGAAGCGGTTACTGATGATATCCATCAGTGTTAGGAATAAACGACCTGCCATTTTACTCTTTTTCCGTAAAAATCAAAACTTTTTTGGGATCAAAAAATCACGGTTCCTCCTTGCCTTTCTTGCAAAAATAGATACTATCCGAGGTATCTGTTTTACACTTTCACCATCTGTCATATGCCACGCAAAAAATCGGTATTCATGAGCGCTTCGGAGGATCGTCTCCAGAAATTGATCGAGGAACGCCTCCGGGAAGGGAGCGATAAGGAGAAGATCGATCAGCGCATCTGGGATCTCTTCGGGGAAGAATGGTGCGTGATGTTCACGGATCTCTCCGGATTCTCGCGCAATGTCGAGAAATTCGGGATCGTCCATTTCCTTCAGACCATCTATGAAGCGGAACGCCTCCTTATTCCTGTAATCAATGACTTCGACGGGATCCTCCTGAAAAGTGAGGGTGATAGCCTCCTTGTGATATTCCGCAATCCGAAAAAAGCGCTCCTCGCGAGTTTCCGGATGCAAGCAGT
>JAQTLR010000011.1 GCA_028714815.1 Candidatus Altimarinota bacterium | reverse complement strand
TCGGTCATAGGAGTTGCTGTTGATGTAACAGGGGCAGGGGCAGGCGTAGGTGCTTTTGGAACTTCCACGTTATTGCTGTATATTGTTACTCCGGGTGTATTATTCACATTGATTGTTCCACCATTATTATTGGTATATATCCCCGTTGATGGATTATAGTTTCCGGAATAAACTCCATTGGAGTCATACACCCTTCCTGCGGAATCGATGTTTCCGGTTTTCCCCCCAGCAGTAAAAGTATAGTCCGCATATGATTGTCCTACCAAAGATGTACACACAATACCGAAAGCAATCGCTTTCATGGTAGTATTTGATATTTTTTGAGACATAAAGAAAAAATTATGGGATAGACAAAATGAAATGTACTTCGTTTACATGTATTTATGTAGAATCATGATTATTCAGTAATAAAATAATAAAGGTATTACATCATACAAATTATTGTCTGTCAAATTTTTTCTGGACAAAAATTACCCTATCTCCACCCCCACCGGACAATGGTCGGAACCCCGGACCTCCTGTCGGATAAAGGCGTTCAGGAGTCTCGTGCGCAACGACTCCGAGACGAGGAAATAATCGATACGCCATCAGATATTCCGGTCCCGGGACTTGAAAAAATTGCTCCACCAGGTGTATTCCTCCCCTTTTCCTGGATAGAAGTGTCGGAAGGTATCTATGAAGCCACCGGAGAGGAATTTTCTGAATCCGTCCCGCTCCTCGTCAGTGAATCCCGCACTTCCGCGGTTGGATTTCGGATTCGCGAGATCGATATCCTCGTGGGCGACGTTCAGATCCCCGCAGACGATGACTGGTTTCTCGGATTCCAGGCGCTTGAGGTAATCGAAAAAGAGACTATCCCAGAGCTGGCGGTATTCGAGACGTTCGAGCTCACGTTTGGAGTTCGGAGTATAGACGGTGACGAAAAAATACTCTTCGAATTCGAGCGTGATGATGCGTCCCTCGGTGTCATGTTCGTCCATACCGAGTCCGTAATGCACCGAGAGCGGTGGAATTCTGGAGAAGACGGCTGTTCCGGAATACCCCTTGCGTTCAGCAGCGTTCCAAAATACCTGATACCCGAGGGATTGCAGATCGAATCCGGCAGGAAACTGCTCTTCAGTCGCCTTTACCTCCTGAAGTCCGATAACATCCGGAGATTCTTTTTGAAGGTATTCGAGAAAACCTTTCGTGAGCACCGATCGGACCCCATTCACATTCCAGCTGACAAATTTCATAGACGATTAGTGAAAGTATAACTTTCCGATAGTAAGAGAAAACCGAGAAAAATCAATAAAAAAGTATCTGCATTATGCAGATACTTTTTTATATTACGGGAATTGGAAAGAACGATAATATTCGTATGGAAACTGCGGATTAGAGTGAGCCGTACGACTTGTACGGAGAACGATAAACGTAAAGTTTGAATGCGAAGATTGAAGTTATTTCCAATTACGCTTCGATTCGGATTCCAGGCCCCATAGCATTACATACATGGATAGTATTGATGTAGTTCGCTCCACCCTTGAGTCCGGTCGGTTTTACATCACGGATCGTCTTCAGAAAGAATTCGATATTCTCTTGGAGTTTCTTCGGACCGAAGGAAAGTTTTCCCACGAGAGAATGCACATTTCCTTGTTTATCGTTTTTAAACTCGAACTTCCCGGCCATGACTTCCTTGATGATGGATTCGAGATTGTCCCCTACCGTTCCGGTCTTCGGATTCGGCATAAGCCCCTTCGGTCCGAGAACCTTAGCGATCTTACCCATCTTCCGCATCATAGCAGGAGTTGCGATCGCAACATCGAAGTCGATCTTACCGGTCGCAACGATATCCACGAGGTCATCCCCTCCGGCAACGGTCGCGCCGAGAGCGAGGAGCTCTTTTTCATTTCCCATATCAGTGAAGGCTCCGATACGAACCGTCTTACCGCTTCCGTTTGGAAGAGTGATCGTCGAACGGATCATCTGATCAGAGTATTTCGGGTCGATATTCAGATTAAAATGGATTTCTACTGTCGGGTCGAACTTCACAGTATTCGTTCGTTCCAGAAGCTCAACAGCTTCACCGATAGTATAAATACGTTCTTTTTCAACAAGGGCGATAGCCTGGTTGTACTTCTTTCCGTGCTTTTTCATAAGCAAATAATAATAGAAAATAAATTGGTCCAAGTGAACGCTTTATGAGGCGTTCTCCCAATTGTATGTTTTTTGGACGCGCGAATTATATAGAAAATAGAGTGGAATGCAAATTTAAGTATAAATTCCTAGAATTGCTTCAAAAACGCCAAATTCGGATTCTGGAAATACCGCATATCCGGGATGGAGTACTCGATCATGACGAGCCGGTTGAGCCCGAACCCGAAGGCGAATCCGGTGTATTCATCCGGGTCGATTCCTCATTCTCTCAGGACATTCGGATGGATGAGACCGGCCCCCATGAATTCGATCCAACCGGATTTCTTGCAGATTTTACACCCGGTTCCGGAGCAGAAAGGACAAGAAAAATCCACCTCCACTCCCGGTTCCACGAATGGGAAATACCCGGGGCGCATGCGGATGGAAACCTCGCGACCGAATATATCGGAGAGCATGGTCCGGAGCGTGTACTTGAGGTTCGCAAGGGTGATATCGCGGTCAATTACCATTCCTTCCACTTGGTAGAAAGTATTCTCATGCGTCGCATCGATATCCTCGTTCCGGAACACTCGTCCGGAGATGATCGCCTTGATCGGAGCACCCTTGGATTTCATGATGATGTTTTGCATACTGGAAGTCTGGGTTGCGAGCACGTTCCCGGTTCCCTCAAGCCAGAACGTATCCTGCATATCGCGAGCCGGATGGGTTTTTGGGATATTCAAAGAATCGAAATTCCAATATTCGGTGGTCACTTCATTGGACTCGTAGCAATCGAACCCCATACGTTTGAAACTATCCTCAACTTTCATGAGCGTTCGAGTGATCGGATGGAGGTGGTTTCCGGTGTCTTCGGAAACCGGAGTCGTCACATCCTCGAACTCGTTCGCGAGCCGATCGGCGATGAGCCGGTTCTTTATAACCGCAAGTTGCGCCTCAAAAGCCGCAGTCATGCGGATCTTGCATTCATTGATCGCCTTCCCGATGGTTTTCTTGTCCTCGTCGGAGAGGTCTTTGACTCCCTTGAGGAGCTCCGTCAAAGACCCGTTCTTCCCGAGGATGGCATTCCGGAGATCGATGAGAGAAGCCTCAGAGGTAAGAACAGAGATCTGAACGAGAGAGTTTTGTTCGAGGGTTTGGAGTTTTGCGAGCATAAGATTATTTTGATTGAGACATGGTTTTTATGAACTTCTGGTTGTATTTCTCGAGAGCTTCCCAGGCACCATTGGAAACATGTATGATACTGCCATCTTTCGTTTTTTTCCCATCCATTCACAAAAGCATTTCCCGTATCTGATTCGGGTGAGGCAAGGGGGTTGCAGTGGTAAGTTCAGTAACGGAAGACGCATTCACTTCGATAATCGGCGATGTTTCCATAAAAACCAAGATTAGATTTTAAGCGGCATGATGATATGTCGGTATGTGCTCTTTCCGTCGGTTTCCGGAACCCCTTTGATCATGATCGGCGAGAGTGGGGTTTCGAAGTCGATGCTCACGTAATCCTCCCGGATAACTCCGAGCACTTCGAGCATGTAGACGGAGTTGAGTCCGATCTGTGCATCCTCCCCTTCTACCGAAGCGACGACGCGGATATTTCCGGCTCCGATCTCGGTATCTCCGGTCGAGATTTCGAGTCCGGATTCGCTGCGGAACGCAATACGGGTGTTGTAGTTATTCTCTCGGCTGATCAGGTTCGCCCGTTTGAGAGCGATGATCAAATCGTTTCGCATCACGACTCCTTTGGTCGCGTACCCTTTCGGGAAGAAGTTCGTATAGTCCGGGAAATGCCCATTGAGGAGCCGGGAAAATACCTTTATGGTTCCGAATACCACGAGAAATTGGTTCTCGGAGAGGAAGAGCTCCACCGGAACATTCTCCGGAAGGATCCGGGAGAGCTCCATAGCGGTCTTGGACGGTATGATGATCGCGGTGGAATCGGTTGATTGTACAGCATTGACAAGGATATATTCAGAGAGACGGAAACTGTCGGTCGAGGCGAATATAGCGTTCTTATCCTTGAGCGCGAGGTAGATTCCGGCAAGAGTGGGACGGATATTCCCTTCGGCGGTAGAAAAGAGGGTACGATCGATCGCTTTTTTCAGATCTCCGGAGTTGATCCGGAACGGCGATTCTGCTTTAAATACGGGGATGAGCGGGAATTTCGAAGCTTCGATCCCCTTTACTTTGGTCTCGGAAGAAGGGGTTGTGAACTGGAGAGATCCTCCGGAAAGAAGCTCGATCGTCACCCGTTCGTCCTGCACGAGAGAAATGAAGGACGCGAGAAATTTCGCAGAAACCGTGAAGTTCCCTTCGAGTTCGATATCGACTCCGGCATCGACCACGTACTCCATCGCCATCTCCAGATTATTGGCGGTCAATACCACTTTTTTATATTGGGCCGAGATGAGGATATTCTCCAATATGGGCGTCATATTGGAGACGGTGCTCGCATGGCTCACGACGTCGATCGCTTCCTTGAGAACCTTGGTATCGATGGTAAAACGCATAAGGAAAGGTTGTTAGTTATGATGAAAATCCCGCTTTTTTAGCCCCCCTCGCGAATTTTATGGAAGGAAAGAAGGAATTATTTTTATATTTTCCCATACAGAGTACAAAAAACTCGAGAAAAATCAAATAGAAATATTTATTTTTTGTATTTTTCGAAAAAATCACTATAGTACCCGGGATTTTAACTACTTACCACTATAGCGAGCATGAATCGAATTTTCGAGAAAAGCTCCGGTGGAATCGTTTATAGAAAGCAAAAAGGTAAGATCGAAATACTCCTTCTCGAATGGGAAAACGCCAAACGGGAACGGGAATTCGTCATACCGAAGGGTCATATGGAAAACTCCGAAACAGCCAAAGATACCGCTCTTCGTGAAATAGCCGAAGAAACCGGCTTAGCTGTCCAAGATCTGGAGATCATAAAATTCATGTCCAAGATCAATTATAGCTTCATAGCAACATACAAAGAAGGATGTCCTGTCATAGAAAAGGATGTTTACCTCTTTCTTGTAAAATATCTTGGAGACAGAGAACCCGTCCCCCAAAAAGAAGAACGATTCCTCGGATTTCGATGGTTTAGCATCGAAGAGCTGAAACACGCCAATATCAAACCGGATATACACGGTTTTGTCCGCAAAAACATCCAATACATGTAAAGAGAAATCTCTGAAAAACTCGTTCTTCGAGATTAAATCTCCGCTTCCTCGTTCTCCGTACAGTCGTACGGTTCACTTAGATGCTCGATTTGCACTCGAATTACTTCGCTTTTGAGAGATTTCTATACATCAAAACTCTTAGTCTTACACATTTAACTTATTTTCCTATGGACATAACTTCCCGAAATAATCAGATCGTTATCACTTCTGACAAAAAAGAAATCGTATTCCAGTCCCCTACCTCCATCGTGCTCGACTCTATGGTTATCGACTTTTTCGGAGAATATGAAAAATCCTGATTCCTCGCGACCTTCCATGAAGTAGAAGGGAAACCGCTCTTCACTTTGCGCGTAGAAGGGAAGAATATCGCCTATGTTCCGACCGATACGCTCGAGATCACCGAGAAGGTAGTGGATTTCCTCGGAAACATCGATATGCTCATCCTCCCCGGGGACAAGAACGCGACGAAGATCTTCGAGAACCTCGAAGCCCGGATGGTCGTTCCGTATGGAGAAGAGACCCCTCTCTTCCTATCCTCACTTGGGCAAAATATCGAGATGGTGGAAAAGTACAAGACGAAGGAGAGCGATTTCGAGGGTGAAGCGACGGTGTTCGTACGGGTCGGGAATTAAACAAGAAAGTAAAAAACCTCGGGGATCCCCGAGGTTTTTAAATTTTCTCCTTTTGTTTTTTACGATTTGTATTTATTTCTGTTGATCCTTGATCCGCATGGCAAGAAGCTCGATGTCCTTATGATATTTTCGGATTTGTCGAACCAGCGCCTTGATCTTCTCAGACTTCCCATCCGGAGATTCGGTCACCAGCTCTTCTTGACCGAGAAGAATGGCTTTTATGTGTCTCAATACAGAAATCACCTGACGGTATGTAAGCGAGAGTATAAGGTAATCATTGTCCTTTTCAAAAACCGGAGCGGCCAATATGATCCATCTATGGAGATACGCGCGCTCTTCTTGCGCGAGAAGCTCGCTACAGGTCAATCCGAGAGCCTCAAGACCCGCCACATTTGCACCTTCGATCGACCCCATGATTCCATCCAGTTGTTCCGATAACTTCTGGAACTGTTTCGTGATCTCAAAAGGTTTAATTACATCCACCTCCTGTGAACTCGACTTTTTAGAAAACAGCTCACCCAAAGGTTTCTGCCATATGCTTTTTCCCATAAATCCATCCTCCTCTCTTATTTTCAAATAACGAATCGAGCAAAAATATACTACATACTTTACATAAAAAAGCAAGTTCTTTCGGATTATTCCAACTGCTCTCCATCGAGGATATTCCCATTTCCTTTAGTGATGACTGCTTGCCCGAGACTGAGTCCTGTGACAGCTGTCATATCTCCATCAGAAGCAAGAACAGTGATAATCTGGTATTTTGAATATCCATTCTCAAGAATATACACTCCGGTTTCTCCGTACTTGGTGATGATTGCCATGCTTGGAATAACCATATCCGTGTGTACTTCGGAGATATTCTTTTTCTCGAAAAGCACTTCTACCCTATCGCCGACACGGATTCCCGTTCCGGTAAGTACAAGCTCCGTATATCCTTTATTGTGCGTCATATCAGGCTCGGTGCGCAAAACAGCAACTTTCGTCTCAAAAGAAGCTCCGTCAGAGAGACGAGAAAGGGAAACTTTTTGTCCCATAACAAGCGGGGTTTTTGTCAGATCGACATTTGTTTTTACCAAAAATCCATCCGTGCTTGTGAGGGAGAATACTGGCAAATTCGGCGATACCATGGAGCCTATGTCAAAATTTCGAGTGAGAACAACTCCATCGAATGGAGCACGGATGATCCCCGATTCTATGGTATTGTTCGCAAGATTCCTGTTCATCCGGGTCTCCGAAAGATTCGAGTCGATTTCCCGAAGCTTCGAATCACGTTCGGAGCTCAGGACATTCCGGTTCTTCTCTACTTCCGAAACAGCGACTTGTGCGAGCTTCAAGGCATCTTCTTTCATATGGACGCTCGCAGCAAGGGTATCCATATTCTTCTGGACATCGCTTGAAGAAGTATCTTTCCCGGTTTTCGCGAGATTCAGATCCTCCTCCGCAAGTTGTACCGCATCCTGAAGTTGTTGGATTTTAAGCGAATAGCTCGAATCGAAAGCCTCGATCGCAGCTATACTCCCCTTTACCCCATTCCCGTTCTGATCGAGGATCGAAAGCTCCAGACTCGAAAGGAAGGCGGTCGTTTTGTTTTTCAGGACATTCAGATCGCTTTCCGGAAAGGTTGAAGAAGTGATGGAATTCTCGAGGACCGTCGAAATCGCATGGAGCATATCCCGAAGGTGTTCGAGTATCGTAAGCGAGCGTGAAAGCCCCTCGTTCAGAGTCTCTTTCGATACATCGGTTTTTCCGATGATATTGGCATAATACCAAACATACATCGCCTCATATTCGGTATTGAACGTCTGGAAAGAATTCTCCGCTTCGGTTTTCGTCAGAGAATTCTTCGCACCGAGATAGACCTCATAATCATCATTTTTTGCTTTATTCGCATCGGTCACCCCAAGGGTTTCATCCGCGAAATCGCGCGCATTCCGGGCAATGATGAAAGCGTTCGACATGCTATTTAAAGCATTCTTCCGGAGCGATTCCCCCTGGATTCCGAGAAGTTTCGTGGAGTTCGTGAGGTTATTGTTCGCATAGTCGAGATTCTTCTCTGCTTGCGTTACCTTCTCCCCACTCGAGAGAATCGACCCGGAAAAAATGGCGATCGAGTTTTTGAGGGTCTGCTTCGCGAGGTCTAGATCTTTTTGAGCCAATTCTACACCGATTTTTGCTTTTTCCGCATCATTCGCCATATTATCGATTCGTGCATCATAGAGCGATCCGACACTTCCTCGAATACCGGAAATATCCCCGAGCACCGATGAGAGCCCTGCGGACGTGATCGATCCCTCCTCGTTTCCGAGGGTTGCAAGGATCTGCCCTTTCTTCACGGAGTCTCCCGGTTTCACAAGAACGCTCGCAATCCGACCCGAAGCCTTGAAAGAAAGATCGGCAGTTGTTTTCCCTTCCACGGTCGCGATGACCCGATCCGTCCCGGAAATGCTTCCGGTCGTGACTACTGCAGTTTCGTAGAACTTCTTTTCCTGCTGCGGTTTTTCGGAACAGGAAGCGAGAAGAAGAGTGGAGATAAGAAAAAGTGAAAGTATATTGGTTTTCATAAAAAGTTGCTTATTGAATAAAGAATAATTCCCGAATTTCCCCTATCATCTCGTCTTTCCTCTCTCCCTCGCAATTATCGAGACAGGTGCGCTTCGAGAGACTCTCAATGAGAGCGAAAAAGAGTTTCGTCCGGGGTTCATTCCAGCCGAACCGATCCCGAAATATCCGGGCCTTCTCTTTTTCGAGTTCCTGATACCTTGCCTCGATATCGTTCCGGATATCATCTCTCTGGCAGTACCCTTTCTGGGAAGCTATCGCGAAGAGATTTTTAGTCTGAAGGGGAAAGAGGATGAGTTTCGTGACCATCTCCTCGATGCCCGTTATCTGGAGGGTGTTTTTGAGAAAAACCTTATATTCCCCGAAGGAGTACTCCAATACAGAAAGGAACATCGCCTCCTTCGACGGGAAATGGTAGTACAGGGACGGTTTCTTGATACCGATTTTTTCGGCAACCATATCCATCGTGAGATCGGAGAAAGCGTGCTCCCAGAAGAGGGTCTCGATCGTCGAGAGGAGTTCGGATTTTTGCATAATTTGTTGACTTATGAAGTAAAGTGATTATAAACAAAGACACGATTTACTTAAAGGGGGTCGTAATGAAGAATGAAGATTGGACTATGGTTAAAGTAGTTCGAGTTGATCAATGCACTCCGGAAGGAAAGTTTGAATTTACTCTCTATGATGAGCACCCAAGAAATCTGAGCCTCGATCCAGATTTACGTGCAAATTCATTCCAACTTATCGGAAAAGATGCCAAAATTGCAAGAACTGCTGTTGGAACAGAGCGTTTGTTTAACCTCTTTCTCGGTCTCGATAAGAACGGATTTCTGAGTTTCAAGGCTGTCGGATTACGTGAAATTCGTCTCCCTTGATTGTTTCCTATTCACTGCCCGCACCCGCGGGCTTTTTTATGCCCTCTTCTCCAATTCCCTCTCGTGTTCCACGATATGCCTCAGCTGTATCTCATCGGCATCGTGGCGATGGTACTTCCGTAGGAAACTATAGTAGAAGATCGGGATGAAGAAGAGGGTCAGGACCGCAGAGGCGGAGAGCCCCCAGATGATGGACCAGGCGAGCCCGGACCAGACCGGATCTCCGGTGATGATGAACGATCCGGCGACCGCGGCGACCGAGGTGAGCATGACTGGGATGAACCGCTTCTTCGCTCCTTCGATGACCGCGAATTCCAGGCTTTTCCCATCCGCTATGAGTTGGTTGATATAATCCAATAGGATGATCGCATTCCCGACGACGATTCCGCCGAGCGCGATCGCCCCGATCATGGCGGTTGCGGTAAAGTAAGTTCCATTAATAAGGTACAGAATCGAGAATCCCGGGAATATTCCGAAGAAGGAGAGAAGGAAGGTGGTCATAACGATCCCTCCGATCAGGAAGCTCCGGAATTGCGCGACAATGAGGAAATAGATTCCGAGGAGCGAGAATATCATGGCAAGTCCGAGGTCGCGGAAGGTGTCCATGGTGAGTTCCCATTCCCCACCCCACTCCAACCTATAACTCTTACCTTGACCACTGCAAATCGCGCTATTTGAATTCAAAGACTCCGTTGCCTCGTTCACCGTGGAACTACTACCACGACTCACTCCGGTTAACCCCTCAAGGGGGCGCTTTGGCGTCGCTTTTCATTCAAATCCCATCGATTTTCAATGGTCTTGATTTTGTTTACAACTTTCCGGTTCTACTCCGACAAAATCTATTCCATACGGACTCGAACCTGTTTTCTTGTACCCCATCGATTCGAAATCCTTGTTCCCGAAAAGTTCATAGAGTTCCAGAACCGGATACACGACGGAATTATTTCCGAGTTCCGCATAGATATGGACGGTTTCTGCTCGGTTATCGGTATAGATCTCGCGACCGCTTGTCCCGAAATCCACGCTCGCGATATCATCCAAACGGATTTTCTCGCCCTTCGGATTCATGAAAGTCAGGGCTTTGAGAGCGGCGATATCCTGTCTTTCCGACCTCGGAAATCCGATGATCACATTCCCCTCTTCTTTTGTAATTTCCCCCTCTCCTCCTAGGAGAGGGGTTAGGGGTGAGGTGGAATTTAGTGAAATAGAACCTGCATGAATGATTGAAACAGAGGATGGATTCAGGAACCCCTGGATAACCTGCGAAACCTGCGAAACCGAAAGCCCCGTTTCTCCTATACGCTCGGTATCGAGCTTCACCCGAATTTCTTTCTTGGCGGTCGAATTCGAATCCGTCACATCCACAATCTGCTGTTCCGGAGCGATTTTCATGACCACCGATTTCAGCGCGTCTGCAAAACGGGCAAGCTCTCCCGAAGTCAGATCCTCCTGTCCCTTGGCTTTTATATGGAACGTCGCCATGGTCGGAGGTCCTGGAGGATCTTCCAGAAGCCGGAGTTTCAGATCCGGATACTTTTGTAGAAGATACTCTCGGAGTAATGGTCGGATCGCGATGACATACTGTTCCGATTTCATCGTACGATCCTTGCTTTCTCGGAGATTCACCCGCATGCTGATCTGATTTTCTTGAGTCCGGTTCGTACCTCCACGGAAGAGATTCGCGAAATCCCCGAGGAAACGATCCCCGACGGAAGCGCTCACACTTTCTGCGAGACAGAGTTCTTTCGGTACTTTTTCCGTTTTACACAACAAAAATTCACTCGCATCCTCGCTCATCTCCTTCACCTGACCGGCAGTACTCTCCCGGGATGCATCGATCCAGAGATATACCTGATTTTTATCCGCCTTTGGGAGCATACGAGCCTTAAATACATCGAGCATAATCGGTGCCACGAGTATCGCGAAAAGCGCGATCCAGAACCCGAGCTTGAGCATACGACGTTTTTTAACGGTCGCATCGCTCTCATGGATATATCTTCCGAGAAGCTTCGCGTACCAAGCGAGGAACTTCCCTTCCTTGTGCTCGTGATCTCCCTTTTTCTTATCGTTATGAAGTGTGATGGCAAGAAATGGATTCAGGCTGAATGCCACGATAAGCGAAGCAGTGAGTGCGATGGATGCGAAAACCGGGATCGGTTTCATATAGTCCCCCATCATCCCGGTCACTGCAAACATCGCGACGAAAGACATAACGCGGGTAATGGTCGAGAATACGATACTTACCCCCACCTCCCGAACCGAATCCAGGATCGCCTCGATTTTCGTCCGTCCCGTCCGTGCTATCATGGCAAGATGACGGGAATTGTTTTCCACCATCACGATCGAGTCATCGACCAGGATCCCGAGCGAGAGGATGAGCGCAAAAAGCGTGATCCGGTTGATATCGAGCCCCAGCACGAGCGCCACGATAAAGACGATTCCCAGAACCATCGGGATACAGAAAGCGGCATTGAGCGCATCCTTCACGCCAAGGAATATCACGAGGATGACAAACACGATCGCGATGCTCACGAAGAGATGGAGCATGAGTTCGCTGGTCGCTTCACGAGCAGTCTCCCCTTCATTCTGGATCGTGTGGATAACGATATTTTTCGGAAGCGTTTTCTGGATTTCTTCCATTTTTTTGAGGACAGTATCCACCACGACCACGGAGTTCGTCCCTTTGAGTTTCGCAACTCCGAGGAAGACGGTATTCTCATCAGCCTTCACACCCGACCCGGAAGAATCCTTCTCTGCAAAAGAATAATACGACATGGTATCCATCGGTCCGGAACGGATCGTCGCGATATCGCGGAGGTATATTTTGGATCCTGTGGCATTTTCTATAAGCAGATCCCTCACCGAATCGATCGTATTCAACTCCGTATCGAGCGAGACGGATATTTTCCCGTCGGCTCCGGATA
Source organism: Candidatus Altimarinota bacterium (assembly GCA_028714815.1). Classification (GTDB taxonomy): domain Bacteria; phylum Patescibacteriota; class Gracilibacteria; order BD1-5; family UBA2023; genus UBA1545. The sequence goes on along the minus strand of JAQTLR010000011.1, from coordinate 8,068 downwards.
CATCTCCGACCGTACCATGGGAGAAACTCCCGGAAATCTGCTGCATCACCTGCCCCATATCGAGTCCAGACGCCTCTATCTTTTTCCGATCCAATTCTACTGATATATCGTTCCGATACCCGCCGAGGATATCCATGACGGTGGTTCCGGGAACCTGTTTGAGTTCCTCGCGGATAGTCACTGCCACGCCCCGAAGGTATTTCCCCGCGCGGATGGTATCCAGATCGCTTCCGGAATAGGTCAAGGCAAATGAAACCTGTGGGAGATCCTCCGGATCGATGGATTTGATCTTCACATCCGAGATCCCGAACGGACGCAAATCGTAATTGGAATACATCTTGTCATACAACCGAGTCTTCGCGACTTCCTGATCGACTCCGACCTTGAACGCGACCATCACGGAGGTAAAACCATCCATGCTGTACGAGTAGACCTTATCCACTCCCTGAAGTTCCTTGATCTTATTCTCCACCGTTTTCGCGACGAATTGGCTCGCCTCCGCGCTCGTGTACCCCGGGGTCGGGACTTCCACATTAAAAGCCGGAGCCACGATCGAAGGATTGTATTGCTTCGGGAGAAGCATATACGAAAGCCCCCCGAAGAGCGCTATGATGACGATGAGCGCAATCGTGATCTTGCGGTTTTCGAGAAAGAATTCTGTAAATTTTGCGAGCATAAGAAATGAGAATAAGTTATCTACCGATTGGTAGGTAGAATATAGATTTATGAAAAAAAGTCAAGAAAATTCCATTTTTCTGACGATTCCAATAAAGGGGTTTTTAGGGGTAAAACTGTCTGAGAGTAACGATAAACAGTATATTTGCTGCTACCCGACGAGTTTTTTACCCTTAAAGACTTTTGATACTTTTGGTCACAAAAGTATATAAATATACAAATTTTGTTCTTTTCTATATTTCCATATACTACCATCATATCATCATCTATCTAATAAATATGTCCAAAAAAATCTACATCATCGACGGGTACAACTTCCTGTACCGGGTCTTCTATGCCATCCCGCCGTTTTCCCTCAAAGACGGGACTCCCGTGAACGCGGTTTTCGGCATGGCGAAAATCCTTCTAGCTCTCCATCGGGAAGACCGGCCGGATTATCTCATCTTCACGCTCGATTCCCGGAGCAAAGCCCGTATGGAGCTCTATCCGGAATATAAGGGAACCCGCGACCGCATGCCCGATAACCTGAAGATCCAGGAATCCATCATCATGGAAATGCTCCGGATCATGGGAATCAAACACCTGAAAGTCGACGGATACGAGGCGGATGATATAATAGGGACGCTCGTAACAAAACTTGCCCCCCTCTCCTCCGAAGGAGAGGGGTTAGGGGTGAGGCAGGATAACTATAACATTTTCATCCTCTCCGGAGACAAAGACCTCTACCAGTTCATCGATGGGAATGTCGCAATCTACGACACCATGAAGCACAAGGTCTACCACACCGCCGAAGCGCGGGAAAAGTTCTCGGTCGATCCGAAACACATCGTGGACTATCTCGCCATCTGCGGAGACTCGTCCGACAATATCCCCGGGATCCCTGGATTCGGGCCCAAGAAAGCGGAATCGCTCATCAACGAGTACGGAACGCTCGAACAGATTTACGAGAATATCGAAAAAATCACCGGAAAAACCCGAGAAACGCTCGAAACCAACCGGGAGATCGCTTTCGTAAGCAAACAGCTCGCGACCATCGATACCGCGGTCCCGCTCGATAGTTTCTCGCTTAGAGAACATATTTTCGCGGAACGGACCTTCCTGACTCCCGAGGTCATCGCTTTTTTTACGCAGTATGATTTCCGTTCCCTGTTGCCAAAAGAACATGTCCAGACCAAAGATTTCTCCTCTCTCAAATTGAAACAGATTCCCATTCTTGGAGAATCGGAAATAGAGACATGCCTGAAATGCTTGAAGAAAACCAGAAAAATTTCCCTTGCGACCTATGGAGAACGGTTTGCTCTCTCGGGTGGAACCCTCTACTTCGGAGGCGATGAAACCTATGTTTTCGAAACGAACATGGTTGATCTGAAACCGTTTTTTAAAGAGATGCTATCAAGTTTTTCGGATTTTATTTCAGAATCAGGTGAGGTCGTGTCCGAATCCCCATCCGCTACTGCGGATGGTTGAGTTCCGCAACCTGTGGAGAAAAAAAACCAGAAAAACTCCTATCAAATTATCGGTTATGATCTCAAAAAAGACCTCGAACGGATCGAGGCCTATCTGGAGGGAACTTCCAGCGAGATAAAAACCGGGCAGATGGGGCTATTCTAGTAATTCATCCAAATCTGGAGGTACTGCGTCAGTGAGTTATTGAACCTGGACTGCTCGCTGATCGCATTGTCCGGGTCGATGACCACGCGGAAATTATACCCACCGGAGCGGTACACGCCGAGGCTCGCATAGCTCGTAGCCACATCCGTGCATTGATCTCTCTGTAGCCGGTATCAGGAATTCCGCATCGTCGTATTGTTCGTCGTATTGGATATCTCCATAACCCAATTATTGTAATCGAGCATATCATCCCCGACATTGCACACATGGGCCACGATCGTCCGATTATTGTCATTGGCCGAAATACGGTCCACGACCAGATCCGATTTCTGGTTCCGGTCCGTTTCGACGAAAAGGTATTGTGTAAAAGTATTGTTCGACTCGTTGCTTTCGTTTATGTTATTGTTCGCATCGACAGTCACATTGATGGAATAGTTTCCATTATAGGTGATGCCGAGTTCTGCTGGGGTCGTGTATACGACCGTACTCGTACACTGTCCACGACCCATTTGAAGAGAGTTGTACATATTTGCAGTGGTGTTGTTCGAAGCAAAATTCGTTCGTATGGAAACGGAACCATCCATATCCCCACCCTGATTGCAGATTTGTGCTATGATATGTTTGTCCGAGGAATTTTGATACACTCTCTGGACTACTAAGTCAGGCTGATTATAGATATAATTGTAGTTGTAATTATAGTTGCCATTATAGGTATTATTATAGCTATTGTTACAGTAATTGTTTGAATACGTACAATACGTATTGCCATTCTGATACGGGGTATTGGTAGAATTATAATAGGTATTATTGCATGCGAAATCCCCAGGAGGACAAATATTTGCACGGTAGTAGATGGTGCTGCCATTATAATTCGTATTATTGCAATAATTGTTGCTGTAATTGCAATAAGAGGTATTGTTATAGTTATAGTTGTAGTTGGAATATGGAGTGGTAGAACAATTGCTCGTACCGGGAATGCAGTAATACGTGGTACTACCATAGTTATTCCCCGGACAGTAAGCGGTAGAAGAATAACTGTTACTCGAAGAGCAATAGTAAGTATTATTATTTAGATAATTATTGCTGGAACAGTAATTATTGCTAGAATTGCAATAGTAGCTATTGGTATTATTGCCCTGATAATAATAATTCGACCCCTGTGAAGAAGGTGTATATACGGCAGGATATGCAATATTCACGGACCGGGTTATCTTATTATTATTCGTCGTCCTCTCGATTCTCCCATTTTTGAGAATCGCCCCTGCAGAGATGTCATATGTTCCGGATGTGGTAATTCAAAGTTCATCGACCGAAGCAGCCCGGAATTCATGGCAATCATTCGTCCCGAGAGCGACAGGTTCTACCAGAGCGACAACCCCTCCGCCGGATTTTTTCATAGCGAGAGCCAGAGTAGTATCGGAATCCGTGATGGATCCACCGAGATTACACACCCGCATATACACATAATTCGACTCCTGATGTATATCCGTGACAGCGATATCCGGAGCATCCCCGAGGATGATGTCGAAAGGAGAATTTGCAAAAACAGAACTTCAGATGGTACTCGCAAGAGCAAGAAGCCACAAAACCCGAGCAACGATACGCATATAGAGATAGATTATATGGTAATAATCTATTATTATAGATTTTTTATAGAAATAGCAAGAACAAAAATAGACCCCGATACATCGGGATCCATACTGAGGAAATAGGGATGGGTTTAAGCAGACATATACTCTGTTACTCAATAGTATTTTGCAGCTGCCATGACATAATCGTGAGCGGTCGGATTCTCTGGGTTTTGCATACGTTTCGCGATAGGGGCATTGACCGCCATAGCAGCACGAACATGCTGATCGCTGAAATTTTCTCCTGCGTGATAGTACACGATAGCCTCTCCCCAACTGCAACCCCTGAAATTTTTGATATAATTCAAATACTCGCAAGTAGCGATAATCTGATCTTCCGGGTTCTGACGATCAAGGCGAATTCCGAGACGATAGGAAATCGATTTCCATGTACTATCGATAATCTGCCCGAATCCATACGCACTCGATTCTGGATTTTTGAGAAATGGGTTAAAGGAGGCATTTTCTTTTTCAAAGAGATTATTTACCAACATATCTTTCGGTATTCCATATTTGGAAGTTTCCCTATCGAGAACCTCACCAAATGTCTCCAAAAACCGATTTTTGCTTTCTGGACTATAATTCTTGTATTTTTCTCGACGTTTTTTCATCTCTTCTATTTCTTTCTGTGCTTCTTCTTCGAGTTTCTTATCCTCCGGAAGTCCGGAAAGAGCCTTTCCGTCATTGTCGATCATATCTTCGATACGACGTTCATGGAACCATTTATCTTCCGATTCATTCTCCTCCTTGAGTCCCTTTTCATCTACCGCACCTATTTTCAGGACTTCCAGTTTATCCCCGTCATAGATCGGGAGATATCTTCCTGTTTTGATATCGTAGTACCCGGGACGAGGGGAATATTTCCGTTCCCCTTCCACTCCGTTGATTTTTATACGACTCACGATCGGAGGAAGGATATCTCCGGCACCGATAACCGCATTGATATTCTTGCTTTCTCCGAAATTGACGATGAAGTTCTTGTGTTCTCCTTTTTCGATAAAATCATGGTTGGTGGACTTCGTCGGATCCACTCCGACAGGAACGAGAAGAAGGTTCGCGAGATCCACTCCTTTTCTCTTCAGAAGAAGGATATCGGAAGCCTTGAGTTTCTCGAGAGTATCCTTTTCCTTGAGGATCTCTTTCTGTTCCGGAGTCGCTCTTGTCTGAAGCAGGGCATACCGGGCAACACGGCCTCGCTGCCTTTCGAGATCTATTATCTCTTTGTCGCGCTTTTCTGTCGGATTAAGCGATTGAAGTCCGCGAAGCGTCTCAAGTTCCGTACGAACGGGATGGGTAACCTTTTCGAGAGAGCGGGTAGTGTCAGACTTCCCTTCAGAAAAAACAGCCGCAGAGTTCTTGGCTTCCGGAGCTTTCTGTATTTCTTCATGCTGTTCAAGGGATTTCTTCTTTCCTTCTATTTCGATCGTAGTCATATTGGTGTATTAAAAGTAATGATTTCCCCCATCATACCCTATTTTTTCATAAAAAGCAAAAAAGTACCCGGATTATCCGAGTACTTTATGAGACACTTAAAACGTTTGAACACAGAGGTCGAAGTTATTTTCAATTTTACGCACCGATCGCAGCAAGCGCCTGTTCTTCAGTATCGGTGATAGTGATAATGGAAGTGATACCTACGAGCTCAAGGGTATCTCTCACTTCTTCGGTCATATTCGTGATATACATCACACCATTCCCGTCCTCGATGTTGGAAAAAATATCTGCGATGTATCCGATAGATTTACTATTCAGATACTTCAACCCCGTGAGATTGAAAATGATCTTTTTCCCGGCGAAATCCCCGATAGTGTTGTAGATGGCGGTGAAAGTCTTATCTGCATTGGTTTCATCAAGCTCTCCGTGAAATTCGAATATATCCACGGACCCGACATTTTTCTTCTTGATATCGATAGGAGTGTTCATACAAAAACATGAATTAAAAACTAAATACGGGGGTATTATAGCACTTTTCCCGTTTCTTTGCAAATTTATTGCAAAAAAATCTTTTTTCCATACGCTTACGAAAAATCCTCTATCGTAAAAAACCTCCTCCACCTATGATTTCCCCTCTTATACTCGAAATAACAAACCATTTCCCGGCAAATATCAAAAAGGATATCGATTCCCTTGTATCTCCGCTTTGTTATGATCCTATCTGGCAAACTACCCTATGGCAGACGATGCTCCGCGAAACAGGATACACGAAGAAAAGCTTCTTCATCGGAATATACGAGAGCAAAAAACTCCTCTCCTATGCACTCGTCGAAAAACGGAGCATCGGACTCGGATATGACGGATGATTCTGTATCGGCGGACCGATTGTCGGAGATGAGGGGTCCCTGCAGGTCCTTTCACAAACCCTCAAAGAACTTTCCATAAAAGAAGGTGTGGTATTTACCCAGACAGAACCGCTCTCCCCCATCGTTCTTCCGGATTTCAAAACAGGATATCATAAAAATTTCATAGAAAAACATACTGCCATCATCGACCTCAAGCAAGACGATGAAACCATCCTTGCCCGTATGAAACCGAAGGGGCGATACAATATCCGTGTGGCGGAAAAAGCAGGAGTGGAGGTGGAACAAGTTCCTTTCACAGAGGAATCTCTCGATGCTTTCTATAAAATCCTCTCGGAGACATTGGAACGGGATCGGTTCTCGGCGAATTCCCGGGAATATTTCCGGACCTTCCTCCAATACGTCGAGAAAGAGCAGCTTGGCGGACTTTTTATGGCAAAAAAAGGAGCAGAAACCATTGCGGCAGGAATCTTCATATTCTATAAAAAAACCGCCCTCTATTACTACGGAGCATCGAGCTCCGACAATACGAAACGGAAATACATGGCAAGCTATCTCCTCCAATGGAAAGCCATCGAGGAAGCGAAAAAACGAGGATGCGAGGTATTCGACTTCCTCGGGATCGCCGCCCCAGAGAACCCTAATTCCCCCCTCGCGGGAGTTACCGACTTCAAGCTCAAGCTGACCGATGAGACGAAAGAATGGCCGGAAGCACAGATATTGGTGCTGAAGAGATTCGCGTACTCGGTTCTCGGACTAGGAAAAAGGATAAAAGCATTGAGAAATCATCTTCTTTTAAATAAAAATCATTAGATTTTCCAGAAGAAAGGCAAGGCTATGAACAAAATTCCGGCACCGCAAAGTATCCAGATATTATCGGTAAAATACGGATAGATGCAGAGTATAGCTCCACAGAGCATCGGAACCATCATCTGCTCTTTTTTCCCATAAATAAAATACCCGGTACCGAATGCTCCGGTAATGACTCCAATGAGAAGTGTATTGGTATCCATAGGGATTTTTGTAAGAGGATAGGATTAGTTTTTACGTTTATAAAAACGATAGAGAAAGATGAGCATGATACTTACAATCAGGACAGCGGATACGAATCTTCCGATATATTTGGCAACAATCTCATAGCTATGTCCGAATATATAACCGATAGAAACGGAAGATACCGCCCAGATCAATCAGCCGACAATATTATAGAAGGAGAATTTCAGGAGATGTATCCCGGAAGATCCGGCAACAAACGGCGCAAAGGCCCTGGTGATTGGATTAAGACGGCCGATGATAAGGGTTTTTCCTGTATGTCAAACGATAAGTTTCTTGGTTTTTCCGAAATATTCTTCCTTGAAAAGGAAATATTTCCCATATTTCGTAATGAAATCATGTCCATATCTCCTTCCGAGCCAATATCCGAGAAAATCCCCGAGAATCGCTCAGAGGGAAGAAGCTACCAGGACGCTTCACAGATTCAAGACACTGAGCTTCGCAAGGAATCCTCAAAAGATAACTATGGTATGTCCCGGGACAAAAGATCCGAAAAACGGAGAAGCCTCCAGAATAGACACGAGAAAAATGATCCAATATCACCAATGGTGCAATATGGGTCACGGAAGAGTTTGGATGGCGCTTATTATCGACATGATTCAATAGAGGTTTAGATAATGGGAGTATACAAGAAAATATCATTTTTTCAATAAACTCTGAGAGAAAACTCTTTTTTTCGTGTTCTCGGGAAAAAGATATATAAAAACAGCCGATCTTTGCTTCAAAACAACTTCTGGAGACATAACAAAGCCAAAAGAAAACCCTCTTTCGAGGGTTTTCTTATTTGTTTTCTTTTGGTTGCGG
>JAQTLR010000010.1 GCA_028714815.1 Candidatus Altimarinota bacterium | reverse complement strand
CACCAATGAACAATAAAAAGACCCCTTGTGGGTCTTTGTTTGTTCTTAGATGAAATAACTCGGGAACTGCCCCGAAATGATAGAATTACTGGTCGAACGTATGTTCGGCTTGTAATTCTATGAGAAGTGCCTTGAGTGGCACTTCGAGAGTGAGGTGGAATTTTCATTTGAAAAATGAAAATTGGTTCCCATCATCTCCACCATTTTTGTACAAAAAGCCCCATTTTTATGGGGTTTTATAGTGTGGAAATAAAGAGTGGATCACAAGCTATCTCAGGGGTGAGGCCTTTCCCCACAATTCCTCTAATGCCGGAAGAATTGCTTTTTTATATTGTGCCCCCCGACTCGTAACATCAGCATGCTTACCATCCGAAACAGGGATGATATTTGAATTCGAATGGATTTTTTTAAGTTTTTCAGCATTTTTATATGGATTGATATATTGCCAGTCATTCTCACTAAATATGATATCTGTCGGAATTCTATTATTACACTCTTCGATATCCAACTTTTTCTGTCGGAGTATTAACTGAAGTCTGTCTGCAGTCCCTGGAGTCATTCAAATAGAGGTTGCTTTTGAGAAACGACTTAGGATAAGGGCTCATTTTTGTTCCAGTATTCCTATATCCTTTTCTTCAGGATCGTAGGATCATCCAGTATCTTTTAATCCTGTAGGGCTCTTATCAACCATTCAACTCATAGTAATGTCTCGGACCCATTTTCCATATCTTCATCGCATACCAAGTCCCACCTTTCAGGTAAGAACTTGAAGAACCTGCTTTTTTACTTTTTCAGCAATATAAGTCACCTTAGGGATTTTTAACTCATCTCAAAAAGAAACTCAACAAATCGATATATATTTTTTTATTCTCTGAGCCTCAGAATCGGTAAGTTTTGCAAAAACTTTTCTTGCGATAATTTCTCCAAAACTGAGGGATATCACAATAATTTCATTATTTGGGTTTTCCCGAATATAGTCAACGATTTCATTCACTACTTTTTCCTCATTGAATTCCATTTTTGGCCAATCAAAATACGTGAAATTTGCTCAAAAATCATCTGAAATCTTTGGTAAAACACCAGCAGCATGATGGGTTCTGTGTGCAAAAGATCAGAGATAGAGTATCTTGCGATTTCAGATTGGAAAATGCGATGGGATCTCAGTTATCTGACACATGATATTAGTATACTCGTTCGGAATGAGTTTCATATTACTGAATGTAATTGATAGATATTGACAATAAAGCTAGTATATCGGATTTTTCGAAGAAAAGCAAAAACTATAGTTAATTGATAAAATGGTAGTAAATTCACAATCCGTCCGCTTCTACTAATGCAAGTGCTAGTTAAACATAAATGTCGTAGAGAATTTTTTATTGATCAATTTCTCACCCGCTTCTATACAACCCAAGTCATAGCAATGATTTTGAAATATAATTTTTGCATTATATGAAAAATATGTTAGTGTATATTTACAATTTTAAAATTAACCATATTCGTTATGCAAACAAACAATACCGATTACACATCGAAAACCAAGCATAATTATCACGGCTTCACCCTCGTCGAACTCATCGTCGTCATCACTATCCTCGTCATCCTCGGGACTATCGCCTTCATGAGTCTTTCCGGATACTCCGGGAATACCCGGGATTCTTCCCGGGTATCCGATCTCACCAATCTCTCCAAAGGTCTCGATATCGCCTTCATCAAAACCGGTTCCTACCCCACTCCCGATAACCCTTTCACCATCACCTACTCCGGAGGGATCATCTGGACCCAAGGAACCATCGGGGACTCCGTCATCAACACCCTCTCTTCCGTAGGAGCCAAGATGAACAAGAAACCCACCGATCCCCTCATTACTTCCAAAGAATACACCTACTCCAAACTTGCCTATGGAAATGCCTACCAGATCAAGACCGACTGGGAAGGGGATAGCATAGCATATCGGAATGATATCATCGACCAAGCCCAAGCCGCTTCCGGTAATCCGATGCTTGCCTATATCAAAGGAAACTATGGATGACTTATCGCAAGAACGGAAACAGGGGGTATTACCTATGTTCTTGCTATGCCAAGCATTACCACCAATACGGGATCCGTGGGTGCTACTTTGGAAACCAGAAACAATACACTTTCCGGATCGCTTCTCTTCAATGGGAAGAGTCTTGTCAACGCCTCTACTTTCAATCCGACCACTGTAGTTTATTCTGGATCCAAACTTCCTACAGACGATACCTCCAAACAGATCACCAATATGGTAAAAGCCCTTCAGAGTGCCTATTCCGGAACAGATATCACTGCAATAAACCAGAACATCACTACTCTTCTGAATACTTCCAGTGGACAAATTGCAAGCTTGGGGGCTATCCTTTTAACGAATCAATTGGGAGGAGTGGTAAATAGCGGGAGTACGGATGTGGTTGTGAACGGTAATAATTTTTTTGGTTGAGATTGATCCGTGTGAAATCCATGGACCAAATCGGATTGATCTGTTTTGAAGAGCTGCCAAGAGTACAATTTACAGGCAACAAAGCTTAATGATTGAAGTGCGAGATGAGCCTGAACCTGTTGAGATGGAACCAAACAATGCATATCCGATGGAGTATATAAAATAGATCCGGATTGAGTTTGATGAGATGCGGCATTCAATATGTATTGTGATATGACTTCCGAAGGTGGGGGATGGACAATCGCTTTTAAGATCACAAATGGAACCATGGGTACGGCTTGTTACAATAATTCCAATGGTTGCAATATCACCAACCTTACCAGTAAAACCTTTGATACAAGCGGAAGGATCAGTAATACTGCTTTGAATAATATCAGCGCGAGGACAAATTCTGTTTTGAGAATAGTACGATCCGATAGGACCACTACGGATTGGTACCACAGAGTGAGCGGGAAAACCTGGCCGACAAGTCTCCAGATGAGTGCTGGATGAAGTTGTACAGGGTCGTTTCTTTGTACCGTGTATTCCAGTCTTGCGAATGCTGAGGCAGATACCTCGGCAACTACCGTTGGATGATATTTTACTGGTGATCAGTACCTTCCGACCGGTTATGCTAATTTTGGACAACGATTCGGATATAGTTCGTATGGCGGTACGGAAACCGGAATGCGATTTGAAATAACAGGAACCGCTACTACTTATAACCAGTCCGGTATCATCTGGATAAAATAGGGCTCACCGATTTTCTCTGAGTAGCTTCTCTTTTCTGATTGAATGGAAAATAAGTACCGAATCTCTTCGGTACTTATTTTTGAGGCGTCAGAGTATGGATTCAGCCCCCTTCAGTTTCTCTATGATCCTAAATCAGGAGCGGATCGTATGGCTTCTATCTTATATTGGTTGAAATGCACGAACTCATATGGAACTACGATTTCTCATAATTCCGGATGATGCATCTTTTTGAGATAATTTTCTTCAAAAAACTTCGGGGTATCTATCAGATCCGTTATCGAGGCTATTTTTCAGCAGGGGATTCAGAGTCATTCCAGTTTCCTCACAAGTTCATCGGTCGTGTAGTTATCAAAAACATATTCCATATTTTTCACCAAATGCTCTTTCGCCACCATTCTTTGGGAATTCGAGGTGAATTGCCCCGCTATTTCCGGGATGATATGTTCGCAAAACCGTTCCCAGAGGACATCGTTTCAGATGGCGATCGCTATATTCCCGTCCTGTGTCTTATAGAATCCGAAAGGGAAAATGGAGGTGTCCTGATTTCCGGGGAATTCCGGATTCATCCCGGTAATGCTGGTCGCTATTATATTCTGTTTGAGGAGCTGAAATCCGCAGGATATCATGGAGACGTTCACAAAATCCCCCCTTCCGGTTTTTTCCCTTTTGTAGAGCAGTGAAGCTATCCCGAGAGCGAGGGAATTTCCGGAAAAAGCGTCGATCATGGCGGTTGCGTTCTTTATCGGTTTATTCTCGCCGTTGAAAGAAGCTATCCCGCTTTCTGCCTGAACGATCACGTCATATGCTTTTTTATCCCAATTTTCTCAGTATCCGTTTACCGATCAGTAGATAAGCCTCGGGTTCATGCGAGAGAGGGTATCGTAATCTATTTTCAATCTTTTTTTCACTCATGGGGAAAAATTCTCTATGAAAATATCGGCCCCTTTTATGAGTTCATAAAAATCCTCCAGTCCTTTCTGGGTCGTTATGTCGATATTTATGGATTCTTTTCATCTGTTGAGGACTTCGAAATAACCGCTTTTCCCATTTTTTATGGGATAGAAAAGCCTGGATTCATCGAAAAAATCAGGAGTCTCTATTTTAAGTACTTCCGCTCCATAGTCTGAAAAAAATCTGGAACAGAAAGGCCCGGAAAATACCCTGGAACAATCGACCACTTTTATTCATTCAAACAATCTATCCATCGTATTGCGCATTTCATATGGTAAAATCAGAATCCTATAGCTCTGCTTCCGGTGTAACTACACCCGTTTTTTATAGTGTAGTGAAAATCATTTTAAAGTAAAACGAAAATAATTAAATCCCTAACCCTCCCTCTTCCTGTGTAGAAGCAATTCAAGCGCGCTTTCCACCGAATCGGTGGATGTGATGGATCCGGCATTCACGAAAAATATCCGATCCGCATTTTTGATCGTATTAAGCCGATGGGCGATGATGACCCGGGTTGTCTGTTCTGGGAGTTTTTCCAATATGGTCTCGAGGAGCTGTTCCGTCACGGTGTCGACGTTCGCAGTGGCCTCATCGAGGATCAAGAGTTCCGGTTTCCTGAGTACTGCCCGCATGAAGGCGATGAGTTGTTTCTGTCCGAGACTAATGGATTCCCCGCTGTTCACGACCGGAGTATCGAGTCATCATTCGAATCGGGATAATAGATCCAATAATCCTGCTTGTCCGAGGAGGTTATCCAACTCAGTTTCCGGAAAATCCTTGTACTCCTCATTGCCGTAGAAGATATTATCGCGTACCGTACCTGAGAAGAGAAACGGTTCTTGGAGGATGAAGCCGATCTTTCGGGTACGTTCCTCGGGGTCATAGGTCCGTATGTCTTTTCAGGCAAGCAGGACGATTCCGGATGAAGGATCGTACAAACGTGCCATGAGCGAAGCGGTGGTCGTTTTCCCTCCACCCGTCGGACCGACCAGGGCATACGTCTTTCATCGTTCCAGACAGAAACCGATCCGGTGCAAAACATCCCTTCCATCGGGATAGTGGAAAGAAACATCCTGGAACTCGAGGATGTCTGGGCAAATCTGTCATTTTTCAGGAGATTCCGATGGTGCGCGGATCCCTTGTTTTTCTATGGTTTCCATATCGGATTCCAGGGAAAGCACTTCCGATATGCGGTCGAGCGATGCGAGTGCTAGCTGGAATGACGACCACATGCTGGCGATCTGCCGGAGCGGGGTATAGAAATTATTTACATAGAATTGGAATCCGATGAGGAGCCCGATGGTCAGATCCCCCTTTGTAATGAGGTATATGCCGAAACAGAGAGCGATAATCTGCGCGAGATTGGAAGAGAGCCCGTATATGGGAAGGAAAATATTGCCCGCGATTCACGCTCTGGTAGATGCCGTATAGTTACGATCGTTCGATTCCTGGAATTTTTTCCGAAAATAATCGAGGCGGTTGAAGGCGACGATGGCTTTGAAGTTACCGAGGCTTTCCTGGATCTCGGAACTGATATTCCCGAGCGAACGTAGGCTTTCCAGATTTCTCCGCTTTACCCAAGAAGAAAGGATATTGGTGATGATGAAAACCCCTAAGGCCGGCAAGAGCGTCGCAATCCCCAACAATGGATTCAGGAAAAGCATGAAGATGCCCGTTCCGACCATCAGAAAAACATTCCCGACAAACTGGATAAGTCCTTGGGAGACGAATTGGTTGATTTTATCGGTGTCGTTATTGATACGTGAAATGAGGTCCCCGACCCTGTTTTGGTTGAAAAAGGAGACCGGAAGATTCTGGAGTTTCATGAAGATAGCGTTCCGGAGATTGAAGAGCGATCGCCGTCATACCCCTCCCATGGATTTCGTCTGGAGATAGTTGGCGAGGCTTCCTATAACGAATATCGCAAAGAGAATCATCGAAAAGAAGAGAATCCCATTATAGTCCTTAGTAGAAATAGACGTATCGATCGTATGCCCGATGATGATAGGAGTGACCAATGCGGCGAGCGAACTTACGATCACCGCTATGACGGTCGCGGTGATATTTCGGCCTTCTCCCGTGATGAAAGGCATGAATCTTTTGAGTGATTTCAGGATCGGTTCTTTCGGTTTTCCGGAATCGGATGTGTTAAGCTGGTAATTCGTAGGCATGGGTGCTTTGTTGTGAATTATAGATCTGTACGTATTCAGGAGACGTCCCCATGAGTTCTCCGTGTGTCCCGATTGCAAGCGTTTCGCCTTCCATGAGGAGGATGATCTGATCGTAATCTTCTACCGCTTCGATTTTCTGAGTAATGGAGATAAGCGTGATTTCCGGGTAGTTGGATCGGACATTTTCGAGGATCTTCTTTTCGGTAGCGGCGTCGAGCCGGGCGGTGAAATCATCGAGCAGGAGGATTTTCGGGTCGAGTGCGAGCGCTCGCGCGAGCATGATCCGCTGCTTCTGTCACCCGGATAGGCTCGATCCACGTTCGGACACGACCGTATCGAGCCTATCCGGAAGCGAATCGATGAAATCACGGAGTTCCGCCGTATCTATGGCTTTTTTGAGACTCTTGTCGTCTACGTTGTTGCTGAAGGCGATATTCTCCCGGAGGGTCAGATTGAAGATGATGCTGTCTTGGAATACGAGTCAGATCTGATTATGGAAAGATATTTTGTCGAGCGATCCGATATCCGTACCATCATATCGGATGCTGCCGGAAGTAGGCGGGAGGAGTCAGGTCAACAGATACAGGAGTTGCGTTTTTCCTGCTGCAGTCGGTCCCATGATAGCGGTTCTCGATTTTGCCCGGATCGAAAAGGAAATATCCTTGAGTATGGTTTTCTCGCTGAAAATAAGCGATACTTTCTCTACCTCTATATTGCCTTGCAGATTGTGGATCACATTGCCCTGCTCTTTTTTCTCCGGAGCATTCAGTACTTCCAGAATGCGTGAATAGGATGCGGTTGCCTGAGCGATGACACTACTCATGAACCCGATGATGATGATGGGGAATATAAGGATCGACAGGTATCCGTTGAACGCGGCAAAATCTCCAAGGCTCATGCTTCCGGTGATGACAAAATGCCCTCCGAGCATCAGGATGACCAATATTGCTATATTCGAAGTGAATGTGATGATCGGGATGAGCGTCGCGAAAAGCGAGAGGATGGAAAGTCCGATCTCTTTTGCTTTCGTATTAGCCTCGATGAATTTGGTATATTCATGGGACTGCGAGTTGAGAAGCCGGATGAGCGCGGCACCCAGTATGCTTTCATTGATGATTTTATTGAGCCAATCAATGGTCTCTTGGGATACCTTGAAGAGACTCCGGACTTTTCTGAACACGAATGAGAATACGATACCTATGATAGGTACGACCGAAAGCACCGCCAAGGCTAATTTCCAATCGATCAGGAAGAGAAGGATGCTCGCTCCGATGATGAGGAATACAGAAGAGACCATGGAGGCGATCGCTTGCGATACGAAGGTTTTGACTGCATCCACATCGGAAGTCAGATTTGTTAGGAGTTTGGATGGAGTAGCACGTTCTATATAGGCATAATCCTGTTTTGATATCTTTGCGATGATTTCGGCCCTGAGGTCACGCGCCACGCGTTCCGATGCGTATGTCTGAGCGATGCTCTGCCCATAGGTGAATGCGAATATGAAGAACGACACAGCGAAGAATTCTTCAAGGATGAGAACGAGATCGAAGGTTCAGGACGTATATGAATCGATAGCAAACGAGACGATCTTCGGAACAATAAGACTGAGCCCATTTGCAAGAATCGTGAGAACGATGAGTCAGACTATGATGAACGAATAGGATTTCAGGAGTCCGAAAATACTCGCTCCCGAAGGATCTCTTTTTGCCTCCATGATGGGTGGTATGATAGGATAAGACCGAAAAACGGATTTCAGAATGGGCTATTCTATCCAAAATATGGGAGAAATCAATACGTTCGGCAAAATAACATTCGGTAAATACCTATCATTGTTCCCGGATCCTTTTCGGCATATTATCCGATACTCCGT
Source organism: Candidatus Altimarinota bacterium (assembly GCA_028714815.1). GTDB lineage: Bacteria > Patescibacteriota > Gracilibacteria > BD1-5 > UBA2023 > UBA1545. The sequence continues at coordinate 13,449 of JAQTLR010000010.1, read as the reverse complement.
TTTTTTTCCATGATCTTCCATAGGATCAGGGTCATGACGATGCATCATAGGACATTCATCGAAAGATCTCAGGCCGTATCATATCCGTCTCACAAACGGATTTGCCGGTGGTGTATAAGAACATCTTCTAAAAATTCTTCTATTTCATATAATGTTCAAAAAAAAGAACCGATGGTTATAAGGATGGCTGAAGTAAGGAATTTTCCGATATCTGCCTCTTCCAATGTATCTTTCAGGACTATGAATATCAGGTAGGTGATGACGCCGCTGTTGAAGAAATGCAGAAATTTATCGTAGTTATGGATCGTAGCATAGAAATGCAATATATCTCAGGAAGCATCTAGAAGAACTGAAATCGAGACTAGGAACAATGACAGGGGAATGGGTACTTTTTTGTTTTTTGTTATGATGGCTTCGGTCATGATCCAGGAGAAAACCGCTACGAATATGAGTCAGAACCAGCTATATGTCAAAGAAAACCGAAAAAAACCGGTCCAGTTCAATAGTTCGAATGATATCAAAAGGATCATCAACGTACGGAAGAGCGGTAGTGCGATTTTGTTCATATCATGCGTTTACGGGGAACGGAAAAAGGAGTCCTTCAAAGTCGTTGATATCCCTATTCTGTTCTCTGACGATGCGGTAATCAATAATTTTCCGAAGAAGAAGATTACTGTATGGTGAGTGTGGTATAGGGAGCCGAAAGCTGCGACCACTGGAACTAGCATCATGAACGCATAAAAATTGTAGAGAAAAATCAGAGACAGATGCACGGACTTCGAAAGACTGATTTGGAGTATAGGGAATACTCTTGAAAATGAAAAGACAAAAACAAGACAAATACGGAAGGTTCAGAGATTTCAAAAATATCGTCTTTTATCGAGCTTCATCATTGAATTCTTTTAGAAAATCTTTTAAAAATTAACATATTTTTAATATTTGATTGTAATCTATATCGATATCCAGACGCTGGATAGGCTGGAGGTACAATTTAAAATTGCACCTTGTAGAAAAGTCTATATAATGGTGGATATTTTCTTGATTTAATTTCTTTTTTATTCCTAATCTTTGGCGGATGAAAGATACTAGACGGGAAGGGAACGATAGACGGGAAGGAATCGATAGACGGTCAAAATATAATGAAAAGATGAATTCTCCCGAGTTGCAGAAGAATTTCCACAACCTTTATAAGGATTTTTTCAATGCTCATGATATCGTGCTGAGCGGGAATGCCATACTTACCTGGTGAGCCGATATCTCACACGGCATCAGTGCTCTCCGGATCAAACAGAAATTGCCCATCAAGACTTTTTGTTGAGCGAATCTCAATACGTCCGGGAAGGTCACATTCCGGAAGATATTCCAATACTCGGCTTTGCAGAATAGCTTTGAAGAAGGGGAACTCAGCGTATTTTTCAAGAATGATTCCGAGAGGATTTCTTTATTTCTCCAAGATTTCCTTTCGGAGAACGGTTTTTCAGGGGGAATGGAGATAGATTTTCTCACCGAAGCTCCTCGGTGACACGGTTTCGCATTTTCTTGAGCGATGTCTGTTCTTATCACTTTTTTAGTACATACCATCACAGGAAAACTCGATACCAAAATATTGGTGGATCGGGAACTGCCTATGAACCAGTCATGTTTTGATGAACTCTACTGATTCAGTTTACGTCTCTCTCATTGCATTTCCAAGGGGAAGAGCACCGGGGCGAGCAATTATACCGTCATGATGGTAGACAACCCTTTACCAGCAGTGTGTCTCTCGAAAAAAAACGCCATCAGTCTCAGCGAGAACGAATGCATAACCGAGCATCAAACCGTTCGGGAATCCGACCATTCCAGTGCTGTCATCTACAAGGACACGCTTTTGCATTTTTTATGAATGGATGGTGCTGCTATCGAGGAACTCCCCTTGGATTATGGTGTGGTATTTACCGGTATGGAATATATGTTTAGCGAGATCGAATTCACAAGAGAGCGGGCAAAAAAAGCAAATGATCGCTTGAATGCATTCATTTCCCACACTATCCAGTCTTTGCCGATAAAAAATGAAGATCAGTCTGTCCTCTCGGATCTTCTGAATTTCGATAAAGATGAGGCCTACCGGAAAAATATAGATAATACGAATCTCAAGATTCTTGAATGATTCGATTATCTTTTTAGGAATATACATGATGACAGTGCTATAAATGCCTTCATCGATGTTATAAAGAATATAGGACTGACGAGTTTTTCTTACCAGAAAGAGAATAAGCTTTTTTTCGCTCTCGAGTATCTCTTCTATCAGTACCGACAATTCGAAGATGAGGAGATAGGGATACTTCCATTCAACACCGGGAAAATAGGAGGAAGCCTCTTGTTCGTTATGAAGAGCGGGAAAAGCCGTGCAACGATGCAGAAAGTGCTCGACCATCTTCGGGACGACGGGCATATCATATCTATGGATTATGCTTCGTGGAGGGATGGATATTCCTCCAACGGAGTACGCCTTGAGCAATATGTCACGAAGAAATTATACTCCGATTATACGAAAGAAGGGAATATATTCTTTACCGATACGTCCGGAGTATCTTATTTCGGTGATTACGATACGGTTATCGAGAATGAAAAAGATTGTATCCTTCTGGATACGATCCGGGGTCGGATATATATCCGAGGAAACAAGCTTACTTCAAAAGAAATCCATTCGCAGAATACCACTATCGATATGATGAAAATACTCATCGAAAACATAGGGAAGGAAGTTTCAAACGCAAAACTTCCGGTTTCGACCTATTCGCAGAATAAGAATGAGATACTGAGCAAGGTGATACTTCCGATCCGGAAACTTGCAAAAGAGCATTTTTGAGAAGAGATACTACTTTCCTGTTCCGGAGGCATTACCGATTATTATCTGCGGCTTGAGCAGAATGAGACGATTCGTATGGGGATAATCAAGAAACTGGAGAGCTAACATGCTTCCTCTTCAAGAGAATCCAATTCTCGGATAATAGCCACCAAGGTCGATTCAAAAAGTTTTTTGTAGAAAATAATCCCTCGTATATTTGTACTCGAGGAGAATTCCCGGATGCCATTCAGATATTTTGTAAGCACATGAACGATTTTCGTATATTTATAGTTTCTGTCTTCGGATCGGAGTTTCATGACAATATTGTGGATCTGGGACAGTACTTCGGAATTCTCGAATCAGAATTTTTCCAGTTCCTTGATGAACATCATGATCTGTATGAGCTCATCGATTATCGTTTGGGCCTTCAGACAGAATAGGCGTTCTTTTATAGAGCTGATTTCATAATCGTTCCGGTACGAAGTGATATGTTTCTGTTTCCTGATTCCGGAGGAAACTTCAATAAAATCCTTTCTCAGTAATGTATTCGGAGAGGCTTTCATATTGAATAAGGTAAGAGGGATAAAAAATCCTCCATGGAGGAGTAGGGTCGAAAAGTTTATAGAAAAACCGGAAATGGTAAACGGACAAAAACAAGACAAAAACAAGAAGAGCTTCCTTCACACATTCCGTTCCGAAAATAACCGCATCGGATATGGATCGTTGTGTGTCATCTGATTTTTTGACAATGGGTTTTTTATATGGTACAATTACGGACAATGCTGTTTATTATTTTCTTGCTCAGGAAATGGCTTCCAATATGTGTACATCCTTATGAGAAAATCACACCCCAGAGGATTCGATCGAATTCCATTATCGCGAGTGATTGTCTTATTATGAGCGATCAATAGAGGTTCTTCGGGATACGACAATCGTAAATGCAAAAATGGTAGCGGAGGCTTTTCGGATGGAAGCAATCAAATATTTGAGCAAAACTCTGGAAAATCCAGATTATCGAGCAGAAGATCCTATAAAGATCCGATCATTGCTTCTTCTTGTAAAATTATACCACGCAAAGGGAATGAAGGAAGACAAGGAGGAATGTTTTTACAGTGCGGTCGAATTGACAAACAAGCATGTATGAGAAGGTGTTCGGAATGCCCCGGAATGGAAAGAGATAATAACGACGTATCTATCCGATATACATCCGGATTTTCAGAAAATATTCAAGAGCAAACACAGGGGTTTTTCATCGAAAATATTATTGGAAACCGTTATATTGCCGGAAGGCAAGAGAAGGATGCTTGAGCAGGAACTGAAAGAGCGAAAATCAAAGGAACGGGAACTGAAAGAAATGCAATATATCAGGACATATCTGAGTACTGTCCGTTTGAGCGATGAGATCCTAGAGAAACTCAAGAATATGTTTGGAACGATTCGGCTTCTCATTATCTCTGAAAATAGCGGCGAGGCTATCATTAAGCACTGATTCGGAGAGTCTGAAGTAGGGGCTTTGAGAAAAAATCCTACCGATGCGCGATATACGACCGTAGATATTTTCGATAAGCCAAGAAAATATATGGTCATGATGGATTGCGGGGAACTGCTTGATTGATTCGAGGAGTATCATCCGGATAGCATCGTCAATGTGATGATCGACGAGTTTATCAAAAGGAGGGAATGAGAGCTCTTCCGCCATGCCATCGGGAATGGGAATGAAATCGAAGCGATCGAGAAGTGCATGGGGGGATTGTCCGAGGGGAATGATTATTCCGTTTTCATGGGGGATGTTATCGAAAGATACATGGATTCAATGGAATTTTTTGAATCGGGAGAAGAGAAGGATGGATATATCGATACTTTTCTGAAGGCTCTTGATATCTGTCGGAGCATAACGTTTCACTACGGGAAAAGTGAAATGCCCCGATTTGCAAATGTGTCGCGAGAAATCGACCGTATCTTGTGAGGAAAAATAGAAAGGAGGGTTTTTTCCATGGTCAAATCCATGTTATTATCCAGAAGCGAGACCATGAATGGATCAGGATATCCGTTCGGTCTGAGTAAAAAACATATTTCTCTGGAATGAAGGATATATGCGATCATTCGGGCCTATGAAGCGCTGTCTTCATGTAAGAATCCCAAGCAGACCATAGAATCCATACAAGAATGGGCACAAGGGGGAAATCTCGATAGTGAAATCCTCTGAGTGTTCATCAAGCACCTGGATAACGGAATACCGTCCAAGTCGTCGGGAAAGATCCAGGATGACGTACCTGCTATTTCAGCGTACCGATTTTTTCGATGCGCTTCTTTTGCACAGTCATGTCTTGATCTTCTGGATATCGCAAATGACATAAAGGATGCGTATCATAAGGGGCGGGTGGCAGAGGAGGATATAGAGGTGCAAAATATCTGGTTCAAAAAGGCGAATGAGCTTCGTGTGGAATTGCTGAGGAAGGCCGATTTGCGAAAAATCATCATTATCACTCGGCACGGAGAGACGATAAGCGACGGTCCGGATTGAATACCAGGAAATGAGAATGAACTTCTTATAGAAAGAGGACAAGAGAGTTCCCTGAGGAAATGAATCCTCTTCCAGGGGCTTCATTTGAGGATATTCACCAGTCCGCTCATTCGAGGACGACAGACAGCGGCAATCATATGCCAGAAAGTACGGGATTGCGTGCAGGATATCATCCCTCTCGAGGACATTGAGTCCTATACGATCCCCACTTGCGGATCTTGTCCGGCGGTCATCATCGAGGAGACGATAACAAATCCGAAAAAAAATCAAGAGAATGATCGGTATGATGATCTATTGTCGAAATTCATTGCGGATGATAATACGAAGTGACTCGGGGAATTTCTGAAAAAGCTCGTTTCTTCCGGTGAGGAAACGATGAACCTCTTCATAACACACCGGGACTCTGGGAGACATCTGATTTTCTGGTTGAGCAATATTTTCTCGCAGGAGCAGATATTCGGTAAAAAAACCCCGATCGGAAATGATACGATATATGAATTCCTTTTCCGATGAGCCCGTCTTGTATCGGGAGAAGACAGAAAAGGCGGGGATATCCTTTTTTCTTTCAGGACTTGGAAAGCTGTGGTTTCAGAATTCAATATCCTTACAGAGAAAGTATTCTGAAAGACTTTTTATGATCTCTCTGACCGGCGGGTGAATCTCATTGCCTTACATGACCGTTTTCTCGATTTTCTCGATTTTGAATGAGAACGCGATCCGGAAGCGCTTGCTCTATTCATGGAACAAGTGAAGCGGAATTCCGAGCTCAAGCATCTGTATCCTATTTTAGAGCGGGAAGAAATGACGGATTATGAAAATATACCGGAATAATCCAGACAGAGCCTTCCGATGGGGCTACAAGAAAATCCCCCGGGGGATTTTCTTGTAGATTTCGATTTCTTCCGTATACTGATTGAATCAGTATCCTTATAACCGTATCGGTAGTATGCTCGAGAATCCTATGAAGAAGATATCTCCTCTTGAATCCATTCTTGTTATCGTGACCATTGTTCTGCTGATAGCATTTTCCGTGCTGCTTATACGCAATATACAATTGGCCCATAAAACCGGGCTCTTCGGAAATCACGCCCCCATTTCCGAACTTCTGCTCAGGAATAAGGAAACGAATCAGACTTCCATTGCAGACGTCGACTATATCGATACTTGGATGACCTTTCAGTATATCAACTTCGTTTTCGATATCCCAGAGGATTCCCTGAAGAATACGCTCCATATCGAAGATCCCCGCTACCCGAATCTGCCGGTCGGATGATATATAAGAAGCAAAAAACTTGATAAAACGGTATTGTTGAACGAAATAAAAGAGGCTGTACGTGAGTATATACGTCTCCATCCCAATAAATAAAACCCTTGTATGCTCAGTTTCCTCCTTTCTTACCTCCTTGTCTATAAATACACGGTCCTGTTTCTGGTTATCGTTTCCGCCTCTTTCGGCGTACCCATACCTGCTACAGCTCTCATTATAGCTGCGGGAGCATTTTCGGCACAGGGGTATCTTGATTTCTCCAGTATTTTCATGTACTGATTTTTCGCGAGTGTGCTCGGAGATTTTTTCGGATATTCCATCTCGCTCCGATATGGACGGAACATACTTGTGCGTATCGGTTTCAGACGTTTGCTAGATTCACCGAAATTCGTGACCATAGAGAATCTCTTTGCTCAGCATTCCGTCTCCGTTATTTTTTCGAGCCGCTTCCTTGTGACCAATCTTGGGCCGGTAGTCAATATCCTTTCCGGTCTCGCAAAGATTTCATACAGAAAATTCCTTTTTTACGATATTTTCGGAGAGCTCCTCTATATCCTTCTCTACGCAGGCCTTGGATATATTTTCGGCAATCAGTGGGAGGCGATATCGCAGATATCGGGGGATGCAACCGCTATTCTTGTCCTGATCATCATCCTGCTTATCCTATTCATTGTGATGTGGCGGGCAAGAAACGGAAAAAGAAATGATAGCTAATCCTTTTTCAGCCGAGCGTCTCTTCTCATAAGGTACAGATAAAGCGTATTTATCGGATAATCGTTTCACCTGAGGTGATCCTATCGCAGGCATCTCATTTCCCGTTATTATCGCTATCTTTTTGCAGAGGGTTCGGGACAAGCGGACAGTTGTCACGGAGATCGGGAATACCGTCTTTATCGGTATCAAGCGGAGGTGGAAGCGGTTCTTTTACCGGAAGCGGCGCTATCGGGAGCGGAAGCGGTTCTTTTACCGGGAGTGGTACTACTGGTTTCGTTGGAGGTGGCGGAATCCTCTTTATGGGAGATGGAGTGATAATGGGCTTCGGTTCGGCAGTGCCGGTTCCTGAAAGAGGGGAGAGTACTCCTGACGCTTCGATCACCGGCTCGATATGTTCCGCTTCTTCCTTGATGAGCTGGAGAGAAGTATCCAGAACCTGTTTTTTCATCTGGAGAGCTTCCTCGAGTTTTTTCTTTTCCTCTGGAGAGATAGTTTCATCTATACGGCGTTGCAGTTCAGTCATACCTCGACGGTTGTCCATGATGGAAAGATCCTTCCGGATATTTTCCATGAAAGACCCTGGTATTCCTGGGGCTGTTGCCGGTGCTGATAGGGTTCATGAAGGAACGCTCGTGATGGTTCCGCTCGAAGCGAGAGCTATCTTCCGGAGCATCGGTTCATCGAAGAAGACGGGGATCTCCTCCTTTGTCGGCATGCTTCTCGAGAGTTCTCAGTTAAGACGCTTCATGAGATTCGCATCATTTGCTTTCTTCTTTGCAAGCTCGTCTATATAGACCAGATCGCGTTTCGTGTTTTCGCGGATGAACGGATCAACGAGTGCCAATTTTCCAGAGTAGGATTCTGTCGAGGTGGTACGTCCCGAGTTGGTGTAGATGAATCTATTTTCCGGTTTCAGCCGTTGTTCCGACCATACTTTCCGTCTTGGATTATTGTACCGCAATAATACTCATTCTTTTTCTTTGTTGTCGGAATAGGAATCGATCACTGCCACATCGGTGGTTCCGGTCAGGGTTTTGCGCATACGGACGGAGGTTCCTTGGACTCCTGCACTGACATCCGAAGTGGAGATGGTGAAAAAGGATACATCATAGAACGGCTTCAGTACACGGGCCCAGATGTCCCCTTCATCGAGCCTGACCTCGGATCCCGCGGATGCGAGTTTGATGAATGCAAGACGGGAACTGGCATTCATCCGGACGATGGAATTGTCGGCGAAAATGATCTCGGCGTTCGCATCCGGTCCGGTAGCGATAGTATCCCCTTCGGTAAATTGCATGCTAGCACTCACACTCGTGATTACCCCTTTCTGTTCCCGTTTCACGTCCCCGTTCCACGTATTGATATAGGCGAGCATCGCCTCGGAAGATGGATTCACAATGGTTCCGGTCGCGACTGAAGTCCCGGTAGATCCGTTCGTCCCTCCGGTCTGTTCTATGATCTGGTACCCGTATTGGGATGTCTTTTTTCCGGAGAGAAGGAAATATCCCATAGCTATAAGGAGTATTCCGATGATGATAGATGCGATCACTATTTTTTTTCTGTTTTCCATATATTTATATATAATGAAATAAAGGTTTTATTTTTGTTTGCTTTAACGTCGGAAATTATATGCCCATTTTCAAAAAAGCAAAAGATATTGGAGCAATATCAGCAATATCGCTCTTCATAGGATCACTATTGTATCTCATCTTCCGCGGAGTCGTAGGGGTGGATTTCAATACACTGTTCCTCTATCGGGACAATTACAGTAATCCTTCCGGTGACATAGTGATCATAAAGATAGACCCGGAAAGTATCGATGAGCTCCAGAAGACCGATTTTCGGATGCTTTCCCTATCCAAAACCGTCTATGTGCATCTCATAGAAAATCTTGAAAAACTTGGCGCGCGGGCAATTGGGATCGATGTCGTTTTCACGAATCATGCGGAAGACGAAGATATTCTCCGGAAAACATTGGAACGATACAAGAATGTCGTTATCGGAGCATGGATGGAGGAAGGGAAACAAAAGGCGATACTCCCTCTCGATATATATTCCGGGGCCACCTGGGCATCGGTGAATACGAAGATCGAAAAGAACGTCGTCACCATCCTCGAGCCGCAGTATTCCTTTTCCGGGAGAACCGTCGAATCTCTCGCCATAGCAACCTATCGGAAATATCTTGGAGACACTTCTCTCGGGTCTTTCCATGACGGAACCTCTTTTAAAAATGGAACGTACCAGATCACCCCGCTTCGCAGTATCCCGGTCGATTCCGAAAAGAATGTACGTATCAAATTTTTCCGTCCGCCGGAAGGGTACCCGAGCTACTCGCTTTCCGATATCCTCCATGATCGGGTGCCGAGGGAAAAAATCGCAGGGAAAGCGATATTGGTCGGAGAATACGGGACCCTTATCCATGATGCGCACTGGAGCCCTGTGGATCCGGAGAACCAGATGCCAGGAGTCGAATTCCATGCCAATCTTCTCGATGGGCTCATACAGGATGAAACACTCGAAAAACAGAGCGTGGGAAGTTTCCTGTTGTGCATTTCCGGGCTTCTCCTCCTCCTTTCTATAGTATTCTATCTTCCATCCACGTTCATTTCCGCTCTCCTTTTTTGTCTGTATGAGATTTTCATACTTTTCGTCGGGAGGTATCTTCTTGGGCAATCCGGTATTTTCATAGATCTCTTCACCTATGCGATCGTGGGGCTTTCGGTTTTCATTTCCGCAGCCTTCTACCGTTATTTCGTCACCAATAAGGATCGTCGATATATCGAGAAAGCATTTTCCCACTACATAGCGCCCGATGTCGTGAAGCAGATCGCTCTCCATCCGGATTCCTTCAAGCTCGGCGGGGAAAAACGGGAGATGACCTTCTTTTTCTCGGATATCGCCTCTTTTACGACCATATCCGAGAAGCTCGGGACCGAGAAAGTATTCCGGCTCATGGAAGAGTACCTCTCCGCGATGACCGATATTCTCATCTCCAATAAAGGAACACTCGACAAATATATCGGAGATGCGGTGATGGGGTTCTTCAACGCTCCCATCCGCATCGAAAAAAGCGAGTATCTTGCCTGCAAAACCGCGCTCGAACAGCAAGCACAGCTTACAGAACTTAATTGGAAGTGGGAAAAAGAGGGGATTCCATATATTTCCGTCCGTATCGGAATAGATACCGGAGAAGCGATGGTGGGGAATATCGGATCCAAAGACCGCTTCAATTACACGGTTATCGGAGACCATGTGAATCTCGCATCCAGATTAGAAGGAGTCAATAAGGAATACCTGACGAAGATCTGCGTGAGCGAAAACACTTTCCGTAAAACCAAGGACGATTTCTTCTATCGGGAACTTGACACGATCCGGGTGAAAGGGAAAGTACGGGGCGTGAAGATATACGAACTCATCGGATACTTGAACGATCCGTCTATCAATCGGGAAAAATATTCGGCCTATGAAAAAGCCCTCGCACTCTACTATGTGGGAGAGTACAGAAAAGCGCAGGATATATTTTCTCTCAATACGGAAGATCTCGCTTCCGCTATCATGACCAAACGGTGTCAGGACGCGCTCGATGGGAAGATAGAGGTGATAAATGGGGTATACGAGATGAAAACGAAATAATGGTATGAAAGAACTTCAATCTTCACATTCAAACTTTACGTTTTTCGTTCTCTGTACTACTTCGTACAGCTCACTCAAAGCCGCAGTTTTCATATGAATATTATCGTTCTTTCATACCATGCCCATTTCTTTAAGATATTAATCTTTCAAAGAAACGACTAGGAATGCTATCAGAAAATGCACCAGAACCGGGATGTTGAAACTGAAAAAGAGGAGAAAAAGCATCATAACCTGCGAACTCGGTGCGGAAATGGTACGGTTTCTGAAAAATACTAAGAGAAGCGCGAGAAAAGAAACAAGCCCCACGATCCCGAACGAGAAGAGGATATCGAGAAAGATATCGTGTGCTCGATCGGGGGTATTGTCCTGAAAATAGCGGGCATCCTCTTTTGCTACGAAGCGCGGGAATATCGTCCGGAATTGTTCGGGTCCATAGCCGAAAAGCATCCTCTCGGGACTTGCGAAAACCGCTCGGATCCCAGTTTCCCAGATGATCATATGATGTTCCGCACTCCCGAGTTTTTCTCGGGGAACGATCGGGGATACTATGCTGATGCCAAGAATACAGATGGTCGTCGCTATGATCGGTATGTAAAGTCTCCTTTTTCCATAGTGAGAAAAAAGCCGGAATATGAAATAACCGAGCACGATGCTTATACCGAAGAGACTTCCGGATATAGCTACCCCAAACAAGAGTAGTCCGTACCAGAGGTTCCGCATCGCACGTGTTTTGAGGGCTTTCTGCACGAGCGGGAGAAAGAGGATGAAAAACCCTGCGAGGTAGTTCGGATTTCCGAGAGTGGAGAATACCCGTCCTTCGGAGAAACTCAAGATATATCGGGATCCGAGCTGGTCGAGCCCCATCCATTGCATGGTTGCGTAGAAGAGTACAAATGCAAGTGACACGAAGGATATCTTGATAAAGGAAATGCGGTATATTTCCGGGAGCGTGGCGAGTACGAGAAAGAAAATCCCGAGAGCGATGAATAACAGGATGCCATGCTGTTTCTCGCCCCCGCCAAGAAGAGCGGTTTGCAGATCCGGTGCAAGAACGGCTGAGATGCAGAGAATAATGAGGAGAGCGATGATCCCAAATATATTCCGCTTATTTTCGAAAAATGCCCGAGATTTCTTGAAAAACGGCGAACGTATCCAGAAGGGGATAAGGGCTATGAGGAGACCGTAGAAAAGTTCCACTTTTATCCGCTCATAGGACGAATTCCCGAAAATTATCGGGAAAGAGAGGACTTTGAGGATATGTGAAAAGAAGAGCGGTACCAGGAAAAATATCGCTCCGATGAGAGAGATGGTGATCTTTTTGGAAAGTTCCTTCATGGGAAAATATGGATTATGGGCGAGAGATACGATGGAAGTATAGGGATTCTCGGTATTTTGCAAAGAAAGTTGAATTTTACCCTTCCTTCCGTACAATAGGAACGATTGTTCCTATCCTCTGCCATTTCCGTTTCCTATGTCTTTCCTTTCTCCGTATTTTTTCTTCTTCCTTTTTTTCATCCCGATCATTATCTGGATGGATTTCCGGAGCCGGAAGAAATGAGCCTATTTCCGGAGCTCGACACTCCTCGAAAAAATCTACGGATCGGGCAAATGGAAATTCTTCTATCTGCCGCTTTTCCTGAAGATAGTCGTATTCTCCCTCTTTGTGTGCATCCTTGCGGATCCTGTGACGCACTCGATACGAACCGATGTCTCCAAGAAAGGGATCGATATCGCTATCGTATTCGATATCTCGAAATCCATGCTTGCAGAAGATATCAAACCCAATCGCATCGAAGCGGCAAAGAAAGTCATGAGTGATTTCGTGAGTCGTTTCACGAGCGATCGCCTCGCGATCGTCCTTTTTGCCGGAAAGCCGTTTCTTTCGACTCCGCTCACGTTTGATTATACCGCTCTCGTGGATGCAGTGGAGCATATGACGACCGATTCTATCCGCCAGGACATCCCGGGACTCTCGGGAACCGCTATGGGGGATGGACTCCTCGTAGCGCTCGATACCCTGAAAGGGGATGGAAAAATACCCACCTCACCCCCAACCCCTCTCTCTACACCTTCCACCTCACCCCCAACCCCTCTCCTAGGAGGAGAGGGGAATATAAAAAATGAAAGACAAAAAGTGATCATCGTTCTCACGGATGGCGAGGCGAATATGGGAATCAATCCGACTATTGCGGCGAAGCTGGCGAAAGAACAGGGGGTGAAGATCTATACGCTCGGCATCGGGGATCCCGCCGGGACGGATCTCTATGTAACGGACCAGTATGGACAGAAACAATATTTTCTGGATCAGACCGGGAAACCGATCCGTGCAACACTGGATGAAAAAACGCTCACGAGCATCGCGGATATCACCGGAGGGCGGTATTATAATGCGAAGGATGAAAATTCTCTCGCTTCTGTATTCGCCGAACTCTCGAAGCTCACGAAAACGGAGATGAAAACCACTTCTGTCACCGTACACCATCC
>JAQTLR010000009.1 GCA_028714815.1 Candidatus Altimarinota bacterium | reverse complement strand
GTCCAGCATGCCAATTATTTTACGCTCGTCGCATGGACCAAACTCATGTCCGGGATTGTTGGAGGAGCGGTACTCCTGCTCGGGTTTATCGCGATCGGTTCGGTGACGGAGCTCTTCGATCTCTCGGGTGCGTTCTTCCATGGGAAGATCTACGGATATTGGGCTACCATCGCCCTTGCACTCATCGCCCCCGTGTACGCGCTCATACATTTTCCGGAGCCGGGAGAGATCAAGAAAGATACCTATGATACCAATCGGTTCTTCTCGTTCCTGGTGCGGTTCGTCGGGATCCCCTTCATCCTCATCTATTTCGTCATACTATACGCGTACTCGATCCGTGTCCTCATGAATTTCCACGACTGGCCGAACGGGATCATTAGCTGGCTCGTGATCGGATTCTCCATCTTCGGGTACCTGATCTATATCTTTTCCGAGTCATATATGGGAGAAGGGAAATTCATCGCTCCATTCCGGAAGTATTTTCCATTTGCCGTGCTCCCGCAGATCCTTATGCTCTTCTATGCCATCTACCTCCGCATCGCCCAGTATGATCTCACGATGAATCGGTATTTCGTCGTCGTATTCGGAACCTGGCTCACGATCATCTCCCTGTATTATGTCATAAGCAAGAGGAAGCTCATCCTCTTCATCCCTGCGACCCTCACGCTCATCTCCCTCGGGATCTCCTTCGGGCCTTGGTGAGTTTTCAGTCTGCCATTGGATCGCCAGTACGACAGATTCATGACCGATATCAAAACGGCCGGCATACTCCAGAACGGCGAAATCCACCCGCTCACGAAAACCATCGATGCGAGTCTGGAAAATGGGATACTCTCCGAAGTGCAATATATTTGCGAGTATCGGACCTGTGAGAAGATACGTCCGCTTTTCCAGAAAACGCTCGAAGATGCGGAAGAAAAGGATCGGAAAAATTGGGAATCCTCTCAGTACAAGCCGACAAGATACTATCCATGACTCTCTTCATGGGAAGCGGCGAGCGCGATACAAAAAGCGATGAACGTACAGCATAGATCCGATACGGATGTGCTGCAAAACAGGAAATATGTCATCCTTTCCGTGGAGTACAAAGAGAGAGATTCCTATTATCCCCTCGATCTCACCGGATACCAGAGCCTCCTGAAGGTACAAGGAACCGACTCTTCCGCTCCGGGAGCACGGTTCGTCAGTATAGATCCCGAGCATGATTCACTCACGATCCGTGACGGAGCCGATACTGAAACTATTTCTCTTTCCGCAATCACCGCGAGACTACAGGCCAAATATGGCAGTAATACATCCTACGATATCGATCAGAACGATCTCGATTTCACCCTGATCGGCGAGAAACACGAGATACGAGTCATTCTCGACAGCTATTCGTACAAGAATCCGAAATATAAAGAAAACGGGGGCAAAGATCTGTACGGTTCACCGTCCATCAACGGGATTGCGCTTATAAAAGGAAAGAAATAGGAATGCTCCAAATATAAACCTCATTGCTGCAATTATAACAAACAGAAAGATAAAAAACTCTTGCTTTCCTTATTTTATCTGATAAAATTCTCTGAAATCCCTATCTCTTATCTTTCCATGTATGAAACAGAGAGCCTTCACCCTCGTCGAAATCCTCGTCGCTATCTCTATCCTTGCGACCATCAGTATCGTCGCCTATGTGTCTGTCTCGGGGCATATGAAGATAGCGAACAATGCGACCCGTATATCGACCATCGATTCGCTGCATCTGAGTCTCTCAGATTACTACCAGCTGAAGAAGGTTCTCCCGGAACCGGATTCCAACTATATCGCTTATGATGAACGGGGAACGTACATGCACTCGCTTTCATGAGCCTATGGAGTGTCTGGACATGTGAGCGATAGTTTCCTCCCGGCTGGGTATGTGAACTTCAGTGCGACCGATCCAGAAAGCAACCAGTTCTATGGATACGGGAAACTCACGGACAATACCGCTTTCGATGTCGCAAGCGTCCTCTACGACGAAAAGACCGGAGGGTACAAAACCTATATCCGGGGAACCTATGAGAAACAACGGTTGTCTTCACTCATCCGGGCGTACTCTTCGTCCAATTTCATCTCGCAGGATTCCACCGAGGATCTTCCGTACAATCCGTATGAACGGAAAGTCACCGCCTACGTTTCGAGCTATTCCGGAACTCTTACCATCAAGGATTCCAAGGGAGGATCCACTGTTCTCGATAGCACTCTGGTTTCCTCCTTCACCGGAGAACTTAATTCGGGAGACTCGGTTATCCTCTCTACCGGTTCCACCGCACTCCTCCATATCTCCGATGGTTCGGAACTCTCGCTCGGAAGTGCGACCAGCCAGACGGAGCTCTCGCTCGATACGCTCGCGTACAACGGCGACAATAACCTCGCTTCCAAGGTCGCACTCTATCTCAAATCCGGAGAAGTCTGGACCGAGGCTCCGCACCTCCGAAGCGAAGCGGATTCCGCAAGCGATTTCTCCATCCAGACCGACTCCGCTGTGGCAGCCGTCCGAGGAACCGTATTCGGAGTGGCGAAGAATCCTCTCGGTATCACAACTCTCTCGCTTGATGTAGGGAAATTGGAAGTAAGCAAGCGTACCGGTTCCAGCAGTATTCCATTCTATACGAATGACGGCTTCAGCGACACTGCCACTGGAGGATTCGTTCTCGACAACGCTAAGTCCTACATGGTCGTACCGGAAGGAGGGCAGCCGATTAAGCTTGATGGTATCAGTATAGGAAGTCCAACAGGTGGTACTTCCACTGGTTCCCTCAATCCCTTCGAAATAGACCAGAAGATCCAGCATCCTCCATTCTCTCTCGGATACCGTCCGAGAGCGGATCGGATATCGTTTACTCATACAGGAGCACAAGCAAACACTGATACAGGAATCCTCTCCGTCACGTTCCAGAACTACGGGGTCGACTCGTACGAACTCTACTTCGGAAGCGGGGAAATGGATCCGGCTCAGGGTATGCCGGTTCCGGGAGATACTCCTTCCTATACCGGTTCCCTCCCTCTGGTCATCGGTCCGGTGACCATCACCGGAGCATTCGTCTACAATCCGGATCCGCAGATTTCCCGGGTCTATTCCCTGAAGGTGTGCTTCCACAGTAAGTGCTCGGCTCCCGACATCCAGACAATCGTGGGAAGCACTTTCTCTATCGATCATTTCAAGGTCTGGGGCGAGAAGAAACCGAAATGTCTTACTGGCTTTTCCTCATTTCCACCATTCGGTTGCCAACCGGATAATCTCGTCGCGTATGCGCCGTATGACCGGGATAGTGACCTTAATCTCTACTGACGGAACAAGGAACCGATTGCTGGAAGTGGAGCGGGGATACTGAATCGACCACTTTATCGAGGATATGATACTGCATTAAATGCATTCAATACGATCGATGGATCAACAAGACCAGGAACCTATCCGAGTGATCTCTTCAAATCCCAATATAATTCCTTCTACCAGTGGGGAGATACGAAAGGAATATTAGTTGCGACCGCATCCGGTGGAACGGGAACTGGATCGCTCCAGTACGACCTCGCTCCACTGAATCTCTCCGGTAGTCATTTCGCGATCGAGATGCGGGTGAGGGGTGGAGCGTTGAATCGAACGGATAGTCAGTCATACTATATGTGGGATGATGGGAATGGAGGAGTGGCATTGCGATATCAAAGCAATGTGGGAGGTGTTGGAAAGTTTACATTAGAGAGTAGATCATATTATCTTGTATGAACCAACAATAATTGTCTTCCTTCATATACTAACTTTCAAGTAAAATATTTTTGCAGTAATACTAACACACCATCTTTCAATAATACCACTTTTTATACAATCCTAACTGAATTCAAAGGTAATATAATTAGTCTCTTTGTCGATGGACAACCTGTTGGTTCTGTGGGTATTGATCCAACAAAATATTTCACAAACCAGAGAATATTTATTGGAAATCGTCCATGATCGGGAGTGTTTATTGGACAATGGAACGATATCATCGATTCCGTCAAGGTGTTTTCTCTGCCGTAAAGAAAGAGGAGCACAAATACCCCCGAGCAATGCTCGGGGGTATTTTACAGTCAAGATGATATCGAAAATATATTATGAACCTCCTTTTTTTCTCTGAATTATTTCAACTCTATTCTGAACCGTTTCCGGATAAGCTTCTGCTTGACGAAGGTTTTTATCTCTCTGTATTTCTTCTTTGAGACCATCTGAAATAATTCAACGACTTTTTAGATCATCCTGAATTTTCGTAAAAATACGCAATTCATCGTAAGAAGCAGTTCCTGCTGGTTTCTCAAGATAATCAAGCATTGATTTGAGTTTATCTTTAATACCCGCATCTGTTGCGTTCAGGTAATGAAAACGTATCATCGCCTCGTAGCGTTGGACTCCTCCGGACTCATCGATATAAGCAATAATATCATCAAGAGAAGGGAGTGATTGCTCATCCTCGGGTATTTCATTATTCGATTTTGACATATTCTGAAGATTAGGATTTAAATTGTTTTAATTTTAAAATTAATCCTTTTAGTCTGGTTAGATTTTCAGGAGAAATTATGAATCAATATTTTGCTGTTTCGGAGAATTGTGCGAATATTTGCCGGAGTCCACTGTTATTCAATTGACTTTGCATAAACGAACGAGTTATTGCCTCATTTCCTTTTACTTGTATTGGCATATCTTCAGCATATTCGAGAAGATTTGTTATATTCTTGAGCCGGGCTTCCATCCAATCATTTCCGGCTTTTTGGATATCTTGTCGTATCGATTTATTGGTTTCATTTCAAAGCATCGTTCCGATAGAGCGAAGATTTGAGGAACTATCTGCAATTTTCGCGGTTTCATGGAGAGTAACTTGTCCAACCTCCCGTGGTGCCATCATTCGAAGTTTGGGTATCGCGAGAGTATCGACGGCTTCAAGGATCGATTTCCCCTTTGCATGAATACCCTCTTTGAGTATATGTTTCATCTCCGATTTCACCGCACCTTTCACCATCCCGAACATCCCCATCCCGATCGTACCGAAGGCTTTGCCGGTCGCATAAGCATCTCCGGTGAAGAGATCCATAAACGATTTCCCGGTTTCCCGGAGCATCCGTTTGATCCCTTCGACCGAGAACATTGCTCGGAATACAGAGAGGAACTGCTCGGCTCCGTGCTCGATGATACCCTTCACGAGCTCGATATTATCCATAATGATCGTATCGATCCCTCCCTTGGTGAACTGCAATAGAGTCGAGTTTCGTTCGAGCCTAGGATCGATCCCGAGCGAAGCATAGAGCATGGTCTGTGCTTCGGTGATCATGTGTTCGATACTAAGTTTTTCTCTGGTTCTACAATGCACTGCGTCTTTCTCGCAAGCATAACGAGTGTCGATTGCCGTTCTTTCCCGGTCCTGCCTCGCTCCGATATGCCTTCCTTCAGGAGTGCTCGTGAGTATACTACGGGAATACAGAAAATCCTCCTTCGTTACCAGAGCTTTCTTCGGTTTGATGGTCTCGTTTGGAGCAGAGAGGACTTCCGTCATATATGTGTATATTTTTATATTTGTTTGTAGTACGGACAGTATATCCTATTCCTCATAAAAAGTCCATTTTCCGTATAAAAAGAATCCGTGATCACGGATTCTTTTTATATCTGAAATGATATGATTTAATTAGTTTGAAAGACTCGTAAGTGTCACTGTCTGTGTCGTACTTGATAGAGATCCTGTATCTACGACATGATAGGTAAAGCTATCACTTCCTGCATATAAAGGAGTTGTTGTAAATGTAAAACTTGTCTCCGACCATGAAAGGGTTCCGTGGGATGGCGGAGTATCTACCACCACAGTGAGGGTTGAAGCAGCTTGCTGTCCATCGTTAATTGCTGATGTAGAGAGATCATAAGTGACAGTTACCCCATTAAGACTTGCTACGCTCACATTCGTCGCGGTCGGTGCGGTATTCACGGCCTGTACCGCTTCCCGTACATTTCCAGAGACTGCATTCCCGGCGAGATCCTTGGCGCTCACGGAGATCGCGGTGTTGTAATTCCCAGCGGTTGCTGGTGCGGTGAAATTGATCGTAAGGACAGATCCGGAGACGCTCGTCGAGTTCACTGATCCGACATTGGCCGTCACGGTCGGACTTCCTTGGATCGGTTCTCCGAAGTCGATAGTGACCGACTGGGTCTGTCCTGCATTGAGCGTCACCGAAGTGGTTGGGAAGGATGGAGCGAGGTTGTCGAGAGTAATCGACTGCATTACTCCGACAGATTGTACATTCGGAGTTGCAGCATTATCCCGGACATAGACGTAGACACTCTTCGGTCCGTTTCCTGCCGAGAGTGTGAAGCTTGTCGGTGCAGTACTCGACCAACCTGCATCACCAGGGGCTGGTGCTGTTGCAGATTCGGATACGAAATAGTAAACACCAGAAGGATCGGATACGCTCGCGACATTGAGGGCGATCGTCTGTGTGTTGGTGTATCCTGCCGTCGCATCGACATTTCCGGTGAGCGAGAGCGAAGATGGAGTCGGAGGAGGAGTAGTATCTGGTGCAGCGCTGACAGTTACGGTAAGTGTTGCAGTACTGATGTTTCCTGTTGGGTCTTTTACTTGGTAGGTACAAGTGGCATTTCCAGAGAATCCTGAGGTTGGGATAAAGTTGATAGTGTTTCCACTTGCAGTAAAGGTTCCTCCTACAGGATTTGTGATCGTTCCGAGAAGTACTGTTCCGCTGTTATCACTATCATTTGCGAGGACATTGATTCCGTTAAGTGCTGTATTGTAGGCAGTGGTAACAGTTTCTCCTATGGCAGTTGGAGGAGTGGTATCAACGGATGGTGGTGGAGTATCAGGCGTAAAGGTGAGAGTCGTAGCAGGTCCGAATGGGTTTATGCCTGCGGCTGCTACACGAACCAAGAGGGTGTGGCTTCCTGCAAAGTTCAGTGCATTGAATGTCGCAGCAACGTATGGAACATATCCTGTACCATCCAGATTATACTCCATTCCTGTTGCCATTCCTGATACAGTATTATTCACATCATCTGCGGTAACTGCCGGAGCACTCGGAGTGACTGGAACAGCATCAGGCGTAAAGGTGAGAGTCGTAGCAGGTCCGAATGGATTTATACCTGCGGCTGCTACACGAACCAAGAGGGTGTGGTTTCCTGCAAAGTTCAGTGCATTGAATGTCGCAGCAACGTATGGAACATATCCTGTACCATCCAGATTATACTCCATTCCTGTTGCCATTCCTGATACAGTATTATTCACATCATCTGCGGTAACTGCCGGAGCACTCGGAGTGACTGGTGCAATGGCTTCCGCATGGACATTCTTGATATGTACTGAACCTATGTATGCATCGAAGGTGATGATTGCCGTGGATGTGACGAGCGTAACGGAATCAAAGGCTCCAATAGTGGAGTTCGGTCTCAGATACGGCTTAAGCGCCATAGTGGAAATATGGAGATTCGTTCCATTGAGTCCGAATACCGAGGCAGGGATCAGCGCACCGTTTGCAGTATCGGTTGCAGAAACGAAAGTTCCGAGAGGGATGTCGAGAGGGATGTCGATATTCCCGAGCGTATCCATGGTAGCCCCCGATGGAAGTCCGGTCTTATCCAATTCCGCTATCAACTTCTTTACAGCAGTCCGGTCGATACTTGCATCAACAGATGTAGGGTTGTATGATATCCTCTCTTTCATGAACGAGATAAGTTCTGGAGTTCTATTTGGCGCATCCTGAACCGGGTGTCCATTGAGGGTAGTGGTGGTATTGGCAGTATTGTTCGCGATGTAATCCTGCTTGCGTTTTTCAAAGCTCCAAGTCGGATCCTTGGCTTTTTGTTCGGCTTCCCATCGAGAATAGGATACGCTTTTTGGTGTATCGGAGACTTTCACAGGAGATTCGGAAGTGTTGTGAAAAGCATTCTCTGGAGATATGTTTTTCAGTTTGTTCGTCTTGATAGGATCCAGTAATATATTCGCCATAACTCCCATAGTGATATTATCACCTCCAACACCGCCGACCCCATTTTGAGATCTGTTTTGCTGAGCGAATACAGAAATCGTTCCATCTTCGCTGTGTTTATTCCCGGACAACCGCATAGATGTTGTCGTTCCGTCTGCCAGTACCCCGAGGGAAGTACTGTATTTTTCGTTGAATCTATGGTTCCATTCAGCACCGCTGATCATCTTGGTATTGGCCCCGGAAGGCACGAGTGTATCTTCCTGTCGTCTCTCGGCTCCGAGAGTGAATTTCACGGTATCATCGTCACTGAAACGGATGTTGGCAGTACCGGAAACCCCTGCTTTGGAAACCCCTGCGATACGGCGCTGATCCTCGAAAAGTCTAAGGAAAGTGGCTGAATCGACAACAAACATCTTGTGCTCCAGTTGTTTCGAGTCGGATTTCGAGATATATCCGTTCACTTCTAAAAAATCGAGAAATTTCGAATCCGATTTGATACGGAGGGTTCCTCCGATAGTAGTCTGTCCCATCCAAGCGGAATCCCTTCCCGATTCGAAGTCGAAGGACATAAGCTGTTGAAGTTGGTGTGCTGTTACACGAAGCATACCGTTCCCAGATACTTTCCATCCCGCTTTGATGAGAAGTTCCCGTTGTTTCGCTCCGCCGGCAATCTCGACATCAATAGCGCTACCTTCGCCGATCATCCGTGCCATATCTCCACGAACAATGAATCAGTATTGGGAATTCTGTTCCGCCCCGAAATCAAAATAATTACCATCCGCGACGTATTTTCCTTTGGTAAGGCTCAACGGATTCACTGCACCATTCCCTGATCGTCCCATATCGGTGGCGATATCCAAGGCTTTCTGTTTGGTTTCGGCGGTGGTGGCTTTCACTCCGTCCGTATAGTTTTCCTGAGCCTGCGCTGCGATCTGCGGACTGGCTGCGCCTATTATAGCGGCTGTTGCGAGCGCGGCCGGACTAAGGGGCTTCCGGATAAAACCGGTACTATCATTATTATCTGAAGAAGGGGTATCGAATGATGCCATATAGAATATATTTAACGTGTATATAAAATAGGAATAATGGATAATATATAATAATAAATATCTGATTGTCAAATTTATGTATGGTGATTTTTGAAGAATCCCTGCGATTGTATCACAATTCGTTCAGAAATCCAAATTTTGTTATGGATAAAAACCGTGAAATTTACATTCTCCCTATAAAAACAGGTTTGTAAAGATATTTTGCATCATTTTTCCGGTATTCATTTTTGTGTTTCTGGATTTTATATGATACACTGCTTGCAGCTTTATACGCATCTTTCAAAACATGACCCCTTCACCTACTATCCAAAACACCCTCGCCAAAATCACCAACGCGTTCCATGGCATGGGAAAGAAAAACGATATCCTTATGCAAGGGGTATCCCCTGCCGACATATCTGCTCCGATACAAATGAAAATGGGGAATGTTGCTATGGAACTGGACAACATATTCTCGAAGGCGCTCTCGCTCGGTGCTTCCGATATCCACATAGAGCCCGATGAAGATACGCTCCTGCTCAGGATCCGTGTCGATGGCCGTTTCATGGAGTACGGACGGTTCCCTAACTCCGAAAAGGCGCCGCTCATCGCAAAAATCAAGATCCTTTCGAGCCTGAAGATCGATGAACAACGGCTTCCGCAGGATGGGAAAGCAACCTACCATGATGCCGCAAGCGGGAAAAACGTGGATCTCCGCGTGAGCATCATCCCGACCATCTACGGAGAAAAAGTCGTCATCCGGCTCCTACGGAAAGAGAGCGAACTCATGGATCTCCGTAGTATAGGAGTCCTTCCGATGAACATGGTGAAGATAAAAAAGCACCTCGAGAACCAATTCGGACTGGTTTTGATCGTCGGACCGACCGGATCCGGAAAATCCACCACACTCTATTCCATGCTTTCCCGGTTCGATCCCGAGGAGAAGAATATCTCCACTCTGGAAGATCCGGTCGAGTACCGGATCAAAGGAGTGAACCACACGCAGATCAATCCGCAGATCGGATTCAACTTCGCCGATGGGCTCCGAAGCCTCCTCCGGCAAGACCCCGATGTCATCATGGTCGGAGA
Source organism: Candidatus Altimarinota bacterium (assembly GCA_028714815.1). Classification (GTDB taxonomy): domain Bacteria; phylum Patescibacteriota; class Gracilibacteria; order BD1-5; family UBA2023; genus UBA1545. The sequence continues at coordinate 17,574 of JAQTLR010000009.1, read as the reverse complement.
GATCCGGGATTCGGAAACCGCCCGGCTCGCCGTCGAGGCTTCCATCACCGGACATCTGGTATTCTCGACCATCCATGCGAATTCCACGGTCAATACCCTCCAGCGTCTCACGAATCTCGGGATCGATCCACTCCTCATCACCTCCAGTTTGCGGCTCATCGTTTCGCAACGCCTCGCACGCAAGCTCTGCCCGCATTGCAAAGTCGCCTATAAGCCCGATGAAAGCATCAAAAAGAAAGTACTCTCCCGTATCGGGAAATACGTGAGCGACCCGGATGAGCTCATGTTCTACCATGCCCTGGAAGGAGGCTGCGAAAAATGCGGACACAAGGGACATAAAGGACGGACCGGATTTTTCGAGATCCTCGAGATGACCGAAGGGATCGAGAAACTCGTCCTCTCCCATGCTTCCAAGACCCAACTGGAAATCCAAGCCGTCGGAGATGGGATGATCACCATCAAGGATGACGCGCTCATTAAAGTGGTGCTCGGAGAAGTGAGTCTGGAGGAGGTATTACAGGTTCTTGGAGGATAAATTTTGATATTTTCCTATATTCCCTATACTGCTCATATTATTTATAATGTCAGCATATATTTTTCGAGCGCCACCGAGGACTGTTCGAGTCATAATTAGGAGACGAGTTCCGCAGGAAGAGAGAAAAGATATATACTGACATTAACAGAACCATCATCCATGACCACCCAAATCGACATCTCAGAGTTCATAAAGCCGCTTGTACAGAAGAAAGTCGGGTACGCCGCGCTCATCGGACGGCCGAACTCCGGAAAATCCACCTTCATCAATGCGCTCATCGATGAAAAAGTCAGTGCGGTTTCCAGTAAACCGCAGACGACCCAGAAAACCATTCGGGGGATCTATAACGATGCGGAATCCCAGATCATTTTCTTCGATACTCCCGGGATCCACGAGTCCAAAGAGGAACTCAATATCATCATCAATGCGCAAGCGGCAGTAGCTCTCGAAGATGCAGACGTGATCGTCCGGTTCATCGATATATCCCGACAGCGCGGGGAAGAAGAGGAAAAGATCAGCGAGCTCCTCAAGTGAATCAAGAAGCCGGTCATCCTTGTGTATTCCAAGTCGGATCTCAAACATGCGACCGAGGCACGGAAAGATGCGATCAGCATCTCTTCCCGCAACAAGAACGGTTTTTCGGAGCTCCTTGCCACCATCAAGAAATCGCTCCCGACCGGACCGCTTTTCTACGATGAGGACTACTACACCGATCAAGACATGGAGACCCGCATCCGCGAAATCATCCGGGAGAAGATATTCCTGAACCTGGGTGAAGAACTCCCCTACGACATCCTCGTGGATGTCGATGACCTGACCGAGGAAAACGGCATGATCAAGGCGCTCGTCATGCTCTATGTCGCGAAAGACTCCCAAAAGAACATCCTCATCGGGAAACAAGGGACAGTACTCCAGAATATCGGGAAACTTGCCCGGATCGAACTCGAAAAGATTCTCGAGAAGAAGGTTTACATCCTCCTCCGAGTAAAAACCATGTCCAAATGGAACAAGAATCCGAATGTTTTGAAGAAGTATTTTGGATAACCCCTTTTCTATGCTCAAAATCTCTTCCTCCGGAGAGTACGCTCTCCTTCTGGTGAAATATCTCATCAACAATCCCGGGACTCATACGATAGCTTCCATAAGCGAGAAGCTTATAATCAAAGAGCCATTTCTCCGGAAAATCACCAATAAATTGGAAAAGGCAGGTATTATCACCTCCCATAAGGGACGATATGGAGGGATTGAACTCATGAAAAAAGACACCTCCGTGTATGATATTCTCACAGCAGTGGGAGAAGATCTGAATATCACGGTATGTTCCCACGGGAACTGCCGTTCCTCGGAAACCTGCGGCATCGTTCCGACTATCGCCAATATCCAAAGGGGATTCGACACTATTTTGAAGATTACGAGATTATAAAACCATATATATGTCCTACGATGCTTTCGCCTCGACATTCTCGCAGTCCAGAAAAAACCTCCGATGGGGAGAGATCGGGTATTTCGTGGAATATATGAAAAAACATTCCCTCGATGAAAAAGCCTCCATCCTCGATATCGGATGCGGAAATGGAAGACTTATCGAAACCCTCGAAGCATCCGGATTCCCCTACTCATATCTCGGAACCGATGCATCTTCCGGGATGATCGAAGAAGCCAGAAAACTTCACCCGGATCATGCTTTCATGGTTCTAGATATGAGAGGAAGCGAAGATTTAAGCTCGAAAGACGAGTTTTTCAGAGATTCTTATCAATTCATTGTCTTTATTGCATCATTCCACCATCTTCATACAGCAGAAGAACGGCACGAAGTGCTTGAAAAAACGAAAAAACTCCTCTCACCGGGAGGAGTTCTCATGATGACCAACTGGAACCTGATGGGAGAAGCTCTTTTTTCCAGATACCGGGAAAGCTACCAGGAAAACGGGGATTTCCAGATAAAAATCGGGGCCCACGAACGGTATTACCATGGCTTTACTATCGCAGAATTGAATGGTTTGTTTCAGGAAAGCGGATATAAAGTGATTGAAAATCGGGTATTTGAGGGCGGAAAGAATATCATTTCCTTGCTTACGATATAATTTTTCAAAAATCTAAAGAAACTTTTTCATTTTCCGGAAATCCGTGTATAATCCACGGAAATATTCACTTTCTCCACGATTCTTTCATGTCCATATCACAGGAAATAGAATCCAAAATCAACATCGTCGAGCTTGCAGGACGTTATATCCAGATGAAAAAGGCAGGAGTCAATTACAAAGCCCTCTGCCCTTTTCATAGTGAAAAAACCGCCTCTTTCGTCATATCTCCCGTCAAAAATCTCGCGTACTGTTTCTCTTGCCACCACGGAGGCGGACCGATCCGGTTCCTTATGGAGATCGAAAAGATAGAATTCGGGGAAGCGCTCCATATCCTCGCAAAGGAAGCGGGAGTGGAACTCAAGACCGATTACTACAAGGAACGGGGAGAAAAAACCGGCGACATCTATGATATGCATCGGATCGCAACCGATTTCTACCACGAGGAGATCAAACGGGAGGAGAACAACGAAAAGCTCAACTACCTCATGAAACGTGGAATCTCACAGGAGACTATCGATCGGTTCAAGCTCGGATATTCCGGAAACCCACGCGAGCTCTTCGCTCGTCTCAAAGATAAAGGATTTACCGAACAAGCCATCATCGATTCCGGAATCTTCGTCGGACCGGGACGGGACAAGTTCTACGGACGGATCATCTTCCCTATCGCCAACTTCGCAGGACACACGGTCGCCTTCACCGGACGGATCACGGGTACAGGGGAACCGAAGTACCTGAATTCCCCGGTTTCCGATATCTTCAATAAAAGCGCGATCCTCTACGGATTCCATCTCGCGAAAAGCACGGTCGCAAAAGAACAGAGTGTCATCATCGTCGAGGGGCAGATGGATACGGTCGCGCTCCATCAGGCAGGCATCACCAATGCGGTCGGTATCAGCGGAACCGCCCTGACCAAGGAACACATCGCGCTCATCAAACGATTCACGAAGAAACTCTATCTCTGCCTCGATGGAGACAAGGCAGGGATAGAAGCGACTTTCAAAAGCCTGGAAAATCTCTACAACGAAGATCTCGATATCTACATCATCTCGCTTCCCGATGCGAAAGATCCGGATGAATTCCTGAAATCCTGAGGGGATTTCCGGGAAGAGATGAAAAAAGCACTGACACCGATAGCTTTTTATATAAAAGAAGGTGCGAAAAAATACAATATAACCGAAATGACCGGGAAAAAAGCCATCTGGGAAGAACTCAAGAAAATGCTCAAACACATCAAAAACCCCATCGAGATAGATGCCTATATCCGGGAGATCGGAAAGATACTGGACCTCAGTACCGATGTACTCTACAGCGAGCTCAAAAGCTTCCGTGAGAAACGGGTCATCGAGGATGTGAAAAAGAAAAGCGGTTTCGAAGTGACCGAGCTCATCACCGGATATATCCGACTTTATGGCTTTTTTGACTTGTTTTTGGAGAAATTTCAGTATACTACCCAGGATGGAATGTTCATTCCCTCTTTTTTCGTAATTAAAAATCTTCTCGAAGAGAGGGGCTCCAAAGAAGCAAGCGATGATATCGATCATGATAGGTTTTCCGCTATAGAACTCTCTATCGAGGAAGAGAATGCGATGTTGTCACACGATACCATTGTGCTGAAATTCCTAGAACTAGTGAATTATGTCAATAAGCTCTGCTTCGAGCAGGAAAAAAAGAACCTTCTTGCCGATATAGACCCGAATAGCGATGAGTATATGATACAACGGCACGCTCTTCAAGAGAAAGCGAAAAATATGGGCATAAAAGTAAACCGGGGATAGAATATATAACTTTTAACACTTTTCCTTACCACCATGTCAAAAAAGGATTCTAAAAAAGATGTAAGTCATATAGAAGAAGTCGATCTCGATGCTATCATCGGAACCGACGGGATTTTCGATCTCGGAAAAATCCGGGAAAAATCCATCCTCGCCAAAGATGCCGTACCGGTTTCTGTACAGAAAGAAGAGCCCCACTATGATGATAATGAGGAACATCCCGATGATATGGACATATCTCTTCCGGAAGAAGATATCCTCGCTGCTATAGAAGATGATCTCCCTCCTCTCAAAGATGAAGACCTCCTCTTGCTCGAAGAGGAGCTCATAGACTTTGAGGAAGATGATATGGATGATGAGGATGAAGATGGTGAGGATGGCGCCGGAAGAAAAAAACGGGAACGATGACTCAAAAAGGTGCCTATCGAACGAAGTGCTGATAAAAGACGTATCGGAAAGGGTCTCCAAAAATTCATCGATATCTCCGTACCTGCCGAGTTTCTTGACGGACTCTCCGAAAATCTCCAACTTCTCATAAAGAAAGGGAAAGTGGAAGGGAAGATCACCTATGACGAGCTCCTGGCTGCCATGCCTCACGCGGAAGACGATGTCGATAAACTCGATGATATCTATACCCGTCTCATGAAGCTCAATATAGAGATTGTCGATAGTTTCGACAAGGAAGAGATGTTCAAACCCGGGCATACGAGCGAGGAAAAAGCTCAAGAGATCGACCTCTCGGATATTTCCGACGATTCCATCCGTATGTATCTGAATGAAATCGGACGATTCCACCTGATCGATGCCGATGAAGAGGTGCGCCTCGGTCGCCTCATCAAGAAAGGCTCTCAAGATGCCCGAAAGAAACTTGCCGAAGCCAATCTCCGTCTCGTTGTCTCGATCGCCAAGAAATATATGGGACGTGGACTCGGACTCCTCGACCTCATCCAAGAAGGGAATGTCGGACTCTTCCGTGCCGTCGATAAATTCGACCCGGAAAAAGGATTCAAGTTCTCGACCTATGCCACTTGGTGGATACGTCAAGGTGTGACTCGTGCGATTGCCGACCAGGCTCGAACCATCCGTGTTCCGGTCCATATGGTCGAGACCATCAACCGTTTCACCCACACGTTCCGACGGCTCACCCAGGAACTTGCCCGGGAACCTCTCATGGAAGAGCTCGCGCTCGAGCTCGACATGGATATTCGCAAAGTACGCCAGATCATGCGTATCTCCCAAGACATCCTCTCGCTCGATTCTCCGGTCGGAGGTGAGGAAGATACGACTCTCGGAGACTTCGTGGAAGACGACAAATACCTAACTCCAGATAAGGCTGCAAATCTCACGCTCCTGAAAGAGAATCTCTACGAGATGCTCGATTTCCTCACTCCCCGTGAACGCAAGATCGTCATCATGCGTTTCGGACTCGACGGAGGAGAGATCCACACCCTCGAGGAAGTCGGAAAGGAGTTCGGAGTAACCCGTGAACGTGTCCGCCAAATCGAGGCCAAGACCCTCGAGAAGCTCAAGAGCCATCCGAGCGCCGATAAGATCCGATTCTTTAACTAGTTTTTATGTTCGAACTCAACGTCGCAGACCTCCTTGCAAGCTACCCAGGGGATTCCCGTGAGCTCGCTTTTCAGGGCGAAGTGATTCCTGGATACTATCCGGATCTCGCTTTCACGAGCCCGCTCGAATTCACAGTGAAACTCATCGCCCTCGATGATGGGATCGAAGTAGTATTCGAAGAACTCAGGACTGCGGTGCAGTACGAGTGAGATACTCACGTCATTTCCCTCTCCGATATCGCACGGACCTTCAAGGAACAGTATGATCCCATTGCTCCGGATGATGTGAAATTCGTCGAGAAAGGGAATATAGATCTGAAGGAGGTGATCTATGAAGAGATCCTCATGGCAATCCTCTAAAAACAAATAATCCCGAGAAATCGGGATTATTTGTTTTGTGTCAGCAATCGCATGATATTCCTCCGATCTTTTTGCATGCTTTCAAAAAGGCCGTTAGCAGTAGTAGAGTATTCTCATTTGAAAACATTCTGGATCCATTTATGTTTCACTTCGTTATTCTCTGAATAGTAATAGAGCTCTAGGTGATCATCGCTCGCTTTATATTCAAAATCCCCTGCCCCATCATCAAATGGCTTGATATTCACCATTATGATCTTATCAAGAGTGATTTCCGGGCACCAGGAATGAATAATCGCCATGGTCTCCGGAGAAATGGAAAAAATCTTCCCCTCAATATCGATTTTCTGTCAGAAAAGTATACGATCGAGCGAATCTTTATTCGTGGTAATGATAGTCGGTAAAACCTCTTTTGTGAAAGAGAATCTCTCATATATACGACTATACGGATTCTGAAAAGAAAAACGGATTTCATCGTCACTGATCGAATATGTTCCGGATCTCAATGCTTCCATGGCCTCATCGAGACTATAGCCCGGATTATAGTTCACGATATATTTTTCAAGCCATTTCCGGATAAGTCATTCTGCTTCCCTGTCAAAAATATCGAGAGCTTCCGGATCATTGGAAAAACCGGAAGCTTTTCTGGAAAGAAATGTAAAAAATCCATTCATAGTTTTTACAGAAAGAAATAATCGATACTCCTTTATGACCAAAGAAATTCGATACCCGCATACGTTTCTTTGAATTCTCATGTTTGTGGGATGATTCCGGAAAGTTTCTTCCGAACAGAAACCGTGAGACTTGGAATCATTCCCCCTTTCCATCAATCAATCGATACAACATCCCCTTCTTCTCGATTACGGCAAGGACAACTGCAGAGAATATCCCCATGCCAAAATGATATGACCCCATTCTTTGTCCCTATATAATGGAACTGGGAATCGTCGATTATCGGATGGTCGCTGTTCTCGAACCATTCCTTCGCAAGTGCGAGATAATCGATCGATACTCCTGTATTGTTGATAGAAGGGATGTCTGATGAAAGGGTATTCATATGGATAGTTATAAGAGACTATTGAATTTTTCCTCCAGTTTTTTGAGTTGATCGGCTGCTTGTGCGCGCTTATCCTGTTCGATCCGGACGATCTTTTCCGGAGCATTGCGGATGAAGTCGGCATTGAGGAGCTTCAGATCCTGGGCCCGGAGATACTCTTTCCTATTCTCGATCTGTTCTTTGAGGCGTTTCTTCTCTTCTTCCGTATTCGCCTCGTTCACCGGGATGGTGATGAAGAGCTCGATATCTCCGGTCACCGCATATGCGATATCCGGATTATCGATCTTATTTTTAGTTATAACCATTTCTTTCAATTTTGCAAGTCAAAGAAAAATAATCTCGTTCTCTTTCAAAATATCGAGTGATTTCTTCGGAGCAAGGATTGCGATATCTACCATTTCCCCTGGTTTCACTCCTTTGGTTGCGCGGATGTTCCGGATAGTGCGGATCGCCTCGAAAAGCACGAGCGTGTCCGATTCGATTTTCTTATTCCGAACGATATTCAAATTCGCCCATTCGCTGTCCATCAGGGATTTTCCGTTCGTTACGATACCATAGAGCTCTTCCGTCGCGAAAGGGATGTACGGATGCCAGAGTTTGAGGAGCGAGAGTAATGTAAATGCGAGCACATCCCGACCATTTTCAGTCGTCGCCTTCGTGAGCTTGTATTCCTCTATGAAGAAATCCGCGAACTCATCACGGGTAAAGGCAACCAGATCCTGCCCAGCATCAGAAAAATTGTATCGTTCCATACCGTCGGTCACACCGTCGATCGTCGCTTTCAATCGGGAGAGTATCCACTGTTCGTGCGGAAGGAAAGTTGTCCAACCGTTCTCGATTTTTGCCCGGAGTGTCATATAATCATCCATCACTTCACCGATATTGGCATGCACGAATCGTACCACATTCCAGATCTTATTCAGGAATACGCTGTTGTTCTCCACGTTTTTCATAGAGAAACTCAGATTGTTTCCCGGAGTATTCCCGATAGCGCACGTGAGACGGAGCGCGTCGGTGGAGTACTGCTCGATCACATCAAGCGGATCGATGGTATTTCCGACCGATTTGCTCATCTTCTTTCCGTCTTCGGTCAGTATGAGTCCATGGAGGTAAATGGTCTTGAACGGCGTCTGACCGGTGTATTCGTACCCCATGAGGAGCATTCGGATTACCCAGAAGAAAAGGATATCATACCCGGTTTCGAGCACCTGAGCAGGGTAGAATTTCCGGAAGAGTTCCCCCGGATTCTCGGGAGTCCAATCCAGGATGGAGAATGGCCAGAGTGCAGCAGAGAACCAAGTATCCAGCACATCGGCATCTCGGTAGACATTTTCTTTTCCATATTTCCGGAATACCGCTTCCTCGTCGAGAGAGACTGTCAGAAGCTCCTTGGTTTTCACATCGTAGTATGCAGGAATCTGGTGCCCCCACCAGAGCTGGCGGGATATGCACCAATCCCGAAGGTTGTAGATCCAATCCTCGAAAGTCTTATTGAAACGCTCAGGAACGATCTCGAATTCCCCTTTTTTGTACCCGGCGATCACTTTTTTGGCAAGCTCCCCGGATTTCACGAACCACTGAGTAGAGACGATACTCTCGACCCGGCAACCTCCGCGGGAACAATACCCGACTTTATGGGTATAGGGTTCGATCTTCACGAGATTTCCCTTGGACCGGAGAAGTTCCACGATATTCTCCCGAGCGGTCAGGACATCCTGTCCAGCAAAAATACCCGCTTCCTTGGTCATGATACCGTTCTTGTCGATCACTTGGTAATCGAGGCGGAGATTATGCCGTTTCCCGGTTTCGAAGTCTGTCGGATCATGGGCGGGAGTGATCTTCACCACTCCGGTCCCGAAATGCATATCCACCATCTCGTCACCGATGATCTCGATCTCCTTATTCACGATCGGGAGTATCACCTTCCGTCCGATGAGTTTCCGGAAGCGTTTGTCTTTCGGGTGGACCGCGACCGCTTGGTCGGCAAGAAGCGTCTCCGGACGGGTCGTCGCGAGCACGAGCTCGTTATCGGAACCGGACACGAAATAGGTGATATAGTAGAGTTTCGCTTCTTCTTCCTTGTAATCTACCTCGATATCGGAGATGACCGATCCGAGTGCCGGAGAATAGTTTACCATGTATTCTCCACGGTAGAGGAGCCCCTTGTTGTAGAGATCGACGAAAGTATACCCGACATTCTTGGAGAGCCCTTCATCGAGCGTGAACCGCTCGCGCGACCAGTCGCATGAAGCTCCCATCTGACGAACCTGATTATTGATATTCTCCGCATACTTGTCCTTCCATTTCCACACTTCTTCCAGGAACGCTTCCCGTCCCATTTCCTCGCGTTTTTTCCCGGTTTCTGCGAGCATCTTCTCGACCCGAGCCTGGGTCGCGATACCAGCATGATCCGTTCCAGGAACCCAGAGGGTCGAATCCCCTTTCATCCGGTGGTACCGTACCATGATATCCTCCAGAGTGAGCGTGAGCGCATGTCCGAGATGTAGGTACCCGGTCACATTCGGTGGCGGGATCGGGATATAGAAAGTCTTTCCGGTCGTACTTTCCTTCGGCTGGAATTTCCCCTCCTGTTCCCACTTGGCAGCAAGGGTTTTTTCGAAGTTTTTCGGTGTATACTGTTTCGGGAATTCCATATATGGGGGATGAGAGAGTAAATTGGGCCCAAATATATGGAAAAGAGGGGAAAAAGCAAGAGGGAGGAGCGGGAAAAATACAAGGAGAAATGATTTATGTTTTTTCTTTATCTTACAAACCTTTATTAGAGTCTGTATTATACAGAATAATTACCCTAAATACTATCTCAATCGATAGCTACAGATTGTGCCACGATACGCACTTCCACTGGTAAACTATTATTTCCAGCAATATCCTTCACTACAATCGAAAGAGCGCTACCCTCACCCCACACCTCTTCACAATCCTCGCCGGATTGCCGACAACAGTGGAATCTGAGGGGATATCCTGCATAATGAGGACGGTGTTGGCTCCGATCTTGACACGATCGCCGACCTGGATGGGTCAGAGTATGGTATTTCTGTGTTATCTGGTTCCGTTTGTGATTTTATACCACAATCAATCCTCCGTCTATTTTTAACTGTTTATAGAGACGGTAGAGTGGATTCTTTCATTTCCTCGGTGCATAACGAGCGAATTTATGCTGCTCAAGTATTTCCTTGGGTATGGATTCTTTCGATCCGTACTGACGAATCAGAGTCTCTGCCTCTTGACGGATTGATATTTCTTCTTGTATACTAATACGATCTTGATTATTAAGATCGATCGGAATAGTACGTCCATGGATCTCAAAATGATCGATAATCGAGCGTCCGCTCTTTCCATTATTTTTTGCTTTTTGAAAAAGAAGCGCCTGGTTATATTCTTTGCTCGGATCTTTTTGTATGAGTTTCTCGATTTCATCTACCGGGAGTGGACTATCTATCTTTTTGAGTACTGTGTATTCTGCCTGAAGTCAATCCGAGTTAACGGAACCAGTATAGGATGAAACTTCTTCAAGCCCGAGGAATGAGAGAATCTGTTTCGTGGAAGTAGGATTCTTCCAGAGTGTATTTGCATCGAAAGCGAGGATGATGTTTCCATCCTTCTTCACTGCTCGACTCATATTATGGAGTGTCCGAAGCCTCTCAAAGTCGCTCTTTCCCCCTTTTCTTGGGTTGTACGAAGTATAAAAGAGTGCAAGAGAGCAGTGGAGGTAATCGAATGTATTGTCCGGAAAAGGGAGTGATGAAAACGCTCCAATTGTACGAGTTCCTTTTGCTCGGCGGATATTGCGATCGAAGTGGTGTTGGTTGATATCCATGGAATGGACACGATCAGCATATTTCCCTCCTATTCTTCGTCCGAGCATTTCTGGACCGGAGGCAAGATCGAGGATGCGGAGACTTTGAGTATTACGATCTCATTTTTCTCATTCGAGACGGTCGATAATAGCTCCGGAAACCCGGTTCATGTTTGCCATGAATCCTCTGGAAAGGAAATGGACATATTCCTCAGCATATTTTTCCATCCCCTTAGTATGGAGGACTTCCTTTACTTTTCCTTCTCCACACTCTCGGAGCCATCCGAACCTTCGAAGGAGTTGTTCTATTTTGCTCAGATATTCCTTCGCGAGCTCGGGATTGTGATCGTAATCATTTTGGTCGGAGGTCTCATCTTTTTCGAGGAATGCAAGATCCTCAGAGGAGAGAGGTACCCCATCAATCAGTCGTTCGATGATGATACGTTTCTTTTTTGCATACTCGGCTACCCCATCTTCGATCGAGTTCTCGGTACGGAATGTTTTTAATGAGAGTGTATGGGTAAGTCCCGCGCGATATGCGCGAGCGAACTGTTGATCCTTGTCGTATTCAGTCCATGGTTCGTTATAAAACCGTACCGCCTCTGCGCCAGAAAGATCGATACCAACATCCGCTGTGTCTCCTGATATGAAAAGGATATGTTTCCCTTGGGTTGTATTGAAATCATCCTGAATATTCTTTCGTGTTGCTTTCCCAGTAATGGTTCCATCGATCCGAGATAAACGGACAGGAGTATCAGGAAAGCGTTTCTTTAGATCCTTCTCGATCCGATCGATCAGATTTTTCTCTCCCCGAAGGACTCACTCCATGAAGTCATTGGCGAATACGAGAATCTTATCGGAAGTTTCGATTGTCTCAAAGAGCTCATCTCGAAATGCTTGATATTTTGATCCCCCATCAGGAAATCCTTCGGAATGATTGATCAATTCAGGATTGAGGAGGAATTTTCGGAGGAGTCCGATTTTCTCGGTCGCAGAAAGCTCGTCTTCTTCGAGGATGATTTCATAAATATCACGCTCTCTTTGAGAAAGTTCAACTGGTACAATTATATCCTCCGGACGTTCTGGCATACCGAGGAGTGCCGGATGAATCGCCTTTTTTTGCATGCGTGGCGCGAGGAGAGTACGAAGATCCTTTACGAGATCGCTTGAGAGGATACTCTTTCCAAGTTCTTTCGCTCCCATATCACCGAATTCTTCCGGGTAGAGTGTCAAAAGAAGCATGGCAACATCCCGGACTTTATTCGGAACAGGTGTTCCAGAGAGGAGTACGAGATATCCGTTCGGATCGTTCTCTATTTTTTTGAGTATTCGGAGGAAACCTTTTGATCGTTTCCCTTCGGAAAGATTTTTGAGCTTATGGATCTCATCTGCGATGATCATAGAATACGGGAGCTCAGTGAGTTTTTTTAGGTATTTATTTCCCTCGTTCTCGGTGAGTTTTTCTTGGGCGATGACGATATATTCATATTCAGAACAATCACCGTCAAGATCACTCGCTTTTTCGATGATCTTTACTTTCGGGGCCTTCCCTGGGAGGAAATATCCAATCTGTTTGCCATCCTCCACTCGATCTGAGAGGTAATTCTCCCAAGTATCCACTGTATTGCTCGGTACGATGACGAGAGCCTGATGACATCTTCCATTGAGCGTCTCTTTTGCGAGGATAGCGGATGCGCTTTTCCCCATCCCCATCTCATCTGCGATAATCATCCGCTTCTTATCACGGATCTCCGCGACATTGATCTTTTGCGCGAAATCAGGGAAAGTCCGCCCCTTGGAAAGTTCTGTGATCATCCTTTTTGGATGCGCAAAATCATGGAGAATATGGTGGAAGTATCACTCCGCTTCCTCGATCGTATCCGCGATACAGTCGAAAAGTTCAGCACTCTTCAATCGAAGCCCCTCAGTTGTTTCACGAAAAAATCCCTCCACGATCGTATCATCCGCGAGTGATATATCTTTCGCTCGTTTCTGAGCATAGTATTCGAACATATCCCTCTTCCATTTCTCGATGAGGATGAGACGGATTTTCCCGTTCTCATCATGCTTAAGGATATCACGGAGTTGTCGGACAGTCTCGTCATCCCAATCACCCCCACCGCCCGTCGGAGATTCGAATGTTCCGAGGTAGTCCCCGATGATGCGCGACGCCTCTTTCGTCGCGATCCCGCGATACCGAGGATCGAACGACCGGATGATATCCACGAGCGCCCCATCGCCGAGGAGCCCAAGAAGCGTATGTAGTCGATCATAGTCCGGAGTATTCGGATCAGAGATGGTTGTGGAGATTTGTGTCCGAAAATCATTTCTCGTTTGTTCTTCCGATTCGTATCCCGCGATTCTTTTAAGCTCATCGAGCCATTTACTTAACTCCATCTTCTGTTTCCCTTGTTTCCATCCATACACCGCCCGGGCATAGGTCTGGAGGTATGGAATTCCCTTTATTTTATCACCATTCTTCGCGATAATCGAGATTCATACTATATTACTCGTACTCAGCTCCCCGATACTCCCCACTCCACCTGCTTTTACAAAGGCCTCGAGATCGTGACAGACATTTTCCGGATCGGTGAAGTATTGTTCGTTCATGATGTTCCACCCAGCAATTTCTTTAAGCTCATCGAGCCACTTGCTTCACTCCATCTTTTGTCCCCACTTCCATCCGTGCACGGTTCGAGCATAGGTCTGGAGGTATGGAATTCCCTTTATTTTATCACCATTCTTCGCGATAATCGAGATTCATACTATATTACTCGTACTCAGCTCCCCGATACTCCCCACTCCACCTGCTTTTACAAAGGCCTCGAGATCGTGACAGACATTTTCCGGATCGGTGAAGTATTGTTCGTTCATGATGTTCCACCCAGCAATTTCTTTAAGCTCATCGAGCCACTTGCTTCACTCCATCTTTTGTCCCCACTTCCATCCGTGCACGGTTCGAGCATAGATTTGAAGATATGAGATTCCCCGTATCTCCCTTCCATTCTTCGCGATAATCTGGATTCATTCCATATTTTTCGTATTCAACTCCCCGATATTCTCGACTCCAACTGCTTTCACCAAGGCTTCGAGATCATACCGAATATTCTCAGGATCAGTAAAATAGAGAGCATCCATTTTCGATGATTCTTGATTATTCTGGAGTGTTTCATTCGCCCTGTCCTTAACTCCTTCGATTACTTTCGGAGTGTCATTTGTTTGGATATTGTCAGGAGGCATGGAGGGGGTATTTGGAGTATTGATTCGATTCATGGATATAGATTAGAAGTATTAAGTATTAGTAAGATATGAGTATCATAACACAAAAACTATATTTATACAAAAATTCCCTACCCCTCCACCCTCACTCCATCCCTCTTCACAATCCTCGCCGGATTGCCGACGACAGTGGAATCTGAGGGGATATCCTGCATGATGAGGACGGTATTGGCTCCGATCTTGACACGATCGCCAATCTGGATGGGTCAGAGTATAGTACTTCCGGTACCGATAATGACATTGTCGCCGATCGTGGGGTGGCGTTTACCGGTGTGGTTTCCTGTGCCCCCGAGGGTGACACCGTGATAGAGGACGAAGTTATTGCCAAGTTCGACGGTTTCGCCGATGACTATGCCCATTCCGTGGTCGATGAAACCACCGTCTCCGAGCTTCGCTCCGGGGTGGATCTCGATTCCGGTGAGGAACCGGGTGACCTGTGATACAACGCGAGCCATGAACCGAAACCGGGCTCGGTAGAGTGGATATGCAACGTATCGATGCGCAACGAGCGCGTGGAGTCCTGGGTAGAGTATAGGCTCGAATCCTCGAGCCGCTGGATCATTTTTATAGATCGCTTTGATTTCTGATAGCATAAGTTTTAGGGGGTGAAAATACAAAAAAACTCCACATTCGTTTTTTTAGAATATGGAGCGAGATAGCAAGGAATTTTGTTTAGCGACAACAATATCCTCCAGTTTGCTCCAGGAGGCTACAACAAAGGCGAGAATGATGAATTGTAGGAATCATTGGAAGTGAAATGAAGAACCTTTTCTTGTAGTATAGGAATTTCCATGAAAAAGCAAAATTTTTTATATTTGTATGTTTTTTAAGAAAATGGAATCGAAAAAAGAAAAAATCTCCATTGTTCCTTGCAATTCGGGAAATCTTTGTATAATAACCAATTATCTTGTCCCCTATCTACAATAGCCCTATGAAACGTTCCGGCCTTGTTCTCGTTCTCATCCTCGCATTCCCCTCCCTCGCTTTGGCAAGCGCCGCAAACACATCATCAGAAAAGGAACTTGTTACGCTCCTCGAGAAAAAATACGGAAACGATTATATGCAGAAACTGGAGAAGATTGCCACCGTGCAAGAAAAGATACGACCCCTTCGGGGATCCAAAGCAAACAGATTGAAAACTCTGTTGGAAAAGACTAAGCAGGACATCATCCTACAGAACTTGGCCGATTACGCCACCCGGAAATACATACAAAGCGGGCTCTATGAAAAAGAAGATTTCCTGTCAGCTTATGAAAAACTGAGACAAACGGATTCCCGAGCGGATATCCACCCTTTTTATCTGAGAAACCTCATACGATCCCTACAGGAAAATCCCTTTCCCGATGAGGATTCCATGAAATTCCGAGCGCTTATCTTCCTGCTTTTTTCCCTCTCGGAGCGAGTGCGGAACAATCCGGCTTTCGACGAAAATATCCGAGCGAATTGGGAAGAAGCATGGAATGATGCAAAAAATATCTCCGGTGCAAAGATAGCAACATCCAAAGCTCCGATATATGCGCGTATTCTCGAAGAAGTCGCAAGGTATGATCATATCAACCCTTATAGTCAAGATGATCTTTCCTATATGAGAGAAGTCATCGGCAGAGAGAAAATCTCGCCCAATTCCGCCTATTTCAAAGCCTATCTTTCCCTGCGCGAAAAGCTCGTATCTCTCGAAGGGAAACTCCATCTCCCGACCCGTTTCGTCCATTCGGTCCAATCAAGGAAACTGAGCTGTGAAGCCAATACTGCCACGGATCTCATCAATTTCTACCGGACCAACTCCCATCTCGTCACTATGAATGAGAACGATTTCATCAATTCCCTGCCGATCCGATCCGATAAAATCGTTCATACCAAAACCGATTTCATCTGGGGGGACCCCAATAGGTATTTTGTAGGAAATATGGACGGGAAACAGAGCTCCAATCCGAATATATTCACCGGATACGGAATCTACGCGGATGGGATCGCACCGATCATCAACCGCTTCCTCTCTCCGCAGAATCTCTTCGTCCAGCCAGGAACATTCGATGAACGGCATATCCTCGATTCGCTCTCAGAAAAACATCCCGTCATGTTCTGGTACCTATCGGCCATATCCGAAAGCGAAAATGGAGAAAAAAAATATTCCACCAAACCCATCGTCTGGAAAACCCCGGAAGGAAAGGATATCCGCGGATATATCGGGGAACATGCCGGACTCATCGTGGGAGCCGACTTCGACCGATCCGGTCATATAACGACCGTCTCCTACTACCAAGGACGCAGCGAATCCCTCGAAACGGCAAATTTTCAGGAACTCCAAAAACTCTCATCGTTTTTCAACGAGGCGTTGTATGTGGAGAAGAGATAGAGCCAGTATAAAGCTTAACTTAAAAAGTATTGACAATATTTTATCTATGTGTATATTCTCTTTACTGAATTTTTCTGCAAAGGAATTTATCATGGATACAAATATCACAAATCTCGTACCGGAAGGTTATCGTACTTCGTCCAGCTCGTCAGACGATCGGGTTTATATTTCGAATGATGGACAAGAAAAGAAACTTCTTATCATTTTAGGGGAAATGGAAAGGAATGTTTCTGAAGGTACTATCAGTCAATCAGTCATTTTTTCTACTACCAGTCCAGAACTGCAAGCACTTTGGAAATCCCTTGATTCAGACCCATGGGGATGGCATAATGACGTGGCAATGGGGCGGATGTTGGAATCTCTGGTAATTAGTGTTCTGTTAGGAGGTGTCCTAACTGCAATCTTTCATCTTTGGTGGTATCAATACCAGAGCGTATGGCACTGGTGGTATCATTTTGCAATTGCTCCCGAGTTCATTGGGGCGTTTATATTGGTGATATCAGGATACGATTACCTCACCAAGCAGATTCGAAACATTCGTTGGAAGTTGAAAATACATACCCTTTTGCGACCACTTGAAAAAGATGTTGCTGTCACCTTTCTGGAAGCAGTAACAAAGGCGTACAACCAGAGAAAAGCCAAGGCGGCTCATCGGATCCTCAAACGATTTCAATGAGTCTGTTCCAAAAAGACAAAAGCGGACTTTGTCCGCTTTTTCTGTTTTTCAACACATTTCGACACCTTTTTCC
>JAQTLR010000008.1 GCA_028714815.1 Candidatus Altimarinota bacterium | reverse complement strand
AACGCCTCCTTATTCCTGTAATCAATGACTTCGACGGGATCCTCCTGAAAAGTGAGGGTGATAGCCTCCTTGTGATATTCCGCAATCCGAAAAAAGCGCTCCTCGCGAGTTTCCGGATGCAAGCAGTTCTCGGGAAATACAATCTGGATCGTCTTCCTGAAGAGAAGGTCCTTCTCTGTCTCGGTCTTGGATATGGGCGGATCCTCAAAATCGGGGATGCTGATGTATTCGGGGCAGAAGTGAATGCTGCAAGCAAGCTCGGCGAGGATACCGCAAAGGCTGGAGAAATCCTCATTACAGAAAATCTGAAGAAGAAATTCGAATCGATGACGACTTCCAATGGAAATAAGGTGAATACGGATATTTTATTCACGGAAATCCCCGATGTCCCTTCGGGAGCGAAAAAAGCATATAGGATCTCTTCCTCCCGCTTGGATATATAACATTAAAAACTCTCCGATTTCCCGGAGAGTTTTTTGGATTACCCTTCTTTCTCGATAGGAGCGATTCCGAGGTGCATCTTCTTGATCCCCTTTCCTCCTCCAAAGGCGATTTCCGCGATAGGACCAGCCATACTGACGATCGTCCCGGCTCCGAACTCCACATGACGGATCCGTTCCCCGAGGGAAAATGCGCTGGGGTCATTGGAGGTTACCGATCTTTTTTTCTCTGCCGGTTTTTCCGGGACTTCATGGGAAGGGGTATCGAAAGTCGGATACGTAGTACTTCCGAATCCTCCGAAAAAGTTCTTCACCTCGATCTCCTTCCTCTCTATATATTCCTCGGGGATCTCTTTCAGAAATCTGGAAGCCGGATTGGCACTGTAATTTCCGAAGTTGTAGCGCTCACGGGCACGGGTGATGGTGAGTGTGCGTTTCGCACGGGTCATGGCGACATACATGAGCCGCCGTTCCTCCTCGATCTCCCGGGGTTCCATGAGGGTACGGGAGTGCGGGAATAGCCCCTCTTCCGCCCCGGCGATGATGACATTCTCGAATTCCAGCCCCTTGGCAGAATGGATCGTCATCATCGAGACAAAATTATCCTGTCCCGGCTCATCCCGATCAGAATCGGTGATGAGCGCGATATCCTCCAGGAACATCATAAGCGCCTCTCTCGGATCCATCCCGTCATAGCGCGATGCCATATTGGCGAACTCCTTCAGATTCTCCTCTTTGGATTCGCTCTCCGATTCCCCGTACTCATGGCGGAGATAATCGATATACTGGGTCTTCTTGATGACCTCTTCCATCATTTCCTTGATGGAATGCTTCTGTAGGTACTGGACCAACTCGCCATAGAGAGCGCTGAATCCGGCAATCCCCCGGCGCGCTTGCGGAGTAAGTTCATCCATCTCATCGATCCCCTCGGTCACTTCCGAGAACGGCGCACGGAAATTATGGACATATTCCAGGAAAGTCTCCACGCTCTTCTCTCCAATCTTCCGGCTCGGCACATTGATGATACGCCGGAGACTCATCGTATCCGATGGATTGAAAATGAGGCGCATGTAGGCGAGGATGTCCTTCACCTCTTTGCGTTCATAGAACCGCATTCCCCCATAGATCTTATACTGAATCCCAGCTCGGATGAGCGCTTCTTCGATCAGTCGGGATTGGCTATTCGTCCGGTACAGGACCGCCCATTTAGAGAGATCGGAAGTCCCCTCCTTGATCTCTTTCACGATGAGTTCCGCCTCCTGTTTCTCGCTCAAGGCCTCGATCAAGAGGATCTTGCCCCCTTCTTCATTGTCTGTCCAGAGAGTCTTGTCGAGCGCTTCCTTGTTGCACTTTATGACCGCATTCGCTCCAGCGATGATCGTCTTGGTCGAACGGTAGTTCTGCTCGAGTTTCACGACCACGGCTCCGGGAAAATCCTTCTGGAACGAGAGGATGTTCTTGATATTCGCGCCTCGCCAACCATAGATCCCCTGCCAATCATCCCCCACGACGGAAAGATTCCGGTGCTTCTCTGCCAAAAGTTTTATGGTCTTGTATTGGATGTCATTCGTATCCTGGTATTCATCGACGAATATATATTCATACCTGTTATGGAGCCGTTCCAGGACCTCCGGAATCTGTAGGAGATCGTAGGTCCGGAGGAGGATATCGTCGAAATCGAGCGCATTATTCTCACGAAGCGCCTTCTCGTAATCGAGATAGATATCCCGGACCATCGACCCGAAATAGTTGTTCACGATCGTATCATACTTCGCGGCCGTTAGCCCCTGATTCTTTGCCTGACTGATGGCCCCTATGACCGCCCTCGGAGCGATCTCTTTCTCATCGAGATTCCGGGCCCGGATAAGCGACTTGATGAGTCGGAGCTTATCATCTTCATCATAGATCACGAATTTCGGATCGTATCCTATATACTCAATAAAGGATCGGAGGAAAAATATCCCCACCGAGTGGAAGGTCCCGACAAGCGGGAAGCCAGCGGACCGGTACGGATTCATATTGGTTGTGTCACGACCGAGTTTTTTTCCCAATCGCTCGCGCATCTCTTTGGCTGCTTTATTCGTGAACGTGACGGCAAGAATGCTCTCCGGAGCGACTCCGCGTTCCTGGATGAGCGTCGCTATGCGTTCGGTCAGCGTATGGGTCTTCCCTGCCCCGGCCCCAGCGAGGATCAGGAGCGGTCCGGTCAGGTGATCGACGGCTTGTTGTTGCGATGGATTAAGCATAGGATTTGATGGTTTTTTAGGAGTTTCAAACTCCTCCTAAAAGATACAGAACTTTTTTTTGGGGGATTGTATTTAAAAAGTAGAAAAATGAAAGAGATAATATGAAAACCAAATATTTTTCATAAACCCAGAATACAAAAGATATACCGTACTAATTTACTTTAATGGCATAAAAATTTCCCCAACCAAGACGAAGTCGTGCATAAGAACCGGTATAGCCATTGATAAGATGGATAATGTAATATGTCGTGGTACTTGCGACGCTTATTTGATAAACTTGGTTTATCGGACAGTAATTTTGGCCGCATACACCCAAATTTCCAAGAGAAATAATCCCAGCACTATTCGTATTCGTCGAAATTCCCGGGTGATTGTATGTCATTAATGAAAAAGCTGTTACACCGTCAGTATCATAGAAAGAATTATAATACACAATCCAGTTCCCTGGAGTTAAGGTGATATTATCCCCAATATAAGTCCATGCGTTATTTGGTATATTGATAGCGGATCCAAAGGTACCACTTGCTTTCGTCACCCCAATAGTTCCCCCGGCAATAGCTTTTATATCACCATTCACCTCCAGTTTTGTTCCTGGATTCACCGTTCCGATTCCCACATTCCCCCCGGTCACGGTCAGAACCTCCGTATCCTGCTTGACCGCCTTGTTCGCATAATTGACAAGGTTGTTCCAGCTCGTTGCGGTGAGTCCGCTTCCCGATGAGGTAGTCGGGAGGTCGGAGTAGTATATATTTGTGACCCCTGCATAGACGAGAGATACGAAAACGACAGTGAATGCTGCCGAAAGACCGAAGAGTGCTCCGTGAGTGAGAGTATGTCCGATGTTTCGGAGCGGAGAGAATTTCATGGAAAAAAGTGGTAGAGATAAAATATCCATCCAATTATTCACTTTTTATCGGAAAAATCAAGTTTTTCATGTACTATACAAAGAAATTATTTTTTCCGGAAAATACTTTTGCCTTTTCATCTCTTTTCCATATACTAGCCCCGCTTCTCGAAAAAGAGCTCTTTTTTATGTTTCTTTTTATACAGAAGATGCGACCATATGGCGGATGTAGTTCAGTTGGTTAGAACGTCAGACTGTGAATCTGAATGTCGAGGGTTCAAGTCCCTTCATTCGCCCCATATTTTAGAATAATGTGAATTTTCTTCTCGCTTAGTTTATCTCTCTTTATGGGACTTGAACGTGAGGCAAAATCGTGTATACGATTTTAGAAAGCCAACGATTTGGCTTTCGGCCGAGGGCGGTCCGGAGGAAAGTCCCTTCATTCGCCCCATATTTTTTATTTTTTAACCTTTATTTCTTTATGTCTCAGACTGAAGATTTTGGAATAGTGCTCAAAGGTGCCGCTCCGATCCATACTCCTAATATGGGAGAACTTGTATCCGGAACCGTCATCAGTGCGAGCCAGAAGATGATTCTCGTAGACCTCAATGGTCAATTTACCGGTATCATCTCCGGATCACATATGACTTCTTCTACCGAAGATTCATCTATGATCAAGGCAGGTGATCTCGTTGACGCTATAGTAATCGGAGACGATAAGGATTCTGGACTCTTCATGCTCTCCCTTCGGAAAGCAAGCCAGATCAAACTTATCGCGAAACTCCACTCAAATTTTGATACAAAAGAAATTATTACCGTTATCCCGAATGAAGCGAACAAGGGAGGTCTCCTTATCGACCTCGACGGAATCAAGGGGTTCATCCCGGTTTCCCAACTCACTCCTATGAACTACCCTCGGGTGGAAGGAGCGAACCCAGAAAAGATTCTCGAACACCTCGGACGGCTCGTTGGAAAACCGTTCAAGGTTCGTGTTATCAATGTTGACCAAGATGGAAAGAAAATCATCTTCTCTGAAAAGGCAGCACTCGAAGAAGCACGTGGAGAATCACTCAAGAAACTCAAGATTGGGGACAATGTTGATGGAACCGTGAGCGGTATCCTTACCTACGGACTCTTCATCACTTTCAATGGTCTCGAAGGTCTCGTACACGTTTCCGAAATCGATTGGGGACATGTATCTGATCCAAGCAAATTCGCGAAAGTCGGTGACAAAGTGAAGGTACAGGTTATCGGAATCGATAATGATAAGATCAGCCTTTCCATGAAGCGTCTCAAGCCAAATCCATGGCAGGTTCTCGCTGAAAAATACAAGGTGAACGACATCATCGAAGCTCCGGTTATGCGTATTTCCCAATTCGGAATCTTCCTCTCGCTCGATGGAGGAATCAGCGGACTTATCCATCTTTCCGAAATTTCCCATACTATGGTGAAAGATGTTTCCGAATATGCAAAGGTCGGTGAAAACGTGAAAGCGAAGATTATCACTTTCGATCCTATCGCAAAACGGATCGGTCTCTCTATGAAGGCTCTCGAAGAAGCTCCAGCAGTGGTAGCGACAGAGACTCCTGCAGTAGAAGAAAAGAAAGAAAAGAAGACAACCAAGAAAAAAACAGAAGAAACCACGACTGAAACAGTTGCTGAATAATCGGAATGCAGAAATTCCCCATTCGAAAGAGTGGGGAATTTTTATTTTTCCATTTGCTTCCCATCCGATAAATCGTATAATCTGAAAACATATTTTCGTTCCCGTTTCCCTTTATGTTCCTCATCAAAATAATCTACGCGCTTCTCGGGATCGGTATGGGTCTCGGTATCCTGAAATATCGGAAAGTGGTCTACAGTTGGACCGGGAGGTGGTACTGGGCAGAGAAATACCTCGGTTCCGGAGGAACGGTCTTCATGATATCCCTTATCTGACTCGGGCTCATATTTGTGAGTGTCGCCTATCCGTTCTGAGTGTTCGATAACCAGCGCCAATACGGAAGCGATATGAACACGGAAACGATACAATCTCAAAATCCAACAGAATAATATTTCCATATAACAACCCTTTTTTATGAAAAAAATCATCATTTTCCTCGTCCTTCTCCTTTCTGCGCAGAATGTCTTCGCAAAGACTATAGATTACCGAGATCTTAGTTCCTATCCGGCCGGAAGCGAAAACCGTCCACTCAATTTCGGAGGATTTCTCACGGTATATTTCAATAGTATCGCGGAATATGAGAGCATCCCAGAAAGCTACCAGTATATACATCTCAATTTCCGAAATGTACAAGAAGATACCCCTCTTTACAAAGCGCTTCAAAAAGGGGTATATATGGGATTTTTCAAGAATCTCCCCATTGATCTCAAAACAACGGAACTTGCGACCCCTGGGCAATTCGCCCGAGCTCTGGAATCGAACCTTGGACAAGCGATGGACGAGACAGGTACCGGAACCCTTACACTCAAAACGGTTCTGGATACTTTGAACCGGCTCTATCAAGAGCCATCTACCGATTATGTGGATGATACCGGATCGATTACAGGGAATATAGATATCGGAACCTTCTATCCTGTCACCGCTATTTCCAATTTCGCTATCCTGAATGATGTCTATGAAAAACTGAAATACAATTTCTATGACAGTGCAAAACTCCGTGACGAAGCCCTTATACAAGGTGCTGCAAAAGGTATGGCAGATGCAAGCGGTGATAAACATACCGCATATTTCCCTCCGGTAGAGTCCAAGGATTTCCAAGACGAACTCAGTGGGGAATTCGAAGGCATCGGTGCATACATCGATATGCCGAAACCAGGAGAACTTCATATCATCTCCCCTATGTCGGGAACTCCTGCAGAAAAAAGCGGCCTCAAGTGAGGTGATATCATCACCATGATAGATGGCATAGCTGTTACGGAATCCACTACCCTTCAGGATGCTATCAACAAGATAAAAGGACCGGATGGAACAACCGTAAAACTCCATGTCAAGCGTGGTACGGAAGAGCTCGACTTTACCATTACCCGGGCAAAGATCGTCATCCAGTATGTGGAATACAAGAAACTCGATACCGGAGATCAGTATATAAAGATCACGACCTTCGGAGCTGGAGTGAAAGATGCATTCGTGCAAGCGCTGGGAGCGATAGCAAAAGATCCGAGCAATGGAAAGCTCATCATCGATCTCCGGAATAATCCTGGAGGAAGCCTCGATGAAGTCGCTGCAATGCTCAATTACTTCGTACCGAAAGGACAAAGCGTCGTTCATATCAAGTACAAGAATACTGTCTCGGAAATGGAAAGCGAGGGACAGGATCTTATCGACCTTACAAGAAGAAAAGTGGTTATCCTTATAAATGGAGGAAGCGCCTCAGCTTCCGAGATCATGACCGGAACCATCAAAGATTATCTTGGAGAGAATGTCCGCATTGTCGGGGAGAAATCCTACGGAAAATGATCGGTTCAGAGTCTCGATACCTATACGGACGGGTCAAGCTTCAAGTATACCATCGCCAAATGGTTTACCGGAAGAACCCAGACCGGAATCGACGGAGTTGGAATCAAGCCTGATATCGAGGTAAAATTCGACGAGACACTCTGGAAGAACGGACGGGATAACCAGATGGAATATGCGAAGAATCTGAGTTGGTAAAATTCATTAGAAAAAAAGTCCGTTCGCGGACTTTTTTTCTAATGAATGACATTCACCATATTGAAAAACGGGAGCATGATCGCCATGATGATGACCCCGACGATCCCTCCGATCCCGACGATGATGATCGGTTCTATCATACTGGAAAGCCCTTTGATGGTGACATCTACCTCCTTATTATATCGGACGGCCATTTTCTCAAGCATACGGGCAAGCGATCCGGTTTGTTCTCCGATTTTTACAGACATGGAGAGTTCTATAGGGAAACAATCAACCTTTCTCTTAAACCCTATTTCATTATCCCCTATTGTTTCTCATCGGATCTTTCGCTCGATATATTCTCCACCGAGAGCGGAAGAAAGTGTCTTCCCTGCTTTGATATCCGAGAGGACGGCATCGATTTCCATCTCATAATACCGGTTATCCATACCGGTCCGAACGATGGAAAGGGATCGGTTGATGAGTATCCCTGCATTGAGCAAGGTCGCAAGGAATTCCGTGAACACGATCAGGATCTTTTTGCGGAGGATCCCGCCGAAAATCGGGAGAGAGAGGATTCTTCGATCGAATTCATACCGGAAACGTGGATTTCTCAGAGCGAGGAGAAACCCAACAACTCCAGCAACAAGGGCTATTGCTAGATAAACCCCATACCCTCTCAGAAAATGACTCATGCCAATAATGAATTGTGTGAGTGGTGGGAGGTTTACGTGAGAATCATGATAGATCTTCTCGATTTTCGGAACTACATAGGTCATAATGGTTACTACCATACCGATTGCGACCACCATGATAGAAGCGGGGTATATAAGAGCTTGTTTGATCTTACTCTCCAGGTCCTGCTGTTTTTCCTCACGTTCCGTGATAAGCGTAAGCACTTGTCCTATTTTTCCCGTTGCTTCTCCCATCTCGAACATCGCCCGATCGAATGGAGAAAAAATCCTTGGAAGGCTTTCACATACCTGTATGATGTTTTTTCAAGATTCTATAGCCTGTTTGAAGTAAGCGCTCATTTCCTGGATATGTTTGTTTTCCGACTGAAAATAGATGATCTGGAGCGCTCGCACTATCGGAATCCCTGCATTGATGAGACTCCCGAAGTTATCGAGAAAAAGGATCTTTTCTTTTCGGGAAAAACTTATTTTTTGCATATATTTGTTTTTTGTTATTTTGTCTGGTTAACAGTACCATACTAGCACAAAAGAGAAAAATTTGCAAAAAAACGATTCCTGAATAGGATGTGGCATAATAATACGGACAGTACAACCATTATCATCCTAATAACCTCTTTATGCTCAAGATATTCCAAGGAAACCATTCTGATCATGACGAAGACGATAACCATAATCATCATTCCATCGAAGTGAAGATGGAAGACGATGATATAGTAGAAGAGGAACTCGGACAAGTAGCGCTCGATATTCTCGATTGCCACGATATGATCGTCATCATGGCACCTATTGCATGAATGGACACGGAAAACATAGATATTTCCGTATCCCGGAATATCCTCACCATATCCGGAGAACGACGACGTCCGGATATCTACGACAGTGCTGACCGTATATTGGTGGAGGAGTGTTTCTACGGACCATTCTCCCGATCCGTGATACTCCCTGAAAATCTCGCTTTCAATAAAATCCATGCTGATATGGAAAATAACCTTCTGCGTATAGAGATCCCTAAACTCCTTTTTGGAGAAAAAACCATCAAAATCAATAAATTAGAAGGATAACCCTCTTTTCCTCGTGTTCAATAAAAATGATAAAATCCATAAACGATCCATCAAGAAAATAGATGCCATGGTAACCGGCATGCTCCTTGGATGAGTGGTCGCTTCTATTTATGGCATAAAAAAAACAACCGGGCATCTTGATGAAAAACAGAAACAGCAACGGGCAGCCAAGAAAGATCGAATCAAAAAAATACTGAAAATGCTCGTTTTCGGATGCCCGGATCCTGTTACAGTAGAGAAAAAGAAGGGGATTTTTTCACGGCTTTTTAAAAAATAGATCTATGAAAAAAATCATTTTTCGAACAGGCATCATTTCATTCATAATGATCAGCGGGTTTTTTTCGCCGATTTTCGCTGCCGGGTCGCAATATACAGGGGAGATCGATGCTTGTATCAAGGCAAACAAAGAAGGAAAAGCAAAAATCATAGAAGATTACGTCTGTCCCGTCGGAACTCTGAAACCTCAACAAATCGCTTTTCAGGTTATCATGAGCATAGAATTCAAGAAACTGGATGATGCAGTAGCAAAGGACTTGAAAACGCTCCATGAGCAAACCAATAAGAATATCGGTCAGCTTGCCACCGATATCAACGATCTCTTCGATACTTCCAAAGGAACCGCAGCGAAGTACCCGGAGAAATATGCAGAGATATGCAATACCACGGTCATGCAAGAAACCATGCTCTATTTTAAAGAGAAAGGGATATCCGACAAGACGACCGACAGCGTCACTACCGATAACGATGCGAAAGACTTTGTATTCTGACAGAGAGGATGTCAGACTCTCGTGAAGAAAAAGCTTTTGGCATATAAAGAATCCGCTTGGCTTCTCGGAGAATCCGCAGTCGTCAAATCCTTCAAGAACGATAAGCATGATTACATGCGTCGTCTCAAGGATCAATACGAGAAATTCCTCAATAAATGGACGACCTATATCGGACAACTCAGTGTTATCAAGGATAAATGGCCTTCGAAGACCAAAAAAGTACAATAATAACAAATTTTAAATGGACCACCGAGAAATTCTCAGACACTACGGCATCCGGGCACAGAAATCCCTCGGACAGAACTTTTTGGTCAATGATGAGATACTCGAAACTATCGCGGATAGCATCGATATAACCGGAAAGGATATTCTTGAGATCGGACCCGGGTACGGAGCGCTGACGGAAAAGATCCTTACAAGGAAACCGAAGTCCTTGACTCTCATCGAACTCGACAAGCAGATGATAAACATATTAAATTCCAGAATCTATGAGAAAGATCTGGTTATCCCGGAAGAAACGGAATTCACTATTATCGAGGGGGATGTACTGAAGCAGTCTCCAGTAATGGCTTCATATTCTGTTATTGCTAATATTCCCTACTACATAACCTCTCCTATCCTTTTCCGATTCCTCCACGAACTGGAAAATAAACCAGATGAGATGATCATACTCATGCAGAAAGAAGTGGGAGATAAAATATGCGAGAAAAAATGATACCATCATTCCTATCTTTCGCTCGCCTTGGAATTCTCGTGTGAAACCATAGAAGAGATATGTCTCGTAGAAAAAGGGAATTTCATCCCTGCGCCAAAAATAGATTCGAGCGTACTCTATTTCAAAAGAAAGGAAGGGTATGACATCGCGGAAGCGAAACGATTCCTCTCCATTACCAGTGCCGGATTCACCTCCCCGAGAAAGAAACTCCTCTCCAATCTCGCAAATGCTCTCCATATCCCGAAAGATACCCTCCTCGCATCATTCAAACAGATCGGGCTTCTGGAAACGGCCCGTGCAGAGGAGCTTGGGATAGAAAAATGGAATGAGCTCATAAAACTCATTCCGTAGTGAAAAATTTGGAAACTGGAAAAAAGTATGTATACTGGTCCTGCCAGTGAGACGGTTTTCCTCCTTTACACCGTTTCCTGGTATTTTTTTTGTGCCAGTTTCCCTAATCCGGCAACACGTCGCTGAAATCATCTATCATCCCGTCCCCTCGGTATTCATGGAGCGCGTTGCGAACCGCAAGGAGCCCGAGGACACTCGCCTGCTTGCGGCGTGGAGACACATCGAACCCGATCATCTCGCGAACCGATTGATACTCCATACTGAGGATCTCCGATACATGCATCCCGATGATCGACTCACCGAATATGCTCGTGCAGGCAGTCGTGACGATGGCGGTATTGCCCTCGAAGGAGAAATCCTGAACCGTGTCCGCATCGTCGATTTTCAAAAACACTTCCAGAGCATCCCCACAACTCCGATTCTCCTCGAAGTGGCGGATGGTCGCACCCTCCAAAATCCCCTTATTCGGAGGATTTTTCGCATATTCGAGAAAGGTTTCGGAATAGAGTTGCGACATTGGAAAAATATATTTTTAATAGAAGAGATGATGATTCTTTCTTCACTATCCCATACTCGATAACACTTCCTCGAACACCTCGAAAAACCGATCCACATCTTCTCGGGTATTGTAAAGGAATAGACTCATCCGGACGGTTCCCATGATACTGCAGTGCTGCATGAGCGGTTCGGCACAGTGATGTCCGGCCCGGACACAAATCAGTCGGTCGGCGAAAGCATCCGCAAGATCAGAGATGTGTATCTTGTCGGTCGAGAAGCTAAATACTCCTATTCTCCCCTCTTCTTTTTCGGATCCGATCAACCGTACTTCCGGGAATTGTCTTTTAAATTTCTGCCATCTAGTAAGTGTATGTACAACGAGGTCTTTTTCGATCCGTTCGATTTTCTCATATCCACCGATGGATTCCATATATTCGATCGCTCGGAGGAGGCTTCCCGCCCCGATGATATGCGGAGTTCCCGGTTCAAAACGACTCGGAAGTCCCGAGGGAGCGAAGGAATCCTCTCGAACCCAGTTGATGGCCCCACCACCACCAATAGAAGGAACGAGCGCCTTCAGAAGCGATTTTTTTCCGTACATGATCCCGAGTCCCGTATCGGACATGAGCTTATGTCCGGTGAATACGAGATAATCGATATCGAGAACCTGTACATCGACACGGAAGTGAGGTACGGACTGACTCGCATCAACCACGAACAAACTCGATGGAGACCGAGAACGAAGTATATCCCTCACCCGTGCCAGATCGAAAACCGCTCCAGTGACATTGGATGCGGCAGTAAGGGAAACCACCCGGACGTCCGGAGTCAATTTCGCTTCGAAATCCGCGAAATCCAACTGGAATTCGGTATCGAGCTCCACGAACTCCACTTCGATTCCAGTAGTTTCCTTAGCGATGAGCCATGGGACGATATTCGCATGATGCTCAGCACGGGAAAGCAACACTGTATCTCACTTCTTCAGATCACCTGAACGAATGAGAGAAGTGACGAGGATATTGAGCGCCGACGTCGCATTGTAGCTGTACGATATCTCTGCGGTTTCCCGAGCACCGATGAGTCGCACCACCGCCTCCTTGGATCCATGATATAACACCTCCGAAGCTTCCGAAAGTTCATAAGCTCCACGATGGATATTGGCATACTCCTGTTCCATATGATGTTTCATCCCTTCAATCACGACATTCGGCTTCTGTGCCGTCGAAGCGCTATCGAGATAGACGAGATCCGGGTGATGCGTGAAAACAGGAAAATCGGGACGGAGGGGCATGGAAAATACAGATTATTTTTTTAAAAACACGTTCCGGAATTTCTTCTTCCCCATCTGGATAAGCACCCCTTTCTCAGAAGAAAGCGAAATCATCATCTTTGCATCGGAAACGACAGTGTTATCCACCCGAACACCTCATCCGGCAAGAGCATTCCGGACATCTCCGGTCGTGGCGCAGAATTTCAGTTCCTTGAGAAGATTCCCGAGCTCGATTATCGAAACGTTCAGATATGTTTTTTCGATCTCTTCCTCATTTGGCACGATCCCATCGGTCAATACTTTCTCAAAGTAGGCTTTCGCAGCGGTCGCTGCCTCTTTATCGTAGTAGAGCGAGACAATCATGCTCGCGAGATCCATCTTGATGTACTTCGGATTTTCATCAGAAAAAAGTCGTGCCTTGTACGGTTCTATTTCCGAGAGAAGAAGTGTGGTGCAATGTGTGAAATACGGGATGATGAGCTCATCCTTGATTTCCATGATCTTCACGAACATTTGGTTCGGAGTATCGGAGAGTCCGATGAAGTTCTTATAAGTCTTGCTCATCTTACGTCCATCCGTCCCCTCGATGAGATTGAAGGTCATGATCGCCTGTTTCGGTTGCCCGAACGCTTCTTGGAGCGGACGCCCTGCAAGGAGATTGAAATACTGATCGTTTCCACCGATTTCCACATCCGCTTTCACTTGTACACTATCCCACCCCTGCATGATCGGGTAAAGAAATTCCTGAAGACTGATCCGAATTCCTGCTTTATATCGCTTGGAGAAATTATCCCGATCGAGCATTTCAGCAACAGAAAAATTCTTCGCAAGCTCTCCGACGGTGTTGAAATTGGTCGTATCCATCCACTCGCTGTTGTAGTGGACTTCCAGCTTCGAGAGATCGAGGATTTTCCCGAACTGCGCGAGATAATCGGTAGCGTTCTTCCGGGTCTCTTCGCGTGTAAGCATCGGGCGTTCCGCATCTTTATCGGAGGTATCGCCGACCTGTGCCGTCGAATCTCCGATAATAAGCACAATCTGGTGCCCAAGCTCCTGGAAAGCACGGAGTTTCAGAATGGGGACCGCATGTCCGATATGGACCGTCGTTCCTGTCGGATCGATTCCGAATTTTACCCGGAGTTTTTTTCCGGATCGGAGCTGTTCTTCCAAACGTTCCCGGTCGATAATACGAGAAACCCCCTTTTCAAGGAGGTTTTGGATAGCTATTGATTGATTCATAAAGAGAAGATTTTAATTACATGATTTCCAATATTTCCCGGATCTGTCAGGCATATCCAGGAGTCCTTGTATCTATTGTCTCGATACGAGCAACCCTTGCTCCAGGAATGTAAGAAGCATTGGATTGCATCTCTCATTCCGATCCACAGGCAAGGATTTTATAAAACACCCCATCGAATTGAGCCCGATCAGCAAGTTTTCTTTCTGGACCAAGCGGATCGAATTCAGTGGAAGACATAACCAAACCAAACATGCTCATAATTACAATTGATGATTAGGGAAAATATATTCTGTATTCAGAAATATCCCAGGTTTTTAAGCAGCGAGTCTTTCCGGTTGATCGGAAACCTGAAATCTTCCGGTTTGAATATCATAGAATGCATGGAGGATCCGGGCATCCGGAATAGTTCCAAGAATCTCCTCGGGCTCCTCCCATAACGATGCTCTCGTAAGGATGGTGAAGACCTTATCACCCACCTTGATGGATGGCAAAGGTGCTATCGCATCCTGAGGAAACTGCGGAACGATGATGATATCGCATTCATGCATATTGGCTATCGAAAAAAAATAAGAATCAGGAATTTATTTATTGTTGATGATCTTATCGATAAGCCCATATTTCAAGGCTTCTTCCGGGGTCATATAATTATCACGATCACAATCTTTTTCCACCTTCTTCACATCCTGTCCGGAGTGTTTCGCGAGGATTCCATAAAGAACCCCTCCGGTTCGAAGAATGTGCTCCGCGGCAATTTTGATATCGGTGGCCTGACCTTCGGTCCCTCCGAGCGGTTGGTGGATCATGATCTCAGAGTGTGGGAGACTATACCGCTTCCCCTTTGTCCCACCTGCAAGGATGATGGATCCCATAGATGCTGCAAGTCCGACGCAAACCGTGATGATATCGCACTGGACGTATTGCATGACATCATAGATGGCAAGTCCCGCCGTCACGTGCCCTCCAGGAGAATTCACATAGATGGTGATCGGAGCTTTCGGGTCCTGTTTCTCGAGATAGAGGAGCTGTGCGATGACCGTATTCGCGACAGCCGCATCGATCGCATCTCCGAGGAATACCACCCGATCTTCGAGAAGACGGGAATAGATATCGTATGCCCGTTCCTGTCCACCGACTTTGTCGATGACAGTGGGAATGAGCGTTGCCTGAACTATGGTTTTTTTCTTTTTTATATCTTTCAGTGCCATGGAAAAAATGAGGTTATGATTAGTGTTTGATTAAAATCCGCTGATCGGGTACGCTACACGGGTATTTGCATCGAAAACGCTTCCGCTGTAAGATTCTCCATCTTTGAGGTTATTATTCGCAGTTCCGCTTCCGATCAAGGTATCCGGACAATTGATACAAGTGGATTTGTCGAAATTACCGGAAATCTTGGTGATTATACCTTTCTGATCGTCAGAAACAACGACCGCGAGATTATAGGCAGACGCTTTCTTGGAGGCGTTTGTCCAATCGGTATTGTTCTTCGTATATACTCCATAGACATATTCTCCGATTCCGTAATCCTTGAGTGTTTCAGTATTTCC
The DNA here is from genome assembly GCA_028714815.1 of Candidatus Altimarinota bacterium. Classification (GTDB taxonomy): domain Bacteria; phylum Patescibacteriota; class Gracilibacteria; order BD1-5; family UBA2023; genus UBA1545. The sequence goes on along the minus strand of JAQTLR010000008.1, from coordinate 13,133 downwards.
GACTTTTATATCCTTAATCGATGGATCGGAAATTTCTTGGGAAAGATACTGCTTGGAGAGAACATCGGAATCCATCGTTCCTTTTGCACCAATTTTATTCGTCGAACTTCCGGATTCGTAAACAATCCCTCCTCCGACAATCGAACCGGTAAGAACCGTAGCTATCGCATCACCGCTTTTTGTTCCGGTGAAAGTATTGGCAATGGTAGCACTCTTCGTACTATCGAATCCCCATACATTTTTATTTGCATCATACTGCGAAGGCATCGGATAGTAATTCTTATCGACGAAGAAAGCATTGAGTCCTGTTTCGATATTTCCGATATGATTAAGTTTCGTCGCATTTTTCGCTTTATCGGTAGAGCCGGAGAAGCTGGTATATGCGGTAATACTGATGATTGCGAGTATAGTGATGACCACCAAAAGTTCCACAAGAGTAAAACCGGCAGAAGAAACGACACTCTGTTTTAGGATATTCTGATTCATAAAGAAATGGGATTACAAATAGAAATACCCGTGCATTGTAGGGGTATTTCCGAAAAATTCAAGTAAATTTTCATTTTAAAATGCTTTTCACTCCAAAACCCCTCCCGCTTAAGAAGCTCACCACCGGAAAAGTGCATTGGAAAGAGAATTCCTTACGGTGCTTGGCAAAAACTGATTGTCTATGATGCGGTATATTTTTTGGATGATATATTCATTTCATACGCAGTTGCTTTTCAGTATAGTATCTATTTTTGCCCCCCAAGCGGATAGATATGGTGCGTTTGTTATAGTCAGTATCGTACAGACTTCGGGATTATCCCCGCCGAGAAAAAATCATAATCTATTCAGGCAGAGGCTCAAGGCATCTTCTAATTCTCCCATCACTATCAAGCTATCGCATTCCCGCAATAATCTGTCATTTTCTGCTACTCATCGTTCTTGCATTCGCAATTCCTCAGAACTTCCTATTTTCCCGTTCACGAAATGGTTTCTCCCTATTTCTGGTATCGGCTCCATTGGTGCTTGTTCCATTTTGGTATTTTTTTGGACCACCCTATCCTGGTTGTCTAGGATCTTATCCCATTTCATCTCAAGAGTAAGCCATTCTTCCAGATCCTTCTCATAAGCGGGATATCTTGATCGATTGATATAATCCATCTGCTCGTTCTTGATTCTATTCGCTGTTTCCATATCCCCATCATCAAAGAGTCTGGATGCTTTAATGACAAGCAATCCATTCAACATCTTTTTGATATTCACCATATATCTGTTGTCTTCGCAAGAAAAACCCTCCATCTGAAACGGATACACTGCATTATAATTCTCTCTGAGGGAATCAAGAAGATTATACATGGATATGAGAGCCTTGTTTATTTCTCATGCTCAGACGAGCTCTTCAATATCATCGAAAACACGCACTTCATCGGTCGGTAATAAAGAGACGAAAACTTTGTCTTGAGTATTTTTTTGTATGTTTTTCACTATGGTATCAACCAGAAAAGGGCCATTTCTATCGGCCTTCATCAAAGCATATCCTATTATTTCCCCTAAATCCGGCATACGTATATAAACAAAATATAGAATGAGAAACGGTTCTATTCCCTGAAGTATATCACAACGCAGGAAAAAACACAAATTTCCGTCAATTCTCTGGCAATCTCTAGTGAAAAAGAAAAATTTTATTGATTTATATAGTAAAATATCTATACTATCTATAGTAAAAGATTTTTTATATATATGCCATAATAATACTTACTATAAAGCAAATAACTATATGATGGATTTCAACAAAATTGTTAATAAACTGTGAAAAATGAAAGGAGAATTCATTGATATAGATGATATATCCGATATCGTGGATCCCGACTTCCGGAAGAAGCCGCTTGATAAAAGATCTCCGACATATAAAATCCTGTATCGGCTTAAGGGGAATGATATTCTTATACCCATAAAACAAGGGCTCTATTATATACCCGAAAGTGAAGATATGGATATCGGGTGAATCATAGAAGATAGTTACTGGAAAATCGTAAAAAAAATGCTTTCCCGGGAAGTCTGATGAGAGTATTTCATATCCGGAAACAAAGCTCTCGAGATTCTCATGAAAGACTACAGCGCACCGAAGAAGCTTCTCGTGTCCGGACAAGATGCGACAAAAAATCTTCAGATTTCCGATACCTATTCTCTTTCTATCCGCCCTATCACTTCCGGAAAAAAGACAGGAAACAAGAATGTCTATCCTCTCTTTAAAAGATATACCGATCTTCTAGAGATCGACGGCCAAAAACTCCGCATCGCCTGTCCGGAACTCGCACTCCTCGATACACTTCTGCTCCGCGATGCAGACAACGGCATAGACCGGTATCTGATAGAGAAATTCCTCAAGAGATCGAGCAGGATCCTCCGTCGGGATGTACTTGGAAAGCTCGTTTCCATGAAATATATAACCGCCATCAATCGTCTCCGTTCTATCGCGAAAGATATGGAAAACATCCAGGTCTATGAGATGTGCATCGATATAATAAAACAGGAAGGTGGCGGATGTTTTGTAAGCGGAAAGAAATAAAAAGTGGAAAAAATAAATATTTTTTGTATACTCACCACCGATTCTTCTCTACTCTCATCGATTCGATGCAGATAGGATTTTAAATTCGCTTACCAATTTTAGTATCATGTCCACAAAAACCGACCGATTCGCGGAAACCATTCTCACTATGTCCTCCCCTATCATCCTGGAACATATCCGGGAGCATGGTGAAGAATTCGGGATCGTCAGTGTCGTAAAAGTGGAGATCAGCAAAGACCGGTCGTATGCGGATATCTATGTAACCGCCACAACCCACGAGGCTTTACTTCCGAAAAAGCTCGCACCGCTCGCAGACCGCCTCCGGCACGATATCGGGAAACAGGTGCAGACCTACAAGATCCCCCATATCCGCTTCAAACGGATAAAAAACGAGACTGTGACAAGAAATGTACAAGATATCATTAACGAATTATCCAAGCAATATGACCTTAGCGAAACGGATTAAGAACAGTGCTCAGAAAATCACCCGATACTGGAGAAATCGGAAATTCCGGAAAGAGATAGCTCTTGAAAAAAAGAAGCGTTATCTTTTTGATACAAAAAATTCACGGGAATCTTCCCCCTCGCTCTTTACATTTTTCAGAGAAAAAAAACGGTTCTACTATTTCAATACCATTATCAACATCCTTGATCAGAACAAGGATCGTTTCCGTCTCTCGTTCATCCTTATCGGGACATTTCTCATCGCCTCGAGCAGTTACATACTTTTCTTCTCCCCCTATTTCCAGATATCGCCCTCGAAAGTCATCATCGAGCGGTTGGATTCCATCACCGATATCAATATTGCCTACAAATCAATAGAAGATGTCTATAATACATCGATACTAAGCGTAGATACCGATATGATTCTCGGGAAACTCACCAGTCTCCAAAAGAATATAAAGCACGTAGAGGTTTCGAAATTATTTCCCAACGGATTGAAAATTATCATAGAGTCATATAAACCTCAGTTTTTTGTGCGATTTCCAGATTCGGAAAAATCCTATATACTAACGAGCAACGGGGTTCTTGTATACCAAAAGGCAAATGACACGAACCTCTATCTTCTCGATCTGATCGATCCGAGTTTTACAGAAATGAGTCTCATAGACTATAAAGAAGGGGTTCAGGAAGAATTCATGCCTTTCATCCTGAGGGCGCGCGATTTCTTCAAAACCGCTTTCCCTACCGTAAATATAGCGAAATTTGCCTATTTCAAGTCCGAACGTGAACTGCATATCATTCTGGAGAGCGGTCTTATCGTTCTCATGAGAACGGCTAACGATACCGATAACCAGATCCTCTCGCTCAAGGCATATAATGATAAGAATAAAGATTTTATCAATTCATGAGATGTACAATATATAGATATGCGTATTCCCGGGAAGATATTTGTCTGCAAGGATAAACCCCTCTGTAAAGATAATCTCAAAAGAATATATGGAGACTACTATAAATAATTTTTCTACCATGACCGATATCAACACCATAAAAAACCTCCTCTATTTTTTCCCTTACTTGAAGAAGGAAACCTGGTATATGCTCGGGATCGGGGTTACCATATATGGCATATATATCGCCTATCTCATCGCATTCGAACGATATTATAGATCCCAGAAGCAATCCGTACAGGAAATACCAGAGAAAGGGGGAACCTTTCTGGATACGCTCAATGATCTCCAGGTAGAAGACATCCGTTTCTTTGAACGGCTGAGTCTTCTTATCCGGTCGCACCTGGAAGACTCCATGCAAGTCCCCCTTGCGACAAAAAAAACTCCCCAGGATATCCGGAGAGAGTCCATATCCCACGAATTCAAGGAAGTTCTCGATATCTGTACCCACTATGAATATGCCGGAGAGACGGCGGATAGCACAGAGAAAACAGAGGTCATGGAGCGGTTAAAAAGAGCTGTTCAAGGAACCTAACAATATATGCTCAAGCATGACACCGTTCATTCCCCCTCCATAATCCAATATTCATTTTTTCCTCAACCGTGCATCGAATCCGGTTTTTTGGTCTACCGTACGGAGCTTATCAGTAAAATCAGGGAGTATCGCTTTCGTGCTTTTTGCGGACATCTTCTGTTCCATATCGAGATCGAATATCCTATCCACCACCCCTAATAGCACCGCTTGCTGCTCCTCGGAAAACCCGTTCTGTATATTGAATGCCGGGCATACCGGATTCGTTTTTTTAGCTATCTCGAGGAATTGCGGCATAGACGAAGCGATCGACTTCAATCCTATCTGGTGAAAAAATTCATAGGAACCGATGGTCTTTTCCACCGCTTCAGCATCCGGACATTCTTCTGTCCTTCCATTGATGGACAGAATATATCTGCCACCGTCTTTTTTTACAAGATAGGAACCGTCCCCGGTTTCCCTCAAAGGGGCATATTTCCCGTTCTCAGGGATGGTCGCCAGATCCTGCATGCTTATATAACCATCTTTTGCGGAGGAAATTTTCGGAGATGACGATTGTTCGGAGACAACGGTAAAATCGGATGTTTTTTTCTGTTTCACATCCTCCTCATAGAGTTTCTCGGCAAAGCTATCGATATTCCGTCAATGTCGTTTTTGCTCAAGCAACTGTTCTTCTGTGATATTCTCCACCGCCATCACGTAATTCTCCGCTTTCCGTTCCTCCAATCGGAGGTGATTCCTCAAATCATCATATAACTCGGTTTGGGTCAGATTTTTCTGTTCCAATCGCGATAGCACTTCCTTAAGTATTTTTCTATCACCACAGATGCTCTCTATAGTCATGGCAGAGTATCCGATCTCTTCCAGCGTTTTCCTATATGATTCTTTTTTTGAGAAAATAGTATCTTTACTTCTCCCCGCTTCCACTACTCATTTTACTGTATTTTCTAACTTTTTATCGGATCAATTTCCGTTTTTTACCGCTGCAAGAGCCTCCGATGATGATTCGCTGGCGAGATGCTTCATATCCCGGACATCCTGTTTCTTCCGAGTGATTTCATCTTGTTTATCCACATACGACCGGACAGATGGGGAAATATCCACTCCTCTTATTTTTATGGCCTCGGACAATTTCTTTTTCTCATCAGGAGTCAACTCGATCATTTTTTTATCTTCGAGATCTTTCGAAAGTCCGAGTTCAGAGATCGGAAATCATGCAAAAAATCGAACCGTCTTGTTCCCAACTATCTCTTTTTCTTCAGATTCAAGTTTTTGGAGTTTTTTCTCTCCTTCCTGGATTTTCTTACCGAAGAATTCCTTTACGGCAGTTTTGGTTATTTTCTTTTTAGAAAACTCCTTTCCTAATTCATTAATAATAGATTCATAATCCATAGATTCGATTCCTCTTTCTCCTTTCTTGTTCAGAAAATCGGATCCCCAACCGGCCCGTTTAGCTTCATCGACAATAGTGTCCCTGAAAATACGCTCTGTAGCAGACTCAACACCTAATACTGCCCCGGCTTTTACTAATGTTTTTGCCTTGGATTTCAACCCCTCATTCTTTCAAAGAGCATTTCGGACATGTTCGTCTCCTTCCATTTTTATTCCCCAAAGAACCGATAGTTCGAAAAGCCGATCCGGTCATCCGCATTTTTGCTCCAAGGCCGATTTGGTTAGAAGTCCTTTTGACTTCAAATGAATAAGGTAATTCTTCATAGCGAGACTATTGATTTCTTCCATAGGTCCTGAAGAGAGTTGTTTTTCAAAATCCTCTATGGATATGAGGTAGTTTCCTTTACTATCATTAAACGCCCGGAGATTCTCATCGGATATAATTTTCTCTTGAATGGATACCATTACGTCGGTACCTATGTTTGCAGCCTTATTTTTTAGATAATCAAATCCCAACTGGAGGTTCTCCATGGCAGTATTGGAAGCTGAAAGGGTCTCCTTTCTTTTTCGGAAGTATACCTGTTTGATCTCTTGTATATTCGCATTGTGTTTTTGAAGGATTTCCTTGCATGCATTTGCATACCGCAAATATTCGGCTTCGGTAATCCTTCACTCCATCTTTCTTTTCCAAAGTTCTTGAAGATCTTTTCGGAAGTGTTCCTTGAGTTTCAGTTCTTCGGAAAAAATATCTTTTTTCCCATCGCCACCGATATCGATGGCATCTACCCACTGCAATGCTGTTTGTTTTGAAGCTTCTGCTGTCATAAAAGAACGTGACAAGAAATATGATTCCATCTACGACTATATCACATAGTGCCTTTTAAAGCAAAAAATCGGATATTTCCCTACATAAATCATGCACACCATCGGAATATGTGATGTCAATATATTATGTCGCTCCATTTTTTGCTTTAAACAAAAGAAAATGATAGGATAGAAGCGATTTGTATATTACTCGCACCTTATGTCTCATATAAAACACTATATAGAAAAATCTGTTCTCATCCCCCCGAACGCAAAGGAAACCATGTCGGCAGAAGGGGTGCATGGAGCCATAGAAAAAGACTTGCTCTGCTTCATGGATACCTATACTCCTATGGAGAAAGAGATTCTGGAACAAGTGAATAGAGAGCTCGAAACCCTGAATGCGCAGATGAGAAACTATCTCAGAAACAAAGAGGCGGAACTCAAGAGGCAGGAAGTGGATCAAATGGATCTGGAACTTGCCTATCTTTAAATTCTGATAAGAATACCTACCTATGTCAAAAGAACAAAATCCATCCTATGTTATGGATGAAGAAATACCGCACTCGGAAAAACAGAGAAACAACCACCCGGAATATAACTCCTGAGAAGTCCTGAAATCTTTCCACCATAATGTCTCCCATCTCGATGAGATGATAAAGAAGGTGAACGATATCGAGAAGAATGCCGTAAAGAATACGGATACTTTGAATATCCTCAATACCCTCTTACGGAGATCCGGTATCGGAGGGACCAACGGAGGAAAGGAAAGCAAAGCATATTTCGCAAAGCACGGAGAACATATCGTCCTTGTGCTCAATACGGTCGTCAATGGAGAGAAACTCAGTAGTATAGGAGATATCGGGAAGATCCTCACGAAAGTGGACGAACTTCTTATGATAAACCCGATGAATACCGGGATGACGAAAGAAAGGAGGGAATTGCCATGAGAAGAAAAGATACAGAGAGCAAATAGACGGCTTGCTCAGTATGAGTCGCAAATATGAGAAATAAATTCGGCCTACAGAGAGAATACCAACGATTTGCTCATGGCCACGGATTGGGCCATAGATATGACCTGAGGAAAATCAGGAAAGAAAATATACGAAGATTCTCTCCAGTCTCTGCAAAAAAATATCGAGAAAGATTACAAGAGTCTGCTCGCCTCTTTTGCATGAAAAAAACTCAGTGAAGAGGATGCGAAAAAACTTGCTCTGTATAGGAAACGGGCAGAAGGGCTTCTCGGAAAGAAACTTGAAGATGTACAATCTTTTGTCGGATATCTTGCAACGGAAAAAAAACTCGACTCCGCCATATATGCCGGATATGCCATCAAAGGGATGGCGGAAGGAGCGATCGACGCTTTTATCGGAACAGCGGTTTTCGCTTATATCTATAGTACCAATCCGGATGTACGCGACTCCATACATTCGAGCATCGGAAGCTTCTATGATTATCTCAAAGAGAATCATTCGAATTATGATAAGCTTTGGAAAGATTTTCTCAAAGCACTTCATAAGGAACTTGAAAAAGTTCAAAAACTCCCCCAAGAACAGCAAGCGGAAGCGATCGGAAAAATCACCGGAAATCTCATGGCGACCATTATCGGAGCTAAGGGAATGAGTACACTCATGAAGTCAGGAAAACTCCGTCTCAAATTCAAAGCGGCGGAAACTCCGAAGAAATTCAAAGCGGCGGCGGAAGAGGTGAAGAATCCTACAAAGTCCAAGCTCAGGAAGCGCACGAAAAATACGGATGGTACTCCGGAGACCAAAGCACCTGTGAAAACGATCACCGATATCGGAGAAGTGAAGAGCTGGGCTGATCTGGAAAGCTTCATGAGCACGGTCGATCGCGTCCGTTTCAAGGAATGATTGACGGGGAAAGTACTCCAGGAAATGATCGATGAAGCACGACAATGAACAAGAAAGATCAAGGATATTCCCGAATATGGATGAATCCGAAAAACCGTAGATAAACTCATAAAAAATGCAGATTTTATACCTGAGGCTCAGGGCATGGAAAAAGTAGCACAGACTGCAAAAAAGGCAATTGAGAAATGAGCCGAAAAAATCCAAGATGCCCTTCCTTTCAAAGATGCGCAAAAATTTCTCCATAAAAAAATACTTACCGGGTATGACCATATCGATATCGGTATAACCAAACTCCGAACGCTCACTAACGAAAAGATCCTATTATGAATGAACGGTGTCGCAAAAATAGCTCATATCAAAGAGATAAAAGAGTTGACTATCAAAACCATTGAAAGCATTAAGCTCGTTTCATTCCCTGGAAAAGAAGCGCTCCTGAAGAATCTGGAAACCCTCAGCTCTTCCCTTGGTAAAATGAAAGAGCAATTTTGGGAACTTGATGAGTGGGTGAGTCATAAAACATCGAGTCGTCTCACAAAAAGAGAATTCCAAGCACTTCGTTTCGAGGAGGGTTTTGCTGTGCGGGAAATAGAAAAAGACGGGAAAACATTCTATGAATATCGTGACTCGGAGGGGAAAAAGATTTTTGAAGAATATACCTATGCGAGCCATTTCAAAGACGGGAAAGCTGCTGTGACGAAAATGGTGGATGGAAAAGAAAAGAACTTCTTCATAGATAGGAAGGGGGAGCTCATCGCAGAACACACGGAGGCCTCCTTCGCTTCCATCCAACGATTTGGAAATGGAGGACACCGCATATTCAATGGAGAATTCTATCAGATAAGATACCCAAAAAGCCATAAAACAAATAAAAATAGCCAATACTATACCTTCATGACCGAGATCCGATCCGATATGGTCATAGCAGTGGACAAGTCGCAATGAATGAAATATATCATCAATCAGAATGGAAAAAGATTCAAGACACCATTCCACTATATCGACGACTTTGCGGAACAAGGAGTAGCAGCAGTTCAGGAAAAACCTAATGGAAGATGGCTCCTGATCGACAAAAAAGGGAATCTCCTCAAGAGAGACGGAAACATTCTGCGAAAAAACGAGGATATCATCACAAAAAATGGGGATGGGAAACTCGTTGACGGAAAAGGAAGGCCACGCACCCAAGCAGAGAAAGATCTGCAAGAAAAAGAATTCGAATCCGAAGGATCCGATACGAATCTGGAGGCGATCAAAACCCACCTCGAAACCATCAAGATAAAAGAGGATGCATTATTCAATGCTAATAATCCTGAAATGGTGAGAAAAAGAAGGGAGGTAGATACCAGAGCACTCTCAGAGATATTGCAGAAAAACGGTATCCGCCCATCAGAATCCCTTGCCTTCCAGTATACGGGAAAAGAAGGGATCCTTCTCTACAGCAACCCGAATACCAAGGGAATACAGATCGTAAACCTCGAGAAAAAAACGATATCGGAAAAATCATTCTCCTACATACATACACCAGATATCGAAAACGGATTCATACGGGTTCATCCTCTGGATGACAAAAAGCATATGTGAGTAGTCGACATGAATGGGGAATATACGCTCCAGCCAAAATATTCGGATATCCAAGTCCATGACGAGAAAAAAATACTCTTCAAAGTCTCTGAGATGAGAAAAATCGGGGAGAAACTCAAAGACGGAACGGTCATCAAAGAACATTTTTCTGATCCTCCAGGGGCTCAAGTGGTAGAAAGGATAGGGCTGGCCGATGGAAAAGGGAATGTGATCATCGAGACCGGATGGACGGAAATCACACAATCCAATGATATAATGGCACAAGGATTCATACGATGAGAAAATCACGAAATCCTCCGGACATCCAAAAAGTATAATATTGAAAAATACAGCAAAGAGACCACAAATACCTGATCACGAGGTTCTGATATCACATCCATGGCGGTAGTCGCCACCGTAGAATGACCCGCTGTAGCCAAGAAATCAGGAAGAGGATCCCTGAATATAGTCAGGAATGAAACAAGTACTGTCGTATCGGAACTCAAAAATAGCGAATTATCGCTATATGTCGGCGGAGCAGCAATGGCAAACGAATCACTCCCACCTCAAATGCAGATCTTTTTGCAAAAGAAAGTCCCCCTGATAAGAGATGTCTGAACGCTTAATGAGGAGGTACAAAAAATGGTACATGAAGAAACAAGTGAGAGTGTCAGGAAATATCTGGAAAAGAATATGTTCTCCGAACTCACAAGAACTGAAAGGGTAGCGGTCGCGGATTATGAAAAAGAGACGAGGGAAAGACTTATGCGAGCGGTTCGTGAACAAGTACGGACTGAACAGACAATCCCGAGGAGAGAGTCTAACGAAGGGGGTGCATTTACACATGCTCTTGTGAATAATCTTCATCCAGACCTCTATGTATCCCTTGGGTGAGCGGTAAGAAAAGAGAGAACCTTCAAAAAAGCAGCTTAATAATTTCCATCCAATGCCAACCATACAAGAAAATAGAGGAGAGTTCTCCCACAAAGAACAGGAAAAACGGATCTACGATATCCTAGAGAAGGATCTTATTACCTTCGGGTGATTCGAGAAAAAGGAGATTACGATTGTTTATATCGATACGAATCTTTTTTCGGTCGGAACAGAAAAGAACATCTCCCTTTATTGTGATGAAAAGTGAAATGTTCTCTTTAATATCGCAGATATCCGTACTGAACCTCGTTTTCGGAAATCCCTATCCAATGCTGGGTATCATGAAATAAAAAATCCGAACGGAGAGTACGATCTCTTTCGGATCAATCGAACCCCTTCTACTTCCAATAAGGAGGTCATCCGAGGAGAAAAAATCCCACTCTATTCGAGGGAATATTTCTCTGCATGGGAAGATATACTGTTTTACAAAGCAAAAATTGATATTGATATAACCCAAAGACAAGACTCCTGAAGCAAGAACTATCTGTCACTCGGCGAAGAAGATATCCGTAATTTCTATATTGCAAAGTCCCTTCGGGCAAGGGATCTTATATTTTTCCTGGAACACAAACAGATTACACGGAAAGTCTACGATACATATATATGAAATACCTTGGAACAACTTCCCTCACAAATTGGAGATCTCCGATTCAATCGCATCCGAGATAACGTCACTATTTCGGAGATTCAGGAGTACCTAAAGAGAAAAATGATCACCAAGGAAGTTTATGACATACTTTCCAAACGCATCAAATCGCGGGATGAACTGCTCGGAAACAAAGAATTTTCGGAAAACGAAATAAAGAAGGGGATAACATCGATGCTCGATGCGCTTAAACGGACGATAGCAGGAAAGTAGGACCTACTTCCCTGCTATCACATAATTTCCCCCTTCTTTCTTTACCTGTATATATCGAGTAGCCCCATTATCAAGATTGATCTTAAAGAGCTTTTCTGTCGGGGAAATATTTTGTACCGTTACATCCTCGATTTTTGTTTTCTCTGGAAGAATATTTTGGATAGCACTCGGAATCGGGATATTTTTCGGGGCTGGCTTTATAATAACTGCGGAAGCAGGGATAATGGTGGATTTCCCCCCTTCTTGCATATCAGAAGAACTCGATGATCACTCAGGAGATGCTCCTGAATCGCTCATCATAGCTTGATAGAAGGCATCTTGTGTATTTATCGCCTCAAATTCTGCGAGGATCTTCGTATTTATCACCGAATTCAAAAGAGGTATCCCATCAATAATTTTGCTTACTTTGATATTAAAAACGAAAATCGAGAGAATAAGCACTCCTGTGATTCCAATGATTGCAGCCCCCCGTGTATTGGTAGTTTCTTCGAGAAATTTTTTCCACTTTGTGATATATCGGTTTATCCCTTCATATTTTTTCACTTCTTTCTCGAGTTCCGGTATACGCATAAATCCTGCTGCCGTTATACGGAGCGGTGGCAGATACCGCGTCTGTTTATGCCCTGTTTCCTCCTGCTTATTTGCTTTGTTCTCTTCTCATTTTTCCGACTCGACGACACGGACCGGATGTACATCGACGAATCCGAGTCCCACCTGATAGAAAGCCCTGCGCCGGAAGCGTTCCCAGGAGCAATCGAGGTCGGAAAAAAAACCCTGCTTATAAATCCCCCGTAAGGAAACGAAATCGAGATTCCCGGAAAGGATCTCTTCACGCAAGAATGAGAGAATGGAAAGATCGATCCAAAGATCTTCCTCTATTCATCTGGCGCTGCGAGAATGTTTTTCCTCGAGAAACATAGTGCTTGATTTGGTAAGTAAAGATGGAAAACGTATTACGATACTATACTTATTAATAAATGTCAATAAAAAAGTAGAGAAACGATCTCTTGAGCTCCATATTTTAAAAGTTATGACACAAACAAACAGTGTTTATTACCATCTAAAAAAACGATAACATACACTGCAAAAATAGTCAAACATATTATTTTTATTGGCTTAATAGACATTTATGGGATGTTTTTTACTTGAGATTATGGCACAATAAAGCGGTTTATCCGCTTTATTTTGTTTCTATGACTAAAATATGTCCGAAATGTAAGGTCTCTCACCTCAGAAAAAA
>JAQTLR010000007.1 GCA_028714815.1 Candidatus Altimarinota bacterium | reverse complement strand
TTCGCTATGAAAGAGTACGCAAAAAAAGGTTTACGGAAACGTAAAACCTTTTTTACTTCGTTTTCTGAGAGCCGATAGAGTTTCGGGATCATAGGAAATGAGGGGGATATTATTCAGCTGCTTCGGTTTTTGCCTTAGAATATCGTGCAGAATTATCTGGACGGAAGTGTTGGCTAGAACCTGGGTATTGTACTACGCGAGCGGAACCTCCGGCAATGATGTGGAGCTTGGATTTCCCTTTTGTCTCCTTGTAGCGGTTTGGGTAGCTTACAGTGAGGACATGACGACCCTTTCGGCGTCGTGCAGCGAGAACTTTCCGTCCTCCGACTGAGAGTGATCGAGTGAGGAAACCGTGAGTTCGGAGTCGTTTTCTTTTTTTGAATTTAGCGAGCATAGTGCCTGTTTTTATTGGAAATAATAGTAAAAAGAGGATGTGCTCTTTTTATGAAAGTGCGGAAATTGTATGAAAAAATACAAGAAAGTCAAAACAAATTATATTTTTCTCGCATTCGGTTCTTCCGGTAGCGAATAGGTTCATATTTCGAAATCAAAACAGCCTTGGGAAACATGAGGTAATTACTGGCTTTGTTTTGTAAGAAATATGAACCTATTTTCTATCAATCGTCTATGTCTTAATTGTCTTTTCCCAATTTTTTTGCTCTGAAAGCGCATTTTCCGCGGCTTCTTGTTGGGCTTTTTTCTTGCTTGATCCTGTTCCTGTTCCCACTTGTTTGGTTCCTATGTAAGCGCCGACAGTGTAGGATTTGTTGTGGTCCGATCCGGATTCTTTGAGCACTTCGTAGGTTGGTGTCACGAGGTACTTATCCTGAGATATTTCCTGGAGGTGGGATTTCGGGTCGACGTGAAGCGCTTTCTCGAGGATTTCCGAGAGAGTGGAATAGACGTATTTCTCTACAAAAGTTTTTGCTTCATTGTAGCCGAGATCGAGGTAGAGCGCGCCGAGAAAGGCCTCGAAGGTATTGGCGACGATATAGGGATTAGTGTTCCCCCCAGCAAGAAGCTCCCCCTTGGAGACGAGGACATAATCCTGAAGACCGAGTTTGAGTCCGATGGAGGCGAGGTTCTTTCCGCGAACGAGCGCGCTCCGGATGTCGGTGAGTTCTCATTCCGGCTTCGTAGGATACGCATGGAAGAGGATTTCGGTCGAGATGAGCTCCAGAACAGCATCCCCGAGGAACTCGAGACGTTCGTTGCTTTCTGTCACATGGATGATATTTTCATTTAGAACGGATCGGTGGATGAATGCGAGGCAGTAGTTGGTGATATCTTTGAATGGAATTTCAAGAGAAGATACGAACGATCCTATTTTCTCTTCAAATGCCTTGCTCGATATGGAGACGATTTTTTTGGACATAGGAAATAATACATTAAGAATTACACGAAAAACCTTGGTGCGAGAGGGGCTGTTTTGATGGATTCGAGTATGGTTGATTTTTCATCTTTGAGCGCATTCAACACGCCATTTACCATGGTACGGGCGGTATCATCGGAAAAGGTTTTGGCCAACTCGATAGCTTCATTGATGCTGACTTTTTCAGGGATGGTGTCGATGGTCAGATAGAGCATCTCATACGATGCGATCATGATCGGAAGGAGGTTTCCGACCGGCATGGTGGTGATATCGAACTTCGGAGCATATTTATGGATGATGGCCAGAAGTTCCCCTTCCTTTTCGATCACTCCCGAAAACATCGCCTGAAAATAGGGGATATCGAGAGATTCGGAGGTATTTCCATCGAAGAAGGCCTGAAGAAATGCTTGCTCCTCGAAACCGGTACCGCCCATAGAACGGGCATAGAGCGCCTGGAGGAGATAAGAACGGGTCTTTCGACGAGAGACTTTTATCATAGGTGTAAATGAACATGGAGGAGATAAAAAGAAAAAACTTTGCGATCGCCCGCAAAGTTTTCGCTAACTGAAAGAAACGATTTTTCCGTAAGTTTACGCACGAATCTTGGTAACTTTCTTGGCAGCCTTCCCGACAGAATATACCTTCCGTCCCTTGTATTCTCCGGTGATAGGAGAAGCGAAGTGAGAGAGTCCGATAGCATTTCCTTCTGCATCGTACTGAAGAGAAACGGAATTCAGGACTTTTCGGGTCTTGAGCTCGAGCCATTTACCGTGGCGTTTTCCGGTTTGTACCTTGGAGGCTTTTTTTGGAGGTGCGAAAGTCATGATGTGAATCGTAAGAAAATAGGATGACGGAGCGTTTTTCTCGGCTCTTAGTCAAAATTAAGTGGGCGTATTATATAGAAAAATATAAAAAAGCAAAGGAAAATGCAGGGATTTTTTTTAGAAAGCCATTTTTCCCAACTCGAGCCCGAAAATTAAATTTGCTTCGGGTATGATTTATAATATACTGCCCCTGGTATTTAGATTAGCATATAATGATAATAGTATGAATTTCCCAAAATTTTCCTCCCAAAGCCTTGTGAACGGAATCGTTTTCTGATTTAGTGTTTTCTTTACGGTATCTATCCTCTCGGTCGGGTATGCTGCATGGAACGGTTCCATGTCGAAAGTCGGGAGCGGAAGCGGGTTGACCGCGAACGGATGGAATGCGATCGTAGATAATATCAATGATCTCAACACTCGGCTTTCTTCCCTTCCAGCAGAATCCGATCCAAGCGTTAACGCTCTCGGAAAAGCATCTCTCTCCTGTAGTTCCTGACAGGTTGCAAAATGGAATGGGAGCGCTTGGGCATGTGCAGCAGATGCCGGAATCACTGCAGAATCCGATCCAAGCGTTAACGCTCTCGGAAAAGCATCGCTCTCCTGCAGTTCCTGACAGGTTGCAAAATGGAATGGGAGCGCTTGGGCATGTGCAGCAGAATCCGATCCGAAAGTCGGGACTCTCACGAACGGGATGTGGTGTACGACGAACGGATCGACGGTCAATTGTACGAGCAGTGCACCGAGCGTTCCATCGGGAACCCTCTGTTGATGGTCGAATGGTACTTCACTAATCGCTACTAAATTTCTGTGCCAATGAGTCAATCCGGCCTCTTCTTGTCCTGCCTGATACGTACAATCATCGTTTACTGATGGAGGGAGTTCCTTATGGTATATCTGCATTAAAAGTTAGTAAGTTAGTGTAAAAATCTTTTGCCTTCCTAACCTTTTTCTATATAATCCTCCGGAAATTCTTCTCATGAGGAATATTTTTTCTATTTCTTTTTACTTATTTTTATGGCAATTTCAACTGACCTAAAAAACATCCGTAATATCGGTATCATCGCCCATATCGATGCGGGGAAGACCACTACTTCTGAGCGCGTTCTTTTCTATACAGGAAAGACTCATAAGATCGGGGAAGTTCATGAGGGTGCTGCAACCATGGATTGGATGGCACAGGAACAGGAACGAGGTATTACTATCACATCCGCTGCGACAACTTGTGAATGGAAGGGAACTCAGTTCAACTTGATCGATACCCCGGGGCACGTGGATTTCACGATCGAGGTAGAGCGATCCATGCGTGTTCTTGACGGAGGAGTTGCGGTATTCGATGCTTCTCAGGGAGTTGAGCCACAGTCTGAAACCGTATGGAAACAGGCGGACAAATACGGAGTGCCACGAATCGCATTCGCGAATAAGATGGATAAGACCGGAGCATCCTTCCAGATGACCTACGATTCTATCAAGAAACGTCTTTCTGGAAACAAGGTTATCGCGATTCAGATGCCTATGGGTGAAGAAGACAAGTTCGAGGGGATTATCGATCTCGTGAAGATGAAATCCTATACTTTCGAGGGAAAGATGGGAGAAAAGGTAATCGAAGCGGAAATCCCAGCACAGTACCTCGAGAAAGCACAGGCTATGCGCGTTGATATTATCGAGAAAGCTGCGGAGCAATCCGAGGAACTCATGGAAGCATACATGGAATCCGAGAGTCTGACTGTTGAACAGATCAAGAAGGGGCTTCGAATCGGGGTTTGTGCGAGTGAAGTATACCCACTTATGTGTGGTTCTGCTCTTACTAACAAGGGGGTTCAACTCGTGCTCGATGCGGTGGTAGACTATCTTCCATCTCCTCTCGATGTAAATAACGGTACTATTACCGGTTCTGAAGAAGATGATATCGAAACGAAGATCACTTACAAGCAGGATAAAGACGAGCCTCTTACTGCTCTTGCATTCAAGATCGCGACTGATCCGTTCGTAGGTCGAATCACTTTCGTTCGTGTATACTCAGGGACTCTTAAATCCGGTTCTTACGTTTACAACCCAGTTTCTGGACAGAAAGAACGTATTGGTCGCCTTCTCCAGATGCACGCCAATAACCGACAGGAAATCGATGAAATCCCAGCGGGAAATATCGGAGCTGTTATCGGACTCAAGGATACCAAGACGGGGGATACCCTCTGCGACGTGGATAAGCCAATCGTTCTCGAACGAATGGAGTTCCCAGAGCCGGTTATCTCTATTGCGGTAGAGCCAAAGACCAAAGCGGATCAGGAACGAATGGGTATGGCGCTTTCTAAGCTTGCCGAAGAAGATCCTTCATTCCGTGTGACTTCCAACTCTGAAACTAATCAGACCATCATCTGGGGAATGGGAGAACTTCATCTCGAGATTATCGTAGATCGAATGAAACGGGAGTTCAAGGTAGAGTCCAATGTCGGAGCTCCACAGGTTGCTTACCGAGAAACGATCACTCAGGCCGTTGTCGATCAGGAATTCAAACACCAGAAACAAACCGGAGGTCGAGGACAGTACGGACATGTTGTCATCACTTTCGAACCAATCACGACAGAAGAACGAAAGGCAAATCCAGAATTCAAAGAAGAGAATGTGTTCGTGAACAAGATCGTCGGAGGGGTGGTTCCAAAAGAATACATCCCGGGGGTTGAAAAGGGTCTTCGAGATTCTTGGTCTCGTGGTATGATCGCCGGGTACCCGGTGGTGGATGTTCGAGCAACGCTCACATTCGGTTCGTACCATGATGTCGATTCCAATGAACTTTCCTTTAAACTCGCCGCTTCCAAGTGTTTCCGTGAGGCAGCGAAGAAGGCTCGACCAAATCTTCTTGAACCGGTGATGTTGGTAGAAGTGAATACTCCGGAAGAATACATGGGAGATGTACTCGGAGGTATCAACTCCAAGCGAGGTCAGATCAACGAGATGACCGAGCGAGGAATGGCGAAGATCATCAAAGCATACGTTCCGCTCTCCGAGATGTTTGGGTACTCTACAGACCTTCGGTCCATGTCTCAAGGACGAGCGACCTACGTTATGGAATTCTCTCACTACTCAGCGGTTCCAACGGCTCTGACCGAGAAGATCCGAGCAGAACGCGGAGTGAAATTCGATGATGAAGAATAGTATATGCAATCAAAAAATCCCCCGGATTTCAAATCCGGGGGATTTTTTTAAACTTGTATGACTGTTCCTCCATGTGCTCTGTTGTGGTATTGATCGAGAAGTGTGGAGTGGATCCCATCGATGATCCGGGTCTCTATTTTGTATTCTGCCGCTTCCCGTGCGACTTCGAGTTTTGATTGCATACCGCCGGTCCCGTGTGTCGATTTACCACCGGTGATTTTCTCGATGAACTCGGGAGTGAGTTCGCTTGCATGGATTGATACTATTCGGGAATCCGGATCATTTTTATCTCGGTAGACTCCGTTGGTATTTGTCACGATATAGAGTATTTTCGCTCCAATGAGTCGAGCGATGAGAAGGGCATTCCGGTCGTTGTCGGCACCCCTTCCGAGCGCTTGCATCTCTTCCGATGAAAGAAAATCATTTTCATTGAGAATAGGAAGCAATTTTATGTCAAAAATTTCTTTGAGAACATCGTGGAGAAATCTTGCCCGATCTGCGTAATCTTCGATATCGGCATGAGTCACGAGTCATTGCCCGGTTATTATATTATAATTATTGAATCGGTGTCGGTATTCTTGCATGAGATCTATCTGTCCTATGGATGCGAGGCATTGTTTGGAGAGTCCCTCCGTCGGTTTTCATCCTTTTTCCAATATCTGTCTTCCGAATCCGACCGCTCAGGAACTTACGAGCACGATACGATCGGAGGTGTTGTGGAGGATATGTGAGGTATCTCTACAGAGCCCTTCTATCTTTTCTCCGCCAAATGCTCCGTTCTCTCACTGAAAAAGCGACTCGGTTCCTATTTTCACAACGATTGTATCTCCTTTATTCTCCATGATAATGAAGTTATAAATAAATCAGAGCTATATTATTATAATTTCATCTGAAATTGCAAATTTTTAGTTTTCGATTCCGTATGCTGGAGGGATTTAAAGGAAAGAGGAGAGATGAGAGGAGGAGGGTGGAAAATAATTTTCAAAATAAATTTGCATTTTCTAAATATTCTCATATACTCCTCCCCGCTTCAATTAATTATAGACCTATTAGTTATGGAGCTGTAGCTCAATTGGTTAGAGCGTCCGCCTGTCACGCGGAAGGTCGCGAGTTCGAGTCTCGTCAGTTCCGCCATTATATCTCTATTTTTGCCTGGGGTCTTAGCTCAGTTGGCTAGAGCGCCTGTTTTGCACGCAGGAGGTCAAGGGTTCGATTCCCTTAGACTCCACCATTAAGTTTTAAAAAAAAGCTTACGGGATTCGAAGCCGTAGCTTTTTAGAATTTCTATCTTATCTATCTATTTTTTTCTCTTATGGGAGTTAGTAACAAAAGACCTCGACAACTCAATTACTCCGTTAATGTCAAGGGGGCGAAATCTGGAAATAAGGTAGCGAATACTATCAAGCACTACAAGAAACTTCAGGAACGTATCGCTTTCGAGGGGTCGACAAAATGGCTCATGAATGCCGTTGAGATCGTTCTTAAGAAATTCAAGAAGTATTCTGTAAACATTAACAAAATCTAATTATGGCACGTCTTACAACCCACGCACACAAAAAGCTCAAACGAGCGGTAGATCGCATTACTCGGAAGATGAGAAAAGTGAACAAATAATAATTTGCTTTTTTTCTTTTTTCCATATTATTTATAGGCTTTTTTATTTTTCTCATTTTTTTCTATTATGGCAACTTTTGACCGTTCCAAACCACATGTGAATATTGGTACTATCGGACACGTAGATCATGGTAAGACTACTACTACTGCAGCTATCTCTATCGTTCTTGCTAACAAGTTCGGAGGAGATGTTACCGCTTTCGACAAGATCGATGCAGCTCCAGAGGAAAAGGCACGTGGTATCACCATCAACACTGCCCACATCGAGTACTCGACTGCTGCTCGTCACTATGCACACGTTGACTGTCCAGGACATGCCGATTATGTTAAGAACATGATTACCGGTGCCGCTCAGATGGATGCCGCGATCCTTATCGTTGCTGCAACTGACGGACCTATGGCCCAGACTCGTGAGCATATCCTTCTTGCTCGTCAGGTAGGTGTTCCTTACATCGTAGTATTCATGAATAAGTGTGACATGGTGGATGATGCAGAAATGCTCGACCTTGTTGAAATGGAAATCCGAGAACTTCTCTCTAAATACGAATTCCCTGGAGATGATCTTCCTGTTATCCGTGGTTCCGGTCTCGTAGCTCTCGAAAATCCTACGGATTACGAGAAGCCTTGGGGAGCAAAAACTATTCTTGAACTCTTCGAAGCGATCGAAGCATATGTTCCAGTTCCTGAACGAGCTCTCGACAAGCCATTCATCATGCCGGTTGAGGATGTATTCTCCATCAAGGGTCGAGGTACAGTAGTTACTGGTAAGATCGAACAAGGAGTGATCAAGGTAGGTGATACTATCGAGATCGTCGGAGTTCGAGATACTCAGACTACAACCGTTACTGGTATCGAGATGTTCCACAAGCTTCTTGATCAAGGTCAGGCTGGAGATAACGCTGGTCTTCTCCTCCGAGGTATCGAACGTGATGATGTTGAACGAGGACAAGTTCTTGCTAAACCAGGATCCATCAAGCCACACACCAAGTTTACTGCCGAAGTATACGTCCTTACAAAGGATGAAGGTGGACGACACACTCCATTCTTCAAGGGGTACAAACCACAATTCTACTTCCGAACGACTGACGTAACCGGAGCGATCGAGCTTCCTGCAGGAGTGGAGATGGTAATGCCTGGTGATAACATCCAGATGACTATCGAGCTTGGTTCTCCAATCGCGATGGAACAAGGACTCCGATTCGCGATCCGTGAAGGAGGACGAACAGTTGGTTCTGGAGTAGTTGCTAAGGTTCTTTCCTAATCGATTCCATTTATACTTTCCGTGTAAATTCATCTATCCAGCATCACTAGCTATAAGTGGTGCTGGATGATGAGCATATACTTCTCTATTATCTTTCATTTCCTCTATGGTTTCCAAGAAAACAGCAAACATCCGTATCATCGTACGAGCCTTCGAACACAAACTCGTTGATGAAGCAGTGAAGAAAATCGTTACAACGGCACAAGACTCTGGAGCTACGGTTGTAGGACCGGTTCCGCTTCCGACAAAGATTGAGAAAGTAACCGTTCACCGCTCGACATTCGTTAATTCCGATGCTCGTGAACAGTTTGAAATCCGTCGTCACAAAAGACTCATCGATATTGCTGAGCCGACTGCCAAAACTTTGGAACTTCTTCAATCTATCAATATCCCTTCCGGGGTAGGAGTAGAAATCAAAGTATCGTAATTTATTCGTTATCGTAATAATCCCTCTCCTATGTCACGCGTTTGTCAACTCACTGGTAAAAGAACCGCTGTTGGAAATAATGTCTCTCACTCCGTGAGAAGAACAAAAAGAAAATTTTATCCGAATCTCTTCTGGAGAAATGTAAAGGATCCTGCTACAGGAGTCACTTTCCGTGTACGACTTTCGGCGACTGCCATCAAGACACTCAAGAAGAAAAGTATCTTATAAGAGGGTAGGGAGGATGGTGTATTCTATCCTCTTTTCACCGCTTTTGCCCTGGTGGTGGAATGGTAGACACGCAGGACTTAAAATCCTGTTCCTCATGGGAGTATGGGTTCAATTCCCATCCGGGGCACCATTAAAAAACTAATAACTATTCACTAATAACTATCAATTATGCTTAAGATTCGACTTTCTCGCTCCGGAAGAAAACATGTTCCATTTTTCCACATCGTTCTCACCGAGCATAAACAATCCGCAAAGCACGGATACATCAAGGTTCTAGGATTCTACAATCCTATCACTAAGGAGCTCAAGTTCGATGAAAAGGATGCAGCACCGTATCTTGCTAACGGGGCTCAATACTCCGATACTCTTGTAAAAGTTCTCGGAAGAGCGAAGAAATAGTTCCTATTCTATCATATTTTCTTCTATGACACCAAAAGATTTCCTTTCCTTTATAATAAATTCTCTCGTTTCCCACGAGGGAGATGTGGTAATCGAACAACGGGAAGACGAGCTCGGTACCCTTTTGACATTGAAGGTAAATACTCAGGATATGGGTACTATCATAGGAAAAGAAGGGAAGACTATCAATGCTATCCGTACCGTTCTCCGGGTATATGGTTCTAAGATGGATGCACGTGTGAATCTGAAAGTGATCGAAGAATAAATTTGTCTTTTGAAAAAGAGGATTCCCGTTTGTAGGGAATCCTCTTTTTTATACCTAAAAAACTTTACTTTTCCGCTTTGGTGAATATAGTACGGTACAATAGCCTTTTCACTTGTCCTTTTTATGATTGATATAGCTTTTGCTGCAGGTTCCGCCATTGATCCGAATCAGGTATATGAATTGGATGATATTATTCGTGTAGGGATTGCGCTCGTCGTTCTTATTTCTGGATTCCTTTCTGTCATCTTCATCCTTTGGTGAGGGGTGATGCTTATCTTATCGGGAGGGAAAGATGAGAAGGTGAAGCCCGCGATCAATAGTATCCGATACGCGGTAGTAGGACTCATCGTTATTATCCTCTCCATATTTGTTGCACCGAAAATAGGAGATCTTCTGGGACTCAACGTTTCCAAGTATGTCTCCCCGCAGGTTATCTTTTCGACGATCCAAGATCTTTCCGGAAAATTCTTCGGAAACAAAAATGAGATCGATCTTTCCCCAGGATCCACAGGAGGAGAGACGCTTCCTGCTAATTTTGATGAATTGTAAGAAGATAAAAAAGTGTTACCGGAGTAACACTTTTTTTATTCTTTCCTCCACCTGGTGCTTCCCGAGCATGCAATCATAATTCTTGTATTCATGGTATCGGATTGAGAGAATTTTTCCAGTTGTCTGGAAGGAGAAATCTTGGATTGGAAGAGAGGAAGATATCTCCTCCCCTGTTGGATTCTGTCAGAGAACGCTATTCCAGTCGATCGTCCCGCTCCAAGCGGTCGGACCGACGATGTTGTGGGGGTAAATAATGCCTTCGGATAGGGTTTTAAGGATATTCCCCGTACTGCTTTCAAGAGTCCCATCTCATTTGGAATAATAATGAAAAGTATCGGAATATTGAAGAATGCTTCCGCTGAGGAAGTCTATCTGTACGGTATTATTTCCAAAAGTGGTTGGTAGTGGTAATATATTGTTTACTGTAAATGTATAGGTGTTTCCGGTACTGAAAGATTGGGCCCCTCCCGTAAAAGTGTACTGGAGATTTGCTCCGGTATTCAGGAGATCATTGGGTATATTTTGGGTTATCCCCACTCCACTGAGAGTAAAACTGGCCGGTGATGTCGGCGAGGAGAGAGAAGAGATTCCTGAAAATGTAAACTTGAGATTATCGGCCGAGAAATTGTTTGCAACCCGGAAAGTGCCCGAAAAAACGGATCCATTTCAGCTATCGCCATCCTGGAGATTATATATCTTCCCGTTTCCGCTACTCGCGATGAGGAGGGTGCCTCATGAGAAGGAGAGGCTCGTCGGTCTCCGGATGTCATTTTCCGGTCCGAGAAGCTGTGTTATGCTACCAGAGGTGATATTATAGGATAAAACCCGATCATTCATCGTGTCGGAAATATAAAGGTATGTTCCGGACGATATGAGAGCACTGGGGGAGGAAAGCTCCGTATCGAGCCCTGAATTTGTCAGAGCGTTCCCCGGGTAGCCGGTTCCTATGATCCGTGTCGCCCCGGAAAATATGCTATTCCCAGAGGATGAAAGAGTGTATCCAGGGGCGTTGTTCTGCTCTATAGGAACGGAAAATTGTCGAAGGACAAGCCGGAGAACGGTTCCTGTCTCGCTGGCAGTCCCAGAATAACTGTCGCAGTAGCCTGTCTGGGTCCGGAGCCCGAGAAACGTGATGGGAGGATTCGGTCCTCCGGTTTCAAGGAATATACCAGTCAGGTATTCTCCGATGAAGGTGGTGCCCGTCGCATAGAGTCAACTTCCGGTAACGTTCCCGAGCGCTTCTGTAAGGTGTTGCTCGAATTGTTCGTTCCCATTCCCTTCTTCTAAGACTTTTTTGGTTGCCATATTCGATCCGAGCGAGCTCGAAACAAAGACGACTATTCCTGTCATAAGGATGGCAGAGAGCGTAACAGCAAGGAGGAGTTCGATGAGGGTGAAACCGGATTTGGATAGAGGGGACTGAAACATAGAATGATGATGATCGGTAATATTTTACGAGAGCGTTTATTCGCTTTTTTAGAATCCATACACCTGTAAACTATTCTCATAGATGACCCTTTCGATCTCCGCACCATCCTCGGTCCGGAGGTTTTTTATGGTTTCGAGAATATATCGGACATTCGCCGGCTCATTGACGGTTCCACGGACGGTTTGCGGGGAGAGGAACGGGGCATCGGTTTCTATGAGCATCTTGCTCAGTGGCAAAAGTCTTGCGGCTTCCTGTACGGCGAGGGATTTTTTGTAGGTCACGATCCCGGAGAAGCTGAAAACGATCCCATCGGAGTATTCCATAAGTTCTTCGGCAAACGCATAATCTTCGGAGAAGCAATGGATGATCGCTTTTTTCACTCCAGATTCTTTCAGATACCGGAACGTGTCTTCTCGGGCGTCCCGGGTATGGATGACGATCGGGAGAGTATACCTCATCGCAAGTTCCGTCATCGCAAAGAAAAGGATCCGTTGCGTTTCTTTCTGCTCCGCTTCTTTTCCTACTTCAAGGTGATAGTAATCGAAGCCGATCTCGCCGATGGCGACGATGTATTTTCGGTTTGCGATGAGGAGTTCTTCGAGTTCTGTAACCATCTGCGGGATTTGTTTCGGTGAAAGGATCTGCCCTTCGGTCGGATGGTATCCGACGGTCGCATAGAACGGTTCATATCGTTTCGCGAGTTCTATCGCCTGTTTGCTCGTCTCGATATCGCACCCGATCTGAGTGGCATAACGGATGTTATTTCGGGTCATTTCCACGATAATATCATCCTGCCGGTCGGCAAGCTCGGGAAAATAGGAATGGGTATGGGTGTCGAAGAGCATAGAGGATAATCTATAAAATCGGTATGGTATTTTTTATATTTTTTGTATACTGACTTGTAGTATATCCACTTTTTTGAAATATGAAAACAAAACAGCAAATCTCCCACATCCTCCAGGAAATCGCTCGGATGTACCCGGATATCCGAACGGAACTCCGGTACGAAACCCCTTTCCAGTTCCTCATCGCAGTGATCCTCTCGGCTCAAACGACGGATAGACAGGTCAATAAAACCACCCCTCCGCTTTTCGCTCGCGTTCGGGAAGCGGAGGATATCATGAAACTTTCTCTCCCGGAACTCGAAAAAATGGTCTCTTCGGTGAATTTCTATCGGAACAAGGCGAAATTCATCTCTCAATCGGGAGAGAAACTGGTCCGTGAATTCGGAGGGATTATCCCGAATGATCTGAAAAGCATTCAATCGCTCCCATGAGTGGGAGTGAAGACCGCGAAAGTCGTGCTCGGAGTCCTTTATGACGCGCCTTATGTCGGGGTGGATACGCATGTCCATCGGGTCATGAATCGTATCGGAATCGTAAAGACGAAGACTCCCGAGGAAACCGACAAGATTCTCGAAAAGAAGCTGACCCGCGAGCAAAAGATGATCATCCATCATCCGCTCGTGCTGTTCGGACGGTATCATTGTACAGCAAGAAAACCCAAGTGTTCTATTTGCCCAATCCGGGAAATGTGTGATTTTGGCTCAAAGAGGTTGATTTCCGAAAGGAAATCCGTATAGTCGGGATGATAAAAAATCATTCTTGTGAATAAGATATTCATTTCTCGTTCATATGAAGCCGTGGAAATCCTCGGACATACCAAGGCCATATGAACATCGAAATAAAAATCGTATCCACTCAAATGAAATACTCATTCTCAACTTTCAACTACCTATGCGCATCCTGAAGTACGCTCTCAAGAATACGATCCGGAATCCCTTCCTTTCATTTTCTTCGATTCTGGTCATATCGCTTCTGGTATTTTTTATCAACGTGCTTTTCTTTATCGAGTACGTCACTTCTTCCATCACGTCCAATATCAATGACCGTATGAGCATATCCCTGAACCTCAAGTCCGGATATGACGGGGATAATTCTGAGGTGATCGAGTGCGTGTCTGCCCTGAAGCAGACGAATCCTGATATACAGGTTCAGTATATATCCCGGGAGGAGGCATTCGAGATTCTCAAAAAACGGGATCCGGAGCTCTCGCGTGTCATTGAATGAGATAAGGAGAATCCACTTCCTTCGTCCATCGTCATCAAGAATATCCCTATGGGGGAATATCCCAATATCGATGCGGTCGTGAAGCGCTATACCGGAATCATCCAGTATGACGAAGAGAAATCCAAGAAATCGTTGACCGATTACCGTGCGCAGTATGAGCGTATCCAGGGGCTTATCAATATCCTCCTCTCGGTCCGCTATGGAATCTACTCGATCATCGGATTCTTCATATTTGCGGTATTCATCATCATCTACAACAGTATCGGGAATTTCGTGTTTTTCTACCGTGATGAGATCAAGATCATCCGATTGGTCGGGGGGGAAAACCTTTTCATTTATGGACCGTTTGCCATTCAGGGCTTGCTCTATACTGCCCTTGCGTATCTGATAGGAACCTCTGTCTTCTCTCTTTTGGTGAAGAACATCAATTTCTCGCTCATCACCGATTTTCCGGTATTTATCGATAAATTCTTCGCTCTCTATGGGCAAGTGTTTCTCGTGGAGCTCTTCATCATCCTTTTCGTCGGATTGCTCTCCGGGTTCCTCTCGTCATACCGATTTATCGGGAAAGAGAATCTTTCATAATCCCCCCCTGTAATGTTTGATTTTCAAAAAATATTCGCCTACGTCCGTTTTCTCGATGAGTTCCGTAAAATCAAGCGGGTCATATACAATACCGGAGAAGATCGACGGGAAAATGACACGGAGCACAGTTATCAGCTCACGATGATTGCTTGGTATATCGTGGATGCCTATAAACTGGATCTCGACAAAGATTTGGTATTGCAGTATTGTTTGGTCCATGATCTTGTAGAGGTATATGCAGGCGATACGTATATATATTCGCAGGATAAAGAATATTCTGAATCGAAGACCAAAAGGGAGTTGGATGCGCTTCTGCAGATCCAGAAAGAATTCCCGGAATTTCCTGATATGCTCGGGCTCATGGAATGATATGAACACAAGCGTGACCGGGAGTCGCTCTTCGTATATGCATTGGATAAAATCATTCCGGTCATGAATATGTACCTCGATAACGGACGAACTTGGAAGGATATAGATTTGACCCAGATAGTCGTCACGATCGAGAAACTCCGGGAACACAAAGATGAGAAGATCAGAAAATCCCCGGAACTCTATGAACTCTGGATAGAGCTCGTTGCCATGCTCGAATCGAGACGTTCAGAACTTTTTTTAGAATAAAAATCACACTCTTATGACCACAAAACACTATCATTTCATCGGTATCGGAGGTATCGGTATCTCTGCCATCGCCCGGTACTATAAACAGCTCGGCTATACTGTTTCCGGGTCTACTGACAGCGATTCGGAGCTTATTCGCAATCTCCGGAAAGAGGGGATGGATATCGCTCTCGGGCACCGGGCGGAAAATATCCCTGCTTATACGGACCGCATCATCTATACCAAGGCGGTTTTCGGTACGGCAAATACTTTTGAGGAAGGGTATCGAAATAATGTTGAGATGGTTGCTTGAATGGAAAGAAAAATCCCCCTCACGGCCTATCCGGATGCACTTGCCGAGATCGTGAATGCGAAAAAATGCATCGCCATCACGGGGAGTCACGGGAAATCCACGACGACCGCGATGACCGGAGTGATGCTTGCCGGATCCGCCGCCGGCGGTTCCGTGCTCGTCGGGACGCAGGTACCACAGCTGGATGGATCCAATATCCATATAGAGAATTCACCTTATTTCGCCATCGAAGCTTGTGAATACAAGCGAGCCTTTCTCGCGTACCGTCCCTATATCACGGTCATCACCAATATCGAACTCGATCATCTCGATTATTACCACGATCTCGCGGACTATATTTCCGCATTCCAATCCCTTATCGATCAGACGAGCGGGTATGTGGTATATGATATGGAAGATCAGAATGCGCAGAAACTCGATTTCACACGAACTGTAGCGAAACCGGTCCGTGTCAATCTCGATGGATTTTTCGATATAGAGGGGAATTTCCATACCTTCCCTCCGATGGATCTCCAAGTCCCCGGAGATCACCTCCTTTTTGATGCGAAACTCGCCTTTACAGTCGGGAAGCTGGTCGGATTGGATGATGCGTATATTCAAAAAAAACTCGAATCTTATGCCGGGTGTTGGAGGCGATCGGAGATTATCCGAACGACTGAGCACGGAAATATCCTCATGTCCGATTATGGACATCATCCGACAGAGATCCGATTGACGCTCGTCGCTATAAAAAACAAGTATCCGACCAAGAAGCTTTTTGTCGCGTTCCAGCCTCATCAGCACTCGAGGACCCGGGAACTCCTCGAGGAATTTTCCGTCTGTTTCGATGCTGCGGATGAACTTATGATACCGGATATCTATTTCTCCCGGGATAGCGATGAGGATGTCCGGTATATGACCATAGAGCGTTTCATCGATACGCTCCGGGTCCGGTATCCGTTCGTCCGGAACGGGAACGGTCTCAGGAATACCCTTGCATCCATCAAAGAATACGATGGGGAAAATCCGGATAGTAGCATTATAGTGCTTCTCTGAGCGGGAGATATCGACACACTCCGGGAAGAAATCAGATAAAAACGTTTTTTTATTTGCATTTCTTGTTTTTTACCATACAATACTCAGCAAGTGTACGGAAATAGAAGTTTGTTAGAATTTTCACCCCCTACATGGTTTTATATTTTTTTTATTCATTTTTTATGAACGGAATTATTAAAGTTAAGAAGGAGCAGCAGGGTTTTGGTTTCATTACTCCAGCTGACGGAAACAAGGATCTTTTCTTCCACTTCTCCGGATGTGTAGATAAGGTTGATGGTTTCAATGCTCTTTCTGAGGGAATGGAAGTTTCTTTCGAAGTTCAGGACGGACAAAAGGGTCCTATGGCTGTTGAGGTTGCAGCTATCTAATTCGAGTCTATAAAAAAGAGCGGGATATCCCGCTCTTTTTTTGTTTTTTTACTCACCGTATCGCGCTTCCACTTTCCTCCAATCCACGATATTCCAAAACTTTCCCAGGTATTTTGCCCGGGCATTCCGGTAGTCGATATAGTAGGCATGCTCCCAGACATCGCAAGTAAGAAGGGCAGTGTCGTCTGTTGTGAGCGGGGTTCCGGCATTGGAGGTGGAAACCAAATCGAGCGAGCCATCCGGCTTTTTCACGAGCCAAGCCCATCCGGATCCGAAGGTTTTCAGAGCGACATCATTGAAAACTTTTTGAAACGCTTCAAACGATTCCCATTTTTCGAGGATGAGCGCTTCGATATTGGTTCCTTCGAGAGCGGAATCTTTTTCTGGGGTGAGACTTTCCCAATAGAACGTATGATTCCATACTTGGGCGGCATTATTGAAAATCGGTCCTGCCGGTGCAGTCCGTATGATCTCTTCCAGGGATCTGTCCTCAAATTCCGTTCCCGGTATGAGCCCGTTGAGGTTATTAACATATGTTTTGTGGTGCTTTCCGTAGTGGTATTCGAGCGTTTCTTGAGAGATATACGGCTCAAGGGCATTCATTCCGTAAGGGAGTATTGGGAGTGTGTGTTGCATGGTTTATTGGATTAAAAAATAGAACAGGCTATTCTAATCAATTTCCCGAAGAAAGCAAAAAATACTAAAATTTTTGCAAATTCCGTTCTTATCCGTATATTGATTCTCATATATTTCTTCAACTCTCTTCATGAAAAAACTCATTTTCCTCCTTCTTCCGTTCCTCCTCCTTTCTTGTGGTGAATCGACACCGGTCGTTCCACAGGTTTCCAAGAGTATCGAAAGCGCCGTTTTCGGTGCTCCATCGAGCAAAGTGCAACTGACTATCTTTGCCGATTACGAGTGTCCAGCGTGCATTTTCTTCGAGAAGACGGTCGGGCAAGAGCTCTACGAAAAGTACGTGCAGACGAATAAAATCAACATCACCTATAAGAATTTCCCGCTTCCACAACACAAGAATGCCGAGCGTGACGCGCTTGCCGCGCTTTATGCGCTCTCAGAGGGGAAGTACTGGGAATTCAGCCTGGAGATGTATGCTCTCGAGGATCAGAAGAAGGGGGATAAGGTTACCGATGAGGAACGTATAGCGCTCGGGAAAAAAGTCGGACTCGATCCCGGAGAGATGCAGAAAAGTCTCGATGAAGGGTGGTACTTGAACCAGATAGCCAAGGAAAAAAGAGAGGGCGAGGCGATGGGACTCGAAGGGACCCCTTCTATCTATCTCAACGGTACGATCATGAAATTCCAATCCAAAGAGGAGTTCTTTGGGATTATCGAAGCGGTACTGAAACAGTAATTTTATTTAGTTATTCCCTCATATATGAAAAAACTCTTTATCGCCATTATGGTGCTTGCAGCCATTGCCTTCGGGAATGCGGTCTATTTGACGACTCAGGCATACACCCTGAAGGCAAAGATGGCGGAATCTGCTGGAACGTATTCGTCTTTCTGCGACTTGAACAGTACCTTCTCGTGCTCCAATGTCCTCCTCTCTCCACGAGCCCAGTTCTTCGGACTTCCGTTTCCGGCTGTCGCTATGGTCGTGTATCCGATCATTTTCCTCGTCGCCCTGCTCGGCTACCTCGGAATCTGCCGAAAAGCCTTCCCGATCCTTGCCGGAATGGCTGTTGGGGGAATGTGTTTCAACGGGTATTACATCTACCAGGAAGCGGTCTACATCGGGTCGTTCTGCCCGCTCTGTCTCGCGTGTTCCGCGATTATCGTTATGATACTGGGGATTTCGGTGTACGGGATGAAACAGAAATAATTGACAAATAGGTAATTTTTTTTATTATCATGTTGATTAAATAAAGACAAATAGGAGGTGGTTATGTTTACAAAAGATGGTCGGGCTATTATCAATGGTCATGTTGTGCCGTGTGCTGAGATTAAGGTGTTGCGTATATTGGTTCAGTTGAATGGCGGGGCTATAGTACCAACAATCGCATTACGAATGGACAAAGAATTCTCGGATGCTTCCCTATATACATTATTGATGAGGTTAAGCAATCGTGAACTGGTTATTCGTGAGGAAGTATTTCCAGAGGTTGCTGGCAGACCAGTACGTCGTGTTAAATGGACTGCCTGTGAAGAAGTTATCGATTTTTTTGTGAACAGCACAGAACAATCCAAATAAGCTTTTTATTTGACAAAACCACGATTCTTCTTACTATCCCTCGTGCTGTTTGGTAAAAAATCGGTCCCGGGGGATTTTTCTTCGGGTCAAACAAAAACTTCGCAAGGAGAAAAATCATGAAACAGATTCCTAGTGGCAATATCAGTGCCGATTCTGCCGCTCTGGCCGTTATTCCTACCCAAGGCTAGCCCAATGACCGGGGCTTTCCGATCCACAAGATCGGGAGCGACAAACCCGTCCTACACGTGTCGAAGTGATATGTTGTGGTTCGTAACTTCCAAAAAACTGTCGATTTCGGATCGCGTGAGCATTCCGTTACGACACTAACCTAAGTTCACTGCCAATCGAGAGTGAGCTGTCCCCCGGAATCTCGGGGGATTTTTTAATTTCCCTTTTCTCTCTTTTTCCATATAATCCTCCGGATTCTTTTGCCGATTTGCCAGAATAAGGGATGCGGGATAGGGCGCGAGAAATATTTTCTCGGTCGTATCTCTCCACTCTTTCTATCATTTCAGAAAAAAAGAAGACCTTATTTTTTCATTTTTATGCTATGATAGCTGGACTCTCCGATCAGAATGCCCTCACCAAGGCAATGGTAACCAAGACCTACGAAGTTGGTGGAAAGAAGATCACCTTCGAGTCTGGACGGCTTGCACTCCTCGCGGACGGTGCGGTGGTGGTACGTGACGAAGAGGGGAATTACCTTCTCGTGACTGCCGGAATCAAGGACGAAGTGAATATGAGCGCGAGTTTTTTCCCGCTCTCGTGTGAATTCCAAGAGAAGTACTACGCGACCGGAAAGATCGGTGGAAACCGTTTCATGAAGCGGGAGGGGCGGCCTTCTGAGGCGGCGGTCTTGAATAGCCGGATGATCGACCGTCCGATCCGTCCGATGTTCCCGAAAGGAACTATCAACGACATCCAGATCATCGCAACCATCATGTCCTCTTCGGGAACTTCCGATTATGGGTTCTACGGGATCACCGGAGCTTCGCTCGCTCTCCAGCTTGCGGGAGTAACCGAGTTTGAAGGGCCGGTTGCGGGGGTTCGCATCGCGCTCCTCGCCGATGGGACGACCTTTAAGTTCGACCCTTCTATCGACGATCTTGCGACCGCTCTGCTCGACCTGACGGTTGCTGGAACCGAGGATGCGATCACTATGGTGGAATCCCAGGGGAAAGAAGTGGATGAATCGGTGATGATCCGGGCTTTCGAGTTCGCTCATGCGCTCGTTCGAGACTTCGTTTCCGCACAGCGTGATTTCGTTGCGCATTACAGCAAAACCTATCCGATCACCGAGCAGAAACTCACAATAGGTGAGGATAACGCAGAACTGAAGGATGTAATCGATGCACTCATCACCGATGAACGGATCACCAAGCTTTACCATCTCGGAAAAACCGATTTCCATCACGCGCTCGTGACCCTCGAAGAAGAGATGAAACTCGCTCTCGCTCCGACGGATGATTCTGAACCATATGCGGATAAAGATATAGAAGAAGCGGTGTATTCCATTGTCAAGAAACACATGCGGAAGAATATCCTCGCTACCGGACTGCGTCTCGACGGACGGAAGGTCGATGAAGTTCGTCCGATTCGCGGGACCTTCGGGATCCTTCCGCGGGTACACGGATCCGCACTTTTCCAGCGAGGTATCACCCAAGCGCTCACTATTGCGACGCTCGGCGGTCCTGGTGATATTCAGATCATCGACGATATGTTCGAGGAGAATACGAAACGATACATCCATCACTATAACTTCCCTCCATTCTCGGTCGGAGAAGTTCGTCCACTTCGTGGAGTGGGACGTCGTGAGGTCGGACACGGACGGCTTGCCGAGAAAGCGCTTGAACCGGTGCTTCCATCCCTCGAGAAGTTCCCGTATTTCATCCGGATGGTATCCGAGATCACGACCTGTAACGGGTCGTCTTCCATGGCATCCGTATGCGGATCGACCATGGCGATGATGGATGCCGGGGTGCCGATCACGGCACTCGTATCCGGAGTGGCGATGGGGATGATCTACGACGATGCAACCGGGAAATACGTTGTGCTCTCCGATATCCAGGCTCAGGAAGATTTCCTCGGGGATCTCGATTTCAAGATAGCACGGACGAGCAAAGGGATTACCGCTCTCCAGATGGATTGCAAGATCGCGGGACTCTCTATGGAAGTGGTCGGGAAGGTATTTGCGCAGGCGAAAGGATCGCTCGATCATATCCGGACGGAGATGTCCAAAGAGCTTTCCGCCCCACGTCCTACTCTTTCTCCGTATGCACCGTTCATCCTTTCTATAGTTGTTCCAGAAACGAAGATGCGGGAAGTCATCGGAAAGGGTGGGGAAACCATCCAGGGAATCGAACGGACCTATGGTGTGGAAGTGAATCTCGCGGACGATGGACAGTGTTCCATCACTGCCAAGAACCAGGCATCCGGGCAGGCAGCGCTCGATGTCATCAAGGGGATACTCAAGGACGATGAAGTGGGGGATCTCCTCGAAGGGAAAGTCGTGAAGATCCTCGAGGGGGTCGGAGCGATCGTCGAGTGGGCGAAAGGGAAGTCCGGGATGATCCATATCTCCAAGATCGCCAAAGAGCGCGTCACCAACATCGAGGATTTCCTCAAGATGGGGGATGTCGTACAGGTGAAGATCATCGCGGTTGATAAGGAAAAAGGACGAGTGGGATTGGAGAGGATTATCGCAGAATAAAACAAAAGAAAAAGGGCGACCGATGGTCGCCCTTTGAGGAAAAGAATGTATCTGCGAGTCTCACGACAAGGCTACCCTTTATCCCCGGATTATCCTTTTTTTGTCTGTCACACTCATCTTCCCAAATCCTATTCATACAGAACTGGATCAAGAATTGCCAAAGCTGGATATAACTCTCTGGCCGATGAGCAAGTCTACACAAGTGGATCACCTCCTTCCTGTTAAAACTATGAGAGTTATAATCCAAAAGTTTTTTTAGTCAATTAATTTTTAAAAAATGTTCGTATTTATCCTCGGTCGGGAGTTCCGGCTCTCGCTCGCAGAAGTAGGGAATCTCTTTCCGGAAGCCTTTTTCGAGTATGTAAACGAACAATTCGCCCTTGTATCGGATATTTCTGAAGATGCTATCCGAGAGAACTTCGTTCATATGGGTTGAACTATTAAAGTGATCAAGATTCTTGAAGAAGTGAAGGATGTGCCGGATTTCATGACGGCAGCCAAAAGCTATCTGGAACAGGTGGATCGGACGAACAAAGTCCCATTCGCGGTTGCGGGGTACGGCGAGAAACTGGATAATTTCGCCACCGGGCTCCGCATCAAGAAATTCCTCAAATCCTGTGAGGACAAGTCGTTCCGTCTCGTGAATAAAGAGCCGAAAAACATCAATTCTGCGGTCTATAAAAAAGAGCGGCTTTCTGAGTCGGAGACAGAAATGAATTTCGTCAAAGCAGGAAAGGTTTCCTATATGGGGGTTACCATCACCTATCAGGATGTGGATGCCTATGCGGCTCGGGATATGGACAAGACCCGCGATATGGGGGTGGGGATGTTGCCACCGAAGTTGGCGCAAACACTCATTAATCTTACTGGAGCACAATCGTCTGACCGGACTGCGGTATATGACCCATTTTGCTGATTATGAACTGTCTTGATCGAAGCGGCTTATATGGGGTATGATACCGTCTACGGAAGCGATGTTTCGCCTGCCATGGTTACTGCAGCGAACAAGAGCATGGGGGAGTTCGCGATCAAGAACGGTATCGACCTTGACGGGCTCATTTTTGAAGCGGATGCTTCGAAAATCGCGGCGACCATTCCCGAGAGCATGAATACGAAGACCACTTCCATCGTCACCGAAGGATACCTCGGGGATGTGATGGGTGCCAAGACTGTCACTCCCGACAAGATCGCCGAGCAGTGCCGGAAGCTTGCCCGGATCTATGATTCCATGTTCCGGGATCTCCGGACGATCGGATTCCGAGGGACGATCATCATCTGTTTCCCGTTCTGGGATAACCGGGGGAAGGATGTGTTTTTCGAGGATATCATCCCGATTGTCGATCGATACGGATTCGAACGGCTCCCGCTTCTCTCTGACAAGATCCCGTTCCGCACCACCCCTCACAAGAGCCTCCTCTACCGGCGCCCCGGACAGACCGTCGGACGCGAGATATATAAGCTCCAACTGCTTCCGAAAGAGAAACTGGGATTGAAATTGTAGGTTCTATAGGACAAGGAGAATTATTTTTTCTCTGTCAAAACGAAGCCAGTGAAAATTTTTAGATCCCCAAGGCCGTTTCGACTTCGAAATAAAAAATTCTCCCTGTTCTTAATTAGGGAAAGTAAAGTAAAACACCGCGATCGCTCGCGGTGTTTTTGTTTGCGGAGAGAAGACTCAGCGATTGGGTAGATCGCGAATCTTCTCTTCCAATTTGTTCTGGGAGTGCTTGGTGGGATAAATCCCACCGGCCGAGTCGAATCGGACAAAAAACCCGGATTCACTCGAAAAACCTCCCCATCACCATGGACTCGGTACTTTACTCCGTCCACTTTTACCTCTATGGGTTCACTCATGATTCATCCTCCTTTTGGTTAAAAATCAGGCGTAAAAGCATTGTAACAGATTTTTGGGAAAAAGGGAAATTAGCGAGATGTTTTTATGAGCTCTAGGGCATTTTTGAATTGCATCCTTTTTGATTCCGGGAGTTTCGGATCATTCACTTTTTTCGTAATCGATGCATGGATGAATGGTCAGAAGGTTTCAATCATAAAAGCAAGATCTTGGCTGATTTTCTTTTCTTGCCCCACATTGGAGATGATTCTATCGAATGTATTGTTCATATCATCCAGGTGTGTTTTTGATAGGTCAAGGGATCTCCGTATGAGTAAAAAACCAAACACTTCATTATTCTTTATAAGGCTAGTGCCGACACTGAAGAGCAATTCAGGACTCTCCCAAATGAGATGGACAGTATGTTCGATCTTTCTGAAAAGATATTTTTTTTCCTCTGGTGTGCTTATATAACTTCGGTATTCCTTGAGGAGATCCGATAGTTCATATGCTATTCCCACTTCTTTGTTTATCGTCCTGAATTCCTCCATGAGAGCTTCGGATATCGCTTTGCTTTCAGCGCTTGACGAATCGGTATTGATGCTCAGCGGTTTAAGAAGGCCGGATGCAGGATCTGCTTCGAATACCCGGGTAATAGTATCCTGAGTGGTGGAAATGGTGGTAGAGATGCTTGGATAGGATTCTGATCCTGAAGAATTCCTATCCGGATTGTCAGCGATAGCAGGGGCGGATCCTATGCAGAGAGTGAATATTCATCCGGAAATGGCGGTTCGAAGGGACATAGAGTGGATTGACTATTAGTTAATGTCGCGCATCGTATGTATAATGCAGGAAAAATCAAGAGGAAACTAAAAATCGGGTTCCTGACCCGATTTTAATTATTGTTTGTTATGTATATGAATATTCCTGATAAAATAAGCTTGAGTTTCAGGATTTTTTTTGAAGTCGATGGAGAGTATATATTCTGGAGTATCTTTTTTGCTCTGGAGTACATCGAGTTTTTTCAGTTCTTCCGGATTATATTTATTCCGGAGGATATAGAGGTAACTGATTGGTTCGATGAGAAAATCGATGTTTTCCATTTTCTCCTTCTTGGTGAGAACTATACGAACCCCGCCGTCGGAAAGGAAGTTAGCAAACCCTTTGATGATGGCATCCTCAGCTGCCCGCATAGATGCTATTTCATTTTGCAATAGATCTTTCTCTATGGTTCCTTTCAGTTTCGAGAGGTGTTGTTTCGAGAGATACTGGATTGCACCAAGCGTTCCTTCCGGAAAATCCTGATATTTGGAAGTTTCTATAAGGTTAGCGGAAAGCTCATCGAGGAAAATTTCTGGGGGCATAATGGTGAGTGATTAATGAGTCCTATTTTCAATTCATTGCACGATTAATTTGTTCGTCGATACGACTTGTCCCTTGGGCATACATCGCCACATTATTTAATCCTTGTGATCTTGGAGCTTGTGCTGTTATTGTCTTGGTAACTATTTTTTCTGCTTGTGGGAATTCAATTTTCCCTCTTGCAGAAGTCATTTGTAGAGCATCTGCAATTTGAGAACAAGCATACTGTCCTCATTGTTCCAATCGGGTATTTATAGCATTAGCACCAGTCTTGGTACGATCATTGAATAATGCCTTATCTTTCCATGTATTAGCATTGCTAAGTGCTTTTTCTGCTGTTTTCCCTAAAAGATCCACGTCATACAAGAGCCCATCCTTTTTTATTTCTGGACCACATTGCTTCTTGGTAGCTTCGATGGCTTGTGAAAATTCACTCATACTATGATAAATTAAAGATTAAAAACCCAAAAGACCTATTGCTTCTTTTGCTTCCTCAAGACGTTCCTTTGCTTCTTCTTCAATAATAATACCACGCTCTATTTTTTTCACATCTTCCATGGCAGTGTTGATGCTATCGGTTGCGATTGTCGCGATTTGTGCGAAAGCTTCCTGAAGTTTTTCTTCATTCAGTGAATCGAGTTGTTCGTATGCTTGTTGATAGTATCTCTCTCAGGGGTGATAGTCGGTGACTTGCTCGATTCAGTGAAGAATATGGAGAGATTTCCGTATGATTTCTTCTCTTGCTGACATAGTGCTCATACTTAAATGATAATCTAATGTCTATTCTTTCATATTTCTCCATTTTTGTCAAAAAAAATCACTATTTCCCTAAAAATCTCTCATAAAACCCATACATTAGCACCAAATAAAGAATGTGCTAAAAAGTTTTGACAGGAGAAAAAATATGAATATCATAGGGAACAGAAATTATTCAGAGATACTTTATATCCTAATATTTCTCACTATGTTCCATGAAGAAAGGGATCAGGTGTCGGAATCGACACAGAATATGAAACGAGCGATCGATTCGCTCCGTGAGGAGTTCGAAGCGGTTGATTTTTATAATCAACGCGCGGATGCTTGTACGGATCCGGAGTTGAAGCTTATCCTGCTCCATAATGCGAAAGAAGAAAAAGAACATGCTTCTATGCTTCTGGAATGGATCAGGCGGAATGATCCGGAAATGGATCATGAGCTGAAAGATAACCTTTTCAAGGAAGGGCTCATCAGAGGAGAGCACCAATAAATCCTGAGTGAATTTCAGGAATGTAACTATTTTTACTTTTAACTATTTTTTCATATGTCAAAAATTATAGGAATCGACCTCGGGACCACGAATTCGTGTGTCGCCTTCATGGAAGGGGGTCAAGCGAAGGTTATCCCGAACTCGGAAGGGGGACGGACCACTCCTTCGATCGTAGCGAACAAGAAGGGCGAGACTATCGTCGGGATGCCCGCGAAGCGTCAGGCAGTCGTGAATCCTGCCCAGACGATTTACTCCGCGAAGCGTTTCATCGGACGGAAGTTCTCGGAAGTGACCGAGGAACTCAAGAATATCTCCTTCAAAGTGACCGAAGGTCCGGATGGAGGGTGTCTCATCGAATGGGATGGGAAGGGAGTTCGACCGGAGGAAATATCAGCGAAAGTCCTCGAGAAACTTAAATCAGATGCCGAGAAATTCCTCGGAACCAAAGTAACCGAAGCGGTTATTACTGTTCCTGCATATTTTAATGATAGCGAGCGTCAGGCAACCATCAATGCCGGAAAGATCGCCGGACTCGATGTAAAACGGATCGTGAATGAACCAACTGCCGCAGCCCTTGCTTACGGTATCGACCGAAAGAAAGACGAAAAGGTAGCGGTGTATGATTTTGGAGGAGGAACTTTCGATATCTCCATTCTTGAAATCGGATCCGAGGGGACCTTCGAAGTACTCGCGACCAATGGGGACACCCACCTCGGAGGAGACGACTTCGATCAACGGATTTTTGAATGGATCATGGCGGAATTCCAGGCAAAAGAAGGAATCGACCTCCGTAAGGATGCCAGTGCGGTACAACGGGTACGAAGCGCTGCAGAACAGGCGAAGATCGAGCTCTCGAGCGCGACTTCTACCGAAATCAACCAACCGTTTATCGCGATGAATGACGGAGTTCCAAGCAATCTGAATGTCACTTTGACCCGACAGAAATTCGAGGAACTCATCGCGGATCTCGTAGAACGCTCCATCGAGCCATGCCGAAAGGTATTGAAAGATGCCGGAGTCAGCATCGGACAGATCGATGAAGTGATCCTCGTCGGAGGTTCGACCCGTGTACCGCTCGTTATGTCCAAGGTTGAGGCATTCTTCGGAAAGAAGCCGAACGCATCCGTGAATCCAGACGAAGCGGTGGCTCTCGGAGCAGCAATACAAGCCGGTATCATCCAAGGAGACGTGAAGGATGTCCTCCTGCTCGACGTCACTCCGCTTTCTCTCGGTATCGAGACGCTCGGAGGGGTCATGACCCGGATGATCGAGCGAAACACGACTATCCCGACTTCGAAATCTCAGGTGTATTCTACGGCGATGGATAACCAGGACTCCGTAGAGATCCACGTCCTCCAAGGAGAACGCGAGATGGCTTCGGATAACAAGGATCTCGGACGATTCGTCCTCTCTGGTATCGCCGGAGCTCCACGCGGAGTTCCGCAGATCGAGGTCACCTTCGATATCGATGCTTCCGGAGTGCTCCATGTCACTGCAAAGGACAAAGGAACCGGAAAGGAACAGAAGATCACTATCCAAGGTTCGACCGGAATGGACGACAAGGAAGTCGATCGGCTCGTAAAAGAGGCGGAAGCGAACCGAGAAACCGACAAGAAAAAGAAAGAATCCATCGAAGCCCGCAACCACGCGGATAGTGCCGTCTACCAAGCCGAGAAGACCATGAAGGACAACGAAGGCAAATTCGATGCCGCGCTCGGAACCGAGGCGACTGCCAAGATCGAAGAGCTCCACAAGGTGCTCGCCGACGCCGACGCCTCCAAGGAATCCATCGACGCCGCGATGAATCCGCTCAATGAAGTCATGATGAAAATCGGACAGGAAATCTACTCCAAGGGAGGAACTCCCGAAGGAGACGACGGAGTGAAAGTTCACGACAACAACGAGAAGAAAGACGATGGAACAGTCGATGCGGAAGTAGAAGAGAAGTAGTATTTTAAAGGTCCCCATTCGAGAGAGTGGGGATTTGTTGTTAACTAATTTTAAATATGGCGCTTATTAAAGATTTTTTTGTTTACTTAAAAGATTTACTCCAAGTAATTTTAGTTTGGCCTTTCGCTGCTATTTTAACTATTTTTTTTCTTAAGGAATCTATTCAGAACTTTCTGAATAACATTGTTAAATTTAAAATATGAAGTAATGAATTTCAATTACAAGGGAAAGAAGGTTCGATAATCTCGGATGTACAAACTAAAGCCATAGAGTCTTTTGCACAGGATGAGCTTAAAGAGGAAAAATCTAAAGCTAATAATCAGGATTTAATAGATAAACTGACTCGAGAAAGTATAGAAAATGAGTTTCGATATTTAAATATATTAACCGTTCCTCGAACCAAAACAATATTAAAATGGATATCTTGATTATGAAATATGACAAAAGATGCCTTTATGGAACATAGTCACACTCTCTTTTGAACTGAAATATTGAGATCGGAATTAGTTGCTATTCATTCGATTCTTCTAGGGAATTGATTGATATCAGAGCAAAATAATCAACTAAGTATAACAGAAAAAGGAAAAGCCTTTTTATCTTACATTGGAATGTAGTTCTTAATCGGTAAAATAGGTTATCTCTGTGGGGATTGTTTCTTTTTGCATTCAGAGAAATATCGTATATAATTGAGTTAAACTTTAACCAATATTAGTTAAACTTTAACCAAATGAAAAAAAGTATTCTCATAAAAGAAAGAGTTTTGGATATCGTGCGAGCAAGCCCAGGAATCTCTGCTCCAGAGGTAGCAGTGAAGTTGGGTATGAGTCGTATTTCCGCTTACCAATACCTGAAAAACCTTATTCAAAGCGGTCAGGTGAGAACTGATGGGAAAAGAAAATCGACGAGATACTTCCTCCATGAATCGATGTATATCGGTTCAAATATCTGAGAAGCTTCGGGGCTACGGTTTACTCAAAGTCAGATACATGACTTAAAACAAGAAATACTCTTCGCATTGCAGGAATCGTATGGTGAAAGCGAAACGGAAGAAAATTTGAATGCAACATTCGATCGATATTGCATGTACATAGCTCCGGATGATACTATTTTGAAAGGATTTGATGCTTTTTTGACTTGGTGCACAGATCCAAAACATGATTTTTCTAGCATGATTGTACAGAAAGCTCTTGAATACTTGGAAATAATCGGAAGCATCGAATCGAGACGTAAGAAAAATGGTTTTCTGGATGCAGGAGGAACGGCACGAGCGAATCTTGAAGGAATTATGAAAATAGGATTCGATAATTTTTTCTTCATAATACCGTCAGTTCTAGAAAATGCTTTTGGACGGACACGTACCGCGATAGAATTGTATTATGGAAAACTTAACGGGAGTGAATATCTTATAGAAAGTGCCATTGATGGAGCAGTGGATACCATAAAATCATATACAGAAAAAGAACAAGTTGATGCGTATGTACTTACACCTCCAACACAGGGACGAAATATCCAGTTTCGGGATGTGCTTGACGATATGCTCGACCTGAGGCTCCCAAAGATTAAAGCAGAAAAGATTTCTCCTTTTGGGAGGATACTTCGTCCGCAAAAAGAAATCAGAGGAGTAGATAAGAGAAAAGAGCGGGTAGAAAATGCTCTCATGAGTCTCGAAGTGACGATACCGAAGGAACTGGATTCATACAGACATATCCTCATCCTCGACGATAGTTTCACGACCGGTGCCACTCCGAACGCGATTGCTCTGAAACTCAGAGAAGCGGGATATAAAGGGAAGATTACCATTATCACCATCTGTGGATCATTCAACTATGATCTTGCTATCACGGAAGACGAGATATAGGGAAATTTAGAGGATCAAGGTCCTTATTCCAGAGAGTGGGGGTCTTTTAAAATATGTTTTTAGTTTCTTGATTATTGCCATAGATATCATGGTCCATATCCGGTACATCTGGATCAAAATCCCACCTGTACATGACTTGTGCAGACTATTCCAGTACTACAGGTATAGTTTTTAAGGGTATATTCTTGGATCCATAGAACTAATCGGTGGGTATGATCGGAATAATTATATTAATGCCAATTATAACAAGTTGCTCCTATAGCTGTGGAATTTGAAACATATCGATGATTACTTAAACGGTATATTCATCCTCATAATGAGGTGAGAGAAATATGAGGAGCACCTCATCAAACAGTAGTAATTATGCAAAAATCATGAATTTGTGTATCTATATACCGACATTCTGTTGCGCCTGATGTACCGCAATCTATTGGAGTTCCACCATTCCATTGAGCACCATTAAATGTTAAATCATAAGTGCTTGTAGTCACATTGCTACCCCATCCTTTAATTGCAGGTCCTTGTACCCCAGGAATCCCTGCGGGTCCAGCTGGACCAGTAGTACCATTCACACCTGCTGGTCATTGTGGTCCAACAGGTGCGGTAGCACAAACTTTGTTATAATTTATGTCATATCCATTCAAATACTGTCCGGCAGGACAAGCCACTTTGATGCTAGTAAAGTATTGCATAAATTTCCCTCCACTCACTTCTCCTATGGGTGTACTACTTGGCCAGCTCACTGTAGCATACACGATTCAAAGAATTGTAGTAATCAAGAATAGTCCAGTAATTATTCCACCAATAGCTTTCTTTCCAAACCAAGAAAGAAACCGTTTCATAGGGATAAAAAATAGGGAGATAAGATGTTATTCTAGTTTTTGATACAGTAGAGGAGTGCGACATTACGGGGACGTGTTTCAGAAGTTGTCGAAGAATTAACCCCTCCATACGGTCCATTATTTTCAAATCTATACGTATTCCCGGCTCCACTCAGTTGGATGTTTCCTGATACTATAGAACCATCTGGAGACATACGGATTAAGGTTTGCTGACTCTGTGATGACCCAATGGTACGCCCGCTATCTACCCCCCTTCCATTGTCGAGTCCTCGGATGAATTCCCCACGGAGGTCCGGTCTTCCGCTAGCCCCATCCGCCAGACTCCAACCGGTCGGACAGGAAGAGAGGTTGAATGCTACCACAGCTCCTGTCGGTGCAAGGGTTGATATGGTCGTATTCATAGAAGCAATAGTGGTTGCCTGAGAAGCAATTGTCGTTTCTGCACTCGTGAGA
Source organism: Candidatus Altimarinota bacterium (assembly GCA_028714815.1). Taxonomy (GTDB): domain Bacteria; phylum Patescibacteriota; class Gracilibacteria; order BD1-5; family UBA2023; genus UBA1545. The sequence goes on along the minus strand of JAQTLR010000007.1, from coordinate 14,330 downwards.
CGAGTGTTGAGAATGTCGATATTTCCGACAATTTTCCCCATAAGAGCGGAGGATACAGCAGCCCCCGAAGCATATTCGCTCGAACTGATAGTCTGATATGCTGCGTACGCAACAGATAAAACAATGAGCGTTCCGAAAAAAACAAAAGCGGAAAGTAGTGATTTCTTCATATAGGAATATAAGGGACTAAACGAAGCTATTATCTTGTATTTTTCCTTGATTTCAAGTTTCGCTTCCAAAAATGGCAGAGAATAGGGTTTTTTCTTCCGTTTTTCCCTCTAAAATCTTTTGCAAAAACCCTCAAATATGATACTATGGAAGGGAATTACCATAGCATCAAAATTTCGCTCAATCTATGAACTACTCACGGTTTCAAAAATGGCTCTCGTCCTTTTTGATTTTCTCCCTGCTTTTCCTCCAGACTTTCGAGGTTCCCATACTCTCTTCGACCCGGGCGGAAGCCAAGATGAATGCGGATATCGTGTCTTTTATCGTGGACGATGCGATATATAGCGGGGCGGTGAAATCCAAAGTGCTCCAGTATGCGAAGGATGTGCAGGCATACCTTCCGAATACCCGGGTGGTCATATTTCCGGTCCAGAAAACCGCCAATCCTTTCACGATCGCATCCATCAACGAGAAGCTTTTCTATGAGGGGGACGGTGAAGGGCTTTCCCGACTCGTGGGCACCATCCTTATCGGGGAGGTTCCGCTTCCGGTAGTGCATAAGGAAGGGAAAGCATTCATGAGCGTGTATCCGTACGTGGATTTCGACAACAAGAGCTTCGTGTATGATCAGACGAAGAAGAGCTATGAATATACCACGAAAACCTTGACCGATGAGAAGCCGGAGATCTGGCATTCGGTCATACGACCGAATACGGGCGATGCATCCAAGAATCAGGATGAGCTCGTTGCTTTTTTCAACAAGACGCACGATTTCTACAATAAGCAGGGGCTTTTCTCTGCCGAAAACACTCCGCAGGAACCGCGAGTGTTCTATATGGACACGTTCCATGACCAGGAAACGAGCAGTCCTGAGATGTGGAAATCCTATAATCTGTACCTCGAAAATATCGAGGATATCGCGTACAACCGTTTCAATAAATATCTTGCCAAGAAGCTCTATGATGCTTCGCAGGACTTCTATAGCCTGAACGGCGACTCGGTAAAAGATCCGAATATCCGATCCATTCTCGATGCCTATTCCGGTTCCACCATGGATATCTCCAAGGCTCCGGATATCACGACGAAGGATATCATAGAAAAATCGGTGAAACAGTTTTTCGAGGTATTGAATGCGAAATACATGGGGGATGTCCTCCGATATATCCACAATGCCGGCCGATACGGCGACGGGGACAATGTCCGGGTAGACAGCGTTCCGGTAGTGATCTCGAAGAAGGATCTTTTCATGAGAACCGTTCTCAAGGATGCGAATACTTCCATGGAAGGGGCGATAGACAGCCTGCTTCGGAATACGCTCGCAGAGCCTCTGAAGATCGCTACGTCATATCGGGTCACAACGACTACCTATTCCGACTGAAATGGTGCTACCGATGGTGGCATTACTTGAATTTGATCTGCCACTTCCACGAGCACCGCCTGAACTACCACATCGACCAGCAATACGAAACTCTACAAGAATTACTTCTTCTGACAGGAAGCGGGTGTGGTTTCCGATATGAAACAGTGTAGCATCGTCCGGGGAAGCACTCTCACGGTGGAGTCGAATCGCGGATATGATGTGAAGAATGCTGAGCCCGATGCTAATCTTCTTCAAGCAGATCTCCCGAATGGGCGGTGTTTCCCGAATAGTGTTGCGGCAACCATCTCCTATTGGTGAGGGAACTCTTTGTTGAATTTCGATCAGAGCAAGGTACAGTCCGGGGAAGTGGTACTGAAATCCCATTCATATAAGAATTTCGTAAAACCGCTCTACGATATCGCGGGATCCAAGGAATTGGACTCCGCTTCGCCGCTCCATACGGCAACCCCTTTGGATTGTCTGGATAATAACATGCTGTTGCAGCCGTATACGGAAATAGATGCTCTTGGCAATAAAACGAGCTGGCCGTTGGAAACGAATGGATCCCGTTTCAGTTGTATCACCGTACACCAGTCTCTCCCATCATATAGCGATTACTATACCTACAGCAAGAACCTTCCTACGGAACCCTGTACGCTTTCCAAGCTCGAATTGGACGGAAAGATCGTCAAACAATCCGGAGGGTTTTGTGCCGAGGCTGCGGGTGTCGTGAATTATGAGAAGGTCTATAGTTTCAAGACGCTTCCTGGAAATATCCTGGAGCATAAATCCCCGACCGATGAGGAATACGGTACCGAGCTCAAGGAGATGATCACCCCTTCTCTCCCGTCCGATCGCGACCGGTATGTGGATTATCTGGATAAAAACCTGGATTACAAAAAAGTGGTTTATCCGAATTTTTTCCGTATCGTCCTCTCTGGATCCGAACTCGATTATCCTGGTGCAACAGCCAAGATCAAGAAGCTTCTGGATGACAAGACAGCGGAGATCAGAGCACTTGGCGGCAATATCGATCTCTATGGGATATTGAGCGCAGATGAAAAAGCGTTGAATGCAGTCATAGAATGAGTGATCTGGAACAACATGAAAAATGCCACACTCAAGTACTCGAGCACGCTGGAACGAAGCCTTAATATCGATGGGGAACAGAAAATAAGCGCGGACGATAAGAAGAATGATTACGAAATCGCCTACCTTGGAGCGCCCGGGGATGCCCGGAATATGTATCTTAAGGTGGATCCGGAAGCGAAGCTCCCTCCTCCGAAGGAAGTGTCCGATATCCTGGATCAGGTGAATAATTATCATGGGCTTATCGATGGAAGCAATATATCCAATGTGTCCAGCGAACCGGAATTCAAGTGCGGACCTCCGGAATGAGTCCCTATCTGGGAATGGCTACCGGCTATATTCTGTTGGCTCTGAACCATCCTTCCTCCTACCATCAGTGCGGGAAGCTGTAGTGGGTCCAATGGGAAAACAGTGGGCTCAGGCAAGACCCCGAGTGTTTTTTCGACTCCCGCGAATGCCCTTGATGCGAATAAGAATGGTATATTGGACGGATATGAGATCATCGGCAGCGGGGAATTGAAGCTCCGGAATCCGGAAAAGATTTTCGGGTATGGTGAAACGGTACCGCTCGAGGCGGAACTCACGAAGGGCGGAAAGATCATCGATATCGACAGTTTCAATACTGTTTCTTTTGATATCAAGAAACTGACGGTGCTCTCCTGAAACAAAGACATCGGTTCCAAGGTCGTCTATGATCGGGAAGGGGATGCTATGACCGCCAATATCACCAACATCACCCCGTATATCAACTTCAAACCGATGGAAGTCCGTGCCCAGAACGGTCTTGCAAACTACAGTTTCTCTACCAAAAATGATGATATCGATGCTGTTTTCGACGTGCATATCACGACGAAGGACCATTATGGAAAGGTGATCGTCGATAAGAAATCAGCACCGGTGACGATTTCGGTACGTTCCGAACGTGTTTCCGTGCAATCCAAAACAAAGAACGGGGAACTTCCGTTCGCATCCAATTCGGTCATCGAGGCGGGGAATCCGAACGGCATCCTTTTCAATCTGAAGAAACTCAATAAGGATCAGATCGTACTTTCTGAAAACCTTCCATACACGCTTCGGATATATGACGATATCGATAATACGCTTTTGCGCGATCCTATCAATATCGGGAAAAACGAATACCTGTTCCGTGATACGTCGCTTCTTTCGAAAGCGGGAACATACCGTTTCGAGTTCATAGACCAGAAAGGGGTCAAAGGGTTCACGACAATCACCGTGCTTCCTGCATTGCCGACAAAAATAGAGGTGACTCCTTCCTCCAACATCTTCATTGCGGGGGAAAAAACGACTGTTCTTGTCAGGATCCTCGATGCTTTCGGGAATCTCGCTCAGGGGGAAGTGTATAAGCTCGGCGGGTCCGTATCGGGAGGCGCTGGTTTTATGGAAGAAGGAAAGGCTCCGAGCAGTACCATATCGAAGAATGTCATCCAGGGATATACCAGTTTCGATATCACCAATGCGAACCCGAACGGTTCTATGGATCTTTCGTTCCGTATCGATAGCGCAAATGTCGCTTCTGATCCGGTAGTGCTCCGATCGATAGATTTCGCGAAGGTTTCAATAGAAGTTGCAGATAAGGAACATATAGTGGCAGGAAAGGGAAAACACGCGGTGCATGTCAAGGTATTGGATAAGAGCAATCAGGTGTTAGATGGGTATAATGGGATCCTTTCCCTCGATTTCCCGAAACTTTCCGGAACGCTCAGTACTCCGTTCGTACATATCACCAATGGGGTTTCCGATTCGGATATCGACCTTACTCCAGGATACGTTGCGGAAAAAAATCTCCGTATCCAGGCGCAGATTCCGGGTATCGACATGGTCGAAGGGAATATTATAACCGTCCTTCCGGATGTTCCGATGAGTTTCGCTTTCGCGAAAAAAGAAGATCGCATAGAGGCAAAAGAGTCGAATCTGGACAATACCCGAGCTACGCTCTATGACCGATATGGAAATATCGCCTACAATGCTCCGGGATATCGCCTTTCTCTCAACATCCCTGAGGAATCCAAGAAATATGCGACACTTTCCGGAACGGGTTATTCTTTCGTTGATGGTATTCTTGATTTCGACATAGGAGCCACGGACCTTCCATGAAAGGCGTATGTCATAGGAACCGTGACCCCAGGACTCGAATCCAATAGTTTCACCGTTGCTGATACATCCGGTAAGACGCTTACCATAACAGGAATGTCCCAGAATGTCACTCCTTTTGATACCTACTATATCTTCAATAAATCGAAACTCGATGCCATGCGCTATGACGCGCAATACAGCGTCCTTCTTGGAGGAGAATATGGGGATGTGACGACAGAGGGCTATCTCGGAGGGGAGATACTCTTCAATCATGATTCCAAGTCTCTCGCGGTTACCACTCTTTTGAATAATCCGTGGAAAGAACAGGATATGTTCGGATTTACCCCAGCGGGGAAATACACTCCTGTAAAGGGAGCGGATGATACGGAATCCCTCCAGACAACCGTCGGAAACGACGGGACGAAAAGCTATATCGCTTTCTATGATTCCTATCGTAAGGAGTATATTGCCCGCGCCTGGCTCGATATCGATCCGAATGCTACATCGTATCTTCCGTGCACGGGTTCCGGAAACGATATTTCCAACTGTGAAATCTCCCCTCGAACGACCGTTTTCATGAAGGGGTTCGATGGAAACGCTTCCATGGCGGAAAACGGAGGGCTTGCGTTGTTCTCGGCTAACCGGATCCCGCTTCTTCGGATCGATGCGAATGGAAAAATAGAGAAATATCCTGGGATCGATCTGGAGCTTGATGATACCGTGACATCCAATCTTCTCGGCATCCGGATCGTTTCCAATGGAGCTCAGGTAGGATATCTGGGTATCAAATTTTCGAGCGATTCCATAGAGACAGTTTCTTCTTCGGGACTCGAAACAGCCCTTTCTGCACACAAGAACCGGATGGTGCTCGAGGCGATCTCCAATAGGTATGTTTCCCATAAGACACATCTCGGGATATCTTCCATGGGATCCGAAGGGGTGATGTTCGCATTCAAAGACACAAGCGCTGGTGAGATAGGGGATCCGGATCCCGCATATATGGCGAAGTCCGGACCGGCCGGACTGGAGGATTACCCGAAAAAAACCGGTATCGGATGGGAAGATACGAACCGGATGCTTCTTGAAGCGGCTGCGGGGACCACGATCGGTAATGCCACGAAGTTTTACCAGACATTTTCGACCATCACCCTCTGAGATGCCGTTTCGCATCTTCCGAGAATTTCGACGACGAGCAACTTCGATCGGACTATAGGAACCCAGATTTCCGTCGGGAACGGGGAGCAGATTGAATCATACAAAAAAATCGATGTGAATGGCGATGGAGTGCCGGATATAGTCATATTCTACCAAAGCGGGAAGATCCAGCTTCTCATGAATTATTCCGGATCTTTCAAGGATATGGGGTATCTTGCCTATGTTTCGGATGTGGGGAAGTGACGGAAATGAGTAGGCGACCTTTTCGGTGACGGGTACGATGATATCGTTTTGACCGATTCGAAAGGAAAACTCGTCATTCTCGATAATACCGAAGGAAAATTTGCGCGCATCGCTCCTATCATCGTCGATGGATCCAGTGCTGCGGATGGTCTCCATGGGTATATACAACAATTGGAAGTATTCGATATGGATCATGATGGGAAGGATGATATCGTCACGATGGATGATGCTGGGGAAATCAACATCCTTTACGGAACGGTCCGTGAAACAGCTGGAAAAGAAGAGCATATTTTTACGAAAAAGCTCATAGAGAGCGGTCTTGGAATGCGGCTTTCCAGCGAGTTGCGGAACGACGGTGGAGCATTCTCCTATGCTGGACTCGAATTTCCGGATCAGGGTATAGGAACTTCCCCGAAACCTCTCGATCCGGATGGTCTCACAGGAGCGGTGAATCAGGGGATGATCGATAATATCGTCTATTATAGCTCCAACTACCGATCCGATAATGATAATCAGGTTTCGAAAAAAAAGAAAGATACGGCCATTGCGGCAAGTGTCGGTACGGACGCAGAAGGGGTTCCGAATACCGCACTTCAGCAGGAGATATCCGACAAGATAGAAACGACCCGTCTTCTTGCCGGTTCCGGAAATACGGACTTCAACGCCCTGGATACTTCGGATAGGGGAAGTAAAAAAACCTTTATACGATCGCCTTTTGCTGAAGGGAAAGGATTGAAAGTCGAGAAATCCTACAAACCCATGATGAGCGGTTCGGGAGACACGATGCAGACCGGCGATAAGATACAAGTAGAGATCACCCTTACCAATACTTCTGGCAAAACCTTCCGAGATGCGGTATATCTCGATTCCAACGAACATACGATCTTTCAGGAAGAACAGGACGGAATCTATACGGTGACGAGAAATGGAGGGGATGAAGAGCAACATCCTCTCAAGTATCTGACGGAAGGGGATTTCGATTATGGATTCGATTTTGCTCTCCTTGCTCCAAACGAGACGGTCAAGATACGTTATCTTGTAACCGCCACTCCTTCGGCATTCGGTAAGATGCAGGTAGGACTTCTCGAAAAAGGGGAACCAGGCGATGATATATATGGCGACATCAGTCTCTCTCCCAATAATATATGCGGAGGGGATCTCATGATGTGGCGGTCTGTGGAGCCATATGCCCGAAGTTATGAGAAAGGATCCAAAAAATTTGCCGATAATTCCAAACTTCCGGAAGAACTCCGGAAAAATACCATCGATCTCGATGGGAATGGGATTCCCGATTATATCGACGAGTTGATAAAAAGCGGAAAAGGCGATGCATCGACACTGAAAAAGTATTCCGATGCGGAACTGGCAAAGTATAATATCGATAGCAATGGGAATAGCATCCCGGATCGTGGGGATTCGAACGGCTCCAAGGTGGTTTCCTATAATCCGAGCAACGGCAATATAGAGATAGGATGACTCAGTTCTGGGAATATCGATGCCATCGACAGCCAGATCGATGAGGTGGTGAAATGACTCTGATGCGGTTTTTGAGGAGGGTCCTGTCTCTCTTTGCCGATGAACTGGGCACCTCTGGCACCGGGAAGCACACCGAGCGTCATGGGGTATCCGCTCAAAAGTCTGAGTACGGGTGATGGTGTTCCGGTATTTTCGGCACTTACCGGAACCCCTCTCTATGGTCCATGGGGGTGCATCCCTTTGCCGACCGTATGGCCCATGTCTCCTATCGGACTGGAGAGGACCTGTACTACCAATCTTCCCAATGCTGGTGGATTACTTGGTGATACGAGTCCAGCAAACTTTTTCCGACTTTTCATCACTCCGACCATTACCGGTGCTATTGGGGTAGCGGCGTGTTTCGGTGCTGTTCCAATGGTAAGTTGAAGAATGCCTCCTCCAGCGGTTTCTCCGCTCGTTCCATGAGGGAATTGTATCGTCGCAGCGAAGCCTCTTGTCGGATGTAAAGATGACGGTTCCGATGGTGATGCCGGTTCCCTTGGTCTCGGAATCAATACCGGCAATTCTTTTGTGAACGCAAATTCCTGTGTACAGAAATGAGGAAACAAAGCACTCCTTCCAGAGGATAGGAATAATCTTGTGAAGTATGTCGCGTGAGATATTTCCCATCTTCCGGAGATTAGCGCAAGCATGGCACGATGAAATCTCCCCAGCCTTTCTGCCGGTCCGCTCATCGGAGTAGGGCTTGGTGGCGGAGGAGAATCGAATTTCGAAGTTTCCATCGATCCTGCGGCCATCAAGAACTTCGATTTCGGAAATATCCTGAAGATCAAAAATACACGGGTGTCCGCTTTCCCTGATTTCCTTATGGATTGGGCAACCCGGCAATTAGAGGAGATAGTCAATAAGCTCACGAGCCTTCCGACTCTCTACATCATCCTTCCGGATTTTTCCGGATTCGATATTTCCGGATACAAGAATTTCCCTGAAGTATTTTCTAAAGGGAAAGCCGCTGATGGGAAAGATTATGCGGCATCTCTGCAGTCAAAATCGCAAACGGATAACAGCGCGTTCGGATGAGTCCGATGACAATACAATTCTGTCGTTGCGGATAATGCCGGAACGATCAATTCCCTCGGGAAAAATGTTTCCGGAGTCAAGGCAGCGTATGAATTCATGTCGCACCTCCCGCTCATAAAACTCGAGAACCAGATGGTGGATATAGCGATACCGTTGCTTTCCCCTGAGGAAATGGATAAATGGCTCATAAACGCGAAACTGACCCTCAAACAATGGAAAACCGAACTTGCGGATAAGCAGGATAAATGGTCTCGTCTCGGAAGCAAGAGCGGTGCGGATAAACAGGTAATAGTGGAAACCGAATCGCTCATCGGGACGCTTCAGGAAAACATCAACATCATAGAATCATACAAACGGTTTCCGGAGAAACTCCAGAAGTACCTTACCTGGAAGGAACGGTATGCAAGCCAGCTTCTTTGTAATATAGAAGCGATAGAATTCATGATGGGAGGATGGATCGGAGATAACGGGAAACGGTTCCGTACCTGGGTGGAACTCTATATCCTGATCAAATCCATACTGAAATCCTGGCAGCTCATCGTGGACCTCTTTTACGGATACGAGGCGCAATGCGCGGTATGTCGTAACGAAAGATATGATCTCAAACATTTCATCATGAAGCTTATCTCTGCGATCATCCCGCAGATCCCGATCATCCAATTCCCGAAATGGCCGGATATCTGGCTCGATCTCCACAATATCCGTGGAGGGCTCCGTATTCTCATGCCGGAGTTCCATTTCAATTTCGTTCCGATGGTGCTTCCGCAGTTGCCTCGGCTTTCATTGCCGGATGTTCCGACACTTGGGATAGGGCTTCCAAGCCTTCCGATCCTTCCAAGGCTTCCGGATCTCCCGAACCTTCCGGATCTCCCAAGCCTCCCGGTCATCAAGCTTCCGGATCTCCCACCGCCACCCACTATCCCGAAGCTCTTCGGAGGGATCGCTGCGGTACTGGACATCTTCAAGATCGTCGCGAAGATCCTCTGCATTCTCCGTATCAATCCATTTGTGCCGGAATGGAGAGCTGGGGATCAGATCGCCCAGATCACGGAACGACAGGGGACACTGCCGGGACTGGATTTCCTCAATGTGGAATTTCCAAATTTCTCCCTCTCTTTCATCGATGCCATAAAGGTGGGGACTTTCGTCAATCTGGAATCCGATATCGATTTCATCGTCGCCATGTCGAAGGCGACCTTGGAACCAGTCAACACATTCACGAACGATCTTTCCAATATCGGATCCATCGTCGTGCCGGATGTGAATCTCCGGAATGCGGTCCCATGACACGTGGAAATGACCGTGAAACCGGAAGCATACGTGGGAAGCAAGGATAAAAAACCGAGCAAGAATGACACTATGACGTTCCTTCTCCAGGGGCTTTCGTTCAAGGTGCTCCATGATTTTGTCGCACTGAACCGGTATATGGAAAAACACTCGAGCGAGGAAGTGACCGTCCAAGGATTGAAGGATATATTGACCGAAAATATAGGAACGATCCGTGCGATGCATGATCCGAAGGCTCTTGCGATTGCCGATACTCTCCAAAAGGCAGTGACGTACCAGGGGGAAAGCGAGACGAAATTCATACAGGATCTTACGAAAGAGAATACCGAAAAATTCCGTCTCATCAAAGATTATATACAGGGTGAAAAAATGGAAACGACACGATTGAAGACCGAGATGGATACTCTTCTCCGAACGCATGGTCCGGATACGGGAACCACCCCTTCGTTCCTTTCTGTCGGAGGAGAAAACATAAAAGTACGAGCCATGTCCACGGATGCCGGATGGGAAGATGATACGAAACAGAAGATTCTCGCGACCAATTCCCGCATACTTCCGAGCCTGGAACAGGTACAGAATGGGGCTAAAGATGCGGAGACGCAGGAAATACAGGATATGGGAAATAGCCTTGTTGCCGGAGTGGAATCGGGTCTTGCTTCTTTTGTCCGTGATACGAAGAGGAATGATTCTCTCCATACGCTTGCCTATGCAGAAAGTACAGATAGACTCCTGGCCATTGATACGAGCGGAATGCCTCCGTCTCCGACAGACACGGCTTTATCGGATACACAAGCGTCCCCTACCGCTTCTACCTATAAGTATGAGGGTATTTATATTCTGGACAAGAATAACAAACAGGTCCGGCTTTTCGATTACACCGATCTGGTCGACGGGAAGGAAGATCTTGTATACAGCGATGTGGACAAGGATGGAGATGATGATATCATCTACCGTATGGATAATAGCCTCTATCTGAAGCAGAACTTCTCCGAAGATGCTCCTACGAGCCATTCTTCCGACTCGCCGAAAGTATACGACTGGCAGGATTTCTTACATATGGTACCAGATGGCGGATCGCAGAGAGTCCTTTCTGCTCCGAATCATTTCGAGGAGACGTTCACTACTTCCAATGAGATAGATTTCTCCTTCCAGCCGGCAAATCCTTCTGCGGACAACCGTTTCCGGTTCGAATACTACGATTACATCGACCGGTTCGATAAGATCGATTCCTGAGAAGATCCTCTTTCTGTACAACCGAAAACCGCCATCCATAAGGTGGATATGATACCGGATCTTTCGAGTGAAACCGTTGCCGATACCACCCATGTGGGATTCATCTGACGGAAGAATATCCTTTCTTTCGGCCGGTCGAGCGGAGAAGCGACAGTGACCCTGAATACCTATCAATATGCGACACCGGAAACGAACGGAACGACTCCTATCATCATCGCCGAGGGTCGTACTGTGTATACCGATGCCGGAGGAGCGGTCATTTCCTATATGCATGATGGAGATAGTACTGAACAGACTCTTTCTTTCGACCGGAACACGAATTATGAATTTTTGGCAAATACCAAGATCTGGGTAAAAAGCGGAAAACTGTATCTTTTCAAGGATTCCCAAGAACAGAAGACTCTTGATGCCAATGATCTTTTCGGGGTGCCTATTCTTCCGAAAACGAAAATAGAACTCGCGGAGAGCAATAGTTTCGTTTCTTTCTCTTACTATGATGGAAGCTCCATGCGCCTGGATGGACCGGGGACATACGAATATTATCCGCTTTGAGATAAATCGGATGAATACAATGTATCGCTTTCCGCACCGAACGATTGGTATTATTCGAAACTCTATTCCATAGAGAAAGACCGGAGCAGTACCATCGCTTCGCTCCATCTCCTGTCTCCACAGAAGGAGGCGGATACGGAGGGGCCGCTTATCACTTATGGAGATATTATCCGGGTGCCGGTGTATCAGAAGCAGACACTGAGCCTCGCAACATATTTGGAAGATGTCTCGGGAACGGAGAGTGTGTGGGTCGATTCAGATCTCATGAAAGATACGGATGGAGATGGGGATGTAGGAAACGACAGGGATAGCCTGGATCCTGCTACGGTATATGGGATCAAGAAAGGGAATACGATATCCAATCTCGATATCGGACCGTTCGATACATTGTTCACGAAAAAGATACGGCTCTTTGCGAAGGATGGCAATGGAAACATATCCTCCAAGGATCTGACACTTACGGTATATCCGCCGGTTCCCGAGATACGGTCCCTTTCCGGAAGTACTATATCGGGAGATCTGAACGAAGTTCTTGGTGGTGAGCCTATCGATATATTCCGGCTCAGGAACGGTACTCTTTCCCGTATAGAATCTACAGGATCGGGTTCTCTGAAAACTGCAGAAAACGGGGCATTTGCTCTTGTCGGAAAAAATACGAACGGAGTCATACTGACACAGTCCGGAAAAACTATCGCCATAGTGGATGAGCGGACCGGGAAGATCGCTCTGAAAGATACATCGTTCGAGATTGCCGTTTCGGGAGCCACCAAGGATTCTCCACTCCAAGTCCAGGTTCTTTCTCCGAACAAGAAAGTGGTGTTCTCCGAGAAAATCGATATCTCTGCGGTGTCGGATATGGAACAGGTATCGAGTCTGGATGCTGCGACAGGAACCGGTATACGGGTCCTTCCGATGAGCGGATTCTCCTTTGTGAAAAATACGCTCTCCAGCCCGGATCTTCCTGGTGGCGGATATATAACGGATGCGAACCACAAGGCGATCGCCGGTATCTCGAAAGGAGGGGATGTATATATCCTGGACACGAATTATGGGCTTTCCTATGCGACAAAGGGTTCGTATATGGTTCTGAATCTCACCAAGTTCCCTGATTCGGAAAAAAGCACCACTATAACAAGCATCCTGTATAAAATAGATGCGGAATATGTGATCAAATAACCTCCCTTAATGTATGTACCTCTTCATAGACACCATCTCTCTCCCGGCGACCTATATCCTTTTCGATTCCGGAAAGGATATAGTATCGCAGGAATCCATAGAACTCCGAGGACGGGAATCGGAACATTTCCTCGTCTCCCTTTCGGAGTTTCTTACGAAAAATAGTCTGGAATTCCAGAACCTGGAAGGGGTGGTCGTGGTGAACGGACCGGGGAGTTTCACTGCCATGCGCATCATCACCCTGACTGTAAACACCCTGTCGCTTGTGCATCATACCCCGCTCTATAGCATCGATTATTTCACCCTTGGAGAACTGTCCGGATGGAGCTACCCCATGCTTCTTCGGGCAAATCGGGGAGAGTACCTGCTACAAAGAAACAAAGATACCATTCCGGAACTCATCGCCATTCCGGATATCCCGCCAGGATGCTACTTCTGAATAGGGGAAATAAATGATTTTACAAATGGTGCGATTTCGATACAATCAGCTCTCCGATATGATGCATTTTGCAAGAATTTCAGGATCGGGAGTCCGGTACGACGGATCGAACCATACTACATAAAAAAACCTAATATCACGTAATCTTCTCATTGTATGTCCCTCGATATCCATGGAATAAATCTCGCCGGTCTCAGAAATACGTTTCGTCCGGACGAAGAGCTGAAGCTCGTTCTGAAGCGTCACTGGATAGTGTACCTCTATCTGGGGCTGTATGTATTTTTTTTGATTGTCTCTTCGATCATGCTGCTTGCCTATCAGTCCTCGATATTCTCTTTCATTCCGGGGGATATATTCTCGGTATTCCTGATCATCTATTGGTCTGTCTATCTCCTGTTCCTGTACATCACTTGGGCCAATAACGAACTGGATCTCTTTGTCATCACCGACCAACGGATCCGGGGGATAGAGCAGATATCTTTCCTCAATCGGACCATTTCCGAATGCTCGCTCGATGATGTGAAGGAGGTGAATGCGCAAACCAAGGGGCTTCTCGAGAATCTCCTGAATTTCGGGACCGTTTCCATGCATACCGCTTCGGAGAATTCCAATTTCATCATGCACTTCGCCCCATCTCCGATCGATAACGCGAGCATCATCCGGAATGTCATACAGGATAATAAAGCGAAGAAAAAGGAACAGACGACCACTTTATAACTTCACAAAATTTTCTCATGTACGATCTCATCATCATCGGAGCTGGATCCGCTGGGCTTCCAGCAGGGATGTATGCTTCCCGTTATAAACTGACGAATTGCATCATCGGTGCCATGCCGGGTGGGGCCCTTGCTACTTCCCATAAAGTGGAGAATTATCCCGGAACCCTTTCCGCTACCGGTCGGGAGATCATGGACCGTTTCACGGAACATGCGGTTTCTTCCGGTTCCGAGCTCATCCAGGACGAGGTGACGGAGGTGA
>JAQTLR010000006.1 GCA_028714815.1 Candidatus Altimarinota bacterium | reverse complement strand
GCGGAAGCTCTCGGGTTCCGTCGATCGGATTGCCGGAACTTTGATTCACAGGAACTATTCCAATACTATTACCCTCGCAAGAAAACTGCATAACCAAAAAAATGTTCATACAAACACTTCCTATGAAAAAACTTTTCAAACACTCTCTCTATCAGATCTACCATAATCTTCCTGTTATCCGGAAATTGGAGGTCGAAGCGGTATTTATTCTCCTTATCATTATAATGGGAGGAATCGGTTTTCATGCCATAGAAGGATGGAGGTATCTCGATGCAGTATATTTTACAACGACGACGCTTGCGACGGTCGGGTATGGCGATTTCGTCCCAAAAACAGATCTTGGGAAATCGATCACGATTATCTACCAACTTATTGGTATACCGATTTTTCTTTATACAGGATCCCTTCTCATAGAGCGGCGTATCCTTGAGCGAAACAGTCGGGTCGGGAAAAAACGACCGAAGGATTCTTCTTTATAACTTATAATACCATATCCTCACTATGACACAACAGGATCCACACGCTATGCATGCCAATCTCCTCTTCAATCCGCAAGGAAAAGACGAGGTGGAAGTCCGGACCATCATCAAGGGTTCGACGACCGGGCTTTTCAACCTCAATGCGGTTAAATACCCTTGGGCGAAGTCGCTCTATCAGGTAATGATCGGGAATTTCTGGGTACCGGAAAAAGTTTCGGGACTCAAGGACGATGCCCGGATGTTCCACACCGACCTCACTGTCGAGGAACAACGTGCGTATAAGGGGATCCTCTCGTTCCTTATCTTTTTGGATTCCATCCAGACAGTGAATCTTCCGCATTTTTCCGACTTCATCACCTCTCCGGAAGTGAATCTGATCCTCGCGATCCAGGCCTATCAGGAATCGATCCATTCCCAGTCCTATGCGACTATCCTCGAATCGGTCGTGGATTCCCATGAACGGGATGAGATCTATTATTTCTTCCGGAACGATCCGATCCTCCTCGAACGGAATAAGTACATCGGTCAGATCTATCAGGATTTCATCGATACTCCATCCGATGCGAATTTTTTCCGTGGAATCGTTGCGAATTTCCTCTTGGAATCCCTCTATTTCTATAACGGGTTTGCCTTCTTCGATACCCTCGTGGATCACATGAAGATGCCCGCGACCGGACGTATGATCGCCTATATCCGCCGAGACGAGCTCACCCATATCACGATATTCGCCAACATCATCAAGGAGATCAAGCGGGAATTTCCAGCGATCTATGACGAGAAACTCATCCTCGAGATGATGGATACGGCCGTTGCGCAGGAAATCGAATGGAGCACGCACATCCTCGGGAACCGCATCCCGGGAATCAACGGGCAGACAACGAGAGAATACACACGATGGCTTGCAGATCAGCGTCTCGGTATGCTTGGGATCGCTCCGCTCTACAAAGAGGCGATCACCAATCCGTACAAACATCTCGAACGTCTCCAGGATCCGAATTCCGACAAGAGCAATTTCTTCGAATCCACGGTAGTGAACTATACGCAATCCACGAGCATGAACGGAAGTTGGGAATTCTAATCGTTTATTTCTTATTTTTTCTACTATGAATGCAGTTTTTTCTTCGGTTGCATGAGATCAGAATGAGGCACCGCAAAAAGTGGAAGGAGAAGGTATGATGAGTGAAGGGGTGGTGGCATGTGTCGTCCCTATCCAGGAGGTTTCTACTTCCGTACAGGCAGGGATCGAAGAGGTCCTCGCCCGGTACGTACCGTATGATAAGCGCCATGAGATAGCTCTACAGAAACAGGAGAGGAATAGATTATCTGCGTATACCGGTGATTTCTCGAAACTCTCCCAGCATGAGCTTGAATATATGTATCACAAATTTGAGCTTTCTGAATTTCCATGACACGCACATCCTCATATGGACATAGATCCTGCCTTCTTTGAGGAATTGCGCGCATACCTTGGAAAAGAAAAAGCGGAATCAAAAAAGAAATAATATCCCTCTCATATTTTCATGCAAACAATACTCCTCGCCGCCATAGCCGATAATAGGGCCATCGGGAACAAATGACAGCTTCCATGGCACAATAGCGAAGATCTTCAGAATTTCAAGCGTTTGACGACCGGCGGCATTGTCGTCATGGGACGCAAGACCTATGAATCCATCGGTCGCCCCTTGCCGAATCGCCGGAATATCATCCTTACTTCCAGCATGATCGAAGGCCTTGAAACCTATGCTTCGATCGAGGAAATGGCCGAATCGCTCGAAAACGAATGAATCGATACGGTTTTCATCATCGGCGGACAAACCATATACGAAGCATTTCTCGACCGGGGATTGGTCGATGAAGCATGGATCAGCCGGATTCCCGGAGAACACGAGGGTGATGCCTTTTTAATAGAGTTCGAATCGGATTTCCGGGAGGTGGAAAGAAAAGGGTTTGAGACCTTTGAATGGATACGGTATATAAAAACCGCTTCTCATACCTAAACTTGCACTCTCTTCCAAAAAACATATACTTCTTCTATAAAATGAAGATAATTTTATTTTTCCCCCTCTCCCTCTGGGAGAGGGTCGGGGTGAGGGATTTCCGCTTATGAACTATTTCGATCAGGTTTTTTTCAGCAAGTACCTCAGGGAAGGAGAGGAGCTTATTTCCGTGTGCCACAGGCATCCGCTCCTTATCATCGATCGTATCATCGTCACTCTTTTTGTCTGATTGGCTCTCCCGACTTTTTTCTACTATAACAATTCCTTTTCGCTTCAGACTCTCGTCCCTCTCCTCTATTTTGAGATATATGCGGTTGCACTCTATCTTTTCCTCATATACAAGATATTCGACTGGTATAATGACGTGTGGCTCATAACTGACCTCTGAGTGGTAGATATAGATTGGGATATCTTTACGAGGCATATCATCCATATAGACTATCATGATATAAAAGGTTCCGAGATCCGGACGGATTCATTTTTCGACTCCTTCTTCAATAAAGGGGATGTTATCCTCTATACCACCGGAGATGATGACGATTTCGTCCTGGAATGAGCAGAATATCCCCATGATATCACCGACCATATCGAGGAAACCGTACACGAAATAGAAGAAAAGAAGAAACTGAAGGATAAGGCTCCGATGGAACTCCTTCTCCATACCCTCACAGAAGTGGTGCGCGATCATCTCGAAGGAAGCGGTCGTCATGGTGAGGATGAAGAATACGAGAATGAGAAGCAAGTAGAGAGAATTCTCGCAAAGAAAGGGACGATAGATCTCCGGTAAATTTTCTCCAAAAAACTTTTGGTATTTCCGTTTATTTTGCATATAATGACCTCTTCTGTTCGATTGTAACAGAAATATCTCTTAACCTTTAGTCCTATGAAACTCGAAAAAAAGATACAACTGAAGAATATGGAACAAGACAGGGAAGTGACGGAGCGTCTCGTGGAAGAAAATCTCTCCGGTAAGCTCGACAAATACCTCCAAAAACTCGATGGAGACGATGTGGAAGGGGAAGTTGCCCTTGTCCTTGAAAAGAACAAAACGGATCGTTTCAATGGAACCCTCAATGTTCTTGTCGATGGAAAAACCTTCTACTATGCACGCGAAGACTACAAGAATCTCGCAGATCTCATCAATCATCTGTTCGACCATCTCAAAGAGGATCTCGGTAAGATATAATTCTTATCTTTATAGAAAAAGCGGAAAAATATTCCGCTTTTTCTAAAACTCTAACAATCAAAAACTCTCTATGACTATATTTTTCGGTATCCTCCTCGCACTCGTCATCTTCTCGGTGATCGTTTTTTTCCACGAGCTCGGGCATTTCAGCATGGCGAAAAGGTTCGGGGTGAAAGTAGACGAATTCGGAATCGGTATTCCACCCCGTGCCAAGCAGGTGTGGCAGGATAAAAGCGGGACCATCTATACACTCAATTGGTTGCCGATAGGAGGATTCGTCAGGATGAAGGGGGAGGAGATGAACGAGGCAGGAACGCATGACAAGGATTCCCTTGCGAGCAAGAACTTCTGGCAGCAATCAGCAGTCATCCTTGCTGGGGTCATTATGAATTTTCTTTTCGCATTCGTCATATTTTCCGCTCTTTTTATGGTCGGAGTGGAGCCGCTCGGGATCAATACGAAATTCCAGACACAGACAGAAACGAAACTCATACCTTCTTTCGACGAGGCGGTCCGTATCGGACTGGTGAAAACCGATGGGATCATCCTTTCTCCGCTCACCGGAAGCATCGCGCAAAAATCGGGAATCCTGGACAACGATATCCTTCTCTCGATTGATGGAAAAACGATTTCCAAACCGGAGGAGATGATCGCGAAAGTGAAACAATCGACTGTGGCTATGAATTTCGTTGTACGCTGAACCGGCGGAGTGCGAACGGTTCCGGTGACTCCCGAAAATGGGAAAATCGGAAGTTATGTAGGATACAATGTCACCGAGATCCGCAAGGATTTCCGGTATAGGTACGGGGTTATCGAGTCTATCCAAGAAGGAGCGATCGAGACCTATAATCAATCCGCGATGACATTGGAACTCCTCGGAAGTCTGGTGAAGAGGATATTCGCTCCTCGCCTTCCGTCAGAACGGACCGAAGCGGTCCAAAGCCTTGGAGGACCGATCGCCATCGGGAACCTCTTCGTGAACCTCCTCGATGCGAAGGTAGCGTCTTCGGTTATCATCCTTATCGCTGCGCTCATCAGCATCAATCTCGGGGTATTCAATCTGCTTCCGTTTCCGGCGCTCGATGGCGGACGCTTCGTCTTTCTGGTCATTCACCGAGCCCTGGGGATTTTTTCCAAAAAGAAAACGCTTCATGGAAAGATCGAACAGTACATCCATATCGCTGGCTTTTCGCTTCTCATACTCCTGAGCATCTTCGTGGCATACCAGGATATCGTAAAAATCATTTTCAGATAAAATCATTTGCAAAAGCTGTATACATAGGCTACTATTTCCGGGCTTAATTTTAATCCCAGAAGTTGTATGGTCCTATGAAAAATACACAATGTACACTCGTATCCTCAGGAACCCTCAGTCCGTGTCATCAATAACCATGGAAACCTGATACTCAAGGATCAGGCCGGCGAAGCAGTTTGTAATACCTATATAGGATGCAATGCTAATCATTGTATGACTATTGCATGCATGAGGGTTCAGAAGATTTTTGAACAAATGTAATCCAGAAAATAACAAAATGATTTGTCATAGCGGTAATAATATGATAGGATGATAGTATATTATCATTTTTTCTCTTAAATACTGTATATGGACCTTTGTATGAGCCCCTCTCTCCATCAGCCTCAGGTGCGTGATTACAATCTCTATGCTGCACGTCAGAAATGTGTCTACGACAATACGACCTGCAATCACTTTTTTGGTACAAACGAAAGGGTCTGTCCCACTATCCAGTGTACAAAGAGAATAGCCAGAGAGATCACCAATATCGTCCAAAGAAAGTAACGGCCCGGTTCCGGAATTTCTTTTTTACAATTGGATATTTTCCATATAATGCGGTTCTTACAATTCACAAAAGAACCGTATTTTTATGTTTGATTTCACTCTGGAAGCCACCGACTGATTCGCACGTGCCGGAACACTCTCGACTCCGCATGGGGATATACAGACCCCCATTTTCATGCCGGTCGGAACCCAGGCGAGCGTGAAGGGGATCCATAAAGATCATATCATGGAGATCGGGAGCCAGATCATGCTCTCGAACACCTACCATCTCTATCTCCGTCCGGGTGATGAGACTATCGCGCATTTCGGCGGACTCCATACGTTCATGAATATCGATCTCCCGATCCTTACGGATAGCGGAGGATTTCAGGTATTTTCGCTTGGAAATATGAAAACCCCACAAAAAAATTCCCCTTCTCCTTCAAAAGGAGAAGGGGCTAGGGGATGAGGGAAGGATACAGGAGAGACTACGAGTCTCGTCAAGATCACCGAAGACGGGGTGGAATTCCGATCGCATCTCGATGGATCGAAGCACCTCTTCACCCCGGAACGGGCGATGCAGATCCAGGCGAATCTCGGTGCCGATATCATTATGGCGTTCGATGAATGCGCGCCGGGAACCTCTACTCATAGCTATGCCCGGGCTGCCATGGGCCGAACCCATCGTTGGGCCTCCCGTTGTGTCGCAGAACATACAGAACAACAGAAAATTCGAGCCGACAAAGGATTGCATCCGCAAGCCCTTTTTCCGATCGCACAAGGAGTCATCTATGACGATCTTCGGGTGGATAGCGTGAAATACGTATCCGATCTCGATATGCCTGGAGTGGCGATCGGCGGTCTTTCTGTTGGGGAGTCCAAACCTGACATGATCCGCATCCTCGATGCGATCGCACCGCACCTTCCAAGTTCCAAGCCGCACTATCTAATGGGACTCGGGACACCGGAAGATCTGATCGAGGGGATCTATCGTGGGATCGATATGTTCGACTGTGTCCTGCCGACCCGTCTCGGGCGCCATGGGGTCGCCTATACCTCTCGCGGGAACATCAAGGTGACCAATGAAAAATACCGTCTCGAAAAAGAAGGGATCTATACCCGTCCCGAATACTCGACCATGGTCTCTCGGACCTATTCCCTCGGATACCTCCGTCATCTCTTCAAGGTTGGAGAGATGCTTGCCGGACAACTTGTCTCGCTCCACAACATGGAATTTCTCCTGAATCTTTCGAGAGAGGCCAGAAAAGCGATCATCGAGGGCCGATATGAAGCGTTCCGTAAGGATTTCTGGAGTGAATATACGGGCGGATAAACCTTTTTTAAGGTTCGCTTAAGATTTCCCCATACTATTATCGGATAACATCTTTATCCCTTCTTTTCCCATGCCTTACTCCGAAACCCGTAAACTCCTCGGTACTTCCATAGAAGTGACCGTTCTTTCCGAAGATACGAAAACGCCGGAGAGGATCGGATATGTGTTCGACTATTTCTCTTCCATCGAACAAGAATTCTCGCGTTTTCTTCCGGAATCCAGTCTGAGTCTGCTCAATACATACAAAAAAATGAGCGTTTCCCAACGTTTTCTGGAGCTCATGGACGTATCGAAAAAAATGCATAGAGAGACGAACGGGCTCTTCAATCCGCTGGTATCGGTCGAAAAACTCGGATATGCCCACTCATTCGAACAGTGAGATTTTGAGCCAACGGAATGACCGATCGATACAGATTTTGAGGCGATACGGATAGCGGGGGATACGATCACTCTCCAACCGGGGCAATCGCTTGATTTCGGGGGCATAGCGAAAGGATGGGCGGTAGATAACGCCGCCTTGCTTCTCCGGATGTTCGGATACGATGACTTCTTCGTCAATGCGGGGGGCGATATCTATG
Organism: Candidatus Altimarinota bacterium; assembly: GCA_028714815.1. Classification (GTDB taxonomy): domain Bacteria; phylum Patescibacteriota; class Gracilibacteria; order BD1-5; family UBA2023; genus UBA1545. The sequence goes on along the minus strand of JAQTLR010000006.1, from coordinate 47,829 downwards.
CGAGCGGAAACAATGATGAGGCATCCGGTGGTTGGGTCATCGGCATAGAAAATCCCTTTACCGAGGAGATCATCGCTTCGCTCATCCTCCAGGATGCGGCGATTGCAACCTCTGGGAGTTATAAACGGAAATGGGATATCGATCGGAAGAAATACCATCATCTCATCAATCCCCTGACCGGTGGGAATGAGAATGCGATCATGAGTGTAACACTTGTAGCTTCCAGTTGTACGGATTCGGATGGATTCACGAAGAGTATTTTCAATGCGCCGGCATCGGAAGGACTCCGTCTTATAGAACAAAAAGGCATGGAAGGGCTCATATTTACTGTGTCCGGAAAGCTCCTCTATACGAAGGGGCTTCGGGAAAAATACCGGCTTGATTTTTTCGAAACCGATGGACAATTAAGTTTCGTTTAAGGTTCATGGGTACTCTAATACTTGTATAGAATCTTTATTTTTTTATCGTATCGATCATGAAACCATCTCTGCGGATCATTGCTATAGGAAGTATTTTTCTCCTTTGTGGAGCTTCCGTCTTTGGTATCATTTCCCTAAAAGACAAGGGGATTTCAAGCGGTTTCTGGAATATGCGCCAGATAGCGACAGTAGTCTATGCGGATGATGATAGGGGAGAAGAAAATGAAGACGACGATAGGGAAGAAAGGAGGATCGTGAATCCTTTGCAAACAGCAGTTGCTCCTGCAGCAAATGATATATCGACGACTCAAACGGTAAATGCCAATACAGACTCATCGACCGGAATTATAGCGTCGAGCAGTGCTCCGATGGAGTATACCGCTCCGAATGGGAGAAAATATACTATCCACCCGCTTTCTACAGGGGCATATATTTTTGAACGCCCGGATGGTTCCGTATCTTCGCAGAAATTTACAAGCTACCAAAATACAGTTGATTTTATCGACAAAAACAACCATCAGGTCGAAGAAGTGGCGGTGCATACCGCTCCGAATGGAAGTGTCTATACTATTCTCAATGATCTTACTACCGAAACATACATGTTTCGTCGGGCGAACGGAAGTGTCTCCAATGGGTATTTTGCCACAAGAGATGTAATCATGGCATATATCGATAAGAATAATCCTCTTGTTCCAGCAAAGATAGCCATTGTGAAAAAAACCATTCCGACAATAAAAAGAGCTGTAACCGTACTTCCTAAAGCCATTCCGGTAACCATAGTAAAAGCTCCTACCGCATCGGTAGCTGTAAATTCAGCACAGACGTCTTCTGCGGCAGCATTGGCCGCCCAGCAGAAGGCTCAAGCGGCAGCAGCAGCCCAACAGGCCGCAATGCAAAAACAGGCTCAAGCCCAAGCAGCAGCCGCAGCATTGGCCGCCCAGCAGAAGGCTCAAGCAGCGGCCCAAGCCCAAGCGGCAGCAGCACAAAAAGTGAATACGACGACAAGTGCGAGCTAGGGAATAAAATTTTGCTTTTTCCGGAAAATCCATACGATATGTTTGCATCTTACCCATATAAAATATCCATTTATCATGCTTCGATACCTCTTCGCCCTTATTCCAGGAATCTTTCTTTTCTTCGGATTTTATTTCGGGAACAGCGGTGAAATGAATCTTTTGCTCCGGGACTTCGGGAGGGTCTCATTTTTCTATCTGACCCTCGCTCTCGCCGTCACACCGATCATATCCCTCATGAAAAAGGAAGGATTCGCCCCATATCGACGGGTATTCGGAGTGCTTTCTTTCCTTTTTGCCATTGCCCATACGGCTCTATATTTCTCTACGGAATACACCTATCAGAAAACCTTTTTCGTTCTCGCTCATTTCAAGGAACTGGATGTTTTTTCCGGGGTGATCGCTTTCATCATCATCGCCATATTGGGGATCACTTCGAATAATTATTCCGTACGGCTTCTGAAAGGTACATGGAAAAAGATCCAGGTATTCGCTTACCCGCTTTTCCTGATCGCTGCGCTCCATGTCGCTTTCGCTTCCAGGTTCGAGGGATTCTATATAACGATCATCTCCTTGCTCATCCTTTTGCGTACGGCTGCTTTCCTTTTTGAAAGCGGTAAAACCCCCGCTTCGAAAGCGCTTTCCGGGAATACGACCCGATACCGCTGCGTCCCATGCGGATATATCTATGATGAAAAATACGGCGATCCGGATGGAGGGATCGCTCCAGGGACACGTTTCGAAGATATTCCGGATGATTGGATCTGTCCTGTCTGCGGTGTGGGCAAGGCAGATTTCGTCCCATATGAAGAGGAATATGAAAAGGAGAACACTCCGGCAACCGTCGTAACTGCTACTTTCTTGAATCCTACAACTTTGGAACTGGTTCTCGAGACGGAAAAACCGTTCAAGGTCATACCAGGACAATATGCCCGCATCGCCCTGAAGGATCGGGACGGCATATTCTACCGATCGTATTCGGTCGTGGATTCGAACGGCAAGAGGATCGTTTTCTGTATCAAGATATCATCCGGGCGAGGAGGGAATATCCTAAAAAACATACAGACCGGGGATATGCTTGCGATAGAGGGGATCTATGGATCGTTCGTCCTTCAGGATAGTGATCATCCGAAGGTATTTATCGCAACCGGAACCGGACTCGCTCCGATCATGTATATGATGAGAAGTGTAGCCGATATCGAAAAACTCCTCCTTTTCGGGGTACAAGACAGTGCAAGCCTTTTCTACACCGAAGATATAAAAAAGATTCCGAAACTCGCTTCCCATATATTCCTCTCGCGAGAGGAAATAGCCGGATTCCGTCACGGACGCATCGATCTCTCGGGCTTCGCTTTCCCGAAGGAAAGCGAATTCTATATCTGTGGGAATCCCGCTATGGTGGAAGATGCGGTCTCGACGCTTCAGAATCAAGGGTTTACGAAAATTTATCATGAAAAATTCTAGCATATGAAAAAACTCTCCATCCTTCTCTCTGTTATCATCATAACTGCCCTTTGTTTCGCTGAGCTCCTGCATATCGCTGAGCAGAACAGATATACCTCGGTGCGTAAATACAGCAAACCGAAAACAGATAGCACACAGCCGAGCGCTTATCCTCTCATCGAGAAAAAATAATGAAAGCTCTCCTTATCGAAGATAATCGGGAAATCTCCAAAAACATCAAGCGGTATCTGGAACTCGATTCCTGGACGGTCGATATCGCTTTCGATGGGCAGACCGGGCTCGATACGGCGCTCAGAGAGGACTATGATATCATCCTCCTGGATGGCATGCTCCCGATGATGGATGGTTTCGAAGTCTGCAGGAAGGTGCAGGAAAAAAAGGATACACCCATCATCATGATCACTGCACGGGACGAACTATCGGATACGATCACCGGACTCGAGAGCGGGGCGGACGATTACCTCGTGAAACCGTTCGATCTGAAGGAGCTCGAAACACGGATGTTCGCTGTGCTCCGTCGAACGAAAAAGAAAGCGTTCAAGGAGATCGTCTATGACGATATCGTGATCAATCTCCAAAAAAGGAGTGTCCGAAAGAATGGGAAGGTTGTACATATCCCCCTGAAGGAATTTCTGATCCTGGAATACCTCATAACCAATGAGGGGACTGCTGTATCCCGGGCGGATATCATCGGATACGTCTGGGGAGGGGAATCCTTGTTCGAGAGCGACAAACTCGATGTGTATATTTCCAATCTCCGTAAAAAACTCTCTCCTGATATCATAGAGACTATCAAGGGGTATGGATATATATTCACTTCATCATAAACCCTATGCTCTTTTCTAAGCTCAAGACATCCACGAGGATCGCGCTCATATTCACGCTTTTTTCGAGCGTGCTCCTGTTTGTTTTCGTAATCATCCTCAATGCCTATTATTTCTATAACTGGCGGATCGATGAGAGGAATGAAGTGACCGATCGGACCGAGCAGACCGCCACACATATTTTTGCCCGTCGAAACGGAAGCGGGGCAGATGCCGCTGATGAAATGAACCGGTTTTCCCAGAGGATTCTTGAACAATGAGGGATGATCGAAACAACGGAAGGCGGATCCTTTGTCTCTCCTGATTGGAATAAAGCGAAACCGAATTTTCTCTGACTCTATCAGAGCGGTTCGAGCTGGTATGTACGATATGTTTTCCCTTTCCGGAAAATCGGAAATATCGGTCTCCCGTACGACATCACAGAGCATATACATGGACAAGTGTCTCTCTTTAGGACATCGCTTCTTCTGATTATCGTTTTTTTGATCATTATCGCATTTTCCTCATTTTTCTTCGCCTATTCCTCCCTTCGTCCTCTCTCGAAAATCATCCGATATATCCATTCTTTCAAAATAGGTTCGCCGCTGCCGGAATTTCCTGTTTCCGGTCCGAAAAATGATGAATTCGTCATCGTTGCAGAAGCTCTTTCGGAGGCCTTCAAAAAGATACAATCGCAAACGGACGTGTTGCAGCAATTCAGTACGGATGCCGCACATGAATTCAAAACCCCGCTCATGGTCCTCCGATCCGAAATCGATTATGCGCTCAAAAGCGGAGAATATCGGACGGGATTGGAAAATATCCGCGAACAGATAAATGTACTCGATATGATGGTAGCAACCCTTCTCACGATTGCGCGTGTTGAAAAAGAACCGGTAGAAAAAGAAAAGATAGATATCTCCGCGCTTCTGGAGGAAACGATCGCCGAGGAAGAACAGATTTTTTCCGGAAAACATCTCTATATCATCAAGAATATCCCAAAAAACAGGATCATCTCCTCCAACCGATCCATGCTTCGGATCATCATCATGAATCTTCTCGATAACGCTTTCAAATATACCGATGCCGGCGAGATCCGTGTTACGCTCGATACGGACGGTTTTTCCATACAGGATACGGGTATCGGGATCGAGAAAGGGAATCTCGACAAGATTTGGGACCGTCTGTACCGGGAAGATTCCAGTCGAAGTATCCGAAGCGGATACTGACTCGGATTGTTTCTTGTAAAAAGCATTGCCGAAAAACTCGGATATGCTATCCGAGTCGAAAGCGAGAAGGGGAAGGGAAGTATCTTTTCGGTACGATTCTAAAAATATCGGTTTCGCATCTAGCTTGCCTTGGTGACGGTATTGATATTCCGTTTGGCTTTCTGCGATACCAATGAGGCTTGGGAACTGTTTTTTTGCACACTAGGTCCGCCATTGAAACCGTTTGCCTGATTGGAAGATGCGGTAGAACAGGAAGAAAGGGATGTGGATAGGGTAACCAATGCAAGGATGGTTCCGAAAAAGCTATTTTTACGCATAGAGGATTTTTAAAAAATATAATGTATTCAGATAGACAGACCAGAGGATACTGGGGAAGCTTAAGTAAATCTTAAGAAGGGGTGATATTTTCCTGAATGGAATAAGATCCTAGCGGAGAAATCCAACTCTCATCTCATTTCTCAGGTAATAGAACAGCATCCCGAAAATAGCTCCGGAAAGATGCCCTACGAGACTGATGTTTCCGGTGAAGCCTATGGCGATATTAATGAGCAGGAAGACTCCTGCGGAGCGGTACTCGGGATTGTTTTGGGATCTGAGCTCCAGGAATATATATGCGAGTATCGCCATTGCAAATCCGCTGATCCCGATAGTATTCCCGTTTGCGAAAAAGAGGAGCGAGATTCCGACGAAGACGGTATTGAGCAGAAAAAAGAGGATGAAACGACCTCGTCCGATGAGGATTTCTACCTGATTTCCGAAAAGATAGAGGAAGAAACTATTGGAGACAAGATGGAGGATCCCGGCATGGAGGAATTGGTAGAGGAGGAATTGGATAGACAGCTGGACATAGAGTCATTGCACAAGGAAGAACGGATTCATTCCGAATGCAAGGATATCGCCTACATAAAACGATACTCCCGTCATGATGAAAGAGAGGATGATGAGGATATTCGAGAAGCTTTTATTTTGCATGTTTCTTGAAAAAGAAATAGAGGATCGTTCCGATCGCTATCATCGGAATCGAGAGGATCTGCCCCATGGTGAGCCCGAAAGCGAGATATCCGAGCCCTGCATCAGGGGTGCGTACGAATTCGATACAGAAGCGGAATACACCGTACCAGATGAGGAAGCTTGTCGCGATCTTTCCGGGGAATCTATTCTTCTTCATGAGAAGATAGAGGATCGAAAATAATACAACGCCTTCCAGAAGTGCCTCCAGGAGTGGGGAAGGGAAATAAGAGACTCTGTCTTTTATGACCGCAAGAGGCCCGGTATATGGCGAGAATCCGAGCAGTTCCCCATTGAGGTAATTCCCGATCCGCCCGAGCCCGAGCCCGATGGGGAGGATGCTGGTTACGTTATCCGCGATGATCAGAAACGATTTCTTGTACATAAGAGCAAAGAGAAGCATCGCGATAATCACCCCGATAACCCCTCCGTGGAAGCTCATCCCTCCTTTCCAGGTCTGAAGTATCTCTAGAGGGTGGGAGAGGTAATACGGGAAGTTATAGAACAGGACATACCCGAGTCGTCCTCCGAGAAGCACCCCCAAGAAAACGAAGAACAGGAGCGATTCGAGTTCCGTATCCGAGAGAATTTCCCGTCTCTGTATGAGGATATATCCCGCAAGAAATCCGAGCGCATACATAAGCCCGTACCAGGTCGGTGCGATATGGATTCCGAAGAGAGTGATGGAGAAAATAGCCATATTATTTTCCGAGTTCTGAAAATACCATCGATTCTATTCCATAGAGCACCATATCTTCCGGTTTCAGGTCAGCTGGATCCAGTCCTGCTTTCTTGCAGACGATCTGGAAATACTCATCTGGAGCGGAAGCGACATTGGTGATATTCGGGAGGAGCACACCGAGGGTGTTCTTGGTTTGGGAAAGGAGGATGAGACCCTCTCGTTTCGTGTCGAGCTCGTTTATATTCCCGAGGATGCGGCGTCCTTCGGGGCGGATCATATCGACGCGAATCTGTACATTCGCAAGTTCATCCGGGTTCTTCACCGCTTCTGTGAAACGGGGATCCCGGAGGCAGAAGAGGGTATTTTCTATGAGTTCGAAGAGGGTGTTCGGTTTTTTCAGATGTATCCGCCCGCTTGAGGCGATAACTCCTCCGTTCTTGTAGAGCGTTACGAACACGAGATTCTTGCTCGTCTCGTGTTCGGTTCCTGAAAGTCCGAGTTCCTCGATGGTGAGGATCTTTTTTTCCCGGAGGTAGGTCTCGATGATGCGTCGTGCGATTTTGTGCATAGTGGAATGGATAATTAGTTAAAAGTCGCGAGTTCTTTCTCTGCCCTCGCCACCGCTTCTTTTTCTTCATTCTCCATCTGGGCGAAGATATCTCCGAGATGGTCCGTTCCGGTGGTGATGTATATCCGATAATAGACGAACTCGAAAAGGAGCCGGAAGAGCGTGATAACGAAATTGACCACGATGATGACTCCTATGAGCGAATACAGAGCGTTTCGTGATGGCGAGAAATTCATGAAAAACACGACCGAGAGAATAGCAGTCACGAAGAATCCTATGAAACTTCCGTATATGGAAAGGAGGATATACCGGTAACTGGAAAGGATTTCCGAAAGCAGGGAAGTAGCGAGGATGTTTATGAGAATATGGAAAAGGAAGACAAATATAAGAAGATCCGGTCTTGTCCAGTTTATATACACATAGAGCGGCGTAACCAATATAAAGAAAAAAATCGAGAGAATGGATATCTGTGCGAGAACGATCGATCATTCCTTATATTTCTCCGCAAAAAGCAGGCGATTGAGGATGAAAGTCACAGAAACGGTTACAAGAACCGCGAAGAACCCTACGAGCGAGAGGATATAGGGGAAGATGGTCGAGGCCTGAAGGGATCCGAGAAAGATATAGGTGAAGAGCAGAGTAAAGAGCCCTCACAAAAACCCTGCCGCGATGCTCCCGAGACAGGAGAGTCCGATGGAAATAGCATCAATTTTTGCAGGACCAAGTATATCCTCATTCGTCTTAATTTCGACTTGTTCGCTCATGTTTGAAATAGATTATGAAGAGTAAAAACGCACCGACGGAGATAAATATATCAGCAAAATTGAAAATTGCAAAGTATTTTACTCCGATGAAGTCGGTCACCGAGCCAGTGAACACCCTATCGATCCCATTCGAGACCGCTCAGGAGAGGATCAAAATATATGCCCACTTGGTAATTAAGAGATTTTTATGTTGTTCGTAACGAAAATAGTATACAGAGATTCCTATTATCAGAGCGACTGTCAGGACCTTGAGGATCATCCCCTCGATGGGAAAAGAAAAGGCTACTCCGGTATTTTTCACGAACGAGAGTACGAGAATCTCTCCGAACAGGTGGATTTTGGAGGTCGCGAAAAAATGCTCGAAAAGGTATTTCGAAGCCTGGTCGAGGAGGATGAGGAGAGTGAAGATGAAGGGGAGCATATTTTTTGCTTTTCAATGAAATATATAGTAGAGTACTTACTCGTAAGTTTATTTTTTCCATTTTATTATTATGTTAGCAACTGCTACTGAAACACATCATGAAGATTTGATAGAAACTAAAAAAGAGATATGAACATTTAGTATGAATGAGACGGTTGAATGCGAATTAACTCCTGTTGGTATGAGATATCTTGAAGAATCTGAGAGATTCGAAGTTCTTAAATTCTGAATAAAAGGAAACAGACTTCAGATTCAACTGTGGGAATTCGTAAATCTTTTTTGATGAACCTTTTCTATGGTCTGACCACAATATATTGTAGATAATAATGTGGTTTTATTGCGGGATAAAACCACCGAAGAAATAATGAACGAATCTAGGTGAAGAGCGCAAACTACTATAGAAGCAAAACCAGGAACATATCGAAGAGTGGAGAGATAGTCATTTAATCCACCTCTATTCCATTCTCCTCCAACATCTTTGCTATATCTTTTTTCAGCGGTGCGATAAATTCATAATCTACTCAAAATACATTCAATGCGAGTCTCCTCGCATGGAGCCACTGTCGAGTGAGTCCGTACTTGGTCGCGACTTCCTTGTTCGTTTTCTCGTTTCCATAGACCTTGTCAGCGATAATCGGGTGACCGATGGCGGACATGTGGACACGGATCTGGTGGGTTCGTCCCGTGAAGAGCTCGATTTCGAGGAGGGAGTATTTGTCGCCCAAGTGATGGAGAAGGGTGAACTTGGTCTTCGCAAGCTTGGGATTGACGGGATTTTCGGTGGTCATCCGCTTGCGGTCGTTCGGGTCGCGTCCGATGAAGGACTCGATCATCCCTTCCTGGTCTTTCACGAGTCCGAGTACGACGGCGTAGTAGAACTTCTTTATCTTCCGATCGGCCATTTTCTTTTGGAGTGCTTTCATAGAGCGGTCATTCTTCGCTATGAGGATGAGTCCGCTCGTATCCTTGTCGAGCCGATGGACGATCCCGGGGCGTTCTACACCGTTGATGACCGAGAGATTCCCGAAGTGATGGAGGAGTGCATTCACGAGCGTCCCGGTATTCCCAAATTCTCCGGGAACCGTGTGGGTATTGACCCCCGGATCCTTGCTGATGACCGCGAAATCCTCATTGTCGAAAATGACTTCCAGATTCATGTCTTCCGCCTGAAGGTGCGATTTTTCGGTCTCGAATTCTATCTCGAGAACATCCCCCTTCTTCACTCGTTTATTGCTGTCGAGCACTTTCCCATTCACCTGCAATCGTCCTTTTTCTATGAGCTTCTGCATGTACGAGCGTGAATGGTCAGGAAAAAGGGTCGATAGATACATATCGACCCTTCGGACTTCTTGTCTCGGTATGAATATAGAAAATTGTGTCTTCATTTTTACGCAGCGAGCTCTCGCCCATAGTTAAATAACTCGTTCTCCTTGAAGAATCGTGCCACTTCGGCAGTACCAGCCTCATCGCTATCGGAAGAGTGGATGATGTTATTATCGATATTCTTCGCGAAATCTCCACGGATTGTTCCAGGAAGGGCATCAGCAGGATTGGTTGCTCCACACATGGTTCGAACGACTTTTACGACATCATGACCTTCGATCGCAACTGCGACGATCGGACCGGACATCATGAATCCAGCGAGGAATTTGTAGAACCCTTTTGTTACATGATCGGCATAGTGAGCATCACAGAGTGCTTGATCCATCTGGAGCATCTTCATCCCGACGATTTTAAGACCCTTCTGTTCCAGACGAGCGAGAACGGTACCGATAAGCGATTTCTGAATAGTATCCGGCTTCAAGAGCACGAGTGTTCTTTGTGACATAAAATAGATGAAAAATAATAAAGTACGCGCATTATATAAAAAGGAGCTCAAAAGGCAAGTTTAAAGGAAAAAAACTTTGACTTTCCCCGAGTTTTTCATACAATGCGCGCGGCGACAATCGAAAAGATTCTCGATTTGCCACTTTGCGGGGGTAACATAACTGAGTGAGTGTACTAAGGCTTCAACCCTTGGGTGTGTCGGTTCGAACCCGATTCCCCGCTCCATTTTTACTTTTCTGCAGCCGTAGTTCAGTTGGATTAGAACGCCTCCCTGCGAAGGAGGAGGTCACAGGTTCAAGTCCTGTCGGTTGCACCATATAAAGCTATCAAAAATACATCATTCCCCTGCTTCGTTTATGGCAAATTCACACGGACTCTCGGCTCGATTGGTCAAAAAACAAGCAGCGGCACGCAAGCTTTCCAAAGGAAAAAAGAAGGCACTTATGGCGTATACCGGAAATGAAAGCAAAGAGACACGATATAATCTCAGTTACAAAAAACGTACGCATTATTTCCAGAATAAACAAGCATTCCCCTCAAAAAGGCTCCCGAGCAAGAACATCGATACGCTCATAGAACTCGGGATTCTCGATGACCGTGGATTCTTCCGGAAAGGGAAGAAGAAAAACTATATCACGAAGAGTATGACGGATCAGAAGGGACTTGATTTCTACGGACTTCCTAGATAGAAATGAAAATTCACCACTATTTTTTTACATAATACCATGTCTCAACTCGATTCTCCGAAAGCAGGCGATACGGTCGCTACCATCGAAACGACTCTCGGCACTATCAAAGTGAAGCTTTTTCCGAAAGAAACCCCGAAAACTTGCGCCAATTTCATCGCCCTTGCAAATAAAGGGTATTACGATGGAATCATTTTCCACCGTGTCATTCGGGATTTCATGATCCAAGGGGGTGATCCGACCGGTACCGGAATGGGTGGTGAAAGTATCTATGGACAGGAATTCGAGGATGAATTCGCACCGGGGCTCACACATGTGAAATGAGCGCTTTCCATGGCGAATGCCGGACCAAATACGAATGGAAGCCAGTTCTTCATCGTTCAGGCAAAATCGACTCCTCATCTGAATCGTCATCATTCCGTATTCGGTCAAACGTATGAAGGGATGGATATCGTAGATGCCATAGCAAACGTGAAAGCCGACCGAAATGATAAACCCCTGACCGATGTCGTGATTCTCTCCATGAAGATAGAGGAATTGAAATAATCCTCACAGGTAAAAAATACTCTCCAGATCCAGTCTGGAGAGTATTTTTTATGAGCTACAGCAATCCATGTTCCTCCAATATCTCCACTTGTTTTTTCGTCAGGATGTTCTCGATCTCTTCTCGCGGAATTTCATGGATATTTTCGATGCTTCCGGCAAGCTTCAGTATCTTCTTCCGTGCGACCGGCCCGAACCCGGGGAGCTCTTCCAGTATGTTTTTCTTCATCGCCTTGTTCCGTGAACTCCGGTTGAATCCTATAGCGAAACGGTGGGATTCATCCCGTATTTTCTGGAACAGCATGAGTTCCATGGAGCCCTTCTCGAAGAGTATCGGGTCTTTCTGAAACGGCACGAAAATCTCTTCTTCGCGCTTCGCGATCGAACACAAGTGAGGAAGTTTAATCTCCCTCTCCCTATGGGAGAGGGTCGTGGTGAGGGCAGATTCACACGCTCGATTCATCGCTTCGAGAGCGGATGAAAGCTGTCCCTTTCCTCCGTCGATCACGATCAGGTCCGGGAAATTATTCTGCTCGATCCCTTCGAGAGTCCGTCTATAGAGGACCTCCCGGATGGAAGCGAAGTCATCGATCATCCCCGGAGAGAGGGTCTTGATCTTGTATTTCCGGTACCGGGAAGTTTCCGATTTTCCGTTCACGATGACCGATCGGGATGCGACCGTGAATTGTCCGTGGGTATGGGAGATATCGTAACATTCAAATACGATCTCTCCAGATTTTTTCACTTCATATCCAAGTCGTTCCAATATATTCACCTGTGTCGTCCTTGTCGGAGCCTTGACAGCAAGCGATCGGATCTCTTCGCGCTGGGCAAACGAAAGCAGATTATATTCCGCAAATCTCAGGATATCCGCTTTCGGTCCGATCCGAGGATACTCGATTTCCCTTTTTTTCTCTATAAAAGCCCCAAGCAGGACGACATCCTCCGGTTCGTCCTTCAGAAGGATCTTTACGCTTGCCGGGATATCCTCTGTCAGGTACCGTTTCGCGAGGAATACGGAGAGGACTTCCTCCGGAGTTTCTTCGAGCTCATTCCCGACTTCGATCTGAGATACCCCGACGATGTGTCCCGAGCGGATTTCCGTAAGTCCGATGAAATTTTTATGGTATTTCTCTATGGAGATGATCGCATCATAATCACCAGGAATACTATCCCGAGCGATCTGTTTCGTCCCGAGCTTCTCTATCTGCTCGATCTGGAGTTTCAATTTCTGGGCCTCCTCGAACTCGAGTTTCTTCGCTCGCTCCTGCATCCGGGCACGGAGCTCTTCGATGACCGCGAGGCTTTTCCCGGAGAGGAATTGTTTCAGAGAAGCGATATTATCCTGATAGATTTTGATCTTTTCTTCCGTGAGCAGACATGGTGCCGGACAAAGCCCAATCGAATAATCCAAGCAAGGGATGGATCTCCCAGCCTTATTCCCGATGGATATTTTCCCATCTTTTTCTATGAACTCCACCCGACAGCTCCGGATTTGGAAAATCCGCTTCAGGACCTTCAGGATCTCCGTCACATTCGCTCCGGCGGTATACGGTCAGAAATATATTCAGGAGTCCTTTCTATTGCGAGTTTTGATAACCTCGGGAATCGTTTCGTCCGTTATGTGGATATACGCGAGATTCTTCCCGTCCTTCATGAGGATATTATACTTCGGCTGGTTCTCTTTGATCAAATTCGTCTCAAGCACGAGCGCCTCAAGCTCGTTCCGGGTCTCGATGATCCCGATATCCTGCACCTGGGTGATCATGGAGCGTTTTGCGAAATTCAATCGCTTCTCATCCGCCCAGTACGAACTTACCCGCGAGTGGAGATTGACCGATTTCCCCACATAGATAATCACCCCTCTCTTGTTCTTCATGATATAGACTCAGGGCGAAGAGGGGAGAGTGGCAAGGATTTTCGAGATGTGAGCGGGGGTTTTCATAGAAGGTGATAGGTTCATTATCTATTTGTCACTCTCCAATATCTTTTGTTCGTTCTCTCTTCTTTTCTCTATCTGTTTCAGATCTTCTTGCGATCGGAGATTTTCTGGTGTGATTCATCGATTGAGGAGGGTTTTTCTCGTTGCTTTGCTATTGGCGACGAGTTCTTTTTCGAGATGCTGCTTTCATAAGATGTTTTTTTCTTTGATATTGTGATCAGTGATGGCATAGATAAAGTCTTTTGCCCGTAATTCTACCTCAGTATCGAAATCTGCCAATGCTCTTTTTTCTGAGATTCCTCTTTTCTCTTTCAATGATTTCACGGAGAGATTATAGAGAGCTTCTATTCCCTTATTTTTGAAAGTGGCAAATTCGACTGGGAATTGTATTCCTCTCTGATAGACGGTTTCTTCGATCTTTTCTTCGTTTTCTTTGAGTTTCTTTCGGGCTTCCAATCGTTTATTTTCTTCGGCTCTCTCCTCTTGAAGCTCTTGTTTTCTGGTTTGACTGGCAAAATATGTTTGTGCAAGAGATATTTCTATTTTTCTGCTATCCCCATTTTGAGCAATCAGATAACAAGCATACCGAGTCAGAAAATAATCCTCTATGTTTCTTTGACTTCCAGATCATAGACCGACCATTTTGTCCCCTCCGACAAAATGGTTTTCTGGCTTCTGATTGCTGTTTTTGCAAGCAATCTTTGCCTTTTCGATTACTCCAGAGAATTTTCTCCATTCTTTATATCCGAGAGCCGACATAAGAGTGCGGGCACTCCAAAACTCAAAGCCTGTTTCATCGGTCATTTTTATATCCTCAAATGACTTCTGGACGATATTGGAGAGATTGTTGTTCATAGAAAGGAGAAGTAAGAAATATAGGGGGATTTTATAACAAGGGGGATTGGGGGTTTATCAAACCATCTTCTCCCACATCCCAAACAACCACTCCACCCGTTCGCTATCATTGGAAAATCCGCTCGGACGATAGAGTTTGTCCACGGCTTTATCGAGTTCATTGTGAGCTTTTACGAGAACTGGTGGCATCGTACGAGGGTCGTAGAGATCGGCGAGCGAACTGGTTGGGAACTCCGCCCGGGCATCGAGTACCGTTTGGGCGAGTTTCTTGATTTTTTCTTGGTTCTTTTCGCTTGCCTCAGGCCATGGAAAGTTGTTATACACGATATCTTTGGAGTAGCGATAATCGCTTTTTAATCGTCCGCAAGTCGAATGAACCCAAGCCATGTGCATCATGCTCGTGAGGATACCGAAGTGGTAGAGTGTGGCGTTTGGAATGGTTTGACAACTATTGTGAGAGATGATGTTTTTATCCATAAATCCCATGGGTATATACTTTCTATTTTCCGAAGAATGACATGGAATGAGGATATAATCCGTTTTTGGCTGTCGTATCTCCCCGAAAAGCGATGGATAGAGTGCGAGTTTTCGTGTCGCTTCCCGACTGCTTGATTCTCGGAGTTTTTTTACATTCTCGATCCGTTCGAGAAGTTCTATGATCTGACGATACTGGTCCGGAGGCACTCATTCCAACCAGAAGCAGTATCTTGTACTCTTATTGATAAACTCTTCCGCACCGATAAATTCTCTGATAAAAGCCTCTGATTCGGGATATTTTTCTACGAAAAATCGCTTTTCTGACTCGGAAAGTATGAGATTTCCTCCATCATTCGGCATATTTCCAAAGTCCATCTGAGGTACATCAGAAATAGGTTTTTTGCTTTTTGTGATGATGATATTCCCCGCGTCCACCAAATACGGATTGATATTTTTCGCCCCCGTTTCATGAGCATCCCCCTTGATATCTTCGTATACAAAGAGTCGTTTCTTCTTGATAGGATCGTACGAAAACCCGATTATGACACAGTATACCGCCGCATTTCCTTTGGCATCGTTCGACCATTTGAAAGTCTGATGAGCGAAGTTTATGGCAATCCGGTTTTCTATGAGAAATTTCCCAAGGATTCCGACTTGTTCCCCCTGAACTATCGAGTTCGTCGAAACGAAAGCCGTGTGGATTTTGGGATTGTCTCGCATATAATCGGTTGCCTTTGCATACCAAGCCGACACGAAATCGAGAGTTCCAGCATTTTTAACGGTAGGGAATACTCCGAGTAGGTCATTTCTTTGTCATTCGCTCATCATCTTGGATCCGAGAAACGGCGGATTTCCGATGATATATGTGCATTTTTCGGGAGCGATAATCGTCCGCCAATCAGTCATGAGAGCATTTGCATGGACAATCGTTGCTCGATGTGTGAGAGGAATCATACTAATGTAGTTACCGAATTTAGCACCGACTTCCATATTCATCTGATGATCCATGAGCCACATCGCTACAGGGGCAATCTGTGAAGGGAATTCCTCGATTTCGATACCATAAAATTGATCTATCTTAACCCGGATGATAAAGTCTCCGACGGACAGACTCTGTTGTTCTCCTTTGATTTTTACTTGTATTACTGCCATCTCTAGACGTCGGAGTTCACGATAGCTGATAACGAGGAAATTTCAGCATCCGCAAGCTGGGTCAAGGAAGGTAAGACTTGCAAGTTTATCGTGAAATATTTCGAGTTTTTTCTTGTCTTTTTTTACTGTCTTGAACTCCTCCCAGAGATCATCAAGAAAAAGGGGAGATATGAGTTTCATGATATTTTTTTCACTCGTATAGTGAGCCCCGAGATTTCGCCGTGCTTTTTCGTCCATGACATTCTGAAAAAGAGAACCGAAAATAGCGGGAGAAATCCCGCTCCAATCGAGCCGACAACAAGCAAGGAGCCGCTCTCGCATAATCGTATCGAAGCTCGCCATCGGGAGCATCTCCTCAAAAAGTTTCCCATTTACATACGGAAAAGCATCCAGAGATTCATCGATATTCTTGAGTCGCTTCTCTCTTGAAGTATTGAGCACTTGAAAAAGAGCCGAGAGATGATATGCAAGGTCGGATCCGTCGATTTTTGTGTTTTGCTCGATGTACTCTTGGAAAAGTTTTCGATCAAATATCCCCGTATCTTCCGCGAAGAGGCAAAAGAGAATACGAACGAGATAGACTTCGAGTTCGTGTCCTGTATACCCGATATCTTTTATAGCATCGTGGAGTTTCCCCATCAGTTCCGCCGCCTTGATATTTACGGGATCTTCTGGAGCAAATACCCGTTTCTGATACCCCGCGATAAACCCGAATAGATCGACCTTGGATGGAAGTTCTCTGAGATCGAAATCATACCGTTCATTCGTTTCGAGGTCATAGAGCCGAAAACGCGCAAAATCCGAAACGAGGATATATTTCGGCAGATCATAATCCGCAATTCACGGAAAATAATCTATCGCCTGAGTAAAGGCCTTGTCGAGGTCTCGTCCACGGGATTTATGTTCTACAAGAATCACTCATTTCCAGAAAAGGTCTATGAAGCCTTGCCTCTGTCCATTCTTCTTGACCGCCTCCTCAAAGGTTGCTAATCGTCTGCGATCGACTCAAAAGACATGAAAAAATCCATCCCAAAAGGATTTTGCCTCCGCATCCTCGGATGTTTCATCTTCCCACTCTTTTGCAAAAGCGGTCGCACGAGTCCGTATTTCATTCCAAGAAAGAGCCATAAAAGAGAAAATGAGTATTATGAATAGACTACTACTTATTTCTTATCTCCCCATCCACCCCTCCACTTTTCCAACCCCATCCACAAACACCTCTTTCTCCAACTTCTCCAATTCCTCTCCGCTCAACTTCGACAGTACCCAATCCGACACGTTATACCGTGAATCTCGACCGATTCCGATCTTGAGGCGGGAAAATTCGTCGGTTCCGAGGTGCTCTGTGATGGATTTGAGTCCGTTCTGCCCGCCGGAGCTTCCTTTCTCACGGAGGCGGACTTTTCCGAAATCCATATCGATATCGTCGGAGAGTACGAGGATATCCGAGAGAGGGATCTTATAGAAATTCATGAGAGCGATGACCGATTCCCCGGAGAGATTCATGTAGGTCATGGGTTTCAGGAGGATAATCTTCTCTCCGTTCAAAGTTCCTTCCGAGATGACTCCCTTGAATTTGGAGTCTTTCCAGTCCTCGAAACCCCATTTGTCCCGGAGGAAGTCTACGAAAAGAAACCCGACATTGTGTCGGGTATTTGTGTACTCTTTTCCAGGATTCCCAAGTCAAACGATGAGCGAGACACCTGAAAAACTCGTTCTTTGAACTCAAAGCTCCGTTCCTCATTCACTATACAGACTATGTACAGCTCATTTTGGTACTTGCTTTTCATTCAAATTACTTTGTTTTTGAGATGTCTCGAATTTCATTTTAATATTACTTAGAACAAGTAAACGTCTTGATCAGATCCTCATATTTTGCGGTAGGGGTATTGAGTCCGAGTCCGAAAGTGATAAGATATACCGTATCGCCGCAGACTTTTGCTGTCTGGATAAATTCCTGTTTCGGAGTATTCATATTGTATTTTGACTCGAAAACATAGAGATTCGATTCATCCTTATCTCCGAAAGCGATCGTTTTTTCATCGAGTTTCACGAAATCCAAATACGCAGCGGTCGTATGTACATAGTTCGTCAAACTGTAGTTTTTAGAGGTAATGGTCTCCGTGAGTTTCTCCTTTATGATACTCATGCTATTGGAAAATCCGGAAACGATATCCGTAGAGGTGAGTGCCAGGGCGATAGTGCCTTCTGTCGGAGTTGGAAGAGTAGGTTTATCGATGACAATCCATGTTTTCGGTATATTAATGGAAAAACCTTCTCCGGAAAATGCGGTGGTATTCAAAGAAGTATCGGTAGTCGTACCGCAAGACGTTAGGAGAAGTAGGCAAGAAAGGATGATTATTTTATTCATAGTAGGGAAAGTAAGGAAGTAGAGGCTCCAAGATGCACGCTTATGATGAACAAGAAGGCAATGCTACAGGAGGTGAAAATGATGTATCGGAGAAAGAGATATTTCTCGAGATAGATGACTATGCCATAGGAACAGATATTATACAAAAGAGCGAGACTGGAAAACACGAACAGGGGATAGAGGAAGAAGCTGATTCTGGAAGTATATTCGACAAATGATCCGCCGATTGCCATAAGAAGCACGAAAAAATAGGAGAATGCTGAAAATATGAAGAGATTCTTTGCGATACCGAGATGGAGTTTTGCACGCTCTAATGGGCTTCAGAAGAGCATATCCTGGAGTCAGAAGAAAGAATCGCCCATACTTTTATCCTTGATTTTATCCATAAATTTATATAATGAAACACGAAGCTTTAATTCCGATTATATAAAAAAATGTCTTTAATACAAGAGGAAGTTACACATATCGCACGTCTTGCAAAGCTCCACCTAACGGACTCCGATGTGGAGCACTACCAAAAAGATCTCAATTCCATCGTCGGATACATCGATATATTGAGCGATGTTCCCGATTCCGAACTCCAGAAAGTACAAGGGAATACCCTACATGCACTTATCCCACGGCTCGACGAGGAACATCGGGACATCTCCCGAGAAGCTCTGCTCGAATGCTCTCCGCAAAAAATCATCCATCATCAGATCGCGGTCGATAGCCTCGGGATCAGATCATAAAAAACTAAAAAACTCTCTTATGCTTACTTCCCTCGTTCTCGACTCGTTCAAGAACCACACGGATCGGTCATTTTCCTGGGGAGAGAAGAATATACTCGCCGGACCGAACGGCTCCGGGAAAACCAATGTCCTTGAGGCGATCTATCTTTTCGTGAATGCCATCCCGCCCCAAGAGCGGGTTTTTTTGCAGCTCGTTCCTACGGATTCATGAATGCTTTCCATGGGCGGAGAGTTTATCAGGAACAGCCTCCCATATAGTGGAAGGATCGGCTATACGAAAGAGGAGTGAAAGATACATTTCCTCTCCCAGGAAAACACGGTCACCCGATCCCGTCACCTGGAACTCATGCCGATCCGTGCCGTCCTATTCACCCCCATGGAGATGAATATCCTCTACCTCGGACCGAGTCTCCGGAGAGACTTCCTGGATGAAGCGCTGCTTCTTGCTTATCCGGAATTCACGAAAATCAGACGCGAGTACGGACTTGCTCTCAAGAATCGCAATAGCCTCCTGAAGCAGATCCGGGAATGAGTAAGCGATAGGGGGACTCTCGATCTCTGGGATTCGCTTTTTACCGAACGGGCGAAGGCATATTATCTCTACAGGAAGGAACTCATCGATTTCATAGAAAACCGCATCGGGTCCGTCGAGGTGCTTCTGGAAGGGAAATATAAGCTCTCTTTCCAATACACCACAAAAGCGGATTTTTCGGATATGGAATCCAGCATGCTCCAGTACCTGCAGAAAAATAGGGAACGGGATATCGTTACCGGATACACCTATATAGGTCCGCATCTGGATGATTTCCAGTGCATGATATCTGGAGAAATCCCATCCAATAGCTATCTTTCCCGAGGGGAAAACAAGACTATCCTGATCGGCCTCAAATTCATCCTCATCGAGTTTATAGAGAAATCATCCAAAAAGGAAACCATCCTTCTTCTCGACGATCTCTTTTCTGAACTTGATTCCGAACATATCGAGTCTCTCCTGAAACATGCCTGAAGCCGTCAGCTATTTATCACAGCGCAAAATGTACCGGATTTCCTCATAGGAAAGCGATGATTCTCATTTTATGAGATATAATATACCATAGTAATCATAATTGTAAATACTATTTATTTGGCACAATCGGGTTTTTCTGATATATTAGGGACATACCACACCTTACTCCTTATAATTTATATTGCTCCTATGAAAAAAATATTCGCATCGTTCCTTATCGGTTCTCTCAGTTTCTCTTTCCTTTCCGCATTTGCAGCAACGGCAGATACGACTACCGCTAAGGCTGATCATTTCGAGGTCTCTATCAAATCTCCCGTTCGTGTGGGTGAAGCGACCGATATGATTGTAAAAGTTCTCGACAAAGCCGGGGCGATCAAGAAAGATTATACAGGAACCATATATGTTACCGTTGACAACGACTCCAAGGCGACCGTCCCATATGCCGATGATGGATACACATTCAAGAACGCTGATCAGGGAAGCATCACTTTCTCGAAAGGGCTTTCCTTTACGAAAGCGGGGAAAATGAAAGTAACGGTGCTCGATGCGGAAGACGATAATCTTGACGGTGTGGCATCAGTGACTGTAAATACCGGTAATGAGGATACAACCGCTCCCACTGGAAAAGAAACCGTAACCGTTACAAGTCCGGATAATAATTCGGAAATCCCTGGAGATTCCGTAAATGTTACCGGATCCGCAAAAAAGAACAGCAAAATCCAAATCTTCCTCAATGGAAAGCAAGCAGGGGAGACTCAAACAAGCGAAGATGGGACATTCGTCTATGCTCTCAAAAAATTGGATCAGGAACAGAATGTCGTACAAGTGAAACTCCTCGATGGTACCGATGCTGTTATCGGAACATCTGAAAACATTTCCTTTAAGATAAGCACTGGCGGTCCGGTATTCAATACGCTTACCGTCAAGGAAGGGAAAACAGTGAGTGTCGGAACCCTGCTCAATGTGGAAATTTCCGCTGAAGCGAAGCTCAAAGAAGTGACCGCAACTCTCGGAGACAGCACGGGAACTTTCAAAGAAACGAAAGATGGGATATATAACGGAACCCTCACTGCTCCAAGTGCGACAGGAAGCTTCCAGATCTCCGTTACTCTCAAGAATGACCTTGGAAAAATCACTGCGAAGGATGCAGTTGAAACTATCGAAACTACCGAGCTTCCAAATCTTTTCACGAATATAAAATCCGAGGTAGCTGCAAAGAAAGTGACATTCACTTTCGGAGTTAACAATGAACCGACAGATCTTGCAAAATTCAAGTTCCAATATGGAACCGATAGCGGAACTCTTGTAGGGGAATCCATCACTCTAGAGAAAGAAAAGATCAAAACCAAGAGCGGATCATACAACTGGTATATCCAGAATCTCGATCCACAGACCAAATACTTCCGGATTCTCGGACTCGACAAGGATGGGAATGAACTTACCAGTATGCACCCGTCAGATGTATTCGAAGTGGACCTCTCCCTTGCAGCTGCTTCCAGCTGTATGGTTTCCAATATCACCGGGCTCAAAGCAACTGCCGGAAACGGAACAACAATCCTTTCTTGGGATGCCGCAGCAGATGCGACCAGCGGATACAATGTCTATAAGAAGGGGGCTGATGGACAATATGCTCTCATCGAAAACGTTCCGACCAATAGCTATACGATCTATCTTGCAAAGGATGCAGTGAAATATGATGACTTTGCGATAAAAGGCGTGTGCGGTAAGAACGAAGGGGAGTCTGCAGATTACACTGAAGCAACCCATGTAAAGACCGGACCTGCACAGCTTCTCCTTCTTCTTGGAATTTCCGCTCTCATCGCATTCTTCGTGACTCGCCGGAAGTTCGCTTTCTTCAAGGGGAATTAGATAACAGTTAGATAAAAAAATCCTCTAGGAATTTTCCTAGAGGATTTTTTTATCTATGGAATTTTCCATGGATCTCCTTGAGTTTCGGATTCGTCATATGGGTATAGACCTGCGTGGTCGTGATCGACGCGTGTCCGAGGAGCTCTTGGATGGCTCGGATATCAGCACCGTTGGTAAGCAGGGTAGTGGCGAAGCTATGTCGAAGGGTATGGGCGGAAACTTCTTTGATGATATTGGCTCGGAGGGCATATTCCTTGATCTTGTTCGTGATGAAGAACCGGGAAAGCCGCACGTCCGCACCAGAAAACGGTTTTTTTACGACATCATTTCATTGCACTGATTTTGAATATACATTATCAATACTGAAATTATGGCGGATAAAGAGGGGATTGAATGTATCTTTCTCGCCAAGTTCGGCTTTTCTCGCCTCCAAATAGACACGGATCTTCTCTACGGCCAAATCAGTTAGATAGACTGTACGTATTTTGCTTCATTTTCCACGGACGCTGAATTCGCGGGTATCCAGATTGATCGCGGTTTTATCCAGTGCGGTCAATTCCGAGATACGCAAACCGGTCGAATAGATACATTCGATGATTGCGGCATCACGTTTTCATTGAAGCGTCGTCGTATCGATCTGCTCGAAAATCCTGACGATTTCGGCAGTGTCGAGAAACGTTACCTCGCGATCTTTCTGTTTGATGAGATCGACCGAAACCGGATCGATGGATTCGTATCATTGTTTCCGGCAAAACTTCAAAAAGGCCCGGAAAGTGATCATATAGGCATTTGCGGTTTTCACTGATAGTCACTTTTCCGCTATATGAAGCCGAAACTCATTTAAATCGCTTATTTTGACGTTTTCGAGTTCCAGGCGACAGTTATCTAGGAGAAAGCGTTTAAAAATATTCTTTTCTGCACGTTTTACCGGGTTTTCCGGCGATTCGAGGAAAACAAGTTCATGATCCACCGGTTTTCATTCGAACTCGGAAATCTCCGGCAAGAGATACCAAAGAAACTTCACCAAATGCCGTTCGTATTGTTCGACGGTTTTCGGACTCAGATTCTTATGGATTCGTATATAGATGAGAAACTCATCGATAGCACGGACAAAATTCATATCTAGATAGAGAGGGGACAAAAGTGAGCTATTTCTTTTACTTCACATAATGTAAGTTATGTGAAGTATTTCGACCATAATATCGAGAATAGATGGAAATGCAAGTTTTGATGAACAATTAGGTAAATATTTCATCAGATAAATAATCCGCCAATTGGCGGATTATTTATCTGAATTCTTTTTATGTAGTATAGACCCATGGCGCAACGCTATTGAGGATGAACCCGATGAGGAAAAGCAACACGATTCCGGCGAGCACCTTCTCTATCCTCTTTTTTGCCGCATCAGCGGCTCATTTATCCGCTCCGGCAATGGAATACTGGACTCAGGAAACCACCAACATGAGGACTCCTATGAGCGCGGTGATGAAGGTCGCATACTTTATGAGTCCTTTCAGTATGAGCATCACGCTTCCGAAACCGGGTTGTATGGTACATTTGTATTTATTTGACTCTGGACCAACCTTTTCTCAAGCCTTGGGTGGAATTGCATCACAATCCATTCCTGGGATTTTTTCTGTGACCGTTACGGTGGTTGCTCATCAGGATGTATCATTACCTTTTTGTTCGGCAGGAGACGAAGAATCAGTGGTTTTAACTTCTTCGATAGCACCATCAGCACCTCGTTGTTGTATAGTGCCCGGATCATTATCGTAATTTTTATTACCGAATCATTCATTTTTTAATGTATCGAGGGCATCTGCTGCAAAACTCATTTCAAAACTAATAGAGAAGAATATACTACTAATAAGTAAAAAATTTATAATACTCGTGATTTTTCTTTTCATACTATGAAATAATTAGAGTTTAAAATCCGCCAAGTCCTTCAGGAACGCGTAGCTGGCAAGGAGTATGATGACTGCGATGAAAGTATTGATGACGATGGACTTCCCCTTCTTGGCTTTTTCGTCATCGCCCGCGGAAGTGATGTAATAGTACCCGCCGAGGAGGAGGAAGAATATGGCGGTAGGTCCGGCGAAGAAGAGTGCAAGATTGGAAAGTTGGGAGAAAATCCCCTGCCCGCGTCCGATATCCCCGCTGTATACCACCTGTACCCATCATTGGATGACCGCGAGGAATATGAGCCCGAGCACTCCGTAGAGAATCCGCCCTTTCGCCTGTTTTGTCTTTTCTTCTGACCCTCCGGATGTGATCAATTGGAAGGCGGCAAGCGTGAACATGAATACCGCCGCTCCGATGATGCCGACACGGACAAATGAGAGGATCCCGTTTTCTACCGTAGAGTTCCACTCAAAGAAGTTGATGAATATATTGGATCCGCTCGTGACATTGTTGGTGTAGTTTCCTGAAAGATTTTGCGTGACGCTCGATACCTGTTTCCGTGCAAAGAGGGCGTAGATTTCCCCGGGGATATTCACGAAAAGAAATGCGATAAGCGTATACATGAGTTGCCGTTTCTGGGTGGAGATGGTTTTCTCGTCACCCATAGCGATGACCATCATAGTACCGGAATACACGATATAGATGACCGCAAGAAAACTGATTAGGACTTTGGCGCTATGCAGGACTTTCAGTCCCCCGGTTTGGATCTTATCGAGGCTATCCCCACCGCTGGAAATAGGTCCGGCGGAAACGGAACTCAACTCCCCTGCTCATGGTATATTGGAAACCCCGGCAAACGAAAGCGGTGCAAGATTTAAAATGATCCCCGAAGAGAGGAGGATATAAAGAATATATATTTGAATTTTTTTCATAGAAGAGGTGATGACTGAAACCTTCCCCAGTGTATGGAAAAAAGAGCGAAGGTCAAAAAAAAACTTCCGGGAAATTTCCCGGAAGTTTTTTTAATCGTCATTGGTGAAAAATCCTATATAATCCTCTTCCCGGATGATTCACTGATCACGAAGACGATCGGCAGAATTTTTCATGGTGATCATCCCCTCTTGGGAGCCTAATTCGATATTGTTATTGATCTGGATAAAATCTCCGGATTTTATGAGATTCTTGATCGCGGGAGTTATGAACATGAGTTCATGGATACCGACCCGACCCGGCTCGTTGGCTTTCGGGAGAAGTCTCTGGGAAAGGACCCCGAGAAGCGAATCCGCGAGACGGACCCGAACCTGGTTCTGGATATCCGGATTGAAGAACTGGATCAATCGGTTGATCGTCTGAACCGAACCGGAAGTATGGAGCGTGGAGAATACCAAGTGCCCCGTTTCTGCCAGATTCATGGCTGCCTCTACCGTTTCTTTGTCTCGCATCTCCCCTACCATGACGATATCCGGATCTTCACGCATGGCAGCACGGATCGCTGCGACGAAGGAATCGGTATCGCGTCCTACTTCCCGTTGCGAGAAGATGGATTTCTTATCGCTGAAAATGAACTCCACTGGATCCTCGATGGTGATGATGTGTTCCTGACGTTCCTCATTGATACGGTCGATGACAGAAACCATGGTCGTAGACTTACCGGAACCGGTCGGCCCGGTTACAAGGAAAAGCCCTTGTTTCGCAGTCAGGATTTTCGCTACCCCAGCAGGAAGTCCGAGATCTTCCATTTTTTTCGCATCCCGTTCGATACGACGGAGGACAAACCCGATACGTCCGAGTTTGAAGAATCCATTCACACGGAAAGGAGTTCCATCCGCTGAAACATAGGCGAAATCCATATCGTGTCTTTCAAGGAATTCCTGGAATTTCTTCTCGTCTCCATGAAGAAGCTCCAATGTAAGCGTGTGCATCATTTCTTTGGAAACCTTTGCCTGTTCGCCCCCTTGGGTCATCTTCCCGATTTCTCCGTGTACGCGAAATCCGATATGTTCGCCTTCTGAGAGGTGGATATCGGACGCTTTTACTTTGATAGCATACGCGAGAATCCCTTCGATTTCTGGTGTTTTTGTTGTGTCGGACATACGATATATGTAATTAGTTTTATAGAGAGTAGTATATACAATAACTACCGGGAATCAAACTTATAACAATTATCACCCCTGCTTCCAGGAGTGATAGAGGGTGGATTTTATTTTAGCTGTGCGGAGAAAAGCTCTTTCATCTGTTTTACCCGATCCATCTCTGTCTCGAGAGCCTTTCGTTCCTCGAGAGCCTTTTTTGCTGCCGCCTTGGCAACTGCAACCTGATTATTGTACTCGGCGATCTCACTGTCTTTCGCTTCAGCGATCCGAGTGTGTGCCATGAGAATCGTGTCATACTCGGCAATGGCTTTTTTGAGCGGAGCATAGATGTCGTTCTTCTCCGGAAGAGGAGCAATGGAAACCACAGGTTCTTCCTGGATCGCCTCTACGGAAACCGTACCGAAGAGCGAGTTTTCCTCCTCTTTTACATTCTCCTGAATAGGTTCTTGAACTTCTGCCAATTCGGGAGAAGTTTCTCTAGAGGTTGCCGTAGCGGCGGGTTCTTCCATGAATGATACGATATCATCTGTTCCTGAGTTTGGCTCAGCTGGGGCGACTGTTTCCATAACCGGTCCATCGAAGAATGCGATTTCTGGGGATGAGGATGCCTTTGTCTCTTCTGTTTCTGTAGGAGATACTACTGTCGGTTCAGAAAAAAATGAGATTTCAGAGGAAACTGTTTCCTGGGTATCTGCGGTTTCTGTCGGAGCCACATCGAAAAGCTGTACCGCCGTGTCTGGGAGAGTGCTTGCATTGATACTGTCATCAACGATAAGAAATGAACCATCCTGTTCGTCCTTTTTTACTGTAGGAGAACCAGCAACACCTGCTTTAGGTGCCTCTTCAAGAACGCTATCAAAAAATCACATAGAAAGAAAATTTAAGAATAAGGATCCGTTTTTCCCGGATAACAGAATCAGTCTAGCATATTATAAAAATATTTGCAAAAAAAAGAGTTCTTTTTATACTATGTCCCTGTCTTACTCATAATCAACCAAAGAACATGGATTACAACAAAGCGAAGGAACTCATGAAACTCCAACAGGAAGCATCGAAGATCCAGAATGAACTCAGTAATATCCATATAGAAGCAGAGTCCGACGGGTTCGTCGTGACGATCGACGGACAGATGAAAGCGGTCAAGGTGGAGATCGAGGACGAAACACTTTTGAAAGACAAAGCGCGCCTCGAAAAGGCAGCACTCGAAGCGATCAACAAGGGACTCAAGAAATCCCAGGAGATCGCCGCTGAGAAGATGAAGGGGGTGATGGGGAATATGGGTCTTGATTTCCCTGGAATGTAGGGAAATAAGAAATAACATCAATCTTCATCACGAAAACTTCCGTGCTTCGTTCACCGTAGCTCCCGCTACGACTCACTACAGTACTCATTTTTCGTGCGAATATTTTCGTTTTTTCTTATTTCAAGAGTTAATCCTCAAAAAATCATGGAATATTTCTTCCTCGCCATTATAATTACCATACTCCTTGTCGGGGTGTTTCTGATATTCCGGTTTTCGAGCAAGAAGCAGTTGAAGAAAGACAAGAAGAGCTACTATGAAAAAGAAGTCCGAAAGGTCTCTAATCTCCCCTCCCCGACCGAGCGGATCATGCGATACGATATGATTATGCACCATATCCTCAAGGATTATGGATACTCGGGAACAGTCGGAGACCAACTCAAGGCGAAACCGCGGATGATACATAATCTCGATGCTATCTGGAACCTGCATAAGCTCCGGAACAAGCTCGCACATTCCATGGATACGATTTCTGAAGGATTGCTCGAGAGAAAGGCACAGGAATTCGAGAAAGAAGTACTCCGATTATTGAAGTAATGTAATCAATCTATGGCAAAAACACCCAAAATCATCATAAAAACACCGGAACAGATCGAGGGGATCAGGAAATCCTCTCGTCTTGCGGCGTCTGTTCTCCAGATGATAGAATCCTATATCAAGCCAGGTATTTCGACCGAGGAACTTGATCAGATCTGCAATACTTTTATCCTCAATAACGGCGGGAAATCTGCCTGCATCGGATACCATGGATATCCTCGCTATACCTGTATCTCGGCCAATGACGTGATCTGTCACGGGATCCCATCCAAGAAAGAGATCCTCAAAGAGGGGGATATCATCAATGTGGATGTGACCACCATCGTGGACGGGTATTTCGGGGACACCTCCCGGATGTTCGCGGTCGGGAATATCTCCAAAGCACGAGAAAAACTCATCGACATGGCACGAACCTGCCTGGAGATTGGACTCAAGCAGGTCTATCCCGGGAACCGGTTCGGGAATATCGGGTACGAGATCGCTCGGCACGCCGAGCGGCACGGATACTCGGTCGTCCGGGAATATACCGGTCACGGGGTCGGAGTCGCCTTCCATGAAGAACCCTATGTCTACCACAAAGCCCCCAAAGACTCCGGAGAGCTCATCGAACCGGGGATGATCTTCACCATAGAGCCCATGATCAATACCGGAGCCCACCAGACCAAACTCATGCCCGACAAATGGACGGTCAAAACCAAGGACGCGAGCGACTCCGCCCAGTTCGAGCACACGATTCTGGTGACCGAGAGCGGATATGAGTTATTGACGGTAGTATAACAAAAAAACTCCGAATCGATTCGATTCGGAGTTTTTTTGAATTACCGTTTTACTACCACTTCCACCATAATCCCCTCCACATCCATCTTTCGGGAGATATCCCCTTCTCTGAGGGTATTATCGATCACTGAGAGTGTTTCTGAAGTGATATAGTCCGAGAAGAGCGAAAGAATTCTCTCCATCTTTTCACCGTGGAGGGCGACTCGCACCCGATCAGATACTTCGTATCCGGCCTCTTTTCGGAGGTCTTGGATCACTCGGACGAGGTCGCGAGCGTATCCCTCCAGTTCGAGTTCTTCGGTGATAACCGTATCCATCGCGATCACCATTCCGGTTCCGCTCATGACATCGAGCGTTACTCATTCGAGGGGTTCATAGGCGATTTCGTACTCGCCTCACTCGAGGATATATTCTCCAACCTGGATTCGTCCGTTGCCAAGCTCCTGGAAATTTCCGGATTTCGCTTGGACGATGATATCCTGCACAGCTCTCCCGAACCGTGGTCCGATAAGCTTGGCATTGGGTTTGCAGATCTTTTTCGCTACGTGCCCCATATCCTCTGTTTTCACCTCTTTCACATTCAATTCCTCGCGGATGATTTCCTGGAAATATTCGCTCAGGTTTTCCCCGATCGTGATCGATGAGAGCGGTTGGCGGACACGGATCTTCTTCTGACCACGGAGCGCGAGTCCGAGAACGATGATATCCCGAGCCCGTTTCATATCGGCTTCGAGGCTATCGAACATGTGGGCTCGGGTGAATTCCGGGAATCGCTTGAGATGCACAGATTCATGCCCGGTGAGTCCGCGGTAGACCGCTTCCGAGATCATCGGGGTGATCGGCGCCATGACTTTGGTGAGCGTCGTGAGGACATGGTAGAGCGTCTCGTACGCCTCAAACTTATCTCCATCATTCTCAGATTTCCAGAACCTTCGACGGGATCGTCGGACGTACCAGTTCGTGAGGTCATCCATGAATTCCGTGATGGCTCGGGTCGGGATCTGGAGATCATATGCTTCGAATCCTCCAGCGACGGTCGCAACGAGGCGGTTGAGACGCGAGATGATCCAAGTATCCAGCTTATTACTGAGCGGTATCGCGAGGAAATCGCAATATTCCGCATTCCCTATCCGACCGTTTCATCGATACCCTTCATCCATGGAGAGGCTGAAGAAATGGGTATTGAAAGCTCGGAATGTCCCCCCGTGGGCTATCACCAGCACGCGCTTCCCTGGGTATTTCACAAGGATATCATCGATGGCCTTTTCCACACGTGCCTGATGGGATTCTTCATGTTCTCCTCCTCCGTGTTCGTATGCCGCTTTATAGTGGTGTGGACCATCCATGTCTTTCCCGGTTTTTTCCCGATACCATGCTTCTATTTCGGCATGGCTCTTCCCGGAACACTCTCCCGCATACCGTTCGATGAATTCCGGTATGATAACAATTTCACCCGTATATCCAAGTTCCGCTGCAACCAGTTTTGCCGTCTCCTGAGTACGTTCTGCCGGAGTGGCAATAATGATATCGAATTCCCTTCCTTCCTGTTTCATCTGAGCTCCGGCTTTCCGGGCTTGTTCCTTTCCTGTTTCATTGAGCGGAGAAGTTTCTCCTGCATCCGAAATTCGTTTCCCGAGATTCGCATCGGTCTCGCCATGGCGCATGACAGTGAAGCGAGCTCCGGATGGCATCCAAGAGTCGATATTCGCGTACGTCGTGAAGAAGCTGTAGGTATTCCAGAGCGGAAGCAACACTTTCTTCACCACTTCCTCGACTCCCGCCTCCGAGAATCGGAGATCATCGGCTTTCACGACCGGAGAGGAGAGGAGATAGAACCGGAGAGCATCGGCTCCATGTTTCTCGACGAGTTCCAATGGATCCGGATAATTCTTGAGCGACTTGCTCATTTTGCGCCCGTCCTCCGCGAGAATGATGCCATTGACGATGACATTCAGGAACGGTGTATTGTCGAACAGTGCGGTCCCGAGAATAAGGAGCGTATAGAACCAACCGCGGGTCTGATCCAGCCCTTCCGCGATAAAATCCGCCGGGAATTTGAAGTTATCGGTTCCCTCGAATGGATAGTGTTTGCTCGCGTACGGCATCGATCCGGACTCGAACCAACAGTCGAGAACCTCTGGAATACGGGTGTAGGTTTTTCCGTCTTTCGAGAGCTTGATCTGATCCACGAAATGTTTATGAAGATCAACTGGTTGTTTGGAATCGGTGTAGAAATATGCACCGTTTTCCTCATAGATTTGTCCGAATTCTTTATTCGCTTCGTAGAGTTCCTGTACGGAACCTATGACGATGATATCTCCATCTTCATTCTTCCACACCGGAATCGCAGAACCCCAGTAGCGATTACGAGAGATATTCCAGTCACGGGCCCCTTCCACCCATTTCCCGAACCGTCCATCCTTGATATTATCGGGCATCCAGTTCACTTTCTGGTTGTTCGCAATCATCCGATCCTTGAGAGATTCCACGTTCACGTACCACGCAGAAATCGCACGGTAGATGAGTGGAGTATGACAGCGGTAGCAGTGCGGATATGAGTGGTCGATGGTTCCGATATGGATGAGTTTTTTCTCGGCTTTCAGCCGGTCGATGACGATCTGGTTGAAGTCGAATACGTACACGTCGTTATCGGTCAAAAGCCCGGTCGTGTGTCCGATGGCATCGATATGTGAGATGAATCCGAGCCTCTCCTTCTGTCCGATTTCCGCATCATCGACTCCATAAGCAGGAGCGATATGCACGACCCCGGTTCCGGAATCGGTTGTGACATGGTGCCCGGGTACGACTTTGTAGGCATTTTCTCCAAGCTCTACATCGTCGGAAGCGGTTCCCGCTTTGGCAAGCGTCACCACATCATCGAACATCGGTTCATACGAGAGTCCCACGAGACAGGATCCTGGATATTCACGTATTAAAGTATAATCCTCAGGATTTTTGTAATAGGTCGCGATTCGGTCTTTCGCGAGCACGTAGGTATCTCCGGTCGCTTTGTCGAGAATCTCGACGTACGTCAAATCCACTCCGACTGCGAGCCCGAGGTTCGCTGGAAGAGTCCACGGAGTCGTGGTCCATGCGAGGATATACTTGCTCGCCGTTCCCTTCACTTTGAACTTCACGGTCACCGCCTTATCCTGCTTGTCCTCGTACCCTTGATTGACCTCGAAATTGGATAATGGAGTGGAACAGCGCGGACAGTACGGAACGACGCGGTACGATTCGTACACATACCCCTTGTCGTAGATGCTCTTGAACACCCACCAAACCGACTCCATGAAGTCGGTATCCATGGTCTTATAATCGTTGTCCATATCCACCCATCGTCCCATGCGCTCGACGGTTTGTCGCCAGACGTCCGTATACCCGAATACATTCGCACGGCACTGCTCGTTGAACTCGAAGACTCCGATCTTGTCCTCGATATCCTTCTTCCCGGAAATTCCAAGCTTCTTTTCGACGATATTCTCGATCGGAAGACCATGACAATCCCACCCGAAGCGTCGCTCTACGAACTTGCCCTGCATGGTCTGGTATCGTGGAATCACATCTTTGATCGTCCCTGCGAGGAGGTGACCATAGTGCGGAGTTCCGGTCGCAAACGGAGGACCATCGTAGAAATTGAACTCCGGAGCGTCCGCTCGGATTTCAAGCGATTTCTGGAAGGTATTATTCGCTTTCCAATATGCGAGCGTCTCGAGTTCGAGAGCTGGGAAAGACTGGCGGGAATTGATTTGTGGGAATGACATAGGAGTGAGAAATTAAGAAATTATGAGTAAAATTTGCAATTATAACCGTTTCGTATATACTGCTTGTACAAATGTCCTTCGGGATCCCCTGCTTGCAGGGAAAATAACGGAAACTTAGAGCAATAATTCTCTGAGTTTCTTTTTTATTTCTGCGAATTCTTCCTTGTGAACGTATCCGATACGGTCGAGGAATCTGCGCTTATCCATGATCCGTACCTGAGAAAGTTGCGCGCGAGAAACCTCAGGAATCTGATCGCGATAATGTTCTATATATTCATTTTTCTGAAGTGTGTGGTAAAATTTCGAGTCTTTTCCCTTTGTAGTCATCGGAACCACGAAAAATAGATTCCCTACCTTTTTCACGACCAAAACCGGACGACGAAAGTCCTGCTTCCCATTCGATTCATTCCCGACATTCATCCCCAGTTTTACGTACCATATTTCTCGTTCATTCACATAAAATCCATCAGGATCAATCATATGGATCTGTTTCTTCTCTCCATTCCATTCATCAAATCTTCCAAGTATCTCAGGACTAATCTGCTCCATATCAAAAAGTGAAAAAATAAACCCCTACACCACCTTCCCTATCTCCAAAAACAACTCCACGAATGACGGCTGTCCGAAGAAGTGTCCGCGATCGGAGAATGTATGAAGCTCAGATCCTGGGATCGCGGCGTGGTACCGCTCGGCGTGCGAGCGTGGGACGACCGGATCGTCGAGGGAACTCCAGATGTGGACTTCGTCCGATTGTGAGGCAAGGTTCGGGAGATGCTTCGGATCGAAGACGAAGCTTCCGACCGATTCTCCGACGAGTCATTCATTGTCCAGTACCGGCGCGATGAGATGAACTTGAGCGAGGCGCTTCGTGAAGGTATTTTCGGACAAATATTTTGCAACGAATATTCCGCCGAGCGAATGTCCGACAAGAATCGTCTTTTGATCACCCAGGTACGGAAAGAGTTTCTCGAACCAGATCTTCCATGCTCCATACTCCGCCTTCTGTTTGCAGGGCATATCAGGCGTGAACGACTCGAATCGGTCGGAGAGTCCGTCCATGACCCACTTTTTCCAACTCGGAAAACGTTTGCACGGATCATACTCCCACCGAGCGAGAAAATCCATATACGCCGCATCGGAGTCGAATGTCTCTCATCCGTGGATGAAGATGATCTGGTGTTTTGGAGAGGAAGTGATCATACTATACAAGTTAGACAATTAAACTCCTGATAAACTCTTTTGTATCCTCGACATCGAAAACCCGTTTAGTAGTGACTCCTATCTCAAGTGGGGGATAATCATTCCCTCCGGGAAACACCGCATCTCCGACGAAGATGATCTCGTTCAACCCTACTCCCGAAACCTCCATGAGCTTCCGGACCCCATAAGCCTTATCGACTCATGCCCGTGTTATATCGATGCAAGTCGCTCATCCTATGAGAACATTGAATCACTGGAGATCATTGAGGATATATTCTCGCACTTTCTTTCGTTTCTCGAAATCGGAATCATACACTTTTTTCGCTTCGAGCGGAGCTTGTTGACCGAGCGCTGCATAAGTGATCTGTGTCTCGCGATCTTCGATAAGTTCCCCCCAGGTCTGCTCCGGTTTGAGTCCAAGATCTATGATTGCCTGGTCTAAGACACGGATAATATGTTCTTTTTCAGATGGTGTAAAATCGAGAGAATAAAGTTTCTGCCAATCAGAGTTCCGATATAGATACATCTTCGTGCTACAGGTTGGACAAACATAGAGATTCCGAAGAAGCATCGCATCATCCCCGAGAAATGGGATGATCTGTTTCTGGAACTGCGGATAATCTCCGCCTGAAATCACCCCGACTTCGTATTTAGAGAGGAGAATTTTAAAAAGCCCGACCATCTCGCTATCCATCTGTCCCTTACTCGGAGCAAGGGTTCCATCGAGGTCGAAAACAATCATCTTGAACATAAAAAAGCACCCGGTTACAAAATAACGGATGCTTTCGGTCCTGACGATTCAGGAAGGTACCACCGGAAAGCGTGGTAGGCGGACACACGGGTCAGCCCCTACTTGATTTGCGTTCTGTGACGGGAACTCCCGGAGAGGTCTACTCGGACGAATCCTTTCTGCTCTCGGCTTGCGGGTGATAGCCGCTCAAATGCCTTTGATTACTGCGGACAGTATAGGGAGAAATGGGATTTTGGCAAGTTTTTCTCTCGGGATTCGGGATAAAAAACAGATTTACAATACCCAATAATTTAAGACTCCATACGCAAATACCACAGTGAGGGCGAAGGTATTGATAAATATACTGATCTGTCCGGCCTCTTTCCATGCCTTATAGGAAGCGTAGAACCAGAATATCTGAGCAAAAAGGCTTACGATGACTCCGTACTGCGGCAATTTCATGGACATGAGAAGGAATCCGATTCCTGTGAAGATAAGAAGTCCGATCTGCATGACATTATTGAGTGTACAGTATTTTTTCATGTGGAGTGAATAGTATAATAGATAGTTTTTTCATCTTCTTTCGTCAAGCAATACAGAAATCTATGCCGCAATCCTCATGAGCGTCTCATTCACTGCTTCTTTTGTGGCCAGTGCTTTATCGCCCGTGTTGTTCACGAGGTCGAGTAAGTCCGTATGGACCCGGATGATCGGAATGCCCTCGTAATATTCCGAGAGGAGATCCCTCCCGTCCTCGCTGTAGTAACTATGGAGTTCTTCGGTATGCTTCTGGATCTGATCATCGATGAAAGATCCCCGGGATTGTAAACGTTTCAGGACTGTCTCCGGCTCGGCAGCGATATGGACGAGGAAATCCGGTTTCGGAAGGTTCTTGAAAGATCCGTTGAATGTTTGGATAAAATCTTTTCCTGCTGCTCATTTGATCTTCATATGAGCATACACGAGCACTTGGATGATCGAGAAATCCATAACGATCACCGAGTTCTTCGATTCGAGGGAAGCTTTGGTCAAGATAGCCTCGTCGAGCACACGGAAAAGCTCCTGATTCTTCTCCCAGAGGGTTTGATCAGAGAGTCCATCCGAGGAGGCTTTGATGATCGGGAGATAGGGGCTCATCTGCGGGAGTTCCGTAAGTTTCTTGACATCCGGGGGCACGAGAGGAAAATCCGATTCGAGACGCTCGTGCAAACTGTTTATGAAGATATCGGTAAACGTAGTCTTCCCGACTCCGGATTGCCCTGTTATGGCGATAACAGGGAATCTTCTGTGTTCGAGAAGAAACTCACGGAAAGATACTCCCGAGATTTTCAAGAGTTGCATATGTTCAAGATCCGATACGTGATCGGCTACCGCTTGCGCCTTTTTTGACAGCATAATCGCTATTTATAGAATACTTCTATTGCAAGTATATCGTAAATGGGAATAATCCGCAACTTCTAAAGTTTTATAATTTATAGTATCCGTTGAAAAACGGACTGATTGCCGCCTTGAAGGCGAGACTGAACTCGTCTTTCCGCACGAGCATATTGTCGGACCAGGCACCCATACTCCCCTCTTCGCTCCGGGTCGCCACACTTCCCTTCAGGAGCTCCATCGCGGGCCCGAGTTCTTTTCATTCCTCATACAGCATTTTTTCTATGACCGGTGGAACTTCCATCGCTTGAGATATCCCGAAGTGCCCTTCCCCCGCCTTGTCGATGATGTAGATCGTTCCTCCGAGAACCTTTTTATCCAGTACGGGCCATACCCCTCCTTCGATCCCCACATAGAAATCGGCATCGATTCACATTTTCCTCAGGTTCATGGCACGATTCCGGGCTCATTCGAGCGTTACTTCGAGCGAGAGCGGCATGTCTGCGACATCCGATGGGGTTTTCTCGAGGATGTATTCCATGCTATCCCGAACGTTGTCGAAATACGGGCAAACGGCTACAGCATCCTGCACTCCAGCTACTTTCGGAGAACTCGTGGTTCCGATAGCGATTTTCATGATGGAAAGATTAGTATTTTAAAAATTCTGGATTATCCCCCAAGGAATTATCAGACATATAATCGTTGCTCTATCGTCTCCAGATCACGTTCCCCCTGATCCCAGATTTCCCGGAATTTTTCGGAATAGAACCCGATCCAATAAAAGGGATCCTGATCCGATTTTTCAATCAATCGCGCCTGTGTGCAAATGCTCTTATCTTCTTCCGGCCGATCACACTCGACACAAACACCTGAACAGAATTCATTCATATACATGAAATAAAGAAATGTCATTTTTACCGCATAGTAATATGAAAAATATGCAAAAAAGCAAATGTATTTCATATGCTCATGAATAAAAGTTGGAAAAATAAAGTATTTGTGGTAGAATAGGGGGAGTTATTTAGATAAAATCACTTCCCTCTCCATATGACCGGAATAAATCATACTGACAATGTCTCCTCTATTATATTCACCTCCCCATCATCTGAGGCTTTGAAGAGATTGAAAGTGAAGGTTCCTCAAAATGTATCGGATATCATAGAACTCCCTAATGATATCGATAATCAGTATGTGCAACTCATAACCGATGAGGCCATCTTGGAAATACTTCGGAAAAAACCGACTCTTTGGCTCGATGTACAACAAAAAATCAGGAAATATCTCCATGATCAAAATGAAGCGAAAGACAACAAAGAACAACAGTACGAACAAACCAGAAATCTTGTAAAATCCATGATATCGGCATTCTTAATTCCTGAACAGAATACTACTAGTGCTCATGATATCTCCGGGGAAGAGCTCGGGAAGCGGATTATCCATGGAATCGTAAAAAACAAAAAACTTACCGATTATATAGAATACCATACTCCTTCATCCTTCGTTGAATATCCGACCCATAAGCTTGCTAAATTCAAAACACCAGGACAAGTATTCAATCTCTTGAATAAAATTATCCATCGGAATACTGGAACACCATGAAAAGAATGTACAGAATTCAATAAGGTATTCAATAGGATTATCGATAAGATACAAAGCATATTTGCTATCGATATACGTAATTCGCTTCCAGGGTTTCGTGGGATAAAGGATTTCAGCGATCTAAGTACTCCTGCTGAAATCATCTATAAATGACTGAGTTCAACCAAGTGATCCATACCCAAGGATGCGGCGCTTTTTTTACGAGCACTTTATGCCTGGGGAGATCTCAGAAATATAGAAAAAGCTCAAAAAAATGCCAAAAAGGCGCAAGATGTATTGTTCTCAAAATTCGAGAGACTCGGGTGTACACCAACTAAAATACTCTCGGAAAATTCGAGCCGAGAACAACAAAGGGCGGTTAAATTCAATATACCGCTTTCCAATGGAATGCATATGCCGGTAATGATCGACTCGGGAATCAAGAGTATCCGAAGTATTCTCATCAAATTATATTCGGATGAGAAATACAACAATATCGATGCCGTCAATGATCTTCTCTGAGTACGACTCGTACTCGAAGAAGTTCCGACAGAACATCATACGGAGTGCGTCGCCTGGTTTTCACGATTCATGGGAAAGAACGCTTTTATCTTCAGCAATAAAGGGCTCGCTGAAGATATGAATTCTCTCCATTCCTTTTGGAAAGATGCGGAAAACAAGGAACCAGTAATGACCACCTCCAGAAGAAAGACACGTTCCTCAGATAATTATATGGACTGTAAATATAGCGGGTATGTCAGTCCCGATATCAGTGAAAAACCGGTAGGTATCGAGATACAATTTTTCAGGAACAGAGAAGACCCGAGTCCGAAAGGAGAAGCACACCATACCATATTGAATGCCGGAAAAGTTATACAAGGGTGGGTTCGAAGTGAACACATGATCACTGCAAAACAGGTACTCGCCATCATCAAAAAAGAATGCATTTCAGAAAATGATTATATTCCATCCGAATTATCGGTACAGGAAATATTCTGGATATTCCTTAAAAAAATGCTCATTCCCTATACCCTATCGGATACAGGAAACACAAAAATGGTTATTTTCTGAGTACACGGCTATGAACGCCTCCTCAAAGAGGACTATCCAGGCGCCCATAAATTTCCAGTCCATACAGATGCCCCTAAACCAGGTCACCATGGGAAATTCGCTACCTATATAGATAGTCTTATGCTGTAAGTATATTTCTTTTCACAAATACTAAAAATCGGCAAGAGGACCCGAGGGAGGAGTGAATGTAGTGGTATACCGGGCAACCCCCTTGGTGATACGGACATCATCGATACCATGCACTCAACCATATGTTCCCACACGTATATTGGCCGTACTGTCATTGAACTGAGCATTTGCCGAAGGGGTGAATGTATTGACCAGAGTACCATCCCAGAACATTTTGATCGATGTCGTTCCGATTTTGGATACCGCCACATGGTGCCAATTCATATCGTTCATATTAGCGATGACGGAACTCTTTTGTCCCATTCCGGTACCGGCAATATCCATAAAGAGCGTTTTGTCTGATCCGGTCCGGATCGACCAGTTATGATCATTCAGACCGACATTTCTATATACCATCTGGGCCCAATCGGCAATGGTACTGGAACTGGATTTATACCAGAACTCAACCGTCGCATCCCCGGATCCGAAACTCCAATCCGTGTGGTACGGGAAATCCACATATCCTCATGGAAGATAATTTCAGAACCGTCCTCAGTTTGCTATGGACCCCGGAGAATAAAGGGTATTTGTATGCCCCTTCGTATCGATGACAGAAGCCGGCGTTCCTGTTGCTTCATCGAAATGGACAAGAAGCTTGGAGCTAGAAAAATATGGATCATGCCCCGCCTTGCAGATCGGAGTAGATCCTCCATCCTGTCCAGCACATGTCCAATCATAGGTACTTCCGATCCCCTTATCGGTGACAACGCTCGGAGTCCCGACACT
Organism: Candidatus Altimarinota bacterium; assembly: GCA_028714815.1. Classification (GTDB taxonomy): domain Bacteria; phylum Patescibacteriota; class Gracilibacteria; order BD1-5; family UBA2023; genus UBA1545. The sequence goes on along the minus strand of JAQTLR010000006.1, from coordinate 8,779 downwards.
GCAGAGATTTGTGGTCGGAGCTACTGCGGAATATACCCCGCTCGCTGTACCGCAGACACCATTGACCGGTAAGGGTCATGCAGCGATAGATATACTTGCTGCGCTTGGAATATTCCTGATCAGAGCGATGGCTTCACTTCCGGTTGCAGCAAGAAGGGAAGTAACCTTGGTATTAATATTGTTTTGGGAAAGGATCGTTCCGGAATAAGCATTCTGAAGACTGGTCACCAATGCGGTAAGGTCCGCGCTGGTTTCAAGCGATCAACTGTAGGCGATCCAACCTCCGGTCCCGGTCCCTTTCGGAACGAAAGCAACCGGAGGTACAGGTGACGAAACGGGTGATTGATAAGTGAAAGGCATATTCGTTTGCCGGTCGAATACGAATGAGCCGGAAGCGATAGTGCTGATATCGATGGATCCCGAACGGTTATCAGAAGTGGTGATCGTCGGAAGAGCGAGTTGTATGGAAGTTCCCTGCACATTCGCGGAAAGCCCGTTGTAATTCCCCACCACATAGGCTATGGGGTATTCGGCAGCGAATGTCTGTTCGATAAAAGGGGAAGGGAAATATCCTCAGACACGGCTTCCATCTTCCAGAACCGCGGAAAGCTGGTATTCTTTCCCGTTCGGTGTGACACTATAGGTGTAATCGACTCCGTATTTCGGATCTGCCGGTTTCTTAGAAAGCACGGATACAGCACGGATAACCGAGTCGCCCGCCGTCCCCTCGAGGAAGACCGTATTATTTCCATAAGTGACCGTGTGGGCCGGATCGGAAGGAAGAGGGTAAGAGCCTGACCGGATAGCGAAAATCTCCAAAGATGTCTTGATGCTCTTCAAATCGCTCAAGCGAGTACCGTCTCTTGCAGAAGAAGTATATCCGGTAAGCGAAATGAATGCGATAGTTCCGAGAATGGCAAGTATGGCAATGACGACGATGAGTTCGACGAGAGTGAATGCCTTAGGGGACGACTGTCTATATTCCGGTATTTTTCTAGATGAGCCCATAAACCTTCGGTGGATAAAAAAGTAAAGATAAGGAAGCTGAATCCCGTAAAAAATATCATAAATCGAAAAAGAATCAAATCTTTTTATCGGCATAACAATTTCAAACCAAAAGAATTTAGAGAAATTCAGCATTCGGATATAATATATGCATCATGTATGGAAATAAATTCAAAAAAATCATGAAGATTTCCAGCAATCACTATTTTAGATCCTAAAATAACATACCATGACAAAAATTGATAACAACAAAAAAGAGTTGTCACCAGTGGATCGTAAAGAACTATCGGAGCGTATCGAAGCCCGTTTTAAGGAGAATATGAACCGTCACAAGGGTCTCGAATGGGTTAAAGTTCAATCCCGCTTGTTCGGGTTAGAGGCTAATACCGAAAAACTCTGGTCGCTCCATGAAATGGAAAGAACCGGTGGTGAACCGGATGTGGTTGGTTATGATGAGAAAATGGGCGAGTACATTTTCTATGACTGTTCAGCGGAAAGCCCTCAAGGTCGCAGAAGCGTCTGCTATGACCATGAAGCGCTGGAATCCAGAAAAGAGCATAGGCCGGAAACAAGCGCTATCCAAATGGCTACTACCATGGGCATCGAGCTCTTGACAGAAGAGCAATATCGGGAATTGCAGAAATTTGGAGTTTTCGATACGAAAACATCAAGTTGGATAAAAACACCAATGGATATCAGAAAACTTGGTGGTGCTATCTTTGCTGATCGCCGCTACGACCGTGTCTTCGTGTATCACAACAGTGCAGAATCCTACTATGCCGCAAGAGGATTCCGTGGATCACTCAGGGCCTAGATTTTACGGGTAAATAGAAAATCCCTCCATCCACCTTTCGGTTCAATAGTAGGAAATTGAATCTGTAAAACTAAAGGGGATTGTTTAATACACCTATCATTCTTGCAATATTTCCTTGAACCTGAACTTCTAGATTTGTTAAGAATCTGCTTTCCTCGACACTACGATCCTGCTCCTCAAGCGAGTAAAGGTTTTTGATATAATCGAGCATATCTTTCATCGCAGAAAGGAATATTTCAAACTTTACCATATTTGCATCGATTACAAGCCTATCATTTTCCCAGTAAATAAGTGATGAACTGTAGAGAAGCGATAAATTCAGCTTGGTAAGTATCACGTATTTTTTCGAAGATGATTGATTGATTCTTTCCAGATTCCTTATGGAATCCATAATAGTAAACTCCACCACCCGGGTAATATCGTTCTCAGTATAAGGAACTATCTTATTTTCACGGAAAATCTGGAGATAATAGAATAAGGTCGCTTTCGCTTCCTCGAGCAGGGAATCACCATGTCATTTTACAAATAGACTATGACCGAATTCATGATATGTAACCTCTTTTATGAGCTCATTGTAGAGTTTCTCATCATCTATCTGAAAATCATCTCATAAAAGAGCTTTCAATCATTTTTTAGCATTCATGACCGTTTCTTTCATCTTGGTATCTTTCAGGAGAATGCAATTTCATTCCCTTTCCGAAAGTTCCGTATCGTTCGGAAAAGCTTTCCCAATGAATCAACTACAGGAAGAATGCCCTGTTTGCAGGAGAGTTTCGACAAAATCAAGAGTCATATGATCCATCCCGTACCGCTCTCCGAAGTATTCTTCCGAGAGTCCGTAAAAATCCTCGAAATCCACTTTTTTATCCAGATTCCTGAGGAATACCATCAACTCAGGTTCTATGAGAAGCCTCGGATAGATATAATCTTCCATCGGAGCGACAAGCCCGAATATACTATTTCTGTCTTGCCATGATTTCACTTCAGAAATCTCAGCATCGACCCAAGAATCATAATCCGTAATCCCCTCTTTGATGAAGTGGGAAAATGCGAGGAGATACGATCTAATATGGTCGTTGTGGATGTTTGATAGTTTTTCATCGTCAATCACGATTTCTTTTTCGCTTAATGACTTTAAAGGCACTATTTCCCCGTCTTTTACTCATCCATATACGAGTTTGCCGTTTTTGATTCACTCGTTCTCGCCATTGTATACATTGGCATACCATTCAACATATACATCATCCAGAAATGAAAAAACTCATGATTCGATCATATTGAGTAAATCTTCTTTTTCCTCTGGTTTTAGGATAGCATCCAATTTTCCAAGTGAAGTTATATTCCTAAGTGTCTCCGTATAAAACTTATTTTTTAGTGCAAGGAGCCTTATGAGTTCAACTTTCTCTACCTCATGCTTCGTTTGGTATTTTGAAATATTCGATTGTTCAAATCACAAAACGAAATCGGCGCTTTTCCCCTTTAAAGCATCTTCGAATACAAACATGAGAAAATCATTGATCTCTTTTTTCACCCTCTCAAAGTCAATATAGTTTCTTGCCGCTTCCATCTCCTGTGAAAAAGCAGAGATATTTTGAAAAACTCTATTGATCTGACCTTTAACGAGACTCGTTCTATCATCTAAAAATCCAAATTCATCACTCAAAACAGTAGCATCTCTTCAGATTATCTTTTCCATATAGAGAATCGGTTATTTTATAATAACCTTGATAGTAAAAAAAATTGTTAATTTGTCAAGAATAAAGGTGGACCGGGCGGGGCTCTTTTTTCTCAGTGTCGTCCCGATTTCATCGGGTCTCGCTTCGAAAAACGCCTCAGGACAAAAGCCAGCTTCAACTGGCTTTTTCTTTTCTCCGTTTCACGTCGAAAAGCCTTCGGTTCGAGCCCCGCCCATACGATTCATCCCCAGACAACAAGAGCCCTCCGTCTTGCGACGAAGGGCTCTTTTTATGTCTCATGGTGGATAGTGCTGTATTATCAAATTTTTCGGGGTCTTAGAAACGAGTGGTTTCATGGACTGAAAATTATGAAGTAATATAGTGTGGGTGAGTATATGGAGAAAGTTGAATTTGTAAATGAAAATACGCTTCTATTTATTGAACCAAAAAAATCCCCTTTTCAGGGGATTGGATCCAGATGATTCTGGAGAAGTTTTTTGGTAATGACTCGATAGAGATTGCACCCAGCTTCCCAACTTGCGGTTTTCCGCGGAGAAATCGGGCATTGTCCGGCACAAACTCCTTCCAATTCACACCCAGTACAGGTAGTGTCAATACTCGTTTCATTCAGCAGTATTTTTTGAGAATACACGTCAGATTCGAGAGCTACCTTAATATTTGGAAACTTACCAATACTAACTGGCTCGTAACCACAAAGTTTGAATTCGCCTTTGGGAGTAATACAAACGCTTTCCCCCGTGTAATTTTGACAAAATTCAGGAACTTTCTTGTTTTTTTTAATGATGTTTTCATATGGGACAATCCAGTATCCGAAAACTCCAATTCCCAGAGCGCGTGCTGCATAATAACCAGCAAGGATTTCTTCCGAAATGCCTTCTATATCGGAATATTCATTCAGACTGTCAATATCGTAATCCAGATCAAACTCAGGGATTCCGAATTCATGGCAGAGATCAAGAACATACTTGGCATGTTTTTCAAATCCTGGCGAATCAGTTATTTGAGATAAAATCAGAAACATTGATTTTCATGCAAATTTCATAAAATTTGCAGAATGCATATAATGCCAGAAGATATTTTGTAATGGATAATATAACTCTTTTTATTTTTTATGTCCACAAACCTTGAATCATGCCTCGGATGGAGCATACTCTGACAATGCGACCCATTTATAAATGTCCAATACTCTTTCTATAATTTGGGAACAGCAATTACTGTAATTGGCATACTTTTTACTGGCTATCAACTTTTGAATGATGAATTCAAATTCAGACTTAGATTTAGAAGAGCTTGGGCAAATACTTTTCTCTACTGATTTGTGTTAGGGGGAAATTTTCTTGCTATTATTATATGAACACTTCTTCCAGTACTTCCATGACAAGCTTTGCCGGTATTTTGATATCGCCCTTTTTGGGAATTACTCGGAGCACTGAGTTTTATTGTCGGAATAATTGGGTTGATGACTATTGCCACAACACCTATTCGAAAAATCTGAGAAAAAGACCTGGAAATATTAGAAGGACTTGTAGTGCCTTACTTGGCAAAATGAGCAAAGTGAGCCAATATTCTTTGTGAGGAGATGAAATATTTTTTTGCAAGCTACTTCGATTTATTAGCATTAGAAAATCCTGTTGCCCAAAGAATGGCACTATTATTCGCAGATGAATTTCTTTTGTACGCTATCTCAGAAAATCCATGAACTATATATAGCATATTCGATGCCTATCTAAGCCGAGTAAAAGAGTACGAGGATGGTGAGATACGAATTGAGAGACTTGAAATAATAAAAGATTGGTCCTTCCTAAAAAATGTATTCAATGAACTATTGAGTAATAATGAATCTATAATCTCGAGAGAGTTACGAGAAAAAAGTTTTGTCAGAGTAAACGGATGATATGGTATATTTTGTTGTCAAATATTAGAAAATCCAGAGTTGATAACAAAATATGCCCTACTTAGCTGATATGATTATTCCCCGTTTTGAAAAAATCGGGATACTTTCAATCAAAACTATCTATTATTTTGGGGCAAGGCACTGGAAAGCTTATTTTCCAGTAAAATATTGGCATGAGGTAGTGATTTTACAAACGCCATAAAATCAGGACTATCAGTGATAAGCTGAATAGTTTCGTCACAAAAGGATATCGAGACTGCTGCAAAATGTTTCAATTGGATACATAACTTTAGACGACTACTACAAGAAAATTTAGATAGACTTTTGGCATATTTTCCTGCTTCAAAAATACCAGAACCATTTTTAGAGGCTGGTGAACATGTAATGCACCATTACTCTGATTATAAAGAAAACAACACATTTCTTGATGTTATCGTATTCGGTTTCTCGAATTTTCTTGATACCATTGCTCAAAAGATAGAAACTGATGAAACAAAAGATTGATGGAGGACTCGGCATTTATGCATGGAGCTCATGGAGGGTTGGAATATACACAAAACTACGAAACACGCTATAATTGATGCGTTAGATGCAAGAATGGAGATTGTTTTTGAAGAAAGAATTGAGCGAAATTTACTCTGATGGTATCCAATGTTTTTGCCATTATTTTTTCATGCTTATGGCTACCAGCTTTTCGAAGAATTTCGAAAAGACTGATTCATACAAACTGTCTTTTATAAGAAAATAATGCTACGAATCAAAGAAAAATTTCCAAGGATTAGCGAATGATATGTATGGTGAGCTCAAGAAAGCACAACTTCTTATTCTGTCAAAAAATCTGAGCAAATCCTGAAAGATATTCTCCCGAAGAACATGGAATATGATAAAACATCCAATACTTTGATTTACTATTATTCAGACAGAGAAAGTTCAGAATCAATACCATTGAGCGATATTCAAGCGTAAAATTTCTAATAAATAAGTGGATTTAATATATTTTACATAAAAGCAAACTATTTCCCATGATTTTCTGCTTTTCCGTAAAACAAAGCGGAGAGTCAGAAAAAAAGTAATGAGAGGGTCATTGCTCATGACCATGAGAGATGCTCGGATATATACCCTCCTCAGAGCATTCCGATAGTATATCCGACAGCAAGTATGGCTGACTGGAACGATTCAACAGTAGCACGTACTTTTGATGGAATATGTTTATGAAAAAATGCTGAGGCAACGGGGTTAAATAGATCCTCGGATATGTTATAGAAAAAGAGGAGAAAAGTTGCATATATCGGATTCACGAGAAGCGTTGCAAGAAAAAATAATAATGCCTGTGCTATTAAGATAAGAACCAGATAGTTCGTCTTTTTCTTAAAGAGTCGCGATGCTTTCATTGCAAAAATAGGTACAAAAACCGTAACGAATGCGGTGGTAGAGTAAATACTTCACCAAATATTTTCTTTGAGTCCTGCAGAAACGAGAAAGCTTTGCATAGCAGCACCAGAAACAAGAAAGAGTGCTACCGCAAGAAAGAATTCTGCACCAATAAGGTACTGGAGAGTGATAGATTTTCGGAGGACTCGTACACCATCTTTTATACTTTCGAGGAAAATAGCATAAGAGTGTCTTTCTGAATCCTCCCGAGTAAATTGTTCATGAATGAATAGAAGTGATCCAAATGAAATCAGAGTAATTCATAATCTAAACCACCAAACAGAATCTCCTGAAAAGAAGGAGAGTAGCAATGATGATATAATACCTGCCAATACCATTCCGGCGCTAAATGCACTAGAATTCATGGCAAAGTAATTCTCCATATGAGATTCTTTTGTATCTAAAGGAAATCGGTCGATTGCCCATGCATTTGTAGCACCAGAAGAAAATGTATTTCCAATTCCCCAGATAATAAAAATACAAATAAGGATAGGGAAAGAATTGGTCGCAATAATCGCTATAAGACAAGCTATTTCAATAAAGATACTTACAAGTGTGGATTTTTTACGTCCATAAGTATCTGCGAATGCTCCTGTTGGTATCTCGGCTAATACTGGCATGAAAGTCATAAGAGACAGGAGTATGGAAGCCTCAAAATAACCTATTCATTTTGTTTTAAAAAAGACAAAAAAAGTGATACTGGTAATAAAAGCCGCACCTGAAAGAAACCTTCGTATTATAAAGGGCCAAGAATGGAAAAAAGTTGAAATGAGTGGCATAATTTACAGTATCTTTGGTAATAATTAAGGCGTTAGTCATCTTAACGATTTGTTTTCGATTGTAAAAGGAAAATTCAAACTATACGTTATAATGAAATATAATAAAATTTAATAATACACCACATAGAAAAAATCCCCTTATCCACCTTTCGGCTTAATAAAGAGATTCTTGCGTTTACAAATTTAACATTGGTGGATAGTGCTGTATTATCAAATTTTTCGAGGATGTGAGTTTTTGGCTTTGCATAGAGGAAATGGTTAATATTCTAACTCCCAAGTTTCATATAAATCTCCCTCAACTTCGCGTTCCATCCGCTCAATCGGCCCAGGCGAATAGTAGTCATCGCGGATATTATATCCACCTCTCGACTCTTTCTTGAAGATTTCGAGTGGTACATATGTTCCTTTTTTGGTTTTCGCAACTACAACACGTACTCGTTTTCCGTTCAGATACCCTTTATAAATCAAAAGATTCCCATCTTCTTTAAGAAGGATGAAATTTTTTGAAAGTCATCGTGTATGCCTCGAAATCAGCGTAATAAGTTCGGACTTTATACCTGGATCAAATGAAGCGAGTGCTTTCGAGAATGAACGGACAACTAGAATCATTTTGCCTCAAGAGTGTTAGTAAGTTTTTTAAGAGACTCATTTCTTTCTGAGGAAGTCCAGTAGATATCGAGTGCTTCTTCATCGAAACCAACTTTGAGAATTTCAGGTTTCTCGGAATATGTTTCCATAAAACTCTTCAAAAGAAACGTCATCGAAAGCCCCTGACGCTTCGCCTGAGTCTCAAAACGCTTTTTTAAACTAGCGTCAGTTCTTATAAGGATAGAGGTGTTCATATACTCTAATGGTTATTAATTTACTGAGATAAGTATATAGCTTTTTGCTATATGTCCAAATGATTTTTGAAATTTTCAGTAAAAATTTGATAATACATCACATACAAAAAAATCCCTCTGTCGCCATTCTTGGCTTAACAGAGGGATTCTTGCGTTTACAAATTTAACATTGGTGGACCGGGCGGGGCTCTTTTTCTTTCGTTTCACTACAGAAAACGCCTTGCAATGAAGAGTGCCATTCAAGGCACTCTTTTCCTGACTCGCTTCGCTTGCCAGTGTTGCTGCGGTTTCTCGCCCCGTTCAAGTTCATAATTTTG
>JAQTLR010000005.1 GCA_028714815.1 Candidatus Altimarinota bacterium | reverse complement strand
TTCTGAGGTGAGAGACCTTACATTTCGGACATATTTTAGTCATAGAAACAAAATAAAGCGGATAAACCGCTTTATTGTGCCATAATCTCAAGTAAAAAACATCCCATAAATGTCTATTAAGCCGAAATAAAAGCTCCTATTGCAAACGCTATTTTCCAGGCAGACAGCATCATCGACGATCTTGAGGATACATCCTTTTCGGTCGAGATGCTGAAACAGGAGCTAAATCTCCTCAATAGGGAACTCATCAAAACAGGTGAACTCACGACGAAGCTTTTTTCCGTCCAGTATTTCGATACGAGATCGGTCGCTCTTTTTCGGGAACAAGTCCAGCTTTCGAATCTCCTCCGGACAGAGTATGAGATATATTCCCGGATGTATGAGCAGGTGCATTTCATTAATCTCATCGACGAGGATATGCGGTTCGTGGAAATCGATAAGATACAATTCCAACAGGTCATCACTAATCTCCTGCAAAATGCTGTGAAATTCCTCGATAAGAAAGATTCGGTCATAATCATGGAGGCATATAGGAAGAAAGGAGTGCTTTCCGTTATCATAGAAGATAACGGAAGGGGATTCCAGTGAATCAATGTCGAAAGCCTTTTTGATCAGTATGTCACAGGAAGCCGGGAATTGATCGGTCTCGGTATGGGTCTCTATCTCTGTAAAAAGATCATCAATATGCATGGGGGAACTATCATTGCAAGCATAGGGGAGAGGCTTTGAGGGGCAAAATTCAGTATCGATATCCCGCTCCATTAGCCGTTCATGCAAGCATATGAATATTCTCATAATCGAAGATAATGTATTTCTGGCCAACCGGATAGCAAAAGTATTTGAATCCAAGATCATAACCAATAGGGTGAGGGTGTTGTATTCATTCTCGGAGTTTCTTGAGGAGCTATCCGTCATATCATCCTATGATATCGTTCTCGTGGACCTTAAGCTTTCCGACGATGCTTTGGAACTCTGAGGATATAGGATCATCCGCATCATCCGGGAGAAACAGGTAAGCATACCCATCGTGGTGATCAGTGGATTTTCGGATATCGACCGACTCCGTCTCGCTTTCGAGTATGGAGCGAGCGATTATATCATCAAACCGATACGGCTTAAAGAGCTCGAACTTCGGGTGCTTAATTGGTTCAAGAGTTATTATCTCTCGAATATCACCTCAATGGGAACCGCCCGTTTTTACAAGAATCTCAAATATGACCTTGATAAAAACGAGTTCTATCTGGATGAAGAATTGGTTCCATTGACGAGAAACAACAAGTATATCCTTTCCCTTTTCTTCTCGCATCCGGAGAAGCTTCTCACGGAATCGTTTCTTGTAGAAAGGATATGGGGGGATGCAACCCTAATGGTCGAGAGAAATTTACGGGTCAATATCCTCCGCCTGAAGCAGGCGCTTTCTCCCTTCGGGATCGACGGATGGATCCGGAATATCCGTGGAGAAGGATATATCTTTTCGGAGAAATAAACAGCTATTCGAGGATATATCCCTGATTGTATATTGTTTTCGGTACAAAATCCCCCCCGAGCTTTTTCCGGATATTGGAAAGCGTCACATTGATGGTATTATCGGAAACATCTGACAGATGGTGTCCTCACCAGACATTCGATATCAGCCTCTCCCTTGTCAGTATCTTTTTTTGATTGGAAAGGAATGTCTCGACGATGAGGCTTTCATTTTTCGTGAGGTAGATGATATCGTTTCAAACCCTCGTTTCCTTTGTAGCGGTATTGAAGCTTATGTTTCTATAACGCATGATGCCTTCGTTCATGAGACCATGGGGTCGTCGAAGAATTGCCTTGACACGTGCGATGAGTTCATCGGGGACAAGGGGTTTCGTAAGGTAATCGTCCGCCCCGAGCTCGAGTCAATAGATGATGTTCTGGCTATCGCCATAGCCGGAGATGATGATGATAGGAACGCAGGAATCCTTATTTTTCCGGAGCCAACGGATGATATCGAAGCCTGTACCATCTCAGAGAGAGAGATCGATGATATAGAGCTCGGAGCTCGCATCCCCATGCTGCATGAAATCCTCATATCCATGAAAGGCGCTCGCTGCATAGCCGCTATTCTGCAATTTTTTCAGGATTTTATTCGCAAGAATCTTCTCGTCATCTATGATGGATATATGCATGGTATATATGAAAATAGATAATAACGGGAGTTATTGTATGGCATATGCATTGATTTGCAAAGATTTCTTTCTTTTCTCCGCTTGGGATTGGTTCTTGATATTATTGATTGATTTCAATAATTTATCATATCTATTCTCTACAGATTCAATAATTTAACGTAAATCCTTGGGTAGCGGGGGTGAATATATAGGTATAGGTGTAATTTCAGTTTTCCTTTTCAGTAAGGGTGTACTGTATAGTTAAATCAGAAACATTATATACTATATTATTTTTGGTTAATATCTCTATACATCAATTCTTGATGAAATTCTCCTTTTTATTCTCATAATTAGAAATGAGTTTACTTGAAATATCTGCATTTCCAGGCATACTTCATAGTATGCCTATATATTTCAGATTATTCTTGATATTATTAAAAATGATATTATCCTCGATATAGGCTATCTTATCTTTTACTTTCTCTCAAGTTATGGTTTTATTGTTTTCAAAAATTGATTTTAAGGTATCGTAAAATGTTTTTTCTTCATCTTTATTGATTCTGCCGATAAAATCATCTATTTTTTGATCTAATTTTACTGGAGCAATGAAATATTTATATATGTTGTCATTTTTTATTCAGTTCACAAACTTATTGATTATTGCGCTTCTTATCAGAGATTCTGATAGAATATAATCATAATCTATCTCCTCCTTTTTTGTAATTTTTGTAATAATATAATCAAATAGCGTATCCAAATAGTATGTAGTGTTTTTTTCGTATCTTATATCAGCGAATGTATCAGCACTGTTATAATTATTATATCACGTCTTTTTGCTATATTTTTTACTTATCATGTTGTATACTTCTCTTTCAATGTCCCTGACAGGATAATCTTCTGTAATGAGGCTTTTATAAATGGAGTAATTTAAATTATCAAAGTGAATATCTTTGAGATATCGTATATCTAGATCACTACTTTTTTCAATTTTCAATAATTGTATGTTATTCAATGTCTTGCAATCAAATGGCCGATAAACATTATCGGCAATAAAGTATGTCGATATGTAATAGTATTTATCAGATTCCCATAATATACAGAAATCTCATAATATTCTTCATTCTTGAGTATCTCAGTTGATAATCTTGACTTTATCAATGAGTGTTATATTACTTTTACTATTGTAGCCATTGCTAGGAAGTTGCAGCTTATTGTGTATTTTCTCTAAATTTTCATCATATTTATTAATGGATATATATCATTCTACTGGCAAGACTCATTGAAAAACCGACTGGTTATTGATATCCTTTGTCGATATGAATATTATTACTCAGATAAAGTAAAGCAGGAATAGTATCTCATTTCCGAAAAGACTACTAAAAATAAAATGACCGAATGATCCAATTATCTCTCATGCTTTTTTATTTTCCAAATGGATTGAATTCGAAAAATCCACTCCTATATTTTTTGATACCATATAAATGGTTATTTTATATAGTATCAATAGTATGAAAGGTACTAGATAAATGAATAAAATTTTTTCATCAAAATCGAAAACCCTAGAATTGATTATTATCAGGATGAGAAGGGTAATGGATACTATAAGGAGTCAATAAAAGACATTTCTTGAAAAAATATTTTTTTTATCTTTACGAAGCCTTCTAAAAGATAGGAATAATATTATTAAATAAACACTAACCAGTAGTGCTATAATGCGATATTTAAATACAATCAACAAATCATATGCTTGATTTATATATGTATAATACCTCATTAGGGAATTATCCCTAAATAGAAGATATACTATAATGCTCACTAAACTGACAAATAATATAGCGCACAATATGTATTTTCCCGTTTTTCCATTTTTGGTAGTTTCTTTGATGTCATCATAAAAAAAATCGCTTACTAAATTAAGATTATTTTTGAGAAAATAAAAATTAATCAGTCAGAAAAATCATAATGAAATGAGGAACATTACTATGCTTTCTACACTATGTGGGCTTACACAAAAAATTGAGAATATGAAAAATACATTGGTCAAAACCATAATTGATATTTTCTTTTTTTTATGGAGAATACCCTTTTGAGTGAAAATATTGAATACAAAATTGATCAATGTTAAAAAAAATCAATAAAAGGCTCATAAGATAGCTAAATTTAATAGTCGTATTTTATCAATCCCATTATCAACATTAAATATCTCTCTAAAAATATTTTGATCAAACTGTCAGTTCCAACTTGATGTTATGAGATATGAAATAGCCCATGGAAGAGATAATATTGAAAAAATATTCTTCTCTATAAAGAATAATAAAAAGAGCGAAAGGAGGGACAGTGTTATATATCTTATATATGCATTTTTTTTAAAAAGAATTTCAATCTTTTCAAGATATTCTTCAATTTTTTCCATGCCTTTATTTGCCCCGCTCATGATAGTTGAATTAAAAATTAGAATAACAACTGAATCCCTTTTTATATCTTCCCGCTCTTCTTCCACGCTCCCATTCACAAAATGCTCTTTATTATATGACCAATTATTAAAAATTTATTAAAATTTGAAAGATTTTTTCATATCCATCTATTTTTTCCGTTTCACTTCGAAAATACTTCACGTTCAAGTCCCATCAACTTTCATAAATAAATCTACTTTTTGTCTTTCTTTTTTCCTTTTATTTTCCTGATGTTCCGCTATAGTTATATCAGTTTGCATATCGGTTTTCCGGAATTCTCGCATCTCTCGCATCGTTTCCGATGCTTATGTGTATTCTTTAACTATCCATTTCTATGAAAACAGTGCGGTATTTCATGCTATGAGGATTCATAGTCAGCATAGGCATTCTCGGATTCATAGGTATCTCTTTGTGAAGGGATCGCCCTGAATCAGGTAAACCCGCTGTAGAGCATTCTTTTTCCGGAGAAGTAGAACATTCCTTTTCCGGAAGATCGGAGGATCAAGAGGGATCCTATTCATGATCGTCCCCCTTCTCCTCCGGCTCAGGACATGGTTCGGATGATAGGAGTTACAGTGGAGATTTTTCCGGTACCGATAGCACGGGCAGCCATATGGAAGTCCGTTCCGGTACCGACCATACCGGATCCGGAGATACCATGGAGAATGAGGACCGCACCCGATCGGGTGCAATCATGGTCAATACCGGAGTAGTGTCGGATAACCAATGAACACGCAGAAGAAACCGTTTATTGAAAGTACAAGATATCGCTACGATCGATTCCCTGATCGATCGGGTCCCTGCAGTGCAGCAATTGGATTTTCTCCAGGGGGTCCTTGCTCGGATAGAGGCCCGGAAAGCGAACATCCATGGTTCCGGCGGGATATTTACAACAAGAGACGTTCGGGCTATCACTCTCCTCTCCGAGATAAAAGATATCGTGCAAGCGAGGATCGATAATATCTCTGTCGGATGAACCGGTACAATCTCTCCAATCATCACCGCCATTTCTATCGATTCTATCCTCCAAAAAGAGGCACTGCTCTGGATCACGAGCAATGAAGTAGGAAGGGGGTACTATGTCATCCTCGCAAGCGGAGCAACCATGCCGACTTCCACCCAGATAAAAGCGTGACAAAACAGCAGCGGGCAGAGTATCGCTCTTGCATGATCCGGTCTCGTTACAAACGGAACCCTGGCATTTATGCTTAAAAATCTCACCGCGAATACTGCCTATATGCTCTACTTCGTAGCGGAAGATACGAATGGAACTCTGGCTGCTGAACCGGCGGGTATACCATTTTCCACCCTAGCGAACGACACTGCGCCACCCGTTATATCTTCTTTATCCATCAATTCTGTCGGCGGATCGAGAAACGCGTGGCTCATGATCACGAGCGATAAGGCTGGTGTCGGGTATTATGTTGTCCTCACAGGCGGAGCGTGAGCATCCATGCCAAGCTCGGCTCAGGTGAAAGCGGGACAGGATAGCACTGGACAGACTATTGTTTTCTCATGATCCGGTCTCATCAGGAGTGGGTCCTCGCAGCTCTTGCTCAGGAATCTTATAACTGGTACCGCTTATACAGTCTACTTTACCGCAGAAAACACGAGCGGTAGCATGCTCACTCTGCCGATGAGCACCTCGTTCATAGCTCCGGGATACGGACCCTTCGGACCCTCAGGAAGACGTTAGACTGGTTTCTCTGGCGAGCGGAGATGGGACTTTCCTTCGGACCACCCTCGGCCGAAAGCCAAATTCAATTGGCTTTCTATTTTCTTCGTTTCACTCCGAAAATACCTCACGTTCAAGTCCCATCACTTCAAGGACACAAAAATAAAAAACTCCCATATCTTTTTCAAGATACAGGAGATTTTATATTTTTTGGTGCCCGAGATGGGACTTTCCTTTCAGGACCTCCTTGCGACAAAGTGTGCCATTTAAGGCACACTTCCCCCGACTCGTTCCTCATCGGTGTCGCTACGGCTTCAAGTCTCATTTCCTAACGTGTACAAAGAAAACAAAAACCCACGTTTTCACGTGAGTTGTTTGATTTTCTTTGGTGCCCGAGATGGGACTTGAACCCACACACCTTTCGGCATACGCACCTCAAGCGTACGTGTCTACCATTCCACCACCCGGGCGGGTGTAAAAAAGTTTCTTTTCTTTTGAGGTTGTCGAGATTGTTTAAAATACAGAGAAACGAAGGTATTTGAGTGCAAATCGAGCATCCGGAGTGAAACTGTACAAGGAAGTACAGTGAACGAGGAAGCGGAGATTTAAGCTCAAAGAGCGAGTTTATTGTGTATTTTAATGGTGCACCCAGTAGGAGTCGAACCTACAACCAACGGCTTCGAAGACCGCTACTCTATCCAGTTGAGCTATGGGTGCATGGCGAGTTCTTTCCTGAGAAAGCCGATGCAGTATATGGAAAAAACCCGAGAATGCAAAATTTTTTTAGAGATTTGTCTTTTCTTCGGAAATCGGGGGCATTTCGGTATCCGTATCCTTTCTGTAGAGCGAAAAGATATCCAGTATCTTTGCACTCACGGACGACAAAGAATACATGGACATATCTGTTTTTCCCCCTTTCGGAGAAGAACTGGAGAAGGATTTCCTGAGAGCTTCCTTCATTTCCGGGATACTCATCGGACGGAAGAATGTCGCGCCGTTTTTTCCGAGAGCGGCGATGATGCACGGAAGCGAAGAAGATGCTATAGGAAGTCCATAGGAAAGTGGTGTGAGAACAGCCTCTTCCGATCCTTCATAGAGGGAAGGGAGGATATAGAGCGAGGCGTTCTGGTACAGGTATCCGATTTTGTCCTCATCGAGAACGTTGTATATATGTACCCGGCTCTGGAGTCCGAGAGAGATGAGGGTGGACCGTATCTCGTGATAGGTGGAGTCTTCTTTCCCGACAAGCACCAGATCGATATCGATGTTATCCTCTTTGAGGAGAAGACTGTACGCTTGCAGAAGCCTCGGGATATTTTTATATTCCCGGAGTTCTCAGACAGAGAGGATATATTCCCTATCTAATCATTCCTTTGAAAGGAATTGTTTCGCTTCGGTTTCACTCTGGGGAATTATATCAAGGCACATGGGTGGGATGATCCGGATCTTCTCTTCATGGGTATCGGATATCTCGATGATATCGCGTTTCAGAACTTCGCTGAAAACGATAATGGAACTGGATTTTTGTATGCTCTGGCGGAGGATGAGACTCTGCCAATACCGCATCCAGATTCATTTCAGGCGTTTTTCCGGATAGAAATAGGATACGAGGTCCGAAAGGATGATAATACTTTTCCCGAAATAGAAGAGCGGGATGTTCGGGGAGGAAAAAAGCATCAAATCAAGTTTTTCCTTGGAAAGTTCATAAGGAAACAATATCTGTTCCCTTAAACCCCCTATCTTTGCGGAAGTTTTCACAGTACGGAAACGGGGGGATTTCATGGTGAAATCGCTCCATTCCCTTTCTCAGAAAAAGAGCACATATTCATCCGTACCCTCATTTTCTATGAGGCATGAGACAAGATGCTCTATATATCTTCCCATATATCCGTGGGATGGGCCATAGGCACGGCAATCTATTCCAATTCGCATGAAGGGGACTACTATTAAAAAATACATATCATCCAAATGATACGTATTTTTTAGGATTTGCAAGAGGTTTGTTTCCCGTCGATACTTTTCTCTGTAGGATTACGGAGTTACCGTGACGTCTATGTGTATATTTTTTCAGCAATGCGGACAGCTGTGCGCTTTTGCAGAGAATGTATCTCTATTGTCGATCCCTTCATTCGCCACTCTTCTTTCAACAAACAACTCCCGTATCTTCTCCAGGGCTTCTTTTGGAGTGGTGTTTGCTTTCAATAGATATGCATCGGCACCAAGATGCATACACTTATCGATATCTTCTTTGCTGTTCAGATTGCTGAACATCACGATTTTGCATTTCAGTGATGGCGCAAGCTCCCGTATGACCCGAAGGGTTTCGAACCCGTCCATTCCAGGCATCATGATATCCAGAAGGATGACATTCGGCTCAAAATCGGTGACCAGGGTAATGGCGTCAAGTCAGTTGTTTGAAACCCGTGTATCGAATCCTTCTTTTTCGAATTTCAGTTTGTACATGGTGGAGAGATCTTCATCATCCTCGACTATGAGTATTTTTAAATCATCCATAGGAATTTTTATTAGTGATTAAATTTGGTTGATGGGAAGATAGATGGAGAATCTTGAGCCTTTCCCGATCTCGCTCTCCACGTCTATATGTCCATCCATTTGTTCGATTATCGCTTTGACGATCGGGAGCCCAAGTCATGTGCCGTTTATATCCCGGGTCAGTGAACTTTTCACCTGTCAGAATTTCTCGAATATCTTATGGAAGTATTTTTTTTCTATCCCGATCCCGTTATCTTCGACACATACCATTATTTCTTCCCCGATTTTTCGACAATTGAACCATACTGTTCATCATTCCGGGGTAAATTTATTCGCATTTCATAGAAGATTGAGAAAAACCTGTTTGAGTTTGTTTTCATCGGTAGTATATTCAAATTTTTCAAAATCGATAGAAATTATGAAATTTTGCCGTTTCTTCTCGAAGAGCGATTTTACTTCCGTTGCCGTTTCTTCCAATAGGGAAACTATATCGGTCGCCTGCATGAGCAGTTCCTGTTTTCATGATTCGATCTTCGAGATGTCCAACATATCGTTTATGAGGTTGAGGAGCCTCTGTGAGCTTTTGTATACCTGCGACAGGTATGTTTTTGCCTCCTCGTTCATCTCCCCGGCATCCCCGTCCAACAGCATCGAGATATATCATTTTATCGATGTCATCGGCGTCCTGAGTTCATGACTCGCTATATTGAGGAACTCGTCTTTTTTTATGTCCAGCTCTTTTTGTTTGCTGAGGGAGAATTCCAATTTCTGTTGAGCGATCTCGAGATCCGTGACATCATTCTGTATGACGACATATTCCAGGATATCTTCATGGAGATCCATGATAGGGACTATATTCGTAGATGTCCAAAAAAGACTTCCTCCTTTATTCTTGTTTTTTATGACTCATTTCCATGTGGTGTGTTGTTGTATCTTATGCCGCATTTCTTCTACCGTGCCTTTTTGGATGAGAGGGATCATATTGTCTCCCGAGATATCATTCTCCGGTCAGATGAGTCAGGCGATATATTTTGTTCCCATGAGCTCATCCTTCTTGTATCCGGACATTTGCAGGAATATGTCGTTCGCATCTATGATCTCCCCGGATCTATCGAGCTTCAGTACCATATTGGTCTCATTCAGTGCCTCGGTATATTCTTCTAGGCTCTTGTGGGCTTCTTTCAGTTCGGTGATATCCGTTCGTATCGATATGTATTCCACTATCTGGTTCAACTCATCCAATATGGGGACGACGGTGGATTTCACCCAATAGAATCCTCCGTTCTTGGTCCTGTTTTTTATGGTTCACTTCCATATCCTCTTGTCTTGGATCGTACTCCATAGATCTTTGAATATCTTTTTCGGCATATCCGGATGTCTGACGATGTTGTGGGATTTTCAGATAAGTTCTTCTTTTCTATATCATGATAGCCTACAGAATTCGTCATTGACGGCGATGATGGTCCCGTGTATATCCGTCTTGGAGATGATATTCGAATTATCGATCGCATTCGTATATTCTGCCAGGAGTTTTATGATGATGTCATTGTAGTTTTTCGATACTTCGGTCGAGACCTTGTCGAAAGCATCGATAATCTGATGCATGACGTTGAATTCCTGATCGAAAAATGACTCCACCACTTTATTTTTAAGCACTATCACCATTTTCAGGAGATCTTCGATTCAGAGATTCTTTCTCTTGATGAAAGACAGAAATTTCGTGGATATATAGGTATGCCCTTTATTTTTTATATGGTCTCATCTCATTTCATTCACTATGTGACGGAGGATCCTTTCTCATCAGAAATAGCTGATGTATTCGCTCGCTTCATCCCTTGATATATCATACTTCTTGTATATTTTCTGCATTTCGGTATTCCTGAGCCAGGAAGATAGTATATCTTTATGAAGTGCGCATATTTTGTTCCCGAGCCGTATCTTTTCGTCGGTGTTCAATAGAGGGGGGTCATCCGGTTCTTCTTTGTTGCTGTTCCATACCGCCATATCGTCAAACAAGAACTTTGACAATAGGGCACTATCAAGGCAAACGGGTGATTCGGCGGATCATACATTCTCTGCCTTCATCGTAGGATCGGTTTTTTGGTGCATAGATCGGTAGTTATGTTTGTGTCCATTCTACTATATAGATTGTACATTTACAATTAAATATTATTTTTTATTATTTTTCTCTAAAAACTCGCATTTCCTCTCTTTTTCCATATACTTCGTAATGATATTTGCGCCCTGTTTAAAATAACATCCATATAATTATGAAATCCCAGTATCATACCGGTATATATTCCCAGATCCAGCCTCATTTCGGGTTCGTCGAGATTCCTGAAGGAGAGGTCTTTTTCGTCGGGAAGCGCGAACGGAACGGGGCGCTGGATGGCGACACGGTGAAAGTGCAGATCACCAAACAAGGCGCAGACGGGAAAAAGGCGGAAGCGAAAGTCATCGCTCTCGTGAAACGGACGGAGAAAGTATTGGTCGGGAAGTACATCAAGCGACCGAAAAGCACCTATGGATTCGTCCAGGTGGTCGAATGATTTGCCGGAAAAGACATATTCGTTTCCGACCGCGACTCGCTTGGTGCGAAAAATGATGAGATGGTGACGATCCGCGTTTTCGGGGACAAGAACAAACCGAGCGGAAAAGTGGTGTCCGTGCTCGGACACAAGGATAGTCCCGGAATGGCCGAACGGATCGTATTCCATGAGAACGGGATCGTGAAAGAATTTCCAAAAAATGTAATACAAGAAGCGGAGAAAATCGCAATGAAACACTCATCTTTTTCACCTCTCTCCAACTCTCTCCTAGAAGGAGAGAGAGCTAAAAAGAATATTATTTCCCCTCTCCTCCTAGGAGAGGGGTTAGGGGTGAGGTGAAATGGGCGAGTGGATTTGAGGAACGAATGGATCGTGACGATTGACGGAGCTGATGCGAAAGATCTCGATGATGCGATAGGAGTCAAGCGCCTTCCGAACGGGAACTATGAGCTCGGAGTCCATATCGCCGATGTGGCCGAATACGTGACCGAAGGCTCCGCACTCGACCGCGAGGCATTGAAACGCGGGACAAGCATCTACACTCCCGACGAGGTGATTCCTATGCTCCCGGAGCACCTGTCCAATAACCTCTGTTCCCTCCACCCCGGAAGTCCAAAGGCGACCCTGAGCATCATTCTGGAACTCGATAAAGCTGGAAAAGTACTCCGTTCCAGAATCGACGAGACGCTTATTGAATCAAAACAGCGATTTACGTATGACGAAGTACAGGAGGTGATCGATATTTTAGATGGGAAGAAAGGTCTTCATCAGAGTACTCATGTTTTTTCACCTCTCTCCAACTCTCTCCTAGAAGGAGAGAGGGTTAAAGAAAATGATAATACTCCCCATCTCCTTTTAGGAGAAGGGGTCGGGGGAAGAGGTGGAAAGGAGTTGGATATTCTCGAAAAATATCCACCAGAAATCATCGAACTCCTCCGGAACGGACTCGAGCTCAAGCGTATCCTCGACCGCCGTCGCGAACAGGAAGGGAAGATCGATTTCGATCTCAAGGAGGTGAAGATTACGACCGATGCCAATGGGAAAGTCGTGGATATCTCCAAGCGGGACCGATCGGAATCGCACAAGGTCATCGAGGAGTTCATGATCCTCGCCAACGAGGAAATCTCTCGGTTTTTCAGCCTCAAGAAAATCCCGTTCCTGTACCGGATCCACGAGAAGCCGAGCGAGGAGAAGGCCGATAATCTCATCGCTCTCCTCGACCACTACGGATACAATCTCACTCGTGAGACCCTGAGTCCCCGGTCGCTCCGGGAGGTCATGGAAAAACTCCAGGGGAAGGATTATTCCTTTGTGCTTTCCAAGCAGATCCTCCAGAGCATGTCCAAAGCGATCTATTCCGAGGAGATGCTCGGGCACTATGGACTCGCGCTCCGGTATTATTCCCACTTCACTTCGCCGATCCGACGGTATCCGGATCTCCAGATCCATCGCATCATCAAGGCGTGGCTCCATAAGAAACTCGACAAGAAAGAGCTTGCCCGATACGCGGGACTTCTCCCGAAAGTCGCGAAGCACACTTCCGATACCGAGCGGAAAGCTGAGAATATCGAATACATCATCCGCGACATCAAGATCATCGACTATATGCAGGATAAGATCGGGAAGATCTTCGACGGGATGGTATCGTCTATCGGAGACCATGGAATCTACGTCGAGCTTCCGAACGGTATCGAAGGGCTCATCTACATGCGCGACATGCGATCGACCCACCATTTCGATGAGCGGGCCGGAACGCTCAAAAGCCTTTCCGGAGGAAAGACTTTCAAACTTGGCGACCCGATACGGGTGCGAGTGACTCAAGCAGACAAGACACTCAGGAGGTTGGATTTCGAGGTGGTGAAATAACCACTACACCACCCACCCTCCATCCTCAAACACCTTTACGTCGCCGACATACATGCTCCGGAGGGCGATGAAGATATCGATATGGAAGCGCTGGACTTCGGTTTTTGGGAGTTTTTTGCCGTAGAGTCCGTGCTTTTTCCCGAGGGAGAGATGGATTCCGATCTTGCGTTCGTGGAAGTTGATGTCTGAGAGGGGAGTCGCGGTCGATGGGGCGGGATTGAGTCCGAGGCCGAGCTCGCGTACGAGCACTTCACCGTTCTCGCTTGAGCGGATCATGTCGTAGAGTTTCTGGAACTCTGGAGGGAAATGGTCGGATGGGAGAACCCGTCCGTTTTTCACTGTCATCTCGAACGGTTCGCAGATACGGATAGAGAAATCGTCTCCCGGATAGGTATCGATGAGGCATTTTCCGTTCACATCCCGGAGATCCAACGCTTCGGTGAGTACTTCGCCGACCGGGAGCGTACCTCATTTGTGTTCCGCCTTGGAATAATCGCCCGTGTTTCCGAGCACTCGGTCGACTTTTCCGAAAATGAGCTCGGAACCGTCGGTGGAGACGAGTCTGGTTTCGCGAGCCTCGGCAAAGAGCTTCGTGAAAACTTCGAGCAAGCGCACATATTCGGGTGTACGGTACGCTATGCAATCGATGAAAGTATCGAATTCTTCTTTTTTTATGTAGGTGAGATGATTATGTTCTACGACGTGCACTCCGATATTGAAGAGCTCGAGCCGGATACGGAACGTGGAGAGCCGGAAGTTCGCCGACTGCACGAGGATGACGATGGAGCCCTTCGGGAGCTCCAAAAGCTCCGCTTTGATGGATTCCTGCTCTGGATCGGTTCATTCGTTGTCCGTTCGGTTCTCGCTATGGAAAAGGGGTGCTGGCGGATTTCTGAACTCCTTTATTGTAGAATTCTCTGGCAATACTGCTTTGTAGGCATCGGAAAGCATCACCGCAAGGGGGGATTGGGTATCGTAGAGGAAGTAGATCCGCTCGCCCGAGTAGGCGAGATTCTTGTGGATGATGTCGGAGCAGGCTTGTTCGAGAGGAGTCATGGAATAGGGTAGTTATCGGATTTCAAGGAAGTATATGAGAAAATGAGAAGTTTTCAAACGGAAAAAGTTTGACAAAATACTGTATTGAGTTATATTAAAATTCTCTACCGTTATGGTAGAGACGCTCGATTCAAATCGGGTATGGGCGCAAATTCCCCGCGTCAACCTTGGGGGATACACAAAATGGAGGCCGTTATGGCACAGTATGAAGGAAGGATTACCGATGGACCATCGCTCATGAAGATGATGATGTGCGTGAATAAGGATGGCGATCTAACGACTGAGGATCGCATGGACTTTATTATCGCAGCACCCAATGGCATGAGGGCTGTGGTTTCTACATGGGTGCAGGGATACGAACGAGTTGATGAGGACGGAAAAAAATTCCGTATCACAGCATCGGGGGTCTGGGGTGGTTCGGAAAAACAAAGAATCTGTAATTTCTCTGGTGTCTACGATACCAGGAACCGCAAGGGAGATGACATTATCATCGAAGTGAATCCACCTTGGTGGTAAGTCTTTTTCTCTTTTTTTAAAAAACACCGGCTTGTCCGGTGTTTTGTTTTTTACTTATTATTCCATGCCAATCCACCAGTTGTCTTGCTCTTGAGTGCCAAGAGATCTTTGTAAAGCGCTTCTTTGGTCGCTTTTCCGAGTTTTCCGGATTCTTCTGGGGAAATATCTCTATCTGTTTGGTATGCGACGAGTGCGGCACGGGTATTTTTCCCGAAAATGGCAGTATCTTTCTGAGTGAAATAACCGAGAGATTTCAGGCTCTGTTGGAGATTCCGTACATGAGTACCGACTTCATTCATCTCCGGTGTGCCGAGATTCTGTATGAAGAGAGCCACTTCCGCCTTTTGTGCAGCTGCTTGTTTTTCCTGTTCTGTCTTGATTTTGGCGAGACGGGCCACTTCTGCGGCTTTTTCCAGAGCAAGCCGTGCTTCCTCTGCCACTCGCTTCTTCTCATTTTCCGTATAGAGAGCGTAGATTTCCTGAAGTTTTGTACGTGTTTTCGCCCCATAGTATCCGGCACCAAGATTTTTCCGGGATACGACCAGTTGGTTCTCTATCTGGAAATCATAGATGGCATTTTCGATATTTTTTGAATATTTTCCATCGATATCGCCATTGTAATAAGAGAGTCGGGAAAGGATGATCTGGAGTTCCTTTATCTTTTCCGGATCAGTGTTTTTATTTACGGTACTGCTGAAGATACTATTTTTTTCCGTTTCCTGCTCGGATTGTCCTTGTTGTTGCTTATAGGCTTTCGCATCGATTTTCGCGACTTTCACCCTGGAGAAATCGATAGCTTCTTGTTCGGCCTCTTTGTCAGGATCGACGATTTTTCCCGTAACGCTCCGTTTTCCCCAGGAGAGAGCTCGCCTGAGCCCTTCTTCCCCCTGTCCCATCCAGATATCGAGCCGGTCGGCATCATACCCGCGGGATCCCGATGATACGATAGCACCGCCCCGGTCGTCGACCGTTCCGACTCCGAGCCCCTCCAGATAGACTTTGGTCCCGAAAGCATAGGTCTTCGGTCCGGCAAGCATCCCGGGATAGACTTCTTTTCCGCTCGCGCCATGGGTTCCGTTTCCATTGAGCCGGATATCCGCTTCATAACTTCCCTTGAGATAGAAACTCTGGTTCGGTAAGGGGGAATAGTAGGCAGTGACGATGAATTTCTTCTTATCGGAAGGGGTTGTTTCATCTGCAAAGACGGGGGAGATAAGGGAAAAGAGTTGGAGAATGATGAGACTGAGTGCGATATTTTTCACGGAGAATATATTTTTATTTGATAAATGACGATTTCATCTTATCATATGAATAATGTATCTGGCAAAAGAAGAGGTATTGACTAATATAGGAAATATGTATAAAAAACCCTTTCATCTCACGGAATCCGTCGGGAACAATGCTTTTTCCTACGAAAAACGTACTAATAAGACCTTGTATGTCCCTGCTGCGATCGATGGGATTTTTTCGGATATCAAACGGGGGATGGAAGTGGTGTTCGAGGATTTCGACGAGAAGGATATCTTACGGTCCTGTACCGGGCTCCAGAATTTCGTCCGAATGACATATTTTCCCCCTTGAGAAGGGGGGATCGAGGGGGGTTCTGAGATTCCGATGATCGTGTTCGATAATCATAATCACGCGCTCTATTTCTGGTATGAAGCCCGGGAACAGGGTATTATCGGTAGAAAAAACACCCTGGTACACATCGATGAACACTCGGATCTGTGGGAGAATGGGAATAGCCTCACCCCCAGCCCCTCTCCTTCGGAGGAGAGGGGAGTAAACAATGTTCCCCTTCTCCTTCAAAAGGAGAAGGGGTTAGGGGATGAGGCGAATATCGATTTAGAACAGATCTTTCATTTCACGAACTACGAGTGCAATGTTGGGAATTATATCCAGCCTGCCATCCGTGAAGGGATAATAGGGAAAGTTCTCTGTATCGAGGATACGGTCGGTATGGAGAGATATAGTTCATATACAGGAGAGGATCATGAGTCCATCATTCTGAATCTTGATCTGGATTTCTTTGCTCCGGAGTTGGACTATATTCCTTTCGAAGACAAAAAACGGATCATCCTCCATTTTGCCCGTCAGGCGAAACTCATCACTGTAGCAACCAGTCCGTTTTTCATCGATCAGGAACGGGCGATCGAGATGCTCGGGCGAGTGTTCGGATTTCCGCAGAGTTAAAAAAGAGCCCCACGAGTGGGGGCAAAAAGAAAGTCTACCGATCAAGCTGAGCGAGCTTGTTTTTCCGAATAATTCTATTGAGTTTATTCGAATACCCGGAACAATTACAGTATTTCGTAAGGTACTTGGAGAGTTCCAGAGAATTCGTGGTTTTTCCAAGTTGTGTCCGTAGTATTCGGTATGCACGATGTTGGTCGAGTGTGAGCATGTATTTCTTCAGTCCATCGAGGGACGAGGAAAAACGCATATATTGACCATTTGTTTTGGTGAGCCCGAAAAGATTTTGGCGATTTTTTGCCCCAAACGATGTACCCCAACCGCTCTCCAGTGCCGCTTGGGCAACGAGGAGACTATTCGGTATATTGGTCGATATGAGGTGACCGATTTCTTCTCGGGCTTGCTCGATCTGTGGCAGGAGTCGGCGGATGAATCCTGCTTTTTCTTCATCGATCCCGTCTAGAACGAGTACGTCTGCGGAAACGGTTTTTTCATCCGTACTGACATCGATATCCGTCTTTTCCGAAGCGATCGGCTGTATTTCTGGGACATCCGCTTTCAATGAATCGAACACGGGAGTTGTAATCTCGTATAATCCATCGATTCGATAGGAAGGACAGGATTCGGGCGATTCCATTGCTCTGCTTGTAGCGGAGTAGAACAACGGAAGAGTACAGAGAAGAGAAAACAGGAAGATTCTAGTTCGACATTCCATGTCATGATTCCTTTTATAAAGAGGGAGGTCATTATACGGGAAATACCGCTCTTTCAAAATAAAAAAGGGTTCCTAAAAGTCATATTTATCCTATAACTTTTTTTAAAAAACCGGTATCCTTTTATCAAAGGGAATACCGGTTTTTTTATTTTTTTGAAGAAAAGATTCTACTTCTTAATGCTCATTTTATTGACCACTATCTGTTGTACGAGCATGAAAAGTGTCCCGATGAGCCAGTAGATCCCGACTCCCGCAGGGAAGAAGTAGGTGGAAACAGCGATCATGACAGGCATTCCATAGAGCATGAACTTGTTCATCACGCTCGGATCGGGCATCATGGACGGTTCCGTTTCAGTATATTTCCCATCTTTCTTCTCGATAATCTTCTTCTCCATCTTCTCGAGTTTTTTTATATCGTCCTCCTTCGGAAGGGAGAGTTTGATCTGGAACCATTGCGCTCCACCGACCGTGAGAGCGAGGATGATTCCGGTGATACCTCCGATGGAGAGAAGATGGATCCCGAAAAATACGGTATCGATCTTCGAGATATCGAAGTTTGCAAGAAATGGGTAGAGATAGTAGTAGTTGGAAGCATTGGTGATGCCGAGAACCACCCAGTAGAGCACGATCAGGAGGGGCATCTGGATGAGGAGCGGAAGACAGGATCCGAGCGGATTCACCTGTTCTGCCTTGTAGAGATTCATGAGTTCCATCCCGATTTTCGCTTGATCGCCTTTGTATTTTTCCTGGAGTTCTTTGATCTTCGGTTGTATCGCTTGCATTTTCTTGCTGTTTGACAGGATGTGATGCTGCGGAACGAGGAGAAGAACCCGGATGGTTATAGTTACGAGGATGATCGCGAGACCGAAACTATACCCCGGAAGGGTGGAGATAAGGAACGCGAAGAGATTGTAGATAGGTGCATAGAAGAGATTCCGGAAAAGGGATCGGAAGAATCCGGGAACCTCGCCGGTAGTGTCGGCGTAGGAAGTTTTTCCGTTCACGGTCAAACTGAATTCGTATTTCCCGGGTGTCTGGAAGAGACGATAGAGCGGGGAGATATCAATTTTCCCCTTCGCTCCGTTCCCGATCGTGAGCGTCTTGCAGAATTCCTTGGGTGGATTCGTGAGCAGATTGTGATCTTTCTTGATGGCGAAATCCCGGCATGTGTCGATGGTAACGCTCACCGGAGTGGTATTCTGTACCTCGATCACCGGGATATCGGGAGTAACATATGAAGTCCCTCCGACACTGAGGATGATCTCATTGCTCGGAGCGGTGGTCTGTTTTGGCTGCGGAAGGATCCAATTGAGAGCGAGAAGGGTGATGAAAAAAATGAGGAGGAAATTCAGGAGGCGGGTGTTCATGGGTAGGAGATTAGGATTCTAAGATAAGGGTCTTCTTATGCTTTTGTAGCCAAAAGTACCAAAAGCTTTTAGGGGTAAAAAACTCGTCAGGTAGCATCAATATATACTATTTATCATCGGTCTCAGACAGTTTTACCCCTAAAAACCCCCGTTTTTGTAATCGTCTATATTTAGTTTTAATGGTGTCCTCGACTGGAATCGTGAGCCCCGCTCGGCCGAAAGCCAAACCGTTGGCTTTCTATCCCGCTTCTCGGGATACCTCGCGTTCGATTCTGTCATGTTTATGTATGAAATGGTGTCCTCGACTGGAATCGAACCAGTGTCTGAGCCTTAGGAGTGCCCTGTTCTATCCACTGAACTACGGGGACAAAGTGTACTTCTATATATGTTTGGAATCTCGCCTTGTGCCTGCAACTGGAGCTAGTGCATTATTTATCACTGAACTAAGGGGACGGGAAAAAATGGTGTTCTCGACTGGAATCGCGAGCCCCGCTCGGCCGAAAGCCAAATCGTTGGCTTTCTATCCCGCTTCTCGGGATACCTCACGTTCGATTCCGTCATGTTTGTGTATAAAATGGTGTTCTCGACTGGAATCGAACCAGTATCGAGACCTTCGGAGGGTCTTATTCTATCCATTGAACTACGAGAACATTCTGTTGCTTATTTCCCGAAAATCGATAGTATCGGTTTCAGGAAAACGACTGTACTATATGAAAAATACAAGAAAATGCAAATCATCTTCGATAAAGTGGAGAAGTTCCTCGAAGCCCCTTCTCTGCTTCCGAAAATCATCATCATCTATGGGCCGACCGCTTGCGGGAAAACAGGTCTTTCTATTGAGCTCGCGAAACATCTCGGTACGGAAGTGATCGGGGCGGATTCCCGCCAGATCTACCGGTATATGGACATAGGAACCGGGAAAATCACCGAAGCGGAAAAGCAGGGGATCCGGCATCATATGATCGACATCCGCAATCCGGATGAGGAGTATTCGGTCGGAGAGTACCAGAAGGAAACGTTTTCTATTATTGAGGATATGCAGGGTCGGGGAAAGATTCCCATTCTTTGCGGAGGAACCGGACTCTATCTCGATGCGGTCGCTTTCCACTTCGATATCCCGCCCATGGAACCGGACTGGGAGTATCGCGATCGCTTGGATGCTATCCGACAGGAACGATGAAATGAGTATCTTTGGAATAGACTTCATGATGCCGACCCTAAATATGCCAAAACCATCCATCCGAATAGTCATCATGCGGTGATCCGTGCTCTGGAAGTTCTCGAAAAAACCGGGAAGTCCAAGTCGGAGCTCCGAGCGAAAAAGGACCCGCTCTTCGATGTCCTCTTCCTGACTCCCTACGACGGGGACCGGGAAAAGCTCTACGATCGGATCAATGCCCGCATCGAGGAAATGTTCGACCAAGGACTCGTGGACGAGGTGAAAGGTATTCTCGACAAGGGGTATAGTCCCGATTGCAAGGGACTCGGAACCATCGGGTACAAGGAGGTACTACAGTACCTCGACGGAAAGTGTACCATCGGGGAATGTAAGGCGAAGATACAGCAGGGGAATAGGAATTATGCCAAGCGGCAGCTCACTTGGTTCCGGAGGTATTAAGAATAAAGTAAATAAATAAAGTCATTGACAAATTTATAAAAATTGTAATAATACAATAAATTATTCTAATCATTATATAGGCTCACTATGTTTCCGTCTATTACAGAGTATCCAGTAAAGAGCGGATCACTACATATATTCTTCGCTAAAGATGATATTAAAGGCATTCCTGATACTTTATCAGAATCTAATAGCGAAACTATACTAAAACTCTTTCATTCCAAAGCAAAGTTCACGGATGTTATGCGTGCAATCTCATGATCTACTTGATTATCCAAAAAGGTTGCTCTGGAACTTATTGAACAATGATGATATCCTTATGCACGTTGAATTATAGATAATTTTCAAAGTTTTTCTTTGTTGGATAGTGAAGTTGCACTGATGATGATTGAAAAATGAATATGAATACTGGTCATAGAACATTTACATATTTTCCATAATATATCAAAGGAGTTTATTAACAGTTTATTTCTCCTACCCCATTGAGTATGTTGTGAAGATCTTTTAGTAAGGTTTCCTTTCAGGGTACATAAATATATTGCTTTGGCTCTTATCAAAAATAGAAATTCATGAGCAGACCATGTTTTATGTCTTTTTGATAAATTTCATTGGTTAGACAAAGATGTCGCAAATGCCTTATCAAAAAAATGACATAGACAATGGGTATATAAAAACCTGAATAGATTTTACTTGAGTGTAAACGAGTATAGTGATTTTATAGCTACTTATGTAGCAGAAATGCTAACGTTATCAATTTGATAAAAATCCCGACCAGGTCGGGATTTTACTTACTTCGTCAAAAAATTGGTCAATTTCTTCAGTATCTCGAAAGGGATCCGTTCCCACATCTCAAGTATCTCTCGGATATGGTCGATGAATTCCATGGTCTTCTCTATCCTCCCGAGGATGATATACAGACGGAAAAGTACGAGGGAAAGGAGTGTCCCGATGATGAGCGAAAATGTGATGAGTATGATATCGAGAATGAGTTTGGTATCCATGATAGCGGGGGATTAAGGGATATTTTCTGTTTTTTCGGTGTCTGTGCCGTAAAATGAGAAATTTTTTATGAGTGTCCGGATCTCTTCTTCGGTGTCTATCTTCTGGATGGTTCCATCGCTCATTTTCATGATTACCGAGGGGATGGTATCTATTTCGAGAGCTTTCCGGAGGTCTTCACTCCCTTCTTCGATGATGATCCGAATAGATCCGGATTCGATCCATGCCTTGGTGAATAGGACGGGAAGGATGGTAAGGAAGAATTTCGTGAAAATATCGCCATCGCGTATGCAAAATATGGCATAGCGTTTTTCTTCTCCGAGTTTCTCATAGGAAGCAAGATCTTTCAGTGTGAATTTGCTTTCTTTGAGCTTCTCGTAGCTCCATGCACCTGTTTTCTCGGCGTATTCCTTGCTGGTTTCGAATCCTTTCTTTGCTATGACGCTCGCTTTCTCGCTCCAGACCGATGCTTGCTCCTTAAAACTTTTCCAGTCCATCAAAAAAATGATTAGTGGTAATGTAAATCTCTCTTTTTATTGTATCATTCTTTGCGCTTAAAGCAAATTTCTGCTCGTTTTTCTCCTTTTCGAGTTCCATGAACCGTTTTTTGAAGAGTTCTATATCGAATACCCGTGCAGCGAGAGAATAATCGTAATTGATGCCCCGTATGAATTCGTCGGTCTTTTTTCCGTAGCTTATGGCAAAAAACGGGATGGCATGGACAAACGAAAGGATCAGGCTATGGAGCCGCATCCCGATAACGAATTCGAGTTCTTTGTAGGTCTCGAGGGTTTCCTGTATATCTTTGGTAGAATGGATCCGGTACTTTTCTTTGAGGGAAGAGAGGAATGCGTCGTCATTCGCGGAAGGATTTCCGGGATGGAAGGAATGGTTCAGGAGAATCGGTTCATAACCATTTGCCATGAGGAAGGTGATGATTTTCTCGATGTTTTGGATCTCATCCTGCAGGAATCCGGATCGGAACGAAAGTCCGATTTTCGGTCGATGTTTGATGAGGAGTTTCGGGATCTCCGGATCATAGGAGAGGACCGGGTCTCGGAGGAGCAGACTCTTTATCCCTATGGATTCGAGCGTTTTCTTGCTCTCGGCATCACGGACCGATATATGGATGTTTTCTCCAGAAAAAAGGGGAAGTATCTTACTTTCGTTCTCTTTTTTCAGATGGATTCCGAGCGACCAGTAGATGATGGGTTTCTGGAAAAACTTTGCGAGCCATACCCGGAGCTTCCAAGGTTTCAGGAGTTTCTCAAAAGACTGTCCTTCCTCGTTGTCATACAGGAGCCCCCCGCCACCGACGATGATAAAGTCGGATCTCCGGATCGCAAGAACGGTTTTCAGAAAATACCAGATATTCCGGATCGGTCGTTTCTTGAGATGGTGGGGAAAAAACGACAGGTATTCAATGGAAGAATCTTCTGGAAGAAGCGAGCTTGCTGCATCGTACGTGAAAACCGAAAAAGTCGCCTTGGGATAGCGATTTTTAAGGTACATATATTCTTGGAGAAGTATAAGTTCATCACCTAGATTATAGGCACCGGTAGCAGTAAATAAAACAAAGTTCATAATTATTTTGCGAGAGATTTAATGCAGTACACCATCCGATCTTGGAGTCCGATGAGCGTGTCCGGAATGGCTTCGACGATCCGGTCGACCGCTTTCCGATCATAACCCATGGAGAGGAGTGAATCGGTGATCTCGACATCTTTTTTGTTAGAGATGTTTCACTGAAACATCTGTACATTAGATTCGGTGATATCGTCGATGCTGACCTTATGCTTGAGCTCGACGATGATCTTCAGAGCCATTTTTTTTCCGATTCCAGGAAGCGAGGAGAGGAATTTTTCATCTCCTTCGTCGATCGCTTGAATGAGGAGGCGGGTTCCGAGCGAGAGCATGGCAAGCGCGGTTTTGCCACCGACTCCGCTCACTTTGAGGAGCTTCCGGAATAGGGTTTTTTCCTCGCGGGTCTCGAATCCGAAAAGGACTTCGGAGACATCGGTGATATGGTGGTGGATGAAGAGACTGGTCACTTCTCCGACACTGACATTCGTAAGGGTCCGGGCAGGGACGAGGATCTCGAATCCGAGGCCGGTTCCATTGGCGATGAGATCAACTTTCCCATCTTCGATGGTGAGGATAGTTCCGGAGAGATGGGAGAACATAGAAGGTTGATTGGTAGGAATAGAATACGAAAAGGAGTATAACCGGAAAGGGAATTTTGGCAAAAAATAAAATCCCATCCCAAGAACTCGGGATGGGATTTTATGAAACGGTTTATCGTATGAGCATTGCGTTAGCATCAGGAACTGATGATGTACCACAGCTACCAGCAGTACTTGCTGTATCCGTAACAATACAAGTATAAGCAGGTACGCTTGCAGCCACCGCTCCTTTTACTTTAGTTGCAAGCGTATCCATAGATACTCCCACTTCAAAACGATTTGCATCATTTCCTTTATCGTTTACATCAGCTGCCTTGGATGTGAGATTTCCTTGTGCCTCAAATGCAGTGGAAACTTCGTAGATCTGTCCCTCGATACCATTTGTATCTTTTCCTTGGTTGTACATATATTCAAAGGAAGTATTTGCGAGAGTTTCTCCGGATTTCGGATCCTTCGGTATTTTCGGAACATAGGCGGTGATACCGGAGAAACTTCCAGCATCCGGATATTTTTGTCCATCCTGGTACATCTGTTCGATACCGCCCTGAAGTGCCTTAATATCGTTGATTCGAGTCGTATCACGTGCTTTCTGGATCTGGCTGGTGTATACGGATACCGCACCGGTTGCGAGGATACCGATAATAGTGATAACTACGAGTAATTCTATAAGAGTAAAACCTCGGGTGTTGTTTTTTACTGTAGACATAATAAAAAAAGAAAGGTAATAAGATAACAGAGGTAGTATATACAATGTTTTTTAAAATGTAAATAAAAAAATAGGACTTTTCTGTTTTTTGTGGTGCAATATTATTTCTTGAGGGAGAGGATCTTGGTGATGAATACGACGATGATGATCAAAACGAAGAAAAGTATCACTTTCCCGACCTTGTCGAGGAATATCGCTGCCATTCCGAAGAGGAAAGCAAGGGAATAGACGAAATAGCGGACGAAGTTCTCTGACATCCCCATGTTGAGGAGCCGGTAATGCAGGTGGTGGATCCGGTCTCCGGAGAGAGGACTTTTCTTATTATAGAGTCGCATGAGGATGACATAGAAGGCATCGATCAGATAGACTCCGAGGACGGTCGCGACCGTGGCGATCTTCCCTCAGGCGATTATGGCGAGTGTCGCGATCATGAAAGCGATGAACATCGTCCCGGACTCCCCGAGGAGCACATGAGGTTTTATATTATAGAGCCAGCCGATGAGGACCGATGGGAGGAATATTGCAAGACAGAACAGCACGAATACCGAGTTGGCCTGGGAAAGGACCGAAGGATCGATCAGATAGAGTTTGATCGTGAGCACTGCCATCACCAGAAGCGTAACGAAGGAGAGTCCGGAAGTGAGTCCTGGGATCCCGTCCGACCAGTTCACGGAATTGAATACGATGACGTACCAGATGACAGTGAAGAAGAGCGGGATGAGGTAGATCTGGAGGGATCCGAGAACGATATAGTATTGATCGAGATAGAGAACTCACCCAAATATATTGGAAATGTACCCGATCTTGATACTTGTAATCCCGATGATCGCTCCCACACCGATCTGCATCATGAGTCGGACTTTCGCGGGCACGAAAAACGGCGTATCCCGGCGCATCTTCCCGAGTTCCTCGGCGGTTTTTTTTATGTCGCTTTTGCTCTCCCGGTCGAATTTATGGATCGTATCGAGATCGTCTATGAAACTTATGAGTGTCACGATCGCACCAAGCACGAGGACAATAGAAAGCCGGTGCTGATTGATATCGCTCAGAAGCGGATGGAGGAAGAGGGAGAGGAGGAGGAAATTGAGATAGAAAATACTTCCAATACCGAGCGGTACCGGTTTTCTCTTGTGTCCGTAGGGCGCCGGATTATCGAGGAGCCCGAAGCGGGAGAAGAGGTATTTCCCGATATGGAATATGACGAACGAGGAGATGAGAGATACTCCGAAAAAGAGACCGAATTGTACAAAGAGGGGGAGTGATACGAAGTTCATATTTGAAAATTTATTGTATACCGGGGGAGTATATATAAAAGTTCTGTTCTGTCACTTTTTATTTTGTAATTACTCGCTAGGCGTTGATTGTCATATCGACCGTAGTGGAGGGATCCCTTAATAATCTACCTTCTTTATACTTTTGTAGCCAAAAGTACCAAAAGCTTTTAGGGATAAAAAACTCGTCGGGTAGCAGCTATTTTGCTGTTTATCGTCGGACTCAGACAGTTTTACCCCTAAAAACCCCTTTTTATAGGAAATCATCGTTTGTTTCTTACACCCGTATGAGGCATCGTTCCACATAATTCTCTGCAATGCTTTTAAAATTCTCAAGTTCTTGCATACTGAAACTCGCTCCTTCGAAATTTGGATCGAGCGTGTGATTGCTTCGGTAGTTTTGCAGATAATAATGCCTTGCTCATTGGATGGTTCGGGCGATCGCCTCGATATCCCCAGGAGAATGAACTCATTTAATGACGGTCGTGCGGAACTCATAATCAGGCGAATGTGTCATGATGAGTTCGATACTCTCATGATACTTTTCCGGATCCGATTTTACACCGATCAGATCGCCGTACTTCTCGAGCGGATTTTTCACATCCATCGCGACATAATCGACCAGTTTCCGGTCTAGGAGGTGTTCGAGCACTTCCGGATTGCTCCCGTTGGTATCGAGTTTTACGAGGAACCCGAAATCTTTGATTCTCTGGCAGAACTCTGGCAGATCCATATGGATGGTCGGTTCACCTCCGCAGATAACCACGCCATCAAGGAACCCGATCCGGGTTCGGAGGAATCGGAAAAACACCTCCTCGGCTATGAAATCGTGGCGGAGTTTCTCGACCTGCTCGGGCAATACGAACTCGGGGTTATGACAGAATCCACACCGGAGATTGCACCCCGGTGTGAATATGATCGTCGCGAGCTTGCCCGGATAATCGAGGAGCGTGGATTTTTTGATGGCAGATATAAACATTTGACAGGGTTATGTTTTCGAATATAAAGATTGTGTCACTTTTCTATTGGAAGGAGAAAGAATTATGTACTCGGCAAAGAAGCCTTTTTTCACAAACCCCACAGACCCTATAGGAGGAATATTTCAGAAAATAGGGAAATGGGAAGGTTGCTGTTTTGTTTTTATCATCTCGGTGCTCGAAATCAAAGGATGAGAAAGAAACAGCACTGTGCTCTCATTTTTGAAAAAGGAAGTATGGTTCGTGGATCAATCATCGTTGGAGAAAGAAAATCGGGATTTTTTCCGAGAAAATCACGCCCAACGATTGATCTTGTCCGGGAATTTTTAAAACAAATATGAGAAGTATGGTGATCCTCTGGATCCGCCTGCTTCTCTCCCAGAAAGCTAAAGGCGGGATTATCCCGCCTTTTTTCTATGCTGTTTGAAACTCCGCTATAAACTTCGAATTCTCGGTCGCACATTCGCTGAAATATTCGCGGGTGTAGAATTCGGATTTCTTTCCGTTGTTGAACTGGCTCACGGGTCGGTAGTATCCCATGACGCGAGTATAAATCTCGCACTTGGTACGAGTCTGTTCGTTTCCGTCTTTGTCGATGAATGTTGGCATAGTATTGGTGGGTTAAATATTTGATAAAATAATATGTCATTCTGATCCCGCAAACGGGATTCAGAATCTTCCAAATTATTTGTATACTTTTGTAGCCAAAAGTACCAAAAGCTTTCAGGGGTAAAAAACTCGCTGGATGGCAACTTTTTTAGCTGTTTATCATCGGTCTCAGACAGTTTTACCCCTAAAAACCCCTTTTGTAGAAATCATCAATTGAAGCTGTTATACTGTTTTTTCGCTTATCTCCTTCATCTTTCCTTCGTCGGCTGTGTAGTTTGCCCGAAAATCCATGTCGTACTTCTTTCCAGAAAATCCGAGCTCTTCGTCACACTGTGGACAGTAGTCGTGTTCGCCGTTGATATAGCCGTGTTTCGGGCAGATGGAGAAGGTTGGGGTGACGGTGATATAGGGGAGTTGGTAATTCGATATAACTTTCCGGACGAGGTTCTTGCAGGCCTCGGCATCGCTGAGGCGTTCTCCCATGTAGAGGTGGAGGACGGTCCCTCCGGTGTACTTGCACTGGAGATTGTTCTGGTACTCGAGCGCCTCGAAGGCGTCGTCCGTGAAATTCACGGGGAGCTGGGAAGAGTTCGTGTAGTACGGATTGTCCGGAGTTCCGGATTGGATGATACCGGGGAGTTGTTTTTGGTCTTCTTTGGCGAACCGATAGGTGGTCCCTTCGGCAGGTGTCGCCTCCAGATTATACATATTCCCGGTCTCCTCCTGATACTCTTTTAGGGTAGTCCGCATATATTCGAGGATATCGAGCGCGAAGAGTTCTCCCCACTGCGTCGATATGTCCTCGCGACCGTTCGTGAAATTCATGATCGCCTCGTTCATCCCGTTGAGTCCGATGGTCGAGAAGTGATTCCGGAAGGATCGGAGGTAGCGGTAGGTGTACGGGTAGAGCCCGCGTTCGAGCCACCCCGTGAGTACTTTCCGTTTCATTTCGAGGGATATCTTGGAGAGATCCATGAGGTGTCGTACCTGGCGTTTGAATCCGTCGGCATCCCCCTTGTAGTTGTACCCGATGCGGGCGAGGTTGATGGTGACCACTCCGATGGAACCGGTCATCTCGGCGGATCCGAAGAGTCCGTTCCCACGCTTCAGGAGCTCTCTGAGGTCGAGTTGGAGCCGGCAACACATGGAACGGACTGCTCCTGGTTTGTAGGCATCGGCATTCGAGACGGTAACTATATTTCCGTTTTCGTCTTTGACCCGTTTGTACTGGGATCCGATGAAGTTCTGGAAGTAGGGGAGTCCATATTTTGCCGTCACGTCGAATATCCGGAGCGCATCCGGAGATTCCCATGGGAAGTCCTCGGTGATATTGTAGGTCGGGATTGGGAAAGTGAATGCCCGTCCTTTGTAGTCTCCTGCGGCGTATACTTCGAGAAGAGCTTTATTGACGATCGCACGTTCGCGGTCGAGTTCCCCGTATTTCTTCGTATATTCCCCTTTATCGTACCCTCCGAGATGGAGTCCTTTCTCCGCGAGGTCTTCCGGACAGGTCCAGTCGAGCGTGATATTGGTGAACGGAGTCTGAGTACCCCATCGGGATGGGACATTGAGTCCGAAGACGAAGTTCTGCATCTGCTGGAGCGTATAGCTATAGGTCTTATCCTCGACATAGGCCTCTTTCTCAGCTTCGCTCTCGAAAGCGATACGGTACTTCTCGATGTCTTCGCGAACCTCCTCGGAGTATTTGTGCACGAAAGGGGAGAGATAGGTGTCGAATGAGGAGAATGCTTGCGCTCCAGCCCATTCGTTCTGGAGGGTTCCGAGGAAATTGATCATCTGGTTCACGGCTGCCTGGAGGTTCCGAGGGGGGGCTGACTCTATGCGGTTCGGCATCCCGTTGAACCCCTCTTCGAGGAGCTGACGGAGACTCCATCCGGCACAGTATCCGGAGAACATATCGAGATCGTGGATATGATAGTCTCCGTTCCGGTGCGCATTCCCGACCTCCGAAGGGTAGATATGGGAGAGCCAATAGTTGGCAGTGATTTTCCCGGAGGTATTGAGGATGAGCCCCCCGAGGGAATATCCGCTGTTCGCGTTCGCATTCACGCGCCAGTCGGATTTTTCGAGGTATTCATTCATGGTTTTCCCTACTTCTACAACGATCGCTTCATCGGATCGGGCTTCGGCCCGTTTCGCACGGTAGACGATATAGGCTTTTGCTACCGTATCGTGCCCGTCTTTTATGAGCACCTCTTCGACCGTATCTTGGATGAGCTCGATATTCGGGATATCGGAACCGGTTTTTTCCTCGACCCGCATGATGATCTGATCCACAAATGAAGAAACCCTCGAAAAATCCGTACCTCCGACCGCTTCGATAGCGGCATGGATAGCGTATTCGATCTTTGTCCGATCGAATGTGACGATCGCGCCATTGCGCTTCCGAGCCTTGTATATAGCCATAAAATATAAAAAAGAGAAAATAAAATATCATCCTCAATCTCTGAAAACGATATCCTTTTCTCTTTTAGGAACGTTTTTTCGCACAACTCTTCCCGGTATCGATCGATACACGGAAGTCGTATGTCCATAAAAAACAAAGGATTTTGATTTTACAGAGATAACTATATGTTGTGCTATAAACATATTAACGATACAATATATAGATTTTTATAAAATGCAAAACTTTTTTGGAAAAAATAAAAATCCCGCTTTCCGGTGAGGAAAAACGGGGACGGTTTCAGGATTTGACTTTTGGGGAGTTGTGGAAAATCGTATTGCCCGATAGTTTATAGGATTTCATTTTCGAAATTCATACGGTCTTGGAAAATATAAGATAACCACTGACTTCGTATGAACGAGAAAAGAAACCCTATAAACTATCTCTTCTCCAGCGCTTCTCTCGCTTTATCCTCGATTTCTTTCTCCTTCTCTTTTATATACGCCACAAATGCCTCCCGTTTGAAGAAATATATATAGACGATGGTACAGATCATGATTCCCATCAGGATGTATGAGAAATAGGAGAGGATAGTTTTATAGTAGGTCACGAAGGCGACTCCGAGGGTGATGATGGTTCCGGCCCAGAGGACGGATCCGATGATGTTGTAGATCCAGAATTTCCCGGTGTGCATGCCCATGGATCCGGCGATGAAGGGGATGAAGGCACGGGTGAAATTATGGAACTTCCCGAGGATGATGAACCAAGCACCATTCTTCTCGATCTGCTTTTTCAGGTACTTGAGTTCAGTCCTCCCGAGCCCGAACCAGTCCCCGTATTGTTCCAGGAAATCGGTTCCGTACCACTTCCCGAGGAAGTATCCGACGGCATTTCCGATGAGCGCACCGATAATCGCAAAACAGATCATATACCCGAGCTGCAAATACCCGAGCTTTCCGAAGAACCCTCCGACCAGAAGCATGATCTGCTGTCCAGGAACGAGTACCCCGATGACCGGGAATGACTCGATGATGCTCGATGTAAACGCGATCAGATAGTTCCAACTTCCAAGAACGTGAATCTGCCGTTCCATCCAAGAAATGAAGAGCTCGATCCAAGAAGGCTTGAATATCGCGATGGCCGTGAGCACGAAGATGATGCTTCCGAAGAGGAAATTGAGGAGCTGGAAGAATGCGTGGGAAATCTTGTGGATGAGTTTTTTCTGCATGGTCAGTTTTTAAGATTAAAAAGTCATCCTGAGTGTAGTGGAGGAATCTCTTGTTAAATATTATTATACTTTTGTAGCCAAAAGTACCAAAAGCTTTCAAGGGAAAAAAACTCGTTGGATAGCAACATATAAACTGTTTATCGTCGGTCTCGGACAGTTTTTCCCCTGAAAACCCCGATTTTGAAAGTCATCATGGATTATGATTTGTTCGAGTTTATGGATTTTCTACGAAAACTCAATTTTCTTTTTTGTATTGCGGGAAGTTCGGATTTCCTTTTTGCACTTGAGCATTGCAGACGATGTAGGGTTTGTCGTTCTCGAAATATTTGTCGTGGACGGGCCGGACGGAGAGTTCGAGTCAGTATTTTTCTCGGAAATATCCTTGTACGAAGTGACGAGTATCATCCTCGGTCGGGGGGAGTGTGAAAGGTTCATATTTTCCCTTTGCAGAGGAATAGTAGGTCTTATGGTTTTCGTGGAGTATGACGATAATCTGGGCATCTTTGGTGGGGAAAATGCGTTGTTTTTGCTTTTGTTCCAGTTCAAGTTCCCCAAGGGTTTCATAGAACCGGCAGTTCTTCAACGGATAATTTCCCCAGCCGATCCCGCTTTTATTATTGAGCGACACGATCGATCCGAAATCCATGAAGGCGGCATTCATCGCCCGTCCGGAGATCTTGGTCGTTTGGAAATCTTTCTCGATTTCCGTCTTCTCTTCGCGTGTGAGTTTCCGGAAACGGGTTCCGTGGTAGTACCGCGAGAATATCTTTTCCAGATTCGTGTCGAAGGAGAGAATCGGTTCATCGTAGGCGAATGCCCGGATGGCTGCAGCGGTATAGGGTCCGACCCCGGGAAGCTGTACAAGCTTCCCTGTATCGTTCGGGAATATCCCAGAGTATCGTTCCACGACCATTTTTGCGGCACGGAGCATATTTCGGGCTCGTGAATAGTATCCGAGTCCTTGATAGTACGGGAAGAATTGCTCATAGGAGGCATCGGCGAGCGATTCCACTGTCGGGAAATGTTCGAGGATATTGTTATAGTAGCCTACAACCCGATCCGCTTGCGTTTGCTGGAGGAGGATCTCTGAAAGCCAGATATGATAGGAGAGATCTTTCTCCCGGAGGTGGAAATACTGTCGCCAGGGAAGGGAATCCCGGCCATGTTCTTTCGACCAGTCGAGGAGGGAATGAAAGGGGAATGGAGGCATGCAGGGGAGCTTGAAAATAGAAATGATCATACAGAGAGTACGGGGTTTTATGAAAAATACAAGAAAGTTTTATTGACATATGGATTTATTTTATTATAAGTAAATCCGAGCACAATTTTGGCTCAAATTTTTTGAAAAAAAGAACTTTTCTGGTATAGTCGATGGATACACATATATTTACAATCATTACATATTTATGACGGGAGGCATGGATGGTATAGCTATTTTGGCTGAAAACGGAGAAACAGAAATGTCGAGATTCATAGAATGTCTTGTCAGAAATATAAAGATTTTGGCAGGAGACACTCTTCTTGAGACGGGGGAGGAACGGGAAATCCGCGAATGCCTGGAAATGAGGAATTTCTGATTCATCTCCCAAGGGATATTCGATAAATACGGAGTATTGCAAAAAACAGAGCTTCTTGCCCGATTTCGCTGACATGACGGAAGAGAGATAATGCCAGGCGTTTTTCTTCCCATCATAGAGAAGATGAAATACAAGATGGTCTTTGATTACCTTGTAATGGAAAAAGCATTTGAGAGGATTTCCCATGCGGAACCGGATATTCGTGCGGAATCCGCTATTTCCTATTCCATAAATATCAATCCTACGACATTTAAGGATGAACAGCGCTTTCTTGCGTGAGTTGATCTATTGCAGAATCGGTACAAGATACATCCAACACAGGTCATATTTGAGATATTGGAAACCGAGCCCATCGAGGATGAAGATTATGATAGATTCAATGAAATCCTTTTGAGGCTTCGGAGAAAATGATACAAAATCGCCGTGGATGATTTCCATCCGGTCGGAAACCATAATCTGGTTTGTATCAACAGACTGCACGAGATAGATACGGTGAAATTCGATGGTGTCTATATGCGTGATCTCTATAAATGCCATGGGAAAGGATTTGTGACGAAAGAGCTTTGAGAAACCCTTGCCACTATTTTAGAAAAACACCCGATTGTTGATATAGTGGTCGAGAAGATAGAGAATGAAGCCATGTTTAAATTCTTTCAGGGTATTTTTGAAAAACTTGGTATAGAACGTGTGTACTATCAGGGGCATTATTTCGATAAAGGCTTACCTTTCTAGTTTCTCTCGAATCCTTTCGCACATACAAACCCTGTCGCCCAAGCCTGTTGGAGGTTGAATCCTCCGGTTTTCCCGGTCAGATCGAGCACTTCTCCGATGAAAAAGAGGTGCTCGATTTTTTTGGATTCGAGAGTATTGGTGAGTTCTCCTAGTTTCACTCCGCCCCCGGTGACCTTGGCTTCATTCCAGGATTTCAAGTCAGCGAGGTGAAGGATAACCTCATTTGAAAAACCCCCTTCATCCCCCCTTATCATGGGGGTAGTCTTTTTATCGAATTCGAAGAAATGCTTCACTTTCTTGGTCATGCTTTTTTCGCCGAAGGTGAGTTTTATGGTGATATGTTCCCCGAAATACGCTTTCTGTTGGGATTCCTTGATTCCAAGTTTGCGCAAATGCTCCCCGAGCGCGATGACCGCATTGAAAACGATGGGTCCTGAGAGTCCGGTGTGGGTGAAGAGGAAGGATCCATGCTCGTCATAGAGGAGTTTGCGGTCGTCATAGAGCGAGAGGGTGAGGTCGAGGGTGCTTCCGGAAAGTTCCGCCAGATCCTCTTGGGTCACCATCCCGCAAAGCCCGCGATACGGATCGGTCATCTCGATGCCGAACTGTTTGGCGATGGTGTATCCGAATCCGTCGGTTCCCACCTGCGAGAAGCTTTTCCCTCCCGTGGCGATGACGAGATTCCTCCCTTGTATAATATTTCCGGACGTTTCATGAACGAGGAAAACATCGTCCATTTTTTCTATCTTCGCAATCTCGAACATTGTCCGGATCTCTGTTCCGTTTTTTGTCGATTCTCGCATAAGGAGATCGAGCAGATC
Source organism: Candidatus Altimarinota bacterium (assembly GCA_028714815.1). Taxonomy (GTDB): domain Bacteria; phylum Patescibacteriota; class Gracilibacteria; order BD1-5; family UBA2023; genus UBA1545. The sequence goes on along the minus strand of JAQTLR010000005.1, from coordinate 27,851 downwards.
CTTGGATTTCCCGCTCTCGAGTATGACCCGTCATCGATCCTCGATGCAGGTGCTGATCCCATGTTTCTCTATCCACTCGATCATATCGTAGTTCGAGAATTTGGCGAGCAGGCCGTGCATGGCTTTGATATTCTCTCCGAAATAGTCATCTTCGGGCGATATGTCGATATTGGTCACATTGCAACGCTCCCCGCCAGAGAGGAGCACTTTTTTCCCGAGGGATCCATTTTTTTCGAGGATGATCTTGTTCAGGCTTTTCGGGGCGAAGATGGAACAGAAGAGGCCGGCGGCGCCTCCGCCGATGATGATAATGTCGTACATAAAGTTTTGGGGTATGGAGAATATTTACAGAATATACCCCGTTTTCTTTTTTTCGCGAATATTTTTCGCAAATCTTTTGCAAAAAAAGCATTTTTCCATATAAATATCCGCACTTGCAATTTAAGATATTTGGAGAGGTCGCATAGTGGCCTAGTGCGCACCCTTGGAAAGGGTGTGTGGGGCAACCCACCGGGAGTTCGAATCTCCCTCTCTCCGCCATTTGATCAAAACATCCCACACGGAAAGTGTGGGATTTTTTATCGAAATGCGGAGATCAGGATAGAAAATCCGGACCTTCTTTACTCCAACAACTTCACGGCGCTCATCCCCACGACGCCTATCACGAAACAGGCGATGGTCAGATACTTGTATCGGGATTGGCTATGGACAACCGGGAGGAGGTCTGCAGCGGAGACGTAGAGGAGCGATCCTCCTGCGAATGCGGTCGTAAGAGCGGTGAATATTTCGCTCGTGTGTGAGAGGAGAACATCCGAGAGATAGAACCCGATCGGTGCGGCGAGAGCGAAGAGTATGAGGGATCCGATCTGGGTACGTCTTCGGAACCCTGACTCTTGGAGTATGGCAGCAAGGGAGAGCGAGACGGGGATCTGGTGGATGGCGACCCCGAAGAGGATGCTGTACCCGAGGGTGTTCGATATCCCGAATCCGGCACGTATCCCGAGCCCGTCGAAGAGGGTGTGGACAAAAATCGCGATCCCGGTGACGAGCGCCACGTGATTGTAGTGCTCGTGCGGATCTTCATGGGTGTGATCCCCATGCTTATGATCATGGTGATGTTTAGTCAGGAGCTCTTCCACGAGATAGATGATGAGGAATCCGCTCATGAATGCATAGATGGCGAGTTCGCTCGATCCGAGCGCTTCCGTCAATATGTGCACGAGCGACACCGCGAGCATACTCCCGGCTCCGAGGGCGATGAGGAGATTTAAAATAGTTTGATTTATCCTTTTGAAAAAATACAGGATAATCCCCGTTGCGGAGATGCAGAAGAGGATGATGAGAGGAATGAGGAGATTCATAGAGAAAATGATGGTTGGGATATAGCGGATATAGGAAATATAGGGGAAATCCCTACAGAATCAAGTATTTCTTATTTTTTACAAATGAAAACCCCCTGGGGAACCGCGAGGTCCTCCGGGGGGTTTTGCTATCTGCTGCCGTTCCTGCGCGAGGCACGAGCGGGAGTCAGTTTTTGTTTTTGCGGGCGACCGTGATTATCACGGTGGATACCACGTGGGACTTTCAGTTTCAGTGGAGCGGTATGCTCCATGCGAACCGAATGTTTCCGGCGGTGATGGCGCTCGTGAGTAGGGGGTCTGTCGAAACCCGTTTTCTCACTTGCCAAAGCGCCGAGGACTGCGGATGTGTGGACGGCTGTCCCGATGAATTGCGTTCTGCTTGCCAAAGCGTTTCCGATGACAAGAACTAAAAGTGATTTTCCCATTTCTTGAATCTCCTCTTCTTGATTATGGATAGAAAACAGGGGAACATCTTTTTTGCCGGTATCATGATATTCGAGGGCATCCGGTACGAACGAAGGATCATGAGGATGGAATCGTGGATGGACAATTACTGGATGGATATCCATCTCAGCACTGAGACATTCTACCATCCTGTATATGAATCCGGGATTGTAGTAACCGGCACCGATTATGATAATTCTGTTTGGATCCATGGTTTTTATTTCTCCTTGTTTTATTGTGAAGCAAGTGGTGGTATGATATGGTTTTTCTATAAAAGTCAAGCTCGCTACTTCATATTGCTTTTTTTCCCCGAATCCATATGATACCGCCAATTTATATCCCTTCGCTCAAGTGAGAATTATATCTTTTCTCGCTTTCTGCGGAACTCGCCTCTTAATAATGGCTCAAACAGTCCTCGGTAGCGTTCGAAAAATATAATTCTCACTTTAGATTATTCATATATCATATATTATGACCGATTCCAATCTCGCTCTCGCGAATCTCCTCTTCCCGAGCCTTCCGTATACTCCCGATTCTCTCGAACTTCTCTATCCTGCACGTACGGTTCCGGTCGTGACCCGTGTCGGTCCGAGCCCGACCGGGTTTCTCCATATCGGGACTGTATATACCGCGCTCCTTTCCGAACGTATCGCCCATCTCAATGACGGGGTATTTTATTTCCGTAATGAAGATACGGACGACAAGCGCGAGATCGAGAATGCTGCGGAGATCATGGTGGATGGAATCAAACGATTCGGCATCCGGATGGACGAAGGAGGGATCGGTCCTGATCATTCGGACATCGGTGCGTACGGTCCGTATTCCCAATCCAAGCGCGGTCCTATCTACGCAACCTATGTAAAAGAGCTCGTGGCTCGAGGTATGGCATACCCGTGTTTCCTCGGCGAAACGGAAATGGCCGCTATCCGGGAAGAGCAGACCATCGCGAAGCAACCGATGGGAATCTACGGTTCCTATAGTCCTTGGCGCGTGGCGACTCTGGAGGAAGTTCAGAAAGCTATTAGAGAAGGAAAGAAATACGTCCTCCGATTCCGTACGCACGGAAATCCGAATAAACGCGTGACACTTCGGGATGAGATCCGCGGAGATATCGAGATGCAGGACAATTTCATGGATACGGTGCTCCTGAAACAAACGGGTATTCCGACCTATCATCTGGCCCATGTCGTGGACGATCACCTGATGCGGACGACCCATGTGATGCGCGGGGATGAATGGATCCCTTCCTACCCCCTTCATGTGCAACTCACTGAGGCGCTCGGCTTCACTCTCCCGAAGTACGTGCACATCTCTCCGCTCTGCAAAACGGAAGGTGGGAATAAACGGAAGCTCAGCAAACGGAAGGATCCAGAAGCGAATGTGGAATTCTTCTTCCGGCAGGGATACATGATCGAAGCACTCGCGGACTATATGTTCGGTATCATGGATTCCCGTTTTGAAGCATGGAGAAATCTGAATCCGACTGCGGATTATCGGACCTATCCGCTCACACTAGAGAAACTCCCCCTTTCCGGAGCACTCTTCGATATCGAGAAACTCGACTCCATCGCAAACAATTCCATGACACTGCTCTCCACCGAGGAACTCCAGAAGCGTGGACTCGACTGGGCTCGTGAGTACGACCCGGAGCTTGCTCGCCTCATGGAACAATACCCGGACCTCACGTACCGAGCACTCGATATCGAACGCCACACCGAGAAAGACCCACGTCGGTTCACGACATTTTCCGACCTTCGCGGACAGCTCCAGTTCTTCTACGAGGAGACTTTCGAGGCCCTGAAAAGCACCGCTCCAGCCCTTCCGGAGTGCATAACCCACGAAATACAGAAGGCGTTCGTAGAGGATTATTTGAAGACCTACAATCCGACCATGGAACGGGACGAGTGGTTCGAACAACTGAAAAACCTCGCGCACGACCACAAGTTCGCCCGAACTGGAGATGAGTGGAAAACCGGCGGATACATCTGAAGAGTCGGGGATATCGCCATGATGCTCCGGATCCTGCTCTGTGCTTCTGCGAAGACTCCGGATCTCTGCTACACGATGCGCGTGCTTGGACGAGAGACGATGGAAAAACGATTACGAGGATAGAGGGAATTTTCCGGTTTAACCTGAATAGAGTTATTTAATATATTTTCATTTTTATGACCTTCCTCAAAAGCGTTTTCAGCAATTATCGTACCGTCGGAGCTATCAGTCCCTCTTCCCGATTCTTGTATAAGAAGATGATCAGTCCCATGGACCTCGCGCACGACATCCATATCGTGGAGTTCGGAGCGGGGAGCGGGACTTTTACGGATGCGCTCCTGAAGAGGATCACTCCAGATTCCCAGATCAGCATTTTCGAGATCGACCCGCTTTTCATCAAGAAACTCCAGCTCAAGTACAAGGGGGATGACAGGGTAGTGGTCTACTCTGTCGGAGCCGAGGAATCGGTGAAGTTCTTTGAACCGGAGAGTATCGATTATATCCTTTCTTCCCTTCCGTTCGGTCTCATGGGCGAACCGCTCGTTTTCCGGATACTGGGTAGTGCCAAGCACATCCTCAAGGAGCATGGGAAATTCATCCAGTTCCAGTATTTCCTCCAGAACAAGAAACATATCCATCACATCTTCCCGCAGGTGAAGTACAAGTTCACGCTTCTGAATTTGCCGCCAGCGTTCGTGTACGTCTGCAAAAAATAATTCATACCAATATTTTTTTCGGTATATTTTAAAATATATCTTCTCTCGCTTCCTGCGGAACTCGCCTCTTATTAATGGCTCAGACAGTCCTCGGTAGCGCTCGAAAAATATGTTTTAAAATACAAATCATCCTACTCGCTATAATTTATGACTCACTCTCGTAAACTCCTCCTCACGATACTCATTGTCCTGCTCTTTGCGATCGGGATCATCACGAGCTTCTATTTCTATCTGATCGGGTTCGACCCGAAAGCTTTCCTCGCTTCGCTTCATGTGGGTCTTCTCGGGAAAATAGGAATCATCCTCGCTCTCTATATCTTCCGGAACTACCTTTTCATCCCGTCCACGGTCATCATCATCCTCTCCGGGGTCATACTGCAGGATTTTTTACTGACCGCTGTCGTGAGTATCATCGGGGTCGGTATCGGTATCGCCGAGACTTATGCTATCGGATACCTCTTCCGAGAGGATATCACCGGGGACAGCAAGAAACTTCCGATCATCGGCAAGTATCGGAAACAGATCCAGGAAAATGGCGTGAAGATCGTTTTCTTCAGCTGCATGTTCCCGCTTACCCCGGTCGACCTCCTCTACTACGCGGCAGGATTTATAAAATACCGTTTCATCCCATTCTTCATCGCCGCCATCATGGGAGAGATGTGGCTCATCCTCCTCTATGCGTACTTCGGAGTCGAGGCACGGAAATACGTGAGTTTTGCCGTGTATTTCATCGGGATTTTCTTGGTGGTGTTTGTGGGGTGGTGGGTATGGAAGAGGAGAGGGAAAATTTAAATTTCCTAAGCCCTCCACCTCTCCAAATCTACCTTCCCATCCACCACCTCGATTCCATCCGCTTCCAGTCTCCGGATTTTTTCGTCTACTCCTCCACGGTACCCTCCGATCCGTCCATCGGTATGGATGACCCGATAGCAGGGATAGAGGTCGAGTTCGGTATTTGCTGCGAGCATGCTCGCGATGGCTCGTGGGGAAGTATGGAGGCGTTTGGCGAGCGCACCATAGGTGGTGACTTTCCCGGGCGGGATAGTCTGGAGGGTTCGGTAGAGAGCGAGTGCGAGAGGGGACATAGTGGTTAGATTAGGCATTTCTCAGATAATTTTGTCCGTACCGTTCCTCTTTGAGTTTCTTCGATTCCACGAAATTGATGATTCTGGCGATATTTTCCCTGTTCTTATCGGATCGTCCGATGAAGGAGAGTTTGATGGAGAGACATTTATCACCTTCGTATTCGTAGTCGAGCTTGTACCGGTGCCCGATGTAGCTCTGGTAGTTTCCTACGTTTTTCCGGTTTCCGACCGGGAAAGTATCATCGAGGAAAATGGTCAGTTCTTTCATGAAATCCGCGAAACTTCCAGGGAACCATTCGTTTTTGTATGGAATGGAAAAGAAATCGCGCATGGCGCTCGTGGATCGGAGCTCCTCTTTGCGTATCGGTTCCGTCAGGAATTTGTTGTTGGGGATGACGAAAAGTTGTCCGGTACTCTCCCCGGTATTATCCTTTCCGAGGATCCCGACCGAGAACATCCGGATGAATATGATCTGCCCTTGAGCCTCCCCGATCCGGATAATGTTCCCGACGCTGTACTGCGGAACCACGAAGAAAAATGCGGCGATCGAGAGCCAGAGATCCTTGAAGGTGATGATGATCGCCCCCGTCGCTACGGCGAGGAGGTTTATCCCCTGATCGATGGTGTGGACGAGCAGGAATCCGAAACAGACGAGCACGGAGATGATGCGTATCATATCGACCAGCTGGCTTTTCCGATAATATTCGAGGTAATACTCCGCGTGTTTCGGATCGGTAGATCCGTCGTATTGGCGGAAAATCGAACGTTTCAGTCTCCGCTTGATGATCCGTGAAACTATTTCGATACCGAGAGCTATCCCGATGACGATGATGAATGGCTCCTGATTCTGGAAGGAGGGGAGAAAAGAGGATAGGGATTCCATAGTATGGCTTGAGGGTAATAGGATGGGTTAAAGGGTATAATATAGGGAATAAATGCGGAAAATCAAAAAAATTTCAAGAATCCATGAGAATAATTTGTATTTAGGGACTTTTTCCATATAATGATTTCTCCATTTAAAACATATACCCATTGCAGTGGCATATATGTTCCCATATATCGCAGAAAGTTTTTTGCATGTATGGAAAGAGAGATTGGTTGATAGCTTTTAGTACTTGTTTTGAGTTTTATAAGCTGTTCATTAGTTTTCAATATTTTTTCGTTTTTTATCGGAATCGACCTCTTTTCTGTTGCCGAAAACAGGCATCCTTCCGTAAAGATACGAATAATACGAATTCTCTGAAAAACTCTCTTACAGGAGTTCCACAAACAAGCAAAAATAAACTTTATTTATCTATTTTTAATCAAAATATATGCCACATACACATGCTCCGCAAGGTGGAGACAATAACAATATACCAAGAGAAGGAGGTCAGAATCCGCAAGGAGAGCGTCCGGTTTCCCATTTCGACAAACAGAGGGAACGCGGACATTCCGGGCACCAGAAGAGCCATGCTCCCCGCACGTCCGAAGGGCATCGTCCATCCCATGCGAAGTCTCCTTCGGAGCACGGTCCACGTTCGGAGGGGCATAAGCCACGACACTCCGGACCCGGGTCTGTAGGGAAGAAATTTTTCGGTTCCATGCGTCAGAACCAGGCGGACGAAAAACTCCTCCCGGGTTCCAGCTATCTCTTTCCTGTGAATAAACGGAACAAGAAATCATTCCCGTTTTCCACTCCCAAGCAGGCCATCCGAAAAAAGAACAATCCCATCGAGCTCCGGCCGAAGCCGATCGAGAAGGACACGCTCCGTATCATCCCATTCGGGGGATTGGAACAGGTTGGTCTCAATTGTATGGGGTTCGAATACGGAAACGAGGTGATCATTGTCGATATGGGACTCCAGTTCCCGGATCAGTATCAGCATGGGGTCTCTTCGAGCATTCCGGATCTGACCTACGTGCATGGGAAGAAAATCGTTGCGGTGCTCATCACTCACGGGCATATCGATCATATCGGGGCGATCCCGTTCATCATGCGGCAGATCGGGAAGAATGTTCCGCTTTATGCCACTCCTATGGCGTATGAACTCATCAAGATGAAGCAATCCGAGATCGACTACCAACTCACCAATATCCAAGAATACCACCGAAATAAATCGGTGGTGCTCAGCAATAATTTCACGGTTACACCGTTTACGGTGGATCATTCCATTCCAGATTCGGTCGGGCTCTGCATCGACACTCCGGTCGGGCGCTTCATCCATACCGGGGATTGGAAATTCGATAAGCAACCGCTTCCGCACCGCCCTTCCACGGATTACGAACTGCTCCAGAACTTCGGGGATCGCGGAGTGCGAGCGCTTCTTTCGGACAGTACCAATGCGCATCTGGCCGGTTCGTCCATCTCTGAATCGGAGGTGGTCGGATCCATCGATGATATCTTCGCGGGAGCGAAGGCACGTGTCATCACTGCGACATTCTCTTCCATTATCGATCGTATCATCCTCATCATCGCGACTTCGGAAAAGTTCGGCCGGAAGGTCGTGCTGCTTGGACGCGGGATGAACAACTATATGGACATCGCCCTGAAGCTCGGGTATGCCCGCCCTCAGCCGGGGACGCTCATCACCATGGCGGAAGCCGATAAACTTCCTGATGACCAGGTAACCATCTGCTGTACCGGGGCACAAGGGGAGCGGTATGCCGCGCTTATGCGGATTGCCACCGGGGAATCGTACGATACGACTCTGAAACCGACCGACACGGTCGTGTTCAGTTCCTCGGTCATCCCCGGGAACGAACGATCGGTCCAAGGGCTCTTCGATATCATCATGGCCCAAGGGCCTCGGATCTGCCAGTACAAAGAATCCCGTATCCATGCCGGAGGACATGCTCAGGAAGAGGATACCAAGAAGATGATTTCTCTCATCCGTCCGGAGGTTTATGTTCCAATCTACGGATTTCCGTTCATGCTCCACGGAAACGCTAAGAATGCCTACGATCTCGGATACGACGAAAATCATGTCCTCATCGGGAAGAACGGACAGATTTTCGAGTTTACCAAGGACTCCTTCAAGCTCACGAATATGTATGCTCCGCACCGGCTCGTCACCGTCGACGGGAATATGATCGGGTACAGTAAGGAAGATGTGCTTCATGACCGGTTCCAGCTCTCCACCGGAGGTGCGATGGTCGTGAGCATCGCGAAGAAGGCAGGGGAGTATCTCTACCAGTTCGACAATGTCGGAATCCCGAAGATGTCGGAATTCCCACACCTCGAGAAGCGTCTCGTCCAACTCCTCGATACGATCCTGAACGGAGACATCACGAAATTCCGGGATGTCGAAGCCCTCAAGAAACACATCGCCAAGAAGATCGGAGACTGTGTCTTCGATGAGCTGGCGAAGGAACCGCTGGTTATGGTACTCGCCCATTAAGAGGAAATATGAAATAACTTCAATCTTCGCGTTCAAATCTCCGAGTCTCATTTATCGTACTACTTCGTACGACTCACTTCGATTCTCGATTTTCGCACGAATATCATCGTTCTTTCATATTTCAAGAAAGTAACACTCTACAATAAAAAATATCCCGCAATTTGCGGGATATTTTTTATCCGATCCGTACCAATTTCACCGTATCGCTCGCACCGGCGATGATCTCGATCGTATCTTTCCGGACTCCGAGCGCTTCCGAGAGGAATCGTACGAGTTCCTCATTGGCTCGGCCTTTCTCGGGAACGGCTTTGAGGCGGATTTTAATCGTTCCGTCATCGAGGGTACTCAGATATTCGGTTTTCGGTTGCTTGGTCGTGACTTTGATCCGGAGATAGGTTTTCTCATCCGGGTTGAGTGTTGGTGGAAACATAACGAAGTGCTAAATAGACAAGATTTTCCTATCTCATAGAGAGATTGCCACGTCGCTTCACTCCTCGCAATGACAGTCTCATCTTATTCTCCGTCCTCCTCTGTTTCTTTATTTTTCTCGCCTTTTCGACCCTTTTTTTCGTTCTTCTTCTCAATATCCTCTCGGTTCTTTGTGAGCTCTTCGTGGTGCCGCTCTGCGTCGTCTTTGAGCCGTTCGTCTTTGAGGCCTCCTCATTTCTTGAAGATGCTTTCCCGACCTTTGAGCTCGACTATGATCGGCGTTCCGGAAAATCCGAAGAATTCACGGATACGGTTCTCGATATACCGTTTGTAGGAGAAGTGGAAATGGCTCTCGTTGTTGACCGATATCATGAACTTCGGCGGATTCACATCGACTTGGGAACCGTAGTATATTTTCGGTTTGTGCGCCTTTCGGTTTCCGGTCGGTGCATGCTGGTAGGTGATCTGAGAGAGGAAGTCGTTGAAGACCCCGGTCTTCACCCGTTTATTCCGTTCATCCCGGATTTTGAAGGCGATATCGAGGATGGCATCGACCCGTTTCCCGTCTACTGCGGAAGTGAATACCGGAGTCACATAGGAGATGAAATCGAACTCCTGGTTGATATACTCGATATACCGGTTCATGATCGTGGATCCGGAGAACCGTTCATCGGTCGTAGACATCTCCGGAGCACGATTGTGCGGCTTGAGAGGGGTTTCCGGAAGGGGAGGGAGTTTATTTCCTCGGCCCTTGGTTTTTGCGAGCTTATCTGCTTCGGATTTCGCCTTGTCGGCGGCACGTTGCGCTTCACGTTCCTCGAGGGTCTGTACGGTCGGTCGGGCGAGGATCTTGTCCCACTTGTTGCACACGAGGATGATCCCTTTTTTTTCTTCCAGAGCCCGTTCCACAACGTGTTTGTCTTGGGAAGTGATCCCCTCATCCGCATCGATGACGATGGCGACAAGGTCTGCCCGGGTAATGGATCGCTCTGAACGCATGACGCTCCACTGTTCGAGGTTCGCGCTTCCGATCTTTCCGGATCGTCGGATACCGGCCGTATCGATGAGGACGATCTTCTCCCCGTTCCATTCCACGATGGAATCGATGCTGTCTCGGGTGGTTCCCGGCATATCCCGCACCATGGCACGGTTGGTCCCGGTGAGTGCGTTGATGAGGCTGGACTTCCCGACATTCGGACGCCCGATGATGGCGAGTTTGAGTATGCTGTCATCGTAGACGGTTTCTTCGTAGTCGTATCCTCCTTCTTTGAGGGTGTGCACCATGGCGAGCTTCAGGATATCGAGTCCTCGATCGTGTGCGGTACTCGTGATGACGAAGTCGTCGAATCCGAGAGAAGCAAGCTCGTACGCCTCATTCATCCGTTCGATATTATCCGCCTTGTTCGCTACGACGATCACCTTTTTTCCGGATTTTCGGAGGAGTTTGGCGATCTCTTCGTCGAGCGCGGTAAGTTTATCGTACTCCAGGACAAAGAGGATCAGATCCGAGCGGCTGATGGATTCTTGTACGCGGTTCCGGATATCCGAAAGGATCTCGTCGTCGCTTCCGATAGTGATACCTCCGGAGTCGGCAAGTATATAGGAGATATGGTTTTCTCCATCGTGCATCTGGTATTCGACGATATCCCGGGTCGTATTCTCCACATCGGAAACGATGGCGATCTTGTGACCGGAAAGGACGTTGAAAAGGCTTGATTTCCCGACATTCGGGCGTCCGACAATAGTGATTCGTGCAATCATAAAAGGGTTCTGAAGTTACGGGTTCATAAAGTTCATAAAGAAAAAACGCTACAGAGTGCAGCATTTCTTAGAATATAGCGAGAGTATAGCGAAAAGACCCGAAAAAGCAAAAAGAATCTATTTCTGTCCTACGAGATGGGAGATCTTATCGTCCAAGTTTTCCTGGATATAAGAGAAAACAGAGAAGAGGATTTTTTTCCTGTTTTCGGAGATGCTTCGGGAGTTGATCACCTGGATCTTCACATTGATATCGTTTCGTATTTTTTCGAGGAGTTTCGCTTGAGCTTCTGGATCGTTATTGGTTACACGTTCTATGCTCAGATTCAGATTGGCAAGAATACGATCGACCTTGAGCTTATATGACTCGATCAAAAAGGTGTTGATGTCATTGATGGTTTTTTCACGATCCTTTTTCTCTTCCTCCGTTTCCTGTTTTACGGGAGGGGTTTCCACTTCTGTTTTATCCGCCGTCATATCTCCGGTGTCCGTGTAGGCTACCGTCACTCCTTCATTTGAAACCGATCCTGACGGTGCTGTTGCAGCAAAAACATCCATCGTGAAACCGATAGAGAGGATGAATAGGACGATCTTAAGGAGGATGTGCACGAGATGGATGTATGATGGGGTAATATATCGATAATGAATATATCCTTTTTTATAGGAAAACCAAATCGTCAGGGTGAATAATTCGTGAAGAGGTTTTATTTTATAAAGCTCATTTTGAGGCAAAACCCTTTCCCCGTATCGCTCTCGATCGAGAGGATTCCCTTATGGAGCGATACGATCTTTTCTATGATGGAGAGCCCTATTCCGATACCCCGATCGTTCGAGGCGCTTCGGGACTTGTCCACTTGGTAGAATTTTTCCCGTATGAAGGCGATCTCTTTTCGGGGAACCCCGTTCCCATTATCCCGGAAAGTGAAGTGGATTTTCCCGCTTCTCTCCGTGATTTTTATATTCAGGACTTTTCCTGCCCCGGCATATTTTATGAAATTGGAGAAGATATTATGGAGGAGCTGGATAAGTTTCCCCTCATCGAATTCCAGAAATGATCCCGACTTGTTTTCCAGAAAAACGATCTGCTGCTTCTGTTTTGCGAGAAGGGGGGCATACTCTTCTTGCAGGTGCCTGATGAGTTTCGTGAAATCGATACGTGTAGTTTTCAGGGCTCCCTGGTCTATCTGCTCCAATTTTTCATACTCCATGATGGAGCTAGTGATTTCTATGAGACGGTCGATTTCCTTATGGAGAAGCGCATAGTTCTTGGGAGTGCTTTCTATGACTCCGTCATCCATCCCCTCCAGATAGCACTTGATGGCAGTGATGGGGGTTTTTATCTCATGACTCAGATCGGAAAGGAGATCGGACCGGATTTTCTGCTGGTGGGAGAGATTCTTATTGAGCGCATTGATCGTACTGATAAGCGCTCAGAATTCATCTTTTTTCTTGTATTCGATCTGTTTGTATCCTTTCCGGGAGATGATGCCGGACAGATTTTCTATAATGAAGCGGATAGGGCGGAAAGAGAGGCGTACCCAGATCCACGAGACTATCAGGATGCTTATGATGATCAGGATATTCACGAAAAACATCGCCCGGATGGTCTTCAGGATAAACTGCCCCTCCGGTGTGGTATTATGAAGAAAGGAAAAATTGAAAATCCCGGAAAAAAACGAGTCGAGAGCCTTTACGAAAAGCACCTGCTCGATAGAATTCTCGGGAATCCCTATTTTCTGGAGGGAATCTATGACCCCTGGGGCATAGATTTGCGGATTGGCGGAAAAATTTTCCAGAGACGTGGAGATTCCCGAGAGATCCGCGAGAGTCTTTTTATATTCCTCTATCGTCGCATCATCGAGATTCTTTGTTTTCGTGAAGGCAGAAAGGAGATCGAAATTGATGTCCGGCACCTCCTGTTTTATGCTGGTCAGATATTCCGTAAAATACTCGGTCGCGAAGTATTTGAGCGAAAAGATATTCACCCCGATCGTCATGATGAGGACGAGGAATATATAGATGAGGAATTTGAGCGAAAATTTCATACAAAGGGACTATAAAGAGATTTTATATCCGATTCACCGAACGGTTTCTATCGTCGCCGAATCCCCGATTTTTTTTCGGAGATTTTTCATATGAGTATCGATAGTACGGTCATAGAGATAATGATCGTATCCGATGATCTCTTTCATGAGCGTTTCGCGTTCTACGACATGATCCTGGTGTTCGATAAGATAGGCGAGAATCAGGAATTCCGTCCTCGTTACCTTCACGGTATCCAGAGCGATCTTCAGAAGGTAATCCGTCAAATGGAGCGTGATCGTGCCGAAGGAGAGTATCGATCATTTCTCTTCCAGCGGCACATGTTTTCCGAAGCGCTTGAGGATCGCTCCTATCCGGGCGACGAGTTCGCGTGGAGAAAAAGGCTTCGATATATAGTCATCGGCTCCGAGCTCGAGAGCCCGCACTTTATCATCCTCATTGTCTCGTGCTGAGAGGATGATGATGGGGATAATGCTCGTTTTCCTCACTTCTTCACACACCGAAAAACCGTCTTTTTTCGGGAGATTCAAGTCGAGGATGATGAGGTCGAAGCTTGTTCCCACGTTCTTGAACATCTCTCCCGCTTCTTCTCAGTCGTGAGCGATACTTACCTCGATATTGCTTTTGGCAAGGTAGAGCGAGAGGGATTTGACGATTCCGGGGTCATCCTCGACAAGGAGAATATGGATCATGAGGGGTGTTGATTATTTTTTCTTGCAGATAGCGCTATAGTAGGCGCTCACATCTGTTTTCTTCGCGATCTTTCCGATGACTGCGGCATCGCAGGCGATGGTCCGTTCAAAAGCAGCACCTTGGATCTTTTCGATTTTTTGTATTTCCGTGAGGGAATTGTCATATTTTCCGACCATATAATAACTACGGTATCGGATACGGAGCGCCTCGATGTCATTCGGATTTTTTAGGATGTACTGATCCGAGAGTTTCAGGGCATCGAGGAGTTTGTTGCTATCGTAGGCTGCCTTCACTTGAGCGAAGGTCATTTCCGTGTCGGCATTGACCGCAGTGGTACTTGAAGTATTTCCAGAAGTTATAGCAGGAGAAGGAACGGTTGTTGCAGGATCCAGGAGTTTCCCTTTGTATCCCGGATTCGGAACACGCGTGCGGATCGTCGAGGAATACGGGTTGCTTCCGTAAACGGTCCGATACCGTTGGCTTGCATAGTCGAGATCGAATACCCCGAATCTTGTGAGATTGAGAGCACTATCGTATCGGTAGAGGATTTTCGTCTTGAATGCGGTCACTCAAGCAGGATTTTTCCCATCATCGATGGAGATGAAGAAAGCTCCCGGATTGATGAACTCGAAAAGCCCGATCACCCCGCTTCCATCGAGCGAATTTTCCGCGAGGATATTCGGGAGATCGGCATTGATCTTTCCCATGATCTGAGAATATATACCTGTTCCTGTTGCCACGAGAGCAGGAGCCGCTACCGGTGTCGTCGGGATCAGAGAAACCGTACCGGTATTGCTCGTGGTAGCACGAGTCGCCATACTATTTCCCTTGAGGCTGACGATCTGTTGTTTGAGAGCATTGTTCTCTGCCTCCAGCTCCTGGATCCGTGCCTCGTATTTTTGTATGAGTTTCGCCATAGTATCGCTCAGAGACGCTTTCATATCCGATATATCATCGGCAAATACCGGGAATTGCAGGGTGATGATTCCGACAAATACCACAGCAAGGATATTTTTTCTCGTAAACATATTTGAAGGGTTTGTAAAAAAAATAATATATACGGTTCATAATACCTATTCCCCCTCTAAAATCAACTTTTTTATCGGTGCGTAGCTCTTGCGATGGATGGGGGAGGGACGGTGGATGCCGAGGAGTTCCTCGTGGAGGTGGGTACCGTACCCTTTGTGCTTCTCGAATCCGTAGTCCGGATATGTTTTTGCGAGCTCTTCCATGAGGGTATCACGACTCACTTTCGCGAGGATGGAAGCGGCTTGGATTTCCGGAACGAAGGTGTCTCCTCGGACGATGTACTTGATTTTTCCCTGTTCGATATTCTCGAATCGGTAATTATCCCGACCGTCTATCCGTATGAGTCCGAAATTATCTCCTATCCGCGCAAACACCTGTTTCAGCGCTTCCTGCATAGCCAAGCGGTTCGCTTCGCGAATCCCGACCTGGTCAATGATCTCCGGACCGATGATCCCGACTCCGCCGAAGCAGAGCCCCTGTTCCATAGAATCCTGGAGCATCCGAAAAATCTCCCTCCGCTTCTTGGGAGAGAGTTTCTTGGAATCATCGAGCAAGGGAGAAAAATCGTATTTCATTCCCGTTCGAAGAGCGCATGCTCCAGCGACGACCGGACCGGCCCAGGAACCGCGCCCGGCTTCATCGACTCAGAGGAGGAAAGAATAGGGCATATTTTAAATTTTTATCTGCATATTTCCGCACTCGGATGATCGAGGCAGACGAGGGACTTGAGGGAATCGATTTCTTTCTTCTGTATATCAATCTTGTTGTGGAGTTCTTTGGAATCGGTAAACCATTTCGTATAGAATTCTTGGACCGCACTTACAAGAGGTGCAATGAGTCGGTCGTATCTTACCATTTTTGGATCATCAATAATTTCTTTTTTCCCGTCAGAATCGGTAATCTCAAGTTTTTCTTTCGGCTGGGATTTTAAGGGGATGAGCATCGCCTGTGGGAAAATTTTTTCGACATCCTGGGCGATAAATCCTAATTGCGGACCTTCCTGATTGTTTTTAGCGACATCTTTCCAGAGAAAATTAATAGGTTTTAGCTTTAGGATAGAGTTCAAACTCCCTTCGCCGTCGAGAGTTTTGATATCCTTCTTGAGCCTTTGATCTGAGTAAGGAGCAGCGGCCTGATAGACATTGTAAGAACTTATACAGTTCGGATAGACTGCATAACAGTAGGCACCCATGTTATATAAATATCCTGTACGGATATTTCCTCCTGCTCCCGTATCCAGTGTGAATTGAGGATTCGTTACTCCAATACCGACATTCCCGCTCATCATGATAATCGGATTCCCCATCAATTCAAGGGGTGGGTGGGCAGTGTTGGCATCATTGTTCGAGGCGATAGTCATACCGCTACTGGTATTTTGATGTGTGATTATAAGAACATGTTGATCGACCCCGGAACTCACATCCAGTTTCGCTGAAGGGGTTGTTGTCCCGATCCCGACATTACCATTGTTTCTGGCTATTAATACAGGGGTGGTTCCCCCGCTTGAAAATACACCAAAACCCATATCGCCAGCATTAGCGGTTTGGGCCTGTATATATACTCCATTTGAGTTTGTATTATTTGTTTGGATAAATTTTCCTGCAAAATTATTTAATGTATTATCGTTCACTTCCAGTTTCGCTGAAGGACTCGCCGTCCCGATCCCGACATTCCCTCCGCTTGCGAATACGATGCGATCGGCCCCGTTCCAGAAACGGAGCTGTTCGGTAGTCTCATCGTGATAGATCCCCCAATAGGGTTTGGTTCCGGATTGGATATCGAGCTCAGCATTGGCTCATGTCGGGGTTTTGAGGTGGAGGAGTTTATTCGGTGCGGTAGTTCCGATCCCGATATTACCCAAAGGGCTTAGGTGAAGAACATTAGTTCCTATTCCCAAATTATAATAATCAAAACTTAGAGCATTCTGAACTCAAGCATTGGAAAAACTATCACCACGAACATTTATATTCCATCCCTTACTTGTGGGTCCAGAAATATTTCCGTCAGCCCCCTTAGATTGAAGGGACAATATTGAGTTAGTATTATTAGAACCCGAAATTACAGCATATGCAGAACTTGAAGAGGATGCAATATGAAGAAGTTGTCCTGGACTCGTTGTTCCGATCCCCACGTTCCCCCCGGTACTCACAAGTAATCGTGTCGCAGTAGCAGTGTTATCATAGACTTGGAAATTACCAGAACTATCATTTGAGAGGTTCCACTGTCTTTTGGTAGTCTTGAGGAAAACGGAAGCACCTGCGCTTGTGCTGTCTTCAATAAGGACTCCTCCTGGATTCGCACCGTAGATATGGAGTTTAGTTGACGGGTTTGATGTCCCGACCCCCACATTCCCTGCTGTGTAATTAATGGAGCTCGTGGCTCCGGTGGCCCAGAGAGAGGACCCGAGGGAACTGACGCGGGCATTGAGATCGTTCATGTTCCCGACCATATTGTTCCAGATATCGGCGGTGAATTGGGTTCCACTGGTTGCGGTGGGCGTCATCGTTACCCAGGCTGCGGAGACGATTAGGTATCCGAGGACGAGAGTAATGGAGGTGATGAGCGTGAGGCGGGAATAGAGGTGTTTCATGAGGAGGAAAATGAGAAATAGGTTACAGATATCGATAATTCAAAAAAGATTTTATTTACATACTTCCGCACTCGGATGATCGAGGCAGATGAGGGACTTGATGTTCCGGTTTTCTCTCTGAAGCACGTCGATCTCTTTCTGTTGATCAGCATATTTTGCGAAAAGATTATCGAGACGTTCGAGGAACGAATCGATTTTACGGGAGAGTTCTTGGACCGCTGCTGTCAGAAGCGGTGTGAGCTTCCCGTAATCGACGCTCATATAGACCGTTTTCCCATTTTTATCCTTCTGATTCTCATCTCCTGTAACCGCATAGGGAGCTATCGGTTTCAATTGTTGGGCGATGAACCCGGTGGTTTTCGGTTCGTCCTCGCCCTGGGTCTTGAACCGGAATTTGCTCACCGTAATCCGATTCACCTTTCCGAGCGCATCCGAGACCGGTTCGAAGTCTTTTTTGAGACGACGGTCGGAGTAATTATTATAATAAACGGAAGTTGAAGTCTGTGAGATGGTACCAACAACCGTTCCGGCTGCATTTCGAAATGATATAGGAACCGTCCCGTCTGTTACCGGTTGAAATTCCATTCCATACATAGTACCTCCACCGTCGTATTTAATAGCTAGACGGACTACGGTCCCAAGACCGGTGGTTGTTCCGATTCCGACCATACCGCCGGAAGTGATGCGCATCCGTTCCAGCACACCTCCTCCTATAGTTGTGGAAAATGCCAGATCCGTCGGAGCATTGGAAGAGGCTGATTGGATAGCGGCTATCTGAGCCGATCCGATAGCCGTCAGTGTTCATCCGTTATTCGTATATCCACGGGAAACAGCATCCGATCCGAGCGTCAAAATGCTCACCTTCGGAAAAGTACCGCTCGTATTCGAGTGCCCGATCCGCGCATACAGCCCATCCGTCGAATAGACATCCAGTTTCGCTCCAGGGGTCGTTGTCCCGATACCGACGTTACCATTGTTTCTGGTTATCAATACAGGAATAGTTCCCCCACTTGAAAATACACCAAGACCCATATCGCCAGCGTTAGCGGTTTGAGTCTGTACATATGCTCCATTTGAGTTTGTACTGTTTGTTTGGATAAATTTTCCCGCAAAACTATTCAATGTATTATCATTCACTTCCAGTTTCGTTGAAGGACTCGCTGTCCCGATTCCGACATTCCCTCCGCTTGCGAATACGATACGATCGGCCCCGTTCCAGAAACGGAGCTGTTCGGTAGTCTCATCGTGATAGATTCCCCAATAGGGTTTGGTTCCAGATTGGATATCGAGCTCAGCATTGGCTCATGTCGGGGTTTTGAGGTGGAGGAGTTTATTCGGTGCGGTAGTTCCGATCCCCACATTCCCTGCTGTGTAATTAATGGAGTTCGTGGCTCCAGTGGCCCAGAGAGAGGACCCGAGGGAACTGACGCGGGTATTGAGATCGTTCATGTTCCCGACCATATTGTTCCAGATATCGGCGGTGAATTGGGTTCCACTGGTTGCGGTGGGCGTCATCGTTACCCAGGCTGCGGAGACGATTAGGTATCCGAGGACGAGAGCGACGGAGGTGATGAGGGTGAGGCGGGAGTAGAGGTGTTTCATAGGGAAAAAGGACGAGAGGATATATGCAGAGTATATTATATTTATAGATGAATTCAAATTGTATTCGTTAGTATACCGAACACCCGCTTCCGAAGAATATGCCGAAAAAACATCCGTTGTTCAGGGGCGAGACGATGGTGTTTTCCCGAACTACCTCGAACTGTTTGTACCGATAGTCGTTGTCTCTATCGATGATGCTATCGGTTCCCAGGTACTTGATGATCCCATTCGTCGAGTCGTCGATCGGCGTGATATATACCCCCGTTCCGTTTTCGTTTTCCATGGTGATCTTGTATTTCAGGAAGTCTACTCCGGTGTTGGTGAGGTTCCCAGAAAAAGAGAGATAGAGCGCGTAGTCCTTATTTTTGAGGTCGAATACCCGCCTGGAGCCTGTTCCTGCCGATCCGCTGAGACTCAGGTCCGGCATGATCCAGCCGATGCCGCCTGTAGAAAAGGAGGCGGTGCTTCCGGTCGATACCCGTAATTCTTGTATGCTCTCGAATCGCGCTCTGTCGAATTCCACTATCTTGATGTTATAGGGATTGTCGATGTCCAACCGGAGGTATCCGGTTTGCGTATCGCCTGCCATGACCGAACTGGAGGCGATATTGAGGGTATTCCCTGCGATATATTTGCGGATAGGCGTATTCATGGTGAAGCTATTGTACCATCCTGTATCCTTTTTGATATATCCATAGATGGTTCTCCTGGCAAGATCATCATTGTCGAGAAATCCGTTCGGGTAGGCGATGGTACCGGTGGAGAATGTCTGAAAATTATCGGAATTCCTGTCGAGGTCGAGATTGGAGAATGTTCCCGTTGCAGTAAAGGAGATATAGGTTCCTGATCCATCGGAGAAGGTGCCCGTCCGTGCTCCGGTACCGCCTGCCGGCTGGAGCGCTATGTTCGATCAGAGATAGCTTCCTGTCACGAAAACAGTCCCTCCGGAAGAGTAGGTAATGAGAAGATTTCCCTTGGCAGTCGATCCGGAGCAGACGAAGGCGGTATTGCTGAAAAATGGAACCGTCGCTATGTTTTCCAGCGTTCCGCCTGCGAGCGTTCCGCTCATGGTTACGGAGTCTGGGCATTTTATAGTATTGGTGAATCCGCTCCCATCCGTATTGAGGGACAAATCGTATCAGATCGCCAGATCCGCCTTTTCCGTCAAGTTGGAATGGAGTTTGGTATCATAGTTCTGGATGTCGAGGTTTTCCATGAGCGTATCCATTTTAACGACGATGATATACCCGATGATGACTGCAAAGAAACTCAGCATCATAGCATAAAGAAAGACATTTCACCGAGAATTGATACCTTTAAACATGCTTTAGAAATCAAGGGTAAATGAAAAAGTGGTGACGGTCGGCGCTATATCGGCTCTTTGGCGTCCTTGGAGTGCTTCATAGAAAGGGGTTTCCACATCGAGCTTGTACTCGAAAAGAGACCCGGAATTATAGGGTACGATGGAAAGATCTGTCATCGTGAGTTCCTTGAAGAGTCCTTCATCTGAAAAATTCACATTATACACACTTCCTGTGGAGGCGAGTATGGAACTGATTTGTCCGGCGGTGAGCTTCTGGTAGGCGATTACCTTTTTTCCATATATTCCCTTATTGGAGACGGGATCGAGTTTGGAAAGATTCCCATCTTTTTGTTCGACGACTCAGACAAGCACTCCTGAAGTCTTGTCCGGGCGCATGAAAAGCCCGACGTCGTATACCCCTGTTCCTTGAACGATGACACTGCCGCTTCCATAGAGCTTACCAAAATTACGCATCACCCCTATGAAATCCGTGAGATTGGTGTATATGCGAGTCGATTGTTTGGAGAGTACGATGTCGCTCTGGACTTTCGTGAGAAAGCCGAGAAGCCCTCCCATGATGAGCACCGAGATGGTTATGGCCACCACTATCTCTATGAGGGTAAAACCCGTGACGGATCCCATATGGCTATTTTTCATTTTTTTTTCGGGTGATTTTGGATATACTGGTCTCTAGTCCCTAATTTCTAGTATATCCATTATGCATGATTTTTCAAACTCAAAAAGAGGAGAAACGCTCATTTCCATCGTAGTGTGAGTGGTTATCCTGGCTATCGCCATAGGAGGGGTCGCCATGATCTTGGTCCAGAACCGCACCATCGAAGAGGATTATGATAAAAACAGCACTCTTGCCACTCTCCAATCGAATGCAGAGAGCATCGTGAGAAAGGTGGATACGAGCGGTCTCGCCGAAAAAGATATATTTTTCCTTTATAAGGATCCGATCACGAAAACATTCCAGATATTCACGGGAACCACCAATGAATGATATAAGTATATCAACAAGAATGGTGACCTTATCACGAATACCGGTTCCTATGCGGGAACCGTATATACGCGCATTTTTTCGGTGGAACGAGGAGACGCTTCATTCGGGAAACCGAGACAGGTGATCAAAGGAGGGATCAAAGAACTGATATGGAAATAGGAAAATGCGCTCTAAAAACCCCGTCCATGGACGGGGTTTTTAGTATGCGAGTTTGACTATTTCGCCTCTTTCGGAGTTCCTGCTTGAGGAGCTTGCTGAAGACAAGTGACATTGATGAGGTCTGCCTTCTTGTCTCCTACGTATACATTGAACGGTTTACATTCCTTATTCGACGCCTGATCGAGGAGCTTATTGACCGTATCGGTCTGTCCGGCGATATAAGCATTCTGCATGACATCCATTTTGAAATTCTCATACATATTCCAAGAGATGTAGAGGAATGAGAATACGACCCAAAGGGTGAGAAGTACGGATTTCCAGTTTATTTTGTCGAAATTCATAAAGGGGAAAAATGAAAGAGTAATAAATAGGTAGTTCTTGATTATAGAGGGAATTTCTGGAATGCAAGTTTTTTTGGCAATATGATCCCTGTAGTCTCTCTATTGTACTTTCCCGATGAAGTCTACTCGATTCACGAGTCCGAATTGGGTCGAATCCATGGTGCCTCCAGGGAGGTTTCCGAGGATGATATAAGCATCCGCCGGGATAACGCCGTGGTATGAGTCCGCATAGAGCGCCAACATCTTGCTTTTCGGCTCCGAGAGAGCATAGGGGGTCCCGTTGGAGGTTGTAAGGATCACGTCATTGACGAGGATATTCCAGAGTCCTGTTTTATCTTTTTTCAGTCCGAAACGATCTCACGGAAGGGCTTTCACGGATTTCACGATAGGGATAGGGTTTCCTGCGTACGGATAGATGATGGTATCGTTCCGTTTGACTTCGTTACATCGGTAGTACCCTTTGAGGACAGTGATTTCCTGTCCGTTCTCAAGGAGCCCCATCATCGAATTCCCACTCACGGTTTCTGTTGTCTGCGTAACAGTACAATCCTTTTTTGATATCTCTGAAGTGGATGATATCTTTTTCTCCCCTCATGATCCCCGTAATGCGAAATAAAGAGAACATACGATTATCGCAAGGATAAGGAGAAGAAGGGGGGTATTTTTTCGAGCGAGATGAATCATAGGGCGGCGGAAGGATTGATAAAGGGATTATTAACGGAAAATGGATGAGTATCACAAGGATCTACCGGCAAAGGAATCGGTTCCCATCGGTAGTATTACAGGCACTGTTCACTACACAGCTTCCATTCTCCACTACAGCACTATTGCAAGTCGGAGGTGGAGGGCTGGACTGGAAACCTCCGGTGAATTTCACCCAGTGTCCCGAACCGGAGCTCCAATCCGGATGAGCGGAAGTGTCTGGTGAAGCAGCGGAAGGGTTGGTATTTGCCTGAGTGGTCGGATTTGTATTTGTGCTATTTGCTGGATTGAAACATCCCGATGCGGATGTATATGATGGACAGAGTAGGAGGTTTGTAAGCGAATTCATATTAGCGAGGCTCACAAAATTCGAGGGAATTTGTAAATCTTGGACGATATTGTCTTTCGCAGGGGGGATGCCGAGTCCCCATATGACAGTGGGACAACCGCCGAGACCTTGCTCCATCGAATTGATCGGAGAGCAAGTTGAAGGACCTTTTATTGTGGCATAATAATCACCACCGTTACGTGTAGCTTTTAATTGATCTATATGCTTGATATTGTAGTAGTATGTTCTTCCTGGAATGATGAGACATGTCCGAAAGGTAGTGGTACCATAATATCGCATATTTTTTACTCCTACGGGATCGGTACTGATATAGAGGGATGGACCACTACTGATACAACCACCCGTGTTGGACATGCTGAAGTCTCCTGGTTTTTCCGAAATACTTAGAACAAAACTACCATTATTATAGCCATTATCAAACCTATGACCATCAAGAGCAGCTTCTGCCCGGAAATCGAAGGAGACGATTTTTCCATCAGGGACAACCACTCTCTCGGCTGTAAACCAGGCATTTTCAGTATATATCCAACCATTCTGTTTCCGTTTATTGAAATAGTCTTCCATTGTTGTCGGAAATCTGTCTTCTATAGCTTTATTATGAGGTTCTATGAATGATTTCCAAGATCGCTGACCGAATAGGACATTCGACGGCACAGCGGGTGCAGGTGAAGAAGCAGGAGAAACGGCAGTAACCGTATTTGAAGTGACATTACCGGTATCCGCTTGGATCTTGAGTCCCTTCACCCCAGAACTGAGCCGATCCAATACCGCAAGGATCAAAGGGTTTTCCCCGTATCGCGGTTTCAGAGCGACAATCTTCGATCCGAGCGTATCGAGGAATATATTGTAATTCTCATCGGAATTGTACTTTGGTCGCAGCGCCTTCACTTTCTCGACAAACGCATCGAGCTTGGCGGTGATAGCCGGAGAGAGAGTGGCAGAACTCGTAGTATCCGCCTGAACGGAGGGAGATACGAAGGAAGAAAAGCTTATGGAAACAAGAAGGAAACTTGTAAGAAATATACGAATGATTTTCATAGAGTGCATAGAAATGAAATTAATGAGTAATAATGGAAATATTGCAGAAAAATAATCGGTGCGTATCAGAAGAGATGATTATTCAGAATATCTATTTTATCTGACAGTTTCCGACTCAGCAGGTACGAGGAGTGGAAGTAGTACTTACAGAAACGTCAGCACCAGCATAACATGTTCAACTTACACTCTTTGTATAAGAAGCTATTGTAGATACCACACATGCACCATCGCTATTCCGTCGATAGGAAAGATAATCTCCATAATAACAGTAACCACCGCTTCCATTATTATATAACTGATTATAATTTTTGTATGGGGCTACATATGGTGCTCCACTGAAATATCGAATATAAGGAGTACCAGTACAATTGGCTGTAGTAAAACTCAAATCAAAACTTCCATATCGAATACTATTAGTCGAATTCCAGTTTTGAGTTTCACAATTCACTGGGCCCATAGAAGTGATTAAATTAGTTGTTGCATTGGCATAAATTATTCTATCACAAGTATTAACTAGACTCATATCTGCGATTGGCAAGACTCCCAAATACTTTCCAATCAATGTTACCCCATCATCCTTATAGACATTCAGTCCTCCTCCCGCTGCCCCCACCGCCGCATCGACGTAGGCTTTGGTAGCAAGATGGGTAGATGCTGTCGGGGTTGCGGCGGTGACAGGATTCGTGAATATCGCATTTCCGACCGTATCTATGGATAATGCCGAACCGGTTCCGATTCCGACCGCCTGCGCTACCTGTCCACCAGCTAATCCTTTTCCTATGGAAATGGTGGTATTTGCATCCATGGCTGCTCATTCTATATACATCTGCCCTACTCAGAGCCCGCTTGTATGGAATGAATCTACATTTAACCGGCTATAAGGAGCTGCCATAGATCCGGAGTATACACCGGATGTCGGATAGCTGAGCGAGAACCGATTGAGTCCTTCTAGGGTTCCGGATACAGTGAGGGTGGATGTGGGAAGGATACCTCCTATCCCGACATTCCCTCCCGAGAATACCATAAGATCGATCGAGGCATTTTGTCGGATAACATAGTTGTTCGAGCTGTTTGCTCCGGCGAACCATTGCTCGTTTCCGACAGTATCCGAGATCTTGAGTCCACGATAGTTTGTAGTCAATCCATTGAGCCCGATAATCGGACCGGAGGCTCCAGAGAGAGTAAGGAGGGTAGAAGGAGAGGATGCGCCGATCCCGATATTACCGCTCGCATCGATGCGCATACGTTCCATTATTCCACTATTACCGATACCGGTAGTATTGAAAGTGATTATAGAACCATTATGGGATGGATCTATCCAATTTTCTGCCGCAAGCGCGTTGATATTAGCACGGGCTTCATTGTTGCTGAAATAGGAATTCGTTTTCCCTCCCCAGTATCCGGTAAAATTTATAGTTCCCAATACATCTCACAGTAATGTCATACTCGGTGATGTAGAGGTCCCACGTATGGCAGCAAGACGGAAATTCGCTCCGTTTACTCCAGATCCGTTTTCATATGCATTGATCGTGATTCCATTAACACCATTTGCTGAAGAATTGAGCAAATTTGTCTGAAGTCCCCAAATGGGATTGTTTGTCCCGATCCCAACATTTCCTGTTCCGCTATAGAAAACATTTGCTCCGGATTGGGTCCAGATATTGACTCCGGAGACATCGAGGTAGTCCGGCTTGATTTTCCCGAGTTTCGATGTATCGTATCCTCCATCGGTCGATTTCCAGAAAATATTGGACAATATATATCCGAATTGTCCTTTCTGATTCGGGACATTCGGGAG
The DNA here is from genome assembly GCA_028714815.1 of Candidatus Altimarinota bacterium. Lineage (GTDB taxonomy): Bacteria > Patescibacteriota > Gracilibacteria > BD1-5 > UBA2023 > UBA1545. Next base: position 2,036 of record JAQTLR010000005.1, on the reverse strand, counting down.
TGCTGAATCCGTTGTACCGAGACTATTCAGATAATCTAGTACCGTAGGATTCTGAGCTGCATAAGAGGAACCGATCATGGTGCAGGTCACGAGAACGAGAAGATATGCTCGAGTTTTGTTCAAGTGTTTCATAGGAGGAAAATGGAAAATATATGAATAAAGAGAGTGTATATTATACTAGTCGGAAATTCAAGTTTTTTATATTTTAATATCCTCCTCCGGCACCACCGCCTCATCCACCGCCTCATCCGCCACTACTATAACTGCAATTGGAGGTACAGATATTTTGGTTGAAATATTCACAGGAATAATAATACGCATCCGGAGTTCCGGTGAATCGTACATAGGTCCTTGTCACCGGGTCATAAATATTTCCGCTGCTATCTATAGGACTTCCTTTATAGCTCGTATATGTCTTAAGGTTATTTCCCGAACACGTATAACCGCAGTCTTGTACCATATGACAATTACCAACCGTTGCTTTGCAATTATCTAAAGTACCACCAGCAAATAAACAGGATCTTACGGCGCCATTGTCACAAATTTCATAAGGAGTTCAACAGGAGTTTGCGGAGCAGGTATTGATCGAAGTATCACAAACCGCAGCACTCGATGCCTGATTTGGAGTCAGGCTTGTAAGTTCCAGATTCGGTCATGATGTAAGATTCGCATTGAATCCAGTGGTCGAATAGTAACATGCTTTAATTGAATCATTCTTCAGGAATGATGGGGTGTTGGCGATGCCGGAATATGGATTCTTGATGGTAGAGGTTCCTCCGCCAGCCTGTGTTATGGTCGCTGGTACTTTACAAGCGGAACAGATTACCTTTCCTGAAGAATCGGTGCTTGCTACCATGCTTGGATCCGTGCATTGGAGATTACAACCATTATTTCCATTAAATACAAGAGTGTGCCGTGCAACTGCTCCTGTGTCGGTCAGATTGCTATATCCAATGTTATCAATTACAGTTGTCGTATTTGCTGTTGGGTCATAGATAGGATTGTATAAACCTTTTAAGAGAAGTCCACTTGAAGTGAGTGCTGTGGGTCAAACATCACACGAACATACTCCATTAATTGGGGTTTGTGGTAGTCCACCAAACGGAGCTACGGTAATAGGAGCACACGTTATATCTACCGGAATATCTGCACACTTCGGAGTTCCATTGGGTTGAAATCCTATTATTCCTTTGTTTGGGGGACAGTCGATAAACATATTAGTGAAATACGATTGGAATTCCCCTCCTTGGACTTCTTGATTCGGAATTGATAATCTTGGTATGTTGGATGTGCCATATACTATATCTGTAGGGGTTATTACCCTAGATTGATTGGACGTGTCTACACAGATTCTTTGTCCCTGAGAAGTAAAGCCTTGCACAACTCACCAATCAGCACAAATACCGACAATATTTTTGAAATAGGTTCCGAATTTTCCGCCAGGCATTTCTCCAGCCGGAGGATTATTCGGATATGCCCCCATGCTTTGTGAGTTCGGTAGGGTTATGCCCGAGTGGGTTGGAGTATTGTATGGAACACAAATGGGTTTGAAATCAATATCGAACCCCTTGACGAAGGATTGAACTGGCGTACTAGGACAGGTAACTGAGGATATATTCGCTAATCTTCCGGAGAAAGCCCCTCAGGTGATTTGTCATCCGGGATGAAATGGAAGAGATAAGGAAAATATCCCGGCAGCATAGAGTATCCCTGAAACAAGGACCCCTGAAACAAGGAATCCGAGAACCCCCAGGCGGAGAGACGGTAAGAGAGATTTTTTTCTCTTCTTTTGTTTTGACGGATCCATAGATTGAAATAGTAAGAAGGTATATATGTCTGGCTATCAGGCCCTATTCCGTATATCTATCGAACAAGCCAAAATGTTCATCCTTTAAAAGGGAATCAATCGTTTGCATTTATAATGGACTGGTCGCGTTGGGCCTTTGAAAGCTTCAGATTGATATAATAGGTTTTCCCGATAGTGAGCTTGCATCCCTCGCTAGAACGATCCGCACCCTGACTTTCGTTTTCAGGTA
>JAQTLR010000004.1 GCA_028714815.1 Candidatus Altimarinota bacterium | reverse complement strand
TGAAACCGAAAGTAAAACTTCATCGATGACTCTCAAAAGAAAGAAGACTCAGTTTAGCACTGAGTCTTCTTTGGAAGGATGGTAAATCTGAGTAAAAAAACACCCCACTTTTGGCAATTAAGCCTTTATTTCATGGGAAATGATGCTTATAAACTCTTTCTGACGATTCAATAGGTCATTGTATTCTATGGTTTTATCATCCACTTTCTTATCCAGGTTTTCAGAGAGATCCCGGATTTCATTATACATATCGATATATTTCAACTGCCTTCCAACCGAAAATGAAAGCCCTATGAGTGCATTGATCTCCTCGGTATCGTAAAAATCCCCGAAAAATTTCTGTCACAGCACGATGACTCAATAGCAACTCGGGAGTCCGTTCCACATACCGCTTATCGGCAGGGCGATGAATCCGTCTTTGCCGAGCTCGGTACGTATCTTCAGCTTATCGAATTTTCCTCAATTTTCCTCGATGAATACCATATCGTTTATAAAGGTTTTCTCTTTCGGATGGGTATTGAAGAAATTTTCGAGCTCTGAATACCTCTCATCGAATTTACGGATTTCAAACAGATTCGTCTTGAAGATCTCTTTCACCCTGCGAGACAGGAATAGGGAAAGTTCCTTTTCCCTCGTTATCCCGGACATATCTTCGCTCAGGGAATTTATCCTCATCTTCAGCTCCGCAGCTCGCGAGGTGACGCTGAGGAACGTCTTGCAAAGAAATCTCTCTAAAACAAGAAACGAGCCGATGGATATAAATACTTCGATAAATGAATAGGTGTCTTTGTCTACCCAGTATCAGAGAGAAAGTCCTGTCCCTTGTCCGAAGACGAATCGGGAAATATTCAATACAAGCACCGTCAATAAAAAAGCTCAACCATATATGATGATCTTCCCGATTCAAAACCCGATTCATGAAAAATAGTATCGCTTGGTTATATATACGATGGACCCGACGAACACGACAAACAGGAGAGTGATTTCCCTTTCGAAAATCCATATGCCGAACATCGGTAGGATGAGTTGAAGGACTATAAGGATGAACATCAGTATCCCTATCGATAGCGCGATCATTTTAAGGCGTATCTTATTCAGAGAGTTCTGTTCTCTGATCCGTATCGTCGAAGCGATCACGAGAAGCGGGATGAATCCGATCGTAAGTACGGTATGGAGGATGATGATCGGACCATATACTTCCCTGAAGGTATTCGCGGATGCATCGAAGGAAAGGGAAGTCACTATTCATCAGGTGAGTACATACAGTGCTGACAGTGCTATGAAAATACAGAGGATGTATAGAGAATTCCTTCTTGTCCGAGCATCATCCCGCTTATGGAAATTCCATATATAGAGTATGAGACTGTATTCCCCTATTATCGATAGAGCGAATGCCGACCGGGACAATATTAGAAGGATATCTTCCCCGAGGATATTCGCAAAGAACAGATAGTAGATGAGCAACCATACCGATGCCGCTATGGCGAACAGCAGAAAGAAGAATCCGGAACTGTTCTTCTGTATGCTGAAAATCCTTCATCACCCGATGATCACGAATATTGCCGACAATGAATACATGAATGCGTATATTGCCATATATATATTTATTAGCGACTAAAATCCGGAAACAGTATAATAATTTCTCCGATAAAAGCCAGATTATCGGTTTTTCCTATAGGCCCTCAGGAATTCTTTCACGCCCATAGCGAAATTCTCACGGAAATCTTTTATAGGAGTTCCATATACCACTATATCGCTCTCATAGCCCTTTCCGATGTTTTCGATACGGCTTCGATACTCGCTCATGTCAGCCATTCAGATGGGTTTGCACCCCATGGTCTTATGTACTCAATATATATTGTTATTGCGGTCGAGTTCGGTGATTCAAGGGGTTTGCAGGTAATAATCCGGGACGGCTTCAAAAAATACATTGAACATCTTGAAGATAGTGAAGAAGTTTGCGTATTTTTCCAGAAGCCCCATGGAAGAGAAACTCATGAAGTTCATTGCGTGCGCTCACTTTCCGAGTATATGATCCACCCGGTCGCATACGGATTGGAAACCGATATTCGAATAATGGTAGGCAAGCTCCTGATCGAAAATGGCTTTAAGGGAATCGATATACCCATCCATATATCCGATAAGTTCTCCTATCCCATTCCGGCAAACAACCAGAAATGAAACGCTTTCTTTCAGCCGCTTCCGTATTTTATCGACATTATCTGGCCCGTAGATCAGGTCTGTGACTCCCCCACAATCTGGGCAACATACATGATCGATAGCCTCATCCGTCATGATCTTCGCGACCGTGTCGGAAAACCGTTCTTTCGGAAGATGTCCGAAAACATCTTCTTTAGAGAGTATTTTCCCGCAATCCGGACATTTTGATAATTCCCCCAATCATGATTCCGAAGCCCACATATCCTGGGTTACATCGTTTATGGCGATGAGGTCGCCGTCCGAAAGATGTCTGGTATCCACTCTTTCTATAGAAAGATCGCATGAACCTGTTTTCATAAGAAAAGCTTTGTTAAAAAATAAACAAAGCCTTTATACGCGCTGGAAGTTACATTTCTGTTACATTTTCATGGGAAAAAACTTTTTTATTTTAATCAAAATTTAATATTTCGTTGTATGATATCTGGTGTTTCATATAAAAACATATATATCCTTAAAGGAATTGCTATGGAACGGAAAAACAAAAAAACGATACTGGTGGTATTCGAAGCCAGGAGCAGTCTGGTATCTCTCAATGCTTTTATGAACCTATCCGAAAATAGGGAATATATAATCAAGATCGCCCGATCAGATAAAGATGTGGTCAATATCATCCAAGCGCATTCTCCGGATGTGATTCTTCTGGACGATGCGATTCTCGAGATAGAAGGAGAACAGGTTATTTCAGGGATATTGGGTTTCAAGAATTGTCCTGTCATTCTCATGACTCCATATATATCCTCAGATTCCGTTCCACGTTTTATGGAAATGGGATGCTACGGGTGTATCAGGAAAGTTTTTGAGACGCACTCTATGAACAGCATAATCGCCCGGGCGATCGTGCAACAAGGTCATCCACTCAGGTAGTCCGGTAAAATTCCACAAAAACAAATCTTTATGAAAAGGAGTGTGTGAAATGAACCAGGTATCCCCCAGGATCCACCTCATACTTGCACTAAACGTTGCTGAAAAGCTTCCATTCAGAACATGGTGTTCACAGAAAGATTGCCAAAAAAAGAAGGATAAAGTATGTCCGCAGTTGCTCGTCATCAACAATACGCCGGTTTGGAAGTATGCGGACCTTCTCGGATTCTTCTCCCAAAAACACGAATTTCTCAACCCCTGCCTTTCTCATATAACCATAGGTGAGGAGGAGGGAAGAAAATTATCGGAATATCTCGTATTCTTCGCAAAAGAACATGCCTTTCATGAAGAGGCCTCAAAACTCATAAAAGGTAAGGCATGTCTAGAACCAAAATTTGAAAATGCATAAAAAACGCTTTGCTTTTCCCCTTCCTCCGATCGTTTATATGATTGGAGGATTTTTATGATCGGTCATCGCCGATATTTGAAATCATACATTGAAATTCGGCATACTTTGCATATACTGCCCAAAAAAAAGACACTCCATCGCTGACTCTCCCCTTTATGTTATAATACCATAACCGATCCGATCCATGCTCGCTTTTCTCTTGGAACTTCTTCTCTATTCCGGTCAGTATGGGATATTTTATCTTTTGATGAATTTTGTTCATGTCGGATTCATCTCCGCTTTGACCGAAACATCCCATGAGGCGCTTCTTTCCGCTCTCATCCTCCAGTGCTTTCTCCTTTCCCGATACGGATCCGATCCGAAGTGGAGATTATCTCTTTCTCTCATGTTACCGATCGTCTACACAGGGGTGGAGTTTTTCGAATCGCCCGCTGGAATAGGAGATATGGGGCTTGTATTTTTTTGGATATTCTCGGTAGTCACAGGATCCATCCATGCATTCGCGCTCTGGAGAAACACTCCACGTTCCCGACTCCTAGCGGAATCAGTTATCTCATTCGCGAATATCGGAGTTTTCGTTTTCACCTACTTTTATCTGGATCTTCTCTATAGCTGGGAAAATGAAAAAATCACCGGGCAGGCACTCCAGGAAAAACTTTCGATCATGAATTTTTCCGGTGCATTCCGGGATTTTTTCCAGGATCCGGTGCATGTGTATTTTCTCATAGGAAGTCTGGTGCTTGCAGGAAGCATCGCTCTTGCAAGGTCGCGGATCCTCCATCTCCAAGACCGGGTCACCGAACTTCTCGGAATGTATGTGGATTCCTCGATCCGGGATAAGATCCTCGACACGGATATAAGACATCCTCTCTCGCAAAAGAAAATTGCCACAATCCTTTTCTCGGATATCCGTAATTTCACTTCGATGACAGAACGATCTTCTCCCGAGGAGGTGGTCCGGTTCCTGAACGGATATTTCTCGCTCTGGGATAATGCAGCAAAAGCTCATGGCGGATGGATCGACAAATTCATCGGGGACGCCGTGATGGTGATTTTCGACAAAGGGACGATAGAAGGGAATATCCGGTCAGCGCTTGCTTGTTCCGAGGAAATTCTCGGGAAACTTCCAGACATAAGGAAAGGGATGTTCAAAGATGGACGTATCGGGATCGGGATCCACTCCGGAGAAGTCATCGCGGGAGATATCGGAAGCACGACGCGGAGAAATTATACGGTTATCGGAGATACGGTGAATATAGCATCCCGTCTCGAAGAGCTCTGTAAAGAGCTCGGTATGGTTCTCATCGTAAGTGGAACTATCTATGATGCAGATTGTAACGTATCATCCCTGGAATCTCTCGGAGAAACATCGATCCGCGGAAAACGGGATCCGATACGGATCTACGGGAGGCGGAAATAATCGGAAGAGAGAGAAACATTGCATTGGAAATGGGATTTACTATATGATTTGACACATGCGATGCGATTTTTCGCTTGCAAAACAGATAAAATATAATACACTTCCCCCAAGAAAACGATTCCATTCTCCTATTTTCTTAATCTTTTACTCCTATGTATCAGACTAAAACCATCCGGATCCTCCTCTCATTCCTCCTTATCCTTGGAACTTTTTCTTCCTCTGTACTTCCCTCCGTACAAGCGGATACTACGAGTCCTGTCACCCTCTCCCCCACAATCACCGCCAAGCTCGATGCTTTCGTGGCGAAAGTCCAAGCATTGCATTCAAAGTATCCTGCCGATGTCGATTGGAACACTTTCCTCGATACGCTCAACTCGAAGGTCGGTGCTCTGAAACCGCAATATACGGGAAATGCATTGATCCTTGCGGTGTTGGATCGATTGTCTACGGGAGTAAGCAATCTCAAGAATGTCTCAACTTCAACAATTTCTTCGGATAATGAAGATCTCTGTGCACAACAGGGACTCAATAATATCGATGAGACGAATTTCTCCCCGACCAAAAATATAGCAAGAGTGAATACTCTTTTCCCAGATTTTGACGGCAGATCTTTCGGATACAAGATGAATCCGGGAGAATCGTATTCATTTCCGATCGATACTACGGGATATAAAACGAATATGAACTACAACCTCACTGACAATCCATATCTCGTCAATTATCCCCATATAATCAATATTTCCGATCGGAAGTGCGATTTTACTCCGAAAAAAATAATAGGACCGGATCGATGCTTCCGGATATCATCCGGAAACGATAATGGCAGTCTTGCTATTTCAGCAAATGAAAAATACGCCGATCCGAATTATGTGCCAGGCAGTCGGGAGTACGGATGTGGTCTCATACCGGGCAAGAAATACTACATCAATATCCGATGGATCCGGAAATCCGATGTTGTCGATGCTTCCGGAAAAATCCGCGATGAGTATAAAAACGGTTTCGGCGGACGGAATCAAAGTTTCCTCGGAGGGAATACCGATACCCTCTCCGTAGCCGAACTCAATAAGAAGATCGATGAAACATTCAATAGTAAGTGAGATAGTTGTCTTGGAACGAAACAAGGGGGGTTCCAGTGTGTCATCGATTATTTTTTCGAAGGATTCGGTAATCCTTGAATGCCGAAATTCACTCTACAGAGACAAAAAGAGATCAATGCCATTTATGAAGCCGATAGCGCTGCCAGCAGTAAATTCAAAACCCTCCTTGAGGCATTTACCGCACAAAAAAAAGCAAATGGCGACACCTCTCCCGTAACGCCTGAGGAACTGGCAAAACTCCGGACACAAGCAGGACTCGGAAGTGCCCCTGCCATCTGCGAAGTCGGAGCGGCCGGACAATGTTCTTCTTCTGCGACATCAGAAAAATATTCCCCTCCTTCCGGGCAGAAGCCTATAGTAAGCGGACCGACGAGCGTTAAGGCAAATACGAGTCAGACTCATTATATCCGCTATATGGGACCGAGAACACGATTCTGTGTCGAGATCGTGGCCGCACCAGGATCAGCATCATCGGTAAATACCGGACGTTGTTCAAGCGATGCGAATTATACGCAACTTGGAACAGGGGAATCAAGCGGCTTTTCCTACGTAGGTTCTTCAGGGACATACGAACCTACGTGGTCGAGAACCAAGGTACTCGGTACAGGCGTTGCTCCAGGAACAAGACGCATATGGTATTTCAAAGATCCCGATACCGGAATGGGTACTTCGTTCAATATAGAGATCACTCAGTAAGAAGGAATATTTACGGTATCTATTTTATTTTAATTAATTTTTACTCCTATGCACCCGACTAAAGCCACCCGGATTCTCCTTTCGTTCCTCCTCATCCTCGGAACCCTCTCCTCAGTCATGGTTTCTTCCGTGCAAGCGGACACTACGAGCTCTGTTATTCTCTCTCCTACTGTCACTGCCAAGCTCGATGCTTTCGTAGCGAAAGTCCAGGCATTGCGTTCCAGATATCCTGCCAATGCGGATTGGAACACTTTCCTCGATACGCTCAACTCGAAGGTCGGTGCTCTGAAACCGCAATATACGGGAAATACACTGATCCTTGCGGTATTGGATCGGCTTTCTTCCGGAGTAAGCAATCTCAAGGTCCAGAGAAACGCAAATATTCTTTCAGGTACGCAGAATACCTCCGGTTGCAAGCAGGCTGTCGATGCGAATTGCAATGGTATCTATGACAACAAGAGTCCGGAAGGACAGGATTGCAGCATTCCTGACAAGACCGGAGTGGATTTCTCTCCGAGTACCTGTTTCTATACCATAGGGAATACGAATAGTACCACACAGAACATAAATAGTACCGCTTTATCTGTCAATCCGGCAACAGCTCCAAATGGAGCGATTATCAAACAGGAGTTCGGATTTGATTGGAACACATGAAATGGTAGAATGTTTCGTATAAACAATCCGACCGAACAACTCCCATCCGGGGCAGATCTTATTTTTAAGACCGGAGAAACACACTCGGTTCCGTTCAAAACAGGTCCAGAAACAGGAATTATGGGGCAAGCTTCTATGGTTGAAACGGTTCGATATAGCAGTGATGCGGAAATTGCCATATCGGAAACTCCGGGGGTTTTTTCCGATGACAAATGTCGTAGCGCACCTTATTTTGAGACGGGTATACATTTTTCTATTGGAGAGCTTCCTTCTTCATTAAGAGCCCGAAGCTATGCATATCCCTGTATTCTGAAACCGAATACCCAGTACTATGCGAATATACGTTTTGTTGACGGGGTCACTAAAAAAGCATCGGATTGGAAATGCGGTTCCCAATATCCTGCATGCGATATGTGGTTCCTTATGGGTCATTAAAACATAGCAAAAAAGTCCTATACGTATATGATTATCGGGATGATTACCGGAGTTCTCTTGATCTTATGGAGGAGGAATGCTTCCATATCACGACGGATGATTTTAACAAGGTCTTTTTCCTCGATATCCGGAATATCCTTCACCGTGTCCTCATAAGAAGCACGAGCCTTTTTGATAACCATCTTATGGACTTCACGGACTTCCTCCAGATATACGAAACCCCGGGTCTCGAGTTTCAGGTGTCCGAGCAAGGCTTTGGTTTTCTCATCTGCCTTGAATACTATGGTCACTACTCCAGCCTTCATCATCTGGGAACGGATATCATTGACATGAACCATAGCAGCATCATGCCGACTTAAGGCGGCACTTTTTTTATGTATCCTTTCCGTATGGTTTGCAGGATCATCCGAAAGATCCGGAGAAATCTTCTCCGTGGCAAGAAATCCTTTAGGAAGGGGAGTTCAGATACTGTCGTTCCGCTTGCGTACCGCTTTTTCCATCGGCGGTCGTGTTCTTAGGATTTCTCAATTTTTCTTCACCCCAAGGAGATCGGAATCAAGCTCCGTAAAAAAATCGTTCATAGGTATCATCAAGAAGATAAGGATAAATATTCAGCCCTGCCCTCACGAACAGGTTTTCAGCCATCGATAACCGGTGTCCACAATGCCTATGTTTCCTGAGGAAGGGGGGTATAAAAGAAAGAAGGGGTGATCGGCTATTTTTAGTGCCGGAGAGTATACCGACTATTTGATATAATACAAGTATTTTTTGGTATCTATCCGGATCTTCGTTATGTCCCAATTATAACTCTTCAGGATATCTGTTCAAAACGAGGTTCCGACAAATGCATCTTTCGCGAAGACATAGGATCTGAAAAAATCATATTTTTGCTGCAATATGGGATCCTTTTTTGCTCGGGCAAAGAAATCCTCATTGTGGAATACATAAAACGCGAACGATTCCGCAAAATCCTCATATTTATTGGAGAGGGCATATCCGGAAACGAAATCCCCTATTTTCTGCCCCTTTTTCTTGGTGTTGAAGGATTCCCAGGAGATATTGTAGAAAATGTCCGATGGATCAGCAAAAAACCCTTTCCGGAGATAGAATATATCGACGATATGCCCGAGCTCATGAACGAAAACTTTGATTTGTTCGGAATCGCTCGGAATCGCAGTGGAAAGAATGAGTTTATTCCCCATGACCTGCCCTCTCGGTTCCTGCCTCTCGTTATCCAATACAAGATTCAACGGGGTTACTTTCGACTGGAAATACGATGATCGGACAACTTCCCTGAGACGATTTACGATACTATTGTCTATTTTCACATAATCAGGATTGAATGCGATCGTCAATGGAATGTTTTTGACGTCTTTCTTCGGGATATTTTTTTTCAATCCGCTCGTGCTTGATTGTTCCGGAAACGTCTCAGAAAGCGGCATTTCCTGATTCTTTATGGAAGCGCTATCGAAAGTGGTCTCAAAATAGGGACCGGACACTCTATTATACCCCGAAAAAAGGAAGAGAAAGAGGATCGTGTAGATAAAGAATCTGAAAAAATCGATACGGGTAAAATGCATGAGGGAGGAAATAAATATATGGAAGGTGTCGTCTGTCGCTATTTCCCAATCCCGTAAATCATATTCACAAGAGCATTCACGATCGGGAACGAAAGAAGCATCAGGACAAAACCGACGACGGAGAATTTCAAAGCAGTTTTCGCTTTTTTCACCTTTTCACCATCTCCGAGAGCAGTAACATAGAGGATGGCTGCAAAAACGATTCCCCCGACAGATAGGATGGATCCAGCAAGAATGAGCTGATTGGTAATTTTCACCACTTTCGCTTTCACTCCTTTGTCTATGGCATATCCGTCACTTGAAGCGATGGATCCGCCTGGTTTGCATCCATCGAGAGCCGATTGAACGCTTCAGCCGTTTTCGATAGCCATGGAAGAGCAATCCGCAAATGCCGGGGAGAAAGAAAAAAAGACAAAAAGTACGACAATGAGGGGATGGATGATTCTTTTCATAAAAAAGAGATTACTTTAGAAGGTAAAGCCTGTGACGATCTTGACAGCTATGAATGCCAGCGGGATGACAGCTAGTCCTACAACAGCATATGTAAGAGCTTTCCACGCGTTTTTGAAATCCTCTTCCTTTCCTTGTGCCGTGAAAAGCATGTATCCGATATAGAGGAATACCGACACACTCACGATACCGAGAAGCCCTACGATATAGATCTGGATATTTCGGAGGAAATTATCCTTGAATGTGACGTTCGTATCGCCATTCGCGCTATTATCACCACCTCCGACCTGGAGCATAGTCTGCGTCACGCTCGCGCCCTGAGGACTGCTAGAAGAGGAAGAAACGGGAGAATAGGTCCCGGTAAATGCAACTGGAGCCCTATCCTCACAATTCGGTCCATTCTCGATACAGAGAGGATTATCCGCATACGATAATGGAATCCAAAAAGATATCCCAAGAAACCATACGAGGGAGAATATGCTCACAAACCGCTTTTTCATAAAAAATACATAAAGAATTAAAAAATTATATCCTCAAACTATTGACGATATCGATGATGGTATATGCCACCACCGAGAGAAGAACTCCTACAAGCGCATAGATGATAGTATGCTTCGCGTGTTTCACTTTTTCGTCATTCCCCATGGATGTGAGGAATTGGATACCTCCCCAAGAAACCACCAGGATGGCCAAGAGTCCGACGTATTTGATCGACTCCTTGATGATCTTCACGACAGGAGTCGTCGCGTCTCCACCGACACTTTCGAATGGAAGCCCGAGCTTATATGGTTCAGGGGGACTCGCACTGGAACTGTTCCCTCCATCGATATTGATATCGATGGATCCGGCATTTACCAGAGAGAAAGAACAGGAGAAGAGCATAAATAGCACAAAGATTCTTATCAGTTTCTTAAAATGCAAAAGAACGATAATTTTCGCAAGAAAACTGCGTACTAAAGTGAACCGTACGAAGAGTACGGAGAACGAGGAACGTAAAGTTTGAATGCTAAAATTGAAGTTATTTTGCATTTTTATGCTGCGATGAGCCATGAAACGAGCCGGATTATGGAGTAAGAAAAAAGCGCCACAACGACGGCCATGATATTGAGCATAATGATAGTCTTCCCTTTCGCGGCACGATCCGTCGGACCGGTAGTGGCGATCATGAGACCTCCGACAGCGATGGAAAGAACCGCGATAGTGGTCGTAGCGATAAGAAGGTATTTTCCGATATTCGTAAGCAGTATCTTGAAATTCGCCCTAGTCCCCCCGGTATATTTCTTCTCGGAAGGGCTCAATTCATTAGGATTGAGTGTAAATCTTGTACTGGTCATATCATTAGGACCTCAACCAGAAGGCGATCATCCAGCAGAAGCCGAAGTCTTGGTAGAAGTTCCATCGGCATTAAAAGTAGTCTTATCTCCGTTAGCAGCAGTGCTGCTTGTGATATCTCCATTGGCATCAAAAGTAGTGGTGCTCCCATCGGTATTTTTTCTCGTACTGGTACCATCCGGATTAGTGGTTTCTGTACTTCAATCCGTATTGGTAGTAGTTGTGGCATTCGTATTATTGGATGTTCCTTCTCCCATAGGAGTCATCGTGCCAGCACTATCGACCCAATATTTGTTCCCTGAGCTATCAGTCATACTATGTCCCGTGGTATCATAGGTAACAGGGGTTGCAAAAACCATCCCGAACCCAGCAAAAAAATACATACCCAGCAATAGTATACTCACGATTTCCTTTTTCATAATTTAGGACATGGGAAATAACAAACGCCGGTATAGTATCCATTTTTTGGAAAAAATCCAAAAAAATTGCAAAGAAAAAGAAAAAGATATAATGCTCCTGTATTATTTAACCCTGCGTACTATGCAAATCCTCATTTCCGTTCTCGCCAATGCAGCCATCCTGTTTGGGGTTGCCTACTTCCTCCCCTACGATACTGCCACTGGGACTGGTGTTCTGGCAACCGGAAGCTGGCAACTCTATATTGCCGGGGGAATCATCCTCGGGCTTCTCAATACTATCGTCCGCCCCATCCTGAAACTCCTCGGATTCCCTTTCATGATTCTCACTTTCGGGCTTTTCATACTGGTTATCAACGGGATTATCCTGAAGCTCCTCGAAAAAGCCATCCAGGCCATCGGTATCAATGGGGTCAGTTATGAGATACACGGTATCGCTATTTTTGCAATTGCGGTTGCAATTTTTACCGTTTTCAATATAGTTGCGAACACTTTAGTTAAAAAATAATCCTTACCCATTCCTATGCTTAAGATATTCTTCATCATTCAAATCATCGTAAGTATCCTTCTTATCATCCTCATCCTTGTCCAAGCAAAAGGAAACGGGCTTTCCATAGCCCCCGGATCCAACGATTTCGGGAAATTCGAAAAGCGAGGAGCGGAAAAAACGCTCCACATCGCGACTATCGTTCTTGGAACGATATTCGTTCTCAATGCGACCATCTACTTTTTCCTCTCGTAAAAGGTTTTGTAATCTTTCCCCATGTCCATATACCAAACTATCAAGAAATATTTTTTGTTTCTTTCCGTTTTTTTCGTTTTTGCAGTCAGTGCACACCTTATTTTTCTGTACCTATCGGAAGATTCCGTACGGACTCCCGAGGAAGGGGGAACGGTAAATATAGGGATTATCGGGACTATGCCGAATCTCAGTCCGGCAGCCTATGGTACCGACCCTATCGGGGATTATCTTCTCCGGTTCCTTTCCCGATCGCTTCTCCGATATAACATAGAAACCAAACAGATGGAAGGGGATCTGGCGAATTGCAATCTCGGGAAAAATTTCTCGGAAATCAAGTGTTATGTGAAAAATGACGCGAACTGGAGTGATGGGACCCCGGTAACCAAAGAGGATATCTTGGCGACATATGACATGCTCCAGAATGGAAATATAAACAAGACAGCTAAAAAGCTTCTGGAAAACATCACTATAAACGACCAAGGGGAGTACATCGAATTCTCAGGAAAGGCTGATGTACTGGTATTGGATATGCTCCTCTATCCGATCATCCAAAAAGGGGTAGTCGACAAGATACGGAACAATACCTTCACCATAAGCGATAATCTCTCGGCCGGACCGTACGTTTTCGAAAAACGGGAATCCGACGAAAAGACGAAAATCGATAAAGTGTCTTTTATAAAAAACGGACAGAACAATAAGGAGCAAACCTATATCCAGCGCTATGTATTCCGATTCTTTCATGATAATAGCGAGCTCATAGCGAATAAAGACAGTCTCAACGCCGTCTTTCCCAATAATACCATCGACTCCCTTGCATCTCCGCGATTCAATGAATATAAATTCATATTTCCCGAGTACATATCACTCTTTCTCAATGCTGAAAAAGTAGGTCCGGAACTCCGCAGTCTCCTTCTCGGTTCCCTTGCAAAAACATCATTCCCTTCACTCGATGAAAAAACCGGAAAAATATTGAAAAATCCGTTCTTTACCGATGAATCCATCCTCCCGGAAGGTTTCGATGCGAAAAAAATAGAAGCCGCGATGAAGAATATCGGTTACTTCAAGAAGGAAACTCTTGCGACAGAAATCTCGAAAGCGAAAAGCGAAACCAAAGCCCCAAGCGAAGGAACGAACAGCTATTTCAATAGCCCCACAAATAAAAAATACTCCGTGATACAAGAGACGGATGTCCTTCTCTCGGGAAGTGCCCCAGCGGGAGTGACGGGAGTGTATATCAATGATTATCGGCTCAAGAATTTCACCGCAAAAGAAGGGAAATTTTATTATCGTGCAAGAACCGATATAGGAACCCTGAAAAATGGAGTGAACATCTATACCCTCGCTTTTGAAATAGGAGGAAAGAAAGTGACAAAAGAATCCGTCGTGCTTTTCCTTGCGACAACCCCCGAAGAGGCGGATGCAAAAGAAAAAGAATATGCCGCGAAATTGCAGGCGGAAAAAAGCAGTGCGCTTTCCCAGGAACAGAAAAAAACGGAAGAGCAGAAAGCTCTCGTCGGGAAAATCGCACCGCTTGATCCTGCCTATTATTACGACAAGAATCTGAAAAGATTTTCACTGAATTTCATCTATACGAAACAGACCCCGTATATGGAAAATCTCGCGACAGAGATTTCCAAACATATAAAAACCCTTTGAATCGATGTACAGACAACACCCCTCTCGACCGAGGATCTGCAGACGATCATATCGAAAGGAGAGAAACAATACTCGATGATTCTGACCGGGATAAATCTCTGACTTTTCGATTATAATATATTCCCGTTCCTTCATTCCGGACAAGCAGAGAAGGGCTTCAATTTCGCAAAGATCAAAAATGTCGCGCTCGATATCCTTCTAGAGAAGTTGAAGTCCAGCCAACTCAATTCCGATTCGCTCAAATACATCCAGTCGCAGATACTCGATATCCTCAAAAAAGAAAATGTCTTCGTTCCGCTGTATAGTCCGTATAATACGTTCTTTGTAGATAAAAATCTCAAGCAATTGAAGACCGTTCCGGTACTCCCTTATTCATCCTCTCTCTATGATGTCGGAAAGGATATGTACCTGAAAGAGAAATTCAGCATACACTTCGAAGGAAAGAATATCTCAGGAATGATCGATTGGCTCAAAAAACATTCTCCCCTAGGAAGCTTATAATATCCCTCTTACACTATGGAAACCACCGGACAGGCGCATGGATCCCACGAATCACGGACAAACGACGATGAAATGCTTATCTGAAACACGTCACCGAAAGAACATGCGCTCTATGCATCCATCGTAGGTCCTGCTTGGAATCTTGTCATGAGCACTTCTTTCCTGAAAAAATTCAACTTCTTCCCGTCATTATTATCCACTATATATTTGGGTTGCATCATCCTTTACCAGATTTCCTTCACCTACGTTTCCGTATTCCATCTCAAAGACAAATTCTTCGCTCTCATTATCCAATGGGTCCATCTTTCCTATTTTTGGCAGGCCATATGAGCTCTTGTTATCGGAATCATCCTCTATATCATCGTCACTCCCATTGCGGAAGGAGGACTCATCTCACTTATCGCCAAAAGGCAGGACGGTTCTTTCGAGCCGACCAACACCAAAGGGCGTGTGGGGTATGGGATTTCTCGTGGACTCATGAGTTTTCTCCCGATTTTTGAACTCAATAATTCCCTTTCCATCTTCAAGCTCCTTTCGATCATCACTTTCTATATTTTCCTCCTTAGGATATTCGGAAAAGACTATTTCATAGTCATAAGCATAGTCATGGCTATCTATCTCGGTTTCTCTTTTCTCGTGAATATCCTCTTTTCCTATGCTCGGTTCTTTGTCATATTCGAGCATAAGAAGGCGCTCGAGGCACTGAGCCTCTCTGTCAATATGACGATCAATAACCTCAGTATTACCTTCCATCTCTATTTTACCCTCCTTCTGGTCTACATCCGGACTTTCATCACGGCCATCATTTTCATCGTTTTCCCTTTTGTGATATCCGGACTCTTTACCTATGTCACTATTTCCATATTGCAGATCATATCGATCGGGATGCTTTCCATCCTCTTTATCGCCCTTTTGATCTTCATATCCCACCTGAACTCGGTCCTGGAGATATTCGTAGAAGCCATCTGGTACAACGCATATCTGGAAAATAAAAAACATTTCCATGTGGAAGAAAGTCACCATTAGTTGGTGGCTTTTTTGGTGAAGTATTTCAAAATCTTTTTGACTCCCCCTATTTTTCTGCTACAATCCCGCTATTATCCAATCACTTCTTATTCCTATGCACGCAAATAAAATACTTCGATTGCTTCTTGCAATCCTTCTTCTTATTTCCGGAGCTCTCTCTTCCTTCTTACTTCCATCCGTACAAGCGGAAACTTCCGGTTCTGTCACCCTCTCTCCCGCAATCGTTGCCAAGCTCGATGCTTTCATAGTGAAAGTCCAGGCATTGCGTTCCAGATATCCTGCCGATATGGATTGGAATACATTCCTCGATACGCTCAACTCGAAGGTCGGTGCTCTGAAACCGCAGTATGCGGGAAATGCATTGATCCTTACGGTGTTGGATCGATTGTCTGTGGGAGTCAGCGGATTGAAGGTTCAAAGAAGCGCAAATATTTCTTCTGTTTCTTCAATAACAACTGGTTCTGTAGGTCCTTATAATTGTTATGGACTCGGTGGGCTCAAAGAACAATATAATACCCTCGATGAGATTAAACAGGATGCGACAAGACTGAATTTTACCCATGCAATCAATGTTGATGGAACCCAAATCTATCCAGGGTTTTGACCAGCAGTGGGGTGTACGGGGGCTGGTAATAATACTTCCACTATCGCCAATACTTGCTCATCTCCGAAAATACTACAGAATGGGATATGTGTAACTCCTGCCTCTTCTGCGGTATCGAATAGTAATTCTAATCCTAGCTCTCCACCTACTGGCACTGGCGCCTTCTCTATTACTGGTGGTCCATTAGCTGGACATTATTCATCCGTCCTTCAATTCTGTAACTCAGATGCGGTAAAAGCCTTGCCAGGAAAAGTTTATAGCGATGGATCGGTTGGTCAATACCCATCTGTAAGCATCAATGGTCGCACTGTTTGTTACGCTGGTAGTTTCCCAGTCTATCAAGCCACCTCTCCTGACTTTATTCCTACTCCCCCACCAACTAATCTCCCCGCAAATTGTACAATTAAGGATATTGATTTTGGACCTTGACTCAGTCTACTAGCAGGTGGATCACCAACACAAACGACGAACAGAGGACAGATGACTGCATTTAGAATGGTTATGCCGTCCCGAGCTGGCTCACGATCAGGTGTTTACTACGGCACTGTCCCGACCCAGCTTTCCATCTCCACGAATCCATGTGAGTGGACAGATGAAGATATAAAGACCGGATGTGCTTCTGTAGGTATGGATCCGCAGATTTGGAATAACTCCATTGGTGATCCAAGCATGTGTATGCTCACTCCTGGCGTAACATATTATTTCAATGTACGGAATGCAAACACATGGAACGGTCCAGATACTTGCAGAGAAGGACAAGCGTGTATCTATAAGTTTTCCTGGTAGGAAAACTGCCGAAAAGAATATTTCCTGGAATTAACCTTTTTTCTCTCATGCACCCTAATAAAACACTTCGATTGCTTCTTGCAAGCCTTCTTCTTGTTTCCGGAGTACTCTCCTCAACGATGATTTCTTCCGTTCAAGCGGATACTACAAGTCCTGCCACCCTCTCTCCCGCAATCACCGCCAAGCTCGATGCCTTCCTAGTGAAAGTCCAAGCATTGCGTTCCAGATATCCTTCTGACATAGATTGGAACACTTTCCTCGACACGCTCAACTCAAAGGTCGGTGCCCTGAAACCGCAGTATGCGGGAAATGCATTGATCCTTACAGTGTTGGATCGATTGTCTGTGGGAGTAAACGGACTGAAAGCTCAAGGGGATACGGATGCTATTTCTGACGATACTGATCTCTGCACGAAGGAGGGGCTCGATAATATCGATGAGACGAACTTTTCGATGACAAAGAATGTTATGCGGGTGACCGATTTTTTTCCAAGTTCCGATGATCGGGCACTTGGATACAAAATGGATGTGGGACAATCCTATTCATTCCCGATTATGTACAACACGGGGCTTTATGGACTGAATAGCAATCCGTATTTTACGAATTACCCTTATGTAGTGAATATATCCGATCGGAAATGCGATTTCGTTCCAAAGAAAATTTCCAGAATCGACCAGTGTTTCCATATGGTGCCGACAAGTTCACAGAACGTCGGGATATTGAGCGATCAGGTCTATATCTCAGCAAATGAAAAACATGCTGATCCGAACTATATACCCGATCCCAGGAAGGACTTCGGTTGCCCCATCCTTCCGGGAAAGAAATACTATATGAACATCCGATGGCTTCGTAGGTCTGATATCATTGATACATCGGGAAAAGTCCGAAGTGACCTGAGTCCGTATTTTTCTTCCCTCTCTTCTGTCCTTGGGGATATCGCCACCCTATCAATGTCCGAACTCAATAAAAAGCTTGATGGAATATTCAATAACAAAGATTCTTGTCTTGGTTCCTGAATACAGGGACATAACTGCGCTGTAGATTATTGGGAACTCAGTAGTGGCAACAACCTCGCTCCCCATATACCGAAACTTTCGAAATAAGAAAAAGGCGTCATTTCATATGACGCCTTTTTCTCATCTTCCATTAATTCAATAGACTTCCGAAGAGGCTATCGATACTAGAAGTATTGGTTGTCCCGGTACTGTTCATAGCTCCGGTATCGGTTGTAGTTGAAACAGTCCCGGTACTGGCAAGGGAATTAGTCGTATTACCAAGAAGTCCGCCAAGGAGATCTTCTATGCTTCCAGTATCGGTATTTCCTGTATTATTGAGAGTACCCGTGTATGCCGTTCCTGTATCCGTTTGGTTATCTATGCTTCAAAGAGCTCGCAGGAATTCTTCTACATTGGCACCGCTTCCCATAGAAGGATCCTGCGGTGCGCTATTGAAAGATACTCCATTCCCTCCTCCTATCCAATCGACGGAAGGATCTTCCGATGGTGCGCTATTCAGTGCTGGCATTTCTTCGGGATACTGTGTCCCGTCGATTACTTGAACAAGTTTTTTCGAGATGTATCCTACCCGACCGATATATCCATCTTTCTGGGAAGAAGCAATCCGTACACGGATCCACTTCTGGAGAAATACTTTTCGATCCAGTACCTCGAGCCTATCGCCCCGATGCAGCACGGCGATCTTCTTCTGAAGTCCATCCGATCGTACGAATGCACTCGGAACGGAAATCTCGTACTCGCTTCCTGATGCCTTTTCGAAATAAGGTTCCGAACTGCTGAGGTATCGTGCATTCACATATCCTACCTGTCCATTTTCCAAGAGAACCTTATCCCACCCATTTGGAAGTTCTTCCATGATGACCACTTTATATCCGCTATCGACTGTAGCAATGATACCGCTTCGGAAAGTCCCCTCCGCCCGAACATTGAGATGATAGGCAGTGACATACATAAAATCGTCCGCGAGGGTGGTAGTAGCCACGAGCGCCCCGAGAAGCGCCATGATGAGCGCTATCCGAGTGATAATCTTCTGAGACTGGGTGGATATCATATATCTGAATATTAAATACTAATTAATATGTAGTAATTAAAACATAAAAAACAAAAAAAAGCAAAAAATCTATTGCAAAAAAAATCGGAACCGGCGTATTTTCCGGATTCATAGGCTTTACCCGTCTGATGCTTTATTTCCAAAAAAGAAAATTTGACTTCCCTGGAAAAAAGAATAACCTCCCCCCTAGGTATATTTTTTCAAAAAAACTATGATCGAACCATATAAAACAAAACTTCTGACGAACCTAAAAAAAACCCGCGGGCTCATAGAAACCATCGAGAAAATGGTGGAAAACGACCGGTACTGCATGGATATTGCCCAGCAAATCAATGCATCGCTCGGACTCATGAAGAGCGCTAAAGATCTCATACTCCAGAGCCATTTGAGTTCCTGTGCTTCTCATAAACTCATGTCCGAGGACAAAGAAGAAAAAGAACGATTCATCCAAGAATTGATGGACGTGTTTCATATTTCCCATAAAAAATAATTCTATGAAAAAAATTGCCATCGACGTCACAGGAATGCACTGCAAGTCCTGCGAACTTCTTCTCGAACGCTCTATACAGGATATGGAAAATGTCCAGAAAGTACGTGCAAACCAGTCCGATGGGACCGTCGAGGTTTCCTACGATGGAACAGCACCGGATGAAAAAGCTATCGAAACCATTATCTTGGAAAGCGGATACAGGATCGGAAGAGAAACGGAACTTCCCTGGTTCCATACCAGCCTGAGCAAATATATGGAAACAATCCTCATCATGCTCGCGCTCTTCGCAGTCTATATGGCAGCAAAAATGAGCAACCTCTCTTTTCCTGGTTTCGGCAACCTCTCCTCGCCCACGCTCGGGGTGGCATTCCTCGTAGGACTGACAGCGGGGGTATCGGGTTGCATGGCTCTGATCGGAGGGATCATCCTCTGAGTGAGCGCCAAGTGGAATGAAGAGCATCTCAAAGCATCGAAATGGCACCGGTTCATTCCGCACCTCTATTTCAATGCCGGCCGGATCCTCGGATTCGGACTTTTCGGGGGACTCCTCGGGCTCTTCGGATCCCTCATCTCGCTCTCGCCGTTCGCGATCGGGGGACTCACCGTGGTAACCGGCTGTGTCATGCTCCTGCTCGGGATCAATCTCGCAGAACTCTCACCGAAACTCTCCCGCATGTCCATCACACTCCCGAAATCCCTCGGAGCGAGCATCGCGAATGGATGAGGTGTTTCGAAACACGCCTTCGCGTTCGGGACCGGTACACTCACCTTCTTTCTGCCATGTGGATTCACTCTCGCCATGCAAGCTTATGCGATTACGACCGGAAGCTTCACGACCGGTGCGTTCATCATGGCGATGTTCGCGCTCGGGACCGCTCCGGGATTGCTCGGAGTCGGAGGATTCACCTCCTATCTTTCCGGGAGAGGCGCGAAACGGTTTTTCAAGTTCACAGGAGTTCTCGTTCTTGCACTCGCAATCTTCAACATCTCGAACGGCTATACGCTCATGAGTCTCGGAGGTCCGACAAAGATAGCTCCATCGACCAGTATTGTATCGGACGAAGTCCAAGAGATCCGGATGACCGAATCGGATAGCGGATACACCCCGAATGTTTTCCATATCAAACCAAATACCAAGACCCGATGGATCATCGATGCGACCAATCCCTACTCTTGCGCAAGCCAGCTCACCGCTCCGTCCATCGGTGTTTCGAAACAGCTCGAACCAGGAGAAAATACTGTCGAATTCGTCTCTCCTGCAAGCGGAACCATCAAATTCTCCTGCAGTATGGGGATGTACTCCGGAAAAATCATCATCGATAACGCCGGACCGCCATCAAAGGCATCGGCCATCCCGGATACCCCGATTACAGATTCTATTTCTAGTCCAGCAGACAAGTACAGTTGCCAGACAGGATCCGGAAACGGAAAATAAATATTTGAAAAAATGGAAAACGGGTTATACTATACGGTTTATTATTCTTTAACTTTCCTTACTATGATGGGCTACTACGGATACGATGGCTACGGGCCATTTGGACAGAATTTTACTTTTTTAGGACCTATTCTTATGATCATATTCTGGGCTATCGTCATCATCCTCATCGTGTACCTCG
The DNA here is from genome assembly GCA_028714815.1 of Candidatus Altimarinota bacterium. Taxonomy (GTDB): domain Bacteria; phylum Patescibacteriota; class Gracilibacteria; order BD1-5; family UBA2023; genus UBA1545. The sequence continues at coordinate 114,760 of JAQTLR010000004.1, read as the reverse complement.
TACGCGGAGGAACTGGAGCGATACATAAACATGGCGGACAGAGTGGAGAAACCGCGCTCGATATCCTCGAGAAGCGCTATGCGCGTGGCGAGATCGACAAGAAAGAATTCGAAGAGAAGAAAAAGGATCTCGTTAAAAACTAATCTATGAAAACCCTCACTCTCACCATCACCGGCATGACCTGCGCGAGTTGCGCGCGCAACAACGAGTCCGTCCTTATGGAGACCGCGGGGATTTTATGAGCCAATGTGAATTTCGCGAACAAGAAGGCGATGGTCGAGTACGACGAGACGATATTGTCGGAGGAGGCAGTGAAAAACATCATCCGGGAGAACGGGTACGGGATCGAGGAACCTCATATGGAACACTCGGGTCATATGCACGAGCACGGAGGATCGGATATCCGTGTGGATCGGAATCGGCTCATCGGCTCGGCGATCCTCTCCGCTCCGCTCCTTCTCGAGATGATCTATCCGTTTCGGACAAGCGTTATGTTTGCTGGAAAAGATCTCATCATGTGGATCCACCTCGCGCTCGCGACCGTAGTGGTATTTTACTTCGGATGGCGGTTCCATCGGATGGCGCTCAAACAGGCGCGGAAATTCCGGGCGAATATGGATACACTCGTCTCGCTTGGGACGCTCGTGGCGTACTTCTATAGCCTGTGGGCACTCACCGCCGGGAAAGCAGGTTATTTCGAGTCAGCAGCCCTCATCGTCACGCTGATCCTCCTCGGGAAATACTTCGAGGCCCTCAGTACCGGACAAGCCGGAGAAGCGATGCGACAGCTCCTGGAGCTCGGTGCGAAGAAAGCGAGACGGCTGATTGATAAACCCCCTGTATCCCCCTTATCAGGGGGACAATACACAAATACCCCCCTGACAAGGGGGGATGGGGGGTTTATCGAAGAAGAAATTTCGATCGAAGCAATCCGAGTCGGCGATATCCTCATCGTCCGACCGGGCGAGAAAATCCCATTGGACGGAATCATAATAGAAGGAGGCTCATCGGTGGATGAATCCATGCTCACCGGAGAGTCGCTCCCGGTCGATAAATCGGTGGGGTCCAGAGTGTTCGGAGCGACTATGAATGAAAGCGGAATGCTCCAGATACGAGTCACTCAAACCGGAGAATATACGCTCCTTGCGGAGATCATACGGTCGGTCGAGACGGCACAGGGGTCGAAGGCTCCGATCGAACGCTTCGCCGACACAGTTTCCGGCATCTTCGTGCCTGTAATCATCGTCATCGCCCTTCTTACCTCCATCGGATGGTATATAGTTTCTGGAAATATCTCGACCGCTATCATCAATGCGGTCGCTGTGCTCGTCATCGCCTGCCCGTGCGCGCTCGGACTCGCTACTCCGACCGCTATCATGGTCGGATCAGGACTCGGGGCTCGCCGAGGAATCCTCTTCAAGAACGGGGAGAGCTTCGAACGGGCGAAGAATATCACCATGGTCGTATTCGACAAGACCGGAACGCTCACCAAGGGGGCTCCGGAAGTGCAGCGAATCATATCCGATCCTGCTTTTGCATTCAATGAGGACGTCATCGTCCAGATCGCCGCTTCCCTTGCCCATAACTCGGATCATCCACTCTCCAGGGCTATCGCTTCTTTCGCTCAAAAAAATAACGAGAACTATATAAAACTCGAAAAGATAGAAGAAATTCGAGGGAAAGGGATCGTTGCATACGATCCAGCAGAAAAATCATCCTTCTTCCTCGGGAATAGAAAACTCCTGGAAGAAAATGAGATCGATACCAGTTGGGCAGATACGCTCCTTGCTTCTTCGGAAATGGGAATCGGTACGCTCCTGTTTGTAGCGCAGGAGAAAATGGCAATCGGAGCGATCCTCATCGCCGACGAGATCCGACAGGAATCAAAAGAAGTCGTACAGAAACTCCAAGATCTATGACTCAAAGTCGCGATGATATCCGGAGACAATCGGAGAACCGCTCAAGCGGTCGCGGACTCGCTCGGGATCGACCGAGTCCTCGCCGAAGTGCTTCCCCATGAGAAATCGGGCGAGATCAAGCGATTGCAGGATGAAGGGGAACAGATCGTCTTCGTCGGGGACGGGATCAACGATGCTCCGAGTCTCATCCAAGCCGATCTCGGCATCGCGATGGGAAGCGCGGCGGATATCGCGAAGGAAGCGGGCCAGATCATCCTCATGCAGAATAACCTCTCCAAGGTTCTCGAATCCATCGAGCTCTCCCGGACGACCTTCCGGACCATCCGACAAAACCTCTTCTGGGCGTTTTTCTATAATATAGTCGCTGTGTCGCTTGCGATCGCCGGATTCCTGAATCCCGCCATCGCCGCAGCAGCGATGGCTTTCAGTTCAGTTTCCGTGGTAGGGAACAGTTTGCGGATATATCGGAAGTAATCACTCTCCCCTTTGCGAGAAAAGGGATGCGAAAAGGTGATTCGAAAAAAGTATTTGCCTTTTCATAAAAAATAGGTATAAAATATGCTCTTTATCTGTTTTTACCACCATCATGAAGAGCAAACTCCATATCCCTGCATTGATCCTCTCGGCAAGTCTTGTTTCAGGAAGCACCCTCAGCGGTTCGAAAGATCCGGAAAAATCGGGTCCGATAGAGCATACCAAGGAAAATATCTCCCAGGTGCTTTCCGGAAAAGATACCATGCAACGCCTTCGGCAAGACATAGAGAAAAACACCACCCTCTATTCTGTTCGGAGAAATGATACTATCGCATCGATCGCAGACCATATCGGAATCGATACGGAAGAACTCCTGAATCTCAATGCATTCCTCGACAAGCCACTCGTACGACGATGAAGGAACGGGAATAGCATTCTCATCAAACCGGACCAGACCATCTTCATCCCGGAAGACATCGCGCTTTTCCGGAAGCATATAGACCGGGTAGCGGAGTATGCACGGGTCGGAAAGCTCAACCAGAAGGTTCTTGCAGGAAAAATCGACGAAATCAAAGCGGAACCCATTTTTGCATCTTCTGTCCAATCCATCGGACTCCGGAATTGCCTCTCCGGGTTCCTAGAAGCCCAAAAGATCTCCTATGATCCAAGTCTTCCCCGCGTAGTAGATAGGTCCCGTGAATCGCAGGTCACTTGTGCCAATGCGATGCGTACGCTCATGGGACAGTGCATGAATATAGCTGATCTTTCGACGAAAGAACAGGCGTTTCAAAGGAAACAGAATGTCGATGCTTGGATGCTTCCTACTGAACTTATGACTATCGGTTACGAGCAGAAGTTCGGAGAAATCATTGGAACCATGTTCGATCCTCACGCCATCGGTGGCATCGATCCGATAAAGAAGGAAAAACTCGGGGAATATCGCGAGACGATCCGAGCGATGAACGCCTATCTGGAAAAAAACGGAGATTCCGTCGTTGGAAGCTATGTGCCATACTATTTCAAACGGAGCCATTTCAAGGACGTAGTTGCTGAATATAACCGGTTCAGGAAGGATAAGCACTATAATACCCACCAATCCATGTTCGCTGGAAATACGACCATCTGATTCGAAGCATGGAATGTCCCCGTTATTCGGGAAGGGAAGATGGAGTTGTTCGGAACAAACCGGAAAAATACACTCATGGAAATAGAACGATTACGGAAAGAATCGATGTATGCCCAAGCGAAATCAGCGAATTATTTCAGACAGATCCTCTCGGTTTCCGATGCGAAAAACAATCCGGAACTCGCAAAAAAACTTTCCCGTCACGAACGTGCCATCGAACCGATATTGAAGTCAGTGAAATCGCTCTCGGAAGAAGAGAAAAAGGAGAAACGAAACCGGTTTGTCGCACTCCTGAAGGAATGGAATGAGACGAGACAGGATTCTACCATAAGAGAAATCCAGAAACTCGTTCCCGGGTACAAGATCACTCCATCGGATCTCGAATACCTCGGGTCTTTCGTGTCCCACCATTATGAACTCGAACGTTTTATCACCACCTTTCAGAAAACCGTTTCCGATTCATACGGACAACCGATGGATGGAAGCAGATTCGGTGTCACTATCGGGGAAAATAGCCTGATTCAACATTCGATAGAGCAATATAATATCTCGCTCCAACAGATCGAAAAACTGAAGGAAGCGCTCGCCACAAAAGAAGCGCTCCTGAAAAAACCGCAGGAGGCTATATCTGCTATCGATTTCATCGTGAATTTCATACAATCCCGTGCCGATTTCGGAGGAGCGCTCGGAGACGGTTTCAGGAAGGAAATATATAACGGACTCTCCATCTACGGAGACCTCGTCCATATAAAGATCAACGGAAAACCTCTGAATGTACAGCACGAACTCGGCATATATAAAGCGGATCAGAAAAAAAGCATGATCATATCTCCGGAAGATGCGATTGAAATCTCCGGTCCTATGATGGTGGACGGGGAAAAACAAACCACCCATCCGGATCCATCGAGACAGAAAGCGATGAATATCCGGACGCGTTTCTTTTTCGAATTCTTCCTATCGGAAACCTATCTCCCAAGTGAACTTTTGACACCAGGGAAAACCTCCTCATATGCCCATCATGAGTTTCCGGGCTATGCAGGAAAACTCAAGATCAAAGGAGTATATGGACTGAGAATGAAGTATGATCCGCAATGAAATGTCCTACGGAACAAAAACAATCAGATCCTTTCTGAAAATATCGAAGAAGTGCTTCTGCGCGAAATAACCGGATACGAGCACCTGAATCCGGACGATCCGAAATTTCAGGAAAAACTTCACCGATACTACGCACTCCAGATCAAAGCGCTCCAGATAGCCGGATTCCTTCAGGATGAGAATACCCTCAACCGAAGCGCGGTGAATATCAATCGGGCCATCCCCTATTATGACCCATCCAATATCAATGAGGTATTTTCTGCATACATAAAGACGAAAAAACAGGAGATGCAAGACGAAAATAAGAGGCTCTCTGAAATCAAGAATTTCATCGATATACGGACGCTTCCCGGTGATACCTATCGGCAGATCTTCTCCTCCATCGTCAAATATACCTCCACTCTCGGAGAAGCAAGCGAAGCATATCCGCATATACGGGAACTCTCCCAACTCCAGGACTACAAGAAGCGTATCTTTGTCGAACGGTTTCTTGCGAGCTCCAACCGGGAACCAGGATTTGACGCGAAAAAATTCCTCGAGAATCCGAAACCTTACAAAAGCTTCATCCTCCCGCTTGATTCCCTCGAATCGCTTCTCGGGGAAATATCCGAAATAAGCTATTTTCCGGATTTCCCAGGAATCTCGGAAACAGACCGGAAAGTGATCGAGCTCATAACATTGGACGAATCATACCGTCATATGCTTGCAAATATCCTCGCCGTTGAATCGTACGGAGAAAACGGTGGTATGTTTTCCAGACGGAATATGAAAAAACTGGCAAGGAAATTCTGATACGGAAGCTCCTTTGGGGATTATCAGCTCCGAATATATCCGCTTCTTACGGATCTCGAGAACGAGAAAGCGCTCGGAACTTCCATGAAAAATCTGCTTCAGATATTTTCAGATCCGAAAGTACAATCTTTCCTCAATTCTTTCAGTGCCAGTTCGGAGCTACGGATACAGAAAGATCTCGAACATATCGAAAACATAAAGAGACTAATACTGACATCAAAAGGGAAAATAGTCATGACATCAAAAGGAGATAATTTACCAAGGAGAGCCATTTCCGACGAGCTTTCATCTGTTATCCGATTCGATAACGGCGATGGATCGAATGTCGTAGGAAAACTCGTCTCTGCTTCGCTCTTGACCGACAAGCTCGCGCTCCACTCGGAAAAATTCGACTACATGCTCATCTCTGCCGGATATGACCTTTCATCGATTTTCAATAATCCTGACTCCATGCGGCAATATGAGCGTACTATCATCCGAATTAATAATCTCCCGGAAGATACTATGCTTCGAGCACTCACCGAGAACTTCATTCTCCGCCTTTCCGAATGAATCACGGATAGGGAAATACCGACAAAAACCGTCTTCGACCAATCACCTTTCAGTAAAGGAAAATACCTCGGTCAGATACAATATGACAAGGATGTTTTCTTGAAACATCTCCAGAAGTATCGTCATACTATGGAAACAGGAAAAATAGACCCGAAAGTCCGGATTTTCCTCTGGAAACTTGATAGGTTGATCGCAAATATAGAGGATTATCCGACCAATACAAATGAGAATATCTACACATTTCTTCGGGATAAGGAATTGCGGGCTTTGCTTCAGGAAGAGGATGTTAATTCTTCGCTTCTCCCAGAGGAAGGAGAATGGAATAAAGATGCCTTCCGAAGTTCCGTATTCCATTACGTGAATAAGATCGAAGAGCTCAGAAAGAAGAAAGCGGTGCAAAAAAAATAATAAGTGGTCGCCTTCATTATAGAATATTTCATCCTACCCAAATAATAGACATATATTGAGATATGTGCTATATTACATTCAATACTATTAATGTAATGTAAAATATGCCTCTTGGTGATACAGTTCCTCCTCAGACTGAAAATATCGATGAGTCCCCAGAAGGAATTCCTATTCCTTTGACGGGAAGAGGTTCAGATTTTCTGATCAAAACCACGGGAGATCATGCGATTTCTCTTCTTGAAAATACTGGCGAAGTGCTTACGAATAGGGAGAAGGAAATAATTGATGACTTTGTAAAAAGTATTCGTAATTCCTATTATCCTGATTTTAACGAACTCCCCAAACATATCATATGATCGTATCTTGCGAATAAACTTATCGATATTGAAGAAATAGAATTTTTTAAGAATCATTGGTCAAAATTCTCATGACTCACTGCAGAAACAGCAAACAAACTCATTAATGCAGGACATGGAGATCTGGTTGCTTATAATCCTGAATATTATGAGTGATTAAATCATATAGAAATAGCTCATGGAATTATCGATTCAGGGAATTGATGGTCGGTAATAGAAAATATAAATAGACTTCGGTGATTGGATCATAATGACATAGCTCATCGATTTATTACCACTAATCAATGAGAATATCTTTCATTGCACCTTGAAAGACTAAGGTGATTGGATTTTGATATTGTCAACAAACTTATTGCGCTAGGATTTGGATGACATATTATTGGTAGTATTTCGAGTTTCATTCTTACCGATGACCAAAAGTATGAAGTATGTCACACTATATACCCCAATATCCCAGAACCAACTATCAAAATACTCCTCTCGTCATGAGAATATGCTGGTCGGGTTTTGGAATGGCTTCCGAAGTATTCGGAAGCGTATCGTGCCAAGCTTACGGAGTTCTTTGATTATGAATCCAAATCGGAACAAGTGACCATGATCGAAGCACTCAAAGGTTATGGTAAGAATGCGGAAATGCTTGATGCTTTTGAGACAAAAGGTATTGATACCAGTGCGTGGCTTCATTACCCGGACAAAGACTTTTTTGTACTCTGAGAAGAAGGATCTTTTGCGGATCAAATTCGATCTCCACTTTCTCGAATTCCTCAAGAAATGGCAAATATAGAGGCTCGTGTAAAAGGTGCTTACGAAAACCATCCAGAGTTAGCTACGTTTCTGGTGGATGAAAGTCCTGATCAGAGAGCAGACCGTGAGAAAAAACACGCAGAGTTCCTTCAAAATATTCAAAATTTGGAGGCAAAGGTTGGAGCAGCTCCAGAAAATAAACGTGATGGCATGTTAAAAGCTCTTGAAAAGATGCAAGCTCAAGCAGAAGAGCTTTCTAAGCCAAAACAAGTCTATTTTGCAGATACTCTGAGTACTTTGATATTACCTTTTACGAAAAATGGCATACGACAAAAGCTTTTAGATATCCTCCATGCAGTTTCTGAGAGTGATGAGCACCAAAATTCATTAATTGAACGCATCAAATCGAGTGAAGGTGAAAGCAAGCTTTCTTTGCAAAGTGAGCTTAAAGAAGCGAAGAGAAAGGAGGGTATTATTAAGGATAAACTTTTTAAACAATGTGATAGCATTCAAACTGTTTATCAAAATCTTTCGGTCTTTCTTAGTCATGTAAATAAACTTTATAAGAGAGCTCATCCAGAAGTGGAAACAACACTTTTTGATGTTCATGAGATATTAACAGAAGCGATTGATCACGTTGGAACTGATGTCATTCAAATTGCTGATGTTATTCAATGAAAAGGTGATGATGAGAAACTCTCAACCCATCATATGGAAATCAGAGTCTGGGATCGATCCGTTCAGGATCTGTTCCTCGGAAATTATACGGATTGCTGTATCCGGGTGGATTCAGAATACCAAGACAATGAGCTTCCGATTGTGGATTACCTCATGGATCTCGGGATACAGGTCGTAGTGATCAAGGATCTTTCCAAGAATATCCCGGTCTATGCCGCCTGGTGTTGGATAGGAATAAATCAAGAAGGGGGGAATGCTCTGGTGATCGATAATGTGGAAGGAAATCCGATATATGCCGCTGGATATCATAACCAAGTGAAAAAATATTTCCTCCCATATCTCACCGAGTACGCCAAGAAAATTGGGGTACAGAAACTCGTAATAGGGACTTCCAATAATGACATCGAGATTGAAAATTTCAAAAGAGATTTCACCAAACAATTGATCTACCATAATGATAAAACAGACAAGAAACTCTATTTTAATGAGGAGCATCTCTATCATAAATTATGAGGTCATGCTCAAATGGCATCTGAAACAGGAGAATACTATCTAGAAGCACAATGAAGCACTCCAAAGTGCATTTGGAAAAAGGCAAAAAGAAGGAAATAAGAGTACGTGATTTAATCTATTGATATCATATTTTCCTCTTGCAAATACCCGGAAAAAATCTATACTAGGGAGTTCTTAGAAATTCCTTACCAGTCTTCCGATGCCACAATTTAAACTCCATTCCAAATATGCCCCGGCGGGGGACCAGCCTCAAGCGATCGAGGGTCTTCTCCAGTGACTCGGACAAGGGAAGTCCTTCCAGACGCTCCTCGGGGTAACTGGGTCGGGAAAGACCTTCACGATGGCGAATATCATCGAGAAGGTACAGCGCCCGACTCTGGTCATCGCGCATAATAAAACCCTTGCGGCACAATTGGCTCAGGAGTTCAAGGAATTCTTTCCGGAAAATGCCGTGCATTATTTCGTCTCGTACTACGACTACTACCAGCCGGAGGCTTTCATCGTGAAGACGGGAACCTATATAGAAAAAGAGGCAACCATCAACGAGGAGATCGACCGGCTCCGCCATGCGGCGACCGAGAGCCTGTTATCCAGAAAGGATGTCATCATCGTGGCATCCGTTTCGTGCATCTATGGTATCGGAGAACGGGACGAGTACGAAGCGCAGATCTTGAAAATCCGTAAAGATGGGGAACACACCATAGAATCGCTCGTTGCCGAACTCGTGCAGCTCCAGTTCAAACGGACATCGACCGATTTCAAGCCCGGGAATTTCCGGATACAGGGCGATACGCTCGATATATTTCCCGCGAGTTCCGAACTCTTCTATTCCATCGAATTCTTCGGAGACGATATCGAACGGATCGTCCAGAAAATCCCCATCACGAATGAAATCGTGACGTCTTTCGACGAAATCACCATCTTCCCTGCCAAACACTTCATCACCAGCGGGACAACCATCGAAGAAGTGATCCCGAAAATCAAAGAGGAACTCGACGAACGCCTGGCGTTTTTCAAATCACAGAACGATTTCGTCAAAATCGAACGACTGAAAACCAAGGTCGAGTACGATCTGGAGATGATGCAGGAGGTCGGGTATGTGAACGGGATCGAGAACTATTCCATGTACCTCTCCAAACGGCTCCCCGGGAGCAGCCCGACCACGCTCATCGATTTTTTCCCGGAAGGATTCTTGACGTTCATCGATGAATCCCATATCACCATTCCCCAGATCGGCGGGATGTACGCCGGAGACCGTGCCCGCAAGGAAAACCTGATCGATAACGGGTTCCGTCTCCCTTCAGCTTTCGAGAACCGACCGCTCCGCTTCGAGGAATTCGAGAAGAAACTCGGACAAGCCGTGTTTGTCTCCGCGACTCCGTCCAAGTATGAAGCAGCCCACTCTGAAGCCACTGTGGAGCAGATCATCCGACCGACCGGGCTCCTCGACCCGGAGATCAGCATAGAAGACATGGAATACGTGGCGGATAGCCTCATGGGGCATATCCAGGCGACCATCAAACGAGGGGAACGGTTCCTCATCACTACCATCACCAAGAAATCCTCCGAGGAGCTTGCGGAATACCTTGCCTCGAACGGAGTCAAAGTGCGATACCTCCACTCCGAGATCGAGACCATCGAACGGCTGGAGATCCTCCGGGATCTCCGCCTCGGGAAAACTGACGGGATCGTGGGAGTCAATCTCCTCCGAGAGGGGCTCGACCTCCCGGAGGTCTCCTTCATCGGTATCCTCGATGCCGAAAAGATCGGATTCCTGCGATCGACCTCTTCCCTCCTCCAAATCATCGGACGTGCCGCACGGAATGTACATGGACATGTGGTGATGTACTCGCACAAATGCCGAGAATCGACCGCTATGACCGAGGCGATCGATATCACCTACCGCAGGCGCGCCATCCAACACCAGTACAATCTGGACCATGGCATCACCCCGGAAACCATCGTCTCGCGTATCAAGGATACCGGACTCAAGGGCAAGAAGCTCCACGATGATGAGGTGATGCGCGGAGAGAATCCTCGTACTCGCATCAAGCGATTGGAACTTGAGATGGACATCGCCTCCGCCAATCTCGACTTCGAGCTCGCCGCCGAGATCCGAGACGAACTCCTCGCGATGCGGAAGAAGAAATAGAAGGGGTTTCTATGCTTGCATTCAATGATCCGAACTGCCATTATCTTTCCGTTTTGGCCGTTCCTTAGGGATCTTGAGGATCAAACCGTAGGTATGGGTGAATTTTTCATTTCACCCATCTCTTTTTTTCGGCATAAAAGGGTGTGCTATACGTTGCAGAAATTCGGAATTCTTGTACATATGATACATTGCAGATCAAACCAGAATCAAGCCACTCGATCTATCAGAACATAGAAGAGGAGCCAATATTTTTTTCATCGGGCTGTCCTTCTTGTCGAGAGAAATGAGCCATTCTTTCTGTATATCCTGTAATTCCAGGAGGTACGCTATATTTTTGTCCAACAGTCTTTCCGGCAAATCCGTTATTTCTCCGAAAGGGACAAGTTTCTGGATCCTACTTCTCATACTTTTTAAAACATTCTCTTCCTTCAGGAGATAGGAATCGAAGACTATCGTATCGAATTCATGGATCTTTCAGGAAGCATAGAGTTCATCAATAAGTTTAGGCAATGTCTCAGTGATATCCTGTCATATTCCGAAATATCTTCTTTTCTGCAGTTCCAAAAGGTTTCTCTGAACATGGTAATGAATAGTACCCCTACTGTAGTCCATGACAATTTTCGAATATTTTCCTATATTCAAATGATTCCAAAAATACATAAACATTGCCGGAATAATCCCCAAAAAAATTATCGATAATGCTGAAAAAAAATATACCTCCCGCAATGTGAATGTATCGATAAACTTCATATTCCATTTCAATCCGTAAAAAAGAGCATCACTCTCAGCATACCATCAGAAAAAATGGAGAAGGCTGATATCCATGTCTATCATTATACAAGCACAGACGGCCATCGTTCATCCTACCACCATCTTCAAAGAGGTTTGTTCCAAAGAATGGGGATTTAGCTTGGCTCGTAAAAATTTCAGAATCGGATTTCTCATCCGATCATTCAGATTCTTTGGAACCGGTAGCGAGACTACCTTCTTGGTCTTTCCATTGAAACATTCTCACGGGATATCCTGTGGACCGGTTCCGATATGGAGGAGATTCTCCTGATGGCATGTCTTCGGTTTTTCCTGATCGATGCACGACCCTTCGTTTTTATCCCTACTATCATTCAAATCCAAGATTCCTTCTACAAGGCCAACCACCTGTAGTTCCGGTACCAACTGTCTGTATAAGGGCCTGGGTATGGCCTTTGATTCCATTGAAGGATCAATGGATCCCTTATCTCTTTCCATAAAAATAAAGAAACTGGTTACTTTTGGTAGTATAGCATAAATATGGATAAATACGAATATTTCTCCGGCAGATCGACTTTTTTGGAACAAGGGTGTGTGGATATTGCCCTCGACGATCGTCCAACGGTTCTTTTCCAAAGAAAATCATCCGCTTTCTCAAGTGGATGATTTTCTTGAATCTCAGTATTATTCAGTTTCTTTTCTTTCATCTATTCCCCGCTCCCCGCTTGATATGGAAGCATAGACGATCGATGCATCCCTATTACGGAGTTCAAGCGTCTTTCGGAGAAGTCTGGTTCGGACGTATCCTTCGATGGTATCGGATTTGATTTGACTCCAGTTCTGACCTGAAGCGATAACCTCGATACGCTCATTCATGAGAAGGTATCCGGAAATATCGCTCATGAAGTTCGGTTCATTCCGAACCGCGAGGATATTTTCGGTGTTCACATACCGATACATACGGGCACCATTCGCCACTATGGTCATCATATCCGAACTCGTATTGTTTTTCCTACGGTTCGGAATAACGGTTATACCATTGGCGATATCCTGCCGAAGGCTCGTTATGATACTATTGAACCGATCTTTAAGAGCGGCGAATACTGTTTTCTTCACCGTATCGGTAGTGAGTTCCGACTGTGTATCGATATACCGATTCATAGCAGAAAAGGTGATGATCCGCGATGAATTATTTAGGGTTCTCGTATATACGAGATACCGGACATCATCCACGAATCGGTCGAATTTCTCTTGGGAAACCATTCCATTGCTGGTGATTACCGAATCGATCTGACTCGTGAACGTCATATTCTGTTTTCCTGTTCCGGTAACTGTAGAGGTCCCCGGATTCACTCCGCACGATTTGTCATAATAACTGGAAGAATAATCCCCTCCCGGACAAGAATCTATAGAGAGACTGCTGCTTCCTCCTCCACCACCTCCACCAGAAGAGATAGGCGGAGTTGGCGGAACTGGTGGAACGGGAGTTCCGATAATGGAAGCGACACTGAAGTACCCAAGATTCGTTGCTTGGAAAGTGCACATTTTCCCGCTATCGATCGTACAAGTGGCACCTGGGATATTATTTTGCCAAACGTTTCCATCGATGGACCAGTATACTTGGAGCGTTTGCCCGACAGACGCGCCAGGAACCATGAACGACACCTGGAAAGCGTTACCGACGGCAGTGATGGAGACACCTCCTGCACCTGTCTCTACTGTCTGGTATATTTGCCCAAGAGAGTAGGTAGTATTTGCATTATTCAGTGCAGAAATGAGTGTGGCTAATTCCGGAGCGGTTGCAGCCTGCGGAAGATTGCTTGGTACCAGTACCGGAGAGATAAGCACTCCGTTCCATCCGGATCCGGTTATGACAGAGGTGACTCCGGAAAGCGTGAGCGATCCGGTCAAACTACCAGTATCATTCGGATCAGAAGTGACTATGATAGTCGTTCCGGAAAGACCGGTGGTTCCTGCTCCTCCAGCACCTATCTGAACCGATCCGGTAGCAATAATTGTTCCTCCTGTGAGCGGAACGATGGTAGAAGTGGTGAATGCTCCGGTAGCAGTGCTCGTATTACCATATGTATCCGTCAAATGGATCGTATAGATATAGCTGGTTCCGCTCGCAAGTCCAGAGAAGAGCGTTGTCCCTATGGAAACGACTCCGGTCAGGAAGCTGGTCGGATAGGTTCCAACTCCCACTCCGGTGTTTGTGGCGATCGTCACGGAACCGGTGGCATAGAGCGTGTCGAAATTGCTTTCCGTAAACGTATATTCTAGAGTTGCTCCCGTCGCTACGATCTGGGAAAGCGTCTCGGTGAGAATAGCTGGAGCAACCGTGTCGATGCTATTGATGACTCCGACAGCGGAAGTCGTACTATTTCCGACATTATCTGTCACCGTGAGGATATAGTAGTAATTGGTATTAGCAAGAAGCCCGGTAATCATGGAACTATGTGTCGTTCCGGCAGTTGTACCGCTTGCAACGAGTGTTGCGAGAATATTCGCCCCGGTTCCGATAGAGAGGACCCCAGTACTGTTTTCATCGGTAGTGAACGAGTAGTTGGCGATCATATTCGGTCCGACGCTCGTCGGTGAAACCACCAGATTCGAGATGACCGGTCCGAGACTATCCTGGATCACGGTCCATGTTCCGGTTCCGATATTCCCGACATTATCTGTTGCTGTTACATTAAGTGTATTGAGGAGATTGGAATGGAGAGGGATGGTGAGACTGAATGCCCCGGTCGCAGTTGCGCTTCCAAGCGTGATCGTTCCGCTATTGTTCACGGAAACTTGTGCATTCGCTTCGGTCGTTCCTTGAAGAACAATGCTTGCAAGAGCGGTTGTAGTCCCAGATGGAGTCGAGAATATAATAACTGGGGCGATGCTATCTTCGGTTATAACGAAACTACCGGTCGCTACAGTAAGAGTCGCATCCTGAGCAACCACATAAACCGTATTTATGGCATTTGGTACAAGATTCACCGTTCCGGTGAAGTCCCCGGAAGCCGGAGCGGTGAGAGTAGTGACACTACCGGTATTCACCTGGAACATGACCGTCGCTCCGGATTTCGTCGTACCGGTGAAGGTAAAGGTCGTAGCATGAACGGTCTGATCCGGAATATTCATCGTCAGGAATATCGGAAGGGTATCATGGACGATATCGACCGTCGCGCTTCCGGTGTTTCCCGCCGCATCCGTTGCAGTCGCAACGAGCGTATTGGTTGCACCAAGATTGAGCGATACAGGAAGGGTCCAATCTCCGATCGCATCAGCGACCGTCGAGGCCATTCCGGAACCTCCGGTTACCACAACCGTAGCAAGCGCTTCGGTCGTACCGGTGAGAGTGATGATCGGATTATAGGTCGTCTGTGCCGGAGTTCCGATAATGACGGTTGGAACGATGGAATCCTCCACGATGGTAAGCGAACCGGTGGAAACATTATTCACTATATCGGTCGATGTCACAAGAAGATGGTTCGTTGCATTCTGTATCAGACCTACAACGATCGAGTAGAGTCCGAGTCCATCTGCCGTACCGGTCGCGGTTGCAGCACCGCCGGTGATATCTATCGCGGAATTCGGCTTCGTGGAACCGGTTATAGTCAAGCTTGCCGCATTGATAGTCTGTGGCAATGTCGATATGACGAGCGTATTCGGAATACTATCCTCGGTGATTACAACGGAAGCGCTTCCTGTATTTCCGGCGGTATCCGTAGCGGTTACTGTCAGAGTATTGAGGGTGTTCGGAGCGAGAATACTTGCAATACTCCATACTCCGGTACTGGAAGCAGTTCCGCTTCCTACGATAGTTCCGCTGCTATCGGTTACCACGAGCGTACTATTATTCTCGGTCATTCCATCGAGCGTGATGGAAGCAGCGTGAATCGTCTGGGGAAGCGTATTGATAACGACAGTGGGATTGATGCTATCCTGAAGAACACTCACGGTTCCAGAATTCGTATTGAGTGCCTGGTCGACTACACCGACCAGGAGAATATTATTCGCATCGAGTGTAAGTGGGACTGAGAGTGAGAAACTTCCGCTTCCATCTGCAACGACACTGACACTTCCCGAACCTCCGGAAACCGTCACGGTCGCACTTGGTTTCGTGCTTCCGGAAAGCGTAACATTCGGAAGGTTGGTGATGAATGAAGAAACATTGAAGGAAAGCGGAGGTATTCCGCTATCTTCGGTGATATTCAAGGTACGGATCGTCGTATTCCCCACCGCATCGGTCGCAGTAACTGTCGCGACGCTTCCGGTATTCTGAGGAAGGTTGAGCGTTCCACTCCAGCTTCCATCCCCGAGAGAAACGGTATTCAATATTCCGGTTCCAAGAACGATACCTATGGAGACATTCGGTTCGGCAGTTCCAGAGAGAGTGAAGGTGTCCTGATTCACCACCTGATTGTTTGGAGTACCGATAGCGAGTGCTGGTGCGGTATTATCGACCGTGAGCCACCCCACCATCCCCATGGAGATGTTATTGGAGCGATCGACCGCGATGATATTATAGAGTCCGTCAAGCGAAAGCGATGGAACGACGAGAGAACTCGGAAGCGTGACGTTTCCTGCCATATCCGTCGCACCAAGGAATGCTTGGTGAGCCGCTACAGCTGCCGTGATCTGCGTCGCACCGGTGATAGTGAGCGAAGAGGAAACGAAATAGATGGATCCCGGTTCATCTGCACGGACCGTTCCTGTTGTAGAAAGGGATTGTCCGGATCGGAGTGCCTGAGGGGTCTGCGTAAGCGAGCTCGAGAGGATCGGAGCGGTGATATCCACGACCGAGAATGATTCGGTGAATCCGATTCCTGGAGTTTGTGAGATTGCTTTAATCATCGGAAGCCCAATGGTCGCACCGGTACTGGAAATACCAGTCGAAACGAGCACTCCTCCAGAGGCGAATGACAAGAGAGTGATTCCGGTCCCGGCAGATGATCCGGTCAGGGCTATCTGTGCGTAAAGCGCATTCACGACCGTATCAAGCGTATCACCGGAATTGGTCAAATACGCGAAGTTCGCACCATTGAAATTCACGCTCATCGTCCATCCAGAATTAAGGGTGGTTGCCGGAGCAGGAACCGTCGGAACGATCTCCACACTTCGGGAAACCGCTGGAACAAAGGCTTGATTCAAGATAACCGTTGTCGAGTTCACGACATTGGCCGAGGAAACGGAAAATGGAATATCCTGGACTCCGAGGAGGGAAAGCGTGCTCGCTCCGGTCAGGGTCACGGTCACGATTCCGGAAGTATTGAGCGAGGAAAGAAGGGAAGAAATATCGCTTCCGGTCGCACTGAACGAGCTTCCGTTATCCACCGTCACCGTAAGTATATCACCGGCAGTGGCAGTCGGAATATCTACTTCACGGATCGGGAAGACCGAAACAACGTTAGCCGTGTAGCTTTCGAGAGCATAGGGAGTATTGGAACGGACCGCATTCGAGAGCATGAACGGAGTTCCGGGAACGCTCGAAAGCACCTCGATAGCGTGGGTTCCGCTCAGAGAGAGGATAGCCACACCTGTCAATGTCGCATTTGCGCTATCTACCAGTCCGGTCAGAGTCGCACCACTAAGAGTATGAGCAACGGTTCCAGAGAAGTTAAGAGAGAAAACATCTCCTACTATCGGATCACGCTCGAAATCCACGAAGTCTTTCTGAGCAACCGGTACGATATTCGGTTGAATGGAGGTACTGGAAACCGTTGTTACAATCGTGAGAGACGAGGTCGTGAACGGAGTTCCGGGAATGAGGCTCGTGAGAGTCAGCACTCCGCCAGCGTACCCGGCAGAAATCGTTCCGGAAAGCGTTGTAGAGATGTCCGAGGCGAGAGCGTCCATGGTAGTGGTTTGGTCTCCGGAAAACGGACGGGTGAACGATCCGCTATTAACCGTCAGGGAAAGGATATCTCCAGTGGCGATGGTCCGTCCGAGAACGATCTGATCGATCTGTGCTTGAGATCCGGTGTTTGCAGTGGTCGTAGTCGGAGCGATGGAAGCGCCACCGATATCGAATGCGGCAGTGAATCCGTTTCCGGCAGTCACCGCATCAAGCGTGAGTACTTTGGAAGTTCCATCAAGCGAAGCAGATACGGTTCCGGTAAGGGTGGAGATATCCGAAGCCAAGAGTCCCATGGTGGTCGCAAGATCTCCAGAGAAAGTCCGGGTAAAGGTTCCAGACTGGGTCGCACCGACCACGGTTACCGATATGATATCCCCGGAAATAGGATCGAATGGAAGGGTAAGTGTGTCTTTCTGATATCCGGCAACAGTATTTCCAGTGAGTGTCATAGGAGAAAATCCGGAAGTTATCGAGAGCGGACTCACCTGGAAGAGCATTCCCGGAACGGTGGAAGTGATAACAAGATCGCTTCCGCTTGCGGAAAATACGATTCCTGGAATCGGAGAGGCCAAGATGATTCCGCTGAAAGTTGTCGCTACACTACCGGCAAATGTTCCAGTAAGTGTCGTCCCATCCACTCCGAAAGAGAGATTATCCCCGTTTACGATGTATCCTGGAAGATTCAAACTCTGCTGTTCCACCCGTCCTATATCATTGGAAACAGAGAGGATGCTCTGTGAAATATGGGTCAATCGTCCGAAGTTGAGGACGAATGGAATTCCGGCAGTTTTTGCAGTAAGGGTGATCGTGTCTCCTGTTCGGACAGCAGAGATATTTTGGAGAAGATTCAGAGTACTCACGAAGTTATCGAAATCCGCACCGGTCGCAGTCCCGATATTCTGGCTCACAAGCTGTCCGGAGATGGAGAGAGCGAGAATATCACCTGAAGCAAGGGAACGTGGAAGGGTGATAGTATCCACCTGAGCGGTTCCGGCACTCGGAACATTGGCAGAAGCTGTTCCGAAAGCCCCGGTGAGGGTAATGGGAATCGGAAGGACTCCGACCTGGACACTATTCCGGGTGAACATGATACCGGTTCCGGTCCCTCCGGATACGAGAATTACCCCGGTAGAACTTCCGTCATTGTATGTAACACCGGTGATTCCACGGATACCCGAAGCAAGAAAATCAAGAGAACTTTGTCCGGTTACATTAATAGCAGCAATATTGTCGGAACAATTCGTATCCATAGCCACTCCGGTACTGAAGGTTACGGTACAATTCCCCACGGAGAAACTTTCTCCGTCTATCGGAAGGAGATTCAGATCCATACTTGCATTCGCACGCACTTCCGAGCTACCAGGAACGCTTGATCCCGTAAAATCCGGAGAAACGAGACTCATGTCGGTAGCAGTAAATGCCACCCCTCCGGTATGCGCGAGCACTTCCATATCCTGCCCTATTCGGCTCGCATCGACTCCGAGATTTGCAGCATTGATCGCAGCCACCACCCCTGTCAGAGTGGAACCGGTAACGGTCGTTCCATTGATGGTTACGGAGAGGATATCCCCCGGAAGCTCCGGAGCATTGAGCGTATAGGTATTCTTTTGTTTCACGGGAACGATCGGAGTGACGAGCACAGTCGCCTGTTTGCTGTTCTCGAGCGTGACGCTAGAGAGATTAAAATCCTGACCAGGAACGGTCGAACTCACGATGATATCGAGACCGGAAGACACGGCGTTTACCCCAACGGTTGCAGCAGAAATGCTCAGAGCGAGAGCGGTAAGCGTTGCAGCAGAAGTCCCGCTGAAAGAAGCGGTTACCGTATTTCCATTGATGGTAAGTGATATGCTATCCCCTATTACAAGGGATCGTGGGAAAGTAATACGATCCGCTTTCGCGACAGCAAGAATATTCGGATTCACATTGGTGCTCGCGATAAGGCTATTGATATGTGCAGCGGAAGTCGTGAAAGCCGTACCAGGGATCCGTGATGTGATCGTCATGGTATTTCCGGAAACCGATCCGGAAACATAGAGTCCTGCCTGGGCATCGGAACTGATATCGGTCGCAAGTCCGGCAAGAGTCGTACTCGAAAATATTTTGGTAAGCGATACGGAAGGGATGGAAATCGTCGTATAGACGGTATCGCCCGCAACGAGAGACCGAGGAAGGATCACCTGATCCACCTGAGCGACCGCTACACGATTCGGTATGAGCGGAACCACGAGCGCCGTACCTCACGCGATATCAAGGTTCCCGGTTGCAAAAGGAACTCCTGGAACCACCGCAGTCATAGCGAGACTATTCGCTCCAGAAAGAGTCGTCGTAACGATTCCCGCAAGTGCCGTATTGATATGAGAGGAGAGATTCGGGAGATCCGAACCGGTCAGGGTGAATCCCGCGATATGCACGGTGAGCGTCTCGTCCGGATAGGTAGATCTTGCGAGATTATAGACTTCTTTCTGTGCCTGAGCCGGAACATTCGCCACCTCGGGAGCCACCGGAAGAGCGGATGATAGTACCGAAACATTGGAAAGGGAAAAAGGCGTTCCTGCTGTCGCGGAAGTAATGATGATGTCTGTAGATCCAGTCAAGGTCGCATTCACGAAAGCGAGCGCATCGATCTGGTTCGCGAGAGCGGCACGGGTCGTCGCGCTATCGGTCAAGAAAGCCTGAGTCAATCCGATACCTCCAGGAATCCCGGAACCCGCAAGAGTGAGAGAAATAACGTCACTCGGAAAGAGTTGCTGCGGAAGAGAGATGAGCGCTTGCTGAGCAACCGCTGTTACCGCGTCGCGGATGTTTCTCTGTGTCAGGTTCCGGTCGATCGTGAGCGTTCCCATGATAACCCCGGGGATGCTCGAATTGATAACGATGCTTTTCCCGGTTCCGGTCTGCACGCTCGCAGTGATGCTCCCGGTCGCGACGCTATTGATGCTCGCAACGAGATTCGCGAGAGTCGTGTCTTCATCGGTCGCAAACGATGCCGAAGGGGTCGGAGTTACTGGAACCCCTCCGATAGCGAGTCCGAGACTCACGGTATCACCCGCCACAAGAGGGCGCGGAAGCGGTACGCTATTGAGTTGGATGATAGCCGGAGCCTCGGTCGAGAGGATATTCTCATTCCACACAGGGTCCCCTGACATCGCATAAGCGAAAAACGGAGAAAAGATATGGCTCATGAACACGACAAGCGTCACGGCAGAGACGCGTTTTCTCGTGATATATGAGCCAAAAGATGATATTCTAGACATAGAAAGGAAGAAAAAATGATAAGCAGAGTCGAAAATACCCCCGAAACAGGATCCGTGTATCCGATCCGATTTCTGAAGAGGTATTTTTATTTTTGTTTGGGTGTTTTTTGTTTATGCGATAGGGAGAATGCTGATTATTGAATAAATAATGTATACAATATAAAATATAAATGACAAGTTCCAGTATCTCTTTTTTTTAAAAAAATCAAGTATTTTTTCGAGAAAAGACGTTACAAATTACAGTGATGAGGTTTACATTTCTCCCGAAGATAATCACTGAAACATTCTCCGAGAGAAAATATGGGGATCGGGAAAGACGGAGCGGATAACGGGAAATTCGAGAATATTTGCAAAACAATTTGATTTTCTCTTTCTTTTTTATATAATCCTCCCGTTTTATAGAAATTACCCGTCTTTTTGTATGGAAAAACTCACACTCGTTGCGACTTCACGTGACACCGAAACAAAGCTCTCCGCTATCCGAGGAGATAAGAAAGTTCCTGCTGTCGTCTACGGACACAAGGTTACCGCCCAGGCTATCACTGTCGGAGCTTCTGACCTTCTGAAGGTATTCAGGAAATCCGGAAAAACCCACATCGTAGAACTCAATATTGATGGGAAAAAACAAGATGTGCTCATCCATGAAACACAACGGGCGCCTGTGAGTGGAGACTTCCTCCATGTCGATTTCTTCGTGGTTTCCGCAACAGAGAAGATCCACGTTCAGATTCCCGTTCATCTCATCGGTACTTCCCCTGCTCAAGTACAAGGTGGTCTCGTGGAACAGAACATGCATGAAGTGGAAGTGAAATGCCTTCCAAAGAACCTTGTCGATACCTTTGAAGCGGATCTTTCCAAACTTATGGAGATGGGTGATATCATCCATGTTAAGGATCTTGGTATCGATACCAAAAAATTCGATATCCTTTCCGATCTCGATGGGGCCATTGTTTCCGTTCATCTTCCAAAGGGTGTAACAGAAGAGGAAGTTGTAGCGGTTTCTGCTGCGGAAGTTCCAAGTGTTCAAGAAGAGAAGAAAGCTGAAAAAGAGAAATCCGAATAATCATTCCAGAGTCGCAATACCTACAAAGGAGAGTCCAACTCTCCTTTTAGTTTGTTAAAATTCATAATTCTCTTCGTTTTAAAGAATTTTTCTATATAATACTTTCATTAATTCTTACCCACCTATCACATGAAGATAGTTATCGTCGGATCTCATCCTCTCAGTGCTGATCTTTTTGCTCGTACATCCGAAGTTCTTGAAGAGCTCAAGCTCTCCGATATTATAAAAATCTCCGAACAGGATAATGAAGCCTACAAACTGGAACTCGGCATTACAGAAAATCCAGCCCTCTGTATAGAGGAGGAGAGCATCGACTTCCGTGATGTGATTTTCCAAGGGATCATCCCGGAAAAAGCAGAAATCAAATCTCTCCTTGTATCCATTGTAGGATGAGAAGAATCGGGCGGAGAGAGTTGCGGGACCGGCGGGTGCGGAAGTTGTAGTTCTGGCGGGTGCCATTAGAAAGGAATACATACATTAATCCGGCACTAACCTTCCCCTTCGTATATATGATTCTCTCTAAACTTTTCGGATCAAACTGTCGCGCAAAGATTCTGGAAAAATTCTTCATAGAACACTCGGTATCGAGCGATACAACGGGTATTTTCATACGGGAGCTCTGCCGGGATATCGACGAACAGATCAACAGTGTCCGGCGGGAGCTTATGAATCTGGAGACTCTCGGTATCCTCAAGTCCCGTGAAGAGAATAAAAAAAAGTTTTATAATATCAATCGGAGTTGTGCTATCTATGAAGAACTCTCCGATATCTTCATAAAGACCTACAATCCCATCGAACCGCTCAAGGCCTTCTTCAAGGGAAAAAGGAATCTGAGTCTCATAACTATCGCTGACAGCATCAAACAACTCACCAATATAAAATCCAATAATATCGTCGATATATTCATTATCGGCGAACTGGATAAGATTGAATTCAATAATTTTCTGGAAAAAACCTTCTTTCGCAGAAAAGTAAAATATGCCGTGATGTCCGAAGAAGACTTTATCAATCGGCTGGAATATGATGATAAACTCGTTCTCTCGATCCTTTCCCAGAAAAACATATCTTTCCTGAAGGATTCGCTCAATATACAGGAGATCATCAGCAAAAAGATTGAAAAATAAAAAAAGGGATGCGGCATGCCACATCCCTTTTTTTATTGTTTCGTAAAGTGCTTCAGAAAATACCCCTTCGCCTCCCCGAGTTTTTTCAGGACATTCCGATCATCCCCTGCTCCGAGTTCTTTCGGTGCCACCTTAAGGATGAAATTCCCTTTATATCCGCCATCTGCAAGCTTGATGAGAAGGCTCTCGAGCGGCATATCCCCTTTTCCAGGAAGAAGCTCTTCTTTGTTACCGGTTTTATCAGAGAGATAGACGGTATGGATACTGTTTCAAAGCAAAGAGAAGGTCTTGATGAGATCGGTTCCGCTTTCCGGATCTACATTGGAGACAGAGAGAGCGGTTTTCCCGGTTATTTTCTTGATCAAGGGAAGCGTGGCATCCTTATACTCCGGGATCAGGAAAAGGAAAGTTTTCGGTTCGACGTTGATGACCGCTATATCCAGATTCTTATACTGCTGTTGTACTTTCGGAAGATAATCGGAAAACCACTCGCCGTCCTTATCCAAACGATGCGGCGGATAAAAAGCCACCGCCCTACTTCCGAGAAGCTTCGACATCTCCATGATCTGATCCACTATCTTCGGTGTTATCCGACGTTCATACGCAGTAATGCTCACGACTGGCATATCGAACTCCCGGGAGAGAGTGGAAACATATGCTGCATTCTCCGTATCGAAATCAAGGGGATTGAGATCGAGGCATATTCCGTCATAATGAGCATCTTTCGCGAAAGAAAATATCTTATGAAGACCGTATCCACGAAGGGAAGATGTCGAGAGAAGAAACATAGAAGAAGGTGGGTATCGAATATAACCCGGTCAGTATAGCACAAAAAAGCGAAAGAAGCAAATAAAATATTCACTTGACTTTCATGATAAAATATTCCAAAATGTATACAATCCTCTTATATCCTATCTTCTATTCCATGTTATCCTACGGAACACGAAGGGTGTCCGATCTATCCGATGGTCAACTATCCCTCAATCTCGATACCGATACGACCCCCTCTCGCGGAGCGAGGATTGCTGACCGTATCCACGCGATTACCTCGAATAAAATCGCTTTTCATCCTAAGGAAAGCGAAATCGGTGAAAATAATTTCATCCTCAAAATTTCCTATATGGGAAGAAGCTACTCGCTCAAAGGAATATATAAGAAAGATCATATTCGGTCCTTCGATCAAGAAAACTTTTCCGATACCACTGTCCGTGTCATACGTTTCGACAATATTCTCGCGTTCCGCGACGGTCGCTATGTTTCGGCATTTCTTCCGAGAAAAGAATACGAGGAGATCACGAAGAATGCACAAAATATCCTCTCAAGCCCCTACTACAATACCACGATCAACAACACCATCCACTAATATTCCAATAAAATACTGCACTCGTTTACAGATATAGGTATTCACCCTTTGGAGGATACCTATTTTTGCGAGCAAAAAATCCTGTTTGATTTTTGCGAGCAAAAACATATACTTCGCCCAATAAAAATCGTGCTCTGCGATTTATAATCCATAATCTTTTTCATCCCGTGTCATTCAAGAAAACCAAACTCCCCCCAACTGAACCAAATAATGTCGTTTCCCCCCTCGCTTCCTTCAAGAACCATTATTTTGCCATAAAGAAACGGAATCTCATCTCTGGACTACTGCTCGGATTTCTCGGAATTTCTTGAGTGGCCGCTGTTTCGTTTGCGACATTTACCCGGCTTCCCGTGTTCCACTTCAATTTCTCCCTTCCTTTCCCGAACAAAAACGACCTCTTTCAAACAGTCGGCGGATCGGAACAGAATAAGATCAATATAGTCATAACCGGAATCGGTGGCGGAGACCATGAAGGAGCTTCCCTGACCGATACCATCCTTTTCGCTTCGCTTCACCCGGAGAGCAAGACCATATCGCTTCTCTCCATTCCCCGTGATCTCTATGTCGATTACCCTCTTGGAGGACGTGGAAAGATCAATGAGATCTACATGCGTGGAATCCATGCGAAAGAATCTCAGGCACAGGCCATGGGAGACCTTGGAGACAAACTCCGGGAAATCACCGGAGAAAAGATGGACCATTATCTGAACATCGATTTCGATGGATTCACCAAGTTCGTGGACCTTCTCGGAGGTATCGAAGTGAATGTCGAGGAGGATCTCGTGGACAATCAATATCCGTCAGGAGAAGACCTCCCCTATACCACCTTCTCCATAAAAAAAGGCCGTCAGATCCTGGATGGTGCGACTGCCCTTAAATACGCACGAAGCCGTCATTCGACGAGCGATTTCGATCGATCCCATCGTCAGCAGCTCGTCATAAAAGCCGTGAAGGAAAAACTCTTCTCGCTCGATATCCTCACGAATCCGACCAAGATCAAATCCCTCTACTATGCGGTCGTCTCCCATGTGAAAACCGATCTTTCCATGGGGCAACTCGCCTCCCTTGCTCTCTTCGGGAAGGATATCCCTACGGATAATATACTCGCTTTCAATCTGAATGATTCCTGTTTCCAAGGACTCGCCTACTGCCAACGCGGAGGATTTCTCTATACCCCCATGCGTGATCTCTTCGGCGGAGCTTCCGTCCTCCTTCCGGATGGAGCCACTCCTGCTCATCTCGATTCCTACGCCGATACCTCCAAGTTTGCCAATATCGTCTTCAATTATCCGGAGATGTTTCTGGAAAACCAGGAAATCAGCATCATAAATTCGACCAAAACCTCCGGGATTGCGAACAAGATCGCCCTCTATCTCAAAAAATTCGGCTTCAATATCCCGGATAAAGACTCTATCGGCAGCACCAAGGATCCATATGATAAAACCCAGGTGTTCGCCACCTGGGATGAAACGAATAGAACCTGAATCCCTCCGACCTCCAAAACCCTCGAAGCCCTCTCGCTCTTCCTCTTCGCACCACAAAAAACCGTTCCTGTGAACAAGTATTCCAAGACCCCAAGTCCGAAAATCGAGGTCGTGCTCGGGAAAGACTACAAGATGGTGACCGGGGAATAAATCTCCTTGAAAAAAATCCGTTTCCAGATATACTCGACAGTATTATATCATGCCACAATTATACCTATGCCGGAGTTTAAAAGAGAGAAAATCAAGATGTCAGCCATTAAAAAGGCCTATCTAGAAACAAAAAACAAGAAAAAATGAAGCGGAAAATATATAGCCCTCTATGCGACATTGCTCGTGTTTTTTCTTGGTTCGTTTTCTGCGATAGCTCTTGCAATATACTACCTCTATAATGTTCCCGATATCTCTAAGATCGAGAACGATGTCCTGCCAGAAAGCAGCGTCATCTACGACCGTAATGGCGGGGAGCTTTATAATCTCTATAATGAAGAGAAACGCACCTACGTGCCCTATGACCAGATTTCTGGACATATGCGCGATGCTATCATTAGTGCGGAAGACAAGACATTCTTCGAGAATCCTGGAATCGATTTCCGCGGTCTCATACGTGCCGGATTCAATTATATCATCGGAAAAACCGACAAAGTTCAGGGAACTTCGACTATCAGCCAGCAACTCATCAAAAACATGTTCTTCACTTCCGAACGGAGCACGGACCGTAAAGTGAAAGAGATCTATCTTTCTTACGAACTCAATAATAAGTATTCCAAGGAAAAAATTCTCGAACTCTATTTGAACAAGATCAGCTTCGGAAATAATACTTATGGAGTAGAGGAGGCATCCAAAACGTATTTCAATAAACCCTCCAAAGACGTAGGGGTGCTCGGAAGTTCGATCCTCGCTTCTCTTCCGAAGGGTTCTTCCTATTATTCCCCCTATTCCCACCGCGATCGTCTGATGGGGTATTTTTCCGTACACGAGGTCGACAATTCCAAGGATCTCATCCAGCTCGATATGAACGAAAAGGGTGCGCAATACAGGGATCTGATAGAGAAATTCAAGAAATTCTTCGTCGGACTCGAGTTCAAGCCTCTCACTCAGACGAAAGTGAGCATCTGCAACGTGAAACAGGAATATCTCAAGAAATCCTATTCCATAGATAGCGACGGGTGCATGACCCTCGACTACAACGATCTGCTCACTTTTCTCAATAACATAAAGATAGAAGGGCCGGTGGCGGATTCCGGAAGTGGTGCTCTAGAAACGAAAAGCGCATCCGGAACCATTTCCCCTACAGAAAAGAAAATGATGGTCCTCGAATACAATACCGGACGCAAGGACTTCGTCCTCGGACGTATGTTCGAAGATATGAAGATCACACCGACCGAATACCGGGATGCTTTCATCGGCGGTCTCGATTTCCAGTTCCATGCCTATCAGGATAATATCAAATATCCGCATTTCGTGTTCTATATAAAGGACTATCTGGAGAATAAGTATGGAAAAGATTTCGAGTCGCAGGGGGGCCTCAAGATTTATACGACGATCGACCCGGTTCTCCAAGATAAAGCGGAAGAGCTTGTGAAAAAACAAGTGAAGATCAATGTATCCAAATATGGAGCGAATTCTGCAGCGCTCGTGAGCATGGACAATAAAACCGGACAGATTCTCGCCATGGTAGGCGGAGCGGATTATTTTAACAATGATGAGGATGGGAACGTAAACATCATCACCTCCAAACGTCAGCCGGGATCTTCATTCAAACCCCTTGTCTATACCCTCGCTATTTCCAAGAATCCTATCGGACCGGATACTCCCATCTTCGATCTCAAGACGAAGTTCGGAGATTGGGAGCCGAACAACTACGATGAGCATTTTCTCGGGAAAATGACTGTCAAAAAGGCGCTCGACTACTCCCGAAATATCCCGGCCATCAAGATGTTCTACCTCGCCGGAGGGGAAGCGAGCGTCGTGGATTTTGCAGAAGCCCTAGGCATCACCTCCTTGAATAAAGATGGGACATACGGAGCACCTCTTGCTATCGGAACAGGAGAATTGAAACCCATCGAACTCATGCAGGCATACAGCGTATTCGCGAATGGCGGATACAAGAAGGAGATCAACCCTATCCTGAAAATCACGGACAAGAAAGGGAATCTCATCGAACAATATACCGATAATCCCGGAAAATACGTGGTTTCCGATGCGGCAGCATACATCATCAGCACCATCCTCTCGGATGCCTCCAGCCGTCCAAGCGATTTCTGGAACAATGTCCTCACGATGAAAGATCGGGTCGTTGCCGCCAAAACCGGAACATCCAACAAGGATGTGACCAAAGGGAAAAAGAAACAGATCCTCCCCCGTGACCTTTGGACCGCTGGATACACTCCCCAGATCACGACGGTTGTTTGGGCAGGGAATGTGGATGGCTCGGAGACGAAAGGGAATTGTGACGGACTCAATTGTGCAGCTCCCATCTGGCACGATTTCATGGAAGCGGCCCATAAGAATCTCCCGAAAGAAACCTTCCAGAAACCGGACAGCGTTTTCTCTGCAACCATCAGCCAAATCTCCGGAAGGCTTGCAAGCAGCTCGACTCCGGACAAACTCAAAACGACTTCCATCTTTGCGGTAAAACCGACAGAGTACGAAGGATCTTTCGATCCCGTAGAAGTAGATAGCCTCTGTAATGGAAAAGTGACGGGAAACACTCCACCGGAAGCCATCAAGAAAGGCTTCCTTGCAACGAATCTGAACCCGATCATTGACGGATATGACAAAGCCTGGCTTTCATCCATTTCCGGCTGGCTCAAGTCCGAGGCTGGAACAGCATACTTCTCCGGTACGGAGAATATCCTAAGCGAAGTGAGCAATGAGATATGCGTACGTCCGAACGCCGAGCTTTCCAATATCACGGTTTCCGCATCGTTCAAGGATGGATGAACCTATCCTCTTGCCAAATACCCATTTGAGATCAGATATGTTTCGGATAATACCATAGTAAGGCTTGAGATACTGAAGGATGGTACGCTCTTCCAGAAATTTCCCATCTCAGAAATGGATTCAAGCGGTATCTACAAGGTTCCTGCCATAGATTTCTGAGAAGATTTCCGAGGAGAGCACACGCTTGTTTTCCGTGCCATCGATAAATACGGATACTCCGGAACATATACCACCAAAGTGACTTTCGAAGACAGGAATCCAGTCAGCACCATCACTATCGTGAGTCCGCTCAAAGATAGTGCTGCTACGAGAATCTATGGAGATCAATATTTCAACCTCCGATTCACCATCACTCCCGGTCAAGACGAGATTACCAGTGTAAATCTCTATATAGACGGGAAACTTGCGAAGATCCTCCCGACGGATCTGGAGCAAAGCGTTGCGATCAATGAGAATACGGATATTCTTGTCGGGGCGCATACCGCGGAAATCGAAACAGTGGACGCAAAGATGAAAAAAACAAGGAAATCGTTTCCATTTGAAGTCATAGCAAGATAGAGCCAATATCATACTAAAATTCATTTTCCTTTTTATGAAAAAACTCATATTCATCCTTACTGTTCTGGTGTGATCCGGAGTATTGATCCTTCTCTCTTTTTCAAGAGAAAACTCCTGAGGGAAAGAGGATGCTGCCAATATCGATTTCAGCGAATGAGAGAAGCCATACACCTGGAACACGGATGAAAAGAAATTCATAGAAACAAGCCTTACCGGATCGGAAAACCGAGCGGATACCTCCTACCTCCGTCGATTCTCCCCCATCGATAACATCTATTATAGATCCACAGACAGGAAACCTCTCACTCACGAAAAAAAAGGAGGGGTGAATATCATCACTTTCGGATCAGGTCTCTTTGTCTGTAATATACAGACAGGTCTGGAGAAGTACGAATTCCATTTAAACGATATGACTCTCGTTCCGAAGGGGCGAGGGGGATTTATCATAGATACGACTCAGCAACAAACGAAAATATTCTCCTTTGACACCTTTCTCGATATCAGATTGGTTACCGGAGAGGAACGGTCCACAGTCGCCCATTTTACCCTCTTCCCATCTCTGTTGTTCAGACATGATCCGAAAAATACCCTTGAACTCAAGGAAGCTGATATCCTTCGTATTTCCATTATCGATTCCATCCGTTATCTGGATATAAAAACGGAGGGGGATCGGAAAATGCTGTTTTCATGAAACGATGCGGAAAAAGACGATCTTTTCCTTACAGAAACGCAAAAGGATATCACCGATAGGATCAACGCCTTCACGAAACTCTCCATTTCCCTTCATGAACAGGATAGTAAACAATTGCAGGATTCTTCTTTTTTCAATACGTCGAATAGCCTCTTGATAAACGGTTCAAAAAAAGAGATACTGCTCAAAAACAGTCTTGTCGGCAATATAAAATGATTCCTCATTAATCCGAAGAAAACATTCTATAAAACAGAAATATATGCCATCCTTTCCGAAATGAAAGACCTGAGTCCGAAAGTGTACGCTGATGGGATTTCCATACTGAGAGAATACTATTACGTCACTGCTTTTTCCCATTTTGCAAGCAAGGACAATCTCTTCGATTTCTCATGACAGGAATCACCCCTTCTCACTGAAACGGAAAAAATCATAACGAACAATACACAAACGAAACAAGGAGAATATTATACGCACCTTTCCGACCTTTTTTCTGTGTACTATTTCCTTCCACTAAGCCAAAAAGATCTCAATAATTCTTTCGAAGACATCCTCCAGAAAATTCTTGATAATAAAGTCCTTACGAAAGATGAATTCCTTCCTTTCACTTTTTTCGTCACACAGTATCTTTCCACTGGTCCCGTTATCCCGAATGAAGATACTATGAATATAGTCTCCCACTTATTCCAGATAACCGATGACTACTATATGGACAAGAAGTCCGACGGATCGAAACTCACAAGTATCATCTCCACGACTTTCTATAATTATACGAAGATCTTTACAAAACTCTACAACGTATTTTCCACCACTTTTACCGATAAAACACCTGAGGGATTGCTTCTTAAAAAGGAATATATAGAAGGAGAGAATACCAATCTGGAACAAAGTTTCGTAGATACTTTCGCAAAGGTTACTGATGCAGCGAAAAAAGATATCGAGAACAAGAAGGACATGCTCTATTCGAATGGTTCGCTCCAATCGAATTCCCAGATCATCGATAGCTATACCTTACTGAAAAACACCCTCAAGTCATTCGATATCCTCACATCCATGTTTAGTAATTATCCAGGTTATCTGAATGATTTCCACCTCAATGACAGTAATAGATCGGCAAAGGGGATCCTTGTAGATAAGGGAACTGAAATGAGTACAGAGATCCTGGGGGCGTATCTGAAAAAATTCAATAATCTGGATATCTCCAGCCTTCGGGTGATAAACGATTTTCAGAAGGATGGATTTTACGAAATACAGGTAAATATATTGGGGAGCGCTTTTTCTTTCAAACTCTGGGAGCAAAATCATATCCTTGCCGATATCTCTTATACCGATACCTTCTGAAAGAAACATACTTTTCCGAATATCACCATACCCCTCGACCAAAAGGAAGAACAACTCAAGGAATTATCCGTCTCATCCGATGATCCAGCCCTTCAATACAAATACGATTTCAGGAATTTCTTCGAAACCACCTTCCTGAAAGGAGATACGGGAGCTCTACCGAGCACCGGAACCGAGACAACAGCTCCGGCTACGGATCTCCCGGCTGCCTCACCGGAAATCCAACTTTTCATACAAAAAGAGCTTCTGGATAAAGACTTCAAAAATATTGCAGACTTTCTTCCTATCGGATTCAAAAATATCAATGCCTCTATCAGTGAAGGAAACTATGTCATCGAACTGAACGATATCAATAAGGCATTTGCAGGAGGAGGAAATACCTACTCTGTAGAACTGAGCGGTAAATATATCTTCAACCGACACAGTTTCTCGAAGCTCTCGCTCAAGATAAAAAATGGCAGCGTCGCTTGATCATACGAACTAGGAGGAACTCCTATCGAGATATTCCCTGCGCGCATATCGCTTCTCTCTCTCCCCGATGCTTTGAAAGATATGGGCTACTACTTGGATGCTATACAATCGTCCTATAGCAACCAGCAATCCATTATCGTGGATCTCACCGGAAAGAAAGTGCTTCTCGACAATGTCCCCTTCATTCCGAAATTCCCGACACCATAAAGAACCCTCTCTATCATCAAAGATATTTTTATACTATTTATTCCACACTCCTTATGAAAAAGAACACTTCCGTAAAAATCGTAGCGCTCATTATCGTTATCGGCATCGTTGCCTCATTCATAGCAACCCCGATCATGTATATTTTACAGAAATAAAAATTGCTTTTTGGTTTTTTTCCATATAATAACCTCGGTTTTTTCGGAAAATGAAAAAACCGGGATTTTCTTATGAAGAACGGCGCTATTTCCTGGGCTCGCATCAGAGTCTTATATACCGCCCTAAGAAAATCTATTTAAGGATCGCTACCGCTATTGATGATTGTGGTCATCGATAACATTTTTAGGTTCGCTACCGCTATTTTTTCACTTTTTTTACCCTATGGCAAACACTGCCCTTATCAAGGATATGCTCGACCATGCCGTGCATATCGGACATAAAAGACAATTCTGGTCAGCAAAGATGCGCGACTATATTTACGGGATCCAGAACAATATCCATGTATTCGATCTCTATAAAACAGAGGCTCGTATCACCGAAGTGAAAAAAGCCCTTGAGGATGCTACCTCCAAAGGGAAAGTAGTTCTTTTTGTCGGAACGAAACTTCAGGCTCGCGATGCTATCAGGGCTGTCGCTGAAGAAACTGGAAACTACTATATCAACACCAAGTGGGTTCCTGGACTCTTGACCAACTTCCCGACTATCAAAAAACGGATCGCTGCCTATAATCAGATCGAAAAGGATCTGGAAACTGGGGCTCTTGAGATGCTGACCAAAAAAGAGAAAGCTTCGAAACTCAAAGAGCTTGAAAAGCTTCGAAAAGCATATGAAGGTATCAAGGATATCAAGAAAACTCCTGATGTTCTTATCGTGGTTGACGGACACTACGAATCGCTCGCTCTCGAAGAGGCAAAAACCCTCAAGATCCCGAGCTATACGCTCCTTGGTTCCACTGGTGATATCGACCATTGTACCGATTTCATCCCTTGTAATGTAAATTCCATCAAGTCCATAAAATTCGTTCTCGATTATCTCAAATCCGCTGTTAAGCGCGCAAAGAAAACGGAAGGTGGTGCTATGGGAAGAACAGAAAAACTCGCTCCGAAAGCTGGAACTGAAGTAGATACTTCTTCTGAAGCAGAATAATTCTTCATAAGATACCGCTATGATCACTCCAGAAGATATCATCTATGAGGAGAATGCAGGACCGAGCAAGGAGGACCGGGTTCTCGGAGTGCTTTGCTATATGCCGTTCGGCTTTGCAATCCCCTTCCTGATGAAAAAACGATCCGATTTCATTTCTTTCCACACCAAACGTGGCGGAGTGATATTCGGACTCTACTGCATCGCCGTACTCCTTTCCTTCTTCTGGTTCCTTGGGACCCTGACCCTCATCTACCTCTGACTTGCAGGGTTCGCCGGATGGAAAGCCTATGATGGAGAGATGTTCTCGTACAGATTCATAGATGCGATCGTAGAAAGAATATAAAACATCCCCTATTCCCACTCCTTCTCGGAGGGGGAATGAAAGATTTTAATCATTAATCTAAAAATATTATGGTAACCGCTCAACTCATAAAAGAGCTCCGTGAAAGAACCGGAGTAGGAATGTCCGACTGTAAGAATGCGCTCGTTGAAACCAACGGTGATATGGATGCAGCGATCGACGTGCTCCGGAAGAAGGGTCTCGCAAAAGCGGCAAAACGCGCTGGAAACGAGACAGGAGAAGGGAAGATCAAGATCGTCATCGAAGGATCCGACGCCTATGTGGCGGTAATCGGATGCGAGACGGATTTCGTTTCACGAAACGAGACGTTCGAAGAGATGATTTCCAAGTTCATCGAAATCCGGAAGACTGCCGATTCCGATGAGGCAGCCCTCGCTATCGCCGAAGAACTCAAAGCTTCCGAATATACCCTCAAGGTCGGAGAAAACATCGTCATCAAGACGCTCACCAAGATTTCCGGTCCAGTTCTCGCGAGCTACGTCCACTCCAACTTCAAGAATGGTGCCCTCATCGTTGCGAAGGCCGGTTCTGACGCAGAAGCCCTGAAGCAGGTCGCTATGCACGTCGTTGCGACACAGCCACAGGTTCTCGCTCCAACCGACATCTCTGACGAGGTAGTCGCAAAAGAAAAAGAGATCCAGCTCGCTATCATGCAAGAAGATCCGAAGAATGCGACGAAACCTGCCGATATCCTCCTGAAGATCATCGACGGAAAGATGACCAAATTCCGTGAGGAAAATGCGCTTCTTACCCAGCAATTCGTCGTGAATCCTGACCAGAAAGTGAAAGATTTCATCGGAGACGCTATCATAAGCTTCTACAAGTTTTCGATATAACCATAAAATCTTCGAAACAAGGTACCTTGTTTCGAAGATTTATTTAGATCAGTAGTTCAACGGTTAGAATGCAGGACTCCAAATCCTGCGATCAGAGTTCGATTCTCTGCTGATCTGCCAATAAAAAATCAAAGATCTCCTCGTGAAAAGCGGGGAGATTTTATATTTCTTGCGGGCTTTCAGGTAGTCGTCTCCGGCTATTCGAAAAAGCGAAATGGCTACAATGAATGGTGGCCATTTTTTAATGGATACACACAGGGGGAGGAGCCAAATCCTGATGAAGAATAAAGACTTTATACTATCCTCCTTAAATAAATCCCATAACAATGATTTTGACTTCATTTTGAATTATAGGTAAAATAGGAGGTTTTATCTCTTATTATTGTATTTCATAAATTTAAATTTCTTAACACTGGTGTCATAGTGGCAAAAACATAAACCCTTAAGAGATAAACATCATTATCTTATCCCATAATCTTTTTATATATGAAAACCAAACGAATACTAGCAGCATTGCTTATGGGTATATTCGTACTCAGCAATGCTCCCAACCTAGCGTTGGCAAGAGATGGTTGAAGATGAGGGGATTCTAACGGAAGGGGACATTCGAGTGATCAGAATGATTCTTCTGATAATGGCAATAATCCCTCCGGCAGCAACAACAATATTCCTTCTTTCCATGGTGGTGAACGTTGGAATAATACCGACAGTGGTAATACAAATACCATTACTGGTAATATAAATACTGTTACTGATAGTATGAGCAATACGAATACTTTCAGAACCGCGGTCGATAACTTTGGTTGAACCAATGAGCAGTCGCATATCACTAGGCGAAATATTGAGTCCGACCATGAAGTGTTATCAAGAGATCAAAAAGATACTATCAACAAACGTATCGACAATATTCCTTTGATACGCCGACTCGATTTTCTTATTTCCGTTCTGACTCGTATCGAGACGCTCAGAGCAAGTATCGAGGCATCGACGAGAAGCGCTGATGCAAAAGCTCAGCTTATCGCTCTTTTGGATAGTATCGTAACCATAATCCAGGATCGTATAACTACCGACATTGGCAGCGGATCAGGGGCAATAAATGACAGTACTCCTCCTGTAACATCATCATTGAGCGTGAGCGAAATCACGAGTAGCTCTGCGATGATCTCCACTACGGTAAATGAGAATGGAACAGGATTCTTTGTCGTAACTCCAAGCGGAGGTACTGCACCGACTGCTGCACAAGTAAAGGCCGGACAAAATGGTTCCGGAGTCACCCAACCTATAGCCGGTTCGAGTGCCCTCATAACAGGAATGAACCAATTCAATGTAACCGGACTCGCTCCGAGTACTGCTTATACTGTCTACTTTGTAGCAGAGGATGTATTTGAAAATCTCCAAAGTACGGTGACAAGCAGAGATTTCACTACACTCTCTGGTAGTAGTGACACTACTCCTCCGGTGACTTCTGCGATATCCCTTACTGGAATAACCAATACTGGAACCATGTTGCAGGTGACGTCGAATGAGTCAGGAGCGCTGTACATCGTTTCACTTCTGAGTGGGGCGACAGCACCAACCGCTACACAAGTAAAAGCATGGCAAGATGCCTCTGGAGCGACAGCGAGTCTCCATGGAACATTTACGATGGTAACAGGGATGAACCAATTGAATTTGACCGGATTCGCTCCGGCTACAAGCTACGTTCTCTACCTCGTAGCAGAGGACACGTCTGGAAATCTCCAGAGTACCGTTACGAGCAAAGCTTTCAGTACGCTTCCTTTGGCAGATACAACCCCTCCGGTGATTACCGCAATATCATTGACTGGTATCACGAACAGTGGAGCGGTATTGCACTTCAATACCAGCGAACAAGGGCTTATTCATAGCGTAACGCTCCTGAGTGGGGCAACTGCGCCGACAGTAGTGCAGGTAAAAGCAGGGGAAGATGCATCATGAGCTCTCGCAAGCCTCCGTGAAACATCTACGATATTCACAGGTGCTAATCAGATCAATCTTTCCGGACTCAGTCCTTCTGTAGATTATACTGTTTATTTCGTAACGGAAGACCTGGTCGGAAATACCGAAACAGCATTGCATTCACTCGATTTCAGTTCAACTCCTTAATTCGAGAGATAGCTTGATTGCAATCAAAAAAGTTCCTCCATCAGGAGGAACTTTTTTGATTATTTTGATTATGCGGCGCGTTTTATAGAAAAATTGGAATCATTGCTTGCCAGCATGATTTTAGACTCCAGATCCGAAAGGCATTTACGTAGATCGGGAAGTTTTGCTTTCGCCTCAAGAGAACCTTCTCGCTCCTGTCTTTCAAAATCTGCAATGGTCGCTTTGTATACTCTGATGAAATCCGTAGCTTTGAATCCGGAGAATTTCTCGGAAAGGCTTTTTCGGGTCTCATTTTTAACCTCCGGATCATTTTGGATTCTTTTCAGGATCGTCATCTTATATTCTTGCCCCAGAGCGATATTCTGAGGTTCATCAAGGATTCCTGTCTCATGCTTCTGTTCAATAATGGAGCTCACGACATTTTTCACCTCGGCTGCTATCGGAACAAGCGCGATCTCATGGGAAGATATAAGTACTTCTGTCTCTGGAGCCATGCCTGGTTCCTTTTCATCAACCCGTGCCCCATCCAGGGATGCGATTTTAAGCATTGTTCTTGGTTTCTCTTGTTCGAATTGCGCATCATTCGCAGCGACAGTCGAAACCATGATCTTCGGTTTCTCTTCATCCGGAGAGGTCCGGGTCGCGATGACTATCTGTTCCTGGTCTTCATGGGAATGAGGCGCTGTTCTCTTGATATCATCATGCTCTGCAAGAGCCATTTTCGTAGTATCGGATCCCACTACCCATGGAGGAGTTCCTATGGTCATGTTCGAACTATATGTTATATGCCCTTCCACCACCATTCCGTGCGAAGCGGAAGCCTGGATTACCGGGATCTTACCGTCTTTGTAAGAACCGGATACCATCATGACATGTCCGTAACCACCACGTCTTCGAGGGGGCATATAGATGATATCGCCTTCTTGTGCATTCCGGTAATCCTTTTTTCCTGTTTTCTGGATGATTTTTTTGAAATCCCCCGAGACAAGCCGCGGAAAAGAATGCCCAACAACTCAACTCAGCAACATGGATTGGTTCAGAAGCCCTGAACAGTCGATCTTATTGACCCCATTTCCTCATAAACCATATGCCATGTGGATAAAATTCCTTGCTTTCTCAACGAGCTCTTTTCCAGAAACCCTATCTCCTTGCCATTCTTTCGTAGAGTGTTTTTCTCATTCTGGAATGTCTTGTGCGATGCTATTCTTTTTTACTAGCTGTTTTTTGAAAATACCCGTGAGAGCATTCGCCTCTTTTTCATCCCGTGCAAGAATGTAGGTTTTCCCTGCGATGAGATCCTTTGTTGCCGTACGGATCCTATGACCCGTCTCTTTCTCGACGAGGAATTCCCACCCCTCTTCCGTTCCAAAATTCTTGAGCATGAAAAAACCGACCGATTCCCCTTTTCGGGCAACTGCAAGACGGATTTTCGGCTGTACGGAAACCGGTTCCAACTGTCCAGCCTTCTGTTCCTGGATGATAGGAGCCTTCGGAGGAAGTGTTATATGGGTAGTAGAGATAGGGGCGATATCCCCGGAAGATGGGCTTTCCAGAACCGGAATTTCCCGATTATAGACAGGTACTTCGGGAGCGGAAGGAGCAGACATGACACCGCTGTTTACAGAAGCGAGTCCGAGGATCATGGAAACCTTCCCGGCAAAACTCTTCATCCGGGAAATGACCCCGGAAGATACTGTCGTTTTCTGGCTGATACCATCCTTGTTTTTGGAAGAAAAAAGAGAGGAGAACATAGGCTCTGGATTAGAGGATACTATATTTTAATAATGTCAATACTTTTGAGTATAGAAATAAACCCCCATATGTCAAACTTTTTTTCTGGTAATGAAAAACCTCTCTTTCGAGAGGTTTTTCTATGATATTTCCATTTATTCTCAACTATACCCATCATCGCTATTCCTGGGGGATCGGTTCCTTCTTCTCTTCTATGATGAAATCTTTGAGCGGAGAGTAGAAATCAAGGGATTTCACATCGATTTTTTCCATGAGATGATCGAGCAGTTTCCCGAGTGGGACTTCTTCCTGGGTTCCGTTCACCATATCTTTCAGCTGACAAACGCCTTTTTTGGCTTCCATTATACCGATAATCGCGACATACTGGGCACCGAGACGGTTCGCTTTCTTCATCTGGACTTTGAGAGACGGGGTCCCGAGGGAGATAAGGGAATTGAGTCCACGGGTGCGCGCTTCCATATCGAGAGGGAGTACTAATTTCGTCGCCTCCTCTCCAAGCTGGATGAAGTACAGGTGCGTCTTGTCCTTATTCTTGAGCTTGATCCCATTATCCATGATGGTCTCTATGAGGCGTTCCGCCCCCATTCCGAACCCCACTCCCGGAACCGCATCCTTGTAACCGATGGTCTTGGAAAGCCCATCATATCGACCCCCTCCACCGAAAGCGTTCTGAGTCCGACTGCTTCCATCCACCCACTCCCAAACCGTGTGGCAATAGTAGTCGAATCCTCGTACGAGAAGCGGATCCTCTTCATATGCTACTCCGAGTATGTCGAGATAGGTTTTCACTTTTTCATAGTATTCCCGGGAATCCTTCTTGAGGAAATCAGTGATCTTCGGCGCCACCTTCAAAAGCTCTCGGGTATCCTCGTTCTTCGTATCGAGAAGACGGAGAGGATTGGTTGTCAGACGATACAGATCGGTTTCATCGAGCAGGTGTTTCTTGTTTTCGAAGAATCCGGTAAGCTCCTGGATATACTTTTCCCGTTCCTTCGGGGTCGCAAGCGTATTGAGCTTGAGGCGGTATTGCCCCTTGAGTCCGATCCCATCGAGGATGGAACATCCGATCTGGATGCTCTTTGCATCGATCACCGGATCCACTTCCCCGATGATCTCCGCACCGACCTGATGATGCTGGCGGTATCGGCCCTTTTGAGGACGATCGTACCGGAAATGCGGTTCGATGTAATAGAGATAGACCGGTTGCGGTTCCTCCAGCATGTGTTCGAGATAGGCACGCATCACCCCCGCAGTCGATTCCGGCTTAAGGATGAGTTCCCGCTCCTTCCGGTCAAGAAAGGTATACATTTCTTTGGAAACGATATCGGAACTCTCTCCGGCGGATCGCACGATCAGCTCTTTATGTTCGACGATCGGCGTCGAAATACGGGTGAATCCGTTTTTGCGGAACTCGTGTCGAGCTACTTTCTTGAGAAATGTGAAATATCTCTGGTATTCACCATAGATATCTTGCATACCGCGGACGCGGAGAGGAGGAGTCATAAGAAAAAAGGGGTTATGGATAAAAAATAGAGAAATATTTATTTCTTTAGAACTCTTGCAAAAGCGAAGTAATTCAAGTTCTATGGAGGTGAAAAGTATCCCGTTAAGAGGATACTATCAAATGATGAAAGGAAAAGCAAGAAAAATATAAATCGACTCTTATTATTCTTTTCAGAAATGAGAAAGAACGATGAGATTCGTGAGAAAACTGCGGACCGGAGTGAACCGTACGACTGTACGGAGAATGAGGAAGCGTAAAGTTTGAACACGAAGGTCGAAGTTATTTCTCATTTCCTTATACGATATATGTCTGGTAAATGTTTATTGCTCCATTCTTGTCCTCGTACTTTTCGACGGTGGTCTGAATGTGTCCTCGGAGGAAATCGGTCAGGCTCTGCCCCTTCTGCTCGAGGATGTATTCGATTTTTTTCTTCTGTGCGTCAGTCACATAAAAGTTCACTGCACTCGCAAATTTCTTACGTTCTGCCATAGTGGTTTACGGGTAAAAAAGAATAGACAAGATAAAGATACGGAAAAAAAGGGAAAAAGCAAAGATATTTTCGAGAAAATTATCGTATCGGAACAATCCTACTCTCGCTCTCCGTTCTTCCTTTCAGTTCATATCCGCCCTGTGCGAGGGTTTTATCGGAAAGGACGATCCGCTGAGGGATCCCGAGGAGGTCGGCATCCCCGGCTTTGGCCCCGAATCCGGTATTCCGATCATCGATAAGCACCGTTGCCCCCTCCGTCTCGAGTCTCTCCGCAAGCTTTTTCGCTTCCTCCAAATGATCTCCGATAACGATCATATAGTGAGTGAACGGTGCCACGTTCTCTGGCCAGATAAGCCCCTTCTCATCCATGAATTTTTCGGCGATCACCCCCATGATCCGGCTCACCCCGATCCCATAACATCCCATCACCACCTCTTGTTTTTTCCCGAGCGCATCCGTGTACCCGAGTCCGAAATCATTGGAGAACCGGGTCCCGAGCTTGAAGATATTCCCTACTTCGCAGGCCTGAACTATCGTATATTCTTTCGAGGCGCACTCCACACAGACAAATCCCATAGGATCGACAATCTCTTCATTGTGGGCTTGTCCGCACTTGGAACAGACATAGACGTCGTCTTCTCCGATTCCGAGATCCGTCTGGAACTCATAGCTGTATTTGGAAAACGCTCCGCCGGAGGCGAATACGTACCGGGTCGATTCCCCGAGCCCGAGACGCGAATAGATACGGACATACGCCTTGCGTACTTCTTCGAAGAATACATCGAGATCCTCGCTATTCCGGTGAAAGGAGTAGAGATCTTTCATCAGGAACTCACGTCCCCGGAGGATCCCCGATTTCGCACGAGCTTCGTTCCGGAACTTCGTCTGGAACTGATAGACCGCACAGGTATCGAGATCTTTGTAGGATTCTATGAATTCCTGCATCAGAGGAGTCACGATCTCTTCATGGGTCGGATTCAGGGCATAGTATTTCCCGGAGGCCCCTTCCACCTTGAAGAGATTGTCCATCGTATCCCATCGGCCGGTTTTCTCCCAGTGTTCCCGAGTCCCGAAGGAAGTCATGAGGATCTCGGAACATCCGATAGCATCGAGTTCCTCACGGACGATCTTCTTGATATTCTCGAGTACTCGAAGCCCCAAATGAAGATAAATATACGCTCCAGCCATCTCCTGACGGACAAAACCCGCCTGGAGCAGGAGTCCTGTGGAACGGTTATCGGAAGTTTGTGGAACAGTTTTCAGGGTATGGAACGGGTAGCGGGAAAGTTGCAGCATAAGAATCGTGGGGTTATAGATAACGTGGGGCATTATATAAAAAACTCTCCGAGAAGCAAAGGGATATGGAATATATATTTGACAAATATATTTTTTTGCATAAAAATACTGGGCTGCTTTCCAATAAATCAGGAGATGTCCATGCAACAAATACAAATCGCAAAAAGTAAGTCAGGCCGGATAGAACTTCCTCATGATGTCGCAATCCATGGCGGAAGGATACTGTTCGGTATCGAAGAAGATAAAAGCGGTATCATCGCAGTCATATTGCCGTTGTTCAGCACTCAGAGATGCCGCAACAGAGGGCTCCAGAGCGCGATGGAACGGATCAACAAAACCCCTCGGTTGTATCAAGAGGGGAAATGCGAGGCTCTCATCAAATCGGCCTTTGCTAAAATCAAGGGGTTTGACGGGTCAATAGATACCCGTGTTACCATCGAAAATGGAAATGTGGTTGCCTATGATCAAGAAGCGGCCACACTGCTCTGGAAGATGGGACTCTCCATATCGAAAGACCGACATTACGTCTCCATTAAATAAAAGGGGTGGAGAACTCGAAAACGGCTCAATCTGGGCCGTTTTTCTTTTTGTCCAAATTTTTACAAAAACACTTGATTCTGTAAAAGTATGAAAAAAGATTTGCAATCGGAAAAAATATCCATATACTCTCTTTCGTATATTTCTTCACAACTCATTTTATGGTAGACAATAAAAAAGAAGCTTTGAA
Source organism: Candidatus Altimarinota bacterium (assembly GCA_028714815.1). Taxonomy (GTDB): domain Bacteria; phylum Patescibacteriota; class Gracilibacteria; order BD1-5; family UBA2023; genus UBA1545. The sequence continues at coordinate 72,618 of JAQTLR010000004.1, read as the reverse complement.
TTCCGCACTTGCGATGATCGAGAAACAATTCGGTGCCGGTTCCGTCATGAAACTCGGAGACCAGCAGGCGATCAAGGTAGAGATGATCGGATCCGGATCCATCGCGCTCGATGCAGCGCTTGGAGGAGGGTATCCGAAGGGACGTATCGTCGAGATCTACGGGCCGGAATCCTCCGGTAAGACCACCCTTACCCTCCATGCTATCGCCGAAGTCCAGAAGCTCGGCGGAACCGCCGCTTTCATCGATGCGGAACACGCGCTCGATCCGGAGTACGCGAAAAAGATCGGAGTGAATGTCGATGAACTCATCATCTCCCAGCCGGACTACGGAGAACAGGCGCTTGAAATCGTCGATGCGCTCGTGCGGTCCAATGCGGTCGATCTGATCGTTGTCGATTCCGTTGCCGCGCTCGTTCCGAAAGCCGAGATCGAAGGGAACATGGGTGATTCCTTCATGGGACTTCAGGCCCGTCTCATGAGCCAGGCACTCCGAAAGATCACCGGAGTGATCTCCAAATCCAATTGTACAGTCATTTTCATCAACCAGATCCGCATGAAGATCGGAGTGATGTTCGGAAACCCGGAAACCACCACCGGAGGAAACGCTCTCAAATTCTATGCATCCCAACGCCTCGATATCCGCCGGAAAGAGAAACTCGAGAGCGGAACCGGAGACGATAAAGAGACAACCGGAAACAAAGTGAAAGTGAAGGTGGTGAAAAACAAGATCGCCCCTCCATTCAAGGAAGTGGAGATCGATGTCCTCTTCAATGAGGGGATCTCAAAAGAAGGAGAGATTCTCGATATCGGATCCGAAAAGGGGATCGTTAAAAAATCTGGGGCGTTTTATAGCTACGAAGAAACAAAGCTCGGGCAAGGACGCGAAAATTCACGGCAATTTTTGAAGGAAAATCCAAAAATCGCCAGCGAAATCGAAAAGAAAATTCGAGCATAATTTGCATTTTAGAACGTTCGTGGTATAATCGAGGCTGTTATTTATATCGCATCGATCATATCCTTATGACACAAACAGAACCTCTTACTCCCACAAATACTCAGGCAGCAGAGCAATCCGTTGTATCGCCTGCGGTTGCTGAGGTCATGGAGCGTGCTCACCAATGAGCACTGGGGGAAATCGAGCGTTTCATAGCAGATGAAACAAGTCTTATCCGAGGGGTTCTCAGGGATGGAAATGCTCTTATCGGATACATACTCGGTGTGAGGGAAACAAATCCTGCGGATCTTTCACGAATCATTTCCCTCAAGAAACAGCTTCGGGATCAGGAAACTGCTAATGAAGTAGCAAATGAGGCAAGAAAAGCGGCATAGCAATCATAGTATTTTAGCAATGCAACAAATTTCTTTCAAACTCATACAAAAAAATAAGCTCACACACGATGTGTATGAGCTTATTTTTACTATTCAGGAACCGGTTCAGGTAGAATCTGGACAGTATGTTCTTTTCATGCTCCCCGAATCAAAGCTCCGGAGAGCCTATTCCATCGGGTACACCGACGGTCAGACCTTCACTTTCATCATCAAACGGATCGATGGTGGAGCCGGAAGTACAGAAATCTGTTCTCTCCAGACAGGAGAAGAGATCATCGGGACAGTGCCCCTCGGGCACTTCATCCTCCAGAAAAATCCTACCCCGAAGCTCTTCATCGGGACCGGAACCGGATTCGCTCCGCTCTATTTCCAGATCCGAGCGATGATGGATACAACTATACAAACCTCTCTCTTATTCCTATTCGGAGTACGGACCTTGTCCGATGTATTCTATATCGACGAACTCAACCGGATGAAATCGGAATACCCGATGTTCGATTACCAGATATTCCTGAGCCGGGAGGACTCTGAAATTGCCATTCATGGACGAGTCACCGATTTCCTCGTTCCTGAAAATATCGCCCCGTACGAAGAATTCTATCTCTGCGGAAGCCCAGCGATGGTGAAAGAGGCACGAGAGAAGCTAGAAAAACTCAAAACAGAGAAAGAAAAAATATTTTTTGAACAGTACTAATAGAAAATCTCTCCGAAAATTCGGAGAGATTTTTTAGAAATCAGATTTACATACCTTCGAAAACGGATTGTCCGTTTGAAGAAAGAACCTTTTGTTCTTCAGCGACAATCAAATCGATAATCTCTTCCACCGAAATAGGGGCATCCGGATTAAGATCCGGACCTTGAGCTACTTTCTCTTCGGATTGTCCGAATTTTAAATTTTCTTGTAGCATGCTGCACTGAAAGATAAAGAGTAAAATTTTATTTACTTACAACACTTTCTTCCCTCCCATATAGTTCTGGAGCACTTTCGGGATCCTCACGGTCATATCCTCATTCTGATAATTCTCCATAATGGCGACGAGCGCACGTCCGCAGGCGAATGCGGTCGCATCGTTCGTATGGATGAGCTCCACCTCCCCGGTGGATCGTCGCACACGGGTCTGGAGCCGGCGGGACTGGTAGTCGGTCATGTAATCCGCCGTATGGGTCTCCCGGTACTTTCCTTGAGCCGGAAGCCAAGCTTCGATGTCGGAACCTTTCGCGTTCGGCTTCCCGATATCGAACGTGCATTTCTGGAGTTTCTGGTACGGGATTTCGAGTTGTTGCATGAGATATTCCTGGATTCCCGAGAAAAGGAGGTGTTCATCATGGGAAGTTTCGGCGGTCGAGAAACTCTCCATCTCCATCTTGTCGAACTGGTGCATCCGGATGATTCCTTCCATATCCTTTCCATAGGTTCCTGCCTCTCCACGGAAACTGGTCGCATACCCGAGGTACCGGACCGGCATATCACGCTCGTCGAAGATCTCGTTCGCGTGCATGGACCCGAGCACATGCTCCGCAGAACCCTGGAGCCAGAGATCCTCTCCTTCTATCTTATAGCGATCCTCTCGAGGCTCCAAGCGATCCATCGCATCGTAGGGAGCAGTCTTGATCATGTAGGGAGGAAGTACTGGGGTGAATGGTTTCGAGGAAACCTTGAGCCCATGTTCTGCAATAATTCCAGCGAGCACTTTTTCATCACCGAGCGTGTCCATGACCCAATTGATGAGCGCGAATTGGAGCCGTACCAGATCTCCTTTGAGATACGCGAAACGGCTTCCGGCGACATTGGCAGCACGCTCCTTATCGAGCCATCCGCGAGCATTGGCGATATCCGCATGGGATTTCACCGGAAACGGGAAAGAAGGGATCGTCCCCCATGTCCGAACGATGACATTGTCATCCTCGGTGAGTCCTACCGGAGTATCGGCAGTCGGGATATTGGGGATTTTCTTGTAGAGCGCGAGGAATTCCGTTTCGATAGCATCGGATTCCACCTCCAGAACCTGGAGCTGTTCTTTCAAGGCTTTGGATTTCTCGATCAAAACAGGATCCGGTTTCCCTTTTCCCATCGCGTCGGAAATTTTATTCCTCTCGGATCGGATTTCATCGAGGCGTTGTTTGAGAGGGATACGTTTCGTATCAAGATCGATAACACGATCGAGATCGACTTTCGTCACCTTATCATGGAGCGCTTTCCGGACAAGATCAGGATTAGTACGGAGGATTTTGATATCGATCATAAAAAAACTAGGAAAAGAGAATAGATATAAGTGGATAGGATATTTATTTCGACATCGAGACGGCCTTGGAAATCTTTAGGATTACACGCTGGCTTCGTCTCGACGAGAAATAAATATCCTATCCACAGCAACAGGTATGTGCGATATTATAGGGAAAAATCGGAGAAAGCAAGGCTATTTAAGAGAAAAATGATGGTTTTCACACAAAATCTACCCCCTTTTGACAGAAAAACGACGCTTGTTAGATATGATGCTCGTGTCTCTTCGGAGAATAAATTTTTATATCTTTTCTTTTTCTATTATGAAAACAGGTAAAATATTCGCTTCTGCAGCACTTATTGCAGCACTTACATCTTCTACTTTCGCAGCAGCAACTCCTGCTCATATCACTAAAGTGGTAGGAACAAAAGCTCCACGGATCCAGGTAGTAAAAGAGGAATCTGCTACAGTGACTAAGGTGGCTAAAACAACCGTTACTGCAAAGAAAGCAGTTCGTAAGAATACAAAAACAACCGTTACTGCAAAGAAAGCAGTTCGTAAGAATACAAACAAGAAGGTGCGTAATGCAAAAGCTGCCACTCCTGCAACTCCTGCAAAGAAGTAATTCTTTCTTTTCCAAGAAAATCTCCCGGGGTTCAGGTCCTCTGGAGATTTTTTCTGGATTTGCATTTTCGGATTTATCCGTATTATAGCGTATCTAACCACTCTCACTATTATGCGTATCCTCATTATCGAAGACGATAAACATATCGCCCAAAATATACGGGAATTTCTCGAGCAAAACACTTTTTCGGTCGATATCGCCCATGACGGGGAAATAGGATTCCAACTAGCGAAAAGCTCCACCCCCTATGATTGTATCATCCTCGATCGGATGCTCCCAAACAAGGAAGGCGCTACCATCTGCCGAGAGCTTCGAGGAACTGGGATCAAGACTCCGATTCTCATGCTTACAGCAAAAGACACGACCGATGCGAAAATAGAGGGGCTTGATGCAGGGGCAGACGACTATATCGTGAAGCCCTTCTCTTTGAGAGAGCTCTTTTCCCGAATAAATGCCCTCATCCGACGAAGCTACAATAACCTTGAGACAGGGGTAGAATTGAGAATCGCGGATCTTTCCCTCGATACGAGAACGAAGAAAGTAACCCGTTCCGGAAAAGAAATCCCTCTTTCAAAAAAGCACTTTCAGCTTCTCGAATTTCTCATGCGCAATAAAGGACGGATCCTTTCAAAATCTGAAATAGAAGAACATATCTGGGATATGAATGCCGAACTCTGGAGCGATGTCGTACGATCGCACATACAGATGCTCCGATCGAAAGTCGATAAAGATTTCGAAAAAAAACTCATCCGTACCGTACATTCCATGGGGTATACCATAATCGACGAAGAATAATGATTCTACCAAAAAACATCCCCATAAAGATCCGGCTTGCTCTCCAATTCACACTTTTCTTGGCGGCGATTATCGGTATTTTAAGCACGGTCATATATTACCTTTTTATCCAAAACAGCCAACAAAACATAGAAAACATCGTCCGAGTCGAATATGAGAGCATCAAGAACAGTATCGATATACTGAACTATACTGATGAAGGCGTGGAACTCAAGGAACAGACGCTTGAAAAGATTGATCAGGCCACAAATCTCGGACTCCTCATTTTCATCTTCGATGGATCAGGAAACACCATTGCATCCCCCACATCCATCGATGCAAAAATCCCAAAAGATAAAACCGGACATTTCTACGCCTCTATAGGAGAACAAGACTACCAGTTCTATTCCGGAAACTACAAAAACCTCTCTATAATAATAGGGACGAATGAACAGGTTCCGGAAAAAAATGCACGTGATCTGAAGTACATCCTTTTTTTCATCTGGATCATCTCTTCCATCCTCTCTTTCGGAATCGGATATATCTTTTCCTCAAGAGCGCTCCAACCGATAAAGCGACTCATAGAAGAAGTACATAGTGTAGATATCCTGAGAACGGATGAACCTTCCATCCGGTCCAGCCATAATGCCGATGAAATCGGTATGCTTGCTGAAGCATTCGACGGATTCATCGCCCGAATCCGAGAAACCTTTGACCGAGAAAAGGAGTTTTCCCAGGATGCAAGCCATGAACTTAGGACGCCACTCATGGTGATCCGGACCTCTCTGGAACTACTGGAAAACAAAGAAGTCACCAAATACCAGCAAGAAAAGATTGCCATGATGTATGAAGCGATAGAAAAAATGGAATACCTCATCGATGAACTTCTTTTTCTCGACCGCGATATAGGATATGAGGAAAAAAGCGAAATCGAGATAAGTGAATTCCTTAATTCCCTTATCCCCTCTTTCCATTCTCTTGCCGAAAAAAGGTGAATACAGCTATTCTACGAGGCAAAGAATAAATTCACTGTCCAAACGAATCCGTTTTTCCTTGATCGGGTATTTGGAAACCTTATCAAAAATGCCATATTCTATACCGACCACTGAAACGTGGTCGTAAAGATTGAGGGCAATACGGTTACCATCGAAGATACATGAGTCGGTATGAAAGAAAACGAATTGCAAAACATCTGGAAACGATTTTATCGCATTGAAAAATCAAGGAATAGAGAGCAGGGGGGATTCGGCCTCGGTCTTGCTATCGTGAAAAAAATAATCGATTCCCAAGGATGGGAAATCCAGGTAGATTCACATCCATGAAAAGGAACGAGATTCACTGTGAGACTCTAGTTACCGGAGAAAACGACCTGAGCGAGGGTTTCAAGGGTTTCTTCCAGAGTCGTATTGATGATCTTGTGATCATAGAAATCCTGTTCTTCCATCTCTGTGAGGGCATTCGCCAACCGGAGCTCCAGATGATCGGACTGCTCAGTCCCGCGTCCGGAGAGACGGGCTCTGAGCTCTTCGATAGACGGCGGAAGCAGGAAGAATGTCTGTACCGTATATCCGCGATGCTGGAGGAGCGGCTTCAGATGCACCATCCCCTGAGGGTCCACGATATAGAGCGGATATTTCCCGAGCTCTACGATCCTGGAGAGCTCCTGGAAAGTAGACCCATAATAGTTCCCATGAACCAGAGCATACTCGATCATATCATCCGAATCGATACGGGATTGGAATTCCTCGCGCGCAAGGAAGTAGTAATGTTTCCCTTCCACTTCACCCTCACGCTTCGCACGGGTCGTGGTCGTGATGATCTTCTCGAGTTGGTCGGCATGCTTCGCATGAAGCGCTTCCCAAACAGTGGTTTTCCCGACTCCGGAAGGTCCGGAGAGGATGAGGATATGAGGGGTGGTTTGGATCATAGAATGAGGGTAAAAAATAGCTACACAGGAGTATAGCTATTTTTTTATAGAAGCAAGTTTCTCTCTCATCTATACTTCACTAATAATATCAAACCCCTTTGCGGATCCTGTGATAGAAAGTCCGTGAACATTTTTTGCGATGGAGAGATGTTTGATTTTCTTTGCGACCTCATGGAGAGTAGCGCCCGATCCGACTGCATCATCGATGAGGAGAATATTCCTATAGGATTCTCTTGAGGATATAAACATAGTATCACGAGCATTCTCTATTCGCTCGGAGAGTTTTGAAAGAGTCTTTTGTGGACGTACTATATCGGTATAGGCTTTTTCTATAGAGATTCTTGGAAGTTGAATATTGAGCTTGTCTCTCAATATATTCATAAACTGAACTTTTCGTTTGATGGAGGGGGAGATAAAACCAATTGCCTCAATCTCATGTTCTATGATATACGCGAGTATCTTCGGTCGGGCAATGGAGATAATCTCGTCTATAATGGTACGATTTTGGCTCTGTTTCGCATACAAGAGGAGTTGTCCAATCTTCGTTTTACCAAATACTGGAAGTGCATAGAAATCAATATATACCAAAGCATTAAGAACATCATCATGAAATGTATCGATAATCTTCTTTGTTCCCGAGAAAAATCCGTCTATCCGTTCTTGCTCATAGGATTGCCAAAGCTCTTTATATTCACCGGCCTTTTTTACAGAATCATACCCTCGGTCATTGCACCACATCTGAAACCCAGTCCATCCATATGTCCGCTCTCCTATACTACTAATGAATAGGAATTCACTTTCTATAATAGGGAGAGCTTCTTTTGGACATTCGATTCCCTCATCGGTAAGAATTTTACTAGGACTTGGTACATAAAATACCTTCGGTACCTTCCCGACTTTTTGAATCTTGCCCTGTGTAACAAGGTTCGCGAGATGATACTGTATCATCCGGTATTGTATACTAAAAACCTCCGCGAGCTCCTTGATGGTCGCTTGTCACTTTTGTTGTATATACTGGAAAATCTGCTCTTTCATAGGTATGAAAATGAATATTGCCTAATACATTAGGCAATAGGCAATATACGGAAATTTAAGAGAAAAGCAAGCTTTTTACTTCGTTATCTCCTTTGAGAAGACTTCTTTGAGGGTAGTAAGGTCGTAAATCTTTAATTCAGGATTTTTAGTGTAAATATCAAACTTTGAATAAATATATTTATTATCGATAGTGAATCACATTACAGAAAACTCATCCCATTCTAAATTTCATATTCATATATTATATTTAGTTGCGGTTTGTAAATTAACAACCGCTAGTCATCCATCTCAATTTCATTTACATACTACTAAATTTTCATTGTTTTCACAACCTCCAGGGAGTGAAATATGTGCAATTTCTTTTCATGTTGCTACCTGAAGTATTTTAAGAAAGTATCATTCGTATAAACTTCCCATATAGGAAATGTATTCTCATTTTGAGTATAAACCATACAATCAAGCAAAATGGCTTTTTGAACATTTTGGATTATCATAATCATTACTGGTACATTCTTTTGAATCATAAAGTTTCTGAATTCTTCTATTGTAATTATTTATTTCTTCTAAATTTACCACTTTTTCAAGTCCATTGACGGTTACGTGTATTTTATCATCCGCATTATTTTTGCTTGGTATATATTCCGCCTTATAATTTCCATCAATTAAAATTCATGTACTCGTAACATTTTTGTCTTTTTCTTGCTGTTTTTTTGTGTTCTCTTCAATCTTTGCAAGGATATCTTGGATTTGAGAGTCGGAGAAATTCATCTCGTTTTTATTATCACTTCCCGTGCTTGTTTTTGTATTTACCGAACCATTATCTACCACTCCTGTATCCGCCTCTACTGTTACAGAAGAATTTTGCTCTACAACCGGTGGTGCATTCTGAACCACTTCCTTCTGCACTCCACATGCACTCAAACCAAGACTCGCTCCGAGGATGAGTGATACAACGATGATTTTCTTCATAATTTTTGAGATAAAAAGTAAGATAGTTTCGACTATAACGATATTTCCCGGGAAAACAAATTATTTCCCATCCACCACTTCCACTACCTTTCCGCTCACCCTTCCGAACACTTCCGGGTGATAGAACTCGAAGGCACGGGATGGGGGGAGTTGGTAGGTTCCGGCGTGAGTGGGGCGGACAATGTATCCGAAGGTGTAGATTCCAGCCTCCATACTCGAAACCGTTCCGAAGTATCGGTTATTCTGATATTCTTCGTGTTCAAATATAGTCTCCTGTTTGTTCTGGATATTCTCAGTCTTGAGCTCTGGATTCACGAGCTCGGATCCGGATGGGATGAAACCCTCGAAAGCTACCATATCACGAGCTTCCCCGGTGATGATCCGATTATGGACATAGACAAGCTTCCCGACGGTCAAACTCTCAAGTGGCTTCAAATAAGCAACAGTGTCTTTTGGATACTTCAAATCCTTGAATTCGATAGATCCGCTCAAGTATCGCGCCCATTCCTCCTCCTTCATTTTCTTGACACTCTTGTACTCGTTGTAATCGAAGTACGTCTGCTCCACGAAAAATCAGGAGTCGCGGGCTTGTACGTCCTTAGATTGTATGAAATAGTTTGCAGCGATTTCGTAAGAGAGATTCCCTTGTCCGCTCTTTTCGAGGTGGAGATTGGAATTATCCTGAAGTTTATCCAATCCGATCACCTTCGAGAAGATATCGAGCTTGTTCTTTTGATCGATTCATTTCTCGTCCACAGAAGTTCCATCGAGCGATATCTTCGCTTGCATATTGACATCCTGGAGCTCTCCGGTCGCCCGCATGACGTGCGCCAGCGAGCGGACGACATTGGAGGTATCGGCTGTGGAACCGAAGCTTCCATCCTTCTGTTTTTGACTCAAAATCCATCGTTCCATCTGGTCGGTAATCTGAGAATGTTCCTTCATGGTATCCGGTCCCATAATAGAAAGCGTTTCGATGAATCGGGTCGTCGCCGTGAGCCGGGATCCAGCAATGGAGCTTCCAAGGAACGCTCCGCGAGGATTGTACACGAGCCCGTTGGAAGCGATGCTCTTGATCTGCTCGTTCGCGAGCTTGGTGAGAGCATCCTTCTCATCCTTCGTGATCGCGGTGATTCGGAGCAGTTTCGCGAGAACTCTGGTTCTATTTACTTGAGTCAGGATATCTGCCTTGTCGAAGGAAAGGAGCTTGTACATCTTGTAGGCTTCGTAATCCTGGCTCGTGTTATCGAGAATGGCTTCGATGGTCGCGAGCCGTGTCGCAACCGGCCAGCTACAGTCCTTCTCCGAGCAGTACGGTCGCTTATTCTCATAGAACTTCGCCTTCAGATACTTCGCGGCGCTCTCCATCATCGCATCAGTAGGAGTATACCCGATGGACCGGATCTCGGAAAGGGCCGAAACGAGGCTGATCGTAAGCGGATAATCGTCATAATTGGAATCCATCCAGTATCCAAAACCTCCATTCAGTCTCTGGAAGTTTTTAATCTCCACCAGATACCCGCGAATAACCGTATCAAGGCTCCGTTCCTGGTACCCCTGGTACTGGTCGATATATTCCTTCACCATCTCGGTTTTCAGGTCAAACGGCACTTTAACGCTGTCATAGAGCTGTTTCAGATACACGGTCGGCATGATAGCCGAAGTGCGTTGCTCGGAGCATCCGTACGGAAATGACTTCAGATACTCGATTCCGGAGAGGATATTCGGGAGGAGGCTTGCTGCATAATTGACCGTTACGGAACCGCCATTCTTTCGGATATCTGCCGAAAGTGCAATCTTTTCATCCGCACTCCCCGTGGTCTTCCCGACTGTCGCCACCGTTTCTTTGGTGGATGTCAGATCGATCGGAATGATGTTTTCCACTTCATCCACTTCTTTTGAGTCCTTTGCGACAGCCTTCAGGGTGATTTTACTGAAAAAAGGTTCAGTCTCGGAAAGCGGTATGCTCATAATAGTCGCTTCAAACGGTACGATATAGGATGCTCCGTTTTTGATGAATACCGTCCGAGTCGGACTCTTGATGGTCATATTGTCGGCTACGATACCCACATCGAAACTCTGGTCTTTTCCGGTTTTATTGAATACCACTGGAGAGAAGGTGAGGATATCCGAAGAACCGAGGAACCGAGGAAGGTTTTCGTTGATCACGACTGTTTTCGTGGTCATGATCTTTTCGGTCGCAAGTCCCACCCGGTTTCCCGCAGTCGTCGAAACGAGCGCCTCGATTACCCAGGTGGTCAGATTATCCGGGAGCACATCGGTCGTAACCGTGAACTGTCCATTCTTATCGGTCGTGAAATCCGCTTGCCAGTAGGCAGTATCCTTGAATACTCCGCGTTTTTTGGTGCTGGAACCGCCTTTCGTCCCTTCTCCCGCTCATCACTTCTCTCCAAGAGAAGTATCCTTTATCTCAAGTTTCTCGATCAGATTCACGAGCGAAATATAGGTCTCGATCCCAAGGTACCGTTTCATGTCATAGAAAAAAGCGAATGGGTTTTTGAGAGGATTCCCGGCAAGCGCGAGGAGACTCTCGTCCACGAGCGAGAGGCTTCCGTTCGCTCCAGAAACCGGACGCCCATCGCTATCCTTCACTGTAATAGTGAGTTTCACCCTATCTCCCGGGAGATACTGTTTCTTTTCAGGGATAATAGCCACAGAGAGTTTTTTCGGATCGGTCGTCACTTTCATGACCGAAAGCGCCCGTTTATAGACGGGCAACTTCGCACCGGCATCCTGTCCGATGAGGAATACCTTCACGTAGAAATTCGGCACGTAGCTCTCTTTGATCGGTATCTCGATTCTGGGAGTTGCGCTCGTGATATCACGGACGAAAGAATCGAGAATCCCATCGTCTTTCTCGATCGTAATGAGCATCTTCCCGCTTGAAACCGGAGATTTGAGAGTAAAAGCTGCCGTTTCACCGACTTTCATCATCGTCTTGTCAGCGATAAGATCGGTGACGGAATCATTTCCTTGGTTCCAGTAGACGGCATTCTCACCCGACACGTAAAGGACGGACGAAGAAATGAAGGTTTGTTTGTTCGCTCCGGTATACAAGGCACGAATTTCATATTCTCCGTCGCTCTTCGGGGTGAATATTTCGCTAAATTCCCCATTATTATCGGAGGAAACCGTTTTCTCGGATTCTTTCTTCTCCTCCAAACTGGACTCGTTATAGAAGGTTCCATCCACCCCCTGCTTCTTCACTTCCTTCCATTCGCGTTTCCAGAGTTCCAGCCTCACTTCTTTTCAACTGAGACCTTTCGCCCCATAATCGAGTACCGCTCCTTCTATTTTGACCCCGTCTTTCTGGAGGTTCCAATACGGAACTTTCACTCCGACATAGGCATCGGTCGTATGAAGGATCTGGCTCGTGCTATTAGAAACGGTTTTGGCGGTATCAGGATCGGTGACTTCCACGCTGTAGGTATAGATCTTCTCTCCTATCGTATGATCCGTATCGTCGATTTTCGGATAGTCATAGGCGATTTCCGTTTCTCCGTTGTTATCAAGCTTTCAGGTACTGGTCATGACCAGATTATCATTATATGCACAGGATCCCCAATATACACAATCGAAATAATCGGAACCCCTTCCGAATTGGTAATCGCGATAATCCTTGGCATCGAAAAAATACGATTGGGTAAGGATGGAATAGGTATATGCCGCATTCACGAGCCGTCCTCCGAAGTAATATTCCGCATTGGCCGAAATCCGGGCCTTATCTCCGATAGAAGCATCATTCATATCCGAAGCGATATTGACTTTGAAAGTCGGATTCTTGTAAGCAAGCACGTCGAACTCGCCATTATTATAGACTGGAACCGAGTCGGATCCAGCGTAGAAATCGAAATGGTAGTGCCCGAGCGGCATATCTTTCGGGAGAACAAATTGTCCGCTGAAATTCGAATTCTTATCGGTTTTTATATTCATTTCCGTGAGAACGGTTCCATTTTCGTCGAGCACCTTCAGTTTCCCGGATACGGTCGGAGAAGTCCGGTATCCATCGTAGTTGAATCGGCGGAGGAGTCCTTTATAGAAAACCGTATCCCCGGCTTTATAGAGAGGACGGTCGGAATACAGATACAGATAGTCCTTTGTGGAACTATCCTGCCCGGCTATGTATTTGAAATCATAGTTGGAAACCTGGTCGCTCTCCTTGTTGAGCACTCCGAAATACTGCTTGTTCCGGGCGATAAGAAGCGAGAGCCGGTTTTCCGGATCGGAAAGCTCATAGTACCTCTTCGCCGCATTCCATTTGATAGGGAATGTCTTGGGCTCCAAGGTATATGCGCTATTGCGGGTATAGGTATCAAAGACGAGATCTTCCGGCAATGCTTTCCCATCGAAGCTCATCGCTGCAAGGATTTTCGTATTGTTTGCATTTTCCAGGGTCAGTGCGAGATTGGACCGGATGAATACATGGAGGAATTCGCGCTCGCCGTCCATATATCCCTCTGCTGTGCTATTGAAAGCGCCGACCGATGCCCGAACAAGGAGAAATGGGCTCGTGCTCACGGCACCGAAGATATCCTTTTCGACATCGATCTTATTCGGTGTCAGGTTCCAATAGCGATTCGTGAGAGCGACGGTTTTTTCCACATCCCTTGTACAAATAGGAGCATAATGTGCATTATATCCGTTTTTCAGGTAGTCCATATATCCTCTCGCATCCATCTCACAGACCTCGACATGTGCCTTATCGGTGTTGATCGAGAGGAGATTCAGAACGATCGGGAGATTGTTCGGAATGATCTGTATGGGTTTATTGAGAGAGGAATAGAGATATACATCCTTCGAGGCGATATTCTGGGTTTTCACTTTGAAGGAAACGTCTTTCCCGAGCTTATTCCCGTACACATCCTCGAAATTTCCTGGCATGACAATGGAATAGTCTTTGTTCGGCTCGAAACGGGTTCCGATGATATAGCTTATCTGTCCCGATCTTTGCTGACAACGATAGGTCTTGGTATTGGTTTCATAGTTCATCTGTCCGTCACGAGTCAGATCGTGGATCTTGGAGGCGGGAACCGTTTTGATCGAACCATACTGCGGAGAATACATCTCATACTCGCTTCCAAGCGGATTATCGACATAGATACACGTTTCCGTATTGCTTAAAAAGGCATTCCCCAAAAAAAGGAATTTCGGTGCGGTTCTATATGTTTTCACCACATCGGCGGAGAGAGAGCCGTTTGCCTTTTTATTCACTGTAAATTCATACGAAGTGCCATTCTCCAGAACGCTTGTCGGAACAATATCGACCATATGTGTATTCTCTTCGGTTCCGATGATTTTCCCACGCCCGTCATATTTCGGTTGCTTCACATAGGAAAGGGAAAAATCCACTATTTTTCCCGAAGAAGTCCGGAGAGTGAAAAGATTTTTATCGAGTCCGACTTCTGCCATGAAAGTCTGTCGGAAGAGGGTATCTTGAGAGGGGATGAACGAGTAACCAGTATCATATCCGCGAGTATCGGAAAGGGTTCCTGAAGCGTCATATATCTTCCGGAATACCTGAGAATCGGAGAGAAAATCCGCTCCACGGACCGTAACGCCGTAATCTGCCGCGAGCGGCTCGGTTCCGTATTTCGGTTTCAAACCTTTTTTGATCGCGATATGGTAGTCTGTCGAATAGAGGAGTGACGATGTTTTCGAAGCGATGGTGAAATGCGTTTCGCTTTCCGTATTATTTTCACCCTTCATAGGCACGATGGTCGCTTCCAGATTTTCGTTCCCTTTCGTGAGAGTGAGATGGGAAAGAAGGTCCGAAGCATTCACCGGTGCGCTCATGATGAGCCCGATCCCTTTTTTCGGATCAAAATCCGAAGAAGCGATGGAAGCGGAAAGTTCCGGGGTTATGATGTCATCTTCAAGGGTATGTACCAAGGGATACAGGAGCCCTGGAACATCCGAAACCTTCAGATGGTATTTTGTCGCGGATTCCAGCGGTTTCGCTGGGACGAATTCGAGGACATTCCCATTTGTCCATTGGCACTTCCCCTCCACTTTCGGGGTGATCTCGAGCGGACACGGGAGTTTGTCACGCTCATCCAGATTGGTCAATGGAACAACCGGGATATTGAAAAGCACGACGATGTTCTGTCCGAGATTCTCAAGTTTTCAGGAAGGGAGAATCTTGGTCGCCTCCGCTCCAGCGATGGCTTCGATGGTGAAAATCTGTTCCTTTCCAAGCACTGTTCCATAAACAGAGCGGATATCCGGACCGAGAGTGAATGTGTAGGTTTCGCCGATTTGGAGATTTTTATCGAGCGTATAGGAGATGGTATTCTTTTCTTTCAATCCCGGTTTCCCTTCGACAAACGGGCTTACGGTGACGTTTTTGGCTGTAAGAGAATGAGCATCAAGATCGGTGGAAAAAGTGATGTCGATACTCTTCGTGTTGAACGGGATTTTTCGGTACTCAAGCGAGAAATTCGCCCCCGATACCGTAAGAACCGCTCACCGCTTGACGAATTCCTGATATCCGAAGTATCCGAGGACGGATATGATAGCAACACCGGTTATCATGATTCCGGAAAGGATTCGTTTGTCTGCCACGATCTTGGTACGGAAATTGGTTATCATTTCAGAAACTTTCATAGGAAAAAAGTTAAGAAATACCCCTATCTAGTATTATAGAGGTATTTGAGGATTTGCAAGGAGAAAAAAATAGATGGGCTTGGGTTTTTTGGTCACAATTTTGTTCTATCGGGCTTACTGTCATTTATTCATTACATTGATCAATGTAGATAATACTGTATTTGATGAAGAATGTTTGCAATACCCGATGGCATCAAAGGAGATATTAGGTTCTACCATTACTTCCCCCGTAATTTTATCTTCATACTGGGTATATCTGACCAATGCCCCTCCAGAACCAATGAACTTACCATTGGTATCATAAAAATCCCTATTGCTGTCCATTGTCCAATTACCTAGATTATTTTTATCCCCTCCAAACAGATCGTATTTCGCTACAGCTTCATCGCAACTTACAACAAATGGCCCAACCGTTACGTATTTCCAATCAGCAAAGGCCAATTCGGAATCGGTAAAGCCCGGACCAAATGAATTCATATATGCAAGTGCATCGGCTTTTTCGCTTTTGCAAACTGATCCTTTAGATACTGAAGGCGTTTCCCGATCGGTTGGCATATGGCAAACAGAGGACTATAAAAACCGGAATTACATTTTTGGGTTATATCGGATTCTTGTGTGACGACAGTATCTATTGAAACCTTCAATCCGATCACTCCGGAAGATAATCGGTTTAATATAGTGAGAATGAGGGTATTTCCAATGTACTGAGGTTTCAGAGTACCGATCTTCGAATTAAGGTTATCAAGAAAGATATTCCAACCGGTATCGGAAGGATATTTCGGGCGTAATGCCTGAACTTTAACAATGAATCCATCAATCCTAGAGATAGTGGCCGGAGAGAGGACAGATGGAGCGGAAGTATCTGCCCGAACAGAAGGAAAGAAAAACGAAGAGAAAGTCCCGGAAGCAAGGAAAAAGCCTATAAAAAGCGACCGGATGATTTTGGTTCGGGACATAAGATGCGGATGAATTGATAACAATGAAAATGATAACAGAAAACAGATCGGTGTCAAAAAAAATCATGAATGATTGTTATTTTGCAGAATATTTAAACTTGCAATATCTGTTTGTTTGGTATAATCGCTCATGAGAGTTTGCGATACCGAATATACTACCAACTTGAAGCAAAAGAGCTATGTCGTGCAAATATACTGTACTGGAAGGCGATAGAAAACAGTATCCTTATACAGTAGAAGTATTTCGTTTCCTTTTAAAAGTTTTATCTTGCAAGCCAATGAAAACAAAAGATATATCTCCAGTCATCGTGAATGAAGGAAAAGCAATATCCTCATGAGGCACTTTATCTGTATTAAATAGTGAAAACATACCTTCTTTTTCAAGAAGATTCGCTTGATTCACCCTCGTCGAACTCATCGTCGTCATCACCATCCTCGTCATCCTAGGAACCATCGCCTTCACTAGCCTTTCCGGATACTCCGGGAATGCCCGGGATTCTTCCCGGGTATCCGATCTCACCAATCTCTCCAAAGGTCTCGATATCGCCTCTATCAAAACCGGTTCTTATCCCACTCCCGATAACCCCTTCACCATCACCTACTCCGGAGGGATCATCTGGACCCAAGGAACCATCGGGGACAACGTCATGAATACTATTAGTGCATGAGGAGCTAGGATCAGTAAGAAACCCACCGATCCCCTCATTACTTCCAAAGAATACACCTACTCCAAACTTGCCTATGGAAATGCCTACCAGATCAAGACCGACTGGGAAGGGGATAGCATAGCATACCGGAACGATATCATCGACCAAGCCCAAGCTGCTTCCGGCAATCCCACCCTCTCCTATATCAAAGGGAACTACAACGGAGTGGTCGCCAAGACCCAAACAGGAAATAGAGTATATGTTTTCGCGATCCCGAGCCTATTTCTCTTTTCTGGAACAGGAATTATCACTCTTTCGACTACTACCGCCACCGGATTCTATCTCCACGGACAAACCAACTCCGGAGGAATACTCTTTACTCCGAGTATCGTCTTCTCTTCCGGTTCTCTCCCCTCCACTGATCCGGAACGTCAGACCCTTGCTACCGGTATAGCCAACACCTATTCCGGAACCGTTCTCGCAAGCCAATCCAACATCCAACCTTTCATTGCTGCGATCAACCCCGTCAATATTACCACTCTCGCGAGTCTCGGAGGAAGTGCTGTGACGAACTGGCTCGGAGGAAGTGCGGGAGGAACTCCACCACCTCCGCCACCCGCAGCATCATGGACCGTCGCTCTCGGAGGGGACTGTACTGCTACAGATAACACCCTCTGATCTGATGGAAATACTTCAACCTGTATAGACAACCGAACCTACACCATGCAAGGAGGAGCAACTCATAACAAAACCTATAATCTCCTTAAAATCGCAGGAAAATGGTGGTTCAACCAAAATCTCGCCTATCCTCCCGCTGCCGGGTATCAAGGAAGCAATACCTGGGCAACTACAGACCTATGATACTATTCCTGTCCCGGGAACAACTCTACTACTACTGTGGATTGCAGTCTCGTATCCACACTCGGGTATCTCTACCAGTGGTCTGCTGCAACGGGAGTCGCCTCAAATAATAATGATACGACCACTCTCCAATGAATCTGTCCAGTCGGATGGCATATCCCAAAGAAATCTGACTTCGCTACCACTTCGAGTGCCTATTGGCCTGATCCAGCACCAGCAAGTGATAATACTTGGCTCGGAAACACGACCGGATGGACGCCGACGTTTGTAGGTTGTCGCAATGGTGACGCGGCGGGTACATTCTATACCCGTACCACGGCTGAGTATGTTTGGTCTTCTCTCGAGATTTCCTCTGCCATTGCGTGGGACGAGTATTTCCACTCCAGCTATCCTTCGCAGTCATACCGTGGTATCACCAATAAGGTGGCCGGTTTTTCCGTCCGTTGTCTCAAGAACTAGTAGGACTAGTATTAAAACTCAAGCAAAAACCATGAATAAAAACATTCATGTCTTTTATAAAAACGATTCTTATATATATTTTTTGGATAAAATTGAAAAGAATGTCTTTTTCCATACAATGCTCCCGGAAATATCTTAATTCATCATTTTTTCTCTATGAAACAAACACAGATCGGACTCATCGGACTCGCTGTCATGGGAGCGAATCTCGCCCGCAATATCGCCTCGAAAGGCTTCGATATCATCGTCTATAATAGAACATCCGAAAAGACTGAGGCATTTATGCAAGAGCATGCTGGTAGCCACCTTTTTGCAGAACTCCATGACCTTTCCAAGTTTGTCGCATCCATTGAACGTCCGAGGAAGATCATCATCATGGTACAGGCAGGGAAACCGGTAGATTCGGTCATCGAAGACCTTCTTCCCTATCTCGATCCGGATGATTGCATCATCGATTGCGGGAATTCCTACTACCGCGATACCGTGCGCCGGGAGGCATATCTGACCTCCAGAGGAATCCGGTTCATGGGGTGTGGGGTATCGGGCGGTGAAGAAGGGGCTCTCCATGGACCGAGCATCATGCCAGGCGGAAGTCCGGAGGATTACGCACGGGTCCGTCCGATTCTCGAGGCGATCGCTGCCCGGGATTTCAACGGATGAGCCTGCGTCACCCACATCGGGACAGGAGCTTCCGGACACTTCGTCAAGATGGTCCATAATGGAATCGAGTACGCGGTCATGCAGATGATGGCGGAAGCCTATGATGCCCTCCGGAAACTCTACAAGCTTTCCGCCCCTGGAATTGCGGATATATTCGAAGGATATTCCAAAGGGAAACTCAATTCCTATCTCTTCGATATCTCTCTCAAAGTCCTTCGAAAAGGGGATGAATTCCAGGACGGATCCTATCTCATAGATTCTATCCTCGATCGAGCCGGACAGAAAGGAACCGGAAAATGGACCGTCATCGACGCACTCGAACGCGGGGTTGCTGTCCCTTCTATCGCTGAGGCGGTATTTGCCCGAAACATCTCCGCTGCCAAGAATACCAGAACAGAACTTGCCCGTGCATTCGAGAAATTCTATGGAAACGGACTCCCCTCGCTCTCGGATTTTATCAGTCTTCTCGAAGGTGGACTCTATTCAAGTATCCTTTCTGCATATGCTCAAGGATATGATCTCATTAATCAAGCCTCCGAGGCAGAAGGATGGAATGTGGATCTTGCAGAGGTATCCCGTATCTGGGAAGGAGGATGTATTATCCGGGCAGAAATCCTTACCTTCCTCCACCGAGCGTTTCTCGCTTCCCCAGAGAAAGCTCCGCATCTTTTTGCCATACCGGAAGTCGTAATGACCCTCAAACAGAATCTCCCGGATTGGCATCGATCGGTTGGTATCATGAGCGAGCACGGGATTGCGATTCCTACCATCGGAAGCGCTCTTTCCTACTTCGAAGGTATGGTCGATAATGCTCATCCGGCGAACTACCTCCAGGGACTCCGGGATTATTTCGGAGCCCATACCTATGAACGTACCGACCGGGAAGGGATATTCCATACGGAATGGAATGGATAATACACAAACAAAAACCGCGAGAAGTCCTCGCGGTTTTTTTACCCCTCCAGATCCGTCACTACCACACAATCCTCACACCCGAGCAGGTACTTCGCGGGGCATTGTTCTTCTCTGATGCTCGTATCGAGAAACCGCTCATACGCTTCCCGTTTCCCTTCTCCGATGAAAAACACGAATACGGAGCAGATCTTCCGGACATAGGGAATCGAAATGGAGATCCGATCAGACGGAGGTTTCGGGGAATCATGGACCATGATATACCCATTATTTTTATCCTGAAGTCCGGGATGATTCGGGAACAACGAAGCGATATGCCCGTCCGGTCCGACTCCGAATAGCCCGATGTCGATATGAGGAACCCGGGAGAAATATTCCATCACTGGATCAGTGATATCCGTCCGGACTGCAAAAATCTGCTCTTCTGATAGAAGCTTCTTTTCAAGGAGCGGAGCGAAGAGAATTCCAGAGAGCAGGCGGTAATTGCTGTCCGGGTGATCAAGCGGGACGAGTCGCTCATCCAGGAAAACGAATCGGATCTTCTTGCGAAGCTCCGGTTCCAGAAAAGGAAAAAAATTTCTCAGAGCCTCATAAAAAGCAAGGAGGGATGTTCCACCGGAAAGCCCGATAATAAGATGTCTCTGATTTCGGAAAGAATGTAGTTGTTCCAAAAATGAGGTGAATGCCAGTGATGCGAGTTTTTCTTTTTCGTGGGAAGAAATTATTTTCATGAAACTCTATAATATTAGAACTAGAAGACTAATAGAATCTCCTGAAAAATGATGAAATTTTCATGAAAAATGCGTACCGCAGTGAACCGTACGACTGTACGGAGAACGAGGAGGCGCTGCCCGCCCGTGGTGCACGTAAAATTTGAATGTAAAGTTCGCATTTTACAGAGATTCTATTCATACCATTCTCTTCCATCCATCTCTAGGAGTGTATTCACTGCTTCTGGACCATCGCTTCCTTTTTCATATGAATGCAATATCGGACAATTTTCTTTACAGTGCACCAAATGATCGACGATCTTCCATGATTCCTCGATCATATCCCACCTTGTGAAGAGGGTATGATCACCTAAAAGAAGATCCGAAAGGATACGGGCATACGCTTCCGGACCTTCCTTGGTCTGGATGAATTCGGACCAAACTGCCCGAGTTTTCTTGGTTTCTCCGTATTCTTTGACATTGAAACCGACAGAAATCCCTTCATAGGGAGATATCTCGAATATGATACGGTTCCGATCGAGCTCATCTTGTTCATTATAGAGGATGGAGGCATTCTTCCGGAATTCCACAACGACCTTTGTTTTCTTCCCAGAGAGAGCTTTTCCTGTCCGTAGATAGATCGGCACCCCTTTGAGCCGCCAGTTATGGACCTCGAGCCGGAGAGCGGCAAATGTTTCCGTCCGGGAAGATTCCGGTATTCCTGCCTCATCCTTATATCCTGCATATTGACCGAAAACGACATGGGACAGGAGGTCTTTCCCGAGCCGGAGCGACCGGATGACCTTCACCTTTTCGTCGTGGATGGCTGTGCTCGTGAGGGTGTGGGGTGGCTCCATCGTTGCGAGGGCAAGTACCTGAAAAAGGTGATTCTGCACCATATCCCGAAGCGCCCCGGCATGGTCATAATAGGCTCCGCGGTTTTCTACACCGAGCGACTCGGTCGCGGTAATCTGGATATTATCGATATAATGATTGTTCCAAACTGGCTCGAAAAGCGAATTCGCGAACCGGAAAGCGAGGATATTCTGGATGGTTTCTTTCCCGACATAGTGATCGATCCGGAAAATCTGATCTTCCGAAAAAGCCTGCGTCACAAATGCATTCAGTTTTGTTGCGCTTTCGAGATCCGATCCGAACGGTTTCTCGAAGGCGACCTTGGAAGAAGCCGTATTGAGCCCGATATGGGCGATTCCGGAAACGATCGGCTCGAAAAGTTCCTGAGGGACCGAGAGATAGAAGGTGATATTCTTCTCTCGATGTGCCTGCATGAATGTCCGGAGTGGCCCATATCCATCCGGGTCATTCATCGGAAGTTCCAGATAGTCTATCTTTTCCAGAAATCCGTCTCTGTCATCTGCGTATTCCGTCTTTATGAGAGATTCGGAACGGAGATATGTCCGGAATTCTTCCGAACGGAACGGTTTCCTCCCGATCGCAAGGATGGAAGTGTGTTCGAGTGCGTCTTGTTCATAAAGGGAATAGAGCGCCGGAAGGAGCTTACGCTTCGAAAGATCGCCGGTAGCACCGAAGATGACGAGGAGATTGTTGGTTGATTTTTCAGACATAGATGAAGTTTTTCAGGGAAGATAAAAAGGCTCTATTTCAGAGGGAAGTATAGCCTTTTTTGGATTTTGTAAAGAGTTTTAATCGATAACTCAATGAAAGCTTTTTTTCAGCTACCGCTTTGACAAGATGACAAATTACTGCTATTGCCAAAATGTCAACGAGCCACTTCCACCTGGACCACTCGCAGACAAAGTATTCCCACTCCAGCTTAATGTTGATCCTGCTGTATAGTTAATGGTTCCATATATAAATTTCGGCCCTGTGGTTGAAAATGTATATGTGCTTCCTCCAACGGTTACCGACTGCCCAGTAAAAACTGCTGGAGGCGTTTGCCACCAAGGCATTGTAGTCGCGGAGCCTGGCAACTTCAGCTCCCAGAAGCTATTCATCGAGCCGTTGAAGCAGGCGACTATGGCGAATTGTTGCCACAAAGCATTCCCAAGTAGCTCCGCATTTGGGTTGGCCCCGCCCATTGCACATCCCGACCGGACCACGATTGAGCCAGATACCGGCGTGGTATAGCCCCATGCAGAGATAAGGGTGTAAATTTGATAGGGAGTACGCCGACTCGCTGTACAAGTACCACTTACATTTCCCCCATTCTGCCCACTACACGTCCAACTCACACTTCCTCACTGAGTTGGGAAAGCTGTACTACTGGCCGTTCCATTGGCACATTGCGTATCTGAACCATAAGCAGTGGTAGTAGTGTAGGTTTTTCCATTCGCGGTTCCGCAGGAACCGGAGATAGGATTGTATACGCAAGCTAGTGCGTGTTTCAAATTACAAGTACTGACCATCCAATATCTTGTTGGATTTGTAGCAATCAAACCAAAACCGGTAGGGCTTACAGCAGCACCATAAGGATTAAAACTCAGTGAAAAGCTATTTGAGGTCCATCCATAACAATGACTATCAGACCAGGCGCTAAGGATTCAGGATGGTAGATCGTTAATCCAAACTGCTTGTGGTAGTGAACATTTTATTTCCGAAAGATTTGCAATCCGACTTCATGGAAATTCTGCGGCACATTTTGCGTTTGCTCCGGGTACTCATCACATATTTCCGTCATATGTATTAGTGGTAAACCCTGCAAAGTTTGTTCCTGCTGTATTACAACTAATGGCTGGTAACCCCCCACAACTCACATTTCCATTCGCATCAAACCCATTTACTACCTGAGACCCAGTACAAGTCATGGACATGACTGTAAAAAGATCCTGAAATTTCCCTCCGTTTGATTGCCCGGATGGAACGATGGTTGGTCAGATACGTGGTACTGTCAAAGCCGTGTGAGGATTCGAAATAACCAAGGGGGTTGCGGGATCAACACAATATTTCCATCCGTCGGTAGCGAACCCTTTGACGATAGTATTTCCAGAACAAAGCCCCGAAAGATTCCGGAAATAGTTTGCGAACTTTCCTTCAGCAATCTGTCCAGTTGGAGCAGTTGGGTAACCTCCTGAAGTAGAAGCAGGGAGTTGAGATATAACTGGTCAGCTATATATCCCCGTCGAAGGGACACAGATTCGATACAAGTCCGTATCGAATCCTTTAAGAAATTCATTTGCGGGACAATTCACGAACATATGGGTAAACCGAGTGGAAAATGAACCATTGGAGGTCATTCATGATGGAAAGATATTCGGGAAAACCAGTACCGTTGCATACACGAATCCTATGAAGAGAGCGAAGAATCAGAAGAAAAAGAACAATTTTGACGGAACGATCTTCAAAATTCATTTAATATTTTTTATTTTCATAGGAAGAGCTCATGAAAAAATATGAAGCTAGTATAACCGATTCAATGAGGAATACAAGGAGATTTTAAAAGACTCTATTTTCAGAGGGAAATAGAGCCTTTTTTGGATTTTGTAAAGAGTTTTAATCGATTACACCGAAGAGTTCTTCCAGAGTCGTTTTCCCTCGCATCGCCTTCAGGACGCCATCCTCCCGCATGAGCATCAGATCCTGCTCCCGTCCTTTTGCAAGTATCTCTGTGGGGCTCGCTCATTGACGGATGAGCGCTCGGATCTCATCGGAAAAATTGAGTACTTCATAAATACCGAGACGTCCTTTGAACCCGGTGTATCCGCAGTGTTCGCACCCCCGTCCTCGATGGAGCGTGAAGCCATTCTTTTTCGCTTTCGAGACTGCTTCGATTCCGATATCCTGCATCATCCATTTGATGATCTCATTCTCTTCCGGAGTCGCTTCATAGGATTCCGAACAATGCGGACAGATCTTCCGGACCAGCCGCTGGGCGATGATGATGTCGATAGCGGAAGCGAGGATGTAGGAAGGGAGTCCCATATTAGTCAGGCGCTCGATGGTTTCGGAAGCGCTCTTGGTATGGAGCGTGGAGAGGACCAGGTGTCCGGTGAGAGATGCTTGCGCCGCGATATCCGCCGTTTCCAGATCACGGATCTCCCCGATCATGATAACATCCGGATCTTGCCGGAGAAGCGCTTTGAGCCCGCTCGCATAAGTATAATTGTTTTTTTCGTTCACTTCCGATTGCACCACCCCTTCGAGCTCGTATTCTATGGGATCCTCGAGAGTGATGACTTTCTTGTCCGAGGTATTGAGCGTAGAAAGGATGGAATACAGAGTAGTGGTCTTCCCACTTCCGGTCGGTCCGGTCACGAGGATCATCCCATTTTTCTTCTGTGTACTCTTCTCGATCTGACGTTTGGAGGTCCACATGAATCCGAGATCGCTCATCGCCGGAATGGAATTCGTGGAATCGAGTATCCGGCATACGGCATTTTCCCCGAGTTTCACCGGGAGGGTCGAGACACGCACATCGATCCGGTCGCCCGATTCTTCGATCCGGTATTTCCCGTCCTGCGGGATCTGGGTCAGATTCAGTTTCATGTTGGATTTGTATTTAAGCCGTTCCAGAACGAGCTTGTACTCAGGAAAAGTCAGTTCGAATACGGTCACGAGATTCCCATCGATCCGGAGGCGTACCGCCACGGATGCAGGTTTTACATCATAGTGGATATCGGATCCTCCGAGAGAAAGGGATCCTTTTGTGATGAGGGTCAGGGCGGAATCGGAGTCCTGTTTGAGAAGCGATTCCCGGACGAAACGTTCCAGTTCCTGGAATTTGTCGGAATGGAATCCAGCATTCTCTTTCAGAAGACGCTCCTTCATTTTTTTGAAATCTTCTTCGTTTTGTATTGGCATAAAAGGATGCTATGGATATATTTATCAAGGATATACTACCATATATTAATTCGTATTGCAAAAATATGAATATCATTATAATCGTAGACAATTTGACATCTTATCTCCCCACCTAATCTAGAGAAATCATGCCAATAACCGAATCGCAGGCTATCTTACTGAGCATCTACACCATTCTGTTCGTTTTTATCGTCGTCTTTTTCGAAGCCCGCCTCAATTACATACACCGGCGGCATATCGAAAAACTCTGGCCCATCGGAGAAGACGGACTCAAGATCATCGATCGGAAACTCAAGATCATCGTACGGATCCTTTTCGCCCTCTTGTTCATGCTTTCCATGGCTATAATCCTTACTCTTTTATAATCCCTTCATATGGATATCCTTGCGGAAGAAAATTATACGATCATCACGAGACACTTTATCTATTTCTTGTATCTCGTAACGAAATTCCTCTTCCTGATCATCATAGCAGGAGTGCTTTTCGCTTCGCTTCTGATCTACAAACAGGATCTCAGCAAGGATACTTCCGATATCGTGAGCTACGTATTCTTCCCGGTCATTTTCCTTCTGGTGAATTATGGCTTCATCCAGCTCATACTCGGAATCATCCGGTATTACAACCGATTGGTCATCATCGTTCGGGACAAGTTCATCATCATCAATAGTTCGCTGATCCTTCAGGAAGACCTCGAGATCATGGATATGGGGAAAGTCATGAAGATAGACGTGGAGATGCATGGTCTCCTCCCCAACCTTCTCGGGTATGGTCATCTGATCATGGAACAGCAGAAAGATGAGGTAAAGACGATCCATTTCATACCGAAACCGTATAAAGTATGGCAGATACTCCGCGAGAATACGACCTATATCAACCAATGATGACAGGAGATTCGCTTCTTTAAAACCCGCTAGCCTATGTTCGGATTCCTCTTCGGGAAAAAACAGCCCGCACCTATCATTCAAGCACATTCGCTCATGGATTTCTCCAAGGAAACGGATATTTTCTTTAGGGAACTTTCCGAGGAATTCTCTTTCCTTCTTTTCGATGAGATACTCATCCTCCGGAAACTCCGATCCGGATACGAGTTCGTACACCATCAGGAATACTGAAAGAAAGCCCTTGCCGACCGGGTCTGGAAAGATCGGGTCATCGGAAATATCGATTTTTTCCTGAATCGCATCATGAAAAAGAATGCCCTTGCCGATGGCGAATGAGTATTCACCTGGAATCAAGAATGAGCCCTCTTCGATGTCATGGTTCGGGAAGGAGATTACTATATCGCTCTCAACAATTCCAGCGAATCGCTGAAATCCCTCATGCAAAAACATCCGTTCGATGAAGAGAAACTCATAGAATTCCTCGGGAAATTCGCCGACCATTTTAATAATAAAACCTGAATATAGTATATGACTTTTGTGATGTATAATGAGAATTTCGAATGTGGATACTGCCATAAGACTGTTACCGTCCATCCGGAAGGATCCGCACGGAACCACTGCCCATACTGTCTCTGTTCCAAACACGTGGATGATGCAAACCCCGGAGATCGGGCGTCCGAATGTCATGGACAGATGCGGCCGACAGACATAGATTACCGGAAAAATAAAGGATATATGATCCGACATCAGTGCATGGAATGCAAAAAAACGATACTCAACAAAGTCGCCCCAGATGACCATTTTCTGGAATTCATAAGGAAATTGAATAAAGAAAGAATATAAAAAAAACCTGAAAATATGCTCGAGAATTTCTTCCAGAAGTACGGGATCGCTCCCGATGATATCCTCATAATCGCCTGTTCCGGGGGTCCGGATAGCATGTGCATGCTATCGGAAGTTCTGGCGATCCATCCGAAAGAACGCCTCATAATCGCCCATTTCAACCACTGTCTCCGAGGACAGGAAAGCGATGGGGATGAGGAATTCTTACGAGATTTCTGCGCGAAAAATACGCTCACATTCGAAAATATTGGAAAAGATATAGCTGCTGTTGCCCGCGAGACGAAAAGATGAGTCGAAGAAACAGCACGTATCGAACGCTATGCTTTTCTCGAGCAAATTCGCACAAAATATGACGCCAGATTCATCTTGACCGCCCATCACCTCGATGACAGCATCGAAACCCTCATGTTCCACCTCATCCGGGGATCGAAGATCCATGGTCTCATGGGAATCCCAGAACAAAACGGATATATACTCCGCCCGTTTTTAGACACCTCAAAAACCGAAATCCTGAGCGGACTAGAGGAGAAAAACATCCCATATAGGCTGGATTCAACCAATGCCGACGATATCTATCTCCGCAACCATCTACGCCTCAATATCATCTCGGAATTCGAACGGATCAATCCGGAATACCGGAAGAATCTCTCATCCTTCATGAAATATATGTCCGAACTCGGGGATTTTATCGATACCCAAGCAGAGATATTTCTCCGGGGAGAATCATCTTTCCTGGTCGAGGATTTTCAAGTGATCTCCCCTTTCCTCCAAAAAGAAGTGATCCGATACCTCTATGAACAGGCGAATAACGGGACTATCGGACTCTCCGAGGGAGGTATCACCGAGATCATCCGATTCATCGGAGATAAGGGGAACTACACAAGGAAAGAGCTCGGAAAACTCCGATTAGAAAAAAAGAATGGGAGGGTGTATTTCAACTCCTCTATCCAGAAAAACCTGTCTGCACGATAACAATCAGATTAATTCAATATAATCTTTCACAAAAAATGAACTCATCACTTCTTCCCCTCGTCTTCCTCCACTCTATCGGATTCACCCAGAAAGCCCTTTCCCGTATTTTCGCCACGAACGAGAACTATGGGGAATTCTATGCTGCCCTCAGTCACGAAACACTCAGGAATCTCAGGTTCCAGGATGAAAAGATCCGATCGATACTAGAAGCAAAACAGAAGCTGGATACCGCCAAAATCTCCGGGCTCATCGAAAAACTCGACGTGCAAATCATAATTATCACTAATCCGCTCTATCCGGAACTTCTCGGGCAAACCCCTGTCTGCCCCTATTTTCTCTACGTCCGAGGAACGCTCCCGACACACACGGATCTCATCTCCGTCGTCGGTTCACGGAAAAACACCCCGTATTCACGCACCGCCCTCTCGGAGATCCTCCCAGAACTCGTACGGAAATGATACGGGATAATCTCCGGGGGTGCCTATGGCGTGGATTCTCTCGCACACAAAACAGCCCTGGAACATGGCGGATATACTCTCGCGGTTTTCGGGACCGGGATCGATCGGTGCTATCCGAAGGAAAACAAGGAGCTTTTCAATCAGGTTCTCGTATCCGGAGGGGCACTTGTATCCGCATTCCCGATCGGGATGGGACCAGAACCGTATAATTTCCCTATCCGGAACGAAATAGTCGCAGGCATTTCCAAGGGAACCCTCGTCACGGAAGCAGCGGAGAAATCCGGAACCCTCATCACCGCTGGACTCGCACTCGATTTCGGACGTGATGTTTTCGCGATTCCTGGAGAGATCACCAAAACGACCAGTACCGGAACCAATGCACTCATTCGGGATGGTCAAGCGAAGCTTGTCATGGATGCGATGGATATCCTCTCGGAATACGAGACAATGACCGTCGTAGCAGAAAAGATCGAAGTACTCCGCACAGAGAAATTCGACGATCCCATAGAGAGATCCATCCACGGGCTCCTCGGACAAGGATCGCTCGGCATATCATCCATAGAAGATGCACTCGGTATCGATATCGCAACGATCGCATGCAAACTCTCCATGATGGAGGTGCGTGGAATCATAGAGATGGATATCGATGGGAGCTATAGGGTAAGGTAACGGAAAAAGGACCGGAAGTCCGGATTCTTAAAAAGCTCCTTCCAGGGGCTGTCAAAGAACCCCTCCTCTATTTCTCATTCCATATAGGGATGACCTTGCCATTATCGCTCTTTCCACCTCTTCCTACCTTATGCTCGAGATAATTCGCAAGCGCTTCGAGGAAAGCCGGAGGATAATCGCAAGGAGGACTCGTAAGTTTATAACCGAAACCGCAGATATAATCCACCATAGCACTTTTGTAATCCACCCTTGCCAAAGATTGCTGATTCGGGCTCTTCACGGGACACTCCGGCCTCGGGAAGGGATTGTCGGACCCTATGATTCCTTCCACCAAAAAACTATAGAGACCAGCCAAATCCGGAGCGCTGATCCGTATCAATGTTCTTTTTTTGATCGTGGCATAGGGATGGTAGAATTTCGGGTGCAGTATATCGAACACGTTCGCCCGCAATTTTTCCTGATTCCGATTGCCAGACACGGATCATACTCAGGTCGATGTGCGAGAATCTGTATGAGCAATATGTTCCATATCAGGATAAATTAAGGATAGAACCAGGTGATTTCCATTAAAACGAAACCGACTATTTTAATGATAATCATTATAGAATCAAATATTAATTTTTCATTAATTTCTATGAGATTTTTAAAAATCCCTATAGTTTTTCGGCCCCTAAATGGAATTTTTTGATCAAAGATCGGCAGGGGCCTTCAAAACGATCATGCAAGAATAACTTGATATTTTCACAAAAAAGATACACTGAGAACCAGAAAAAAGGCTCTGATACCTTATTTTCCGTAAAACATCCCCCCTGGATCGACGGTACTTCCGGTTGAATCTTTTAGTCCTCACTTCTTCTCATGAAAAAACATCTCTTGCTCCCACTTCTCCTCTCCCTGGCATTCCTGCCATGCGCGCATGCGACGCCAAGTTTTTCGCAACCGATACTTGGAAAGGCGAACGAACAAATAAGTCTCCGGATCGAACAAAAAATCAGCCAAATGGCTCTTGCGGAAAATCCGAAAAAAAGTATCGAACAAAAAAAGGAAAGACTGTCCGAAATCCTTATCTCTATCGATAAAGCTTTCCAGAACCATGATACAGTAAAACTCCGGGAACAGATAAAGCTTTTCCGGGATGGATACAAAGAGACGATGGATTTCATCCAGAATGCCGCCAGTGTCAACACGGTATCCAATACCCACAAAAATATCCAACATATGGCGACGGATCCGGAAGCTGTTGGGAAGAATACGGACATCACCTATTATGCGGATAGTTTTGAGGGAGGGAAAACCGCAAACGGAAACCTCTTTTCACAGGCCTATTTCTCTGCTGCTGCATGCGATATCCCATTCAATACTCTCATACAGATCAGGAAGGGAACCGCCTCTGTCATCGTCAAAACCAACGATCGTCCGAATTGCGCCAAACATCCGGATTTGACCGATCTGACGACTACAGCATTCAGAACCATCGGAAAGATATCCAGCGGTAAGGTACAGGGAACGGTCGATATCCTCGGAACGGTTCCGAAAAACTACACCAAAAGAACCATACAGACCACCGCATTCGAAGATCTCTGAATAACACTGGACTCCGGCATACCGAACACCTATCTCAAAAACGAAACCCTTCATATCACCGGGAAAGAGCTCTCCGGGAACGATTATACCATCCTCTATCTGAAATCCCCTTCCGGAAAGGATATCACGCTTGGAGCGAAGAAATGATCGGATAGCCGCTTCGGATATGACTACCCGCTCGAAGAAGCAGGGACTTATCAGATGGTGGTGGCTTCCGGATCAGGTTTCGATACGGACATATTTTTGGATATCACCGTTCTCGAGGATTCGGTTTTTTCCAATAAAAAATTGACCCTGTCCGCAAAGGGTCCGGAAAAGCTGGAAAAACCCGAAGTGGAACGTCTGGAACTCCCCAACCTCGTCTCCCTCTATCTATTCCACTTCTCCTCTTCCGGATTCCATACCCTTACCATCAAAGGAGAGGGCGGGACTTTCATGTACCGAGGGTTTTGAACCATCGCCATACGAAGCGACGCTCTCAAATCCCTTGACATCACCAAACCGGTTTTTGTGAAAATCGATTCACAGGAGGATTTCACTCCTTTTTCCCATGATGCTTATACGAGTCCGGTCACGATTTTCGAAAAAACCATGATGCTTGCCCCGGGATATAAAGAGGAAAAAAACGAGAATATCGTAGTGATGGAAGAAAGTGGGGATCTCCTCATTCACGGAATCATACCGAAAGGGAAAAAAGTGAAAAGCGATATCCTGCTCACGCTCCCGAATGGAAATGTGGACAAATACGCTTTTGACACCACAAGTATCGATGCTGACGGATACCTGAAACGTGAGAAGGTTTTCGAAAAAACCATCCCATTGAAGCAAGCAGGGCTTTATCGTGTAGAAATCAATTATGACAATGGCTTCGCTGCCTATAACGGACCTATCGCCTATGGGGATATCCTTCCGGTATATCCGAACGACTATGATAGCGTACAGAAAAAAATCACCGACTCCGATAGTTCCACTGTCGCAGTCGAGTCTCTCAGCTTCGTGAACAGCCTACGTGCAAAATCCGGAGAATCTTCACTCTCGCTCGACGATACCCTCAATAGACTCGCCACCATCAAAGCGAATGATATGGCTCAGCATAACAACCTCTCGCATACCGACTCAAATGGAGATAAGATCAATGGGACCGCGAAACGCAACAATATCAGCCTCGTGTGAAGTATCGGAGAGAATGTCGCATGAGGAAATGTCAGTTTCAAAACGCTTCTGGTCGGCTTGGCGAATAGCGGAGGACATCGAGCCAACATGCTCGACGCTTGGAAAAAAATAGGTATCGGATATGCTGTAAAAGACGGTCAGGTATACTATGCACAGGTATTCGGGGAATAATACCATAAGGAATAAAAAAACCTTCAAATTATTCTTTTGGAGATTTTGTATATATGGGTACAATATGATACACCTATTTTTTCATGGCACTGTTGATAATTCCTTTGTCCTGCACTAACCTTGTTTATTTCGTTATAAGTTACAGAAAGATTTTTTATTTCTTTTCTTTTTTCTTATGAAATATACTTTTTTCATCCCTGTGATACTGGCCTTCGGAATGATGGCCTCAGAAGTTCAAGCGGCCGATGTCATCGTCCGCAATGTGAATCTTGGATCCTGCACAACCTATTCAGACGGGTGCAATACCCACACCGTAAATGGCGGGATCGATACGCAGACGACGCACAATACCTGTATCTGGGAAGGGATCCCTCAGTGCCTCGATAGCGTTAATCCTGCCGCGAAGACCCTCACAGCGGATTTTAAACTCAAGACGTTCAATAGTTGCGACAATATGGAAAGCGTGATGAAGAATTTCATCAAAGACTATTATAAAGCCCATCCGTATAATGGAGGATTCTACGGTGGCGGACCGATCATGATGGAAAACAATCTTGGTGCCGTACCTGCTCCAGTAGGGGTTTCCTCCGACGCCCAGAAATGAGCGACTTCGGGGGTATCCGCTCCGGCGAGCGCCACCGATATCTCCTATACCAATCTCCAGGTTGCAGGAGTCGATGAACCGGAACTCATCAAAACGGACGGAACCAATCTCTATTTCTACAATAGCAAGGATCACTCTGTCTATATAGCCAAGGCCTTCCCGGCAACGGAACTCTCTGTTATAAAGAAGATCAGGATTCCGGAGAGTTTCGTGGATCCGAAACTTTTTCTCCAAGGAAAAAAGCTCATCATTCTCTGAACCAAATACAATACCCTCAATTACGGGTACCGGTACTGGTTCAACCGACAGGTAAAAACCGTCGTGGTTGTCTACGATATCAGCGATATGAACAACCTCCGGATCGACAAGTACTATGAGACCGATGGGAATATCACCGAATCACGCATGATCGGTAAATATCTCTACGTGCTTTCCGATTCGAACTTCTCCTTCCCATACGATATCTACTACGGAACGACTCCGCCAGGAGCGATACCGATGCTCAACGAAACGAAGTTCAATGCAGATTTTGTCGGATCCACCATCAAGCCGCTGAAAGTAGAGCTTCGCAAGACGGATATAGCGAGCGAAAAGAATTTTGTCCTCAACGGAAGACTATACCCCTATAATCTGACACAAAAGGACAACGCCATTTGTGCAGATATAGAGTACGTGCTTCCTGACGCGGAAACGTTGAAACAATTCGACTTCACTCCAAGCCTCGTAACCCTTTCCATCATCGATACGAATGATGCGACCAAGGAAACCAAAACCAAGGTACTCTTCGGGGATGTGAATCAGATCCATATGAGCCTCAATAATCTCTATATCACCTCGCACCTCTATACCTCATACGACTTCCGGTGCGCCCCGGGAATGCTCTGTATCATGCCCTATTACTATCAGGGGCAGAATACCCTCATCCATAAGCTTTCCGTGAAAGATGACACCGCTTCCTATGTAGCATCCGCCGTTATTCCTGGTGCTCCGCTCAACCAATATTCCATGGATGAGGATAACACCACCGGAAACTTCCGGATCGTTACCAGCCATTCCTATCCGAGCCAGTCCACCGAACTCTTCGTACTCGATCCGAAACTCCAAGTACTCGGGAATCTTCAGGATATCGGGAAAGGGGAGAATTTCCAGAGTTCCCGTTTTATCGGGAACCGGCTCTATCTGGTAACCTTTAAACAGATTGATCCGCTCTTCGCCATAGATCTGAGCGATGCACAAAATCCGAAGATTCTCGGAGAGTTGAAAATCCCCGGATATTCGACCTATCTCCATCCCTATGATGCGACGCATCTCATCGGGATCGGATATACAACGATCACAAACCAATACGGCGGTACGCAAAATGGAGGGCTCAAAGTCGATCTCTATGACGTAACGGATGTCGCCAATCCGAAACAAGTCTCCACTCTCACTCTCGGAGATCAGGGATCCAGTTCGGATGTACTTCAGGATCCACGACTCTTTACCTGGTATGCGCAAAAGAATCTCCTCTTCATGCCAGCAATCCTCATGACGAATGCGAATGATCCGACACAACCGTATCGGAACAAGGATGCTTTTCAAGGAACGATCGCTCTGAGCATCGACCCGACCAATGGAGTGAAAGAGCAAGCACGTATCAGCCATATCGATACGACCGGATTGGAAGCGAAACGGACAGAAGACTGCAAACAATACGCACAAACCGATGGAAAACCGGTTTGCAAGACTATCATCGGTGGAGGGGAATATTGCACGAATCCGGTTCAAACCTACGTACCACCCTACTGCTATACCGATTCTCCGATCGGAGAGTATTTCGCAAATCAGATCTGGAATTTCAGCAACGACTTCGTTATACGTAATCTCTATCTGGATAATACGCTCATAACCGTCAGCAATGACAGGATACAGGCGAACGATATAGCGCAAAACTATGCGAAGATAGGAAGCGTGGAGATGCAATAATCGTGTAACGATCCGATAAAAGAATCCGCTTCAAGCGGATTCTTTTATCTATTAGATGGATGTCTGGGAGGGGAGGATATTCTGGAGCGATTCCTGTACATGTTCCCGACATCGCCTCGTACCGTTATCCGGACAATCGGCACATCTTCATTCCTTTAGCGCCCTATTCAGGTATGCAAGACCCAACAGACTGCTGTCCTCCCGTGTTTCTTTGCAGAATCAGTGATTGATCCCCGGACTGTTTTTTCCAAACATACCCCATATGGATGAACGGATAAATTATGAAATGATTATACGATATAAATAAACAAAATCAAGAGAAATATCCTATAGCCATACCATCGTAGCATTCCCACCTGCTCCGGTACCCCTTTTCCATTCTTATGGGAAATCCCGTTGTTTTTGATCCTGAATCCTCTCATTTTCCGCATCCGGAAAATGAGAAACCCGTACAATAAATTTGCACAAAAATTTGACAAGACGAGCTTTCGGAATATAAGGGTTCATGTAGCTTACTTTTTAATCTTATGGATTATGGAAGGTTTGGCATGACAGGAAGAAATCGACTTCCCATTGGAACTCATAAAAGGAAGCGAGGCATTGGCCGCAGGAGTTCAGACGTTCTGTGAAGGCATGTTGGATCAGAACTTTGAATGATCGGACAATTATTGTGCATTCATCCGATCCGGACAATTCGCCGAGGCAGTGGATTTTTCCCACACCCAGCTCATCAAGGCAACAACAAAAAAGGAAAAGGAGGTATGGCTCCGGCTCAATAATGGAGCGAAGGCTCAGGTATTTCTGGATTATATCGATAGATGAGAAATGAAACGGGCGGAGATGTATGCTCGTGGACAGCTCCGATGGCATTCAGGTGATTCCATCCAATTGGAAAGAATTCTCGGAACCCTCCATTTTGAAGAACTCAGGGGCGATTGCACCCGAACATGGAGCGAGTTGCTCAGGAATCTGAGGAATTCATTAGCCCCTCAAGGAATATAGCAAAAACCCTTCTCGCAACGAGAAGGGTTTTTTGAATTCGCGATCTATTCTAGAATATTTTCCCGAAGATATTTCGATGTTTTTTCGTACCCTGTACACTTGAGAAATTCGACAACAAGATCATGTCTTCCTATACGTGTGAGAAACCCATGGAACATCACCTGTACATCCCGATTGAATATCTGGTTGATCTCAACAAGATAGATGATGAACTCAAAAAAATTGAAAAAATTGATAAGTTCTTCGATAATAGCATCCCTATCGATTTCCGGACTTAGAACATGCGGTTTTTTTTGAGATTTCGTAATGTAATATTTCAAAACTTCTGCGATAGACGGATCCAGGACTTCTGCGTATATCACCCCCTTCTTGATATGCTTGAATTTTTCTTCGAGATAGAAAGTATTGAATATCTTATGGATCCATTCCGCCCTTTTGAGATCGATACTCTTCTTGTACTGATACACTCCCCAGAGAAAACCCACCACCGCACCGATCAAAGAGAGTGTATTGATATTATCTATAAAGAAACCGGCAATTGTGTGCAGAGACATACGAATGCTATTTATGGGATAAATTTTTTCTATAGGAAATATTCTAAAAAAAACGGTTTTTAATACTTCTCCAGCAATTCTATCCGGTTCTCGATAGAAGGGTGGGTGGAAAAGAACTCATGGAATCTGCTCACGAGCCCTGAAGTTTTCGGAAACGGACTACTGATACAGAGCGCTGACACGGAGTCTTTTTTGATGCTCTCGATGACGGAATCCTGGCTGATTTTCTGAAGTGCGCTGATCATGGATAATTTATCGTGGGTCAGCTCGACACTTCATGCATCCGCCAGATACTCCCGTTTGCGGGAGATAGCCAACTGTACGAGGGGCAGGATGAGATATCAGAGGATGAGCAATACAATTCCCACAATGAACATGATAGCCTGAGCCTGTCACCCGTTCTTTCCGGAGCTGGAGTCCGACTTCATCCTCGCTGCTATCCGAACCAATATCTCGCCGATCGCCGCCACTGCTCCGATAAACACGATGACTGCCACCATAAGGAGTCCGTCCTTGTTCATGATATGCGTGAGCTCATGGGCTGCCACCGCTTCGATTTCCTGCTTATTGAGCATATTAATAATCCCCCGCGAGAAAACGATCCACGCCTTCTTCGGATTCCATCCGACCGCAAAAGCGTTGTAGCTGTCATCCTCGAGTATCCCGATATTGGGTGTCGGGAGTCCGCGCGAGATACAGAGATTCTCCACGATATTGTAGAGTTCCGGGTATTCTTTCCTCGTGATCGGTTTCGCCTGCGTGAAGGAAAATATGATGCTCCTATGGAAAGCGAATGCGATGAGACACCATACGAGCAGGACTGGTCCAAGGAACAGGAAAATACCGGAAATGTCGTCGAAAGCCTGTAACGCATATAGCTTGTATACACATATATCCGGGTTCGTACTGGAACAAACAGGGAATACTTCCGTCGGAATAACGGTAATAGGTTCTCCCTCTATCGTTTTCAATGTTCCATTCATGGTGTTGGTATAGAATTCCCGGGCATTATTCCCGTTATTATCCCCGAAATAGTGCAGACAGAAAAACACCACCAGAAACACTCCGAAAAGCAGAGCCGGAAGGAGAGCGATGAGCAGGAGTGTTTTGAATCTATTGGACCAAATCGCCGACTGTATTCAGACTACTGCCATATTTTTCTATTTTTACAGGTATTAAAAATGTACTTTTGGAGCCTTTACGACCTCTTCTCTGTTCTCCGGCTCGAACGAAAGTTCGGATTTGAATCCGAATGTATTCGCTACCACATTGGTCGGAAACACCTGAATATACGTATTGTATTCATTGGTCGCGGAATTGAAGAACCGTCTTGCTGCAGCAAGCTTGTTCTCGATATCGGAAAGCTCGGATTGCAATTGCATGAAATTCTGGTTCGCTTTGAGTTCCGGATTGCTCTCCGCGATAGCGAGGATCTTTCCGAGCGCCCCACCGAGCATAGTATTTGCCGCCATCTTCTCATCGATGCTCTCTGCCCCTGCATACGCCTTCCGGGATTCCATGATCTTATCATACACAGCCTGTTCATGGCTCGCGTACCCTTTCACGGTTTCCACGAGATTCGGCACAAGGTCGAACCGCTGCTGGAGCTGCACATCGATATCAGCAAAAGCGTTCTGCCGATTGTTCCGCATCTGGATGATCCCATTATACTTGGAGATAACGAAAATGACCAAGAGGACAACGATCCCTAAAACGATATAACCTGGTGACATAGATTGGATGGGTAAAAAATTAAACCAAGCGATTATAAGAAGTTTTTCGGAAATGCAAAGTTTAGTAACAAAAAATCCTGTATTTCTACAGGATGTTTCTTATTTTCACTGGAGCCAACGATGGGACACCCCTCTGGGCCGCCCTCGGTCAGACGTGCCATCCGAGGCACGTCTTATTTTCCCGTATTCACGGAAAAATACCTCACGTTCGTGTCCCTATTAATGATCCAGAAAACATAAACATCCCCCATTTCTGGGGGATGTTTCTTTTTTCACTGGAGCCAACGATGGGACACGAACCCACGACCTCGTCCTTACCAAGGACGCGCTCTACCAACTGAGCTACGCCGGCCGATATTAAATCAGCTCGCCTATTATATAGTCAATCAGAAAAATTCAAGTCGAAGTTGGAAAAACTTTGTTTTCCCGCACTTCCAGGAGTCCTTCTTCTCTGAATTTCTCGACCATGCTCCTGTTCTGGAGCTCATCCAAGGACACGCCGGAGGTCCGGAAGCCGAACATGATCCGTTCGATATTTCTCGATTCGCTCGACAATATCCCGTCGGTCTGTTTTTCTCCTCGATAATAGCCCATGAACGAGGAACTGTTAGCAAACCGCTCTCCCCCGACGAAACTCGCCGAGGAGAGTCAGAACCCCTGGTAATCCGAGTGGTTCCAATAGGATTGGTTATGCTTCGATTCGAAACCGGGCAATGCGAAATTGGAGAGTTCGTACCGGTAGAATCCTCTTGATTGCAGCCATTCCATCCCAGACCGGTACTCGCTCCGGATCGTTCCCTCGTCCGGCAAGTGTGGTTTCCAGCTTGCGGGATAGGACTCGTCCTCGAGCATATAGATGCTCACGTGCTTTGGAGTAGCTCGCGAAAATATCTCGGTCAGATCCGAGACGATCTGTTCTGGAGCGGTGCCGGGAAGTCCCGCGATCAAATCGATGGAGACATTCCCTATCGGACCTTCTGCGATGGCATCGAGCGCTTGGAAGATAGATCCATTCGAATCCGCTCGCCCGACCATTCGGAGCGATTCGTTGTTCAGAGTCTGAACCCCGAGGCTCAGCCGATTGATTCAAAGTCTGGAAAGAGCATCAAGGTACTCGCTCGAAATATCTTCGGGATTGGATTCCAGAGTGATTTCGGAGATATCCGCGAATCCCTTCTGTCTACGAAATACATCAAGGATCTCAGCTATCTGCTCGCCCGTCAGGACCGATGGGGTTCCTCCGCCGAAGTAGACGGTTTTGATGGATACTTCCGGATGTGTGGAAAAAAAATCCCCTATTTCCCGCTTCAGAGCATCGATATAGGTACGAACCTTGAGCTCGTCGAACTTCGGCGTGAGCGCGAACTTGCAGTACCGGCACTTTTGGCGACAGAACGGGATATGGAGGTAGAAGAACATGTTTATATCTTTTGATAAAGCTCTACGTCGCTTATTCCAGCGAATAATCTCCCTATTTGCATGGACAGTTCCGCTATTTGCTCATATTGGGATGGAGATGTACCCGGATTCTTTTCCATACCGAGAATATAAGCGATGCGGTTCTGTGTAATGGCGGAATTATTATGTATCCATCAGGAGAAATGTTCGAGGATATCGATCTTTGTGCTTCCTGATGCCATGGTCTTGAAAAAATCGTGGGCAAATGCCGCAAGGATGGGCCGATTCACCCGTAAAATAATGAGAGGAAGGGGGGTCGGTTTCATGCCCGGATGGACCGACTGAAAAAATTCTTCCGGTATTCCTGATCCTCTATGGAACAAACGGATTTTTTTGCTCATGGTGGCTTGTGTATAATTATCCTCGAATGATCGGATTTCACTATTGCTGACGGTCAAATCTATACGCACCAATTTCCCCCTATTTCCCGGTTGGCTGACGATATAATCGCATGCGGAATAATAATCATCGTGTTGAGAGGTATAGTAAAAAACATTGTCCGGATCGTCTTTCGAGAGATATTTCCGCAAAAGCGAACCGACTATGGTTTCATACAACCTATTCTCATAGTATTCTTCAAGAGAGGTCGTGATGATTTCGTCTTGGAAAAAATGTACACGCTGTTGGTACATCATAAGATTAGAGACATACGTAAATTTCTCCTCTCCTGCCATCCATGGCAGAGAAACTTTTCAGTAAGGAATGTTCGATGCGAGACGTTCGACTGCAGGAAATACTTTTCCGTTCGGCTTGGCAATCCTTCTGTGGGAAGGGAGAATATTCGGATTCATAAAATATGGAGATGATAATGAAAATTAATATGCCGATAGAACCACTTTAATCTGCTCATACACCGTTTCCACATCCCGAGAGGCATCGATGGTATAAACCCGCTTCCCTTCCTGCGCCCAGAGGGCCAAAAGGGGGAGAGTATTATCGTAGAAGATCCCGATCCGTTTCGCAACCGCCTCGGGATTGTCGTCGGGTCGCTTGATGAGCTTCTGTCCGGTGAACGGACTGAAATCCCCTTGGAAATCGGCCTGGAAACTCTCTCCGGTGGACGGATCGATCTTCCGTCCCGCGAGACGCTCGATAGCCTGCTCGCGCTTGAGATCGAGAAATACCACGAAATAGTTCGGGAAAACCGCATCGAAGAGCGCTTTCTGAGCACTCGATCGGGGGATACCATCGAAGAGGATCTTGTCCGATCCGTGGGTATCGCGATAGTGTTCAAGCATGGCGGTGACGAGGTCGTCGGGGACAAGTTTTCACTGGTCCATACAAGCTTTCACTTCGCTGGAGCGAGGATGATCGAGTTCCGAGAAATTCCGGAGCTTCTGCCCCATCTCGAAGAAATGGTAACCGTAATCATGAGCGATTTTGCGCGCCTGGGTCCCTTTCCCGGAACCCTGGATTCAGACAAGGAGGATATTCATAATAAGAATTTTTAGTTTTTTTAAATCTCTTCTTTCGGGTAGTAAGCCGGATTCTGTGTCTCGACATACATCTATCTCGGAGCACGGTCGCCCGTACTCTCTAGCGAGGTATACTCTGCCTATCGACCGAGATCGTCATAGATAGACCAAGTACCATTCCTCTTGCACCGTATAGGGTTTGCCACATAATTACCCCGAAGAGTAATTATGTCCGCCTGGGGCGGACTTTTCACCTTTCATCGACCGAAGCCGACTAGTATCGTCTCTGTGGTACTTTCCGTACCCTGGATTTTAAGTATATTCCAGAGCCGCAGACGTTATCTGCTATACTATCCCGGGCGGTGTCCGGACTTTCCTCTAAAGGGTTTTAAATCCTTCGGCGTATGTCCCTCCGAAAGAAGAGATTGACATTATACGAAAGGGTTGCGATTTGCAAAATCTTTATTTATTTTATAAAAAAATTTGCAAAGGGAAAGGAATTGCCTATAAATAGGCGGCACGAATTCCCGTGTACAAAAGGAGGGTATCATGACTACCGGACAGGTTTACCCCGAAAAAGACGTAAGAGTCCCGACTCAACCGAGAAGGGCCCGTCATTATGGAGAGAGAAGGAAAAAAGCAGCAAGACGAGGCGAAAGAACCATCGATATCAACAACCACAGGAAGAGTAATATTCTTTTCTGCGGTACGGGGATCGAAGATGGGAAACGCATCATAGTAACACGCGGATCGTGCGGAGAGTATTTCTGCTCGAAGATGGGCGGTTCCATAAAGAAAGGAACCCCCTGTGTAAGTTGTCCCCTCCAGTAACAGAGAGAGGGTGAACAAAAATAAGGGCCGCTATGCGGCCCTTTTGCTTTACCTTGTCCCCTCATCCATCGCCACATTCGAGAGTCGATCTGCTTCCTTGTTGAACTCGCGACGGATGTGGATATA
This sequence comes from Candidatus Altimarinota bacterium, assembly GCA_028714815.1. Taxonomy (GTDB): domain Bacteria; phylum Patescibacteriota; class Gracilibacteria; order BD1-5; family UBA2023; genus UBA1545. Next base: position 30,690 of record JAQTLR010000004.1, on the reverse strand, counting down.
CCGGATCTTCCCGTTCCAAGATTTCAGGATCTCTTGGATCTCCTGAAAAATGATCTTCAGTTCCGGGTTCTTGATCTTGAAATTTCCGGAAAGCTGTTCGATAACGAGATTTGAGTCCATACGAAGCTCTATCTCGGTCGCTCCGAGCTCGATCCCCCGACGGATCCCATGGAGTGCTCCCTGATACTCTGCCTGATTATTGGTCGCGATTCAGAGATACTTATGCCGCCTCTCCAGAGGTTTCCCATTTTCATCCGTAATGAAAACCCCGATTCCCGCAGGACCCGGATTGAATCGAGCTCAGCCATCGGTATAGATCAGAAGTTTCATGGAGAGGACTTAGCTATTAGAACTTGAAAAAAGATGATTTCTCGAAACGGGATTTTATCGTTTTATTCCTTCATGCTCTCCACCCCACTCACGATCTCTGATACCTCTTTAGTAATACCTGCCTGACGTGCTTTGTTGTAACTGAGGGTCAGGGCGGAAACTTTTTTGGTCGCGCTATCCTTCGCATTCTTCATGGCCACCATACGCGCGGAATGTTCCGAAGCCTTCGATTCGAGAAGGATCTCGTAGAGGAGCATACTGAGGATCATCGGAATGACCTCATCCACGATCGTCTCTACATTCGGTTCGATAGTATACTTCTGCGATTCTACGAGACCTTTGGTATCCTGTCCGACAATATCGCTCAGAAATTCCACGATATCCGTACGATCGAGCGGAAGGAATTGCTTCACGATAGCCTTTTGGTTGATCGCAGAGATATAGTAGCTGTGCACGACCTGTATCGCATCATAGTTGAGTTTCTCGTGAGCTTGCTTCGTGAAAAGTTCCCGAAGCATGGAACTTACCGGTTTCACGTCCCGGATTTCGATGGTATCCTTCATAGCATCCGAAAAATCCGCCACCAGGTTCCCCCCGGTCCGGAGGATGAATTCGCGAGCCTTTTTTCCGATAGTGATGTAGTCGATGGTCGTATCCGGATGGTCTTTTCGGTACTGTGCCACTTTCTTGAAAGTATTCACATTGTACCCTCCACAGAGCCCTTTATTGGAAGATATGACCACGAGAAGTTCCCTCTTGGTCGTATGAGCATGTCCCCCGATGGATGGAATGTCTCAAAGGGATTCACTTACATTTGCAAATATCCGAAGTGCCGCGATCGCAAAAGGACGGCTTGAAAGGACTCATTCCTGAGCTTTTTTCATCTTCACGGTCGAGATAAGCTCCATCGCACGAGTGATTTTCTTCGTGTTGGTGACGGATTTGATCCGAGCTTTGATTTCTTTTCCTGATGCCATAGGCTATTTTTTTTCACAAGTAAGGCTTTTCTTGATTCTCCCTGCTGTCTCTCTAATGACACCAGAAGATTTTTTTTGTACTGGTAATCGGGAATATAAACGAGAGATATGATCGACAATGAGCGATTCTTGAAGTCCAGTCAGACCCTCAAACAAGATATCATGTTCTGTAATCTCCCCCTTTGTGCATGGATTTTTCTCGATCGTTTCAAAATAACGATGCATTACAACACTCCAAGGAGCGAGGAGTTGTAAAGATAGGTACTCCTTATATTGCCTGACAATGATCCCCTTCATAGTGGGAGAGAGGTCTATATTATCCTTTTCCAATCATTGTTTCTGTAAAAATGACAGGAAAGAATGTTCTTGCACCACCGCCTGAAAATTATCCCGGATGGTTTGTTGATCGAACGGGAAATCTTTCAGAAGAGGATTCCTTCTCACTTTTTTTGCGAGCTTTTCCCCTGTTGCTCTCGCTACCCCCACTACTTGAGCTATCATACCGTAAAAGTTAATGATTAATACATTTTCTTCAAATTCTCCAATACTCCATTCAGTTTCGTCTTCGTTTCATCATTCAGATCCTTGGTTTCAAGAATGGTTTTCAGGATCGTTCCTTCTTCCTCAAGCTCTGCATAGAGATCTTTTTCGAATTTCTTGATGTCACCGACCGCGACACTATCGAGGTATCCGTTGGTTCCCGCGTAGATGATGCAGGTCTGCTTCTGGAACGGAACCGGAGAATAGACGTCCTGTTTGAGGATTTCTACCATACGTTTCCCCCGTTCAAGAGCAGAACGGGTGTCTTCATCGAGGTCGGAAGCGAATTGGGAGAATGCTTCGAGTTCCCGGTACTGAGCGAGGGAAAGTTTCAGCGTTCCGGCAACGCGTTTCATCGCCTTCGTTTGAGCGGATCCTCCAACTCTAGATACAGAAAGTCCCACGTTGATCGCTGGTTTGATACCCGCATTGAAGAGATTGGATTCGAGGAATATCTGTCCATCGGTAATGGAGATGACATTCGTCGGAACGTATGCGGATACATCCCCTCCCTGGGTTTCGATGATCGGAAGTGCCGTCATAGAACCGGCTCCGAGGGAGTCATTGAGCTTCGCAGAACGCTCCAGAAGACGAGAGTGAAGGTAGAATACATCTCCAGGATACGCTTCTCGTCCTGGTGGACGACGAAGGAGGAGTGCCATTTCACGGTACGCATTCGCATGTTTCGTGAGGTCATCGTAGATAATGAGTGCATGCTGTCCATTGAGCATGAAATATTCCCCAACGGCACATCCGGAGTACGGAGCGAGCCACTGCATCGCAGCTGGGCTGGAAGCCCCGGCAGCAACGATCGTCGTGTATTCCATCGCACCCGCTCGGCGAAGTTCCTCGGCGATGGCAACTACCTTAGAATCCTTCTGTCCGATAGCGACATAGATACATTTCACATCCTGTCCTTTTTGGTTCAAGATCGTATCGATCGCGATCTGGGTCTTCCCGGTCTGACGATCCCCGATGATAAGTTCTCGCTGTCCTCGTCCCACTGGTACCAGTGCATCCACTGCCTTGATACCGGTTGCCATAGGCTCATGCACTCATTTTCGGCTCATAACCCCCGTCGCAACACGCTCCGTCGGATAAGATTCCGTCGAAACGATCGGACCGAGTCCATCGAGCGGATTCCCGAGCGGATCGATGACACGTCCGAGGAGTCCCGGACCAACCGGAACTTCGAGGATTCGACCCGTCGTTTTCGCAATCATCCCTTCCTTGATGGTATCTACTCCAGAAAGCACAACGACTCCGACGAAATTCTCTTCCAGGTTCATGGCAACCCCACGAGCTCCCGATTCGAATTCGACAACTTCGTTGTAGGCAACTTCACGAAGTCCTACGACTTTCGCGATACCATCCCCAAGAGATATAACCTCCCCGGAATTCACCCGCTCAGGCGATAGGTCGGTCGAATCGATTTTTGCCTCGATTTCACGGATAAGAGAGTCGATGAGTTGTGTAGACATAAAAATGGTTATTAGTGAATAGTTTTTGGTTATTGGTTAGCTGAAATTACCTCTTCAATCGATTCTCCACCTCCTGGAAGGATACGTCCATCATGTCGTCTCCAGCAAATATTCGGATTCCTCCGCGGATGGCGTTATTTTGCCTCCATTCAATCTTGTCAGTCTCAATTGTCTCTCCGAAGTGACGAGCGTATGCAGCGAGAGCAATCGGTTCGAGAATGCTTCGATTCTCCTCTCCGAAATACTCGACCCGGTAGAGCCTCGCTCCGGACTGGATGCGTGCGAAAATCACACGACCGCGTCGCCCGACGAATTTCTCGAGGGCACGATAGAACTTCAGGCTCTTGAGGAGAGTCGTGAGTTCGAATTTGGAGTGGGTGGAGAGGTCCATGGAAAATACTAATTATGAGATTATAACCCTTTCTCGTAGAAAGGAGAAGGCTCTGGGTGAGGGAAATTATTCCTTCATCGCCTGCTTGATGAAATCAACATTCGATTCCTTCTTCCCGAAGAGTTTTTCGTTGAGAGAGAGCGCAATCGTGAGGATCCGATCCTTCATGGCAGTCTCGAGTTGCTTGTGGGCGTTGGCGAGGTCGAGCTCAGCTTTCGCTTTCATCTCAATAATCTCCTCATTGGCACGGGAGATCATCAAAGACGACTCTTTCTTGGCGAGCACCTCGGCTTGGGCCTTGATCGCGGTCGCCTCCTGGCGGGCACGATCGAGTACTTCACGTGCGGATTTATCCGCTTCGAGCTTCTGGGCCTCTATATCGGTAGCGAGCGAGTCGATCTTCGCGCGTTTCGCATCCTCGGCATCGAGGTAGGCGATGAGCGGTTTGAAAACGAACTTCGTGAGCACGTAAAAGATGATCGCGAAGTTCACGACCTGCACGAGCATTACTTTCCAATCGACGAATTGTGCGAGTTGATCCATAAAAAGTGAGTGAGATGAGTCTATAAAAGAAGCCTAGGGAGTCTCCTGAAAAATGATGAAATTCGCGTAAAAATCGCGTACTGGAGTGAATCGTAGCAGTGCTACGGTGAACGAGGAAACGCAAGATTTGAACGTGAAGTTCGCATTTTGCAGAGACTACTTAATAACGAAGGCCATGGCAATACCGAATATCGCCAGTGCCTCGATGACCCCGAGGAATAGGAACATCTCGATAATGAGGGATTTCTTCGCGTTCGGATTTCGTCCGATCGCTTCCATCGCTCCGCTTCCAACGAGTCCAAGACCGATACCGGCTCCGATAAGTCCGAGTCCGATGACGAGTGCCATAGCAAGTGCATGTGATTCCATAGTAGAAAAAATTTAATGATAAATAAATTGAATTAAAAGCTACTTAGCTTCTAATCTCTGGCTTCTCTAAGAGAAATCAGAGATCAGGTGCTAAACCTGATTAGTGATGTGTTTCCTGCGATTCCTTGAAATATACCAACATGAGCAATGTAAAGATGAACCCCTGGAAGAGTGCGACGAAAATCTCATACAGGAAGAATGGAACCGGTCCGAGGATCGGGAATTTCAGAAACTCTCCGCTCAGAAAGGTGATGACCGAGATCAAAATAATCCCCGCGAAGATATTTCCGAAGAGTCGGAACGAGAGCGAGAGGATACGGGAAAGCTCGGAGATGATATGGAGCCACCCGAAGAGCATATTCCCGATCTTCGCACCGATATGCGGTCCAGTGAAATTGCAGAGGTATCCGCGGAAGTGAAGCCAGGTTCCCTTGGTCCGGGTATGATAGAATTGTGCGAGTCCGATCGTGAAGAGCGCGAGAACCAGAGTGGTCGAGAGATCGGAAGTGATCGGTCGAAGATAGTGGATGGCTCCCGGAACGAACGCTCCGATGACTTCGAGCGTGAGTCCGAAGATATTGGCAAAGACGATGAATATCGCTACAGTCGCGATGATGAAGAAATTCTTGCGAGCGAATTCTTCGTTATCGAGAACGGAGTTGAATCCCGAACGCATGAATCGGATGAGTTCCTGAAAGAGGAGCCGAAGCCGCCCGAATCGGTTCAATCGAACCGCCCGATTCACGAAGAAGACCATTACAAAGAGCACCGCCATGAATATCCACATCGAAAGGAGCGTAGTCGTGACAAAACCGAAAACCGGCTCTCCTTTGAGGGTCGGAATATGCGGTCCAGCGTGGACTTCGGAAGTGGTGGTGGTTGTTTCGGTCGCGGACATGAATCAAGAAAACGGTTAAAATCGCGGTAATTATAGAGAAAAGGGTGCAAAAAGCAAATGGAAATCCTATCTTTTTCGGGAGTACACCTCCTTCACCGAGCTTTCCGTTCCGATGGAGATATGTTTCCCCTTGCAGATCGGACATTCATAGAGGTACTTATCCGGATTCAATCGGATGGCCTCCACATTTTTCTGGCAATCACGGCAGTAGAAGGTCACTTCTCCCCGCTCTTGGAGAAACTCTTCCTTCCTCTTTTCAAAGGTCGGAATATTGACGAGATCATTGTAGGAAGCCATGATGACTGAGAATTAGAAATTAATATCCCCCTCCGTATTTTCTTAAAAGAGTTTACTTAAAATTCCATCCTCCGCAACTTCGATTTTCTTTTCGCTCGCGATCTCATGGTAGAGTTCGCGCTCCTTCTTCGTGAGATGAGTTGGGATCCTGATATGGACCGTAATGAAGAGGTCCCCCTTCTGGTCCTTGGAGATATGTTTCACTCCATCTCCCTTGAATTTGAGAACTTCACCATGCTGGGTTCCTGCTTTGATTTCGAGAGTCCGTTCTCCGAGAACCGGGAGTTTCAGTGTCTTCTTTACGCCAAGAACCGCCTCCACGGGATCGATTTCGATCGTATAGAAGAGATTCGTATCCTCTCTCGTGAGCCCATCGATACTATCCGGGATACTGAAGCTCAAATAGAGGTCCCCGGCACCCGATCCGATTCCGTCATTCCCTTCTCCTCGGACTTTGATCGTCATCCCGTCGTCGATTCCCGCCGGGATATCGATCTCTTTCTCAATTTTAATACTTTCCCGTCGCTCTCCATGACACGTGGTACACTTATCCATGATGATCTTCCCGGTTCCGTGACATTTGTCACAGATTCCGGTCTGTTCCATGACTCCGAAGATGGTCTGGGTCCGTCTGCGAACCTGTCCTGCTCCGTGACACTGTGTACATTCCTTCGGCTCGGTCCCTTTTTTCGCACCGGTTCCGGCACACTCTGTACATACCGCTTTCCGGTTATAGGACACGACCTTCTTCAGTCCCGAGAGCGCTTCCGCGAAATCGAGCTTGACCCGGATCTCGATATCTTCCCCTTCCACCCCAGTAGACCTCCGTCGGGATCCACCACCCTGGAATCCGCCACCGAAAAAAGACTCGAAGATATCCGAGAAATCCATATCTGTATGGAATCCGCCCTGCCCGAAACCACCACCCATATCACTGGTCCCGAATCGGTCGTAGTGTGCCCGTTTCTGCGGATCAGAGAGAGTCGCATAGGCTTCGTTCACCTCCTTGAAGAGGGTCTCTTTTTCCTTGTCTCCGCCGTGCCGGTCCGGATGCACCTCCATCGCCTTCTTGCGGTAGGCACGTTTAAGTTCCTCTGCACTGACATCGCGCGAAACTCCGAGGATTTCATAGAATTCGTATGCCATAGAAAATTATTAGTTTTTTAGAATAATCGCATCACTTTCGTCTCTTCGAGCTCGATCGCTCCGCGTTTCACAAGTTCTCCGAATGCGCGGGTCGTCGCTTCCACATCGACCATCGCGTTGTGAGCCCCTTCGAACCATTCTCCGAAAAGGTGTTTATAGAGTTCGGAAAGCTTCGGCGGCTTGAAGGAAAACCCTCGCCCCTGGAGCTTGCAATAATCAGTAGAGCCACGCATGGTACAGACCCGTTTGATGGGTTGATAATCCCCATCTCTCCCGAGCCGTTTGAGTTCGGATCGGATCACCTCCTCATCGTACTCGATATTATGCCCCACGACGATATCGGTGGTATTCAAATATCGGAGAATCCGATCCATCACCTCTTCGATATAGGGAGCGTTTTCCACATCGCGATCATAGATACCGTGTACCTGCGACGCAGCGAAGGGGATAGCGATGCGCGGCTTTACGAGGACATCGATACGGTCAAGTTCGATGAACCCGCTCACCTTGTCGACCTCCCCGAGGATTCCCGCAAACTGTACCACATACGGCTGTTCGTCGAGATTCCCATTCTTCACCGTAAGTCCGGTGGTTTCCGTATCGAATACGAATGCTTTCATAATAAGAAGGAAAGATGAAAATTATAAGAATTGCTTTTCATTATCATACTTTTGTAGCCAAAAGTACCAAAAGCTTTCAGGGGTAAAAAACTCGCTTTATAGCAACATATAAACTATTTATCATCGGCCTCGGGCAGTTTTACCCCTAAAAACCCGATTTTGTTTATGATCATTTTATTTTCCAAAACACAAACACGCTAGTATTGAAAAAAAAGAAAAATCCGACTCACGGATGAAGTCGGATTCTCTCCATCATACTTATAGAAATATGAAAGAACGATAATATTTGTATGAAAACTGCGAACCAAAGCGAACCGTACGGCTTGTACGGAGAGCGAGGATCGTAAAGTTTGAGTGCAAAGATTGAAGTTATTTCATATTTCCCTAGAAGAACTTCTTGTAATCATAGCTCTTGAGCTCCGTATCCACCCGTCGGATCAGTTCGAGAACCACCCCGACAACGATGATGAGTCCCGCCCCGGAGATAAGAAAGTCGATTTTCCCTCCAGAACCGGAAGTATCGATGATCTGGATGACTCCGTTCAGCTTCGACATAAGGTAGGGGAATACCGCTATGAGCGCGAGGAATGAACCTCCATAGAGATTCAGATGCAGGGAAGTCTTCTCAAGATACTCCGCAGTCTCCCGTCCTGGACGGACTCCTGGGATATATCCACCACGTTTTTGAATGCTCTCTGCTACTTCCTCTGTATTGAATACTATAGAGATGTAAAAGAAAGAGAATCCGAGAACGAGCAAGAAATATATGACGATATACAACCAGCTCGGATTATTCATAGAGAAGTAATCCAGAAGGAATTGTCCGATCTGAACGGATCTCCCGGATCCTCGATTCGCGAGAACCTGTCCGATAAGAGCAGGGAATGTTACGATGGAGACCGCGAAAATGATCGGTATCATCCCGGCTTGATTCACACGGATCGGGAAATAGGATTTCTCGTCACGTCCGGTACGGGTATAGATGAGAGGGATCTTCCGGAACCCTTCCGTAAACTTGATGATGATATACACGACTCCGAGAGTCATAACGGTCAGAACAGCAAGAAGCGGATAGTTTCCGACAGAGATATACTGCATGATATGGGAAGGAACTCCAGCAAGGACTCCGGCGAAGATGATCATGGAACTTCCGTTTCCGATCCCTGACTCATTGATCACTTCCCCGAGCCACATGAGGAAGAGGGTTCCTGCGGTAATGAAAAGCATAGCAGGAAGGACTACTCCCCAGAAATTCCCTACATCCATGATCTTCCCTCCGCCACCGATCAAGGTATTGAGGAGGATGATCATCCCGTAACTCTGCGCAAATGCGAGAGGAACGGTCACCCATCGGGTGTAGTTATTGATTTTCTTCTGTCCTTGCTCCCCCTCTTTCTTCATCGCCTCGAGCTGTGGGACGATGACCGCCAAGAGCTGCATGATGATGACCGCATTGATATACGGAGCAAGACCCATGAGAACGATAGAGAAATGTTCGAGACCTCCACCCATGAGGGAACTGAAAAACGCGAGTCCTTGATTGGCCGCAAGGAAATCCTTGATCGAAAGGAGCGCGGTCGTATTCACTCCAGGAACCGGTATGATGGAAAGGAACTTATACAGTACGATGATACCGAGTGTAACAAGGATTTTCTTCTTTACATCGGAGGATTTCCAGATACGGGAAATATTTTTGAGGATCATAGAGTGGTATGATAGAGATAAAAGGTATATTGAACGCTCGGATTGTATGAAAAAGTGTGCGTTAGTCAAGTTTATTACTCCAAAAGCGGGGCATAAAAATCCCCTTCTCATCGCTGAGAAGGGGATTTCGGATAGAAGCGATTAGAGGAGTTCCACCGTTCCTCCGGCTTTAGTGACTTTTTCCTGAGCCTGAGCGGAAGCTTTATGGATTCGAACCGTTACCTTTGCGGTAATTTCTCCATTTCCAAGAAGCTTGATAAGCGCTCCGATATTCGGGATAAGACCTTTCTGTGCCAACACTTCGCTATCGATGGTCGTAACCCCTTCTGAAGCAAGCTTCTCGAGTGTGGAAACATTCAAGATAGAGAATACATTCGGAGCATGAGCCGTGAATCCGCGTTTCTTCGGGAGCCGTCTGAAGAGAGGAGTTTGTCCTCCTTCAAATGCCGCATTGAATTTTCCTCGTCCTGTTCGGGAGTTCTGTCCACCGTTTCCACGACCGGAAGTACCTCCTTTTCCAGAACCGACCCCTCGACCTACTCGCATGCGAGGCGTACGAGAATTTGGAGCAGACTCTATAGTGTTGTGAGAGAGCATAGTATGGTTGTTAGTTATTGAAAAAAATTATTCCGCTTTTTTAGCCTTAGGTTTTGCTGGTGCTTTCTTGGCAGCAGGAGCCGCTTTCGTAGTTGTCTTGGCAGCAGGAGTCTTTTTAGCAGGAGCCTCCTTAGCTACCTCTACTGCAACAGGAACCGCTTTCGGCGCCTCTGGTTTCCCTTCTTCGGAAGTTGTAACAGGAGTTGCTTTCGGAACAACCTTCGTTACCTTCTTGAGACCGGCGAGTGCCTTCATAGTAACCCGTGCATTGGTGATAGGATTGTTCCCTCCACGTTGTTTTGCAAGAATATCCTTGATACCGGCAACCGCAAACACCTTACGAGCAGAACCTCCGGCGATAAGCCCGGTTCCCTTAGAGGCAGGATGGATGAAAATATTCGCTGCCTTGTAGTTTGCAGTGAGATCATGAGCGATAGTTCCATCAACGATATTGAATGAAAGAAGATTCTTCTTTGCATCACGAACCGCCTTCTCGATAGCAACCACTACTTCTCCAGCCTTCCCCATACCGAAACCGACGGTTCCTTTTCCATTACCGATAACCACGGATGCACGGAAACGAAGTTGACGACCTCCGGCAGTTACACGAGTAACCCGATCTACCCCGAGAAGCTCTTCTTGGAATTCTTTTTCAACCTCCTTGAATCCCCCTCCGCGTTTATCATCCCTTGGACGACGATCGTCTCTCTGGGATTTTACCTGAGTAGTTGGTGCAGTAGTATTAGTATCAACCATATAAATGGAAAAAATGAATAATTAAAATTGAAGTCCTCCGGAACGTGCTCCTTCAGCAAGTTTCTTTACCCGACCAGCATAGAGAAAACCTCCACGATCGAATACACAGGTAGTGATACCGAGAGCGAGCGCTTTTTTTGCAAGTTCTTCCCCTACCTTTGTTGCGCACTCTTGTTTTGTACCGGCTGTCATTTTCATGTCGCTTGCAGCACAAAGAGTTTTTGCAGCAGTATCATCGATCATCTGTGCATAGATGGATGTATTGCTCCGAAACACCGCGAGACGTGGTTTTGTAGCAGTACCAACGATAGTCGCACGTACACGAACCTGTCGTCGTTTGCGTTTCATAACCTTTTCTAACATAGGATGTGAGTTACTAAAAAATTAAAGAGAATCTTTGGAATAATGTGGATGATACTATTTCTTACCTCCGGTCTTACCGGCCTTTCGTCGTACATGTTCTCCCACGTATCGGATACCCTTCCCTTTGTATGGTTCAGGTTTCTTGATGGATCGGATGAGGGCAGTGAAGTATCCGACCTGTTGTTTATCGATTCCGGAAATATGGATGATATTTTTCTCTTTTTCATCTACCGCAATAGTGATCCCTTTCGGAGCAGGAAGATCCACCTTATGGGAGAATCCGACAGCAAGAACCAATTTGGAAGGTCCGGCAACTTCGAATTTGTACCCAACCCCTTGGATCTCCAGAGATTTCTTGTACCCCTCGGATACTCCTACCACCATATTGGCGATAAGCGCTCGGGTAAGACCCCACATCGCCTTATCTTTGCTGTTTTCCTCATTGGCAACAGATACGACGAGCGTATTATCCTTTTGTTCGAGAGAAGTACAATCCTGAAGAGTATACTTAAGCTCTCCTTTTGGTCCAGAGACGGTGATGTTTTTTCCGTCTACCTTCACGTTCACTCCACTTGGGAGTACAACAGGAAGTTTTCAAATTCGAGACATATAAAATTATGATTAATAAGTAGTGATTGATTTTTAGTATACTTCGCAAAGGAGTTCTCCTCCAGTACCGAGAGCGTGCGCTTCGTATCCGGTAATGATACCTTTCGGAGTAGAGAGGATATAGATACCATGCCCGTTCCGTGACTTACGGACATCTGCGGACTTGATATAGATTCTCTGCCCTGGTCGGCTGATACGACGGAAAGAAGGAAGGTATTTCGTCTTACGGACATCATTGAGTTTTACGATGATTTCCCGTTTATCTTCGCTCACGGTATAGGATACGATATAAGCATTCTTCTCGAGGATTGAAACGATTTTCTCTTTCAATGCAGAGTAAGGAATACTTACAACTGCAAGTCGTGCAAGATACCCGTTTCGGACTCTTGTGAGCAAATCTGCAATTGGATCATTGATCATAGGAACAATTAAGTTAAAAATATTGTAGTTAGTAGAGTTGTCAATCTTCTAAAAAAGATTACCAACTTGATTTGCGTACTCCCATCAATTCTCCGGCGTTTGCACGTTCACGGACACAGATACGGCACATGTCGAATTTTCCCATGTACCCACGGGAACGTCCGCAGATCGCACAACGATGATAGAGTCGTGTAGAAAATTTTATAGATTTTCCAGCCTGGAAAAGACGGGTTGCCTTCGCTTGAGCCTTGCTGCATTTCACTTCTAGAGCCTTTCTTGCCATAGTAGGAGAGTAATTGATAATAAAAATAGGGAATTATTTTGTGAATGGGAATCCGAGTGCATCGAGAAGAACTCGAGTATCCTTTTTATCCCTTGCCTTGAACTTGATCGTGATCTGGAGACCATGGGTTTTTACCACATCGAGCTGAGGAACCTCCGGGAAAATAGTATGTTCCTTGATACCGAAGTTGAAGTTCCCTTTCTCATCGAATGACTTTCCGGAAATACCACGGAAGTCCCGAACACGAGGAAGGATGATCTGAATGAGCTTCTCGAGAAAGAAGAACATTTTCTCTCCTCGAAGCGTAACCGTCATACCGACTGGCATACCGATCTTCAGCTTGAAGTTGGAGATGGCCTTTTTGGAATTGATCACCAAAGGGGTCTGTCCAGCGATAAGAGAGAGATCGTTCTTGAGGCTTGAGAAGTCCTTGTGACCGCTTGCCACATAGCTTCCGATACCCATATTGAGAACGATTTTCTCGATTTTTGGAACCTCCATAGGATTCTCGATACCGAGTGCTTTTTGTACCTGTGGAAGGATAACTGTAGTATATTGTTCTTTAAAAGACATAATATTGAAAATAATGATATGAGAACTAGAGGGTTTTTCCGGATTTTTTTGCTACACGAACCTTTTTGGTTCCTTCCATCTTTACACCAATACGGGTCGGTTTTCCAGATTCCGGATCAAGGATCATGACATTGGAAGCATGGATCGGTTTCTCGATTTTGATGATCTGACCAGGAGTCGTTCCTTGTTTTTTGATATGGCAAGTCGCTATCCCGACACCTTCGACAACCAATCGGTTATCTGAAGCATGGGTTGCGAGGACTTTACCTTTTTTCCCCTTATCTTTACCGGCCATCACCTGTACCATATCACCACTGCGGATTCTCATAAGATGCAAACAAATAATAAATAAAATAACGATTCGATTTCTTTTTAGATAACTTCTGGAGCAAGACTCACGATTTTCTGGAATCCTTTTGCTCGGAGTTCTCGGAATACCGGACCGAATACACGGGTTCCTTTCGGTTCGTTGTTGTCATTGATGATTACACAAGCGTTATCATCGGAACGAACATAGGTACCATCATCTCTACGAATAGAGAAAGCGACACGTACAACGACTGCTTTCACCACCGACTTTTTCTTGATGTTTCCATTTGGAAGCGCCTTCTTAACGGAACAAACGATGATGTCACCAACGGAAGCATAGTGCCTTTTTGAACCACCAAGAACCTTGATGCAAAGGACTTCTTTTGCTCCAGTATTATCAACGACAACGAGTCTGCTTTCTGTTTGTATCATAAATAAGTTGTTAGTTTTTAGTTATTAGACTTTAGTTTCAAGGTTTGAAAGCTATCAAGTTCAAAGAACTATTCTGCTATCACTTTCCAGCGTTTCATCTTACTGAGAGGGATAGTTTCCTCGATAGTAACCGTTTGACCGAGAACTGAGCTATTTGCCTCATCATGAGCATAAAACTTCGAAGAGTCTTTATAGCGTTTCTTATATTTCGGATGAATCTTGTAAGAATCAACGGTAACAACGATGGTTTTGTCCATCTTTGTGCTAGTAACGATACCGGTTTTAGTTCTCATTGGTAATGTTGTTAAAAATGTAGTAATTAGAGACGTGTCTTCATCATCTGAAGCTTTGCAAGATATTTCTTTTGAGCTCCGAGAATATGGGACTGTTTCAGTTCATTTGCCCGGTGTTTCATATTCAGAAGAAAGAGTTCTTTCTCCGCCTTTGCGACCTCTTTTGCAAGCTCTACCGCATCGAGTGCTTCGAGAGCCTTAATATCTTTTTCTAGTTGTTTTTTCATAAGGATATTGGAAGGGAATTAAACGAGAATTTTCGTCTTTACAGGGAGTTTATGCGAAGCGAGCTCAAAAGCCTCTCTTGCAACCTCTGGAGATACTCATGACATTTCAAAGAGTATTCGTCCCGGTCTTACAGGAGCTCGGTACATTTCTGGACTTCCCTTTCCTCATCCCATCGGAACCTCAAGGGCCTTCTTGGTATATGGACGATCTGGGAATACACGAATCCAAAGTTTTCCTCACTTCTTGAGGAATCGGATAATAGAACGTCTTGCTGCCTCGATTTGACGGGAAGTAAGGAATCCTGGCTCTACCGTTTTCACGGCATAGTCTCCGAAAGCAATTTCGGATCCTCTGGTTGCAATCCCCTTAAGGACTCCACGTTGAGATTTCCGATATTTGATTTTCTTCGGCTGTAACATACGTTAATATGGTAAATGATTATAAGAAATTTCACTGAAAGTCAATATTTTTTTACTTTTTATAGATGTCCCCTTTGTAGATCCACACCTTGAGTCCGATGACTCCGTAGATGGTATTTGCCCGCTCCATGGAGTAGTCGATATCAGCTCGGATGGTCTGGCGAGGAATCGCCCCTTCCTTGTAGGTTTCTACACGGGCGATTTCCGCACCGTTGAGACGACCTCCGAGGATAACCTTGATTCCGAGCCCACCCTTTTCCATAGTCTTGGAAATGGCATTCTTGATAACCCGGCGGTATGGGAGCTTCTTTTCGATCTGACGAGCGATAGAGTCAGCCACGAGCGCGGCGGAAAGCTCTGGTTTTTTCACCTCTTTTATATCGATAGTGAATTTCCCCGGAAACCCTGCAGCGATCTCTCGTTCGAGGCGCTCCTTATTCTCATCGTTCTTTCCAAGAACGAGTGCCGTCTTAGCGGTATAGATAGTAATAGCAGTCTCTGAGTTCGTATGACTGATGAAGATATTCCCAACAGGAATTCCAGTAAGGAATTTCTGGATAAAGATACGGAGCTGAACATCGGAAGCGATTTTCTTACCATAATCCTTCTTGTCATAATACCCAGTACTTTTCCAAGTCTTGATGTATCCTATACGGAATGCGAGAGGGCTAACTTTGTGTCCCATAGGGCGGTGAAATTACGAATTAATAATTACTGATGAAAATGATTACTTCACTCGAAGCTCGAGGAGTACGTTTGAAGTTCTCTTGAGTATCGGGTGGGATCGTCCGCGAGAAATCGGATTTCCCCGCTTGTAGACGATTCCCTTTGTAACATTTACCGATGCAATAGCAAGATTTGGGAGTTCCTGCATATCGTTGTGTGTTGCATTCGCAACAGCACTGGCAAGTACCTTGTACATGAGTGCTCCCCCTTTGTTCGGCATGAACTTCAGGATATCGAGTGCTTTTTTCGCCTCCATTCCTCGAACGATCTTCGCGATAACATTGAGTTTTTTGTCGGATATGCGGATATTATTTGCAATTGCTTTCATAGAGAAAAGTTGAATGAAAAATAACTATTATTTATTTCCAGAGTGTCCAGTGAATTTTCGGGTGAAAGAGAATTCCCCAAGCTTATGACCGACCATATCTTCCGTAACGAAAACAGGAGTATGGACCTTTCCGTTATGAACACCGAAAGTGTGTCCGACGAATTCTGGAGTAACTGTACAAGCACGAGACCATGTCTTGATAACAGTTTTCTTTCCCGACTCATTAAGCCGTTCCACTTTTTGAACAAGTCGAGCGTCTATGAATGGTCATTTTTTAAGACTACGTGTCATAAATAAGTTGTTAGAGATTAACTATTAGTAGAAATTTTGGAATTTTTTATCCAAGGAGTTTCCCTCGGCGAGTACGTACTACCCATCGATCAGTAGTAGTTCGGCTTCGGGTCTTCACTCCACGAGCCGGTTTCCCCCAAGGGGTCTTCGGTCCGTTGCGTTGTCCGAGCGATTGATGTCCCTCTCCACCTCCGTGCGGATGATCCACGGCATTCATGGACATACCGAGAACGGTGGGTCGGATACCCATCCAACGGGAACGTCCCGCTTTACCGATAACGATCTGATTGTGGTCGACATTGGAAACGACTCCGATGGTCGCGTAACACTTCTTGTGTACCCGGCGGATTTCTCCAGAAGGAAGCTTCACCTGCGTATATTCCCCTTCCTGAGAGACGATCGTAGCGGATGCTCCGGCAGAACGAACGCTGGAGGCTCCGGCATTCACGATGAGCTCCACATTGTAGACGGAGAGCCCGGTCGGGATATTTCCGATCGCAAGACGATTTCCGTTGACTGGTTTCGCATTGTCAGCAGTAACGATAACATCCCCTACTTTCATGTCCTTATGAGCAAGAACATATCGACGTTCTCCATCAAAGTAACACACGAGAGCGATATATCCGGTTCGGAATGGATCGTATTCGATGCTTTCCACTTTTGCAGGAACATCGAGCTTGTCGGTGAAGAAGAAATCTATCTTTCGGTAGAGTTTCTTATGCCCACCCCCCTGATGACGAACCGTGATACGACCCGCGCTATTACGACCTGCATTGCTCTTGATGTAATACGTGAGAGCTTTGTGCGGTTCTGTAGCAGTGAGTTCATCGAACGTGTACCCAGTCATCTGTCGGCGTCCTGGAGTAGTTGGTTTAAATTTCTTGATTGCCATAAAATAGAGTTAAAAGTTGAAAGTTGAAAGTTGAAAGTTTATGAAAAGATTGTATCTTTATGCTTTCTGCTTTATTCTTTAATCTTCTGAAGATCAGCGATTCTCTGTCCCTTCTTGAGAGTGACAAGTGCTTTGAGGCGACTTTTTCTCTTTACTTGAACACCATGTTTGCTGTTTCGGAACTTTTCACGGGTCGTGATCATGTTCACTTTCTCCACCTGAACCCCATAAAGACGTTCAAATGCGATACGAACATCGACCTTTGTAGCTTCCGGAGAAATTACAACCGTATATACTCCTTCGAGTTCGAGTCGTTGGCTTTTTTCCGTTATAACGGGCCTTTTGATAATAGTATACAGTGACATAATGTAGTTGTTAGTTGGTAGTTATGGGTTCTTGGAATCTTTCTGATAACTGTTCAGATTATAGGTACATTGCATAAAGTTTTTCGATCGATGCTTTCGTGAAAACGAGATTATTGTATTTGAGGAGATCCATAGGATTCAAGTAGTTGACTCCGATGAACTTCACGGTTGGGATATTCCGACCCGCAACGAATGCTCCAGTATCTTCAGGACAAACCGCGAAAACTCCGGATGTCACATTCATCTTGGTAACAAGATCGATCATTTGTTTTGTCTTCAGTGTATCTGCGGCGAAAGATTCTACGATCTTCACCCCATTTTCTCCTGCTTTCGCGGAAAGGAGAGAGAAAAGAGCAGCTCGACGCTCTTTCTTGTTCATCCGGAGAGTGAAGTTCCGGTCTTTTGTAGGACCGAATGCAGCACCTCCCCCTCGACGAACCGGAGAACGAGCATCACCCACACGAGCGCTACCGGTTCCTTTCTGTTTGTAGAGTTTACGAGTGGATCCGACTACCTCTGCACGAGTCTTTGCGTGAGCGATGGCGATACGTGCATTCGAGCGTTGGAATCGAAGAAGCCGGTGAATAAGCCCCATCTGAACTTCTCGTCCGAAAAGCTCATCTTTGAGGGCGATTTTCCCATTTTCTTTTCCTTCTTGTGTATAGAGAACTGCTTCCATGAATAGAGACTATTAGAAATCTAAAATTACGAGTGAATTACGTGCTCCTGGAACTGGTCCATGGAGAGCGATGACATTGATATTCTTATTAACCAATTCAACTTGGATCTTCTTGAGAGTGATCTTATCGAGACCCATATGCCCGTGCATCTTCTGTCCTGGTTTGGTTCGGCGTGGTTTACGACAACCGATGGAACCGAGTGCTCGGTGGAATTTGGATCCGTGTCCTGCCGGTCCTCCGGCGAAGTTGTGACGCTTCATGGCTCCGGCAAAACCTTTACCTTTGGAGATCCCTTCCACAGTCACCATTTCGATACCATCAAGAACATCAAGACTTACCGAATCACCAACCTTGAGACCAGACATGGTTCCGGTAAATGAAACTTCTTTCATATGAGAAAGCTTTCCGTCCGTTGCTTCGAGAACGAGAGCCTCATATCCATCGGTATCGACGGTTTTGATTTGTACTACTTTGATTTCTGGGATTTTAACAAGCGTTACTGCGACCATTGCACCATCTTTGATGATACGAGTCATCTCAAGCTTTTTCCCGATTAGTCCAGCCATCTTTATTATAAAGTTACAAAAACTATAATATATTCTTACAGATAAAAGAAATGAATCTGCATAATTAAGGAATTATTCCCTAAAGTAATGGAGATCGAACTTTTAAATGACTTCTAGAATCTATACGCATTGGAGAGGTTGTCTTACGTCGGCAACATCATGCTTCGAAAATTGAAAGTGGTGGTATTGTATAGAAAAGAGTCCCCGTGTCAAAAGATTTTTTGAGATTATATAAATAAAGTCTGTTCTCTTTTTATCTTTAAAAGAGGAATTTCCAAAAATCTTTTTCATTTTCCGTATTTTCTGAGTATAATCCCCCCTTGTAGTTTCTACTTTTTCATTTATAAATCTCCCCCTTATGTCGCACTACATCGAAGTCATCGGAGCCAAAACCCATAATCTGAAGGATATCTCGGTCAAGATCCCGAAAAACAAGCTCGTGGTCGTGACCGGGGTATCTGGCTCCGGAAAATCCTCCCTTGCGTTCGATACCATCTATGCCGAAGGACAGCGACGATACCTAGAGAGCCTCTCGACCTATGCTCGGATGATCATCTCTTCCATCAATGAGGAGACGAAGGTGGATGAGATCCGCGGACTCTCTCCGACCATCAGCATCGACCAGAAGACCGTTTCCAGCAACCCTCGATCGACCGTTGGGACGATCACAGAGATATACGACTTCTACCGCCTCCTCTTCACGACCGTCGGAACCCAGCGTTGTCCGAATCATCCGGAAATCACCCTCAAGAAGCACCCAATTTCGGAAGTCATCTCGTTCGTGAAACATCTCGGGGAAGGAACCAGGATCCATATCATGGCACCGATCCCATTCTTCCAGATGGATAGTACCATGGAATCCATCAAGCGATATGTATTGGATAGCGGATTCGTCCGGTTCCAGATCAATGATACCATCTATTCCGTCGCGGATACCCTGGAAACGGAAACCATCCCGGAAAATTCGAAAATATCGGTCGTTATCGATCGTCTGGTCGTGAAAGATGAGGAATCATTCGGAAAACGTCTCCGGGATTCGCTGGAGTTCGCCTACAAGACCGGAGACGATATGCTCGAGATCTACCAGATCGATTCCAAAGAGCGGACCAGCTTCTCGGCAAAAGCCTCATGTCCCCTCTGCGGAACTGCGCAGGAGAATCTCTCCATCTCGAATTTCTCATTCAATTCCCCATATGGAGCTTGTGAGAGCTGTCATGGACTCGGAACAAAGATCGCCTTCCTGGAAGAAAAAATCATCAACGGAACTCTCACCCTGGAAGAAGGAGCCATCCTTCCATGGACCAATCACACCTATTATATGGAAATCCTCCGGGCAGCAGCGAAAAAACACCACATCAACATGAATGTGCCCTATAATACTCTCTCTAAGAAAGCACGAGAGGTGATCCTCCACGGATGTCCGGAGGTATTTGAGGTATTCCATGCTTTCGAGGGAGCCAATGAAGGAAAGGTCTATAATACGCACTACGAAGGGGTAGTCGCCAATCTGACCCGTCGCTATCATGAAACCGAAGCAAGCGATGCCTTCATGAAGCGCCTATCCCAATATATCACCGAGATCGAGTGCCAAGACTGTCAGGGGCACCGATTGAAACAATCCTCGCTCCATGTATTTGTCGGGGAAAAAAATATCGGAGAGCTTGCTGATATGTCGGTTCTGCATTCATTGGAATTTTTCCGCGAATTGAAACTCTCCGCCTCAGAAAGAACCATCACCAAGGGAATCATGAAGAATGTCACCGAGCGTCTGGAATTCCTCTCCGGAGTCGGGCTCGACTATATGACCATTTCCCGACGAGCGGGTACAATTTCCGGCGGGGAGTCGCAACGCATACGCCTCGCCACCCAGATCGGGACGAAACTCGAAGGGATCACTTACATCCTCGACGAACCATCCATCGGACTTCATCCAAGAGACAACGGGATGCTCATAGAGAACATCAAGAAGCTCGTGGCAGTCGGAAATAGCGTGATAGTAGTTGAACATGACGAGGATATCATGGAAGCGTCCGATTACATCCTCGATATCGGGCCTGGAGCCGGAAAGCACGGAGGGGAAATCATGGCACAGGGAACCTACCAAGAAATCATCGATAATCCTGTGTCTGATACCGGACTCTATCTCTCCGGAAAGAAACAAGTCCTTCTGGAAAAGAGGAGCCGCACCCCGATAGGATATATTGTCATAGAAGGGGCCCATGAGAATAATCTCAAAAATGTGGATGTAAACATTCCGCTTGGAGTCCTTACGGTCGTAACCGGAGTTTCCGGATCGGGGAAATCCTCGCTCGTCATGGACATTCTGGCACCACACCTCATAAACGAGCTCAGTACAGGAAATACAGTCACGGTCGGGAAAGTCCGAAAAATCGAGGGTGCCAAACAGCTCGATAAAGTGATTCTCATCGATCAATCCCCCATCGGTCGGACTCCGCATTCGAACATCGCCACCTATACCGGGATGTTCAGCCATGTCCGCGAAGTCTTCGCTGCATCGCTCGAAGCGCAAAAACGCGGGTACGGGGTCGGACGGTTCAGTTTCAATACGAAGGGGGGGCGTTGCGAGACTTGTGAGGGAAGCGGAGTCAAGAAGATCGAAATGCATTTCCTTCCGGATGTCTACATAGAATGCGAGGCCTGTCATGGAAGCCGGTACAACCCGGAAACTCTGGAGGTCCGTTTCAAGGGAAAGACCATTGCGGAGGTTCTCCGGATGACCGTCGAGGAAGCGTTGGAATTCTTCACTGCATTCCCTCGTATCAAACGGGTCCTCGAGGTCCTGAACGATGTCGGACTCGGGTACATAGAACTCGGTCAATCGGCCCCGACCTTATCCGGAGGGGAAGCGCAACGCATCAAACTCGCTTTCGATCTCTCGAAACGATCCACCTCAAAAACCATCTACATCCTCGATGAGCCCTCGACCGGTCTCCATTTCTCCGATGTCCAGAAACTCCTCATCATCCTCGACCGTCTCGTGGAGAAAGGCAATACCGTCCTGGTCATCGAGCATAATCTCGATATCATCGCCAATTCCGACTACTGCATCGACATCGGTCCTGAGGGCGGAGACCGGGGTGGAGAGCTTGTATTCTCCGGAGTTACCCGGGATATCCTCGAAGAGAAACGCTCCTATACCGGCGAGGCTCTGAAAAAATATTGGAAGAAGAAGAATATTTCCCATCCATAATCATCTATGCTCCCATTTCTTGAAGAAAACAAAGACCTCTTGAAATATTCCTCCTTCCATACCCCAGCAACCGCACGGCACTTTTTCGAGCTTCGGGACAAATCGGATATAGAGAAACTTCCGGATATCTCACGATTTGCACAGGCACACGATCTCCCGATAGTATTTCTCGGAAGCGGAACAAATGTCGTGTTCGCATTCGAGACGTTCGAGGGGGTTATTGTGCGGAATATGCTCAAGTGAGTGGAGTATATTCAAAATACCGTACGAGTAGCAGGAGGGGAACTCGTATCCCCTCTATCACTTCAAGTGTCGGAGAGACAGGAAAGCTCTTTATTCGGAAAATGGATCGGACTTCCGGGAACAGTCGGAGGAGCGGTTGCCGGAAACGCCGGATGCTTCGGATTCGAAGCGAAAGATGCAGCTCTGGAAGTGAGCATTTTCGATATAGGAACCGGGCAATATATATCCCTCAGGAACAGTGAACTGGATTTCTCCTATCGCCATTCCCTTCTGAAAGAGAATCCGGATTGGTTCCTGGTCGATGCGATATTCCGGACCGATCTCGTCTCCGACGACACCACCGACCCGAGAACCTTCCGATCCGGAAAACAACCGGGAGGATTCACTTGCGGTTCCTTCTTCCGGAACCCCCCCGGAGACTCTGCCGGACGGCTCATCGATCAGGTCGGGCTCAAAGGGCACCGGATCGGGGGGGTGAAGATATCCGAACTCCATGCGAATTTCTTCGTAAACGATGAGAAGGGGACTCACAAAGACATCCTTGCCCTTCGGGATCTGGCGAAACAAAAAGTACGGGAGATGTTCGGAGTAGAGTTGCAAGAGGAGGCGAGAATCATAGAGAACAGATAAAACAGAAAAACTCCCCGATTAATCGGGGAGTTTTTGTTTGTTAGAGATTTTACAATCCCTTATACACATCTCATCTTTTATCTATTTTGAGTATTTTTATCTCAGCTCATTTTTCAAATACTATTCTATATTTGGAGGTTTTGAGTCGAAATATATTCTTCTTTCATTCTAGTGGACTAATATCATACGTAGAAGTTTTTCCATCAATAAGATCCTCTACTATTTTCCCGATATCTATCTTACCAGATGAGTTAATTTTCTCAATCTGTTTTTTCCATTTTTTTACCATACTATTTAAAAGATTTGAGGGAGGATAAAACTTCTATTGCGGAAACGCCCTCTCAAAAATCAACTATCGTCTCCCAATTATCTTTTAGATCATCTTGGTGAGAAAAGAAGTCCAGAGTTTTAAGTTTTTTATATTCACTCATGGTAATTTTTACGAGAACATTTTTTGTGTCTCGATCGAGAATTTGTGCCATAATCTCTAAAGTTATTTATAAATTCTCCTCATTATATTCAAACTTACTAAAAAGTAAACACAAAAAATCCCCCGTCGTCCTTCTGGGACTTCGGGGGATTTTTTGTACTTTATACCTTGCGGAAGAAAGAAACTTTGACTTATAGAGTCATGTAATCAAAACGATTACTTAACAGTAGTAAGTGGGAAAGTATCAGTGTTCTTAGGGTAACTAACAGCCTGGAGACCAGTGCTTGTAGTAAGGTTTGTAAGAGAAACTGACCAATCTGGAGCAGTGTTGTTTACTAGAGCACCAACAATCTTAACGATGTAAGTAGCAGAAGTATTAGCATCAACAGAAGTACCAGCATTGAATGTAATGTGACCAGTGTATGCAGGAGTATTAGCCGCACCCTGAGTAGTAACCGCAGGAGTAACAGTAATACCAGGAGCAGTAACAGCACCTACAGTAGCGTCTGTTTGTGTACCAGTAGTAGCAGCAGTAACAGTAACAACCGCACCAGAAGCAGTAACAGTTCCTGCAGTAATTGCAGCAGCAAGTGCAGTAGCAACAGTAGCAGCAGTAGCACCAGAAGCAACAGTAGCAGTAGTGTATGAAGCACCATTTACAGTTACGGTTACAGTACCAGTATTAGTAGTTGAACCAACAACAGTGAATGTAGATACCTCAGCAGCTGCACCAGTAGCAGAAGCAGTTCCTACAACCGCATTATCACTTTTTCGGATAACAGTAAGCACTGCGCTAGCAGTATCATATTGAGAAAGGATATTGTTGAAATCAGCGGAAGCAAGAGTTACATTGTTTTTACCGAAGGCATTAACAGTGAATTCCATTGCATCAGTAGCAATAGCTTTGTTTGTTGGAGTACCGAGAGTCACCTTGAAAGTGTTCTCAGCAACATCATGAGCAGCGCCAACAACGTCGGAACCAGTCATAACAACTTCACCACCATTAGATCCAATGATCTTAGATCCAGCAACAACAACATTTGCCTGAACATTGCTAGCGTTTGTAGCAGAGTTTGCATCGGCAACTACGTAGTAAGTAGCAGATTTGTCGATAGCGATAGCGCTACCTGCAGCATTGTCAAGATTTACGAATTCAGCACCAGTATCAGTAAGATTCGAAGCAGATCCAAGAACCGTACCTACAGAATCTGTAATTCGGATGTTTGAAAGAGCATTGAGTCCAGCACCAGTTACAACGAGTTTCTTAATCTTGATGTTGTCATTAGAAGCAGTAACCTTGAAGGAAGTGATCTTCTGAGTAGAAGAACCTGCAAGAAGAAGAGTTCTATTAACAAGAGTATCTCCAGTAGTTGCAGCAAGTGCACCAACTGGTGAAGCGATAACAAATGTCGCACCAGCAAGTGTAGGCTTAGGGTTAATAGTCACAGAAGTGAGGTTATCAACCGCATCGTAACCGATAGAAGCGATAGAGAATGATCCAGTATTGGTAATATCACTGAAATCAGCCTTAACTACGATATCAACATTCGCTGTAGTAGAAACAGTAGAGTTGAATCCATCGAAAGTTACCCCAGTAGAGATAAGATTCTTTGTACTCTTCGCAACACCATTGACATAGAGTGTCAATGAAGTGTTTCCTGCAGTATAAGAATTAGCAGTACCAGCAGTAGTAACAGAGAAATTGCTGAGAGCAATAGGATTTCCTTGTGTAGAAGAGAATCGAGCTCCAAGAACAGTAACACCCTTAGAACCGCTTGAAAGGTTGGTAGTACCAAGACCGTCAGTTCGAGTCACATTAAGAGTAGAAGCACCGATAGTAATATTGATACCATCGATAGAACCGATAGCAGAATTTACAGTATTCTGGTTAGAAACGTACTCTTTTGTACCGAATTTATCAATCTTGAGAGTATCGATCTTGATAGTACCAGTAGCACTATCTCGAAGTTTTGTATACATCTTCACAGTTGCAGTACCGTTTACAGTTGCAGAACCGAGGAACTGAAGAGTTCCAGTAAGGGTTGCAGCAGGAGTTGCAGTGAATGTAGAAGAACCGATCTGAAGATAAACAGTATTCATCATGAATGAACCACCTGTACCAGTAGTAGTATATCCGATATTCACATCTTCAAGGTTTACTGCAGATTTAGCAGTAATAGTACCCTGCATAAGAACGACATCGGAAGTTCCTGGAGCAACAGTCTGAGAAAGTGAAACAGAAGTATCTCGTTCGAACTTAACATCTCCACCAGATACACTGTAGAATCCAGCAACTACTGGAGCTGCAGAAGTGATAGTAGCTCGGAAAGCAGTATCTGTTTCAGTGAGGCTCACATCAGAAGTATTCTTAAGGTAGAATTGGTATGTATCAGTTACCTGATCCACATTTACAATTTTTGCCTTAAGGGTATAGATTGCAGATGCACCATCCTTAATAATATCAGAAACAGTGATAGTAAGAGTCTTACCAGAAACCATAGCAGCAGAAGATACTACTACTCCGTTTCTTTCAAGAGTGATATCAGAAAGGCTTGTCAAGTCAGCTGAACCAGATTGGTACAGTGCCATAGACTGAAGCTTAAGATCACGAGTATCAGGATTACCATCGGTATTAGCGATAGTGAACTTAGCAAGTTCTAGCGCGTCAGATCCAGCATTGTATGTCTGTCCAGCGTAAGTAGATGCGAATGTTGCAGTTGCTACAGCATAGCTAGAAGTTCGAAGAACAGGAGTTACGAAAGATCCAGTAGTATTCTTTGCAGAGCTTGTCACTGCAGCAGAAGCGAATTGCATATCATTTCCAGCTCCAGCGTCAGTAGTGATTTCTACATAGAGATCAAGTGACTCAGTAGAACCAGCTCGAACAACGTATGCAGGAGCAAATGAAATTACCGCATTGTTTTCAGAAGTGAAAGAAGTCTTACCAGAAACACGAGTTCCGTTCTTTTCGAACCATACTTTTGTTCCGGATGGAATAGTAGCAAGTCCAGCTTTCTTGATCTCTACAGAGTTAAGAGAGATATCAGAACCACCTGCAGAGAAATCTACAACGGCGAATCGCATAATACCTGTCTTAGGGATCTGTGTATTGTTAGCAGGAGATGCAGGATTGAGACCAACATTGAGATCACCAGCAGTAACTACAGTAGTCGTTCCAGTAGAAACAGTTCCAGTAGTAGTGGTAGTAGTTCCAGTACCAGTAATGTCTCCGAAGAGGTCACCAAGGTTAAGATCACCACCAGTACCTTCAGCAGAAGAAGTAGTAGTAAGACCAGCAGCATTAGCAGCTACCTTGAATGCTTCTCCACGAGTTGCATTGTTGTTTGGATTAAAGGCGATACCTTTATTGATAATACCAGCTGCAGCAGCTGCATTGATGAATCCATTCAAACTAGCATCCGTTCCGAGATCCTTGAATCCTTGATCCTCAGTGATTGCAGCGATACCCTTTGCAGAAAGGAGCATCTTAAGCATCTCAGCTCGAGTTACGAGGTCCAAAGGACGGAATTTTGTGTAAGTCTTAGTAACAAGACCAGCTTCAGCAGCAGCCTCTACGTATCCGCAAAGGTCACCAAGTGAGGAAGTAACGTCAGAAAATACTTTACCAGTACATTCCTTAACGTTAGCTTTCTTAATATTTACGGCAACTTTTGCCATTTCAGCTCGAGTAACATTGTTACCGAGATTGTACCCTGCTTCAGTAGATTGCTTAGCAATGATACCAGCAGTAGCAAGAGCGTCAGCGTAAGGAGTGAATTGGCTAGCGGCATTTGCAACGAGTGTAGAACTCATAGCAGATGCAACGAGTGCAACCACACTTACAGCAGACGTAACTTTCTTAAAAAGATTACTCATAGAAAACTGTGAGTTAGAAGATAAAAAGTGTCTGTATGTCTTTTTCTTTTTCTTTATTCCTTTCATCACGATAGAAGGTTCTGCGGACCGACCATACGGATAAAAAAACGATAAAAAAAGAAGTTAGTTCGGGAGTCTTGCGGACTTACCCGAGAAGTTAAAGCTTTAACCTCCATCATTTGCATGATGAGAGGAGGGAGGTAATCGAAAAATATCGATTAACCCATCTCCTCTCATCAGAGCCAACAAATAGGGATGCACACTAAAACAGTTAAAGAATTTTTAATGTCTATACAGGATGTTAAAGAACTTCCTGAAGTCCGAAGATTTCGGCATCAGTACGGGTGATTATATGGAAAAGCCTATAAAGTCAAATAATTCCTCAGGCTCTTCACTCTTTCTTCACGGTCACTTTCCAAAGCATTCTTGCATATAAAAAATAGGCCGGGGGAAATATAACAGAAAAATATTTAAAAAGCAAAAAAACGAAGCATAAAAATTTTGATTCTCCATTGAAATGGATATGATGCACACCTCTATATCTTCTCATCTCCTATGGCTTCAGATATCCGCTCTATTCTTCTGGACACCTTCGGGCTCCAGGACTTCCGCGAGGGGCAAGAGGATATCATAAAAAGTGTCGTGTCCGGACATGATACGCTCGTATTCATGCCGACCGGTGGCGGAAAGAGTTTGACCTATCAAATCCCGGGTATAGCTCTTCCCGGGATCACCATCGTCATATCTCCGCTCATCTCCCTCATGAAGGATCAGATCGACAAGCTCCGAGAGCGAGGAATCGCTTCGGTGTGTATCAATTCCACTATCTCATCCCAAGAGCAACGAGATATATTGGAAGAGATCCGATACCCGGGGAAGTTCCCTATCAAGTTCGTCTACATCGCCCCGGAACGGCTCCATAGCGAAGAATTTTTGAGTGTCATCTCTAAAGTAAAAGTCAGCCTCATCGCCATCGACGAGGCCCACTGTGTGAGCCAATGGGGTCACGATTTCCGGCCCAGTTACATGAAAATCAAGGACTTCATTAAAAATCTCAGAAATAGGGAATGTCCCGATGAGGAAGAAAATACCCCTATTCCGGTCATCGCCCTCACGGCAACCGCCACAAAAAAGGTACGAACCGATATCATGGAGCGGCTCGGGCTCGATCGGGTGCAGGAATTCATCTACGGATTCGATCGTAAGAACATCGTCATGCTCGTACGCGAGATACCGAAGAAGGAGGAAAAGCTCGAAAAGGTAGCGGAGATCATCGAAAAAACCCCCGGGAGCGGGATCGTGTACGCCGCCTCCATCAAAAACGTGGAGGAGGTCTACAACCACCTTAAATCCAAAGGGGTGAGCGTAGGGAAGTACACAGGAAGCATGGATAGCATGTCCCGCGAACTCTCCCAGAATGATTTCATGGATAGCTCGACCCGCGTGGTGGTCGCGACCAACGCTTTCGGAATGGGAATCGACAAGAAGGATATCCGATTCGTCATCCATTATAACCTCCCCGGGAGCGTCGAGGGCTACTATCAGGAAATCGGACGCGCCGGGCGTGACGGACGTATGAGTATTGCGGTCATTCTCGCGAGCTTTGCCGACACGAAGATACAGGAATTCTTCGTAGAAAACAGCAATCCCGACCAAGAAGAGATTCTCGATTTCTACGATTATCTCTACGAGGGTCTCAAAGATGGGGAAGGAAAGGGGAAAACGATCGAAAAAACCTATGCTGCCATGGGACATGAAAGCGGGATCGGGAACGATATGAAGGTGTGATCCATCCTGAAGATCCTCGAAAAATACAAGATCGTCGGTCGAGGCATAGACGGAGAAAAAGAGACCAATGCGGGTTTCCGTGGAAAAGGGATCACTCTTCTCAAGGAAAAAAGAGCACACCAGTATATCCCCATAGACTGGGCGCACCAGAATATGCTCAAAAAAGAAGCGGATATGAAGCTTGCTGCTATGAAAAAGCTTCTTTTTACACCGCAATGCCGCAAGCGATTCATCCTCAACTATTTCTCCGACCTCACCGATCTCGAAAAGCTCCCAAGAAATTGCGGAATGTGCGATTACTGCATCGACCAGAAGAAAGGGATTGTCCGGAAACGCCCGGCGTTTACTGGTACCGAAAAAAGAGAGAGAAAAATACGCGAGAGGAAGCAGGTGGGACGGAGCCAGAAAACTGACACCTACGAAGAAACGCTCCGACTCTTCCGGGAACAAAAGAACCTCTCCGCTATAGCGGATGAACGCGGAGTCACCACACAGACCATCGAAGCCCACATCGCCAAGCTCTATGGGCGAGGCACCATCACGATCGAGGAGGTCAGCAAGCTCACAATGCTCGAAAATATAGAATATGCCCGAGAAATTATCGAGAAAAAATTTAGTGGAAAAGCGGAAAAACTCCGCGAGATCAAAGATGTTATTGAACGGGAGGGAAGAAAGGATATCCGGTACTTCGACATCCACTTGGCGATTGCGCGGATAGAGAAAGGGGAATAGACTGTCATTACAAGGAGCAAAGCGACGTGGCAATCTCTACTTTGAATATTTATTCATCATGGAATGAATAAATATTTCCGTCGAATATCAGGATGCTGTAAGTTGAGCTGGTATAAAACTTGTTCCAGTCATGCCAGGAATAGTATTCACTTCAAGAACCACAAATTCTCCTCTACTATTCAAGATCATATCGGTTCTGGAAATATCTTTACATCCACAGGTCTCATGTACCTTCATTGCAATCGATTGGATAGATTTTATCATTTCTGGATCAACTTCGGCTGGAGTAATTTCCTCACATCCACCTGATTTATATTTCGCATCATAATCAAAAAGATCTCCTTTTGTGAGGATAATCTCCGTAGGGAGTAATGGAACAACTTTCCCACCTATCTCGACTACTCCACAAGTAAATTCTCGTCATTTTACGAATTCCTGCACCAGTATCTCTTTACGAAAAGAAAGTTCTTTCGTGAGTATTGTAAGCAATTCATCGATATTTTGTACTTTGTAGAGGGAGATGCTTGAACCCTCATCTCGTGGTTTTACTATGACTGGAAAATCCACATCAATAGTATGAATCTCTAAAGCATTTGTAATCTCAAAAGATTTTGGGACACGAAAACCTTGTTTTAAAAGGAAATCCCCTGTACGTTGCTTATCAATAGTAAGCTCCATTGCTTTTTGTCACGATCAAATAAATGGTACCTTGGATTGTTCGAACAAAGACTGAAGTTTCCCATCTTCCCCATAGGTGCCATGGATAAGAGGGAAAACGACTCCATTTTTTGCAAGTATTTCCTGAATTCCTGTTGTCTCGCTTTTAATATCATCTCAAAAAATCCATTCTCTGTTTTTTGAAATAGTAACAAGGTGTGTATCTATCCCGAAAGATTTTGCTTTTTCAAACACATTTCTTCATGAAACAAGAGATACATCATGTTCATTTCATGGTCAACCGGAGAGAATAAAAAGAGGGGACATATTATTTTTTAATTTGGATAAATTGTGTTGACATAACCTTGGTATACTGTAGGATTCTTTTTTCTTTCACAAAGTTTCAGAAAAACTCCTTGCAATGAAAAGCCAAATCGTTGGCTTTTTCCCGAGCTCGTTCCCGGGGTACCTCTTGAGGGTATCGCTCGTATTGCTGCGGCTTCGAATCCTATTCCAGATTTATATTTTAAAATACCCCTAGTCGCAAGACTGGGGGTATTTGAAATTCTAATGGTGGGTAATATAGGATTCGAACCTATGACCCCCTGCTTGTAAGGCAGATGCTCTAACCAGCTGAGCTAATCACCCATAAAATTTGTTGAGATTCTCTTAAATGGTGGGTCATACTAGACTCGAA
>JAQTLR010000003.1:5098-139244 GCA_028714815.1 Candidatus Altimarinota bacterium | reverse complement strand
ATCGGAGTCTTTTTTCCAATATCCGGCATATATCCTGAAATCCGGTGTCATATCCGGCAATCAACCTCAGATATTCCTGAACGGTATTCCGGACTTGATCCCCATGTTTATTTATCTTCCCTTCCACGAGTGTTCTCACTTGATCCCGTATATCAGTCTTGCTGGAATTCATCGTTTCCCTTAATCATCTCTGGGGAAGTTGGGATCCTTCCAAAAATTGGATACTGGTATTTCCATTATCTATATCGAATTCGATGACTCCGTTCGCATCCTTGGATAATTTCCCTGAATGAAAGGCGAATCATACTTGCGAACCGATATTTTTGACGATCGTGGATATCGACCGGGCTCCATACTCGATTCATTTCGATTGAGTGAGTACATGATCCACGAAACGGCGAGTGGTGACAACCCTCATGGAAGTAAAATACCCTTTTTGTGCTAAAATCCGATTCATTTTATCCACATGGATAGCGAGGATGCTTCGTATCTGCTCGTCTGTAAGGTTGTGGCACCGTACCACCGCATCCATCCGCCCGATGAATTCCGGAGCGAAATGTTTTTTCAATTCCTTTTCAAAGGTAGCATTATCTCCGGCGGTATCTTTAGCTTGATCCGTAAATCCGATACTTGTTCCCTTTTCCTTTTTAATGGAATGCTCTCCAATGTTCGATGTGAATATAAACAATGCATTTTGAAGATCAGTCACCCTGTTATGATCAATGCCTTTTGTGTGTGCTGAATTACTTCCTTCTTTCCCGGATGACATTTCCATTTCTCCTGATTGTATTGCATTAAGGAATGCGTTCGGAATATCAGGATGAGCCTTTTCTATCTCGTCCACAAGAACGATGGAAAAGTTCTGTGCATCGTATCACTGGATAAGCGGATGGAGTTTTCACTTTTCTTTGGCTGTCTTATAACCAGCGTGTATGCACTTATCAGACATAATCGGGGTATCTCCATATCCAATATATCATGCGGCGGATCCGGTGAGTCTGGCTATATCAGCCGGATGTGGCATGGTGACGCAGGAAATTGTTGTAAAGGCATTTAGATCTCCTAGAAGGATATGGGCAAGAGATCGTGCCAATTCTGTTTTTCCAACTCCCGTCGGCCCCGCAAGGAATAATGCTCCTAGGGCTCACTGATCCCTATATACATTGAATAATCCATTGAGAAGAGTGATTATAATCGCCTCTTTCGCTTCCGTCTGCCCCACTATATGCTGATCGAGGGCTCACAGCAGTTCCTTTTTCAGATTTTCTTGGCGATTCATCACCGAAGCGGTGAGATCCATAGTTTTCTTCTCTTGAAGAAGCGCGACTTGTGAGTTCATGATTTTATAGTATAGATAATACATATTCGGAATATACCTAAAAGTCGATTTTTGACAAATGATTATTGTGAAAAACCTTGGTTCTTACTTTCCACAAAAATGCACCACGATTCTTTCTAGAATCTTGTTCCTGATCATTCCAACCGCATCTCTCGGATCGTACTTTCCGTAGTTGATCGAGCTTTTGAAGAGCTTCTCTCCCTTGAATTTTACTATAACACTGAATTCATTTCCTTCTTCTTTCTCCACTATCTGAAACAAATATTTTTCATCCCGATTTGATATTTTCGTGAAGCCTAGAATCGACAAGGCTGATTTTGCTGAAAATTTTCTGTCATCCAAAAGCACTTTTTTAAGACAATTTTTTATTTCCTCATTTCATGACACCAGAAGGACTCCTATGGACCATCCCCAATCTCATTTTTCCCCGTTTTGAAGGTCGTGAATAATCTCATCTACCACGACGCGCGGTATCTTTTTCCCGGATCAAACGGTATCCCGCAAGCTTTGGGTAAAGTGTGAAACAGTGAGGGTATTTCCATTCGTCTTTTTGAGTTTTGAAACAAGATTTCTTCCTCGGAGTTCATTGTCCGTATCCTTTCCGAGGATATCAATAACCGTCCGGGAGAAATTGATATATTTTGCGACATCCCCGATCTCTCCTGCGGAATAGGGGAGCTCTTCTCCTCTCAGATGTGCGATCTTCAGTACTCTATGGACTACCATATCGGAGTATCGTCTGATGGGTGAGGTGAAATGCGTGTAATGTTCTAGGGCGAGTCCGGTATGATTTCAAACAGCATTGTGATAGAATGCTCTTTCGTCATGGGCTTTATGAAGCCGGAAGATAGAGTGATAGCCGTTCTTTACCGCTATCATAGCGGAAGTGATATTCGCCAGTATCATGAATTCTTCAATGATGGTCGTGGGGATGGCTTTACTGGATAGGTGTATCTTTTCCTCTTTTTGTCAGACGAAAAGATGTCGATCCGATTCATCATAATCCATGCTGGCCCCCTCTGTTTTTCGGACAATTCTTCTCTTCCTCGCTATCTCATACATGAGTTGCAGAGTTCCATGGTATTCGCTGTCGGGATTGATAAAATCATTAACAAAACTCTCATAATCATACCTCCTTTTATTTTTGAAAGTTGATTCATATACATGGAAATCCTGTATTTGAGCCTCCTCATCCAATTCTATCTGCATACTCAAGGTCAGTTTTTCCCCATCTTCATTAAGGGAGAGGAGATTTTGCGACAGGGTCGGCGGAAACATGTTTATGACTCATTCTCCACGGTATATGCTCGTGGTTCTCTTGAGCGCCTCGATATCGAGAGGAGTATACATGGGGACTGCCTCGGTCACGTCGCTGATGTGCACAAAAACCGCATATCCGGCAGAGGTTTTTTCTACCCAGATGGCATCATCGAGATCAAGCGATTCTATTCCATCGATACTCACTCCTTCTTCATATTTCCTCATCACCGCCTCATCATTGATCCCGTTTTTCTCGATGAGCCTTGTTTGATTCATCGCATATGGAGAGTAATCGACTCGGATGATCCCGTTATGGTGATTGTCTCCAGAGATATAATCGAGGACTTTGGATTGCATAAATAATTCCATAAAAATATAGTAAGTCAACTATACGGATTTCGGAAAAAAGTCAATTTTTCTACTTTCTTCAAATATTTTTTTGAAAAATCCGCTTTTTCTATATAATCTCCCCGTTTTAACTATTTATACTCTCCATATTATGCGAAAGGGAATCATCAAGAAGATTATCGGGGTCGTTATCGACGTAGAATTCAATGGCGGATATGTTCCGGCTATTTATGACGCCCTGGAAGTTGTCGGAGCTCCGACGAAGCTCATCCTCGAAGTGCAGCAGCAGCTTGGTGATGGAGTGGTTCGATGTATCGCTATGAATCCCGTAGATGGAGTGAAACGTGGTCTGGAAGTCGCCGCTACCGACGCACCCATCCAGGTTCCGGTCGGTCCGGAAGTTCTCGGACGTATGTTCAACGTGCTCGGAGATCCGATCGACGAAGTCGCTGCACCGAAGACCGGAAGCAAACTTCCTATCCACCGGAAAGCTCCCGCTTTTTCTGAGCTTTCCACGCAAACCGAAGTATTCGAAACCGGTATCAAAGTCGTTGATCTTATCGCTCCGATGCTCAAAGGAGGAAAGGTAGGTCTCTTCGGAGGAGCCGGAGTCGGGAAGACCGTCATCATGCAGGAGCTCATCCATAATATCGCATCGGAACACGGAGGATACTCTGTCGTTGCCGGAGTCGGAGAACGGACCCGTGAAGGAAATGATCTCTACCACGAGATGAAAGATTCCGGAGTTATCGACAAAACGGCGATGGTATTTGGACAGATGAACGAAGCCCCAGGACCTCGAGCCCGTGTTGCGCTTACGGGACTCACTATGGCGGAATATTTCCGTGACGTAGAGAAACGGGATGTTCTTCTCTTCGTCGATAATATCTTCCGATTCACCCAAGCCGGTTCTGAAATCTCCGCGCTTCTCGGACGTATCCCTTCTGCAGTAGGATACCAGCCGACTCTTGCCACCGACATGGGAGCGCTCCAGGAACGTATCGCTTCGACCAAAAACGGTTCCATCACGTCCGTTCAGGCCGTGTATGTACCAGCCGATGACCTCACCGATCCAGCTCCGGCGAATACCTTTGCCCATCTGGACTCAACCGTGGTACTCAATCGTTCTATCGCCGAGCTCGGGATCTACCCAGCCGTGGATCCTCTCGATTCGACTTCGACGGTTCTGACCCCGAAAGTCGTCGGTGAAGAACACTATAATACCGCACGGAACGTACAGAAAATCCTTCAACGCTACAAGGAACTCCAAGATATCATCGCCATTCTCGGAATGGACGAACTTTCCGAAGATGACAAACTCGCCGTAAGCCGGGCCCGAAAGATCCAACGTTTCTTCTCCCAACCGTTCTTCGTTGCGGAACAATTCACCGGAACTCCCGGAGTCTATGCGAAACTTTCCGACACGGTCCGAGGATTCAAGATGATCATCGAAGGAGAACTCGACTATATCGGAGAAAAACACTTCATGTACAAAGGGTCTGTCGAGGAGGTGATCGCGAGTTATAAGAAAGAACAAGGGGAAAAATAATATATTTCCCATTACCATAAAAATATGAAAAAGATACTCTACGCACCCCTTCTTGATGCCGAAGAGCTGGCTGCCCTCATGAACTCCCAACCGATGCGCCACTGTCCAAAGGTGGCAGAAAGGATTTTCCAGGAAGCCGAAGATATCCTCAAAGGGGAACGGCTCCATTTCTCTGAAGAAAATAACATTCCAAGTGTTTCCCTTCAGGATTTTTTCTCACACTATATCTTCGCGATCGATGCGCATGCCTACAATTTCCACAAAGGGACCGGTGCGGATAAATCGGAGGCTATGGATCTCGTTATAACCGAGATAATACGGCTGTATTCAAAAGAGAAAACACGTTCCGTTACTTCTATCGAGCTTTCCAACGCGTTGATGGGGAATATTTCGTTTCATCTTTCCCCGGAACAAGAACTGCAACTCAAAGAAACATTGGAAAGGATTCTTTTTACTCAAATATAATACCCCCTATTTATGCAGCTCACTCTCGTTTCTATCTCCCGAAAAGTTCTCGACCTCCCTACTATCGAATGGATCACCATTCCAACGCGTGATGGAGAGATCACCGTTCTTGCGAACCACGAACCGCTCATTACCGCCCTGGTGCCCGGGATTTTGGTTGTCCATGCCAATGGGGAAAGCACCTCCTATGCTATCGGTGGAGGAGTTGCTGAAATAACTGCCGAGAGTATCATCATAACTGCCGATATGGTAGAGGATGGTAAAAACCTCGATATCGAAGCTGTCCGGGCAAAAAAAGAAGAAGCACATAAGCTCTTGGAAGAACATAGAAACAATGGGGAATCCATGGATATGGAAACATATGTGGAGCTCGAACAACAATTCTTGAAGGAAAGCGCTCTCGAACAACTGTCGACAAGATAGATCGATCCGAAATTCTCGCTACTATAAATGAAAAAAGGAGTTTTTTCTTTTTCCACTTGACTTTTCTCAAAAAAAGCGATAATCCAAACTATCAAACAAATATGTATCCATCTTCATCAAAAATAAATACTCTTCTCATGGCCGATATACGAGCAATATAACATCTGAAGGTCTTTGTGTGGAAACCCACAAATATAATTTTTATTTATTTATTATTTTTTTCTATGAATACTTCTCTTAAGAGAATCGTAGCACTCTCTACAGTCATTGGACTTGTAGCTATGAATGCGGCATATGCTGCAACAGGTCAGATCGGTACCGGTTCTATCATTGGAGGTGGAACCGCTCCGATCATTTACGATGATGTTTCCCTTCAGGCAACCGGGACACTCAGTCCTATTACCGTTAGTGCTATCGTAGCCCCTACGCTTGATATGACTATCAGCAGTGGATCTCTGAATCTTGGAACCTTGAGTACATCGACCGTCAATACTACTTCCTTTGATGTATCCGTGTCTACCAACTCCACAAACGGAGTGACTTCCAATACTGGAGGACTCGCAACAGCTGGAGGTGATTTGATCGGATTTACCGGAGCCACTCTCACTGGTTGAGTTCAGGGATATAACCTTACCGTAACTGGAGCCACTCAAACTGCTGGAGCGGTACCTACTATTCCGGTAAGTACTGTTGCTACTGCTGCAAATGTCAATATCCTTACTGTAGTTAATCCTACCAAGAATGCAAAGGTTACCGTTAGTGCGAATGCTGCTGCAGATGCACTTACTCCAGCCGGAAGCTATAGTATAGTACATACTTTCACCGTTACTGGTACATTCTAATTCTCAGGCAATCCTTTAAAAATCCCCCTCGTCCGAAGGGGATTTTATTTTGCATTTTTTCAGCTCTTCCCTATACTCTTTCCCTGTATATTTTTTCACTGCCATACTTCATGGATATCCAACAATTTTTGATAGACCTCCGTGCTCACGGGCTCGCAAATACCATCCCGAATATCTCCGACGAAAACGCCCAGTTTTTGAAGGATATGATCCATATCGGTGGAGTGAAAAACCTCCTCGAAATCGGGACGGCGAACGGGTATTCGACCATCCATCTCTGCATGGCGCTCCGTGAAAACGGGGGGAAAATGACTTCCATCGATTACTCGCTTCCATCATATAACGAAGCGGTGGAGAATATTAAAGCTGTAGGAATGGACGATATCGCCACGCTCATCTTCGGAAATGCGCTCGTGGAGCTCCCGAAACTCCCGAAGGAATCCTTCGACATGGTGTTCATCGACGGGCAAAAGAAGCGGACTCTGGATTTCTTCCAGCTCTCCTATCCGCTCCTCCGAAACGGAGGATTTTTCATCATCGACGATGTCATCAAGTTCTCTACTAAGATGTCCAGTTTCTACGAATATCTCGAACAAGAAAAAATCCCCCATTCCATCCTGAAGATCGATGCGGACGATGGGGTGATGTTGATCGTAAAACCACAGAAACAATAATCTATCCGTTCCTTTTGATGAGAGTCTCCAAAAAATCTTTGTCTCCTCAAAATCTCTTGGTATCCACTTTTATCTTATGTACGGTCACGAGCACGAAATCGCCCGTAGTATCGAGTTCCAGGAACTTGCGCACCGTTGGTACCTCCACTGCCGGATCGAACTCAAAAACATAGCTGGAACCGATTTTTCCCAGAGAAACCACTCCGAACTTCCGGAAAATGATCCTGGCTCGCAAAAGAAGGAAGAGATTCTCGAAAGATTCCGGGAGCGTTTCATTCGCCTCGCGGAAAGTCCCATGGGTATATTCCAGGTCCTCCAGTGTTTCGATCGCTTCGATATTCCGGAAAAAACGGATCTTGTCGAGTTCCGAATCGAAGAAATCGTTGTCTAGGAAATAGGAGATATCAAGCTCGATCTTGCAATCGTTTTTCTCCGGCTTTTTCCCGTTTCTGAGCTCTTCGATCTTCTCCTCGAGAAGGGTGAAATAGAGCGAGAGTCCGGTATCGTGGGTTTTCCCGGATTGTTTGATCCCGAGCACATCGCCCGCACCGCGGATCTCGAGGTCGCGAAGCGCTATCTCGAACCCGGCCCCAAGCTCCGAGTTATTCACGATCGTCAGAAGCCGTTTTTTCCCGTCGGAATCCAGATTCTCGCTATGATACAGGAGATAGCAGGTCGCATCCCGGTCTTTCCGGCCCACCCGTCCGCGAAGTTGGTGAAGCTGTGCGAGCCCGAATTTCTCGGCATCATCGATAAAAATCGTATTGGCATTGAGAAAATTGACCCCATTTTCTATGACAGTCGTGGACAGGAGAATGTCGTACTTGCCATTCTTGAAGTCGATGATGATATCCTCCAGCTGCATCCCGTCAAGCCTCCCGTGAGCAACCGCAATTCTGACATGTTTGCCAAGAATCCCTATAAGTTGCTTTCGAATTGATTCGATCGAGACGACCCTATTGTGGAGGAATATCACCTGCCCCCCGCGAGCCAATTCTTTCTCAACCGCTTCCTTTATCACCATTTCATTCCACTTCGCGACAATGGTCGTCACCGCTTTTTTCATGGGTGGCGGGGTCGTCAAAACCGATATCTTCTTCACTCCGGAAAGCGCGAGATTCAGGCTCCGCGGGATCGGGGTCGCCGAAAGGGACAGGATATCGATATGGGACTTGAGCGCATTGATCTTCTCTTTGTCGAGCACTCAGAATTTGTGTTCCTCATCGATGACGAGAAGTCCGAGATCCTTGAAAACCACCCCTTCTCCGAGGATCCGGTGCGTCGCCACGACACAATCGATCGTTCCGTTTTCCAGGCCCGCAAGAATGCCCGCTGCTTCCTTCTGGGTACTGAACCGGGTCAAAACCCCGAGACGGACTCAGAAATACGTGAGACGTTTCTGGAGCGATTCCATATGCTCATAGGCAAGGACGACGAGCGGCGAGATGAGAATGGATTGTTTTCCATTGAGGAATGCGCGGTATATGGCATTCATCGCCACTTCGGTCTTTCCGAATCCCACATCCCCCGAAAGGAGCCGATCCATCGGATTCGAGGATTCCATGTCCGCAAGGATTTCTGCGATAGCCGTTTGCTGATCGATCGTATATTCATACGGGAAATCTTCCTGGAACCGCCGTTCCTGTTCCGGAAACCGGGTAAATGAAAATCCTTCGGAAATGCGCCGCTTCGCATAGGTTTCGAGGAGTTCGCGAGCGATCTTTTCCACATCGCTGTTCGTTTTCTCGAGCGTTTTTTTCCATTCGTTTCCAGAAAGTCTCGTGAGGATCGGTTCTTCGTTTCCAATGTATTTGCTGACCCGATGGATCTCCGTCAATGGAACGAAAAGCCTATCGTCCGCCCGGTATTCGATGAGCATATATTCCCGTTTGTTTCCTCCGACGTCCTTTTCGACAATCTCACGGAATATCCCGACCCCATGATCCCGATGTACGACATAATCATTCGGCCGGATCTCCAAAAGCAGATCAAGGTTTTTTACGATACTTTTTTTCGTGCGGTTCCGGATGAAAATATCTCCGAGGATATCATCTGCGACAACATATCTGTCTCCTATGACAAAACTCTCCAATCAAGCGATATTCACCTCTTCCACCACCCCGGACATCAGATTGTTGTATTCGAGAAAATTCCGGAGGACTTTCCCGTGTTTGGTATAGAAATGGACATTGTTGCCATAATTTTTGACAAGGACCTCCAATTCCTGAAGAGATGGAACTTTTAGCTCCCTCATGCCTATATCTGTATATTTTTCCGTGGTGCTTCCCGCAAATACAATGGACTTTTGACACATTTTCGCCACTTCTGCAAGCGGTTCCCAAAAGTCGAGATCCATAAAAATAACCGGGGTGTTCCCGAGAAAAAAATATATCTCGGAATTTTTGGAAATCTCCCGTGTTTCGACTTCTTCGACGGTTCTTTTGTCCAGTATGGACGAGAGCTGGATACTGTCCTTTTTTGTAAGGAATTGCCCATGTGTATCGAAGATA
This sequence comes from Candidatus Altimarinota bacterium, assembly GCA_028714815.1. GTDB lineage: Bacteria > Patescibacteriota > Gracilibacteria > BD1-5 > UBA2023 > UBA1545. The sequence continues at coordinate 129,834 of JAQTLR010000003.1, read as the reverse complement.
AGGATCTCGTCGATGACCGTATCGAAAAAACTCAAAGCCACGACCTTTTCCTCGAACGGAAGCCGAATAGACAGGGTATCCCCATCCTTCTTATAGCTTCCCGGCTTGGAGAGATAGGGGGAATGGATATACCCGGAATCGATGAGCGTCGTGATGCATTTTTCCGGTGATACTTCGCCATTCCTTTCGAAAACGAGCGTGTTTTTTTTCGTATGGTATTTCCAACTGACCGACGCTTCGAAGAGTTCTTTCGTTGTTACGAACCATCCATTCTCCCGACCGAAAAAATCAACGATATGCGGCAGGTCGAAAAGAGGAGAGATATTTTCTTTCGTCGTAAACGAGAGGATTTTCGAAAAAGCTTCCGCTTCTTTTCTATTATCGAAAACGAGGAGGTTCTTACCATCCTTGAAATTCTCTCCGAGCAAAAAAGCTCGGGAAAAAGAATTTCCCGAGTTGATATAAACCGTCTTGTTGGTAAGTTCGAAAAGCATTATAAATACTTTTTAAGTGTCGTTTGGAGATCGTCCACGCTTTTCACTCCGACAAGCTGCTCCACCGGTTTCCCATCCTTGAAAACGATCATGGTCGGGATGCTCATGATACGGAACTTCTGAGGAGTCCCGGGGTTTTCGTCCACATTCATCTTCATGATCTTTGCGGTTTCTCCCATCGCGGTCGCGAGTTCTCCGAGACGTGGGATCATCACCTGACAAGGTCCGCACCATTCTGCCCAGAAATCCACGAGAACCACTCCAGAAGAGATGTCCCGTTCAAAATTCGCATCACTGGTGATAAATACATTGGCTGCCATAATTTAAAAAAAATTTAAGGAATAATATTGAATGCTACTCTACGAGAGGATAACCCTTTTCTTCTCGAAACCAATTGTACGGAAAATCGAAAAAAATCAACAACAAAACTTGGTATTTATGGAAAAATCCATACTATACGGGCGTTTTATCCGATTACAAAAAGCGCCATGATTATCGACGGTCGCAGTATCGCACAGAGCATATGCGCAAAACTCTGAGAAGAGGGGAAAACGCTTCCAAGAAAACCGAAACTCTCCGTGATCCTTGTCGGAGAAAATCCCGCAAGCCTCTCCTACATCAGACAAAAAGAACGCTTCGCCGGGATCGCAGGGATCGATTTCGAACTTCGTCAATTAAGTGTCGATACAACGGAAAATGCACTTATGGACATAATCCATGAAGTGAATGGAAACCGCTTCATAGATGGGCTCATCGTCCAACTCCCCCTTCCTCGTCATATCGACACCAATACGATCATCGAAGCGATCGATCCGAGAAAAGATGTCGATGGCTTCACGAGCCAGAATATCGGAAAACTCTTTCTCGGTACTGCCGATCTCATCTCCTGCACTCCCAAAGGGATCATGCGCCTCCTCGAGACGCAGAAAACCAAAATACAGGGAGAAAATATCGTCGTGATCGGGAAAAGCAATATCGTCGGGAAACCCCTCTCCCTCCTCCTCATGAATGCTGGAGGGACGGTAACCGTCTGTAATAAGGACACGAAGGATATCGGAATATTCACACAGAGTGCGGATATCATCGTCGTCGCTGCTGGAAGTCCCGGGCTTCTGAAAAAGGCTATGGTCCGCCCCGGTACGACCGTCATCGATGTCGGGTGTACTCCAGTCGATGGAAAGTTTCTGTGAGACACGGATTTCCAGGAGATAGAACCCCTCTGTCGCATAACTCCCGTTCCAGGCGGAGTCGGGCCCATGACGGTGGCGATGCTCATGGAAAATACCCATATCGCAGCAAAAAATCAGATGTAAATGTAACTTTCTTCCATGAACAAATTTTCCCTCCTGCTCGTCACCCTCTTCTGCATCGCTTGCAGTTTTTTCGTCGGATACTATTTCGGAAAAAGCCTCTCATCACAAGAAATAGAGGATATGAAACGCTCGCTGCAGGTCTCGCTCCATCTCCATGGAAATACTCTCGATATCGAAAAATCCCGCTCCGATATACGGGTGGTGATCGATGGAAAAATCCTTTCCGGGACTGGAAGTGTGGAGCTGAAAAAATAGAAAATTTTTACTTGTAAAAAGCCTTGCTTTCCCTATACTTCAAGGCATACATTATTTCATCACCCCTATTTTCCATGTCCTGATCCATCCTCCGAAAAGAAGACCCAGAGATTTTCGCATCCATAGAAGCAGAAACGACCCGTCAAGAATATGAGCTCGAGCTCATCGCCTCCGAAAACTATACGTCAATGGCCGTCATGGAAGCAGCGGGAAGCGTGCTCATGAACAAGTATTCCGAGGGGTATCCCGGGAAGCGCTACTATGCAGGACAAACCAACATCGATATAGTGGAAAATCTTGCCATCGACCGGGCGAAAGAGCTCTTCGGGGCGGAATACGTGAATGTCCAACCACTCTCCGGTTCTCCGGCGAATCTCGCGGTCTATCTCGGTCTCTTGCAACCGGGAGACACAGTCCTCGGAATGAGTCTCGACCAAGGTGGACACCTGTCTCACGGGCACCCGCTGAATTTCTCCGGACTCCTCTATACAATCGTCTCCTACGGGGTAGATAAGGAAACCGAAACCATCGACATGGACGAAGTCGAAAGAATCGCCCTCGAGTCAAAACCACGGATGATCATCGCCGGGTTTTCCGCATACTCCAGGGATTTGGATTGGAAACGCTTTCGAGACATCGCCGACAAGGTCGGTGCATACCTCATGGCAGATATCTCCCATATCGCCGGGCTCGTCGCCGGAAAAGTTCTCGTAAATCCGGTTCCATACTGCGATGTCGTAACCACTACGACACATAAGACGCTCCGATGACCACGAGGAGCGATCATCATGTCCCGGGAGAATCTCGGTCCAGCTCTTGCCCGTGCGGTATTCCCGGGAGTTCAGTGAGGCCCTCACGAGAACCTCATCGCCGCAAAGGCGGTCGCTTTCCGGGAAGCCCTTCTCCCATCCTTCGGGATATATGCGAAACAAGTGGTGCAGAATGCGCAAACGCTCGCAAAAAACCTCTCTTCTCAAGGACTCCGGGTTGTTTCCGGAGGAACCGATAATCACCTGATGCTCCTCGATGTTTTCGGAAGTTTCGGGATTACCGGGAAAGAGGCGGAAAAAGCGCTCGAAACAGTCGGGATCAGCACGAATAAGAATATGATCCCGTTCGATCCGCGAAAACCATTGGATCCATCCGGGATCCGCATCGGAACCCCTGCTATCACCACCCGTGGGATGGGGGCCGCCGAGATGGAGGTACTCGGAAACATCATGATACGAACGCTCAAAAATAGGGAAAATGCAGATGAGCTTGAGAAAATCAAGCAGGAGGTGAAAGAGCTCTGTGTGAAGTTCCCGTTGTATAAAAATTAAATCTTCGAAGCGAATAGGATTTTTATTTCAAAGTTCATATAGCCTTGGAAAAATTCAGTATATGCCTGGCTTTATATGGACAAGAAATGAATATCCTATAAGCGAAGAGAAATCTGAATAACTCCTTAATTAATATTTTCCAATATGTGACTCGATGGTCTTGATAATCTCGAAGGTGACGAAGGTGGCTCTGAATGAGGAGCGGAACAACAATCCGAAGCCTCCAAAGCGAAAGCCGCGAAATCCCTCGCGGGAATCAAACGGACCCAGAAAGATGAAGGAAAGGCGAAACGCGACAACGACTATCTCCATGAGTGTCTCCGGGAGATTATCGTATCGGAAAAGTACGACGTACTCATCCCGTATATCTTCCCTCTTTTCGAGGCGGGAATCCCTTCCCATATCATCATCGGAGCCTTTTCCCTCGTGCACCAGCGTGCCTCGGACATCATCCGGGACCACTACATATCCGATACCAATAGTCTCGCTCTTACGAACCCTTCGTCTTCAGATAAAAAGTACCCCCATAGAACTTTCGCCGTCACGCCATTCGCGAGTCCGGTGGAGTTCGACGACCAGACCATCGATCCCGCCATCCGGAAACGCATCAACGAGTGGGTCGAGGATATATTCACGGTCGTGAGTTTCGATCCTTCCGTAATCATGACCGAACGGTTCCTCTATATTCTCGGTTCCAAAGAGAAAAATGACGTCGTGAAACTCCTCTCCTGAGTTCTCATTTTCTTTCTCCTCCGGGTCAATGTCCATATCTCCGGAGATAAAGCCTCGCTCTATACGGAGTTTATATTGAAAGAAGTGGAGAAGAAGTTGAAAGAGTTGAAGCTGGAGGGGATTTAAAGTTTTATCCATCCGCTCAGAGACTCTGTCAAGCTGTATTCCTCATTTGAATTCAGGAGAAATCCTTGTCCTTGATGGATTACAATCCCACCCAATAGATTCAATTTCTTGTTTTCAGAAATGTACCTCTGAAGTGCTTCGGCTTTGAATCGAGTCTCGAGACTGCTCGCGGTATTTCCATCCTTTGGATCGTATATTCCGATCTTTCCGTTTTTGAATTGCACAATGAAATCCGGGTAAAATACCCGTTTCCGTCATTCATAATCGTATTCTATACCGAAATATGTTACCTTGGACACTCCATTTTTATACCACCATTCTATTTCGGGGTTCTTTTCAAGATATTCCGTTGCGAATCGTGTCTCTCCTTTCGACTCATCGCGAAAATAGCACGGATTCATCACACATTTTTCATATGGACGAATCTCATATTTATCAGAATAGGAATCGTATTCCGGGATATGGAAATCATAGACTTTCCGGTCTTCTTTCGCCTCGATGTTCGCAACTCTTTTCGCTTCAAATGCTTCAAAACTTTTTTGGATGATGTAGTCGAAAATATCGGTATTTGTCAAAACGATTTTCTGAATCTCTCCTGCTTCCATAATTCAGAAGAAGTTATAGAATGCCGCATAGAGCGCATCGACCAATGTTTCCCAAGAACGGGATTTGTTGTACCCTGAGACAAGTTTCTTTATGTAACGGTCAAAACACCCCTGGAGAATATCTTCATTCACTTTTGTTTGCCCTTTTTGTATCATCCCATCCCACTCGTCCGCTCCGATAATGGTTTTTTCTAGAAGAATCTCCACTTTGAATTGTTTATCGAATCGTACACCCCTCTCGAGGAGCTTCTCTTTGAGAGAATGTACCATCTCTTCTCTTGTTCCTCCAATTTCTCTAAGGATGGCATCATAAAATGTCTGGCGGTACACCTCTTTTGGGGAAAGATCGTTTTGATCAATTCTTTTTCGGTACACACTGTTTGGGAGAGTGATATTTTTGAATTGAGTTTTTCGGTCCGCAAAATGGGCTTTTATATACTCTTTCGCTTCTCACCGTTCTATATTGATCTCTCCAAAATTCGTGTACACATACCCTCGATTCAGTACTTCGTTTGAGTAGTGCCGAAGCTCTGGCATCCGCATAATACGACCGACTGTCTGTATCTCGAAAGTGATGGATTTTATCTCACGGAACATAAGGAGTATGGAAGCTCGCGGACAATCCCACCCCGTCGCAATAGCTTGCTTAAATATGAGTACGTCCACCGGACTGTCGAACGCTTGAATATACTCGAGGACATCCGTAGTTTTATCCTCGGAAAGCCAGACGGCGAGGCGTTTATTCTCACGGGTTATTCCATACTTTTCACGAAGAATCCGCTCCACCTTCTCTATCTCTCTTTCCTCCAATGCATTCGTTTTCGCATTTTCTCCCGGTATCTGGATGAGCACGAGCGGATTTATAGCAATCCCCTCGCTTCTGTAGGCTTCTACAAGCTCAGCTCGTTTCGCAAGACCCTGCTCTATAACTATCTCGTCTCCCGTCGAAGAAAGGAGATTTAGTTCTCCGAAACCCTCATTGATCACTACATCTTTTTTGATCATCTCCGCATCGATGGGATCCTTGAGTTCCACTTTTATCTGAGCATTCTTCTTCGGAGTTGCCGAAACTTCTATCCGTAGTGCAGGTTTGATAACGCTCGCGATTAATCGTTCTGTTTCATCACTCAAATAAAGTTGGCTCTCGTCGATGATGAGGATGATTTTCCGTCCTTCTTCCAGAGTATTGGTGATGAAAATCGGGAGATTCCTATCGGATTCATTTTCCCGCATGAAGATATTGGTATAGTCTCCGGATTCCCGATCTTTATCAGCATTTGCCACTCGTGCTTTTTTCGTGACACTCTGCCAGTTAAAAAAGAGAATGTCATTTTTTCGGAGTTTATCGCGAACATCCGCGAGCTCATAGAGCCGAAAATGTCACTCAGAGAAATTTCGCTCCAAGCTCTTCTTGCTCTGCATATGGAGATTATTTACACTCACCCAAACGAAAGCGAAATCCCCGAGCTCTTCCTCCCGCAAGCGTTCCAGAAATGCGGTCATCATAACTGTTTTTCCACTCCCAGTTGGAGCCTTGAAGACGATTTCCTGTTCTCCTCAGATAGAGAGAAGGGTTTCCGTGAGTCAGACGAGTTTTTCCACCGTTTCCGTCTGGTAGGGCTTGAGTGCAACTTTCATAAAAGAAAAGTGAGATATTAGAGTCAGAAAATCGTTTTGTATACTGCGAGTATCGGATCGGGTATTTCTTCAACCATGTATGGAACGATCATTCCCTCAAAATCGTCCCGCGTCATCTGACCGCGAGAAAACACGTAGATAGCGACGGGGTTGTCGAATGTCCGGAGCACTTGGCAGAATTCCTCGAATCGGAAGAGTCCGAAGAGAATGGCAAGGTATTTGTCTCCTCGCTTGTAAAATCGCATTTCCGGAGTATTGAGATTTTTCATCGGCTCCCAGACATTCTCGCGGAGACAGAGCATCTCGCTGCACCGCTCCACCATACGATTCCGGATGTTGTCCGTTCCCTTGTGTTTCGGGATGAAATCGGTCCGAAGATAGCGGATATTCCCACCGAGTCATTCCACTTGCTCTCCTTTCATGTTCGTATACCCCGTCGCCACTCGTTTCACGCGTTCATAAGTGATATCGCGACAAATGTTCCGGTCAGGAAATTCGTTCGTACTCTCGCGATTGGAACAGAGAATGAATTTCCTATTTCCACCATCCTCTTTGTTGAGTTCGAGTACTGCATGTCCGGTAGTACCAGATCCAGCGAAGAAGTCGAGAATTAGAGAGTTATGTTTAGATAAAACATTTAGTTTTAATAAGATCTTGATAAAGCTTACATTCTTTGGGTAATCAAATATATTTTCTCAAAATAAATTAAATAAATTATTCTTTGCTGAGGTGGTTTTAATATCAAGCTCAAATGTAGTGGGGGAATTATCTACTATTGCTTCATATTTTTTATTCGTTAGCATACTCTTAATCTGAATAAGATTGCTAAAATGTTTCTCATAGATTTTATCACTTCTGATACTTAATCGACCATCTTTAAATAGCTCCAAGAACTTTTTTTCGCTATATGTATTTTCAACAAAGTAATTATCTCTAAATGTTATGTATCTATTATAACCAGAGAAAATTAAGTTCTTATCTACTTCATTTAATGAATGCTCTTTGGTTGTAATAATATCATTTTTATCTTGATTGTAATATACAGAGTAGTGTTTATCTGAAGAAAATTCATTAATTGGAGAGTTAAGAAAATTTTCTCATACCAATACCCTTTTTCCACTACTTCTTATATAATCCCCATTTTCATCTTCTACCATATCGCTTGCATCTTTTGGAATAACATTTTCAAATTCTGCTTCGTTCGTATCTTTTGCAAAAACCAAACAATATTCATTACTAATAGATATAAACTTTGAATTTTTTCGTCCTTTTGGATTATTTTCAACACTAAAATTCCCTATAAAATTTTCTTCACCAAAAATCTCATCGCATAATAACTTCAATTGTGCTTGTTCATTATCATCTATTGAGATAAATATTACTCATGTATCATTGAGGAGGTTTCGAGCGAGTCTAAGTCGCTTCTCCATAAAAGAGAGCCATTTCGAGTGGCGAAAATCATCCTCCTTGTCGACGTATCGGTCATTATAGATAAAATCTTCATTTCATTTATTATAGGGCGGGTCTATATAGATTACATCCACTTGTCCGCTATGCGTATAGGAAAGAACGGAGAGTGTGTGATAGTTGTCGCCCTCGATTATGATATTCGAGGGAGTTTCATCTTGCTTGATGGCAAGTTCGGAAAGTTCTTCCAATACCGGGAAAGAATCTTTGGTTTTCTTCTCAAACTCCTCCGGTTTTTCTTTCCAGAAAAGTCCGTAGTTTTTGTTCTTTTTGAGCGATTTGAGTTCTTTTTCGAGTTCCTGAGCTTTTTCCTGCCACTTTTTATCTTCGTTTTTTCCTTTCATCTCGATGAGGAGATCTTTCATCTCGGCGACAGTATGGGATTGTATCTCATACGTCGAGTCTGCGATTTTGGTTTCGGACATAAAAAAGGGGAATCAATAGATAGATTCCCGAAATTTTCAAGATTAGGCGTGTAAGCAAACAAAAACGGGTGACTCTATCGACCTGGTCAAGTTTGCTTACAACGAGATTTCCGTGAATATCTTACGACAAAACGGGCGGTGATAAAATCACCCGACTTGGATATAAAATATTCACAGAAAAATTTTCTGAAAACCTCGGTTGTAAGCCTGAATACTATATGGGAAAATAGGAGGAAATCAAAAGAAAATTATTTTCTATCAATCTTTTACAAAAAATAACAATTCACGTAAATAGTTTTGCTATTCTTTCTTTTTCTGTATAATGAATGAAAATTACTTGTAATCCATTATCTATGCCTCCATCCATCTTCGAATCCATCAAACACACCAATGAACACAGACAAGAATATTGGTCGGCTCGTGAACTCGCGCCAGTGCTCTGATATAAACAATGGCGGAATTTCGAGAACGTTGTCTGAAAAGCTATCGATTCATGCAAAACCGCATGAAATAGAGCTTCCGATCACTTTGCTGAGGTCAGCAAACCAATCGTGAGTGAGAGGGAAACTTGTATCTGTAATCCGTAACTACTAAATCTATGAAAACAAACGCGATAGCACTTTTCCAACAAAAAGAGATTCGCAGGATCTGGCACGATGAACGGTGGTTCTTCTGTATCATTGATGTTATCGCTGCTCTTACGAATTCAGTGGATCCAGCATGATATATCAAGGATATGCGTCGTCGCGATCTTTTTCTTTCTGATGGGTGGGGGCAAATTGCCACCCCCCTTTCGGTACCGACTCGATGATGAAAACAGAAAGTCAATTGTGCCGATACTGAGGGGATTCTCCGTATTATCCAGTCTATCCCATCACCCAAGGCCGAGCCTTTCAAGAGATGGCTTGCGAAAATAGGATATGAACGGATACAGGAAATTGATGATCCGGAGGTTGCGAGCAAAAAGTGAGGGAAAATCGCTGGCGATGCTCGAAAGAAGCTCGAAGTAGAGACTGGAAAGCGGATTGTTTCCAAGGAGAATTATCTATCAGAAGAAAAGGGGAAACTCCAAGGATAATTAAAATCCTTACTCTTCCTCCCCCCTCAAATACACCACTAGAAATCCTACCACCAGAAAATACGCGATTTCAAAAACTCCGACATACTCGCCAAGATCGACAGGGATGGTGGCAAAGGGGAGTCCACCGAACCACGCGGTCGCTTGGAGGATATAAGAGAGTCCGAGCCAGGTCGGAAAGCCGATCAGTATACCAAGATATGAGGAGAAGAAAGTGGTGACCATACTCAAGAATCCCCCGAGCATGACGAGCGGGATGATCGGGACGATGGCGATGTTGGCGAGCGGAGAGATGAGGGAAACCTGCCCGAAATTCACCATAATGATCGGGAGAGTGAACACCATCGCGGCAAGGCACATAGTAAGCGCTTCCCGGAGCCCGAACCATTTCGGAAGAAAGGAGAATATCCGGGTGAAAAAATCCCCGAAGAACAGGAGTCCGAACACCGCGAGGAAGGAGAGATGGAAGCTCACATCATAATTCAGAATAAGAGGGTCGAGCACGGTAAATCCGACCGCGACAGCAAGGAGGAGAGAAAATGCCCGCATTCTCCTTCCGGACAAGAGAATGGTATAAGCGATAAGCCCGAATACGCTCGCCCGGAGGACCGATACCTGCGGACCGACCAGGAGAGTGAAGAACCCTACACAGACGAGTGCCAAAAACAATCGGATCCAGATAGGAAATGAACGGAAGAGGAACGAGAGAAATATGAGGATGATCGTGATATTGAACCCACTCACCGCGATGATGTGCGTGAGTCCGGAATTATTGAAGCTCTTTTTCGTTTCGCTCGACAGATTCGCCCGCTCGCCGATCAGGATCCCTTCCAAGAGCTTCGCACTCTCTCCCGGATAGATATCCTCTATGACATGAAGGAGTTTCTCCCGGATCTCCCGGATAACAACACTCAGAGCACTGGAAGGATTCGTTCCCGTCTTATCAGGGAAAGCCACGGAAGCGGTCGCATATACGTCACTGAGGAGCAGGTAGGTGCGGTAATCGAAAACCTCATTGCTCGTCGGGAGCGAAAGTTTTCCGGTGAACGAGAGGATATCATCGATGCTCTTGTGCCGGCTATCCGGAAAACTCACGAGAATTCCGGCTTTTTCCGGAAGCCTCTGTGTCCCGAGGGTGATATCACGGAGGATGTATCGGGCATTCTTATCGCTTTCGGAGACCTTCTCCCGGAGGGTTCCCCGGATGGCGATATCCTCTGTGAAAAACACGGTCTCTTTTTGGAAAGATCCCGTTATCCTGTCGATTTCATGCAACCTCTCCAGACTCAGATACCCGCCAAGATAGGAAAAAACGATGAATACCAGGATATATACGAAAAATGTCCGGAAAAAGAATACTATCTGAATAGACAATATTCAGACAAAAAGGAGAAGGAAAAGAGTATTTTCCCGAAATATATTGGTCAGAAAAATCCCCGATACAACGCCGGTTGATCCGAGAAAAAAGAGGATCTGGTCGTGGATACGGAGATTTTTAACCATTGGGGAAAAGTTTATACCTCTTTGTATATCTTATAGAGCCCGTGCGCCCCGAGAGCAAAAAGAAGCGACGCTCCGATCTGGTTCAGATTGAAGAAAACATACGCTCGGAATATATCGGTCCCCCCACTATAGAACTCGGCACTGAAAAGGATGATGGAGAAAAGGAGGATTCCCACATACCCGACCAGCCCCTCGATCTTCGTAAACTTACGGACCAGATAGAGACAAAAGAAAAGGATGAATGAGACAAAAGAATAGAGGAGCGCGAGCGGAAACATCGGAGAGGTGTACGGAGTATTACTCGCATCGCTGGTTGCGGCTATTCCCATGAAAGAATCCGTAGGTCGCCCGTATATCTGTCCTCCGAAGAACGCTCCGATGAACCCGATGATGGATGCGAAAAGGAAAGAAAGGACAATAGCATCGATATACTTCCTGGAAGATATCTTGAACCGTTTGAGTTGGAAAAGGAGCACGACCATGAAACCGAGAATCCCTCCCATAAGAGAGAAGTTGTAATCGGACATGAGAAGGAATTTCAATATCCCTTGGCTCCAGAGAAACTGGAAATCACGCCATTCGGCGATGATATAGAAAAGTCTGGAGAAAAAAAACATGGAGAGAAAAAACCACAGAACATTTCCGAGGAAAAAATTCGCATTGATCCCGAATTTTTCCGAGAGCCTATACAGCATGAAGAAAAAAAGAATGAACGAGACAGAGAGAGCGAGTCCGAAGGTATAGATCGTTACACCGAGTATTTCTATTTGGGGGTACATAATCTTGTATTTAAAAATAAAATTCTATATTTTTATCTTGCGTATTCTATCACCCGTTTCTCTCGAATCAGATTCACTTTCACTTCTCCCGGGTACGAGAGATTCGCTTCGATGGATCCAGCTATCTGCTGAGCGAGTTGCTCTGCCTCGTAATCGGAAACCGTTGCTGCATCGACAAATACCCGGACTTCCCGTCCGGCAGAAAGCGCGTAAGCCTTGGAAACACCGGAGAAGCTCATAGCAACATTCTCCATTTCCTGGATACGCTTGATGTATTCTTCCGCGTTCATTCGGCGAGCACCAGGACGTACCGCACTGATAGCATCCGCAATCTGAATGATCTTCGTCTCGATGCAGATCTGCGGAACTGCATCATGGTGCCCTTCTATGATATTGATGAGATTCTCGGAAAGTCCGTACTTCCGGGCGATCTTCCCTCCAATCTCCGGATGGGTCCCCTCGATATCGTGATCGAGCGCTTTTCCGAGATCATGGAGCAATCCTCCTTTCAGGGCCAATTGCGAATCTGCTCCGATCTGTTTGGCGATCGCCTCGGCGATATACGCAACCTCCTTGGAGTGGATGAGGATATTCTGTCCGTAACTCGTCCGGAACCGGAGTTTCCCGATAAGTGGAATGATCTCGTCCGGGATTCCGGTGATCCCCATCTCGTTCAATGCTTTCTCTCCGAGGTCATAGATGACCTTCTCCGCATCTTGCTGGTTCTGTTCTACGATCTCCTCGATACGGGCTGGCTGGATACGCTTGTCTTCGATGAGTTGCTCCAAAGATTTCTTGGCGATATATCGTCTAAAGAGATCAAAACTCGAGATGAATACGGTATCCGGACTGTCATCGATGATAAGAGAGACTCCGGTCGCCCGTTCGAACGCGATGATATTCCGTCCTTCTTTTCCGATAAGTTTCCCTTTTATATCGTCATTTTCAAGATGGATGAGCGTCTGGGTCATCTCAGCAGTGACATCTCCGGAGTACTGCTGGATGGATTTGATGAGGATCTCACGGGAAAGCTCTTTTTCCTTCACACGAAGCTCCACTTTTTTCTTCTCGATGACCGCAAGGATATCTTTTTCATAGAGCTCTTCGGTTCTTTTCAGAAGAAGTTCCTTCGCTTCCTCTACACTGAGTTTTGCGATTTCCGAAAGCTTTCATTGTAATTCCTTCTTTATCTGTTCCATACCTGCCCGGGTTTTCTCGAGCTCATCCTCTTTTTCTCGGAGTCCGGTCTGTTTTTTATCGATTTCTTCGAGTTTCTGCTCGATCCTCTCCTCTTTTTGGATGATTTTCGCCTCGATTTCCTCCGCTTTCTTCGTTTTTTCCCGGATTTCCATCTTCTCTTCCTCGATTCTCTTCCTCTCTTCCGCTGCCTGGTTTTTCGCTTCCGTTATGAGAGTCTTTACTTCCTCTTGTCCGGATTGGAGGAGTTTATTGAGGCGTTCCTGATCATTCGATTCCTGTTTCTTCGAAAAAAAAGCAAGGAGGAAATATACGAGAACACCCGAAACAATGGCGCCGAATACGACACCTATCACTATGTTTTGCATAAACGATTATTGATTGATAGATAAAATAGAACATTGCATAAAACAAGTTTTTCCCTATACTCTTTTATAGGAATACTCTTTTTACAAGAGAGATGTCTAAAAAATTTTGATCAGATTTTGAAAGGAAAATAATCTTTTCCTTGTGTAGTACTATAAGAAAAAATAGAAAAAGTCAATTTTCATACCGGAAGCTCCCTCTAATATCCCTATGATTTTATGCAAAAATTCACCTGCACCGCTTGTTCCTATATATATAATCCTTTCCTTTGAGAGGAGGATATATCACCATGAACCGCTTTCGAATATCTCGACGAATCCTGGATATGCCCGCATTGCGGAGAACCCAAGGATGGCTTCATAGAAACCCCTGTGAATATCCAAGAGCTCTCTCGTATAGGAGGGATCAGCGAGCAGGAATCGAGCCATATTCCTTTCTATAAAGAGCAAGGGGATCGTATCATCATCCAGATAGGAACCACGGATAATCCTCACGAGATAGAGGAAAACCATTTTATCGAATATATCGGACTTTTCGAGACAGATGGGGAGATTATCGAGCTCAAGCTCCAACCGGAGGAGGATATCGTCATTTTCGAAAATCCCGGAACCGACGAATACGAAGTTCGATTGAGTTGCAATATCCATGGGGTCTGGAGGGGAGTGAAAGTATAATCTAAAAAAATCTATCCGATCGAAGAAGATTTTTATTTCAATGTAATCTTATATATCAATTCATCTATTTTTATGATCATGAAAGTCTGTACCGGAAAATCCTGCGCAAACCGTTTTTCTCCCTATATCCTCAAACGTCTCCTCGCAGAAAAAGCGAAATACGATACCTCGGACAAAACCGTTATCGAAGAGTGCGGTTGCCAATGAAGCTGCAAAACCTGACCGGTCATCGTGATGGATACTGTCATTTCCGACAGGATGGATCCCATCAAAGCGAGCAATCTCTACCTCGAAAGACTCAAAAAAAAATAATCCCTACAGGGATTATTTTTTTTCCATTACAGGTTATTTTCCTAGAGATCCTGAAGCGGTTTCCGATGATTTTTTCAGAAGCACTTCCTTATTCTTCAAGTATCCATCCACGGTTTTTTGTTTATCTCCGGTTTTGATGAATTGAAAGAGTATTTTTTTTGCTTCTTCCAATTGCCTATCGTATTTCTTATCATAATCTTCCGGTTCAAATTTCACTTCGATATCCGGATTGATCCCGATCTTATCGATTCCATAATCTTTCGGCGTATACCATTTCGCCACCGTTATCTTCATCTCACTTCCATCAGAAAGATTGAATGGTTGTTGAACGGAACCTTTTCCATAACTCTTCTGTCCGACAAGGATCGCGAGATTATAGTCTTTTAAGGCTCCGGCAGTGATCTCCGATGCAGATGCGGAATTTTCATTTATAAGAACCACGATCGGAAGAGATTTTCCTGTATTCCCATACGAGAAATAAGATCTATTGAGAAATGGATTTTTCTCTTTAGTTGTCACAAGAACCTTATCTTTCTCCACGAAATTAGAAAGGATGGAAACCGCGGTTTCCAAATATCCTCCCCCATTATCACGGAGATCGATGATGAGTCCGGTCGCTTTCTGATTCTCTAGATCGGTAAGGGTTTTATTGAAATCATCTGCCGTTTTCTCCCCGAAAATAGAAAGAGCGATATACCCGATACTCGTCCCATCGATCATTTTCCCATCCACGGAGGGGATATCAATCTTCTTCCGTGTCACCACTTTTGTCATGATTTCTTTCTGCCCCGCCCGAATCACCTCTAAACTAACCGTCGTATCGGCCTTCCCCCGTATTTTCGAAACTGCATCCGTCAGACTCAGATCCTTGAGTTCTTCATTATTCGCCTTCGTGATGATATCCCCTGAGATAAGTCCTGCTTCCTTTGCCGGAGATCCTGCGATAATCCGCTCGATCACCACTCAAAAATCGTTTTTTTCTATTACCGCTCCAATTCCCTCGAAATCACCGGAAAGCACTTCATTGAATTTCTTTGTCTCATCGATATTGAAATATTCGCTATGTTTATCTCAGAAAGAATCAACGAACCCTTTTATCATACCGGAAACAAGATCTTTTTCAGAGAGGGTATCAAATCCATAATAATTTTCCGATGCCTGTTTATATGCTTCATAAAAAAGATCGAGATTTAGTGGGGTTGTTTTTTTTAGATCCTGATTTTTTTGAGTAACAATGGGAGTTTTTATTCAAAATTTCGAATCCATGAAATATTGTGCCCGCTCTTCGAATATCCGAAGAGGAAAAAGGGTATTTATTATTATTCAGAAAAGGAAAGAAAGGAAACATACGAGATATATGAATACGTTTTTACGGGAAATCGACATGATCTTATTAAGAAATGATAAAATAGGACAAAACATTCTTCACAAGTTTTATAGTACGAATTTCTCTAAAAAAACAAGTCAAATGATTTATTTCTTTTAAATAAAAATAATGTTCAAAAGTATTTTATTTCTTTTAGATAGGATATCACTATGGTTTTATCCATAAAAAAATGTTTAAAACTTTTTATAAGATAGTTGTTTATAAAGAGAACGGTTTTTTTATGAATATCGATATTATATATTACTATCTATTAAATATTAAATTAATACTATTATAAATCATGGATAAATAAATATTGAAATATTTTGTTATTTCGTATAAAAATGATATACTGGACACGTATGATTTATTTTAAATCGGAATAAAAAAAATGTTTCTCTGAAATCTTTTGAAGAAATTCTCGAAAAACAATGAAAAACGTCAGGTTATCCGTGAGGTTATTTTTCGTCTTGCATTGGATAAGAAACAGGAACAACTCTATTTTGAGTCGCTCGATATACTCGATGATGAATACTTGGATCTTTTTTATAAGAAGCTCACTGCTCTCATAGATATCCTCGAAGAAAAAGATGTAATAGCTTTACAAGCGAAACAGACGGAGAAAATACGGGAAATACAGGAAAAGGAAAAAAAAGAGGAAATATATAATACGGAGTTCAATATATTATTCGATAATATCTAATCTATCATGAGTAAAGATATCATTAATTCCCTTCAGGAAAATTTTCAATTTTCTCTTCGGAAGGTGAAAGAATGATTTTCTGATTTTTTTGAAAAGAATCCGGAAAATCAACAGGTGGTTGCAAAACTTTTTGAGTGACTTCCATGACTTGCTCGTCAAAAAAAGATACAAGAAACCATAAAAACAGCAAAGTGATGATTACAAGATCTTAAAAATACTATCTCTTAAATATAATATGCAAAGCTTTCAAGCTATCTGTGCGAAAAACAATCAGAAGGTAGAGATGATTGTACAATACAATTCCCTGGAAGAAGCCCGACAAGCGCTTCATAGACAGGGATATTCTATCATCGAGATCAAACAGGTGGAAGGGAAAGAGAATCAAGGGAATATATTCTATTTCGATATAATCCTCGATGGGAATAAGAAAAGCGGACAGATTCAATCGACTGATATTTTCAAGGCGTACATTAAACTCGTGAATGATCTCCATTATCAGGTGGTAGCTATTTATGAGGATAAGAATGCGACAGAAGAGGAAAAAAGATTCACCACTTCGAAAATCCACTCCGGATATCTTCTGTATTTGGAACAAAATACGAAAAAAGAGGTGAAAAAAGAAGAAAAGATAGAGCAAACCACACAAGTTCAAGCAGCCTATTCCGATATTTCCGATACGTTTGTTGGTAAAGAAATACAGAGATATTACCTTCTCATAGATAAGATCCTTCAGAAAATAGAAACGATATTGAATACCTATGGTCAATATATAGATTCCGAAAGGAAGATGCGGCTTCATGATTTCTTGGCAACCCTGAAACAATTAAAGAATACCACTAATATCGATAAACTTCGGATTGTTTCAGAAAATGCTCTTATAAAAATCGGAGAATTGGAATTGGAGCTTATCCAATCGAATAAAATCGGGGAGAAACAAGAATTTCTCAAAGAAACCAATGATCTTTTAAAGAGGTTCGGTTCATGAGTGAAGATTCGTAATCCGGAAACAGACGTATCATTAAAAATACAGCGTGTCATCAAGGATATGATCCGTAATTTTTTCACAAAAAAAGAAGCTCCATCAGAAGAAAAGAAGATCGATACACAATCATTTATTTTTTATAAAAATCTCCGGGAGCTCAATCTTTATAAGGAAAAACTTCGGATTGTACAAAAAGACCTTTTTTTAGCTACTATCTTCTTTCAAAAAGATAGGATAGTACGTCTTTCTATACGGAAAAGACTTATTATCCAAAATATACAACTCATAGAAAAACGTATCAAAAACGTGAAATTTTCTTATACGAGCATAGTCAAGTGATTGCAATATTATACTGATATAGGTATTTTTCTATTAAAAACATCAGGAGATTATATGATATACAATATATTCGTATATTCGCTATTTTTCATATACTTTTCTCTCGGGTGATTCCATTCTTTTAATTATTCTGTATTATTCCTTCTCGTCATCCTTTCATTTTTTTCTTTCCTTACAAGAATCATAAAAAATAATTCCTATCTTTTAGGATATGTAGGAATTTTTGCATTCTTCTGTATCTTTCTACAACTTAACTTCTAAGGGATGGTTTTTTTATTTTCTCTTATCAATATAAGTTTCACGCTCTTTTTTTTTCTATTTTGACAGTATATAGAAAGTGTTCTATTTTGAATAATATCGATACTATTCATTATATATTTCAGTAGAATACTCTCTTTTTTTATCGGAAAAGAGAGTATTGAAGAAGGGGATCATAGTGCTGATGATAAAAAAGAAAAAAGGATTCCTATAAAAAACATCGTAGAATTTTTAAAAAAATGATCGTATTATGCATCCTTTCTATTTTTTTATATATCCCTCTATGGATTTATCTATAGTATAAATCTTATCTATGATTTCACGGATTTTTCTGAAATATTCCATTATATCACTTTTTTTATTTCCTGTGTCATCACCGGTATATTTTTCTTCTTTCTCCAGAAGAGGAATGAAACCGTTTTCCTTATTTTCCGATCAAACTGTAGTATTTTTACTGTAATCTATGGTTTTTTCCTTCTCTTTTTTATTGGTAAACATACCATTCCTAGCACGTTTTTTGTTATAAATAGCATATTCCCCATCATTACGCTCCTAAGTGTTTTATTGTTTGATCCATTTTTTAGAAAAAAAAAGAAATATATGTACGGTATCTTCCTTTTTTATAGTTTCCTTGTAACGGGATATTATACATCAATACTCTTTCCGATCATCCCTCTTTGGCATATATTCATGATAATGACATCATTTTTCATGATCGTCTATACCTTTATTTTTCCATCGCTCTCTTATTTTAAACCATTCAGATATATATCTCAAACCATCGGTATATACATGGGATATACTCTTTCTTTTTCTATTACCGCAACCATCCTATTTGAATCCTCCCTTCCTTTATTCTATAGTCTTGTGCTCGGCATATCCCTACTCTATCATTATGCGGTGTATAGATTTTTCAAGAATTACATCTCATATACTGTTTTTCTCTTGACTATCCTATTTCTGTATACAAAGATATTCTTTCTTTTGTGAAATTTCTCTTTTATCCACGATCTTATTTTCATCTTTCTCCTCCCGTATTTATTTATCGGGGTAAGTTATGTATGGTATATAAAATATACTAAAAGTCTCTATATGCTCCATATTATCGGAATAGGCTTCAATATCCTTTCCATCATATACTATTTCATCCAAATAGGGTCCATAAGCGATATTTTACCACTATCAACCATCTTATTCTTTGAATCCATACTTTTATTCACGAGTTATGTGCGACTTAAAAAATAATCCCGATCGGGATTATTTTTTAAGTGCGATCTTCTCTTTGAGTTTCAATATATTAACAGCCTTGATATCATCCCGTTCTCATTTTGCGGTACTTGTTCTGTATTGAAAAGTCCGTATCAGGTTATAGCTTGTCTCCATCCACTTGTTTTTTGGTATATTCATATGAGCCACAGTATTGAGCTCTTTTCTTACGAGAAGGGTTTTAATGAAACAATCTTTCCGTCCGAGATTATCCAGATCAGCATCTTGGATGATTCCCTCGAGAATATCATGTGCCTCGGAAAAAAGGACGGTCGAGAGAATGAGGCGTTCTATTTTTTGTATACGGGATTCCTTATAATTGATTTTCTCCAGATAGGCACGCGCTATAGCCATACCGATCTTTTCGTTGTCCATATACTGGACAGTGAAGCCGGTGTCATGGAAAAGGGCGGCGATAAGAAGATCGGTTTTATCTTCCTTGTATATTCATTCCTTATCGGTGAGGTGACCTACCCGAGTATAGACATCAAGGGTATGATTGATATTGTGGTATGGATAATGATTGATAGGTTCCAGAAGATCAAGAACATATCGGAGGACATTATTGATTATTTTTTGTTCATCCATTATTTTTTTATAAAAGATAATTGTTGTTCATTATAACAATAACTCGTAAATAAAGCAAATTATTAGTATAATTATACATTTTTTTGACATTTTTAAATAAAACATATAATACACGGGCTAAAAATATAGAAGGCTATAGGAAATATACTGGTTTATTCTCTTTGGAACCTGATTACTTTGGGGATTCGCCAAGTGGTAAGGCAGCGGACTTTGACTCCGCCACTCGGGGGTTCGAATCCCTCATCCCCAACCATAATGATAGAAAATAAGGAATTCGAGTAGGTAAATAAAATTGATTTTTCTCGGGGAATTCGTATAGTTGCACAAATTTAATAATTATTTTTTCATTTTTCATTTCATGTTTGCGATCGTAGAAATCGGTGGAAACCAATTTACTGTAAAGGTAGGAGATATTATCGAGGTAGATAATCAGAATACAGAGATAGGATCCACTATGGAAGTGCAGCCACTTCTTGTTTCCAGTGAAGACGGAGCTATTGTAAAAATAGGGACTCCTGTGGTAGACGGAGCGAAAGTTTCTCTTAAGGTCCTCGAAGACTTCCGAGGAGAAAAAATCCGTGTTTTCAAGATGAAATCAAAGAAACGTTACGCACGGACTTTCGGTTTCCGACCAGAACAGACCAAACTCGAAGTTACCGCCATTGCATAAGGAGAATTTCTTTTCCATACAGGAATATTCATTTCTCTATGGAAAAGAGCTTTTATTCCTAAAATATCTGGATGAAACTTAAAATCAATATTCAAGCCCGTCTTAAGAGGCATGCTCGTAATAGCCCATCTTTAAATAAGAAACGAGTTTTCTCTCTTTTAAAAAAATTCAAATTTTTTTCATTTTTTATTGTAATCATTCTCCCAATATACCCCTCTTTTTGAGCTTTCGGTCTCAACGAAGAGACGGCGGTAGGGAATTATGATGAAACGACCATCATTACCGCCTATGAAGGCGATAGTGAGGATTCTTCCATATTTTCGAAAGAATCGGGGTTCATAAAATCCAATAGTACATTGGATGATACCCGTGATGTGAGCGGAACCAGCAAACTTCTTTCCTATACGGTTCAGGATGGGGATTCTCTTGGAGGGATCGCCTCAAAATTCAATGTGAGCGTAAACTCCATTATTTGGGCCAATAATTTTACTGCGGATACGATCCTTCATCCGAATGATACTATCCAGATCCCACCCGTGACAGGACTCGTTTATGTCGTTGCTGCAGGGGATACCATACAGAGCATTGCCCAGAAATACAAAGTCGATATAAATAAAATCACCGATCAGAATAAACTTGCTCTGAAACAGGAACTTCTTATCGGACAGGAGATACTTATCCCTGGGGGGGTAAAGATCGCTCCTCCAAAGGTAGTACCGGTAATCACGAAAAAGGTTATAAAAAAAGCTATAGTCGCAGCACCAGCTATAAAAACGACTCGTACCTATGCAACGGGGTATACCGGAAAGGGGAATAAATTCGCTTGGGGGAATTGTACCTATTTCGTCGCGAACCATAAGAACGTCACTTGGCGTGGGAATGCGAATGCTTGGCTTCGGAATGCCGCTGCAGCGGGAGTTCCGACCGGGAATAATCCAGCGCCGGGCGCTATCATTTCCTTTGCAGGTTCCGGATATAATCCCTACTATGGTCATGTAGGGCTCGTAGTGGACGTAGATGGAGACGATGTAGTGATAAAAGATATGAATTACCGACGGCTCAATGAAGTGACGATCCGAAGGGTATCAAAGAATGATCCGTCTATCAAGGGATATATTTATACCGATTAAAAAAATCTCTCACAAAAAAATCCATCGCATTGCGATGGATTTTTTTGTGAGATCATTTCTTAACATCCTTTGTCTCGGAAATATTCAACCAGATTCTCGATCTTCACGATCTCCTGGATTCCGGTATCACGGTCGCGGACCGTGAGTTGCCCTTGATTGTAATTCTCGCTATCTATACAGATGGAGAAAGGAACTCCGATCTCATCCATGCGGTAATAACGTTTTCCGATAGCCCCTGCTTCATCATATTCGCACATGAAGTGCGGAGAGAGGAATTTGTATATTTCCATAGCTTCAGCACCGAGTTTCTTCACGAGCGGGAGGATTGCGACCTTGATCGGAGCGATGGACGGCTTGAATTTCATGATGATCCGGGAACCCTCCTCTGTCTCCACTTGTGTGTAAGCATTGAGAAGCGTCACAAGGAAGAGCCGATTGAGTCCGAGTGATGGCTCGATAACATAGGGAACATACTTCGTATTAGTGAAGGGGTCGAAATAGGAGAGATCCTGTTTCGATTCTTTCATATGAGCATTGAGATCATAATCCGTTCGATCGGCGATTCCCCAGAGTTCTCCCCATCCGAACGGGAATCTGAATTCGATATCGGTGGTCGCTGCACTATAAAAAGAGAGTTCATCAGCTCCATGATCCCGGAAACGGAGAAGTTCCGGACGAAGACCGATGGTATTAGTAAGGAAATCCATACAATCGCTCTTCCATTTTGCATGAAGTTCCAGATGTTTTCCCGGAGCGACTGATTCCGGTTCGCAGAAGAATTCTATTTCCATCTGTTCGAATTCCCGGGTACGGAATATGAAATTCCCTGGAGTGATCTCATTACGGAATGCTTTCCCGACCTGCGCTACTCCGAATGGAACTTTCTTGCGTGATGTACGGACGATATTCGCAAAATTGACGAATATCCCTTGAGCGGTTTCCGGACGGAGATAGACAGTTGCGGAAGAATCTTCCGTTACCCCCTGGAATGTCCGGAACATCAGGTTGAATTTTTTGATATCGCTGAAATCTACTTTCCCGCAATACGGGCATTTGATTTCTTTTTTTGCGATATAGGCAGTGAGATTCGCTGCTGGAGTGGATTCTCCTGCCCATTCTGCAGGTACTTCTGTATCTCCAGATTTTTCCATATATTCCTCGATGAGCTTATCAGCTCGGAGGCGCTGTTTGCAAGCCTTGCAATCCATAAGCGGATCAGAGAAACCTCCGACATGCCCGGAAGTGATCCAAGTTTGGGAATTCATCAAGATCGCCGCATCGAGCAAGGTCATATCCGGGCGTTCCTGAACGAAATTCTTGATCCAGATATTTTTCAGATTCTCTTTCAGTTGAGATCCGATAGGTCCATAGTCCCACGCGTTCGCAAGCCCTCCATAGATCTCTGATCCCTGATACACGAATCCGCGAGTACTTGCGAAGGAGACAAGTTCCTTCATTTCCACATTTGACATAAACACTAAAAGTAAACGAATAAAAAATCCCAAAACCTCTGTTATAAAGAGATTTCGGGACCAGTTTGAAATTTTCACCGGCGGTTCCACCCAAATTCCGTGATTATTATCACGACACTTTCTGATCGCATATTCGGTGCTACAGGATTCCAACTCTGTGCACTTTTCCGAAAGAGATCGTATGAGTGTATTATAGGGAAAAAATAAAAAAGGCAAGAAAATAGATTTTATACAGTGTTGATAGGAATAGATACTTTGATATCGAGAGTGTTAATCTTGGATACCATTTGCATAGCTTCTGTGATAATTTTATGAAAATCGGTATCATCTCATTGTAATGCTTTCTTATGGGCTCTTCTCCAAATTTTTAGTTGTTTTTCTAGAGAATCCCATTGG
The DNA here is from genome assembly GCA_028714815.1 of Candidatus Altimarinota bacterium. Lineage (GTDB taxonomy): Bacteria > Patescibacteriota > Gracilibacteria > BD1-5 > UBA2023 > UBA1545. The sequence goes on along the minus strand of JAQTLR010000003.1, from coordinate 106,378 downwards.
GATGGTATCGTTGGGATCTGTATGTCCAATGTTTCATTTGTTGAGATAGCGGAAAAAAGCACATGCATCCATTCCTCCGGAATATTTGAAAGTTCTTGTATATGCTCTTTTAAATATTTTTCAGATAATCGACATCCATTAATTATGTCTAAAAATCGTAAATTCGGATCTCAAATTTTGATCTTCCCATCATGATCGACCATTAATAATGGATACATGGGACTAATGCTCGGGAAAACTGTATTTGGAATTATACGTACTCCCCAATATTTTTCTGCCACATAGGCATATTGTTCATAGGAAGCGATCTCCTTAAATGGAGACTCACTGATTTTTGTAAATAATACTTTATTATCGACTCATTCAATAGTATCTAGTCCAACATCCAATATATATCATCAAATCTGGATTACATTATGAAAATAATCATCTCTTATCGTTCCAAAAGTCTTTTTGATGGGCAATTGATTATATCTGGCAGGCTTTAAGATATTTCATAGTTTTTCTCATACTCGTTTTCATTCTTTGGCTACTAAATTTTGTATAATAGCCCTGCTGATAGGATCTTTGCTAGAATCCGTTTTCACCGGAATTCTTATGCATGGAGATGACGAATATGCTAAAATATCTTTTGTAACCACTGCTATTTCACGACAAAATCATAATGGATAATGATCCATTGACATATAGTGTCCTTTTTTTTGAGATGGATCTAAAAAATTACGCCCTTGATCGATTTGGATTTGACGAAAGGCCTCATCGATTTTGTAACGTAATAAAAGCACTTCATTATGAATTATATCTTGCTGTGCTCATAGTATTTTTTCAGAATCTTCTTCTTTTTTTTTGCAAATAGAAGCTAAGACCCCAGAGTCTCAAAACTCTTGGCATACCGAAATTGTTGGTGATGTTTTATTTTTCATGGTTTTAGTTTCATATAAATTCAATTGGATAAAATATACAAAAAAGCAATGACTTGTCAAATACAAATCATTGCTTGTAGATAATAATTTTACAATCCACACCCTTCTCCTTCCCAAACCTCCACCATCGCTTCTTTCCCTCGTTCGAGTTTGGTATTGAGAAGCCCCGCATGCTCATTTCGGATGCGAGAGAGCACATTGTCTATATCTTCCAGATTCTCGACGGATACGAGCGATTTCCGGTACTCCTTGACTCCGGCAAATCCGTGGAGGTATTGGACGAGGTGTTTGCGGCTCTCGAGCATCCCTTTCCGACCCTTGTTTTCCAAGAGGAGCCGTCCGTGCTCGTGCATGATGGCGAGGATTTCCGCAAGAGTGGGGATATATCCTCCCGGAAGGAAGCACCAAGGGTTACCGAAACTCGCTCTTCCGATCATAAATCCATCGAGATTTCCGAGTTTCTTCATTCCATCGTCATAATCAAGCACATCCCCGTTCCCGATAACCGGAATCGAGAGGTGTTTTTTGAGTTCATAGATTCCGGTCCAATCCGCTTTCCCATTGAAGGCCTGCTGGTAGGTCCGTCCGTGGACGCTGATGAGGTTCGCTCCGGCATTCTCGAGTCCTTGCACGAAAGGGATCAAGTGATCTTCCCAATTGTTCCATCCGAGACGGGTTTTGACGGATACGGGGATACTGACTGCCTTGCTCATCTCTTCGATGATCCGGAAAGCGGTGTCGGTATGGATCATGAGGCTCGATCCGTGTCCGCTCTTGACCACCTTTTTCGCCGGACATCCCATATTGACATCCACTCCGGCAGCTCCGGATTGTTCGATTAAGATAGCCGCTTTCCGGAACATCTCAGGATCCTTTCCGAATATCTGGATAATGAGCGGCTTTTCGCTCGGATTGTGCGCGAGAGCGGTCTGTTGGAGCTGTTTCGAGTGGACCAAGCCATCGGCACTATAGAACTCGGAAAAACATACCGTATTCGGGGCCACCTTCTTCACTATTTGGCGATAAGGACTGTCCGTATACCCATCCATCGGGGCAAGGATAGATATGGGGCCGTTCGAAGCGAGGTTTTTCCAGAAGTCTTTGGACATGGGTGAGGGATTTTAGAAACGTAGGAATATAGGATTTGAAATGAGGGACTCTTTTCGTCAAGGGGAAATGATCGTAAATATTTGGAGATTTCCGCATAGGTGTGGTAGTATATAGATATCGGGGAAAAACTCAACCCCTCTTATTAAATAAATATGGTTATACTATGGAAATGACAGCTCCAAAAACCTCGCTTCGGGAAATTAAACAGATGGCGAAAAAGAATCTCCAGTCCACGTATTCTTTTCCGAAAACACTGGGTTCTCTCTGAATCATCGCTATCAAGGATCCGGAGAAACGGAAGTTTGTTTTGGAAGGGGTCGCAGCCATCGGACTCGGGGCTTTGGTGATCGGAGGGAATGACTCTGATATATCGAATATCATCGCAGTGGAAAAGGTTTCCCAAAACGATCTCGTGGGCTTCGATTTCTTCGTTTTCGATAACGAACACGACGGGGTGGATGTCATGCAGTACATGAAAGCGGGGATCGCTCCCATCATGCCGGAAAAAAATGTCTTTTCCGGAATGCTTCGCGAGTTCAATCCGATGAAATTCGAAGGGAACGGATTCTTTTGGGACTCGGATAGCCCGTATTGCATCTTCCAGAAGGTGGTCGCCTATACGGAGAATATCAAATTCCCGGAAGATAGAAGGGTACTTCTGAAGAATATCACGACGACATTCTAAAACAAATACTCTCCGGATTCCGGAGAGTATTTGTTTTTTTAAGATTCTTTTTCTTTCAAGTGGGCATTTTTTTGATCGATATTTTCTTCCGATTCTGAGACATCTTTCTCTTTTATAGGTATCTTCTTCTCTTTCTTCCCTTTCGTTTCGGCTATTTCGGCCTTTTTCGGGATGATATCCTTTTCTCCGCAATACGGACAGAGGGTCCAGTCGGTATGTATCCTTTTTTTACAAGATGGACAGGAGGTGGTGAGTTCGAATGCGCATTTCGGACAGAATCTGAAATCTCTCGATACTTTGTGGTTGCAACCGGGGCAATGATAGATTTCCTCTACATCATCGACCGATTCTTCTACCTCCTCCTCTTCGTAGTATTGTTCGAAAAGAGTGGTTCGGGGGCGGATCAAAAGATAGACAGGAAGTCCGAAAATAGGGGTGAAAAAGAGGATGATGAAGATCGAGAGCGTTTGGACGAGGATATTGGTCGTGCGGTTCGTAATATCCTTGATGACCCAGATGATGAAAGCTCCCCAGATGATGAAAAAATATCCGAGAACCAGCTTGATGCCGAGGTCGAGGCTCATATTGGAGGATATCCCGGTAAATGTCCCGATAAAAAAAGCACGAACTGTTTCGAGGAGAGAAAGAAGGTTGTCCATAGGAGAAAGATAGGATATATAAGGGTATAATACGGATTTTTCACTAAATTCAAATGAATTTGTCCCTTAATTCTCGCTCACGCTCTGTATCATGAGTTCAAAGAGGATGGTTATGGTAAAAAGCAATCATCCGGTCTTGATATTGAGGACCCCGAGGGAAAAAAACGTCACCATTCCCATGAGCCCCAAGGTGAGCAATACTCCCTGCCTTACAGAAGAATGGATGGTATAGATATATACTTCTCCACGATAATACAGTTTCTTGAAGAGGTATATGAAGAGCGCAAAAAAGGAGCTTCCTGCAAGAAAACAGGCAATGCTCATGATGGTCAGTCCCACAGTCATATTATTTTCCAGATTCATATAGAAAAAAAGGAGCAACGCAGAGGTGATGCTGGAAAGGAATATGATGAAAATCGTGAGAAGGTAGATGTTTTTTTTCATGAGAACAATGTGGTTTTATGTGTGTAATATTTTCAGAATATATCTTTTCTCGCTTCCTGCGGAACTCGTTTCTTAACAATGACTCAAACAGTCCTCGGTCGCGCCCGAAAAATATATTCTGAAAATCATAGATGTCTTTTCTGGTTTAAATTCCCAGTTTTTTGAAAAGCCCCTGCAATTCGGTAGTGTTGAGGGCTTTGTATTCCCCTTCTGCAAGATCTCCAAGAAGGATATTCTCTATACGGATCCGTTTCAATCGCTTTACTGTGTGTCCGACCGCCTCGACCATACGACGGATCTGACGATTCCGCCCTTCGGTGAGGACGATAGCGAACTTACCGGAACTCAGGCGATGGATGGTTGCGGGTTTCGTCATCTTCCCGAGCACCATGACCCCCCGCCGCATATCTTCCAGTGCTTCATCCTCGATACGTCCGTAGACCTCGACCGCATATTCTTTTTCATGCTCGTAACGCGGATGCATCAAATAGTTCGAGAGACGACCATCATTGGTCAGGAGGATGAGTCCGGTGGTTTCTTTATCGAGCCGTCCGATGGGGAAGACCCGCTCCGGGATATCCACGACATCGAGGATGGAAGATTCTCCATCCTGCTTGCAGGTCGTGATGATGTCGCGAGGCTTATTGAGTTTGTAATATACGAGCTCGCTTCGCTCCTCGACGACTTTGTCGTTGATGACGATCTCATCTTCTTCAGGATTTACCGATTGTCCGAGCGTGGCCTTTTCTCCATTCACCAGAACAAGACCACGAGTGATATACTCTTCGGCTTTTCTTCGAGAGCATATTCCGGCCTGGCTCATGTATTTCTGGAGACGCATGACCTCTCCTGTTTCATTCGTTTGACCCATTGTTTTTGATAATTGAAAATATATGGGAGATAATATGAAAAAAGAGTCTAAAAGCAAGGGGCTTCTTTCCAAAAATTTTTTGACAATGTCCTCTTTTTCTATACAATGCTCCCGCTTCGATAAAAAAGCTTTGCGGAGGGATGGCAGAGTGGTCGATTGCACCGGTCTTGAAAACCGGCAGGACGAAAGTTCTCCAGAGTTCGAATCTCTGTTCCTCCGCCATATTATAATATGTTTTTTAGAACTTAGTGCTTAGAAATAATCCTAAGAACTGAGTTTTTCTTTTTTTCTGGTGGGTTACTCAAGTGGCTGAAGAGGCGGGTTTGCTAAACCTGTAGGACGCCGTAAGGTGTCGCGAGAGTTCGAATCTCTCACCCACCACCATTTTTTTTTAGAATTTGGGCCTATAGCTCAGTGGTTAGAGCAGTCGGCTCATAACCGATTGGTCCCTGGTTCAATCCCAGGTGGGCCCACCATTATGGTATAATCAACATATAAAAACCCTCTTCGGATCCGAAGAGGGTTTTTATATGTTGATTTCAGTTTTCAGGATATCGATTATGCCTTTCCTCCTCGTTTCCGCTCATTTTCCGTGAGGAACTTCTTCCGGATACGGAGGCTGGATGGAGTGACTTCCACGTATTCATCCGCTCCGATATAGTCGAGACAATCCTCGAGCGTCATCTTTCGGATCGGAGTCAGACGGACCGCTTCATCGGTTCCAGAAGCACGCATATTCGTGAGTTGCTTGTTCTTGGTTGAGTTGACAATCAGATCACCTCCTTTGAGGTGTTCTCCGATAACCATTCCCTCGTATACCTCGGTTGCTGGTTCGATAAGGATTGGTCCTCGTTCTTCGAGCTTCCAGAGGGAGTATGCCATGGCGGTTCCCGGGAATCCGGAGATCATGGATCCGACTTCACGTTTCTCGATCGGTCCCTTGTATTCGTCATACTTGGAGAATGAGCTGTACATGATTCCTTCTCCTTTTGTGTCTACCGTGAATATGGATCGGAATCCGAGAAGCCCTCGAGTCGGAACTTCAAATTCCATGGAAGTGATCCCATTCTCCGTTTTCATGTCGGTCATGAGCCCCTTCCGTTTTCCGAGGTGTTCGATAATAGTTCCAGAGCATTCCTCTGGTACCCAGATTACTACATTTTCCATTGGTTCCATCTTCTTTCCTGCTTCTTCGTGGAAGATTACCTGTGGCGCTCCAACCTGAAGCTCGAATCCTTCACGGCGCATGGTTTCGATCAATACCGAGAGGTGGAGTTCTCCACGTCCGGATACAACATACCCGTTTCCATCACTATCGAGGTCTACTTTGAGTCCCACGTTCATCTCGAGTTCCTTTTCCAGACGATCTCGGATATTTCGGCTTGTTACGTATTTCCCTTCCCGTCCAGCAAATGGAGAGCTGTTTACCATGAATTCCATCTTCAGAGTCGGTTCATCGATCGTGATCGGTGCCATTGGTTCAGCATCTGGTACAGAAGAAATAGTTTCTCCAACGTAGATATCAGGGATACCGGCGAGGGTAATAATATCTCCTGCCTCCGCTTCGGCAACTTCTACTTTACGGAGACCGAGCGTCGTGAAGACCTTACTGATCTTTCCGGTCCGTCGTACTCCATCGTTTCCGACAATCGTAACCGTCTGTCCCACTTTTGCCTTCCCTTCATACACACGTCCGATACCCATACGTCCAAGGTAATTGTCGTAGGCAAGGTTCGCGATCTGCATCTTGAATGGTTTTTCGGTATCATTGGCTGCTGCTGGAACCTTGTCGAGCACCATATCGAAAAGCGGAGTGATGTCTTTCCGCTCATCATTCATGTCGAGGATAGCCACTCCATCACGAGCGATGGCATAGACGATATTGAAATCGAGTTGTTCGTCGGTTGCTCCGAGCTGTACGAAGAGGTCGAAGAGCATGTCGATGACCGCAGCCGGTTGAGCCGTCGGTTTGTCGATCTTATTGATGACAACGATCGGTTTGAGACCATGTTCTAGGGCTTTTTTGAGTACGAATTTCGTCTGAGGCATCGGTCCTTCGTAGGCATCGACAACGAGGAGAACACTGTCCACCATCCGGAGAACACGTTCTACTTCCGATCCGAAATCGGCATGACCCGGGGTATCTACGATATTGATCTTGGTCCCCTTGTATTCGATGGCGGTATTCTTCGCATAGATGGTGATCCCGCGTTCTTTTTCCTGATCATTCGAGTCCATGACACAGACTTCCACCTGTTCGTGGCTACTGAAGGCCCCACCTTGTTTCAAAAGTGCATCCACGAGAGTCGTTTTTCCGTGATCTACATGGGCGATGATCGCTATATTTCTGTATTGCATAAAAAATGAAAAATAATAAAAAGTAAAACTGTTAAAAAAATAAACCGAAGGGAATATTCGGTTTATTTTCCAAATCTGCGAGTGAGTATATGGAAAAGCGGAAAAAAGTAAAGGGTTTTGCACGTCAGTTTCCAAATTTTTGTTTGTTTTTCTGAGAAAGTACATATACTTTTCGTGTCAAATAAGTCTGTTTTACAGAAAACATCATATTTTTTGTTGCTTTATCTTATCACTTCTTTTTTATGAAACTCTATTCTCGCCTCTCTCTTATGACCTCGATTACCTTACTAGTAGGGTACTTTATTGTCTATGCAGCAACTACCTATTACTCGGATCTTCCACAAACTACCTCCGGCTCTCCTCTCACCTCTACGAAGTGGAATGATCTCGTGAACTATGCAAACAAGGCGGTAAAACAGGATTCGGAGATCCTGACCGTGACGGGAGGGAAGGTGGGGATCGGGACGACGATTCCGGGAGCTACTCTTGATGTGGCTTGAGTCATTAAAGCACGAACCCAGCTTGCTTCAATTGGAAGCATAGGTACAGACTTGATTGCAATTCGACCTGGAGATGATCTGAATCCAAGCTATGCAGCTATTACAGTAGGAAATACAGCCTGGTCAGCATATCCTTTTCAAGTATTGAAGGATTGATCGATAAAACAAAATACCAGTTCAGCGGTAAATTATTTTGCTGGTAACGTCGGCATTGGAACTATAAGTCCACAATCTACTCTGGATGTGAACGGAGGTATTACTGCCCATCCTGATGCAGGTGGTCAGGCTTTCAGAGCTATAGGTAGGGCTTCAGACAATTTTGCATGGGCACCTTTGACTTTCCAAAATAATGCATCGACTTATATGGGCGGAATGGCATGGACACCAAGTGGGGCGACAATAATACTTGGTAGTAGTTTAACCAATATTATGAGCTGGTTTCCTTCTGGTAACGCAACACTTATCGGAACCCTTACTCAAGCATCCGATATCCGCCTAAAAAAAGAAATTACTCCGATAGAAAACTCTTTAGAAAAGATTTCTCAATTAAATTGAGTGACCTATTACTGGAAAGATTCCATGAGAGATTCCAAGCGTCAGATCGGGGTCATTGCTCAGAATGTGGAAAAGATCTTTCCAGAAGCTGTAGTTACTGATGAGAAAGGGATGAAATCTGTCGCATATGGGAATCTTGTTGCTCCTCTTATTGAGGCGATGAAGGAACAGCAGAAACAAATTACTGTACTTCAGGCGGAAGTCCAGATATTGAAGAACGGGCGATAAAAAGTGTTTAAGAAAAATCCCGGACCATTTGAATGGTCCGGGATTTTTCCTTTTCTTTTTACTTCAGCGCTTCAAATACTTCTCCGGAAATCTTCATGGAAGGCGTGAGGGTTTTGGCTCCGATCGCCCACTTGGCTGGGCAAGCGGTTCCCGGATGTTCACGCATGAACTGGAGCGCTTCGATCTTTCGGATGAGTTCCGCAGAGTTTCGTCCGAGTGGTCCGGAAGTAACTTCGATGGCACGAGTAATTCCATCTGGATCGATGACGAAAGTTCCTCGTCCCGCGATACCAGTATTGAAATCGAGGATATTGTACATGGAAGCGACTTCCCCGTTGTGGTCGGCGAGCATCGTATATGGGAAGCCCTCCATGAGCTTCTCGTGCTTCACCCAAGCCCGGTGGGAGAAATGGGTGTCGGTGGAAGCAGCGAGAACCGTAACTCCGAGTTCGTCGAATCGAGATTTCATATCCGCCATATCTTTGAGTTCCGTCGGGCATACGAAGGTAAAATCGGCTGGGTAGTAGAAGAGAACCACCCATTTTCCTGCAAGAGATTCGAGAGAAACCTGAGTTTCATCGTCTTTTGCTGGGGAATATGCTGGAAGATCGAAACCGGGAGCCGGTTCATCAATCTTCACTGACATGATATCTTCGAAATCGCATGAATGTGACATAATTGAAAAAAAATGAAAGAATAGAAAGTCCTGCTCTTGGAGTGGAAAGGAATATTATTTCTTGTCGAGACGAAGCCAGTAAATATTTTATAGTTTTCCAAGGCCGTCTCGACATCGAAACAAAAATCCTTTTCCACTCCGATTCGGTAAAACAAGGACAGAGTATCATAAGAATTTTTGGAATTTTTGCAAGAAATTTTGAAAAACGGAACATTTTTCTATAATGGCGTAAATATTTTTCATAGCAAAGTCCATTTATGAGCAAGACAGAAATACAAGCACCAGCAGTGCTTATAGAAAATCTCGATAAATACCTGGACGGGAAGCAGGTGCTTTTCGACATCGGTCTCTCGATCGGAGCGGGTGAGGTATTCGGATTCCTCGGACCGAACGGGGCCGGGAAAACAACGACCATGAAAGCGATCCTTGGACTCATCCGACCGGACGGTGGAACGGTAAGTATCTTCGGCGATACATCCCTTTCCAACGAAACCAAGGAAAAAATCGGGTTCATGCCGGAAAACACCTATCTTTATAAGTATCTCACCGGACGGGAATTCCTCCGATTTAACGGGAAGTTTTTCCATATCTCCGATGAGGAGCTGGAAGCAAGGATCGAGGAGATCCTCCACAAAGTCGGACTCGATACCGCGGGAGACAAGCTCCTCGCGAAATATTCGAAAGGGATGCTCCAACGCATCGGACTCGGGCAGGCCATCATCAATGATCCGTCCATCGTATTCCTCGATGAGCCGATGAGCGGACTCGACCCGATCGGTCGCAAGATGGTGAAAGATCTCATTCTCGAACTGAAGAGCAAAGGAACGACGGTATTTTTCAATACCCACATCCTCTCCGACGTGGAATCTATCTGCGATTCTTTCGCTATCATCCACCAAGGACACCTTATCGCGAGCGATTGTGTAAAGAATCTTGATAAACCGCTCGAGGAATACTTCATCGAGAAGATAGAGGAGAATACGGAGGGGAAGCTTGAAGTACGCTAACCTATGATCCATGAACAGAAAGAATCTTCGTATAGCCATAATCGGATCGCACGGGACCGGGAAAACAACACTCGTCGAAAAACTGGGGGATCTTTTCAAGATACCGGTTATCGAAGAGATGGCGCGTACGGTTATTATGGAAAAGAATAAACTCCCCCACGATATGGATGATTCCGAGCGTTTCATATTCCAACAGACGATATTTGATCGTCAGACTGTCCATGAAGATATATTGGATTCTTTCATATCGGATCGGAGTGTGCTTGATGCGCTTGTTTATGCGCACGGGACGGCTCATCTGTTGGTTCTTGAAAAGGCAGTAACTCTTCGTCTCCGGAATAATCCCTACGATCATATTTTCTTCATCCCTCGGGAATTTCCTTTGGAATCCGATGGTGTGCGAAAGGAAGACGAGGAATATCAACGATTCATAGAATCGGAATTCCTCCATTACCTCAGGAAGTTCAATATTTCTTATACACCGATTACCGGGACTATCGATGAACGGGTTCATAGGATTTTCCAATCCGTCGGGGGATAGAACATAATGGAGAAATAAAAAAATATCTTTGACAAATCATTCCGATTCCATACATTCGTTATACCTTATTTTTCATTTTTTCCATAATGAAAACATCCATACTCAATCTTACGGATACCGAAGGATACAGGAATGCCGGGGTCGGTGCATATCGATGGGGGGATTTTACGGGAGAGCTCCCGCTTCCTGTCGGTCCGGTTTCGGGAAGGGTGATGCAAGTTCTCGGGCAGGTTCCGGGTGATGGAAATGTCTATGATCATCAGCGACATCAGGCCCGACTCATCCGGAACTACGGACGGTTCGATATCAACCATCCTTCATTAGTGGAATCATGAATTCTCGAATGATCCCCGCTTTCCCCATCGGAACATTTCCAGCTCCGCGTTACCGGACTGGTCCATGATCTCGGAGAAACCCATCCCGACATCGGCGATACCTGTTATGATAAGAAACATCTGGTGAAACATACGAAAGAGGAGGAATTCGAGGCAGGGACATCCGTTATCGGTTCCGTCGTGAAACATCCCGATCTCCATCGATTCGCAGTGGATTGCTATACGATCGATTTCAATGAACAGCATCGTCTCTATAAGATGTTCAAGATGTATGAGAAACTCTCCTATATCTCCGGGGCTATTTATGCTATGCGGGCTACAAATAGCAAAGCACGGATCGCCCATCCTGCTCCTTTGATGCATAATGTTCTTAAAAATCAGATAACACCCCTTATACAGTGGTACTCACAGGATATTCCAAGTATCGTCGCATTCATAGATGCTCACCGATGCGATATCGACGGATTATTCCTGTATGTCGTATCTTCGGGATTCATCGATGAGAACCAGGAGAATAATGAAAAATTCAAGGAAGTATATAATATATGGTTCTCGCTTTGGGAGAGGGGATCAGATAATCGATAAAACCATAATGCGCATTCTCGTAGGACTCTCGGGCGGAGTGGATTCCGCTGTCGTCGCCTATCTTCTCTCTGAAGCGGGGCATGAGGTGTCGTGCGGGTTTATGATCAACTATATCTCCGATACCGATGACTGCCCGACGCTTGCGGATATGGAAGAGGCCCGGAAAGTGGCCGAGTACTTGGGACTCCCGTTCCATACGTTCGATTTCCGGGAAGAGTACGAAAAACGCATCGTGAACTATATCTATGAGGGATACCGGAAAGGGCTCACCCCAAATCCGGACATTCTCTGCAACAATCTCGTGAAGTTCGATTGTTTTCTGGAGGAGGCGCTCGAGTACGGGTTCGACAAGATCGCCACCGGACACTATGCGAGGATTACACCTCTCCCTAAACCTCTCCTAGGAGGAGAGGGAATAATAAAACCCCCTTCTCCTTCTAGGAGAAGGGTCGGGGATGAGGTGTATCACCTCCTGAAGTGAGTGGATCCCAACAAGGACCAGACCTATTTCCTGTCTCGACTCAACCAGTTCCAGCTCGCGCACGCGCTTTTCCCCATCGGACACCTAGAGAAATCGGAAGTCCGGGAGATCGCCCGCAAGGCAGGGCTCCCGAACGCGGAGCGTAAGGACAGTCAGGGGCTCTGTTTCATCGGGAAGGTGAGCATGAAGGAGTTCCTGGAAAAACGCCTTCCGAAAAAGCCAGGGGACATCATCGATACAAGCGGAAAGATTCTCGGGACGCACGAAGGGGCCTTCAGTTACACGATCGGGCAGCGGAAAGGGATACAAGTCGGAGGGGGTCCGGCGCTCTTCGTCGTGGCGAAGGATATCGTGAGCAATACCATTACGGTCGGGACCGAGGCGGAATTGGAACTGTATTCATCCGAACTCACTGCTATCGATTGGCATTGGGTAGGTGAGACTCGGGAGTTTCCGTTCCGGGCGCAAGCCAAGATCCGCTACCGTCAGGACGACCAGGACATTGAGTGTGTCCAAGATGGCGAAAACCGTGTCAGGGTCCGGTTCAGCGCTCCGCAGAGGGCTATAACGAGCGGACAGGTGGTCGTGGTGTATGACGGGGATGAGGTGGTAGGAAGTGGAATTATCGAATAAAGATTATCCGAATATCTTCCGCATCTTCGCATAGATATCCGATCTTTTCATATGTTCTCCTATATAATCCCATCGCATGATTTCAAGATAGGTGGGATTTTTCATATCCTCACGGAAGGGGTTTTGCTGGATCTCGAAATGGAGGTGGGTATTCTTATAGTGCTTATCCGGAACCCCGGTCGTTCCGATATTCCCCAGATAGGTCCCGGCATCCACGACCGATCCGACCGCAATATTTGGCGATATTTTCGAGAGATGGGAATAGAACGTCACATTTCCATCCATGGTCTCTAGCCACACCTGATTTCCACGGAAGATATCCAGATTCGTGAGTTCGTCGTCTTTGGTGAGATTTCCTCTTTTGATATTATTGAAATCAGCCCAAGTCCAGTTATTAATAATGCGGACGATCTTCCCTTTTGCGAGGGCTTGCACCGGGGTCCCGATCGGAGCGAGGATATCCCATCCATGATGGATCCCATCGGTGGTATCGCGCCTGTAGGGGCGACCGGCTCAAGGGATGATATTGTCCTTGTATGGAATCCCATATCCCGCAACCGGTGAGAGATATGTCGTATTTTCCCGATCCTGAAGGATAGCTTGGGCCATATCGCTTTCCAATGCTCTATCGATGTTTTTATAAAGAATCTGAAGATGTTGGAGTTTCTCTGCAAGAGTGGCTCCAGTACTTGTTTGTATTCCTTGTCCCCGCATAACAGAGAGAAGTTCGGTGCTATTGGTGTTTATGAGATTACTCTCTATTTGTGAAAGAGATTCTATCGGGAGCGGAAAGGTGGTATCGGTAAAGATATTCTCCTGATTCCCGATGGAAATATCCGTTGTTTCACAGGATGAAGGGAAAGTCACCTGCATGATATATACCATTTTTTCCTCCCCTTTCGGTTCTTTATAGAGGATAGATTCTCGATGTTCACACTTCGTTACGATATGGATGTCCTTTTGATCCCTAGGAGCGCTCACGATCAGAACCGTATTTCCGAGTTTCAGATCCCCGGGGATAATGTGCGGATTCAGATTCGCATGGATCTGCACTTCTCCAAGGGATGATACATATATATCGGTGGAGTGGAGGGTAAAGGGAAAGAAGAAAAGACCACCAAGAATAAGAAAATGCAGATTTTTTGACATGAAAATAAGAATAGAATGGGAATAAATTACATCTTCCCTGGCATCTCGATCGCCAGGAGTTCGAACCCTTTCCGGAGGGTTTCGCTCACCTTCCCGATGAGCTTCAATCGGAAGTTCCTCAAGTTTTCATCGCTCTCTTCGAGGATCTTCGGAGTATGCACGTAGAATGCGTTGAACTCGGAGGCGAGTTCGTAGCAGTAGGTCGCAAGGATATGTGGTTTGTATTTCGTGGCACTATCCAAAACTGCTTTGTCGAAAAAAGAAAGATGTCTAAGACATGTCCGGTCGTATTCTGACAGGCTCAGATTCTCAGGCTGGAATGCCCCGATTTTCCCCGCTTTCTCGACGATATTTTTTGCTCGCACGTACGAGTACTGGATGTACGGTCCGGAGTTCCCTTCGAACGAAAGGGCTTTGTCCCAGTCGAATACGATATCCTTTTCTCGGTCCACCGCCAGATAGGAATATTTGATGGCACCGATGGCGATCGCCTGGATATCCTCATTGGAAAGTGATTGCCCTTTTTCCGTAAGGATCGTTTCGGTTCGGTTGAATCCCTCTTCTATGAGATCCTGGAGACGGACAATAATCCCTTTTCTGGTCGACATTGCCCCTTCTTTGAGCTTGATGAATCCATTCGTGACATTGAAAAGTCCGGTATTTTTGAGGAGATCCGGCCAGGCCATCCGGGCAGTGGTAAAAACTTGTTTTATATGGAGCTGCTGTCGGATATCGGTACAGATGAAAATCTTTGTCGGGTTCCACCCATTGGTCATGCGGTACTTTGTGGCCGCGAGATCCGATGCGAGGTATCCATGGGTTCCATCGCGTTTCGCGAGGATGCAGGAAGGTATTTTCGTTTCAGGAGGAAATACGATTCCGACAGAACCGTCCTCATTTTTCGTCGCTATATCTTTTTCGAGGAGTTCGTTCACTATGTATTTCATGTTATACTGGAGATCCGGATGAGTCCCGAGCTTCGGAAGGGGCAATCCTTCGTAAAAACTCTCTCCGATAGCATAGTCCGTTTTCGCTCCGATCATTTTCATGATATCGTTGGATTGTTCTACCGAGTAAGCGGTAAATTCTTTCCAGAGCTCGATATTTTCCGGATCCGCTTCTGAAAGGCGCTTGAATTCGTTTCGGCAGAGTTCTTCTATGACCGGATCCGCTTCTGCATCGGCAGTGATTTTGATATATACCTCCAGAAGATGCTCAATCGCATTCTCCTTTAGCCTCTCAGGATTTCCGTATTTTTTGTACCCGGCAATGAGTTTTCCGAAGAGCCCACCCCAATCTCCGAGGTGATTGTCCCCGATGACCCGATATCCGAGATGCCGATGAAGATTCACGATCGTCTGTCCGATGGAAGGAGTGCAGAGGTGTCCGATATGGAAGGGCTTTCCGATATTGAGTCCGATATAGTCCACGACCACCGTTTCATTATTCGCAGGTTTCCCCTCCGTAGAGAACGAACCGAACAAGTCTATCCATGAGGCGTTGGTCAGGAAGAAGTTCACGTACCCGCCCATAATGGAGACATCTTTGAAATGTTCGGGATGATTTCGGAGACCTTCTGCGACTTTTTCGGCGATCGCATGGGGAGCGAGTTTAGTTATTTTTGCATAGGGAAATACATTGAAGGCGAAGTCCCCGAGCTCTTTTTTGGGAGGAGTATCGAGAGAGATGTTGGGTTCGGATACCTCCGGAAAGGCTCCAACCACAACATCTAGTAGGATTTGTTCGATAACAGACATATGTTAAATAATTTTTAGGCGTAAATATGCGGTTTAATATATAGATTTCCTCTATTTAATCAAATGAAAATAGAATTATTTTTTTGTTCATCGTTGTGCAAAACTTGTGTAAAAGCCTGTTTTTCCAGAAAAGTGGAAAAATTTTCAGAAAAAAAAGTTTTGGCTCTACAAAAGGGACAAATAGTATATCTTTTATTTAAAAACATAAATGTGAAAAATAGCAATATCTCTTCTTTCGCATTAAATTCCGTTTTCGGATATGATAGTTATGTACTCAAGACAGAGACGAATACTTCTCTCTCACTTGTGCTCATTAACAAATCTTACTCTCCTAGAATGGCCTTGGATCCAATCACCCCAAGCGCCTCCAACAAAAACTTTTTCAAATAAAAATACAAACGCTTCGAAAGCCTTGCGCCCAGAAGCTCGCAAAAACTAGGGAGAGAGGAATACAATCATGATCCGAAACAGAAATGCTTTGTGTTATGATTGTACTCCTCTCTCTTTTTATACCAATAAAAAACAAAGAGGAAAGGCGAAAATGCCTCTATAATAAATCTCCCCAAGGAGGGTAAGTCGTATTCACACAAAACCTGTGAGTATGTCGTCCTCGATTAGGACAACCCTTCTACCATGATCCTTCCACATTTTTAGGCCTCTAGCGCCTTTCACGGAATGGACTCATCGGAGACCAGACACTCAAAAATGCCCGCTACCAAGCTGGGCATTTTTACTTTGTGTTTTTTTGAAGAAAAATTTAGGAGAAATGAGAAAGATTTATATACTTCCCCCAGTTTTTAGTACTTTAGGGAAGTTTTTTTATGGAATATAAGATCTTCGGTTGCAAAACCAATAAATACTTCACCGACCGCTGGGCGGAAAGCCCCCTTCTTGCTGGAAAAGAAGGGGTTTTTGTGAGCTCCTGCGTGGTGACCGATAAAGCGAAATCCAAGTGGGTACGTTTCGCGAAACAAAGACTGAAGACCTTGAAAGAAGGCGAAAAGCTCTATCTTTCCGGGTGCGGATCACTGAAAGAAGGCGATATCGATGGGGATTTCTACGCCATCTACCCGGAACTCCTGCCTTTCCGGGATAAGATCGAGCTCTTGCCGGAGGATCCGGAGGACCCACCTCTCTCCAACTCTCTCCTATGAGGAGAGAGAGTAAAAGATGATAATGGATATTCCCCTCTCCTTCTAGGAGAGGGGTTAGGGGTGAGGTGAAAAGACCTCAAATTCCGCCTTCAAAAAGCAGCCATAACAGGGACCGGACTTCATACCAAGAAATTCATCGTCATCCAGACGGGGTGTGATAATTTCTGCACATTCTGTTTGACGGTCCAGGCACGCGGACGGCACAAGTCGAGATCCGCCGAAGATATCATCGCGGAAATCGATGATTTCGTGGCGAGCGGATGAAAAGAGGTAGTCCTCACGGGAACCAATCTCGGGGCTTGGGGGGCGAAGAGTTCGGAGGATGTCTCCGACACCCATTTTCCTGAACTTATAGAGGAGATCATGGGTAAAACTACCCTCCCGAGACTCCGTGTGTCGAGTTTGGGTGTCGAGTTTGTCGATAATAGGCTCTTGGAACTCTTCAGAAACCCTCGATTGAGCGCTTATATCCATCTGTCGATCCAGTCCGGTTCAGATAGTATTCTCAAATCCATGAATCGCCACTATGACCGGGCAAAGCTTTTGCAGGTTCTCGGAGGTCTGCGTTCCCTGAAACGGGAAGATGGTGTGCAAATCAATATCGGAGCGGATTTGATCGTCGGGTTCCCGGGCGAAACCGATTCGGATTTCCAAGATACCCTCGGGCTCATTGCGACATATGGGATCACCCAGCTCCACGCGTTCCCCTTTTCCGCACATAAGGAGCACTATTCGGTGCCTGCCGGGAAATTCCCCAACCAGGTGGAGGAACGGGTAAAAACAGAGCGTCTCGATACCCTCATGGCAGAGGGGGAGCGGGTGAGACGATCGTTTCTTGCGGCGAACGACGGGAAGGGTTTCCGGGTTCTGGTGGAAGGGAAAGGAATCGGATGGACACAAAATTACATCGAGTGCACGCCGGAGAACTTCGAGTTAGCCCCCGGCTTTGTTTTCGAGAAAAGAGCGATTGTGGAGGGGGTGTATAGATTTTGCTTGTAAATCCCTTCTTTTTTCCTATAATCGCCACATTTATTTTCTATCACCATCCTATGATCCCATCTTCGTTTATGCTCGATATCCTCTCGAATCCGGAAGATAATACTCTCGAGAATTTCGTTCTGGAAGTGGAGGAACTCAGCAATCTCGATTTCTTCAAGCGTATCCATATTCCTGAGAATATTATGGCGGAAATAGAATCGAAAAGTCAGGAGGCGGAGAAATCAAGCTTCATCATCTCGACCTACCACCCTTTTTTCCACGCGAAGCGTCTTCATATCCTCTATATTCACGACAAAAAATCCTATACGAAAGAGCTTTCCGATATGCTTGGGAAATTGAAGGGTGATATCGCTTTTTATACAAGCAGAAAAGAACAGATCATATCCATTCTGGATAGCCTCGTCCTGACGACCTATTCCTTCGAAACATTCCTCTCCAAGAAAACTCCCCGAAAGCTTGCGCTCATCGTCGAGAATCCTGGTGAGGCGCTTCAGATCGAGATCGCGGATCGGATAGAACTTCTCTCTTGTATCTATCTGATCCGGGATATGGTGAATACCCCCGCTTCCCTCAAGTACCCGCGTCGCCTTGCTGATCAGATCATGAAGCTCCCGTTCCGCAATACGAAGGTGATGCTTATGGAGAAGAAAGAGCTCGAAACCAAGGGATTCAATCTCCTGCTCGGCGTAGGTGCCGGAAGCGATAAGGATTCTTGCGTGCTTGTTTTCGAGCGTATGATCGACAAGAGCCTTCCGACTCTTGCTCTTGCGGGGAAATGAGTGACCTTCGATTCTGGGGGACTCCAGATCAAACCGGGCGATGCGATGCTCGATATGAAATCCGATATGGCGGGGGCGGCGACGGTGGTCGGGACGCTCTTGGCACTCGATAGTAGGGAGAATCTCCGGGCCAATGTGGTCGCTGCGATCGGGCTTACCGAGAATATGCTCGGCGGAAATGCGATGAAACCACTCGATATCCTCCGTTCCTATAACGGGAAAACCGTCGAGATCGGGCATACGGATGCGGAAGGACGTCTCGTTCTCGCGGACCTTCTCGGGTATCTGGAAACTACTTATGCTCCAGAGACGATCGTCTCGGTCGCGACTCTTACCGGGGCGGTCATCCATGCGCTCGGGCAGAACTATGCGGGTATCATCTGAAATAATCAGGAGATAATCGAGGAAATCCTCGCCAATCCCGTAGGCGAGGAGCGATTCTGGCAACTCCCCCTCGATGCGGACATGATCGACAAGACCAAGGGTGAGATCTCCGATGTGAAGAACGTCACTTCCGGATACAAGGCCGGTTCCAGTATGGGGGCCGCATTCCTGACCCACTTCGTAAAAGATTCCAAGCTCGTCCATCTCGATATCGCCGGTCCTGCATACCGGACTTCCTCATACAGCTACTTCCCAAAGGCAGCGACGGGATTCGGAGTGATGACGCTGGTAGAGTTTTTGAAAGGATAGAAGGGTTGAAAATAAAAGTCCCGAATGATCATTCGGGACTTTTATTTATCTCACTTCCTCTGCCTCCAATGACCATGCTCATTGCCATCCCGTGTACAGGTCGGATACTGCGTATCCAGGTGCCGGACCGACATAGATTTGGATGGTGTAGGTTCCTGCCGCAAGGCCGAAACAGGTTCCAATGGTCGTGTCGGTTCTATGATGATCGCTACCATTGAGATTATCGTACATATCCCAAGCCAATGGTCCGGGATTGGCACAAGATGCCGCATTGAACTTTGCTTCCCACCTACCCCCATTTCCAGATACTCCAATTACCCTTCTTCCATCGGAATAGGTCACTCGTATGCCCGTATCGCTCTGTTTTTTCACGAAAGTGAGGGTGCGGGTAGCGATAGCGCCATTATCGGTACCATCGGGTTGACCATATCCTTGAGCACGGGCGATGGTCCGTATGAAATCTCCATTGACTTCCAGCTTGGCTTTCGGAGTAGTGGTTCCGATTCCGACATTACCAGAAGAATTGATACGTATATATTCTGTTGAGTTTACATAAAAAGATAATTCACCTTGTGTTCCGGTCGGTGCACTTCCACCATTTACCGTACCAATTCTTGCAATTTTACTGGCATTAACCATGTCCATCATAACCCTTTGTCCACCAATGGCAAAATTATTGGATTGATTGTTAGAATTTATTGCGCCCGCAACAACCAAAGCTTCCGCAGGGCTTACTGTTCCGATCCCCACATTTCCCCCAGAGAATGAAAAATTTGAAAGTCTTGAGTCTAGATCTAAAATTCCGTCCACAATGCGATTCCAGGAAGTTGCGGTAAGCCCTGAACCACTTCCGACTTTATCGGCGCTCGAGAGGTTTCCTACGAGACCGTATCCGATCGAAAGCACGAGAAGCGTTCCGAAGAACACTATGGCGGAGTAGAGGGATTTTTTCCAGAAAGAAAGGGTTTTCATAAAAAACAAGAGGATGAGCTCATAAAAATAATACCTTGATGTTGAAATTCTACCGCTTTTTTGGGATATTGCAACAAAAAAGGGTGGACACTCTTGTTTGAAGTATTCGGGAAAATCCGTATACTTGCAAAAATATGATTCGTCTCACTTTCTATCTCCTATGATACATCCCTTCTCTCGGATACAACAGTTCCTCTCCCACATCTTCCTTCTCCCTGAGGAGCCCATCATATTCCAGGAACTTTTCGTCGACAAGAATCCCAACTACAAAGAGGGTTTGTGAGACTACTGGCACCTCGATGGGGCATTCGTGGCTTTGGAATACACGGACGAGCTGAAAACCGAGCTCGAGGCATACAAATATTATTCCAAGCAGGAAAAAAAGAATATCCTTCTCCCGAAACTCCTGGAATGTTTCGAGCTTTTTTGTCTGGAAAATGTGGACAGGGATGCTATCATCACGACGGTGCCGCTCCATTTCTTTTCGCGCCTGAAACGCGGGTACAACCATTCGGAACTTCTCGCGAAGGGGATCGCGAAGCAGGGAGGGAATACCTTCAAGGATCTTCTCCGGAAATCCCGTCTCACGAAGCACCAGGCGAAGCTCGGTAGATCGGAGCGTCTCCGGAATGTCCGGAACAGCTTTTCTTTCCGTAAGAAATACCTGACAACCATCAAAGGGAAAGATATCATCCTCGTCGATGATGTCATTTCCACCGGTTCCACCGCCAACGAATGTGCCGGACTTTTGAGAAAAAACGGCGCCAAGCGGGTATTCGGGCTGTTTCTCGCGACCTCAGAACATACCTAATATATGTGAGGTCTTTTTCTTTTGACTAATGTCCGCTTTTTCATATAATCCCCCGCATACGCGCGTCGTATCCTATATTGTAACGTGTCTTTATGTCTTTTATAAAAGAATCCATGAAGGAATTCGACCACATCGTTTGGCCGACTCCAGAAGAAACCAAGAAATACTTCGTCACAGTGGTCTCTATGATCACCATTCTGACTGTATTCCTCTTTATCGTTGGAACCATTTTTTCCACTGGGCTTTTTACTGCTAAGGAAAAACTCGCTCCGTCCACTTCGAGCAATCCCACAACAACCGCAGCTCCAGCCGGAGATCTGAAGTTGGACAATGTCAAGACAACCACTGCTCCTGTAACTCCGGTGAAAACTCCCGTAACTCCGGCAAAATAATTTTATCCCCTCTCGCATTTTACGTGTATGTTTGATAGTATGAATACCGCCCCCAAAGGCGAATGGTATGTTATCCGTGTTATTTCCGGAACGGAAGAAAATGTCCGATCGTCGCTCATGCAACGTCGGGAGGCATTCAATCTCGAAAACCATATCCTCGAAGTTTTCGTTCCCACCCATGATACCATCACGGTCCGTGCTAACGGGGAAAAGGTTACGAAACAGAAAAATATCTTCCCTGGATATATCCTCGTAAAGATGGTGGTTACCAACGAGAGTTGGTATATCGTCCGGAATACCCCGAATGTCACCGGGTTTCTCGGAGCGGGTACTATCCCAGTCCCTGTGAGCGGTGCGGAGCTTGATCAACTGAAAGGAGCGCTTACAGAAAAGAATGCCGCTTTCACCATCAAACTCCAGGTCGGAGAATTCGTCATCATTAAGAGCGGTGCGTTCGAGGGAAGCGAAGGGAAGATCATGGAAATCAATGAAGAAAAAGGTCTCGTGAAAGTGGAGATCAACATCCTCGGTCGTGATACTCCGGTAGAGATCGATTTTACGGGAGTGAAACCGAAGAAATAAAAAACTTCGGATGTTTTTGTTTTTGGTATAGTAATCCGTTCGTTTCCATATGCGTGTTTTTTCGTATATCCTTACCGCTCTCGTTACGATTTTTGTTCTCAATATCGCTCTTTCTTTTTCGCTTCCTGTATACAGAAGCGCTTTGGTAAAGATACGGGCCGATATCTTTCCTGTCGGAGAAAAGACTTTGGATGTTCAGCGGATAGAGGAGAAAAAAACAGAAAGCGCGCGTTTGGCGGAATCGCTGGATCGCATCGATAAACATATAGAATCGCTGAGCGAAATGAAGAGCGTCGGTTCGGGTTCCGTGAGCATGAGCGGAACAACAGATGCGGGAACCGGTTCCATAGGCTCCACTTCCGGGACCATCGCTCCAAAGGAGGAGGAGATCCCAAAAGATCCGGACATCCCTCTTTCTTGACTCTTTCTCGCGAAGATCATGCCGGAAGTGATAGTGAAGAAAATTGAGAATCCCTGATTTTTCGGGATACGGATCATGGGGAAGATACTATATAACACCTACTCCGACGAGAAAAAGAAAATAAGAATCTATGCTTTCAATGATACATATGATGATATCTTGCTGAATATGAAGCTTGCAAGCAGTGTGTACACCCTCAATGAAACAGACCAATTCTTTTGATATACTTTCTTCCTGAATCCTACAAAAAAAGATCCGAAAGACACGACTATACGGTTCGTAACTGCCCTCGAGGGTCGGGCTATTGGTGTCGAAGTGCCGAAGAGTTATTACCCGATCTTCAAGAAAATGCTCTTGAAGAACAAATAGCACCGTCATCGCGAGCGTAGCGTGGCGATCCAGATTAAAATATGCCTCTTCTAAAAAATATGGAATAATTGATCTGGATTGCTTCGTTCCTCGTAACGACAAATTTACTTACATTTTATTATTTTTACCCTTGTTTTTATGTCAAAAGTAACACTCCTTACCAAAGAAGGACTTCTCGAATTCCAAGAAGAACTGAAGAATCTGAAAGAAGTTCGCCGTGTAGAAGTTGCTGCGAAACTCAAAGAGGCGATATCTTATGGGGATCTTTCCGAAAACTCCGAATATGAAGATGCTCGGAGTGAACAGGCACAACTCGAGATCCGTATTCTCGAACTTGAAGAAATCATGAAGAATCATGAGATTATCGATACCAAGAAAGCAAGCAAGAAAGTGGCGGGGGTAAATGTCGGAAGTCTTGTAACCATCGTTTCTATGGAAGGGAATAAAAAAGAAACTTTCCGCATCGTCGGTTCTACGGAGTCCGATATTTTTGAAAACAAGCTTTCTAATGAATCTCCTATCGGAAGAGCCCTTATCGGAAAACAGGCGGGAGATATAGCAAAAGGGCAAGCGGGATCCGGTGCCTTCGAGTACAAAATCGTAGAAATAAAATAATCCTTCCAAACCATGAACTTTTTTGCTCATTATATTATACTTATCCCTATCCTCTCTTGGGTTACTGCGGTAACCCTCAAGGGGGTTTACGGACTCCATACCAGGAGCTTCTCTGTCAGACAGACGCTTGGTTCCGGTGGGATGCCAAGCGTGCATAGCGCTCTGGTTACGAGCATCACGACCGCTCTCGGGATCAAGTATGGGGTTTTTTCCGACATTTTCACCATCGCTCTCGTATTCTCTATGATCATCATCTACGATGCGATCAATGTTCGATTCGAGGCGGGTCTCCATGCGAAAGCGCTCAACCAACTCAAATGCAATAAGGAGACATCAAGAGACTACAATTTCAATGAATCTATCGGGCATCTTCCGGAAGAGGCCTTTGCGGGAAGTATCATCGGAATAATTGTTGCCATAGTGTTGATGAATATCTAATTTTTTTCTCTACTTTACAAAAGTCGGACTCTTCCGACTTTTGTTTTCTCTAGTCTATCATTTTCTTTCTATGTTTTCCATCTACGACGAAACCAAACTCAAGGCATTCCTTCTGGAGCACGGACATAAGAATTTCCGGTATGCGCAGATAGAGCACGCGATCTACAAGGATCTCGTGTGCGATTTCGACGCCATGACGACCATCCCGAAAGAACTCCGTGACCTCCTCAAAACCGCCTGTTATTTCACGTCTCTGAAAGTGAAGTCCGCCGTCACTTCGGACGATGGGCAGACGACCAAGTTCCTGATCGAGACCCATGACTCCAAGTTTCTCGAAGCGGTTATCATGCGGCATCGTTCGGGGCGGAATACCCTCTGCGTCTCCTGCCAGGTCGGGTGCCCGATGGCATGTAGCTTCTGTGCGACCGGGAAGCTCGGGCTTACGAGGAATCTCGATTTTACCGAGATCGTCGAACAGATAATGATTGCGGTGCACCATCTCGCGAAGGAGGATAAAAAGCTCCGGAATATCGTCTATATGGGGATGGGAGAACCGTTCCTGAACTACGAAAATGTGAAACGTTCGATAGAAATCGCTTCCGCCCAGAAAAAGCTCGATCTTTCGAGCCGTCGCATCACGGTTTCCACTTGCGGGATCGTCCCGGGGATACAGAAAATCGCTGAGGATTTCCCTCAGGTTTCCCTTGCTATCTCGCTTCATGCTCCGACCGATGAGGCCCGTCGTGCCATCATGCCGGTCGAGCAGACCTATCCATTGGATAAGCTCATGGAGGCGCTCGATGCGTATGTAGCCAAGACCAATAAGCGGATATTCTACGAGTACATCATGATCAATGGGCTCACCGATCGTCCGGAGTATGCGAAAGCGCTTGCCGACCTGCTTCGCGGACGACTGGCACATGTGAATTTCATCCCCTATAATCCGGGAGAGGGAAGCTCCGATTCGAAGATGTTGCCGACCTCGAAGATCATGATCAAGAAATTCCAAGATACGCTCGAAGCGGCCGGTGTCCCTTCTACCATCCGACACACCATGGGGGACGATATCGATGCAGCCTGCGGACAACTCGCCCTCAAAGAACAGGAAGAAAAATAATCCCGCGGGATTATTTTTTTATCAAGAATTGTATCAAGCGGAGGCTCACGAGCGTTTTTTTGAAATTCTTTTTCGGATTGGAAAGTGCTCGATAGAGCCATTCTAT
Source organism: Candidatus Altimarinota bacterium (assembly GCA_028714815.1). GTDB lineage: Bacteria > Patescibacteriota > Gracilibacteria > BD1-5 > UBA2023 > UBA1545. The sequence continues at coordinate 81,433 of JAQTLR010000003.1, read as the reverse complement.
TTTCATTTTCCGCATCCATACCGGGGCACGCTTCTCGGTTCCTGACCAGAAATCCAGGAGACCGCCGACCGTGAAGACCAGGCACCTCATTGTCTCGATCTTTTCTCTATTGTTTTCGGTCCAGATTTCCTGCAGGGGGCTTCCTCGTCCGACGAGAAGTATCCGGATGACACCATCTTGTCTTGGTGGTACTCTGCTCCAATCGAGTTCTTTGAAGCCATCCTGAGCGTATAAGACAGGATATCCAAAGGTTTCTTCTATGTATGCGGCAGATTTCCGGACCGCTTCATCGGTTGCTCCGTAGAGCAGTATCTCCGCTTTTTTCCCTTTCGGGAGATGTGAGAGAAAATAGGGGAGGAAATCCGTACCATTCAGATTCGGGAGTTCTTTCCTAAAATGTTTCTTATAGAGAAGCCTGAGCGCGATCCCATCGGGGAGAAGAAAATCCCCAGAAAGAAGCGCTTCCGAGAGAGCTTCTTTCTTTTCGGATCTAACATCCTCCCTATCGAGCTTGTTGAGGATGATATTGGCAAAATACAAGAAATGCACGATGCAATACCCCTTCTGTTCATAGTTCCGGAGGATATCCTTCGTTGTGTTTTTCATGTCAGCAAGAGCGAGAGAGGAGAGGATTTGCATGAGATTTTTATTCATTTTCCATGGTTATTGACAGATATTTCGTGTAAGTATAGGATAAAACATAAAAAATCAACTGCTTTTAGGAAGATAGGCTTGTATGAGAGCACAAAAATTTCTTGCATCCCCCTTTTTTTCTAATATAATCTTCTCATTCTTTTTCCTTCTCTTACCCTTTCTTCATTATGAAGCTTACAAAAAATACTGATATAATTTTTCCTAAACCAAAATCCCTTCGCTCTCACGGCTTCACCCTCGTCGAACTCATCGTCGTTATCACTATCCTCGTCATCCTCGGGACTATCGCCTTCATGAGTCTTTCCGGATACTCCGGGAATGCCCGGGATTCTTCCCGGGTATCCGATCTCACCAATCTCTCCAAAGGTCTCGATATCGCCTCCATCAAAACCGGTTCCTACCCCACTCCCGATAACCCTTTCACCATCACCTACTCCGGAGGGATCATCTGGACCCAAGGAACCATCGGGGACTCCGTCATCAACATCCTCTCTTCCGTAGGAGCCAAGATGAACAAGAAACCCACCGATCCTCTCATTGCTTCCAAAGAATACACCTACTCCAAGCTCGCCTATGGAAATGCCTACCAGATCAAGACTGACTGGGAAGGAGATAGTATAGCATACCGGAACGATATCATCGACCAAGCCAATGCGGCTTCTGGTAATCCTATCCTCTCCTATATCAAAGGGAACTACAACGGAGTGGTCGCCAAGACGCAGACTGGTACCACTACCTGCATCCTTGCTCTTCCCTCCATCATCACCAATACTGGATCGGCAAACCAAACCATCGCCCTTGAGACAAACAATCTTCTTTCCGGATCTCTCCTTATCCACAAAGGAAAACTTTCCGGAACCCCTTTCAAACCGAGCCTCACCGAAACGAACAATCCCATCGTGTACTGCTCCGGATCCCTTCCATCCATTGCAACTGAACAGCAAGTCTTTGCTACCAACATAGCCAATGCCTACTCCGGAACCGCTCTCGCTACGAATCCAAGTATCCAACCCTTTATCAGTGCCCTTTCCGATGTGAACTCCGGAACCCTCCTTGCAAGCCTTGGGGGAAGTGTGATAGTGAATTGATTAAGGGGAAGTGCCGGTACAAGTACTCCGCTAATAACTCCCACCTACTCTTGTACCGGAACTCTTGTCACTGCTAATGCGAACATATCCAATACAACTGGGCTCTCCGTAAATACTGCCTATCAGACAACCATTTCAGGAAACTCTTGTTACTATGCCTGTAAACCGAACTACAGCGGAACGAATTGTGAGATATATACCCCACCAAACCCCTTCGCTTCATGCATAACGGCTAATACGACATTCACAGCAACCACTACCTATAGCGGTTGTACTGCCCCGGATATTATCGTCTGTTCGGGGGCAGGAATCGGTCAGATCTGGGCTATGTGCAATGTCGGAGCGAGCATTGTATTTACTGGATCCAAAGCAGGTGCAGACGACTCTCCTGTTGCAATCGAATCGACCGCTGGGAAATATTTTCAATGGGGAGAGAATGTTGCATGGGACTATAACGGAGGAGTTGCAAGTACAGATAACTGTACCTGGAACCGCGATACACAATCTTGCGGAGCATCTGCTCTCTCTGCTTGGCCGACAACTGTTACTGATACGGTATCTGATTGAGTTGCTCGCTGGTATGATTGGAGTGCGACTGACACCAGGGGACCATGTGCTGTTGGTTACCATGTGCCGACCAAGACAGAATGGAATACCGTCTATACTACCCTCGGAAGTAATCGATATGCCTTTGTAAACACCCTGAAAATTCCTATGGCAGGGAATCGTTTTTATTCAAACAGTGCACTTTATAATCAGGGGTCATATGGTCAATACTGGTCGTCTTCCCCTTCTGTTATGAATGCCTTTTACGTATCATTCGATTATACATCACTATACACGACACTTGACAGCAATCGGACATCTGGTTATTCTGTTCGTTGCCTCAAGAACTAGGAAGCTAACACAAATTCTTTTTGAATTTTTCCGCTTTTCTGATACAATGAAGAAAATTCTTATCAGAACCCATGTCCCTAAACGAAATCATCATTATCCCCATCGTCCTTGTTATCAGCCTTTTTTCCGTATTTCTCTATACGAAAAGGCGGGTAGATTTTCGCCGTTCCATCGATATGGTATTCCTCCGCGTGCTCATACCGAAAAAAGAGGGCGAACAGGATGAACGGAAAGAGACGACTCGGGATTTCAAGGAACAGATCAGTCTCATGGAACAGCTTCTTTCCTCCCTCAAATCGCTCCATTCCGGCGGGCTTAGATCCAAGCTTTTCGGTCAGGATTATATCTCTCTGGAATATGTGGCACATAAGCAGGAGATATATTTTTATGTCGTGGTTCCGAAAAAAGCCAAGAATCTGATTGAAAAACAGATCAGTGCCTTCTATAGCGATGCGGTTATCGATGAGACGGAAGAGATCGATATCTTTGAGGATAAAAAGGTGGTGAAGGGAGTGGAGTTGGTTCTTTCCAAATCGTTCCACTACCCTATCAAGACGTACCAGAAACTCGAGAGCGATCCGATGAATACGCTTCTCTCAACCCTCGGGAAGCTCGGAGAAAAAGAAGCAGCTTCGATCCAGATCCTCCTTTCTCCCATATCGGATACGTGGCAGAAGTCGGTGAAGAAAACGGAAAAACACAAAAAAGGGAAGCTCTCCATGAACCCTATTTCCTGGCTGGGTGCTTTTTTAAGTATCTTCTTTTCTTCTCACGATACGGAGAAGGGGGGTGATTCCCATGAGAGCGAGGATGAAGATGGAACGATGAAAGAGAAGCGGAAAAAAACCGGATACGAGGTGGTCATACGCATCATCGCTACGGGAGATGATGCGTACATGGTGGAGTCGGAGATGAAGAATATCACTTCCTCTTTTTCCCAATACAGCATCGCTATGGGAAATGGTTTCAAGCCGGAGAAAAAAACGAATCCGGATGGGTTCATGCGGGAGTACATTTTCCGGCATTTCCCCTTCTCGTTCAGCAGAAAATCGGTTCTCAATATCGAGGAAATTGCCTCTATTTTCCATTTCCCGCATTCCAAATACAACAAAACCCCCGAGATTCGTTGGCAGAATTTCAAGATCGTGAAAGCGCCGGTGAATCTCCCGAATGAAGGGCTTCTCCTCGGATATAATACCTATAAAGGGGTGACAAAGGAGGTTCGTGTCCAGAACGAGGACCGTTTCCGTCATTTCTATATCATCGGACAGACGGGTACGGGTAAATCCACAGAGCTCCAAGTAATGGCGAGACAGGATTTCAAGCTCGGAAACGGGGCTTGTATCATGGATCCGCACGGAGAGCTCGCGCTTGATCTCCTTCCTTTCGTTCCCCGCGAACGGGCCGACGATGTGATCTATTTCGATCCGGCGGATATGTCCCGTCCCATGGGGGTCAATATCCTCGAAGCGACGACCGATGACGAGAAACAGATGGTGGCGCAAGATGCCATGAATATCATGATCAAGCTTTTCGGTCCCGAGATCTTCGGTCCTCGTATCCAGGATTATTTCCGGAATGGAGTCCTGACACTCATGGATTATCCAGGAGGATGTGCTCTTACGGACATCATGCGGCTTTTTACCGATGAGGATTTCCAGAAGGAGCGTCGCCGTACGCTCAAAAATCCCATCGTTAAGGCTTGGTGGGATTTTACCTATGCCAAGATGGGAGACCGGGAGAAAGGGGAGATCATCCCATATTTCGCGGCGAAATTTGGGGGATTCATCACCAATACGATGATGCGGAATATCATCGGGCAGACCAAGAGCTCTTTCGATGTATTCGATGTCATGCAACAAAGAAAACTCCTCTTCATCAATCTTTCTAAGGGGACGCTCGGGGACATCAACTCCACCCTTCTTGGGCTCATCATGGTTTCCAAGATCCAGATGGCGGCGATGCGACGCCAGAATGTCGCCAAGGAAGAGCGAAGCGATTTCTTCCTCTATATCGACGAGTTCCAGAACTATGTCACCGATTCCATCGAATCCATCCTTTCCGAAGCCCGGAAATACCGTCTCGGGCTCGTGATCGCCCACCAGTATCTCGGACAGCTCCAGAAATCCGATGCCCTGACCAAATCGAGCCTCAATCTGAAAGATGCTATTTTCGGTAACGTGGCGAATAAGATCTGCTACCGGATCGGACCGGAGGATGCGGAATTCATTTCCAAGGACTTCGCTCCGGTGTTCTCCAATCAGGACCTTGTGAATATCGATAATCGTAAGGCGGTCATGCGGCTCTGTATCGATGGACAGGCGAGTTCCGCTTTCAGTCTCACGCCCGTGAATCCCTATACGGAGAAAGGCGACCCGATGCTCGCCCGAGCCTACAAGGAACTCTCTCGTCTCAAGTACGGGAGGGACCGGGAATTTATCGAAAAAGAGATCATCTTCCGGATCGGAGCGTAGAACTTCTGAAAAATATTTTAACGCCAGTTTTATGAAAATCCTTTCTCTCATTCTCATCTTCCTCTCGTTCGGGAGTGTTTTTGCTGCGGACGGAACAGTTCCTGAACCTATGAGCTACGAAGGGTATCAGAGCAATGTGGACCTATTTTGTAAATTAGAGGGAAATGTCCCGAATAAGGGAGAATTATGGATAGATTGGCAAAAGGAGAGTCTCATAAAAAGAGAACAGGTCCCATATGCCGATATCACTAAAAATATCGGAGATGGAAATTATAAGGGATACTTGAAGGACATCGAGTCCGATCCATCCAGGATCGATGCCCTATCGCTCGGTACAGGGCCGACTTTTCTCGAAAAAGCGTCGTATGTATACAAGGAAACGATGGGTACCATCTATGCTTGTGCGGTCATGAATGCGAAAATCCGGATCATCAACGACCTTGTGACAAAGATCCCTTCCACGCAATCCAACATGAAACAGAAGCTTAAAAACCAGCTTTCTTCTCTCCAAAAAAGCGCGAAACAGAAGTGTCGGGTAGTACAGGATACTTCGGAACTTTCCGTTAAAAAAACGCTTTTGGATAATACTACCTATCAGTATTGCAATTACCGGCAATACCTCTATTATCTCGACAATGCTTCGAAGAATTCTCTCGCTTCCTATTATAAGGCGAATGGGATTGCTGCAAGCGGTTCCAGTCTTTTGACGAACACCGATTCTGCTGTCCAGGAAATCGCCCTATCCGCGAATAGAATCACAGAGGAAATCGCCCATACCAAAGAAGTTTTTCCTCAGGCAATGGTCGCCTTTACCGAATTCGAGAAAACCTATGCTTCCCATATCCTCATGGAGCTCATCCTTCAGGATTATCTCGACCTGAGGGATTCTCTCAAGAAGCTTCTGAATCCTATCGGGCAGGTTATATACAAGGCTTCCAATGCACAAAGCCCAAAATAAGGAAACGTAAAATAACTTCGATCTTCGCGTTCAAACCTTGCGTTTCCTCGTTCACCGTACAAGTCCGTACGGCTCACTCTGGTACGCGGTTTTCGCACGAATATCATCGTTCTTTTACGTTTCAAAAAGCCCGGATTAGGATCTCCCCAATAATCCCGCCATATCTTCCTTTAGTTTCGCGGTAAAAGTCACCGGTACTTTCTTGCTCGGGTGCACGAAGCTGATCCGGCTCGCGTGGAGGAGTTGCCGTCCGATTCCGTGCATCCGTTTGGCGAAGGCATTTTCCTGCTTATCTCCGTAGGTATTGTCTCCGAGGACCGGGCATCCGATCGAGGCGAGGTGGACACGGATCTGGTGCATCCGTCCGGTTTCGAGCGTACATTCTATGAGCGAGTATTTTCCGTGGATGCCGGTTTCGAGTACCTGGTAGTGGGTGATGGCGGTCTGTCCACCTTCGTCATCCACGACGATCTTATTTTCCCGTTCAGCGTGCTCGAGCCGTCGGAGTTTCCGGCGGATCGTCCCACGGGTTTCCGGCGGAGCCCCGAGACAGACTGCCAGATACACTTTCTCTATCTTATTGGATTGGAGAGCTCCCAACATAACATCAAGCGAGGGCTTGGTTTTGGCGATCATGACAATTCCGGAAGTATCCTTGTCGATCCGGTGGATGAGGGACGGCTTGAAGGTGAGAGAAGAGAGTTTGTCTCCGAGATAGTCCTGGACCTGGGCGATGAGCGAAAGCTCCGTCGTCTTGAAGTCCCCCGGATGCACGATAACGCCCGGATTTTTGTTGACGATGAGAAGTTCCTTGTCTTCATACACGATACCTTTCGGATCCAATCCTTCCCTGCTTGATTTCTGCAGAAGGGGTTTTGCTACGGTCGTGAGAATCGCATATTCCTCATCCTTGATGAAGAGTTGGATGACATCGCCTTCCTGGATCTTGTATTCGTTATCTTCCCGCTTCCGGTTGACTTTTACGGCATTTTTCCGGTTGAGCTTGTAGATGAGTGAGAGAGCTGCATGGGGCATGAGTTTCTTCAGGAATTTATCTAATCGCTGATTGGCATCGTTGGAGGTAATGGTGAATTGTTTCATGAAAAATATTTACTGAAATACGGTGAAATCAAGCGCCTCATTCGTCGTCATCTGCTGGATGAACCGGGTGATGTTCTTCCGGAATCCTCCGGCATACCCCTCTGTTTCGATGACCGCTGTCTGGAGCGGGATCGGTGTATCGAAATGCGCCTGGTATTCGAGATAGGGAGCGCTTTCTCCGTTTGTGAGCGTAAGAGGATTTATGAGAGAGAGTTTGAGGGTGCAGATCTTCGGACTCGGTGTGCAGTTGCTTGTATAGAAATTATTGAAAGTATCGCTGGAACCGGAAAGCATGAGTCATTGCTTCGTGTTAAAAAAAACAGGATTGCCGTTTATCTCATTCACTATGATTTGACTTCCACTCGATTGGAGCGAGTCGCCACTTGCCGAGAGTGTCCAATTGATAAGGGGTGTCGTTCCCCCGGAGAGCGTTTGGTCTGTCCAGACTCCATCTCCGTTCAGATCCGGAATCCGAAACGTGAAGTAGGTTCCTGTTGGTCCCCAGTCTATCGCAGCGCTTTTCAGTACCAGCTGGATCGGTTTCCCTGGAGCGAGGATCGCCCAATCCGGATCGTACTCGCTATTTCAGAGTCCCGGTTGCGGAAGGGTTTTCCCCATAGCTGATACGCTATATACCATCCCGGAACCATTTGCATACAATGATGGAGAACTCCCTGTCTGGTAGCTCGGATCGCTTCCAGACATGGAGAGAAGCGCTTCGTTGAGGGCGGTATTGGCCCGGTAGTAGGAGATATTCCCATTCTCCACCCCCTTGATATCCCGGGAAAACGGAATGATCTTTTCGAGGAGATAGATAGCGATGATGATAATGATCGTCGTTACGAATATCCCTATGATAAGGGCGGATCATGACTGGTTTTTTTTCATGGCAGTATTATGAAGATGATAGAGATGGAGAGATAGGGCAGCGCCCCATGTCTACCGCGAAAGATTGATAGTTGTCGAGAGAGTCATATCAGCCGGTGGCCCTTTGACTTTTTTCCGTTTTTCCCAAGCGAGACCAAGAGTCAGATGTATCCTGACATAAGAGTTGAGGACCAGAGAATTGTCGGATTCTTTCCAGGCATAACGGAAATCCTTTTCCGGATAGGGGTAAAAATCCACATTTTTTACATTTACCCATTCCGGGAAGATGTCCACCCACTCGGTATCCGCACCAACAGGAAGATTATTCCCTCCCGCGCAATTATAATCAGGATGGCATGCCCAGGTGTCGATGATACCGTCATATTGGCCGGACGAATAAGTTGTTGAATGATCCATCCCGAGATCTTTCCCGATGAGCTTGAGTATCTGGATATTTCAGAGACAGTTTCCGCTTCCCATGTTTGCTCCGGACACTTCACAAACTGATCCGGACGGACCGTCCGGATCCGGCTTGATCACCCATCGTAAAAAGGTCCGTTCCGTTTTTATTCCCTTTTTTATCAAATAAAGCTCTTTTATCCCGACTCCGCCAGTAAAGGCGCTCGGTCCCATCCCGAGATCCTCGTCGTCATCGTCTCATCGGATATTCCCATCACCATTCTCATCCCCCCCATCACCATTCGCATTGGAATTATAATCGATGAATTGCTGACGGTATTCGCCATATCTTTGGAAAATTCCGCTACTGTCGGCACAACCGCCGGTTCCCATCGATGTTCCGCTTCCGCTGACGCAATAATAGAGCCCGTCTCCGTAGCTTGTCGGAAGGGAACCTCCGCTTCCAAAATTCCCGAACCCGGAAAATACACTATAGTGCCCGGATGAAGTGCTCGTCCCTACTATCTGCCTATTCCAGTACTCCTCATAATCGATATCCCCTCCGGTTTTTATGAGGTCCACGAATTTTTCCGTGGCGCTATAGAGCTCGCTGTTCAGGTCGAGCCGGCTCGATACCTGGGTCCGGAGGATGCCGATATTTCCCATCGCATCGAACGCCATGATGATAATGATGGCGAAAATGGTGATGGAGACGATCATTTCCACGAGAGTGAACGCACGGGGGTCGAGAGATCCAGGGGTATCGTTTTTTATGATGAACTTCATATTCTTGGCATACTAAAGATTAAAGACTATTTGTTCTTTTTTTCCAGAAAAGCCTGATCTTTTTTAAAGATATAATGGAGGAATGTCCCGATGCTTCTCCCGATCTTTATCCCGGATGGGGCTTTCCAAAAAGATTTCGGGCCAGTGTGGAAAAAGAAATTCATCGCATCGAGAAAAGCGTTTTCTTTCAGAGCCCTCTGGTCGCTGCCTGCCAGATTCCCGATAAAGAGACGTAAGCTTTGGATGAGCGATACAAAGAAGTCTTTCAATAAGCGTATGAGGATAAAAAAGACGTTTTCCTTCAGGGTTTTTTTTCACATAAAAATAAAGTAAATAAGTGATTTGATATCTTTTCCTTTACAAAAACCATATTTTCCTATAATCAACCCGAGTCTCATTACACTATCAACTACTTTCACCCTATGGATTATATTACAAATTCAAAAAATCGGAAACTAAAAAATAAAATACATACGCTCCTTGCTCGTATGAGTTTCAATTTCCTCCACCTTTCGAGCAGCTCAAGGGTTATAAGCATCGGTATTTCCCTTTCTTTCTTCTCGCTTTTCCTGAGCTGGTTTTCTATTGCGGATAATTCGCTCAACGGAAACGCATTCAGCATCCATGTGGGATATATCGGATATATCATCATTCTCATAAACAGCATTCTCTGTTTTCTCTTGCTTTCCGGAACAGGAAAGGAAAAGATAAAAACCAAGGCGCATATGACCTTTTCCGATCATACGATCATCATAGCTTCTGGAGTCACTCTCCTTCTCCTGACACTCGTGATTTTCAATTCCATCCGGGGATTCGTCCTTTTTTACCAAAACATCGTCATAGGGGATGGTATCGTTTTCCAGTCTATCGGATCCATCTTCATCGCCATCGGAGGGCTTCTCTACTACCGCGAGAAGAAGCGGGATTTCCTGAGTACCATGTATGTCGAAAATACCGGAGCGAACGATTCTATTTTCGCAGAATATGAGGATATACTCGGGAAAAATGATCCGGATAAGAAAAACATGACGCTTCCGCTGTAAAAATCATATTTTTTCTTGACTTTTTGCCAAAAAAAATTATACAGGATAGTAATTCTATTCACTATTTCAAAAAAGTATGGTAGCAACCCTCAATACCAAACAGATCCAAGAGAGCTTTTTGTCCATTCTTGGAGGATTGACAGACAAAGAACAGTCTGTCATCACTCGTCGTATCGGGCTTGGCGGGGAAAAAGAAACCCTCCAATCCATCGGGAATACCTACGGGATAACCAGGGAGCGTGTTCGCCAGATCGAGGATGTGGGTATCAAGAAGATCGGACGGATTGTCCGATCGAGTGCTCTGGTATATATCCAGGAAACTGCCGAAAAGATCCTTTCCGTTTCCGGAGGACTCATGACGAAGGATAAGCTGGTCATGGCTCTCATTGAAGGGATCGGTATCGAGAAAACCCTTAATGAAGGGATTCTGGAAGTTATTGTCCAATCGGATTTCAATATCCAGAAAAGCAAACCGCAAATCGGGACTCAGACGTATTTCTATACTCCAAATATCCAAAAGAAACTCATCGGGGCTATCCATAAAGAAGCGATGACGATTCTCAAAAAGAAAGGCGATATCATGGAAAAAGCCGCTCTTTATGAGATGATCCGCCTGAATCTGGCATCTGCTTTCGGAAAAATAGAGATTTGCCTTATCGATGCGGTTCTCGATATCTTCGATGAGCTTGTGAAAGGGGAAGAGAAATACATCGGCCTCACGAAGTGGAAGATATTGAATCCTTCCACTCTCAAAGATAAAGCGATCTATGTTTTCAAGAAAGAGAAGAATCCTATCCATTTCGTAGAGCTTGCCAATAAGATCTCCGATTACTTCGGGGAACCGGTGAAGGTGGCGACCATCCATAACGAGCTTATCCGGAATAATGAGTTCGTACTCATCGGACGCGGTATCTACGTTCTCAAGGAGTGGGGATATAAGCCAGGAACAGTTCTTGATGTCATCATGGATATTTTCGCTAAGGCAAAAACTCCGCTTTCCACCGAGGAGATCATCGCACGGGTGCTCAAAACCCGGAAAGTGAAGACCAGCACCATCTATATGAACCTCCAGAACAAACAACAGATCGAGCGGGTTGGGCGTAATATGTACCAGCTCAAACAAGCATAATATAAAAATCCCATTCACCGCGGTGAATGGGATTTTTATATTATATTTTCCTGTAACTGAGAGCCTCCGCTAAGTGCGGAAGCCTGATATCCGCCGAACCTTCGAGATCGGCGATGGTCCGTGCGAGCTTCAGGATCCGGAAATAGATCCGGGTCGAGAGATGGAGGCGTTCCATAGCATTCTTGATGAATGTGTCTTCCTCTTTGGCGAGGATACAGTATTTCTCCACATCCTCGTTCGCCATCTCGGCATTGGAGGTTTTTTTGGTTCCGGCAAATCGCTTCTTTCCGAAAGTTCGGGCTCGCTCGATTTGGTTTTTCAATTCCTCGGATGTTTTCGGTGTTTTTTTGTGTTCCGCGAAATCCTCTATTTTTATACGGGGAACTCGGATAAAGAGATCGATACGATCCAGAATGGGGCCGGAAAGTTTGGAACGGTACCGTTCTATCTGTGATTCGCTGCAGATACAAGACTTTTCCTTATCTCCAAGGAATCCGCACGGACACGGATTCAGGGCTCCGATGAGGATGAATTTTGCCGGATAGGTATAGCTCGCATTCACCCGATTGATGCTGATCTCACCATCCTCAAGCGGTTGTCGGAGCATCTCGAGGAGTTTTCCCTCGAATTCCAGGAATTCATCGAGGAAGAGTACTCCTTTGTGGGCAAGGCTGATCTCCCCTGGACGACTATCCCGACCTCCCCCGATGATGCTGATATCGCTCGCCGTATGATGGACCTTGCGGAACGGTCGCGCGAAGATAAGCGGATGTCCCTTCGAGAGGAGTCCGGCCACCGAATATATCCTGGATACATCGACGATTTCCGAGAAATCCATATCGGGAAGGATAGTGGAAAATGCTTTCGCAAGCATGGTTTTCCCGGATCCGGGGGGTCATTCCATGAGGATGTTATGACCACCGGCGGCCGCGATCACGAGGGCTCGCTTGGCGTGTTCTTGTCCGATGACGTGCTCGAATCCAGTATTCTTCACTCCGGATCTGTACTTCTTCATATATGTTTTCGGATCGATGGGCGTATGTGCGGGAAGCGGATCCTCTCCGGAGAGGATCCGGATGAGCGAAGCGAGATCCGCAACCCCGATCAGATGCACATCCGGGATGAGCGAGGCCTCCTCGAGATTTTCCAGGGGAAGGAACATATGCTTTATGCCATTTTCTTTGGCGAAAATCACGGATGGAAGGATCGCATTCACCCCTCGGAGTTTTCCATCAAGTGCAAGTTCGCCGACAAAGAGGCTATTCTCCATGTATTCTTCCAAGAAATCGTGCTCACGACAGAGTATCCCGATCGCGATCGGGAGATCGAAACTCGGTCCTTTTTTCCGTACATCCGCAGGGGCGAGATTGACCGTGATCCGGGTCGACGGAAAAGCGAATCCGGAATTCTTGAGAGCGCTCCGCACCCGTTCCTTGCTTTCTTGGATCGCTGTATCGGGAAGTCCGACGATATTGAAGGCCGGCATCCCGTTACTGACATCGAGCTCTACGTCTATCTTACTTCATGAGAGTCCATTGACCGATACGGAGAAAACCTTTGAGAACATGATATTAGGGGGATATGAAGTAATATCCTGGACTATACGGAATATCGTCATGAAAAAAAAGAAAAAGTAGAGAAAAATCACAGATGGCAGCGATTCGTGCCATGGGTTTCACAAAAATTTGCTTTGATGGAAGAATACGATATTATATGGAGTAGTATTTTACTTCCCAGCCCCCTCTCATGACTCCTTTCAAAAAACCCTTCTACTCTGCTCTCGTATTTTTCAGCACTTTAGTGGTCTTGTCGTTCGTCTATGCAGCGACTACCTACTATATGGACCTTCCGACTGCCTCATCCGGAAGTACTCTCACTTCCGCGAATTGGAACAGTCTCGTGAATTATGCGAACAAAGCCGTAAAACAAGAGACGGAGGTGCTGACGGTAACGGGAGGGAATGTCGGAATCGGGACGACGAGTCCAGATCAGTTATTTACTGTGAATGGTAATGCACGGGCGACAACCGTTGTCGTTGGAGCGTCAGCCGGCGGTACATACTTGAATACCACCAATCAGGGATGAGATCCTTCCTCCCGCGATTTGACGATCACTGCCGCAGGAGCCACCAATTCTATAGTATTACGTTCAGCTCAGACCATTCAGATGTATACCTATTATGGCGGGTGATACCAAGAACGTTTCCGTATTACGAATGTAGGTAATGCAACGCTTGCCGGAACCCTTACCCAGAATTCCGATATCCGTCTCAAGAAATGAATCGCTCCGATAGAAAGTCCTTTGGAGAAGGTTTCTAAACTCAGTGGAGTCACTTATTTTTGGAAAGATTCTGCAAGGGGTTTCAATCGTCAGATCGGAGTGATCGCCCAGGACGTGGAAAAAGTCTTTCCGGAAGCAGTGGCTACTGATGAAAAAGGCATGAAATCCGTTGCATACGGAAATCTGGTCGCACCCCTTATCGAATCAGTGAAGGAACTTAAGAAAGAAAACGATTCCCTCAAGAAAGAAAACCAAGAAATCAGATCCCTCCTCTGCCTCGATCATCCGACAGCAGAAATCTGCAAATAATCCGATAATCATTATTTCCCAATCTTCTATTTTTATGTCCCCCTTCAAAAAACCTCTCTACTCCGCTCTTGTTTTCTTCGGGACTTTAGTGGTTTTATCGTTCGTTTATGCAGCGACCACTTATTATACAGATCTTCCGGCTGCCTCATCCGGAAGCACCCTCACTTCCGCGAATTGGAACAATCTCGTGAACTATGCGAACAAAGCGGTGAAACAAGAGACGGAAGTACTGACCGTTACGGGAGGGAAGGTTGGGGTCGGGATGGTGAATCCCGATAAACTTTTAACGGTTGCAGCAATTGGCATAAACACACAAATAATTAAAACGATTGATAATGCTCGAACAATAACTATCGGACGAGATCAATTAGCTGTTTATGATACAGATGGAACAACTGTACGTAATATGTATTTAGGGGGGCAAACTATCCCTGGAATAACCATAGCTGCCGTTGGCAACGTCGGAATCGGGACAACAAATCCAGCAGATGTCCTTACTGTTAGTGGTGGGGTTACAGCGACAAAATTTACCACCTCGACCGTTTGGACAGCAGTTCCGGGCAATGCGACATGGACTTCCGGATTATCATGTAGGCGCATGGGAAGTTTTCTTCAGTTCAATGGATATGCCAATGTTACCGCTGGAACAAACACATCGGGGTGGCCAGTGGTATTGCCGAATCTTCCATCAAACTGTTGGCCGGCGATCAATATAAATTATATTTCTGGAATCTGTTGGTCGAACGCCACTACAAATAGTCCTTGTCTCGTGTATATCACTGTATGAGGAGCTATGAGTGTATATAATAATAATGCTTTTACCTATGTTTCTTTCGCTGGAACCTATCCGGCTGACTAGAATAAAATATACTATAAAACCCTCTATTCCCCCATATTTCGCTCTTTTGTAAACACGGAAATCACTCTCTTGTTTGCGTTTTCGGGAGAAATCTGGTACTATTGCTCGAAAGTGCCAGTATTTCTCTTTTCCCTATATATCATGAATCTTGATTTTTCCCTCATCCCGACCGCATTCGCGAAGATTGCCATCGGATCGGTTCCGAAAGAAACGGCTACAGCAGCTGCAACAGGAAGCAGTGCTCCAGGCGGATTCGGCATGTTCTTCTCGTATGTGGGAGATGCTTTGCTTTTCATCATCGTATTCTTCCTCTTCCTGAAGCTCATCCGATTGGCGTATGAGATCTACGCGGCCCGTAAGCTTGTCTATATGCGCGTGACGCTTCCTCGTGCCGATTCCAAGCTCGACAAGGAGAAGGAGACCAAGAAGGATTTCAAGGAGAAGACGGGGATCATGTCCATCTTTTATAAGGGGATCCATAAGATTTCCGAGGCGACCCTTTTGGAAACCTTTCTCGATCTCATCTTCGATCATGCGAAGATCTCCCTGGAAATCGTCTATGACAAGGGACAGGTGTCTTTTTATGTGGTAACGTATGACAACTATGTATCCCTCATATCTCAGCAGATCACTTCGAACTATCCGGATGCGGAAGTAAAGATCATCTCCCGTGAGGAATACGGTGATATAAAACCGGTGGGATACACTCTCCGTGCCGCTTCCATCTATAAAGCGAACGACGATATCTATCCGATCAAGACCTATAAGTATTTCGAGGACGATCCACTTTCGAGTCTCACGAATAATATCGGGAATCTGAAGAAAACGGACCACGCGGTATTCCAACTCATCATCAAGCCGGTCGGGTCTTCTTGGAACCGTCGGGCAAAGAAAGCGGCGAGCGAGGTGGCAAAAGGATCGTATAAAAAAGGACTCAAATGAGGGCTCCTTGTCACCATCCTCCAATCCATACTTTCCCCGATTTACTGGATTGCGCAACGTCTCATAAACAACGAACCGGTTTCGGGCGATTCGGGAGCTCCGGGGGCTTCTTCCGGGGATTCCTATAAGATATTCAACCAGGCGGAACAGGAAGCGCAGAAGATGGTCGGAGAATCGGCAGGACAGCCGGGCTTCCAGGCTTCCGTGCGCATACTGGTCGCTTCGGATACTCCAAAAAGTGCGGAAGATGGGCTCTATAATCTGGTATCTGCAATGAATATCTATACCGACGAGTACAACAATAAGCTCGATAATCCGCAGATTATAGAAAGTATGTTTGCATTCTTTTTTACGCCGATCCGGTATCTCGCTTTCCGGCTCCGTCTGGTGGGGCTTTTGCAGATCAAAAGCATGTTCTCGACCGATGAGCTTTCGACACTCTATCATTTCCCCGATATCAACTACAATAAATCCCCCATCATCAAATGGTTGGAGTACAAGATGCTCACTCCACCGAACAATCTCCGGACTCCCAAGAATCCGACCATGCTCATGGATTATATCCGGGATAAGCACGGAAATGTCCTGACTCTGGATGGAAGCTATCTGAAGGTCGACGAAAACTGGAATCTGGTTCGGGATGCCGCGCGTAATTTCATGACGACGGCCGGGGAGGTTGTCACGGTACATGCAGATGGCGACAATAAAGGGAAGCCGGTGGACGAAGGAAAGACTCCGAAACAGGAACTCCAGCAGCGCCGGATCGCCGGATTCCCGATCTATACCGATGGGGTTCTCATGGGATGGAACGAGTACCGCAACAACAAAACTCCAATCTATTTCACCCGGAAAGACCGAGGACGTCACCATTATATCATCGGTAAATCCGGATGAGGAAAGTCGGTGTTCGTCGGATATATGGCACGTCAGGATCTCTGGAATGGAGACGGACTCTGTATCATCGACCCGCATGGGGATCTGGTGGAGGACGTTATCGCATTCACGCCGAAGGAGCGGGCGAAGGATGTCATCGTCTTCAATCCCGCCGATCACGAGCGTCCGATGGGGCTCAACATGCTTGAGATTATCGCCACTGATCCAGCCCTCCGGGCCATCGAAAAAGATCGTGCCGCACTCGATGCGACTTCGATCTTCATCAAGATATTCAACGAAGAGATCTTCGGTCCGCGGATCCAACACTATTTCCGGAACGGGTGTCTGACGCTCATGGATGACGATGATGAAGGAGGAACTCTCATCGACGTGCCACGGCTCTTCGTGGATGACGCATTCATGAAATATAAGACTTCCAAGGTCAAGAACCCCGTCGTAAAAGCTTTCTGGGAACACGAGTACGCCAATACCGGGGATCGTGAGAAACAGGAGATGATCCCGTATTTCAGTTCGAAATTCGGTCCGTTCATCACCAATACGACCATCCGTAATATCATCGGGCAGCCGAAGTCCGCGTTCAATCTCCGTCGCGTCATGGATGATCAGAAAGTCCTCATGGTCAATCTTTCCAAGGGTATGATCGGAGACCTCAATGCCCAACTTCTGGGTCTCATATTCGTCTCCAAAATCAACATGGCGGCCATGAGCCGTGCTGACACGCCCGAGGACGAACGAAAGGATTTCTTCCTCTATGTCGACGAGTTCCAGAACTTCGCCACCGACACCTTCGGGGAGATCCTCTCCGAAGCCCGAAAATACCACCTGGCGCTCATTATGGCGCACCAGTATATCGCACAGATCGGAGGATCCAAGTCCAAGGACGGAAAGCCGTCCATAAAAGACGCGGTATTCGGGAATGCCGGAACCATCATGTCCTTCAAGGTCGGTGCGGAAGATGCGGAATACCTCGAAAAGGAGTATGCTCCGCTCCTCTCTCAACAGGATATCATCGGGATCGCCAATTTCACCACCTACTGCAAGCTCAATATCGACAACGCGACCACCCGTCCGTTCGACATGAAGACCATCTGGGACAATCACTACAAGAATCCGGAAGTCGCGAAGGTCATCAAGGAGTATTCCCGAAAGATGTACGGACGGAAGAAAGAGTATGTGGATATGGAGATCGAGGCACGTCTCGGGATTGTAAAGTAAATAAAAATCACCCCCGACTTGATTGGGGGTGATTTTTGTATATACTCGGAAACAATACTATTTTTATCTGAGCATTATGTATAAAAAACTAAGGATTCTCCTTCTGGTCTCTCTTTTTGCCATCGGTCTTTTCAGTACCGCTTTTGCGGAACCGACCACACGTGACCTCAATGTGAATTATGACGCTCGAAACGGAACCACGAGGGAAGGATACATAGATTCCTTCCAATGAGGATTCGGATCCTATTTTTTCGGTGGGGATCTGACGGGGGAGAAAGGGGCGAAATACCTCATGATAACGATCGCCCGGGACCTGAAGAACGTTGTGATACTCCTTGCGATCGTCTACCTCTTCATCATGGTCCTGAAACTCCTCTTCTCCCACGGGAGCGAGGAGGATGTCAAGAAATGGCGTGAGGGGATCATCGGGGCATCGCTCGGTATCATCATCATGCAGATAGCTTATGTTCTCATATCTACGCTGTATGATCGGCAGGTGACGGGAGTGACCGCTTTCGATTTTCTGGAGAAGATCATCTATCCGTTCATACGGATGCTGGAGCTTTTGGCATCATTCGCTTTCCTTGCGATGGCAATCTATGCTTTCTATCTGATCATCACTGCCGGAGGAGCCGATGATAAAGCGAAAAAAGGGAAACAGACCATTCTTTTCGCTCTCATAGGATTCATTCTCCTGAAGGTACCACGTACGCTGGTGGAGAGCATCTATGGGAAAGCGCAGTGTGATAGCGGGCTCTTCGGGGTTTGTAAAATCACCTCTCCCGATCTGAGCGCCACAGTCCAGATCATGACCAAAGCTATCAATTATTTCAACGGGTTCATCGGACTCATCACGGTGATTTTGATCATCTATGCCGGATTCCTGGTGCTCACGGGTGCGGGGGATGATGAGAAACTCAAAAAAGCGAAGTCCATCATCAAGTACGCACTCATCGGTATTTTCCTCTTGGTGGCAAGCTATGCACTCTTTAATTTCTTTGTCCTCAAGGGCTAATCTTTTTTCGTATGTTTCGATGCCGTGAATGTGGAGCCACGAGCCAGAAATGGCAGGGGAAATGTCCGACCTGCGGGGAATGGAGTACTCTGGATGAGGAAACTCCGGTTTCCAAGAGTAAAAAACAAGCGAGTGGAAAAACACAGGAAGTATTTCAGATCCTCCCTTCCCGTGAATCCATCACGAAAGTGCAGCTCCGGAGCAATGAACTCAACACGGTTCTCGGGGACGGGCTTACGCCCGGAAGTCTCATCCTCCTATCCGGGGAACCCGGAATCGGGAAATCGACGTTAGCACTACAGATTACCGATTGGTACAGCAACAAGGGGAATACTGCCGTATATGTGAGTGCCGAAGAAAATATCCACCAGATATCCGATCGGGCACACCGTCTGGGCATCGCGAACGAACATATCCGGATTTTTACCGCGCATACTCTGGAGGACATCCTCGAAACGCTCGAAAAGGACAGTTCCGGACTCATTGTCATAGACTCTGTGAGCATGATATCTTCGCTTGATGTCAGCTCGCAATCGGGGAGCATCACGCAGATCCGGTATGTGACGGAGATATTCATGGAATTCTCCAAGCGCACAGGGCGTTCGATCATCCTCATCGGGCATGTGACGAAGGAAGGAACCATCTCCGGTCCGAAGATTCTCGAACATCTGGTGGATACGGTCCTGTTCCTCGAAGGGAGCAAATATGAGGATTATCGCATCCTTCGGGCGCTCAAGAACCGTTTCGGTCCGACCGATGAGATCGGGCTTTTCCGGATGGCGGAAAACGGATTGGTCGATATAGCGAATCCGGGACTCGAGTTCGTCGACCAAGAAAACGAACACCTTTCCGGTTCGGCACTCGGTATCACGCTCGAAGGGAATCGTCCGATCGTCATCGAGATAGAAGCTCTTTCGACCTATACGAAATTCGGTTATCCGAAACGGTCCGCTCGCGGTATCCCGAACGGGAAAGTCGATCTCCTCATCGCAGTCCTCTCCAAGTGGAGCGATACCAAACTCGAGAGCTACGATGTCTATGTGAATGTCGCGCGAGGGCTTTCCATATCTGAACCGGGGATCGATCTCGCGACGGTTGCGGCGATCATCTCTTCCAAGAAGAACAAACCCCTCGGGAGACGGATATTCCTCGGAGAGATATCCCTGACCGGAATCATAAAGAATATATTCGGTCTCCAGAAACGCGTCGACGAAGCGGTGAAGCTTGGATTTACCGAGATCATCCTCCCGAAAAACTCGGGAGTGAAGGTGAGAAAAGGGGTTTCTGCAGAACTCGTGGAAGTGGGGCATATAGGGGAACTTTCGAAGATACTATAAAAAAACTTCCGGAAAAAGTTGCAAAAAACGAATTTATCCATATACTACCGCCCAAATACCCATTTTACTCATTTTTTTGTTCCTATGAAAGATATTCACCCAAAATTCTCCGCTGAAACAAAGGTTCTTTGTTCTTGTGGAAATACATTCACTACCGGAAGTACCATCACTACTGAAATCAAAGTGGAATCCTGCAGCAAATGCCATCCGTTCTATACCGGAGAAAAACGTATTCTGAAGACCAGTTCCGTGGATAAATTCTACGCTCGTCAGAAGAAATCGGAATCCATCGCAAAATAATTTCTTGAAGAGTTCTTATTAAAAACGGGTTGTTGTCAACCCGTTTTTATATGCTTATTTTTGCTTATAGGAGCGATATATGATATCCTGTACAAAGTATCTATCTTCAACTTGGTCTATGAATTTTCTCCTTCGCAATCTTTTCTTCATTTTCGTATTCCTTTTTCTGGTCATAAACGGAGTCCTTCTTTTCGGTGACACTCTTCTAAGCCCGGAATCATATATCCTCGCACAAGCATACATCGCCTATGCTCCTGCCATCGCCATGCTGGAAGTTCTGGTCCTTGCTGGTCTTGCATATTTCACTTCTATCAAACCGGTCCGGAGCCTCAAGAAGGAGATCGCTTTTTTTCTTACCGGTTCCAAACAAGGAGGGTCGCTCAAAGTGGGGAATATGAATCCGGATGTGCGGTTCGTCATCAACTTCTTCAATAAGAGCTTGGAGATTCTGAAGAACTTCAAGGAGGAATTCAAAGCGGGGCGTATCCTGAAATCCGAGGTGGAATTCGCTTCGGAAATACAACGACATGTTCTGAAAAAACGAACCGTCATTGTTCCGTCCATCGATATCGTTGCCGACACGAAATCCGCTACCGAGGTGGGAGGGGATAGCTATGATATTATCGGACAAGGGGACAATTACTATGTTTATATCGGCGATGTGACCGGGCACGGAGTCGCTTCCGGATTCGTTATGATGATCGTCAATGCTCTCATATCCGGATTCTCCAAGATCGTCGAGAGTTCTGCCGATATTCTCGCGAGGACCAATGAAATCGTGAAGCCTCGGGTAAAGTCCAATATCCTCATGACTCTCCTGATGATCCGCTGGAATGAGCGTGAGAAGAGGATGTATATGACGGGAGCTGGACATGAATATCTCATTGTCTATAAGGCCTTGCAAAAGAAAGCATTCAAGATCAAATCCGGAGGAGTGGCGCTCGGTATGACGAAGAATATTTCGAAAATCCTGAAAGAAACACAGATTTCCATAGAGAAAGACGATATCATCGTGCTCTATACAGACGGGATCACCGAGGCCCGGAACGGGAAAAGCGAGAGCGATATGATGCTCGGAATCGATCGGCTCATGGGGATTATCGAGAATGCGCCGGTAAAAACCGCACAGGGGACCTTCAATGCAATCACGATAGAGCTTTCGAAATTCATGGGATACGGGCATCGGCAGTTCGATGATATCACCCTTATAACCATGCACTACAAGGGGGATAGGATCATTGAAAACGATGTTTCCCCGGATATCCCTCCTCAGTTCATAACCGAATGGAACTGGAGAGGAGAATCTGTCTTGTAAAAATCCATTTTTCCGTATAATACACTCTATTTTTAGAAAACACTTCTTTTATCATCATGGCAAATCAAGCACTTCTCGAACTCATCGCAAAAAACTACACCGGCGATGCTCAATGATACGAACAGGATCTTTTGAAACGACAGGATGCTTCATCTGTTGCTGAAATGACGACCTCTGTTGCCATTCCACCGAGTGTGCCGGAGGAATCGATCTCTCCTGCCGAAGTTGTTCCTGTTCAGGGGGATTCCTCCAAGAAACTCACCAAACAGGAGGCGGATGAGATCCGTCAGGGAGAAAAGGAATACCGTGAAGCACTTGCCTTCGTAAAGGATGCGATCGCACCCTCCATGATGAAGATCGACGCATCCAAACTCCAGATCGGCGATACGTATATCCGGACCTTCTTCACGTATGCCTATCCGGATTTCCTCGAAGGGAATTGGCTCGGACCGCTCATCAATTGGGATGTGAAGTTCGATATGTCCATGTTCATCTATCCGATCGAGTCGGCATACATCATGAAATACCTCCGCAAGCGTTTGACGGAATTGAATTCGGAACGCTCTCTCAATGCCGATAGAGGTCTCATCAACGATCCGGCGCTCGATGCACAGGTGCAGGATGTGGAAGAACTCCGTGCGAGTCTTACGCGTGGTCAGGAACGATACTTCCATTTCTCCATCTATATCAGCATCTATTCCGAGTCCGAGGAGCAGATCAAGAAGCTTTCCAATACCCTCGATACCCTGCTTTCGGGACGAAATATCCTCACGAAACAGGCCTTTCTCCGATCGGAGCAGGGATTTGTCGCGACCGGACCGTTTGCCCGGGACGAGGTAGGAGTGTACCGCAATATCTCCACCAAGGGACTTTCGACCACATTCCCATTCACCTCGAATTCTCTCTCACAGGATGATGGAATCCTCTACGGAATCAATACCCACAACAATTCCCTCATCATCTTCGACCGGTTCCGTACGGAAAATGCCAACATGGTCGTATTCGCCAAGTCCGGATGAGGAAAGTCGTTTGCCGTGAAACTGGAGATCCTCCGTTCGCTCATGCTTGGGACCGATGTCATCGTTCTCGATCCGGAGAACGAGTACAAGACGCTTGTGGATACAGTCGGTGGAACGTACGTCAATATCAACCTCAACTCCAACGAGCGGATCAATCCGTTCGATCTTCCTCGGGCATTGAAGGATGCGGAAACGAAACCGGGGGACCTGCTCCGTGGGGCGGTCATCAACCTGCTTGGGCTTATGAATTTGATGCTCGGGAAATGCACTCCGTCCGAGTCGGCCATCCTCGAGAAAGCTATCATCACGACCTATTCCCTGAAAGGGATCACTATGACCGATGATGATATCGGCGGGAAAGAAACTCCGATCATGAAGGATCTCTATTCGGTGCTTGAGACGATGGACGGCGCGAAAGGGATCTGCGAACGGCTCGAGAAGTATGTAACCGGAATATTCTCCGGAGTATTCTCTGAACCGACCAATATCAATCTGACGGATGGATTGGTGGTATTCTCGGTTCGAGACCTCGACGATATCCTCCGTCCGATCGCCATGTACATGCTCCTCGGGTACGTCTGGAACGTGACACGAAGCTCACTTCGTAAGCGGGTTCTCGTGGTAGACGAGGCTTGGAATATCATGCAGCACGAAGATAGTGCGAAATTCCTCTTCGGTCTTGTAAAGCGAGCTCGTAAATATGGACTCGGGGTCACGACCATCACCCAGGATGTCGAGGATTTCATGGGAAGTTCTGAGGGGAAAGCGATCGTGACGAACTCCTCGATCCAGCTTCTCCTGAAACAATCCCCTGCCTCCATTGACGTCCTCCAGAACGTTTTCAAACTGACGGAACAAGAGAAATATATCCTCCTCAACTCCGCCGTCGGACAGGGGCTCTTCTTCGCCGGAACCGAGCACGTCGGGATCCAAGTTCTTGCGAGTTACTTCGAAGAACAGGTGATCACGACAAATCCGAATAAATAATTACTCACTCAATTTTTCCATGAAAACTTTTACACTCAATACCGAATACGTCGAAATGAACAAGCTCATGAAGCTCTTGCAACTGACTGAGACTGGTGGACAGGCGAAGATCGCCATCTCCCAGGGGCTCGTCCTCGTGAATGGAGAGACAGAACTCCGGCTTCGCCGGAAACTCCGAAAGGGCGATAAAGTGGATTTTGACGGAGTAGAAGTGGAGATCGTATAAATAAAAAAACTTCCGGAATCCCGGAAGTTTTTTGTTTTTTTATACCCGTATTTTTTTGATCACTTCGCCATATTTCAGACATTTCTTCGTGATGCATTTCCCTGTGACTCCGGCAAGGAGAGGGAGGATACCGAGAAGAGCGATCCAGAATCCGACATCGATGGGTTTGGCGGAGCTCTTGGACTGAGCGATGGTTCCGTAGTCGAGCGAACCGCTCTGGGTAGCAGCCGTAGGATTTTGAGGTACGGACGTTTTCGTATCGATAAGAAGGTTTCCCGAGAGGATGAGCGCGAATCCGAAGGCTATCTGAATCATTTTAACGTACTTGCGTTTTGTGATGCAGATATTCGTCGCCCCCATCAGAAACGGGACGATCGCAAAGATGAAGAGTCCATATATGATCCCTGTTTCATAGGATTTTAATGTCTCTGGAAGATGGAGTGTGATATTGTCGAGATTGAGGCCTAAAAGAATAGCGATTATCAGACCGAAAAACATGCGTCCGAAAAGGATCGTGCGATCCGATGGACGTTTCTGGAAGAATTCGACGAGCTTGAACATAGAGATTGTTGGGTAAGATATAAAACGCTGGTATAGTATGGAAAATGAGTAAAAAGTAAAGGCAATGGATGTAACTCGTTGACGAATTCTTATTTCTTGTCCATATAAAGCAGAAGAAAAATTCACACTTATCAAGCTATATGAACTGCGAAATAAGAGCTTCGTCAACTCGCTGTCGAAGAATAGTATTATAATCCCACCACTTTCTTCACTTCCTCCATTTTCGCTTCGATTCTCGCATTCATGATCCGGGCTCCTTCCTGGAGTCTGGCCTCGATGAGCTCAGGATTCCTTTCGAGCATGGCTCGATTTTCATGGTAGGGTTTCAGATATTCGGTGAGAATATCCAGGAGTTCCAATTTGGCATGACCATACCCGTACCCGGGAGACAGATACTTCGCCCGGATCGACTCGGTCCTGTCGGAGGTGGCGAAGGTCTGGATGAGCGCGAAAACATTGCATTCATCGGGGTTCTTGACGTCATCTACTCCTTTGGAATCGGTCACGATGGACATCACTTTCTTCTTCAGTGTCTTATCATCATCGAAGAGCCCGATGAAATTCCCATAGGATTTGCTCATCTTGCGTCCATCGATCCCAGGAAGGGTCGCAACGCTTGGTTCTATATATTCGACCGGAAGTTTGAAAATATCGGCTTTATAGGTCTTATTGAACGCCTTGGCGATATCCCGGGTCATCTCGAGGTGTTGGCGTTGATCAGCCCCGACTGGGACGATATCCGTGTCATAGGCCAAAATATCAGCGGCCATCAGGATCGGGTAGTTGAAGACTCCCATGTTGAGATCTAGTCATTTTGCTTCGGAATCCTTAAAACTATGTGCCCGAAGCATGAGCGAATACGGCGTCACGTTATTGAGGATCCAGTTGAGCTTCGGGATGAGCGGGATGTCGGATTGGCGGAAGATATGCACTGGCGTATCGATTCCGAATATGGAAAAGTAGGTAAGTGCCATTTCATGGGTATTCCGTCTCAAGTTTTCCGCACTTTTGACCGAGGTCAGGGCGTGGAGATCCGCGATGAAAATCGCCGCATCGTTTTTCTCGGCTATTCATTTGAAGGGGAGCACTGCTCCGAGGAGATTCCCGAGGTGCATCTGGTCTCCGGTCGGTTTGACTCCGGTCAGTATTTTTTTCATAAAAAAGTCAGGAAAGTGGGTATTTCCCAGTAGTATAGGGATTGGCGCCAAAAAGGCAAGAAATTATGACAGTATTGCCTTAGTAATGCCAAAGAATTGAATAGAAAGCGTTTGATGGAAAAATCTCCCTATAAAAGAAGTTGACATTTTTTACTTCGGAATATAATGGAAGGTTTCCCGAAAAAATACTATTTGAGATACAACCTATTATATATCCTTTAATCTTTTTGCATATGCCTCCTGCTCTCACATCGGACATCAGATCGTGGTTTAATCGAGGGAATGAAACGGATATCCGAGATTCCGATGTTTCAGGATCGGTGGAAAATCCTCCTTATGGGGTTGTGGGTAAGTATTCCGCTAAGGTCAGGATGCTATTGGGCGCTTTGGTCCTATCTTCGGCAGCGTATCTCTGAGGTGCGGTGCACTCCCAGTATGAGACCGCTTCATTGATCAATGATATTTCTTCGAAGGTGGTTCGTTCGTTAGGAAAAAAATCCGCTTTGGATTCCTATAATGAAGCTCAAGAGAGGGTATCGGTTTTAGAGGGGGAGAAGAAGGATCAGAAGATACTTGCCGATAACACGATACAGACGGCTAATGCTACGATCGACTCATGGAAGAAGAAGTACGAATGAATTTTCAGGGAAGATTCGGCAAATAGGATCCAGATTGCAAAGTTCCGCGATACCATAGGAGAAATACGGAAATCGCTTTTCCTGAAGAATGCCGCCATTCGTAAAGATCGTGCCGAAATCGTGCAGTTGAAACAGGAAAATATCGCTTTGACTAAGCGATTGGCCATGCTTGAATCCTCGATAAAACCTGTGAGTGCGGATCCGCAAATGCAGCCCACACATGATTCTCCTATAAGCGAAGGAGAAAAGGTTTCCTTGTCAAAAAAAGAACTTCCGCCCATTGCGAGTATTGTTGTTACGACTAGCTCTCCTATACAGAAAGATGAATCGGGGGACCGTCTATTTCCATGATGGGGGGTTCCTCTGCTGGAGGAAGAATTATCCAAGGTCAACCCTTTACCGGAATTTTCTCTTAAAAACCGTAGGGAAGGAAGTATCCAGACAGTACGGGAGGGGGAGGGTTCTCCTGTGCGGGCTTGAAGTTTTTTACAACAGAATTCCCCCGGGGGAGCGGAGGTGCTTGTCGGGATTCTCGAGCAGCAAAAGCCATCTCCTTCCAAAACGGATTGGAGTATCGTGTCCGATTTGGAAAAACCGGCAACAATACAGAAAAAGAAGGGAGGAGCACCAGAAAGAAAAAGGAAAAGTCTTTCCGGAGAATACAAAGAGGAATGGCAATGAACATCTCGTATGCGACCGGAATTCGCTCTCCCTGTTTCCAAAGACAAGGATCCTATTTCACGTAAACCGAATGAGAATATGGTTCTTGCTTCAGGAGATATGGCGAAGCAAAAAAATGGAGCCTCAGGATGAAGACTTCTCACTGTTCGGACCGACAAGAGTAATACCGACAAGAAGGCGGACTCTTTCATAAAAAAAGAGGGACTATCGACAAAAGCAGAGAGCAAGAGCTTCAAGAAAATACCGGATATTTCCTACAAGCAAATCAAGAAACTGACCCAAGATGTACAAGAGA
This sequence comes from Candidatus Altimarinota bacterium, assembly GCA_028714815.1. Classification (GTDB taxonomy): domain Bacteria; phylum Patescibacteriota; class Gracilibacteria; order BD1-5; family UBA2023; genus UBA1545. The sequence continues at coordinate 54,007 of JAQTLR010000003.1, read as the reverse complement.
AACTCAATATTCCTGGTATGGAAGTGCGTGTGCAGGAAATTTCCCGCGAGAAATTCAAGGTCTGGGTTTCCTATAACGGGAATAACTCAGGGGCGTTTTTTACCACGACAAAAAAACATGGAAAACGTCTCACCCGCGAGGGAATGGAGGATTGGGCACAGGAAACGATGAACTATCTTTCTTGTCTCGATACGATACGATATGCAGCCCAAAAGGAATCCATATATCTCAAGGGCGATAGTGAGGCAAAAAATCCGAAAAAAGACAATGTGCTCCTCCGTATAAAAAAGGTAGGGACATGGAAAATGCGGCTTGTTTTCAGTAATGCGATCGGATCTGAAGAGGTATTTCTCTTGCCATGGAACATCCTCGACGAAAATACCCTTGACGCAATTTTCAAGATCACGAAACTTAAATTGCAGTTGGCATAAGAGGGGGTGGCTGGGTACGGAATCCTATTCCTCTCCCGGTTCCTCTTTCGGGAGATTCTTCGCATTTTTACACTCTGGGTACGCAGAGCAGGCAAGGAATGGTCCGCGTTTGGAGTTCTTGACGTGCATGATTCCTTCTCCGCACTTGTCGCAGGTTCCTCCTCCGAATTTTTCCTCGAGTGCTTCGAGTTTCTTATCTGGGATTTTCCCGATCCATTTGACTTCCGGATAGAGGGAGCTCGAAAGGAACGGTCCGAATCGACCGGTTTTCACGACGATGGTTCCGCCGGCCGGACATGGTTTCCCCTCGTATTCCGCTTTAAGTTCAGCAAGCTGCTCTTCTTGTCCCGGGTTGGTGATATTTTCGAGGTATTCACAGGTCGGATAGTTGGAACACCCGATGAATCGTCCATTCTTCGAGAACTTGTATACGAGTTCCGATCCGCATTTCGGACATTCTTTTCCGACTTTTTCCTGAACCTTTCCTTTTTCTTCCATGGCAGCAATGAGATAAGTGCTAAATTTCTTGTAGAATATATCGAGCATATTCGTCCATTCGAGTTCTCCGGTCGCGACCGTGTCGAACTCCTCCTCAACCTTCGCCGTGAATTTATAATCCATGAGTTCCGGGAACCGGGTCTCGAGGAAGTCGTTGACGGTGAAGGCGATATCGGTCGGAGCGAGTTTCTTATCGATCTTCTCGACATATCCGCGCTCTACGATGGTTCCGATAGTCGGTGCATAGGTCGAAGGTCGCCCGATCCCCTCGGATTCGAGTTTCTTGACGAGCATGGCTTCCGTATACCGGGAAGGGGGGCGGGAGAAAGTCTGGGAACCGAGGAGTTTCGTCGCTTGCGCTGTTTCTCCGACCTTGAGGTCCGGAAGGGTGGTCGGTCCGGCCCCTTCCTCGCCTTCTTCTTCGTCATTCCCTTCGATATAGAGTTTCATGAATCCGGGGAATTTGATGACTTCTCCCTTGGAGATCCATTCCTGATCCGGTGCGACGGTCGGGGAGAAGGTGAAAGTGGTGGTTTCTATCTTTGCTTCCTGCATCTGGGATGCGACGGTCCGTTCCCAGATGAGCCGGTAGAGACGGAGGTCTCCGCCCTCGAGCCCGATAGTATCGGGAGTTTTGTCGACGTAGGCAGGACGGATCGCTTCATGCGCCTCTTGGGCGTTGGCTTGTTTGGTCTTGTATTTCCGTCCTCATGCGATGGAATATTCTTTCCCGAAAGTGGTGTCGATATAGCTTCGGCACGCATCCATAGCGAGCGTGGAGAGATTTACGGAATCGGTACGCATATAGGTGATGAACCCGTTCTGGTAGAGGTTCTGTGCTACGGTCATGGTCTGGGAAACCGAAAATCCGAGCTTACGGGAAGCCTCTTGTTGGAGGGTAGAAGTCGTGAATGGGGCTCCTGGAAGCCGGGTGGTGTTTTTCTTGTCCGCATCCGCGAGCGTGAATTCGAGATTGGTTGCCGATTCGTAGAATTTATTCCCTTTCTTGTCCGCTTTTTCTACAAGGGAATCTACATTGAAACCGAGCGTGGCGAGCATCTTCTGGATATCTTCGGTATTCTTGAGCTTCTTGGCTTTTCCGGAGATCCGGGCGAAATCGATCCCGAACTTGACCCCCTTCGCTTCCGCTTCGACTCGGAGTTTCCAGCTTTCCTCGGGCTTGAAATTCTGTATCTCGCGTTCCCGTTCCACGATGAGCTTTACCGCAACGGATTGCACCCGTCCGGCGGAGAGTCCGGTACGGATCTTCTGCCAGAGGACCGGAGAGACCTTGAACCCCACGAGCCGATCGAGGATCCGTCGGGCCTGTTGGGCATTTACGAGATCCATATCGATATGCCGAGGGTGGGCGATCGCTTCGTCGATGGCGGTTTTGGTGATCTCGTGGAACACGATGCGGGAAACGGTTTTTGCATCCACTCCAAGCGCTTCGCAGAGGTGCCATCCGATGGCCTCCCCTTCGCGGTCCTCATCCGTCGCTATCCATACTTTCTCCGCTTCTTTCACCAATTTCTTGAGCTCGGTCACTGTTTTCTTTTTTTCGTCGGAGACGACATAGGTCGGAGCAAATCTATTCTCGATGTCGATACCGAGGTCTTTCTTCGCGAGATCGCGGATATGTCCGAAAGAGGCCTTCACGATGAAATCCTTTCCAAGGAACTTCTCGATGGTTTTCCCTTTAGCAGGAGATTCGACGATGACAAGATTTTTCATGAAGCGGGTGAAATGGGATAATTTAGCTCCGAGGATAGGGATGAAAATAGTAAAGTCAAAAGATTTTTTGATTTATGGGGGAAAGTTCCTATACTTTCTTCTATCTATTTTATAATACACCGTGTCTATGAAATATATTTTCTTTTCTTTTCTCGTTCTCGGGCTCACTTCCTGTTCGCTATCGAATCCCCTTCGCGAGAATCCGAGCAAGAACGCCGTTCCGGCTATCAGTGTCGGAGAGGTGCAGATTTCCGATTCCGGAGCTTCTGTTTCGAGCGGGAGCGTTTCTGTCGATGTCGATTCCGGAGTTCTTGTGGGGAGTGAATCAGGAAACATATCCGCAAATGAGGATGGGGTGAATGTAGTTTCTCGCGATAATACCGGGACAATCCGAAAAAACGGAGTATCGGTGGGAACAGGAACAAAGATTCCGGCCCCAAAAACCGGCGATATAGAAAAAGATCCGGAAATCCAAGATATCACCAAAGATATCGATGCGATATTTTCTGATATAGAAAAAGGGGGGAAATAATTATCCCATCACGATCTCGTTCTCGTCGATTTCCCGGAGTATTTTCCGGGTCATCACCCGATCATCCCAGGCAATGGATCCAGCGTTGGTTACCTGGCTTGTCTCCGCTCACTTTCCGGCGATGATGACCACATCCTCTTTTTCTGCCATGATAAGCGCAGTACGGATGGCATCCATCCGTGATGGCACGATCCAGAATCCTTCCCCTTCCTTCCGTTTGATTCCCATGGATACCTCCTTGATGATTTTCAGGCTATTCTCCGTGTAGTTATCGTCCTCGGTGAGAATGACCACGTCGCTCAGGGTATCGGCTACCCGTCACATCTTCGGCCGCTTGATAGTGTCGCGATCGCCGGTCGCACCGAATACCGTGATGATCCGTCCGATCCCCTCCATCTGTTGTATGGTTTCAAGCACGTTCCGGAGACTGTCTTCCGTATGGGCATAGTCGACAAAAATGGTAAGTCCACGGCTGTTCTCTATTTCTTCGAGTCTTCCCGGGATGACCTCTACCGACTCGATGGCATCGACAATCGTCGGAATATCGATCTTTTGCGATACAAGGACGCTTGCGGCAGCAAGGATATTGCTCACATTGAAACTTCCGCGGAGCTTTGTTTTCAGGGCGATGATATTAGAAGGCATCTTGATCTCGAATTCGGTCCCTTCCTTCAGGTACCGAATATTTTGAGGACGGATCTGTGCATTCGTTGACATCCCATAGGTATACATGACATCGGGGGTCGTCTCGGAAAGGAACATATTGGCGTAATCGGAGTCGATATTGACGATAGCCACTTTTTTTACTCCCGGTTTCCTGCGGTATTCAACAAGATTCTTGAAGAACCGGAGTTTCGTTGCCGCATAATTGTCCATGGTCTTATGAAGATCGAGGTGGTCCTGGGAGATATTCGTAAGAACCGCCACATCATAGTCGATCCCATAGTTCCGGTTATAGAAAATCGAGTGGCTGGAGGTCTCGATGACCGCATATTCGCACCCCGCCTCCTTTGCTTCTTTGAGGAGTCTTTGCAGTACAAACGGAGAAGGGGAAGTCATTTTCATGTTGTTTTCCGACCATTGCCCGTTGATCGAATAGTTGGCTGTCGAGAACATGAAAACCTTTTTTCCGGCATGTTCGAGCCCTCGAGCTACGAGATTGGTGACGGTGGTCTTTCCTTTGCTCCCTGTAATACCTATGACAACCATGTCGCGGGCAGGATTCCCATAAAAGCGAAGAGCTATAACCCCTCGGATATAGTGGTAAAATATCCGGAGAGGCGAATCGAGGGCGATGAGCGAGCGAAGGAAGTGCATGGAAGGTGACGGATGAAGGATTATTTACTGGTGTGTCGTTTTTTTGAAGAGTCCCTGGAAGAAGCGGACGATCATGTTTTTTCTGGGAAGTTTCCGGATGAGCATCCCGAGGCTGAACATTCTTTCATACCCGGGAAGCACTTCGTGCGGATACGTCGAATATCTCCAATACACTCTGGCGATGGGACATTTATTGAATTCATGGAAGGTATATTCCCCGGCGGAGAGGGTGTTCTGAAATTTCCTGGCTTCCATGAATTTCAGGAAGGTGCTTCCATGGGCTATGGAGAGGATATCCTTGAATTTCTTTTGTTCATCGAACGAATGCCTGAGGAATTGGGCATATACGGTATTGTAGAATCCGTAGATTTTCCCTTCCTGGATGGTAGGGACATCGATTATTTCCATGAATAATCCGCTGTGATTCCAGAGGAAATCAAACATGGAGAGGAATTCCTGTATCCATGCAAGCTTCTGTTCATCCTCCTCGGAAAGGGCACCATGTACACCGACCTGATAGAGATTTTCGATGAGCCTTGTGCTGTTCATGATCCCTCCACGATAGAATCGATCGCGTTCTTTCTCCTGGTCATTTTCTTGGGATAGTTCTCTGCCGGAACGGATTTCCATGGATTCTCCGACTCATCCGTAGGAATTCCAGGAGATTTTTCGGCCGGAATGTTTCATGGAAAGCTCCAGATGTTTATACCCTTTTCCTGCCTGAAGCCGAGAGACTGCTTCCTGGGCCTGGTGCACTTCGGATCAGCCATATACTTCATTATACAAGGTTCCGGTGCTCTCAAGAGATCGGATCTCTGCGGGCGAGAGGCCGCTGAGTCTGCAGTATTCCCTGTTTGCAAAGAGGATTTCTCCTGAGACGGATATGATGATGAGGGGGCGCGGTTCGGTATCTTCGTTTTCTCAAGAAGGGGTTTCTCCATTGCAGATCCGTTCAAACATCCAGACATGGAAAAGTATCTCCCGCTCGATCTGCTCGAATTCATGCTGAAGGCTGGTATTGGAGAGATGGGATTTCAGGGAATCGAATATATCCCGGATTTTTTCGAAGGCATGGATCCTCTGCCCGGAATTATCGGGCAGAAGGGATACGAGGCTTTCGAAAAATTGTTTCTTATCCATAGGGAGGTATACTGAAAAAGTACAGAAGCAAACAACGAACCATTATATGGAATTCTTTCTGTTTGTATACAAAATATGCATTTTATTCGCTTTTCGGTTTCACGAGAGGGAAGAGTACGACATCTCGGAGATTCTCTTGTCCCATGATGAGCGTCAGGAACCGGTCGATCCCGAATCCGAGACCGGATTGCGGAGGCATGGCATATTCCATGGCGAGCACGAAATCGTAGTCGGCAGAGGTCGCTTCCTCGTCCCCGGCGGCAGCCGCTTTGGCCTGGTCTTCGAACCTTGCTCTTTGGTCGATAGGGTCCACGAGTTCGCTGTAGGATTTGATGATTTCCCATCCGTTCACAAGTACCTGGAACTGTTCCACGATTCCTGGATCCTTGTCCGATATGCGAGCGAGGGGTTGCATGTATTTCGGGTAGTTATAGAGGAATGCGGGTCCGACGATCTTCGGTCGGACGAGCTTCTTGTAGAAGTAGTCGATGAGTGTCGTGAGTCCCATCTTCTCCATCCCTTCGATGACGATTTCCCGATCCTGGAGGATCTTCCGGAATACTTCCTCATCTCCTGGTCCGTACTGCCCGATATCCACTCCGGTCACTTCCTGGATACGTTTCATATAATCGATCCGTTCCCATTCTGCTCCGAAATCCACGTTCTGGATCACTCCGTCACGGTCTTTGATCTGCACGGTTTTCCCGAGTCCGAGCCGTTCGAAGAGGCTATTGATCATCCGTTCGATGAACCGCATATTATCCTCGTAATTCCAATACGCGGCATAGTGCTCGACCATGGTGAATTCCTGCAGATGGGACGGATCCGATCCCTCATTCCGGAAATCGCGGGCGATCTCGAATACCCGCTCGAATCGGCCGACGGTCGCCTTTTTGAGGGCGGTTTCCGGGGAGATCCGGAGAAATACGTCCAGATCATAGTCGTTGTGGTGGGTCACGAACGGTGCGGCAGCAGCTCCGGAAGCGGCATTTCCGAGAATCGGCGTCTCGAGTTCGATGAATCCTTCTTCTTCGTAGAAATCACGCATCACTTTGATGAATCGGGATCGGAGGAGGAACCGGTTATAGGTGTCGTTGTTGGTGATCAAATCGAGGTATCGTTGCCGGTAGAGGGTTTCCTCGTCCTTCACTCCATGGAATTTCTCCGGAAGGGGACGGATCGCTTTGGAAAGGAAGGTGAACGCCGAAACGAATACCGTCAATTCTCCTTTGTGGGTCAGAAAAAGTTCTCCTTCCACTCCGATGAAATCGCCCATGTCGACCAGTTTTTCCATAAACTTATACGCGGAAACTTCCTCGGAAAGTTGGGTCTTAAGATCATCCGGAGTTACAATGGAACAATTCTCCCGAGAGAACATGATCTGGATTTCTCCCGTGGCATCCTGGATCTTCGCGAACGAGATTTTCCCGAAACTCCGGTAGAGGGTGACCCGACCGGCGGTTTTTACGTTGTTGATCGGAGAGGCGATGATGGTTTCGATTTCCCGGAACCGGCTCGCATCGAAGTCTGCAAGCGAAGCAATGGAATCTTTTTTGTCGAAAGAAGCGGCATAGGGAACGATACCGAGGGTTTTCATCCGTTCTGTTTTCGCGATACGGGTCTGTACTTCGTCAGCGTGAGTTGTCATAAAATCTGGGGTCTAAAATAGGAAATAATCGGAGCGTATGCTACAAAAAAAGGGGGAAAAGTCAAAAGAAATCCTTTCAGTTCTTGCATTTTCCGGATTTTCTTTATAATTAGCGGAAATATTGGCGTCCTCTTTTCAGATTTTATCTCTTACTTCTTGTCTCATGCAACAGGCCCAGAATAAGTTTCGTAAGAAAATTCCTTCCGGTTTCACCCTCGTCGAACTCATCGTCGTCATCACCATCCTCGTCATTCTCGGTACTATCGCCTTCATGAGCCTCTCCGGATACTCCGGGAATGCCCGGGATTCTTCCCGGGTATCCGACCTTACGAATCTCTCTCAATCTCTCGACCTGTATAATATCCGTGGGGGTTCCTATCCGACTCCCGACAATACTTTCTCGGTGACCTATTCCGGAGGAGTCCTTTGGTATCAATGAACTATAGGGGACAGTGTCATGAATATCATCAATGCCAATGGAGCCAAGATGAACAAAAAACCCACCGACCCACTTACTCCAACTAAGGAATACACCTATTCCACTCTTGCATTCGGTGCTGCCTATCAACTTAAAGCGGATTATGAAGGGGATAGTGTATCGTTTCGACCATCTATTCCTGGTATCGATATTGCTCTGGCCACATCAGGTAACCCTACTATTACCTATATCAAAGGAAACTACAACGGAGTCGTGACAAAGACCCAGACAGGAAATGTGATATATTTAGTCGCTGTACCAAGTCTCTTTCTGAATACAGGTTCAGGAACGGTTATTCTCCCAACAACAGCTACAGGATTCTATCTCCAATGACAAACCAATTCCGGTTGAGTTCTCTTTACTCCAAAACTCGTATTCTCTTCCGGAGCTCTCCCATCCAATGATTCAGAACGAATCCTCTTTGCAAGCGGTGTAGCGAACGCTTATTCTGGAACGATCCTTGCCACTCAAGCGAATATCCAACCCTTCATCGCTGCGATTAGCCCCGTCAACGCTACCACTCTTGCGAGTCTCGGAGGAAGTGCTGTGACGAACTGGCTCGGAGGAACTACGGGAGGAACTCCGCCGCCTCCGCCTCCGGCAGCATCATGGACCGTTGCTGGAGGAGGAGACTGTACCGCAGTGGATAATACACTCGGAACTGACGGAAACACCTCAAGTTGTATCGATAATAGAACCTACGCCATGCAAGGAGGAGCAACTCACAACAAAACCTACAACCTCCTCAAAATTGCTGGAAAATGGTGGTTCAACCAAAACCTCGCCTATCCTCCGGCTATGGGATATACTGGAAGTAATACCTGGGCAACTACAGACCTATGATACTATTCCTGTCCCGGGAATAACTCCACAACCACTGCGGATTGCAGTCTCGTATCCACACTCGGGTATCTCTACCAATGGTCTGCTGCTATGGCAGGAGGAGTATCGAACAACAATCAAACTGCCAGAACCCAATGAATCTGTCCAAGTGGTTGGGGACTTCCGACTAAAGCTGACTTCTCCACGACTTCCAGTGCCTATTGGCCAGATCCCGTGAGTGATAGTACTTGGCTCGGAAATACGACCGGATGGACACGGTTATATACAGGTTATCGCACTAACGACGCAACGGGTACATTCTATGGTCGTACCGGGAATGAGTATATCTGGTCTTCTCTCGATCTTTCTCCTACTGATGCATGGCTCGAATTCATCTTTCTTACCTACCCTACGCAGTCAAATCGTGGTACTACTACTAAGGCGAGTGGTTTTTCTGTCCGTTGCCTCAAGAATTAGGAGAATATCTTATAAAACTCGATCATACTATCCCTTTTGAATTTTCCACCCCGATTCAGTATTACTTCCATCTATATTTTATGCGTTTCACGATCCAAACCGGCAAAACCAATGACATCCTCAGGACAAAAAGCGAAAATGTCACTTCCGCCGAACTCAGGAAATACACTCGACTTGCCGATGATATGGTACGGTATATCAAGAATCCGGAGAATGGCGGAGTGGGCCTTGCCGCGCCTCAGATCGGGGTGAGTAAGCGGATCATCGCCGTGAGCCTTTTGCGTGATGGGGATGACGAGAATTACCGGACTATCGCCATGATAAATCCCGAGATCGTCGATCATACCGAGGAAACAGAGTGTGATAATGAAGGGTGTCTGAGTGTCCCTGGGGAGCATGGCGATGTGGATCGGTGGAAACGGATCAAGGTTTCTTATATCGATAGTTCCCTGCGTCCGCAGTCCATGCTCCTTTCCGGGCTGGCTGCCCGAATCGTCCAACACGAGGTGGACCATCTCGACGGCATCCTTTTCACGGATCGGGTGAAGAAATGAGAAAAGGTACTCTCTCAAAATTAATCCACCTCACCCTAACCCTCTCCTAGGAGGAGAGGGAATAATATCTCCCTTCTCCTCCTAGGAGAAGGGCTGGGGATGAGGTGAAAATGGGTGATAGTTTTATTTGTCTGTAATCTGTAGTTATTTACCATGTCCGTCAAAATCCATCCTTCCTGGCAAGCGGTTCTCGCAGATGAATTCGAGAAGCCCTATTGGCAAGAACTCGTTTCTTTTGTGAGGGAAGAATACTCAAAAAACGAGTGCTTTCCGAAGCAGGGGGATATCTTTCGCGCTTTTGACGTGACTCCGTTCGGATCCGTCAAAGTCGTCATCCTCGGGCAGGATCCCTATCATACGCCGGGCATTGCTACCGGGATGTGTTTTTCCGTTCCGGACGGGACGAAAGTGCCTCCGAGCATTAAAAACATATTCAAGGAAATAAAGAGCGATATTGGCATATCAAGAACAAAGGCGGATCTGGCTGATTGGGCGGAACAATGAGTCCTCCTTCTGAATTGCGTCCTCACGGTCCGTGCCCATGCTGCGGGATCCCATTATGAAAAATGATGGGAGATGTTCACCGATGAAGTCATTCGGCTCCTCTCCGAGAAACGGGAACATCTCGTGTTCATCCTTTGGGGGAATTATGCCATAACTAAACAGTCGCTTATAGACGGGAATAAACACCTGGTGATCACCTCTTCGCATCCATCCCCGTTTTCTGCTCGTAAAAGCTTTTTCGGGAGCCGTCCGTTCTCGAAGGCAAACGAGTATCTGAAGAAGTGGGGGATGGAGGAAATAGCGTGGTAATTCACTTTTCCTTGACTTCTCTACATATTTTCCTATCTTTCCTATACTATTACTTTCCTATCCGCATCATGTCACAGAAAACCCTTCAAGAACTCGAACAGGAAAACGAGAAACTCCAGCATCAGCTCGAGGTATGCGTCCGATGGATGCGGCGTGAAGTGGAGGAATCGGTCCATAAGATATCGAAGCGGAAGGTGAATAAGATGACCGAAACGGGTCGGGATGATTTTCTCCGGGAAAATCAGGAGGCGATCATCTCCAAGCGCATCCAGGATTATTTCGGGGATCTGCTCCTGCTCAATGCCCCAAAAGAGACGATCGAATACCTGGTGAGTTCGGAGATCAGTTTCTATAACCTCTCTAAAAACCCTTCCCTTGACGGTTTTTCCGTCATCGGGTCGTATCATAAGATCCTCGATGTCTGGGTAGAACAGATGATCGTGAACCAGTTCCGGAAGTTTGCCCAGAAAAAAGGGGCGACGATACTGCGCGTCAATGATCCGATGGAAAAAGCACTCCATTCCGTCATCACCAAGAGATTCATCCTCTCTTTGGGACGTCTTTTCGGACTCCTCCGTATGATCCGGAACGGCGAGAAACTCTATGATTTCGGACAGGTTTTCTCCCAGTACCTCGACAAGTATCCGGATCTTCGTGATATGCTTCTCTCCGATCGTTTCTTTCTCCTCTTCGAGAAGGTCATAGAAAGCGATGTTTTCGGCGGGAAACGTCACCAAGGGAGTATTTCTCTTTCCGATACAAAAAACACCCGCAAATGGGTCGTGGGTGATTTTACGGATAAGAACGGGCTTATGTATCAGGTGTTGGAATCGCAGGCGGTATTATACTAATCGCAGAGAGGTGTTATTGTTCGTATAGGCATGCCACGGCATGTCTCTACAACAACAACCGCAATTCATCGAGCTCTCCTGGAGTGAAATATGACAGGAGGTGGAGGAAATGGTTCTTCTCTTCGGGCTTGAGTGTTTCCGATGTGCGGATTTTGGATTCGATGTCGGTTTCTATAAGGGTATATATCATGATGGGGATTTTTTAATCGGTTGAGTAAATTTCATTTCTTTCCGAATCTGTAAAATCTATTAAAACATAAAATATCGAATATGTCAATAATTTTAGGTATCGATCCCGGGACGACCACCGTCGGCTTCGCTGTCATCGAGAAAAATGGGAGATCGGTATCTATCCTCAATTATGGAGTCATCACCACTCCGCCCAAAATCGGTATCGCACTGAAACTCCTCGATATCGCGAAAGACCTCGAAGACCTCATAGACACCTATCATCCGACCGTTTGCGGGGTCGAGAAACTTTTCTTTTCGGGTAATCAGAAAACCGGGATCGATGTGGCTCAGGCTCGTGGTGCCATACTTCTCACGCTCCAAAAGAAAGGGATACTCATTCATGAATTTACCCCGCTTCAGGTAAAGCGTGGGATTTCCGGGAACGGAACCGCCAAAAAGGAGCAGGTGCAGAACGCCCTGAAACTCCTATTCAAGCTCGATTCGATCCCGAAACCCGACGATGCCGCCGATGCGATAGCGATTGCCTATCTCGCGAGCTTGCAAAAAATCTAATTTTCCATATCATCATGCCAATATTTTTTAATACCCCACACATATGCCCTCATTGGATTTGAAAGAATACGGACCGGATCTCATCTTCGCTGAGCTTCGGGATGAAAATGCCGGCCCGGGATGCGAGAAATTCCATGGGGATGCTCGGATGGTGCGACATATTCTTATGGGTCGCATAACACGGAGGAAGATGAAGATCGAGGATATCGTATCCGATAATCCGAATCTTTTTGAGCGAATCCTTAAGACATGCCCCGTCGATGAGAAAGTTTCCCAAGAGGCATATAAGAAGGTTATAGGAGCATTGTCAGAAGAAGTAAGGAGAGATAATGCGTTTCTCGATCTCGATATTCCGGAAATTCCTCTCACACGACAGAGTGTCTAAATTTATAAAATAATAATATCTCCCGTTTCTATGCATATCACCTCCACCGAAATCCGTTCCAAGTATCTGGATTTTTTTAAATCCAAGGCTCATGCCATCATTCCGTCCTCCTCGCTCGTGCCGGAGAACGATCCATCGGTTCTCTTCAATACCGCCGGGATGCAACCGCTCGTTCCGTATCTTCTCGGAGAACGTCATCCGCTCGGGAAACGTATCGCCGACGTGCAGAAATGCGTGCGGACCGGAGATATCGACGATGTTGGGGATAATACGCACCTCACTTTCTTCGAGATGCTCGGGAACTGGTCGCTCGGGGATTATTTCAAGACGGATTCCATCGCTTGGTCATGGGAATTCTTGACGGACCCGAAGTGGCTCGGGCTCGATCCGCGTATGATATCCGTAACCGTATTCGAAGGGGACGAGAACGCTCCGCTCGACGAAGAGAGTATTGCTATCTGGAAAGATGTTTGGAAGAAAAACGGACTCGATTTCTCTGACGAACGGATCGCGAGGCTTCCGGCCGAGGATAACTGGTGGGCGGCAGGACCGACCGGACCGTGCGGACCGGATACCGAGATATTCTACTACATGGGAGAAGGGCTTCCGCCAAAAGGCTCCAACAAAGGAACCGATTCCAAAATGTGGATGGAAATCTGGAACAATGTTTTCATGCAATACAACCGCGTCGATGCGAATACGCTCGATAAGCTTCCAGCACCGTGCGTCGATACCGGGATGGGGCTCGAACGATGCACGGTGACGCTCAATCATATGAAGTCGGTCTACGAAACCGATCTTTTCGCTCCAGTCATTGCCCGGATCAAAGAGATTGTCGGGGCTGAAAATTATACTGAAAAATCCGCCCGTATCATCGCCGACCACACTCGTGCCGCCACGCAGATGATCGCGGACGGAGTCGTTCCGAAGAATGTCGACCAAGGGTACATTCTCCGCCGGCTCATCCGCCGAGCGATCCGCGAGGCCTACAAGATGGGGTATGAACAACCGATCCTCGCAGATATCGCACACATGTATATCGCCCAGTTCGAGGGAATCTACGACAGCGTGCGGGTAAATAAAGCAAAGATTCTCGAAGAACTTGCTCAAGAAGAAGGAAGATTCGGAAAAACGCTTAAAGACGGGATCAAAGAATTCGAGAAATTGGTTCGTGGATTCGCGATCGCTTTCGAACGGAGTGGACAGAAGGTGACGATCATTTCTGGAGAAAAAGCCTTCCGTCTCTACGATACGTACGGATTCCCGATCGAGATGACCGAAGAGCTGGCTCGTGAAGCGGGGCTTTCAGTGGATAAAGAAGGATTCGATACTGCATTCGAAAAACATCAGGAACTTTCCCGAACCGCTTCCGAAGGGAAGTTCAAGGGGGGGCTCGCGGATTCCGGAACGGAAACGACCGAACTCCATACCGCGACACACCTTCTATTGGCTGGACTCCGGAAAATCCTCGGGGACCATGTCATGCAGGCAGGTTCCAATATAACGACCGAACGTCTCCGGTTCGACTTCACGCATGGAGAGAAGGTGACTCCCGAGCAATTGAAGGCGGTCGAGGAGTATGTGAATGATGCTATCCGTGCAAACGCTACGATGACCATGAAGGAAGTTCCGAAAGAAGAAGCGAAATCTTCCGGAGTGGTCGGAAGTTTCTGGGAAAAGTATCCGGATATCGTGAAGGTGTATACCATGACCGGAACCGACGGAGCAGTCTATACCCGTGAGCTCTGCGGAGGTCCGCATATCGAGACGACCACCGGGATGGGGGTATTCAAGATACAGAAAGAAGAAGCGTCCGGTGCTGGGGTGCGGAGGATCAAAGCGGTGCTTATCAAATAATACGGATCTATGGATTTCCATTCTTTCTATCATAAGATGATCGGAGCTATCGTGTATGGAGCGCTTTTTTTCAGCGTATTCCAAGTAACTTCCGCCGAAGGCATCGCAAAGACAGCCATGTATCCGACGCTTGTTTCAATGGAAAGCACCTTCCATGCCGTTTTTAGGAAATGCGATAAGGTATATGCGGATATCTCTACCTGATACAAGAAAAACAATACCATAGTAACGGTTCTTCCTTATATTCTCCGGGTCCATATTCTGGATTTTTTCATGGTGCTTCTTGGAATACTTCTCGCATTTTCGGTCGTCGTCAGATACCTGTCACGATAAAATACTTTTGCATTCCCTTCGAATTCGATATAATCCACAGTATTGTTTACTTCATAACTTTTCTCTATGTCTATTCTTGATCCTATAGAATTTTTCGATTCTCTGAGCAATAACGAACGGGAAACCCTCTCGCTCTTTTGCCAAGAAAGATTGATCCGATCCGGAGAAGTGCTTTTCAACGAGTGAGACGATGCGATAGCGCTTTATATAGTGAAATCCGGATCACTCAAGGCATATAAGGATCGCTCCGATGGAGAAAAACTCCTCGGATATATCGGAATCGGGGAACTTGCCGGAGAGATGGCGCTCTTTGATCCGGATGCTCCGAAGAAACGTATGGCAAGCGTCAAGGCGGTCGATGATTCGCTTCTTTTGATCATCATGGATTATGCTATCTTGGAACTTTCCAAAAAACACCCGGAGATATACCAAAAGATCGTTCAGATAATGATGGAACGGAAAAAGGTTTCCTAGATGAAATTCTTTTCAGCAAGAAGCCTCGAAAAGAAAATTATAAAAAGATTTGCAATAATCACTTTTTTTTATACAATACGCGAGCTCATTTTTTAATTCTCTTCATTTTTGACTTATCCCCATGGGAAGTAAAGACCAAGACTCCAGAAAACAAAAAGAAGATAAGATCGAAGTCGAGGGAACTATTGTAAAGACCCTCCCCGGCGCTATTTTTGAGGTTAAGCTCCCGGATGATTTTGGGGGCGGAGGGATGATTATACGAGCATATATATCCGGTAAGATGCGAAAGAATTTCATCAATCTTATTGAAGGCGATACGGTTCTTGTAGAACTTACCCCCTATGATCTCTCTCGAGGTCGAATCGTTTTCCGTAAGAAATAAACCTACCGCATATACCGAGTCCACGAATATTTACTATCTTTTTTCTCTATGAAAGTTCGTCCATCTGTTAAAAAAATGTGTGATCACTGCTCAGTTATCCGCCGAAAGGGGGTAGTTCGTGTGATTTGCGAGAATCCGAAGCATAAACAACGGCAAGGAAATTAATCCTTCTCTTTATTTTTAGTTCCAATATTTCTTTTTTATTATGGTTCGAATAGCCGGAGTCAATCTCCCGAACGGAAAGCATGCTGATATCGCTCTTATGTACCTTTATGGAGTAGGACGACCTCTTGCGATTACTATCCTTGATGCCCTTGGTATCGAGAAGACTACGAAGATCGATCTTCTTTCTGAAGCGGATCTCGATAGGATCCGTGATGAGCTCAAGAAGTATATCATCGAGGGGGATCTTCGACGAGAGGTTTCCCAAAACATCAAACGGTTCCAGGAAATCAATTGTTACCGTGGACAACGTCACAAGAAGCGGCTTCCGGTCCGAGGACAGAGAACCAAGACGAATGCTCGTACACGTAAGGGTAAGGCGGTGGCTATTGCCGGGAAGAAGAAGTAAAAATCACTAAAAAACTAATAACTAATAACTCTATTTTATGGCAAAGGTTTTGAAACGTTCCAAGAAAACCCGTAGAAATATCTCCGAAGGGGTGGTTTCTATTAATGCAAGTCTGAATAATACCCACGTCGTCGTTTCTGACAAGGATGGACAGGTTCTTTCTTGGGCAACTGGCGGAAGCGCCGGATTCAAAGGAGCTCGTGAAGCGACTCCCTATGCGGCTCAGATCACTTCTGAAAGCGCGGTTTCCAAGGCAAAAACACTCCATGGTCTTGAAAAGGCTGTCGTGTATGTGAAAGGAATCGGTGCCGGTCGTGAACAGGCTATCCGAGGTATCATCAATTCAGGGGTGGATCTTACCGCCATCTACGACATCACTCCGGTTCCACACAATGGATGCCGAAAGAAAAAAGTCCGAAAACTCTAATTCTCACCACTTCTTTAATCTTTTTTTAAATTATGCGTTTTACTGGTCCTAAGATGAAGCTCTGCCGAAGAGAAGGTATCAACCTCTTCGGTTCTGAAAAATATGATCTCTCCCAAAATCACCGGAAACTTCTCGGTGGAAAGTTCGGAAAGACTTCCGAATTCGGAGTGCAGCTTCGTAAGAAACAAGCAGCGAAACGGATGTACGGAGTAAGCGAGAAGCAATTCGCTGCCTACTACGCTCGAGCCATCAAGACGAAAGGGATTACCGGAGATGCTATGCTCCAATTCCTCGAACTCCGTCTCGATAATGTCATTTTCAAATCCAATTTTGCACGAACGATCATGCAGGCCCGTCAATTTGTCGGACACGCACATTTCCATATAAACGGAAAGAAGGTGAATATCCCATCCTACAGCGTAAAGGTCGGAGATGTCATTTCTCTTCGGGAAAAGATGAAAGAATCCCCTCTCTACAAGACGCTTTTGGAAGAATTCGGAGAATTCGTGAAGAAAAATTCCGCAGGGACCATCACGACCGCTAAATGGCTCGAAGTGGATGCGAACAAACTCACTATCACTATAAAGGCGCTTCCTGGGAAAGAAGATTTCGATCAGGTGATCGATATCCAGAAGATTATAGAGTTCTACTCAAAATAATAGTCGGACCCGTCCGACAATCCCGTTTCTATTTTTTGCTATTTATATAACCAACGTTATATGCACATAATCCACCACACTATCGGGGTTCCCAAAATCATAAAAAAATCGATCGACACCAATGAAGCGCATTTCTCTGTAGGACCACTTCCAAGCGGATATGGTGTCACTCTCGGAAATTCCCTTCGCCGTGTAATGCTTTCCTCTATTCCAGGAGCTCGTGTTACCGGTATCAAGGTCAAAGGTATCACTCACGAATATGCAACACTTCCCGGTATCAAGGATAGTATCCTCGATGTCATGCTCAATCTCAAAAACCTCGTAGCGCTGAAAACAGATTCCGATATCGAATGGGTACACCTCGTGAAGTCAAAAGCAGGAGTCGTTACCGCTGGAGATATCAAGACCAGTTCCGGAGTCACTATCCTCAATCCGGATCTCGTTATCACCGAGATCGACCGAGATGGATTCGAACTCAATATGAGTATCCGTATCGAGAAAGGAGTCGGATACATGGGAATGGAAGAGCTCAAGAAACGGGAAGAAGATGTCCATGTCCTTCTCCTCGATGCGAACTTCTCTCCGGTCCAGAGTGTAAAATACGAAGTATCCAGCATCCGTTTCGGAGAGATGACCAACCTCGATTCTCTCGATATCATCGTCAAGACCAATGGAGTGATGAGTCCGGAAGATGTTCTTCGTTTTTCGGGAGATATGCTCACTTCCTACTTCGGACTCTTCAATGAGGAAGGGCTTCAGATCGAAGGGGAATTCATCGGAGATATCAAGCAGATCATAGAAAAAGAGAAACAGGAAGTGAAATCGGAACTCGAAAAAGAGACCTATACCCCGATCGAAATCATGGGACTTTCTCCTCGGACATTGAACGCACTCGTAAACGGGGATATCCTCTCCATCGAACAGCTCACCCGATGTACCGAAGCGAAACTCTCCTCCATAAAAGGATTCGGGAAAAAGGCGATGACAGAGGTTCGGGATTCTCTTCGGGAACGAGGGTTCAAACTTCTCGGAGACGATTAATTCCGGGTTTCCCAAAAAAAGCTACTATCAATAACTATCCACCATTATGCGACACCGCGTTAGAAAAAATCTCCACTTCAAGAAAAAGGACGTCGATCACCGAAATTCGATGCTCCGCAGTCTTATGACGAGCCTCTTCACTCACAAGTCTCTTATGACGACCGAGAAACG
Source organism: Candidatus Altimarinota bacterium (assembly GCA_028714815.1). GTDB lineage: Bacteria > Patescibacteriota > Gracilibacteria > BD1-5 > UBA2023 > UBA1545. Next base: position 35,668 of record JAQTLR010000003.1, on the reverse strand, counting down.
AGCGGAAGCGGTAACCCCTTTCATCGATAAGCTCATCAACGTGGTAAACGCGGTGGAAAGCGAACAAGATAAGATGAATGCCATCCGACGTGCTGGAGAATACCTTTTCACCAAGGAATCTTCCATCGCACTTTTCGAGCAGGTCGCTCCGAAATACAAGGGACAAAGTTCGGGATTCACTCGAATCACTCCGATCAAGTACCGAACCGGAGATAATGCAAAACTCGTGAAGCTGGAACTCCGGAAAATGGAAGAAGCATCAACAGCGGCATAATCATAGTACCCTCTTTTCACTTTAACAATTCGTTTCAAACTCTTTATGAAAACTCTTACTCCTACACAGATTCCTCTTGATTCCAGAAAATGGTTCGTAGTGGACGCAAAAGGTCAAACTCTTGGGCGACTCTGTACAAAAATCGCAACTATCATTTCCGGAAAGAACCGTGTTGATTTTTCTCCACATATGGACAATGGTGACTATGTCATCGTTCTCAATACGAAAGAGATCGCTGTAACCGGAAATAAAGAGGAAGCAAAACTCTACCGGACGCACTCCGGACACATGGGGCATCTGAAAGAAGTAAAGCTTTCAAAACTCCGAGAAGAAAAACCGAACAAGATCATCGAACATGCCATCTCTGGAATGCTTCCGAAGAATCGTCTTCGTCAGGGTATGATGCTTCGATTGAAATTGGTCGATGGAGCCACTCATGCTTATGAGTCTCAGAATCCTACCACTATCACTCTTTAATTATATATCTAATCAGTAGCTTTTATGGCAGATAAAAAGTACGTTTACGCAATCGGACGGAGAAAAACAGCAACAGCACAAGTTCGTCTTTTTGCAGGTGCGGGAGCATCGGTGATCAACGGAAAACCGATGAACGAATACGTTCACCGAAGTGACCTTTTCGCGGTGCTTCTTGCTCCTCTCAAAACTCTTGGAGTGCAGGACAAGTACCACTTCCAGGTAACGGTTGAAGGTTCCGGAGAACACTCACAGGCTGAAGCTATCCGTCTCGGTATCGCACGTGCTTTGGTTCTCGAGAATGCAACTGCCAGAAAATCCTTGAAGGACGAAGGATTCTTGAAACGGGATTCCCGAACGGTTGAACGGAAGAAACCAGGACTGCACAAGGCCCGCAAGGCCTCACAATGGTCGAAACGTTAAAATTCTCTGAAATAATGGATTACTTCTTCGTCAAGCTTTCCGTGTCTCGCTCTCTGTACTACTTCGTACAGTTCGCTTCGATACTCAACCTTTCCTCGAATTAATCACATTCTTCCAAAGAATTGGTTCTGCTATATTTTTCATAATTATTCATTATTCACTTCCCCCATGCCTACTATTAGCCAATTGGTAAAGAATCCTCGTCGAGATAAGACTCGTAAGAGCAAGTCTCCTGCTCTTCAGGTAATCAAGAACTCTATCAAGAGAAAAACTCTTGATCTTGCTTGTCCTCAGAAACGAGGAGTATGTACGAAAGTATATACCATGACTCCAAAGAAACCGAACTCAGCGCTCCGGAAGGTTGCGAAGATTCGTTTGACCAACGGGTATGAAGTGATCTCCTACATCGGAGGAGAGGGGCACAATCTCCAAGAGCACTCCGTTGTCATGATCCGTGGAGGTCGTGTTAAGGATTTACCAGGGGTTCGATACCATATCGTTCGTGGAGTTCTCGATTCTCAAGGGGTAGATAAACGGGCTCAGAGCCGATCCCAATACGGTGCCAAGAAACCAAAAGCGAAGAAATAATATAATCCCATTCACTAACAACTAATAACTATTCATTATGAGTACGAAAGGAACCATCATCGCAGTCAAGAACGAGAGAATCGCGAAATTCGCGAACTACATCATGAAAGCAGGAAAGAAAACCCTTGCTATGAAGATCCTCTCCAATACTTTCGAGGCCATGAAGAAAAAAGGTCATGAGAACCCAGAAGAGGTTTTCGAAAAAGCATTCGAGAACGTTATGCCACGAATCGAGGTTCGTCCGAAACGTGTGGGTGGTTCCATCTACCAGGTTCCTCAGGAAGTGAAACCAAAACGACAGTTCGCACTCGCGGTTCGTTGGATCCTTGCTTCTGCTCGAGCGAAGAGCGGTGGTGAATTCTCTAATTTCTTGGCTCAGGAACTCATCGAAGCATCTCAGGAAACAGGAAATGCGGTAAAGAAAAAACTCGAAACCTACAAGATGGCTGAGGCGAATAAAGCTTTTGCTCGATTCGCAACAAATCGATAGAAATTCCTGAAAAGCTGGTCCTTCGAGTTTAAATCTCCGTTTCCTCGTTCTCCGTACAGTCGTACGGTTCACTCCGGTTCTCGATTTGCGCGCGTACCTTGCTTGCTTCGCAAGATTACTTCGATTTTAAGAAATTTTAGAAGCAGAGATAAACTAAAAAAACTATCATTAATTTTTTCTATTATGGCTCATAAGAAGGCAATGGGTTCGACCGCCAATGGTCGAGATTCGGTCGCAAAACGACTTGGAGTGAAGGTATACGGTGAACAACCAGTACTTGCTGGAGGTATTATCATCCGACAGAAAGGGAATAAGTTCTGGCCTGGTGAAAATGTAGAGCAGGGACATGATTTCACGCTCTATGCTACAAAAGAAGGAAAGGTTTCTTTTCAGGAAAAACGTAAAGTACGTTTTGACGGACGGGTATACCGAGATATCTTCGTAAGCGTTAAATAATCTTAAAAACCCTCCGTCCAACGGAGGGTTTTTCGTAATCAATCCTCTTATGATCTCCATCATTGTCGTCTCCGATTCCTATGCCCATTTCCGAGAACCGGTTGAGGAGTATCTCCGCCGTCTGAAGGGAATGGTCGAGGTGAAAAGCATTAAGCCGGAAAAATCGGAGAATCCGGCACTGATACGCCAGAAAGAGAGCGGACGGATCCGTGAATCCCTGGAGAAACAGAAGGGGCTCGTCGTGTACTGCGACATCGGATCCGAAATCCTTTCCACCGAATCGCTCGCGCATATGATCGAGAAATCGAAAATAACCCACCCGAACATCGTGTTTGTGATCGGAGGAGCATATGGAATAGACGAGATCATCCTCGCATCATATATCCACAAAAGAATCTCTTTTTCTCCTATGACCTTCCCGCATTCGCTCGCTTTCCTGGTTTTGCTCGAACAACTCTATCGGGTCGAGCAGATCCGGAAGAACACCGGGTACCATCATGGATAGGCTATACTACACTTCTGAATAAAAGCTTGATATATTTTTTGAGCGCCACCGAGGACTGTTTGAGTCATCATATAAGAGACGAGTTCCGCAGGAAGCGAGAAAAGATACCAAGCTTTTATAGATTATTAAACCTTTGTTCTTTATGAAACAAATTCTCTCCCATTCCATCACGCTTATCCCTGATACGGATCCGCTCGATAACCGGTACCTTTTTCGTATCGCGACCGATATCGCTTCGCCCATCATCATCGATCTTGCGGAGCTTCTGAAAGAGTTCCGGAACGACCGGGTAGAGTTCCGGAACGACTACAAGCTTTGGAACGACGTCTATCCTGGCGAGAAAGAACTGGAGATCTTCCAGAACATATCGGAAAAAGCGCTCGCAGAGAACCGGAAGATCCATATCATCAATTGCACCCTTCGCGAAGAAGTGCAGATAATCCGCGAGCTCTATGATGGACTTGGATACTTCGATACGAAAGAAAACCGCTTTATGGTGCCATTTTCCGAAGCTCCTATCACCATAGGGGTGAATATCCGGAATCTGGCGTATTCCACCAAGGATTATAAATCCAAACGGGAGAGTATCTGCTTTATCCCGCCTCCACGCGAACCGGGACATGTTAAAACCCTTTTCGCAGCGATAAACTCCGGAGTGATATCGACACTTGGTGTGAATGATCCGACAAAAGAAGAACAACTTTTAAAGGAACTTTTGGATACCGAGAAGATAAATCTTACTACTTTCTCACAGATAGTGTATGGAAATTTTCAGGAGATAGGATGTCAGGTGGGGAGGGTGGAGGAGTGGCATGTAGAGTTATAACTAAGAAAGCTCTCCAAAGATTTGGAGAGCTTTCTTAGTTATGCACCCTTTCACTGAAGAGTGATATTGAGGAGCGATTGCTCGATCTCTTTTTCGAGTTCCCCCTGTACCTCCTTCATGAGGATCAGATCCCGGATAACATTTCGCTTCGCTTCTTTTTCCTGTTTTTTCTCGCGATTCACGAGAAAGCTATAGATATGCGGTGCGAGAAAATAGATGCATCCATATAGAGCGATAGTTCAGAGGACTATAAGAGGCACTGCAAGACTATCCATGCTGAATACATAGGAAAATGCGTGGAGATTTTCCGGGTTGTACTGGAATGTATACGTGGTAGGAAGCATATAGAGCGAAAAGTTACAAATTATTTTTTACTTTTGTTCTTGGAGTTCTGCGAATACGATAAGCCGGTTGAGAGTCGTTCCGATCGGCCAGCAGGTCATGAGGGAAAGTTCTTTCTTGGTTTCGTCTCGCTCGAGAATCTTTACGTTTCCTGGCTTCACGATCTTCTTCTCGCGGATGATGTAGGTGAACTTTTTTTGGTTGTAGTAGACGATGATCTCATCCCCGAAGGAAAGCTCATCAAGAAGAGCGAAAACACTGTTATATTCCCCCTTCACCCATGGATAATTGGAACTATGTCCGAATATGAAGGCATTTCCCGCTTCTCCGGGTTTGGCGGTTCCTGGATATCGGACTACCCCTTTTTCGAGTTCCTGCATGAAAATATTTTCGATGTGGTCGAAATCGAATCCCGAATCGAGTTTCACATCCACGAGAGGGATATTTTTCCCGATTTTCGGGATGATGATACGATTGTCATAGGGGGTGATATCGAGATCGATATTGACCTTTGCTTCCCCGGAAATGAGCCGTTTCGGAGAGAATCGGTCTTCTCGGATGGTTGTATTGCTTGCTTCCAGTTTCTTTTTGAGATTCATCTGTTCTTCTTCATTCGCTCCGCTATCTGTCATATTGTCCGCATATACCGTTACCCGGGATTTATCGAGCACGGAAATGATATTGTTTTTGGAATCCGTGAGCCCCTGCGGATTCAAATAAGCGGAGAGTACGGTGGAGTAGGAATTCCAGTTCGTAGTCGCGAGGAGTATGACGAACACGATAGCCGAAATACCGAGATAATAGAAGAGAAACTGAATTTTTGGAACACTGACACGACGGAAACGGGTCAGGAGGGATTCGCGGGAAATCTCCTTCTTCTCGTGATTTGCGGAGATCCCTATGGAAAGATCCTCGATCTGGCGGAGAGGATCTTCCGTATCGAGAGGTATCTCGTTATTTACCGCTGTCTCTTCTTTATCAAGGAGAGCGAGGATGTCGGTAGCTGGTATTTGTTGTAAATCCATAATATGTTTTTGTATGAAATAGATGTGATATGCGTGTGACATGAATATCTTATCCTATTTTTTTTCTGGAGTCAAAAAAGCGAATTGACAAATATGTATGTGTTATTATACTTTAAAACTTACTGTTTTTTCCTGTTTTTGTACCGCTTGTATCCGTTTGGTGTTCTTGAGAAGCCCGAAGCTCAGAGCATTGAGCATAGCGTATATCTCATATACCAGAGGTATCCGGATGAAGACATCCGACTCGAGAGAGGCGATCCCGTAGAATATCGGAAAGAGGAGAAATGATTCCAGGGGGGAAGCGAAAGAATGGAATACCCCGATACAAATGGCGAGAAACGTGATAATGAGGCCTTGCCCGATAGCAAGGACATACCGGGTCGTCCGGCTCATAAAGAGCTTTGGAAGAAAAACCAGGTTGAAAAAGGGGATAAAAATCCAAAAAGGCCGGAATGGAAGTGTTTCATCGGTGAAATACCCCTGAAGGGAAGAACGGAAATTCTGATCTTTTTCTTGCGTATCCTTCAGATGATCCCGGAAGGATATGACATCTTTTTTCCCGAATACCATTTTCCCCATATCCATGAGATATGGAGGAAGGGAACGGACAATTCCGTAGACCGACTCTATTCCCGGTATGCGTTCGAGAAAACCCGGAACGGTATAATCGTCGTGCATGAAGAAACGTGCAGCGAGAAAAACCAGGAGAAGTATCCCGATGAAAAGAAGGATCATGGAGAGCGAGTCGAAACCTCCGCTGGTAAATACCATGAGATAGAGGCATCAAAAAACGGAAGATGCCCTCGCTCCGGTGACGGTGACGATATTGGGATATCTTTTTGCGATGATCATCCCGAAAAAAGGGATATGAGCAAGGAGGAGTATGATCCTTTGTGCTTCCGATGCCCCGGAGAACCGGAAAGTGCGTCCTTCCGCCGAGAATAGCCCATCGCCGTTTTCTGCCGTTTCTTCGGAACCGTTTTTCTGTCCCGCATATACACCCCGGATGATGAAAAGCGTCAGCGTCGCGAAGAAGGCGATATCGACACAATGAGCGATGGTGATCTGGATGACCGGAATCGGATAGGAGAGGAATCCGCTCAGAAAGTGGGAGTAAAAGAAATAGGCGACAAAGAAAAGGATGTGCCCCTTGGTAGCGGTTTTCGCATGTCGCCGGATGAACGGATCCGCGAAATTAGGGTTATTCTTCGCCAAAAGAAAGAGCCACCCGAGAAAAAAATAGGAGATAGAAGCATTGTTTCGTATTTTCTGAGAGAGCATATTTTTCGAGAGAAAAAGAGATATTTGTCATAGTCCCCGGTAGTGTAACATATAATCGCATATTTTACAAAAAAATCCCCTCTGCCGTGGCAGAGGGGATTTTTTTGCGAGCGACTACGCTCGTGCTTTTTCGTTGATATCGCGGTACACTTGGCGAATGATCGCCTTTTCCCGAATCTTTCGGCTCGAGAGAGCTCGTGTCGCGTATCGTCCATTCCGGAGTTTATTCGCTACACGGGTCTGGAAGAACATCTTCTTGTATCGAAGGATGAGCTTCTCGTTTGACTCGGAATCGTTCTTGATAGTGTATACAATCATGATGGATCTCCTGTATAAATAATAAAGTGCGCCCATTGTATGGAAAAGGAGGAGTTTGTCAAAAAGAATGGATTTTTTCTGATTTTTCCGCGATTTTCAAAAAACTACTTGCATATTTATAAATAATGTGTATAACAAATTTAGTTATACTACTTTACTTATAAATTATGTCCGATATCATTCTCCCGCACGGAGAACAGCCAGATGGTTCTATTATTGATATGTATGGGAATATACTCTCTGTGGATGAACGTTTGAATATCATAGAGCAAGTGGAGTGACTCCCCGCAACGGGAATGGCTGATGATATAAAGCATGCTGTAAAAGAGAACTCCATTGTAATCATCAACGGAGAAACCGGAAGCGGAAAAACGACTCAGATTGGAAAAATGCTTTTTGATTCAAAAAGACAGATTGTTGTAACTCAACCAAGAGTTCTCTCAGCCATGAGTAATGCTGACCGTGTATCTAAGGAACTCCTTGCAGACACAGGAAATCCTTACTATTCACTCGGTCATGGTGTATGATACAGGACTGGACGATGAGTGAGTTCTTCTCGCATCTCTCCGCTCTCATTTCATACGGATGGGTTGGAGCTCATGCGAACTGCCTATTCGAATCTTATTCCAAATATCCTCGTACTCGATGAAGTACATAACTTTGCTATCCCTACGGAGATTTTAGCGATGCTTATGAAGTATCGAACGGATATAAAAATCATCATCATGTCCGCAACTCTGGATCCATACGTTTTTCAGGAATACTACGGACATAGATCTTCCGATATACCCGTAATAAATATTCCTGGGAGAACCCACCCGGTAACGAAATATTTTAATCCGTGAGAAAATTATATTGAATCTGTCGCAACAGCATACACACAGGGAAAAAATATTCTTTTCTTCGTTCCGGGAAAGAAAGAAATCGAAGATCATATTGAGCTTTTTAGAGCAAAACTTGGGAAAGAAGCAGAAATATTTCCGCTTCATGCTGATTTACCAAAAGAAGAACAACAAAAACTTCTTGTCAAAACCACTGATAAACCGAGACTTATCGTTTGTACAAATGTTGCCGAGGAAAGTATCACCATCCCTTATATTGATATGGTAGTAGATCTCGGGACCCATAAAGTCGCTCGCTACAATCGCCATGGTATCCAAGAGCTCCGACTCGAAAATACCGCTCAGGCAAACTGTCTTCAGAGAGCAGGACGAGCAGGACGAACCCACCCCGGAGTATATATTCGCGCAAATGATACTTCTTTTGATGAACTTGCAAGATATCCTGGAGCACCATTGGAACGTGAAATGCTTGATAAATATATCCTTATTCTCCTTGCAAACGGTATCGATATTACAAAACTCCAAGAAGAAGAATCAGGCAAAGGACAACAGCTATTTTTTCATAACTTCGATAAGAAATTACTGGAGATATCTTATCGCCGACTCGCCCAAATTGGAGCAATAGATCATACGAGAAACATTACCCCGCTCGGACGGGACCTTTTGAAGCTTCCTCTTGATATATACCATGCTCGGATGCTTCGGGAAGCTATCAAACGAAAGTGTGTAGAAGACGTGATATACGCAACTGCCATCCTTGAAAAAAAGTGATTCGTTTCTAAAGATGAAAAGTGGAAAGAAATTAAAATGTCAGGCGGAAAGGATTCTGATCTGTTTGGGTATACCGAGCTCCTTAAGATTGTTATTGCGACAACTATTTCAGAAAAACAAAAAGAACTTCTTATCTGACTCGGGATTGATAGTGATGAACTTCGTGATTTCATCGATCGACAAGGCGAATACAAGCTCTATGAGCTTGTAAATCTCGCTCCGATAGGGATTAAAAACAAGAAGGTAAAGGAAATCGACGAACTCGTGATGGATTTAAGAGAACGTTTAACCGATTCGGGAATAGAGATAACCTCCTCTCCGAATATGTCGGATAAAAAAATATGCTTCGCCTCAGGAAGTCTTCATAATGTATATAAGTACGATGCAAAGACTAAAAAATTTCAGAATAGAGAACATAAGACCGGGAAGGATACTCTTTATTTCAAAGCGGGAAATGTAACACTCGTCGAACCGACAAATCATCATCTTTATATTGGACAACCATTTATCATTGGATGAAATGAACATACTCAAGATCTTAATCTTCTCACATTCCTTACACAGATAGATGAAGGACACATTGATGATGCAAGACTTAGTACTCGATCTTTTATTGCGCCCGTTCGTCCAAAAACAACGGAAGAGAAGCATGAAGGCTTAGTGACAGGGGGAAACAAATGAAAAAGAGCTTCCCATGATCAAGATAAAATCACATCACCTTTTACAGTAGATAGCACTAATACATCGAACACGGAAAAAGGCATTGAATCGTTCGGTATGGAACAGTCCGATTTATCGCATAAAAAAGATTCTTACGAACCAATTTTTCAAGAAGACGATACTGTGTCCAATCCTGAAAAAGTAATCCGTGATTATGCTCGATCAATAGAGAAGGCTTCAAAAATAGTACGTCATAATAATTTCTTCCAGACACACGAAGATGCGAGAATGTATTATCTCCGCTATCGTCTCCCCGATTTTCTGGTTGAACACAACCAGAGGATTCGTAAGTACCTAGAGAATAAAACTGAGGATGATATATTTACTTTTAAAGAATTACTGGTTCGTTTTCTTTTGAAAGATGAGGCGCATCGTATTAATATAACGAGCAAGGCTAGTATCGCCAAGACTGAAAAAAGTTTCCGTCATGATACAACCATTCTCGATCAATTTCTCGAATCGGAGGATCCATTTATACAGGCATTTCGTAAGGGGAAAAGAATTACTTTGCCATCAGAAGAAATAGAATTACTTGCTCAAATATCACCAAATGAGCGCCCAAGGGAAAATAAAGAGGTTTCTGAACTCAGAAATCAGTATGCAAAACTGCTCGGATCTATTAAGTGGAAGATGAAAAAAGTTGATGAGGAAAGAATTAAGTCCGAGGTTCTTAAGGAGTATTTTCTTCATATAGACTTGTATTCATGAGAATTTAAGACAATCGTTAGTCTTTATCAAGACATTGAAAAAATGAGCCTACCAGCGGTAAAGAGGATAATGACTTCTCTTAAATGAGTAGAAAGAAAGACAAAAACTCTCGGGAAGATACGACGCGAGAGAGAAACTCTTTCAAAAGTTGTACAAACCATGAAAGGGCTTATTAGAGGGGAGAAAAACATAGACTTGCAACTTCTTTTTTCTCATGAATTCTGAGAAGATGTCAGTGAAAAGTATGTAGATAGATACTATAATACATTACGATTGGCCCAATCTAAAGACAAAAGAAAGCGTCAACGAGGTATTATTCAATTAGAATACATTATTATAGATGTAAGTGCCCAGATTCTTAAGTTCGATAAAGAAATCGAATCACTCGTTGCTGAAACGGAACTATCAGATATACCTATGGCACGAATAATAAAGGAGAGCCTTGAGACTCTCTGCAGAAACTTTTTTGAAGATAATTACTATAAACATAGTGTTTCAGGAAAGGTTCTTGAGTTTACAAGAGAGATAATTCGAGATCAGGTTACTGAACGAAAGGGACTGCATAAGATTCTTTTTCAGTTATTTTTTATAGGAAAAGACTTTAAATATACGAGAGAGAATGGATGACTCTTCCGATTAATTCAAGAGTATACAGATATTATTGATACACTAGAGGTTTACTCAGGAGTTATTTATCAAGAGATAAAAGGAACAAGTGATCCTGAAAAAATTCAATCACGAATCCAAGAGCTTCAGGCGAAAATAGAAGAATTTCAGACAAAAAAGGATTTGATTACAAAAAATGAAGTCGCATTTCTTTAAATTGATTCAGTAATTTAAAAATCCCCCACCCACATATCGTGTGGCGGGGGATTTTATCATTATTTCTCCCAGCTGATCGCGTTTACAGGGCAGGCGATGATGCTGTCATCCACATCTTTCCCTTCGTAGTCCGGAAGTTCGAGGACGATGGATATTCCATCGTCATTGAGTTCGAATACGTCTCCGGATATCGCGACACAAGCACCGCAACCAATGCAGGCATTGGAGACGATAGGTTTTCTTTTGAGGGCAGTGGCAGCGCTGGCTACCTTTATTGGGTCAATCTGTGTCATGAATCTTTGATATGAAAAGTGATAAAAAACGAAAAACGATTTTTCGTTTGCGTATTGTATAGATTTTCATACAATTCGCAACAAAATAATAATCTCTAATTCCCTCTCATGTTCGACCGTATTTTTCGCATCTTTCTTGCCATCCTTCCATGGAGCGTTCTCGGAACCGTATTTTTCGGGAGCAAGCTCGGGATTCCCGGAGTGAGTTTCTTTAAAGAAATCTTTTTGGTTCTCCTTGCCAGTTTCCTCATATGGGATTTCTGGAAGAAGAGGACACTTCCGAAGTTCGACATCCTCGATTATCTGATCGCCTCATATATAGGATATCTGGTGATCATCACCCTTTACAACGGACTCTGAATCGCGTCGCTCGTTTATGGCGGACGATACGATTTCGAATTCCTGGTCGCGTTCCTGATCGCAAAGCATGGGAGCATGCTCCTTACGGGAACGGTTTCCCGGTACCTGAGGATATTCCTCATCTCGGCAAGTTTCGCCCTTTTTGCTGGGCTCTTGGTGCGCTTCGTTTTCCATGAGACCATCCTCCTTCATTTCGGTTTTTCCCCGAATCTCTCCAACTGGAGCTTCGGTGGAACCCCTCCTATCTACCATGGGATCGACCGGGCAAACGTGAAACGGTTCCAGGGGATTTTCGACGGTCCGAATCCGGCAGCGTATTTCATCCTTGTCTATATCGGGCTTCTGGTGCACCATTTCCGATCCAAAAAATCCTACCATTTCCTCGTAGGACTCTGGATCATCGTCCTTCTCGGGCTCATATTCCTCACGTATTCACGCAGCTCCCTCATAGGGCTTGTGGTCGGGTGTCTTGCATTGGTTGTATTCTCTCTCGGGACGATCTGGCGGAAATACAAAAAGGAGAGCGTATATATAGTGGTATTCCTCACGGTCATTTCCGGACTCTTCTATCTCCGGTATGAAGGAACCATCAGTCAGATCATCATACGGTCAGGGTCTTCGGAAGGGCATTTCGACCGGGCCATAACGGGACTTAAACGGTTCCGGGAACATCCGATGGGGCAAGGACTTGGAACAGCCTGACCTGCCTACCGGTATGTAATGAAACTCTCCGATAGCCCGATTTATGGAGGGGCGATCGAACATACCGAAGACTACTATATTCCAGAGAGCTGGTACATCCAACAGCTCGTGGAATGAGGGATTATCGGTTTTGTCTTATTCTGTGCCATCATGGCCACTATCGCTTGGATGATACTTCCGCTTTCGCCGACCTTCTTCGCCTCGTTCGTGGCGGTTCTGACGATGAACCTGTTCTTACATAGTTTCGAATCCGTGTACATATCGCTCATATTGTTCTTAGTATTGGGGTTGTTTATCGGGAAGAGGAAGAAAAAAGTTTAATACCCATAATTCGGTAGTATCATGAACTTCATATTTTTCTGACGGCTCGCAAAAGAGAAGGGATTCGATCTGCTCGTCCGTTCTCTCGAAAATATCGTGCATAAAACCGGGGAATTGCCCGGGAATTTCTTCCTGTTCGGGGAAGGGGATCTTCAGGGGGATCTTTTCTGAAAATTTTCCGGAACCCCATTTTTCGAGGATTGTTCCCGTCTCTCGGGAGAGGAGATACTGGAAAAGATGGAACTTCTGGGTATTTCAGAAGAGTGAGAAGATTTCAAAATCTACTTTTTCGGATGGCAATCGCTCTCCACGATACGGGGCGTTCTGGAGGTCTCCCATTTTTCCCTTATGCCGTCGCGATTCCTCGAGACCTTCGGTCTCGCTGCGCTCGAATCTCTCTCCGAGGGGGTTCCCGTCATAGGCTTCCAGAAAGGGGGGCTTATCCCCTTCATCCCGAAGGATCTCGCTGTTCCTTTCTCCTCGGATGATGGGGAGAATATCGAAGCTCTTTCCAGTAAAATCGTGGAGGTTGCGGAGAAATATTCTTCCCTTCCTGCTCTTCTGGGAGAAGAGGGGTCCGACTGGGATACCCTTTCCCATGAATCGAGGCGTATCGCGGATAGCTATACCGAGGGGCGATGGATGCGGCAGGTTCGGGAGATGCTTCCGGCTGGTACCGGGAAAATACTTCTCGTAAGCGACTATACGACCCTCCTCGGTGGGATCGAAACCCATGTGCAGACCATCGCGCGAACCCTCCGGAAACACGGATACGAGGTCGAGATTTTCGGATGGGATCTCCCCAAAGGGAAGTGGACTAGGATCCTTCGGCTCATGGGGCTTCCGTATTCTCTCTGCAATATCACTTCCACCTTCGGGATCCGGAAAAAAATCCAACCCCCCAACCCCCCTTCTCAGGGGGGCAATACCCCTGATGTTATCTGGCTCCATAGCGTGAGTCGATTCCTCGGACCGCTTGTGGTCCGTGAGGTGAATAAATCCGGTATTTTTTCCATGGTGACGTACCACGACCTCTGACTTATTTCCCCATTCCCCTCCAAGGTAGAGAGTGAAGGTATGATTCCAAAAACACCGAGCCTCAGATCCTTCCTTGATGTCATATATTCAAAGAATCCGATTCTGTATATTGCAACGTGTTGCAAATATTTTCAGGTTTCTATTTTGAGAAAATCTTTACAGAAAATACATATCCATATCGTTCCATCCCAGTTTCTTGTCCCATATATTCGAGACATCGGAGAGATTCCGGAGGAAAAGATAACGGTATTGGAACATTTTCTCTAGGGTATTGATTTTCGGATGATTTTCCATATACTTCTTTTCTATAAATTCACCATTTTCCAGTATGAACTTCTTTAAACGGATCTTCCTTTTCCTCCTTACGAATATCGCGATCATCCTCGTGATAACGGCCATCATATTTGTTTTGGAACGGTATTTCGGTATTCAAATAACCCCGAATATTTCCAACGGATATCAAGGGCTTTTCCTTTTTGCGCTCATATTCGGGTTTGCCGGGTCCTTCCTGAGTCTCGCGATTTCCCGATGGATGGCGAAAAGGGCGTATGATATCAAACTCCTCTCCGAGAGCCGGCTTATGGACTATGACCAGAAAACACAGCTCTTCTATACCACCGTTGCGGGTCTTGCGAAACAAAACGGCATCGTTATGCCGGAAGTGGGGGTATATATGAGCGAAGATCCGAACGCTTTCGCGACAGGACCGTCGAAGAACCGTTCTCTCGTCGCGGTTTCGACTGGACTCCTCACGAGTATGACCTCTTCCGAAGTCGAAGGGGTGATCGCCCATGAGATGAGCCATATATTGAATGGTGATATGGTTACCATGACTTTATTGCAAGGGGTTCTCAATACTTTCGTGATATTTTTCGCCCGCATTATCGGTGAGATCATCGATAAAACGATCCTGAAGAATGACGAGGGGCACGGATGGGGATATTTCATCTCCGTCATGGTGATGGAAATGGTTCTCGGTATCCTCGCCTCCCTCGTGCTCATGGCCTTTTCTCGTCATCGGGAATACCGTGCCGATGAGGGGAGTTCCCGTCTCGTCGGGAAAGACAAGATGATTCTCGCTCTGAAGCGGTTGCAGCATGTCGTTGCGAGCCGAGAGATCGTGGACGATGGGAAGCTTGCTACGTTCAAGATCCATTCCGAAAAAGGATTCCTCCATCTCTTCATGTCCCACCCAAGTTTAGATGACCGTATAAAAAATCTGGAGAATAATTATCAACTCTAATGTATGACAACAAAGACCGCCCCTATTTTCTCGCTCGGAGAAAAACGATACACTATCCATAATGAGGAGGAACTCGCTCTGATTATAGAGCTTCTTGCTTCCTCATCAGACGTTTATGAACTCCATAGGCATCTTATCATGAGCCTCGACGAGCGCCTGATGGATATTATCCTCTCATATAAAGGGCTCCTTCTCTGCATGAAGCATATGGAATTCAAAAACCGGTTCCTCCTCCTGGTAAAGATCGGAGATACGCTTTCCCGTGTTGTCGAGAAATCGGCACATCTCGGGAGCATCCTTGCTGGTATCCCAGAAGAGGTAGATAAGATCCGTATCATCAAAAGCATCCGTGCCAAAGGGCTTATCCAGATGATCCATACGCCGGATGACCTCGGCAATATCATGGAATGGATTTTCGGAGAAGGGGAAAGGATAGTCTTCGAGATGCTCGGAAAAGATTTCCTGGAGCCGCTTTTTGCCTACGGGACGGATATATATAAAGTATTCCACTTCCTCTCCGATGAAAATAAGGATATTCTCGCAGAGATGCTCACGTTCCCTTTCATGAAGTCGCGCATCTATACAGCGGAAGATTTTTTCTATGTGTTGAAAGCATTGAGCAATGGGAAAGTACGGGAATTCATCCCGACCTTCAGCCCTGAGGAGATACGGAAGATCATCGGAAAGAACGAGACACTCCATCATTTTCTTCCGAAAATCACCAAAGAAAAGGAACAGACGCTTTTACAATATATCCAATCGTAATACATGCTCGAAAAACAACACTTCTTAGGGCTCCAGGAATCCCGGATACAAGAGATTGTCCAGTCCGGAAATTCGGCGCTCGAGTCTCTCGGCGGATCCAAATATCCTATGATCGATGCACATGTCCATGCGGTGAATTTCCTTCAGGAAACGCCGGGGTTCCGGAATCTGATCGTCCATATGGATCAGGCGAATATACAGAAATCCGTCGTATTCTGACTCCCGGTGACCAAGCAATGGTCCGAGTATGAGCGGGAAGCTCCGGAATACTATCTCGATGACGATAGCGAGTGTTATTATTACAGCGCCACCGATACGATCGTAGCGGAAGAATATAAGAAGCTTGATCCCGAGAGCCAGAAACGGCTCTATCCCCTGATGTGCGGGTTCAATCCTGCCGACAAGCATGCCATCAAACATATAGAACGCATGTATGCGTTGTATCCGGATGTCTGGAGCGGTATCGGAGAGATCCTTCTCCGGCACGATGACCTGACTCTCTTGACGAATGGGGATGTCCCACGCATCAACAACAAGGCCCTCTACCCGATTTTCCAATTCGCGGATGCCTACGATCTCCCGATTTCCATCCATCAGAACATATCCACCACATGGATTGCGGATCGTCCGAAATACCTCCACGAACTGGAGGAGATCCTGCGGGAATTCCCCCGTGTGAAGATGATATTCTGCCACTGCGGGATCTCCCGTCGGGTGTACGCTCCGTTCTATAAGAAGATGATCGAGCGGCTCCTGCTCCAATATCCTGGCCTCCATATCGATTATTCTTGGATCATCTTCGATGAGATTATCTGTAAAGGCGGAATCCCTGATCCGGAATGGATCGAGCTCACGGAACGGTTCTCCACAAGGATCCTCATCGGATCGGATGTGATTGGGAATTTTCATAAGATCGGGGTCATCAACCATCGGTACGATGTCTTCCTCGAATGCTTGAGCGAGGAAACCAGGCAGAACATCTGTATCAATAACGCCGAACGCCTCTTTTCCGGAACGAGGGGGAGGGTAGAAAGCGGCAAGAAGAGAGTATATCCGAACATTATTTAAGAAAATATCCCTCAAGAATAAATCTTGAGGGATATTTAAAAAACCAAATAAAACATTGTCAAGCGAAACTATCGGGTAAAAACTTGTCATATGGAGGATTATCGGTATAGTTCAGGAAAATATTACTTAAAGTTTTTTTATGAAAAATATTCCTAAGCCTTATCTAAATCGTTTTCATGGTGATTTATTGCAAACAGAAGTACTTATAAATAGAATAGAAAAGATAGTTTTTGATCTTATTCTGAATAAATATTCACATGCTCCAGATGAGGCAAAGAGACAGTGAGAATATCTTATCGATGCAGCTTCCCAAGCGAGAATGTATGCAAAAGCATTTGATAGGATTTTCAATACTCCTCCGATAGAGGAAAATGAGATACGGCGAAATGGCCCAAGTATTTGTTTATATAATGATAAAGGTGAGCTGGAGCTTGTAAATGAGACCTACCTGAAGCTCGTTGGGATTGAGTCAGGCGATCAGGCAAAAGAGCTCGTTCGACAAGGAAAACTTGTAGATTATATATATACGGCAGAGACAGCGAAAGAAGTTCGAGCGTTTGTTGCAAGTATTGATGCGACAGGATGATATAAAGGAAAGATATTTCCTCTTAAGAATGGAAAGGCTGCTCGATGGACCAGTCTTTCGACTGGAGAACTTGGTGGGAATGTGCGTGTTGCTGAAGATGTAAGCGGCGTAAGGGAAGAAGATATCCCTGCTCCTCTTTCACTTGATGCTGTTGACAATATTCCATTTCTCTTTGCTCAATCTGCAGAGAAATTCAAGGCCCGTATTGAAAAAATCATTATACCTCTTCCGACAGACATGAAAATACCTTTAGCAGAATTACAGAAACTCTCTCAGGTTGCTGATATTATTGTGGATAAATGACCATTTTTTGTTGTTGTAAAAGAGGGGGATAGATATATAAGCGTCAATCAGAACTATGTTGCGGCAACCGGATACTCGCTTGAAGAACTGGAAAAGAACCCTAAACTGTATTATGCAGATCAAAATGATCAGGTAAATGCACGGATCATGAGTTTACAGAAGAAAAATGAAGATAATGATGAATTCTACCAAGAAAGAACCCACTATCATGATACATTTCGTATGCGCAGAAAGGATGGAACCTCAACGAACGCTTCTTGGGATACATTTCGTATCAGTAGTTTGGATACTGACCCGATGGCGACAGTCCGTATCGGAAGCATGATAGCCAGTGCTCAAGAGATCGAAGGAGAAAAAGAATTGCAAGATTGGTTTAAGAGTCAGGGATTATAAACATAAAAAGTGCCCTCGGGCACTTTTTATATGTCTGAACGTCTCCCTGCATCAAGATCATTTCTTTGTTTTTCCCGTATGACTTCAAATTCCCTTTGGGTGATGGTGAAATTTCCGTATTCGTTGAACACTTCCACCCCAACGATGCTTCCGTCTCAGTCGTATACCGCTCGCGCGATACCATTTTTTTCCGTGGCATTTTCCAGTATTTTCCGTTGCATAAGGAGTTCTGTCCCGAGGTATTTTTTATAGTGTTTCACTACATACATGTATTCGTCTGATTGGGACTTGAGTTCGATGATGATATTTTTTATGGATTCTTCCGGAGAATATCTTCCTGTTTTGAATTTCGTAATTCCCCAGCTGCTTCCGATTCTAAGCGGTATATCCTTTCCATTGATAACAATGGCTTCTTGAGAAAGTTTGTGTCGTATGTTATTGAGTTTGTTTACAACACCATCGAAATCGTCGCTTTCCATGAGAATGATGAATTCGTCTCCTCCGACCCTATAGAGTGTATCGCCTTTTCGGTAGAGATTCGCCTGTATGAATTCAGCGAGTTTCCGCAGAACCATATCTCATCATAATTCATGTCCATATCTGTCATTAAAGGCCTTGAAATCATCGATATCGATCTTAGCCATTACCATACTCCGTTCGGTATATTCTTTGAGGATACGGTTTATATCCTCATCAAATGCCTTTATATTGTATACTCCTGTAAGGCTATCCTTTTTGGATTGTTCTTCTATTTCCCGACGAAGCCTTTCTTCTTCGGAGAGTTCTTTTTTTGTTTTCTCCAGTTCTGCTATGAGAAGTTCTTCTGTTTTTTTCAGTTCCGCTCTGATCTCTCCGGCATCTGTCAGATGTTTGGCGATGCGTATATCGCCGCCACTGGCTTTATCGGGGAATATGGACCAAGAGAATGTCCTTTCTCCAAATTTTGTATCCATCGTAAAGGCGACATTAGTATATCCCTCCGATTTCCTTTCTAAATACCTTTCCACTTTTTTGAGGTTTTCTCCCTTGTAAAGAAGTTCCATGATGATGTACAACCATCTTTCAGGAGGGAGTTCCAGTTTCTTCTTGTTATAATGGGCTATTATTTCCGTATGGGAAAACCCTGTTTCTTCTTCCATTTTCGGGTTCCACTCGAGAGGGAATCCTTCATTGGTATATTGTGACATGGGGAGCGGAACATTTGCGATGAATTGTTTGAAGAGATTGTTTTTATGATGGCGTCCATGTTTCGAGTTGTATTTATCGATAGCGACGCTCACGAATGCAAGCACAAAGGATTCGAAATACACAAGGGATCAAGGATCAAAACCGTTCAAGATCATCATAGCACCGCTGATGGATCAAAAAGTGAGAAAGCTTTTGACATTCACTTCCTTCCCTTCCTTGATTTGTCCTACGATCTGCGCCAGATAGGCATATCCATAACCGATTCCAAGAAGGAGCGCTAATATGAGACGGCCCATGGCCCATCTTTGATCTTCCTTGAGGATGGAATAGAGCTCATCTTTGACTTCTTTTTTTTGTAGAAGCGTGGTAAGTTTTCCTATATCTTCTTCATTTATATCACGTCCCATTTCCTGTAAAAAAATATTCCTTATTTTTTGTTTTTCCTTTTCCGGGGTATCTGCCCAAAGATTCGTGCTTGTTAGGGCATATATCTTGTCTTTCGTTGTTGCGATAGTGGTTTTTGTAGATGGGGTGGATTCAAGAATTACTTCGTGGTCTTTCGATCACGTGACAATATCTCCACCCAAAAGGGCGAGACTTCCGGCAAAAAGGATTGTTTGAAGGTTTTTTTTCATTTTTAATTCTTTTGAAAGAGTCTTTATGTATCTTGACAGAGATTATATATAATGATTTTTTCTGAAAAAGCAATGGAGTTATAAAAAAACTTTCGGTTAAATTTTGTTTTTCCCCCATCATCCGTATACTGATTCTATATATTTTCCCATTTCCCCCTCTCGTAATGGCGCTGTACCAGACTTATCGACCCAAAGATTTCCATTCTCTTTTCGGACAAACCT
Source organism: Candidatus Altimarinota bacterium (assembly GCA_028714815.1). Taxonomy (GTDB): domain Bacteria; phylum Patescibacteriota; class Gracilibacteria; order BD1-5; family UBA2023; genus UBA1545. The sequence goes on along the minus strand of JAQTLR010000003.1, from coordinate 15,686 downwards.
TTGTCCGGGAGGTTTTGCAGAATGCCCTTCTCCAGAATCGTACCGTCGGAGCATACCTGTTCCATGGATCACGGGGGACCGGGAAGACGACCGTGGCGCGGATTCTCGCGAAGGGGGTAAACTGTCTCTCGCTCACCTCCGACGGGAACCCGTGTGGGGAGTGCCAGAACTGTCGCGATGCGGAAAACGGAAGCCTCCTCGATATCATCGAGATCGATGCTGCCTCCAATACGGGAGTGGATAATATCCGGGACATGATCGAACGTGCTCAGTTCCAGCCGACCCAGGCGCCATACAAAGTCTATATCATCGATGAGGTGCACATGCTCTCGAAAGGGGCTTTCAACGCCCTTCTGAAAACCCTCGAAGAACCGCCGAAGCACGTGAAGTTCATCCTCGCGACGACCGAGATCCACAAGATCCCCGATACGATCATATCCCGTTCGCAGCGTTATGATTTCAAGCGGATCAAGGCTGAGGATATCATCGAGCGGTTGCACTTCATCGCGCATGCAGAGAAGATCCAGGTGGAAGAATCCGCATTGGAGCTTATCGCGAGACTTGCCAAAGGGGGGCTCCGCGATGCTATCACACTCTTCGAACAATATAGCGTCGGAGGAGTTCTGAAGCGGAAGTATATCGAAGAGAACCTGGAACTCATCGGAGAAGATTTCCTTTCGGATTTCACCGAATCGCTTGTCGTGAAAGACAGCGAAAAAACGCTCAAAAATCTCACTTTTCTCCGTGAAAAGAGCCTGGATGTACGGCTCTTTCTGGAGCAGCTCCTCTTTTTTCTCCGGGATCGTATGAAAGATTCTCTGAAAAAGGCGGAATTCAGTGCCTATGCCGAACTCTTCGAACTCTTCGAAGGGGTATACGGGCGGCTGAAATTCTCTCCGGATCCGTTCCTGCTCCTTGAGACGAGCGCTTTCCGGTGCATTGCTGCTCAGTCCGCTTTTTCTGTAGAAACTCACGTATTGGAAAAGAAGGCAGTAAAAACTCTGCACGTCTCCCCTAATACACCTCTCCCTAACCCTCTCCTAGAAGGAGAGGGAACAAAAAGTGAGAAAAATCCCCCTTCTCCTTCTAGGAGAAGGGACGGGGATGAGGTGGAAGTACCTGAAGAAAAGACTCTCTCTTCCCAGAAACCAGCCAATTCCTTCGATTTCAGCCGATTCATCGAACATATCCGCACGGTTCCGAAACGCTCTTTCGTCTGACTCGGACTTCGGGTATCGACCTACAGCGAAGAAGGGGATACGATCGTGATACATCCGGATAACGATTTCAACCACAAGAAACTCGACTCCGCCGATGTGCGGCTCTTTCTCCAGGAAACGCTCGATACCCTTTTCGGAGCCGGGTACCGGATCGATATCCGTCGATGAGGTACCGGGAAGCAGCCACAAAAAGCAACGCCATCACTGGCGGATGAAGCAATGGATATATTCTAGAATCTCTGTAAAATGCGAACTTCGCGTTCAAACTTTACGTTTCCTCGTTCTCCGTACAGTCGTACGGTTCACTCCGGTACGTAGTTTTTACTCGAATTCCATCATTTTTCAGGAGATTCTAATCTATAATTTATAACTGGTAATTTCTACTATGCGTCTCCCTTTCCTCTTCAAACTCATCTTCAACCGGTATTTCTTCCAGAAGCTCTTCGCGATAGCGCTTCTCTTTGCCGGGATCTATTTTCTCGAGTCTTTTCTCGCTATCTTTCTGATCGCCTTTCTTTTTTCCTATCTCTTCCTCGATGTGGCAAAGGCTATAAGCCTCAAGATGGTGCAATTCAGCGATCATATGTCCCACAGGATTGTCCGGAAATTTTTCCGGACAGGTTCTTCTCTTCCGATCGTCATCACATTCGTTTATATCACCTTCATCGCGGTAGTGGTTTCGCTTTTCTATACGCTGATCCCGCATCTCTTGGAAGAATGAAAAGGGCTTATCCACGACGCGCCGGTCATCACCAATCAGATCCAGGGGGCTATCGCCCATCTGGAAAGCGCTGTGAATATGGATCTCGGTATCAATAAAGCACTCAATAATATCTTCAATCCTGCATCGGTTCAGGATATCGTGAAGGGAACATTCGAAAATATCAAAAATATCGGGATTTTCCTGACCAAGTTTTTCATCGCGCTTATCTTGAGCTACGTATTCCTGATCGATAGGGGAAAGATAGCCGATTATCTCGAGACGATAAAAGGGGGGAATTTCTCATTCCTCTACGAGGAATACCGTATCATTTTCGGAAAGATCACAAAAGGATTCGGGCTTATCTTCAAAGCACAGGCCATTATCGCATTCGTGAATGCGGTACTCACGGTAGTCGGGCTATTGATCATCAGTTTTTTCCATTGAGGAGAGCCTTTTCCATATATCATCACGCTCGGGGTCATCGTCTTCATCTTCGGATTCGTTCCGATCCTCGGAACGTTCCTCTCTTCGATCCCCACTCTCATCATCGGGTATAATTATGGCGGAATGAGCGTTATCATGGCGATTCTCGGTATGGTCGCCTTCATACATGCGGTAGAAGCCTACTACCTTAATCCGAAGATCGTCTCCGCCTATATGGAGCTCCCTGTATTCCTGACGTTTTTGATACTCCTCGTTTCCGAACATATCTTCGGATTCGTCGGACTCTTGATCGGGGTTCCTCTTTTCTACATCCTTATCGATGTGCTCAAGGATTTCGACCATTTCGTCACTAAAATCGCCCATGCACATACTCTTTTCCACGAAACCAAGGATGGTACCAAGGAGGCGATCGCACACGATATACGGCTGAGCCGTTCCGGGAAACGGGAAGGGAAATAATCCCCTTGTGGTTTAATAAACCCTACTCAGCCTCCCCTTGTCAAGGGAGGAGTTAATTTGATTTCCCCCTGACAAGGGGGACTAAGGGGGTTATTAGATTCAAATAGGAGGCTCGGGAGGGGTTTTGAAGTTTACTTTTGATTTTCAAATAAAATCCCTATAATGCGAGCACATCTTGTTTTGCTCGTGCATCTGCCTCGATTTTTTCTCTACAATTTTGTACGCTTTCCGGGAGTAGTTTAGAATGGTATGGTCTGTTGTACCTTCCGTGCTATTCCCTCACGAGAATCCCTTATGGATTCCCGATTACCGCTGAAAGGGAATACAAATGAGGTTACAACGGCGTATCCGAGGATGTTCAGAAATACACAAAAACGCTCCCGCGAATATTCGCGGGAGCGTTTTGATATGATGGAAAGAGGTTTTATGGAGCGAAAGTGCATTGATCGAAGTTTCCGGTGTCGAATACGCAATTCACGTTGGTATCGAAGTTTGAGCTACAGCTATTGGCAGCGGTGGCATTGCCTCCATTCACTCAGGAACAGCCCCAAGTCCACCTACCGGTCACTCAACCATTATCGGTTACTATGGTAGGGCTTCCATTTGCACAAAGGAGGGATGTCGGCGCAGTCGTGGTAGGTCCGGGAGTTCCACATATTCCGTCCGAAGGAACATTGGTTGCCGGTACGAGGGTCAGTGCATTTCCGATGACGATCGTCTCACTTCCGGAAAAGGTTTCTATTCCATTGACCGCCGTTTTCCCATTCCAAGTAGCCCCATCGACTATGATATTATCGATACCGCCCGTTGCGGTATAGTTTCCCTTCACGAAAGCATAGCCTACTGATCCGCTTGCAGCGAACGCTTGATCGATAATCGAAGGGATATGGAAGACGGATCGTGTATTTTCCGGATTCTCCAGTGTCGCGAGAATCTGATATTTTTTCTCATTCGGGAAGTAGCTATACCGGTATTCTTGAAATCCGTCATAAGCGACCGTATCTTTTCCGCTTACCTTGATGGATTCGAGAAGTGCATCGTTGACCACTCCATAATATCCGGTCATCGTCAGTCCGGATCAGACGATCGCTATATTGTATCCGGTGGCTGTCTTGGAAGTATTGATCGGTGTTCCTGTGGTGAGTGTTATGTCGAATCCTTTCGCGATGAGACTCGCATTCGCGATACGCTTGGAGTCTCGGGAATTGCTTATATACCCGCTGATCGAGATGAAGGCGATAGTCCCGAGAATTGCAAGAATGCTGATGGACACAATGAGTTCGACGAGGGTGAAACCGGAAAGTGGGGTAAGGATTTTCCGGATCTGTTTTTGTGGCGATGAGGTCATAGATAGAGGAAAGATATAAAGATAACGGGAGTATACATGAAAAAAATATGAAATCAATAGGATTATCGGATAATCCATGATATTCTGTGTATTCATTCATTCGGATATTAGGTGTGGGTCATATTAGGTGTGGGTCATATATAGTACGGGAAGGATTTCCGAAAAACATACCCTGTCCCATTTCCGAAAAACTTGCAAATTCCCGGAAATCTCTATAATACTTTCCATTCTATTATTTTTCCCTTGTTATGGATCCCGCGTCGCTGAGTATATTTTTTACACTCCTCCTCCTTCTTATATTTTTCGCAGGAACCGAGATCCCTCTCATGTCCATCTCCGATCATGTCATCGTATCCGCGGTGAAAAAACGTCGGTTCGGTGCGGTGACGCTTCAGTCCATCAAGACTCAAAACGAACGTCTCCTGATGACGAATCTGGTCGGAACGACTGCCGTCACGATCGCTATTTCGAGTTTCTCCACTATCGTGGCATTGGATGCTTCCCGTCAATTTTCCCTTTCCGAACAGTGGGGTCTGACTCTCTCTCTGCTTACGGTTTCCACTATCATTCTCCTGGTCGGGGAGATCGCACCGAAAATCCTTGGGGTACGGTTTTCCGATCAGGTCGCGCTTATCGTCGCTCCGGTCTATCGGGTGCTCATGTTTCTCCTTTTTCCGCTCAACTGGCTCATCGAATATTTTGTCCGATTCATCAGTTTTTTGACGGGGGCTCAGGCTAATCTGCACAGTAAGAGAATGACTTCAGAGGAATTCGAGGCATTCATTGATATCTCTCACGAGAAATGAGCGGTGGAATCCCATGAGCATAAGAAGATCAAGAATATCCTCGATCTTTCCGAGACGGAGGCTTCATCGGTCATGACTCCACGGGTCTCGGTGGATTTCGTCTCCGAAGATATGACTGTGGATGAACTTTGCATTTTTTTCCTCTCTTCCAGCCATTCCCGTATTCCCGTGTATGCCGAAACTCCGGACGATATCGATTATGTCGTCACGCTTCGGGAAGCTTTCATATGGAAAGAAGAAGGATTCGGGGATAAGAAACTTCAGGAACTTGATCTCGAAAAGATCATCAAGGTTCCTTCAACCCAGCCGATCGACCGCATATTCACTATTTTCCAAAAGTCGCATAAGCACATCGCGCTCGTGCTCGATGAGCATGGGGGAGTCGATGGGGTCATCACCCTCGAGGATATCATCGAGGAAGTGTTCGGGGATATCAAAGACGAGAAGGATCGAGAGGAAGAGTACATCCGGAAAACCTCTAATGGGGCGATTATCGTGCAAGGAAGCGTTCTGGTCGAGGATGTTCTGGAAGAATACGGGCTTACGAGCGAGAGTGCCGATATCGATGAAGAATATATCGGGGAAACCATCAGCTATCTGATCCTTTCTCTTCTGGAGCGGTTTCCGAAGAACGGAGAATCCATCATGCTCAAATGACCGAAGAAATCCCTTCTATTGACAGTAGAGGATATCGAGGATGGGAAAATCGAGAGTGTACGGGTGGAAAAAGTTTAGTTTTTCAGAACTTCCTGAACTTCCTCCCGTTCGTTCCTGCCTATCGCCGCTTTCGGTGTCAGGAGCTCGTTCACTTCCCGTTCTTGTTCGCTCATATTCTGGGCGATTCTTTTGAGTTCTCCTTCATCGAGTTTCTTGGTACGCATCCCTTCCTTCCGGTTAGTGATCTCTTTCTGAATCTCCGGATGGAGTCCCTCCTTAGAGTTCATGAGCCCGAGGGATTCCCGGGTAAAGAGGATATTCGCGGCATTCTGGAGGGAAATATGTCGGTCGTAGTTGGCGATCAGATTCACGATCGTTTCACGGTCCTGCGGATCGAATTCGGCGATCGTATCGTACTCGGAGATCTTCCGGAGACTCGCAAGGATCGGTTCGATAGATTCGGGAGAGATGATATAAAACAAGAACCCATCCTCGATGAAACTGAGGATTTTTAGCTCCTGGAGTTCTTGAGTCGGAACGACGAAAAATATGGTCGGATATATCTCGGGAATATCCTTGTATTTCCGGGCGGTGGATTTCACTTGCTCCGGGATATAGGTTCGGATGCTTTTGGATTTCTTCGCATCGAATACGACGTATTGCCCGAGAAACGGGATGATCGCATCAGGCCTGAGCTTGGTGAAAAGAGACGGAAGGTTCACGTTATCATGGAGGGTGAAACCGATAGCGGGTTTCTGGCAGGCTTCCCGCAGACGGGAAAGGACCATCTGTTCATGATCGTTCCAGATACGGGTCTGTTCTTCAAAGATATTCGCTTGCTTCAACTCATCTTCCCGGCGGATGCGCTGCCGCTCGTCTTCGAGCGCCTTCTCAGCATTTGCAAGTTTATGGATCCGTTCCTCGAATTCCTTCTGTTTCCGAATCTCTTCCGCTGCATGGCGAGCGAGCATGTCTTTGGTTTCCCCGAGTTCCTTTTCCAGGTATTTGCGAGTGGACTGGAGTTCTGTTTTCTCGAGCGTCAAGGTTTCATGTTTTCCTCCAAGTTCGTCCCGTTCTTTGGCGATTTTTTTCACCTCTTCTCTTATTCCACCGAGCTCTTCGGATTTTCTTTCCAGTTCGGTCTCGAGCCGGATCTTACTCTCGGTGAGACGGGTCTTATCCCGTTCGAGGAGCAGGAGCTTCTCGCTCGAACTTCCTCATTCCTGCTTTTGGCGAAGAAGAAAAATCGCATATCCGATGGAGAGAATGAGGATGATGAGAAGAGTGAGGATGAGAGTGTTCATAGAATGGTATGATAAGGGATCGCTCTTGATTATATGAAAATCCTTATTCTACCAAATCCTTTTCTTGCTTTTTCCTATTTTTCCCTATAATCAGAGCATTATCACACCTTCTTCTAAAGATTTTTTCCTCACATGGCCAAAAAAAAGACAAAAAAATCGCGACCGACCTGGAATTATGAGCTCCGTAATACGATTGTCGGATGGGTACTCTTGTTTCTCGGGGTTCTGGTGCTCGCTGGGGATACCGGTTCGACCATGGGCTCCATCGTCGCGAGTATAGGAACGACCATCTTCGGATCCGATTACCGGTTCATTTTCGCTCCGATCATCACGATACTGGGGATACTCATCGTCATCAACAAGCTCTCCTGGAGCATGGTACGACTGGTCGGACTGTTCATGTTCTGGATCTCGGTCGTATCGCTCGAAAACATCTTCTCCCATCCTTTCGAGGCAGGGCTTTTCGATTTCGGAGGTTTTTTCGTCTCTTTTCTCGGGTACACGCCGGCTCTCGTTTTCCTGATCGGCGGATTTTTGGTTTCGCTCTATTTGACGCTCCGCATCTCCTACCGGAAGATTTTCGGGACCATCCACCAGAATCTCCCATCCATCCCGTCCATCCACAGCGTGAAACAGACGATAAAAGATACGAGCAAAGCGATACAGGACGAGATGAAGGAAGGGAAAGACGACGCTTTCTATAAGGATAAGGCGAAAGAGCTCGAAGACCAGATCAATCTCCTGAAGAAATCCCGCGGGGCTCTGGAGAAACCCGTAAAAGAATCCCCGAAACATATTCCTATCGAGAAGAAGGAAAGCAAAGGGATTCTCGCCGGATTTTTCGGTCCGTCCGATGAATCTTCCAAAGAGCCTATCTCTCAGGCGAAACAGCTGAGCGTTGCGGATATAGCGAAAAAAGAGGTGAACAAACCGGATTTCGGTCAGTGGGAATTCCCGAGCACGAAGCTCCTGGATAATGTTTCCCATGAAAATGTCATCGACGCCAAGGAAGTGGAACAGAAATCCCTTGAGATCCAGAAAACCCTGTTGCATTTCAAGATCGATGTGACGATGATCGGGGAGAAAGTGGGACCGACAGTGGTGCAGTACCGTCTCAAACCCGCCGAGGGGGTGAAATTGAACCGTATCGAGAATCTCAAGAAGGACCTCGCTCTTTCTCTCAAAGCCAAATCTATCCGTATCCAAGCTCCGATTCCCGGAGTGGGACTCGTGGGTATCGAGGTGCCGAATGATCGGCGTGATATGGTCGGTATCCGGGAAGTTCTCGAAAATCCCGTATTTGCCGGACATAAATCGAATCTCGCGATGGCGGTCGGAAAAGATATCAACGGGGAATACATCGTCGCCGATATGGGGAAGATGCCCCACTTGCTCATAGCCGGGCAGACCGGATCCGGGAAATCGGTCGGGATGAACGGGTTTATCTTGAGTCTGCTCTACAAGAACTCGCCCGATATGCTCCGGATGATCATGATCGATCCGAAACGGGTCGAACTCGGGATGTATAATGGGATTCCTCATCTCTTGACGCCGGTCATCAACGATCCGGAAAAGGCCCTCAATTCGCTCAAATGGTCGGTGGCGGAGATGCTCCGACGCTACGATGTGCTTCAGGTGGCGAGAGCCCGTAACCTCGGCGAATACAACGAGAAAGTCGGACGGAAGGACAAGATGCCACATATCGTGATCATCATCGATGAGCTTGCCGATCTCATGATGAGCGGGAACAAGAAAGAAGTTGAAAGCGCTATCGCGCGTATCGCTCAGATGGCCCGAGCGGTCGGTATGCACCTGATCGTCGCGACCCAGCGTCCATCGGTGGATATCATCACCGGACTTATCAAGGCGAATATCCCTTCCCGTATCGCCTTTACAGTCGCTTCTCAGATCGATAGCCGGACAATCCTGGATACTATGGGAGCGGAGGATCTGCTCGGGAACGGGGATCTCCTCTATTCTCCTGTAGGTTCGAGTGCTCCGGAACGTATCCAGGGGGTGTACGTCAGTACCGAGGAAGTGGAAGCGGTCGTGAACCATATCAAACGGACCATCGATCCGGCTATGCTCGAAGATATCTACGATGCTTCGATCGTGGATGGGGATCGAGGGAATTTCGAGGGAAGCATGAGCGATGGAAGCAAAGACTTCGATGAAGATCCGAAAGTCATCGAAGAGGCGATACAGGTGGTTCGTGCGGAATGAAAAGCATCCACCTCCATGCTCCAACGTCGCATGAAGCTCGGGTACGCGCGTGCCGCACGGGTGATTGATATCCTCGAAGATATGGGGATCGTCGGTCCTGCGGATGGAAGCAGACCGAGAGATGTGCTATAAAGACAAAAAAACTCAACCGCGGTTGAGTTTTTTGTTAGGAAGTTCCCGGAAATACGCTATTCAGCCTCTTCTCCCGGTCCGGTGATTGCAAGGGCATTTTCCAGGATGTCTTGATCTATTCCGTCAAGAGCTTCCTGGAGTCTTTTCCGGGTTCTCTTGCAGAGTCCGGAAGTTCATCGTATCTGGATCATATGGTCTGGCCATACCAAAACGGAAATGCCATATTCCCTTTTCGTCTTCTCCAATATTTCCACAAATTCGGTCGCATTTCTGGTGGATCGGATGGTTCGTTCCAGATTGCTAAGGGTTTGTCCGACAAGGGAGGCGGCTGGATATCCCATTCCGCCCGAATTTCCTTCCAGAAGAGTAGCGCGTCCGCATCTGCAACCGGGGCATTCATTGTATCGTAGGAGGGTGGTCATAGTGAAAGCATTACCGAGCTATATGTTATCAATATAACTATATTGTAATTATTGTCAAATGCTTGCTATGTTTTACTCATGGATCCCCTTCTTTTTCCCGAAGATCCCCTGAAGTTTTGCAAGCTTCTTCGGATCGATGAGTTTTTTCTCGAAAGAGAAGCTTTCGCCACAACCGCACCGGCTCTGCACTTTCTTGCTCGAAAATATCCATTTCCCCTTCGCGAAGGTGATCTGTCCTTGTTCCAGCGCTTCCTTCTCTTCTTCCCGATAAAAAGCGGTGAGTTCCCGGGTTATAGGGGAGCTCACGAGTCCTGTTTCGCTAAACTCGGTCTGTATCGAAACCTTCGTTCCGGCACATCCGCTTTGCACGAATGAGATGAAGACAGAATGGATGCCTGTATCCGAAAAAGATCGGATCGAATTTTTGTCGAGCATGGTGCGATGATTATCGTATATTTTTCTCCAATCTCACCACGGTTTCTATGTGGTGCGTATGAGGGAACATGTCCACCGGAACGATATCCGTGAGTCGGTAGTCGGAATTCGCCAGGATATAGTCGAGGTCGCGAGCAAGAGTCGCAGGATTGCAGCTCACATAGATGATCTCCTTCGCGTTGAATTTCAGGATATCCGGTAGGGCATCGGGATGCATTCCATCCCTCGGAGGGTCTATTATGAGAGATGTATTTTTAATATCCATATTCTCCTCCAGGAATCTTGGTAGGAATTTCTCGGTTTTCTCATTGATGAAGGTGATATTGGTCACTCCGTTTTTCTGAGCATTTTTTGCTCCGTCTCTGCTCGCTTCCGCGACAAGTTCCACACTATATACGTGTTCGAAACGGTCGGCAAGGAGTATCCCGATCGTTC
>JAQTLR010000003.1:0-4998 GCA_028714815.1 Candidatus Altimarinota bacterium | reverse complement strand
TTGATGAAGGTGATATTGGTCACTCCGTTTTTCTGAGCATTTTTTGCTCCGTCTCTGCTCGCTTCCGCGACAAGTTCCACACTATATACGTGTTCGAAACGGTCGGCAAGGAGTATCCCGATCGTTCCAGTCCCTGCATAGAGGTCGAGGAGAATCCCTCCCTTGGTTTTCACGAGATCCCGAACGACGCTATAGAGTTTTTCGGCTCCGAGAGAGTTGGTCTGGAAGAAGCTCTTCGGATTGATCTCGAACGATTTTCCGAGAAGCTCTTCGGTGATAGCGGGTTTCCCCTTCATGAGAACCGCTTCTCCGGTGACGATATCGGCTCGTCCGGAATTCTCCAGAAGGTAGATGGAAGCGATATGAGGGAACTGTTCCATGAGTTTCCCCGCGAATATAAGGATATCCCCTTCGTATTTCCGGTTGTATCCGTCGAACTCGTGATTCACGCTGAGAATGAGCATGATCTCTCCGGTGAAGTGCGCTTTGCGTACTACGAAATGTCTCCAGAACCCGATATTGGTTTTCGGATCGTAGGTCGGAAGTCCGGATTTTCTCGAGTAGGTATCCATCTCCCGGAAAATAGCATTGATCTCATCATCGGCGAGTACACAGAAATCGCAGTCGATGATCCGATCGAATTGGGCTTGGGCATGGAATCCGAATCGGAAAGTGTCATGGATCCCCTCCTTTTCGGAGATGTACTTTCCCCAAGAGAATTCTACCTTATTTCGGTATCCGTAGATTTCCGGCGATGGAACGATGGGATGGAATACTGGTGTTCTTTCCGGTGCTTCGTTCCAATATTTCTCAACATAATGAAATGCCTCACGGACCTGTTCCGTTTTGATCTTCAGTTGTTCCTCATAGGCGATAGGAAGCCATTTGCATCCTCCGTATACCTGAAAATGGGCAGGAAGTTCCTGTTCGAGCGGGGATTTTTTTACCGTTTCCATGATCTGCGCTTCGAAGTAGCTCGATCGGACCTTGAGGATCCGGAGGTTCACGATGCTTCCAGGGATGGCGCCTCAGGCGATGATGATCTTCCGTCCGTCCGGAGCGAGCGCCAGGCCTTTTCCTCCGAATATGAGTTTATTGATACGGATATTTTCGAGGATATCATTTTTTTTCATGGGTATAAGGGTGGATTATAAAAGGTTTTCAGATGGGATGTACCAGAATGGTTCCCGGATTTTCCGGAGAAAGGGAATATCGACCGGTGCAGTATATGGAAAAACCTCTTTCTGTAAACTCCGAAAAGAGAAAAATCTTCCCGGAAAAAAAGAGGTATTCAGCCAATCTTCACAAAGAAAGATTTGACTTATGTCTATCAGGGGATAAAATGCTAGGTCTTATTATTTAACTATCCTCTTATGAAAAACAGAACTCTATTGGTGTCGTTTTCTGCTTTCATGCTTATCCTTTTCATGCTTATCCTATCGAGCGTTGCTCTTTGAGAAGCATCAAGCGAACGAACGGCGGATGCGGGATCGCATCAACTCACCAGGTCATCTGTCCTTGTTGCTGATAACAATCAGGATAATCTTGGACAAACGAAGAAAAGGAACAGGCTTCAGGAGGATAGTTGTTTTTCGGACAATTCCTGTCTTCAAGATAGGGAACAGTCAAAAAATCAGATCCGGAATCTGGAGCGAGAAACGGATGAAACAGAGAATCGTTCGCGATCCTATCTGCGCACCAATCTGACAGATACGGAAAGAAATTTCGTCGATGCCCAATTGAGCGCATTCAGAAACGATGTTAACACCCTCAGTAATGATTTGAGGAGTGCCCTTCAGGCAGGATCAAGCCTTCAGCCGATACGGGACCGTATCTCTGCTCTCTACGCTACCTATAGTGGGACCTTGAACCCTTATGTCGATCCGACAAAGACCAGGGAATTCAATCTCGCGCTTCAGACGATTTTGACGAACAGGGTCAATATCACTCAGCTTTCGGAAAATAGACGTGTCCTGACCGATCAGGATGAGAGTAAGATCGAACGGTTCATAACGGGAGTTCCTCCAGCCCAGAGGCTCGATTATCTTGTCCGAGTGCTTTCCCGAGTGAATACCTTAATACAAAATATAGGGAATTCCAATATGGATCCGACGCGTAAAGAACGATTCTTGGCGCTCCTCGATGATATATTGATGATCGTGCAGGCACGGATCGATGATATCACCTCCGGATGAAGCGGTAACACCATTCCACCGGTCATATCCAATATGTCTATATTATGAGTCTCTTTGAATTCCGCTACTTTGAGGTTCACGGTCAATGAGAGCGGAAAGGGATACTATGTCATCCTCGCAAGCGGATCGACCATGCCGACCGCTTCACAAGTAAAGGCGGGACAGGATGCTCTCGGACAGGCCGTCATGCTCCGAGGATCCGGATCGGTTACCTTTGGAATGAATCAATTCACCCTTACCGGACTCTCGTCTAATACCGCTTATGTCGTGTATCTCACAGTCGAAGATACAAGCGGCAATATGTTTACCATACCGACGAGCGTCTCATTTGCCACTCCTGCCATTCCCGATACGGCTCCGCCGATCATCTCTGCCCTCTCTTCAAGCGGTACGACCAGCACAGGGACAACGCTTTTTGCCACAGTCAATGAGGATGGAATCGGATATTATGTCTTTCTCCTCAGTGGTAGTGTCGCTCCGAACGCTGCTCAGGTACAGTTGGGACAGAACAGTAATGGTACGACCGCACCCTTCTTCGGATCAAGAACAATCATAACCGGAACAAATTCATTCTCAATCGTCTGACTCACTCCGAGTACCAGCTATACATTCTATTTCACCGCAAAGGATGCGAACGGAAATCTCCAACCGATGGTGCAATCCGGATCGGTGATAACATTAAGTCAGTAGTACCTCTTTAAAATAATATCCTCCGTATCGATTCGATACGGAGGATATTATTGATATATTTTCTTTAGAACTCGAGAGAAGTATTGGTGAGATCATAGAGCGTTCCATCCATGCTCCTGAACTGTGTTTCCCCGAGATTGAGGACAGTTTTTGATACGGTTTTCTTGTAAACCACTGTTACGAGAGAAGTATTTTTTTCTATGGTTTTCGGTTTTTTAAAAAGGATAGTGATAGTGGAATTTCCTGGGATATTGGAATTTTTCACCACTTCCACATCCTTGTCTTCGGAAAAGATATCGCTGATAGTAAGTCCCTCTGGATCAAAAGCGAGGGGGAGGATTATCCGAGAAACATTTTCCAGTCGGTTATTGGTCTCTATCTTGAGCATGTCCGTACCAGTTCCGGCACTGACGATACTGATATCTGCGGGAACAGTAGTCGTTTGGGTAGCGGAATTGATGACCGAAGTCTGGAGTCGGGCCCCGATATCGGTACCGAAGAGGAAAGTATTGATCGAGAAGGCGAATGCGAGGCTTGCCACGATGATTACGGTATTCTTCTTGGAATTCTGTTTCTTGTAATCCTGGAATAGATCTCTCATAGGAGTAGGGACAATAATAAATACCCTTGTATTGTATAGCATAATGCCCTGCAAGTCAAATTTTTAACTTTTTTTCTAAAAATTTTGACAAACCCGAACTTTTCTATACAATGCCCGCACTTCTTTTGGGAAGAAATCATTGAAAAACTCGTTTTTGAAGGATTTCTAAGTTTTTGCCGCTTTAGCTCAGTTGGTAGAGCAACGGTCTTGTAAACCGTAGGTCGTCGGTTCGACTCCGACAAGCGGCTCCATTGTATTTTTTGAATGGTTCCTGGTTCATAGTTAATAGATGAAAATCTCTTCTCTGTAGCTAGAAACCACGGACTTTTTTCTTTTTGGGTCGGTTCCAGAGTGGTCAAATGGGGAGGACTGTAAATCCTTTGCTTCGGCTTCGTAGGTTCGATCCCTACCCGGCCCACCATGTAAAAACAAAAAATGATCTCATCCTTACGGATGGGGTCATTTTGTTTTTACCTGTGGAGCCTTGGAAAGTGGGGATCGAACGTGAGGTATTTTCGGAGTGAAACGGAGAAAATAGAAAGCCAACGATTTGGCTTTCGACCGAGCGCGTTTTTCGAAGCGAGAGTTCACTCGAAGAGTGAAATCGACTCTGAGAAAAAAGATCCTTGACTAGGCAAGTAAGGAAGACTCTTTCAGAGAATATATTGTTTCTCTTTCGTATGAAAGCAGTGCTTATCCTCATGCTCATTAAGCTCATACGAATTTCGAAACAAAATATTCTCTAAACCCAGATGTTATGGGTTGTGATAATTTTCAGAAAAAACTTGCTTTCTCTCTATTTTCTATATACTCTTCACACATACCTGCCCGGGTGGTGAAATGGTAGACACGACGGTCTTAGAAGCCGTTGCCGTACGGTGTGAGAGTTCAAGTCTCTCTCCGGGCACCAATAAGACATAAAAAGTCCTTTGTTGTAAGACGAGGGACTTTTGTTGTCTTAAAGATGGATTGACGAGACTTGAAGCCGCAGCGACACTAGCGAAGAATGAGCTAGGGAAAAAGCCAGTTGAAGCTGGCTTTTCGCCGCAAGGAGTTCCCGGGACGGGACAAGTCTCTCTCCGGGCACCAGAGAAAATCAAATAACTCACGTGAAAACGTGGGTTTTTGTTTTCTTTTACTTCCTCACCAATTTCTTCAAAAATCCCACATCCTTATCGAATCCGGCGATATCTTCCAGATTCTTGTGGTGGAAGGTTTTTCCTTTCTTGGGGACGAAGACGATATCGTTGCTTCCGGTGGTGCAGATATCGGAGAGAGCGTCGTAAAGCCGGCGGCGAAAGAAATTGCGTGCTACAGATGTTTTAGTGTGTTTTCCGGAGAAGATCACTCCGAAACGGTTATGGCCCACTTTGTTGGGGAGTATGTTCGCTATGAAAGAGTACGCAAAAAAAGGTTTACGGAAACGTAAAACCTTTTTTACTTCGTTTTCTGAGAGCCGATAGAGTTTCGGGATCATAGGAAATGAGGGGGATATTATTCAGCTGCTTCGGT
>JAQTLR010000002.1 GCA_028714815.1 Candidatus Altimarinota bacterium | reverse complement strand
TCGCGGATATCACCGGAGGGCGGTATTATAATGCGAAGGATGAAAATTCTCTCGCTTCTGTATTCGCCGAACTCTCGAAGCTCACGAAAACGGAGATGAAAACCACTTCTGTCACCGTACACCATCCCGAATATCAATGGTTCCTCTGGGGGATTATTTTTCTCCTGCCATTTTGGCTTTGACTATCGTTTGGAAGGTTTAATTCTCATCCTTAAAGATCATGAAACATCCATTTCATCTCATCGACCTTGTCGCATTCAAGAAAGTCTCATCATTGCTCGCCGGGAATTATAAGACGTCTTTTCATGGATCGGGGATAGAATTCGCCGGAATCCGGGAATATAGCCTCGGGGACGATACGGCGGATATCGACTGGAAAGCGAGTGCCCGGAGCGGGAAAACCTATATCAAGAAGTACGAAGAAGACCGGGAGCGGAAGGTGCTTTTCGTGGTCGATGTGGGTTCGAGCATGCGATTCGGGAGCGGAGAGAAGACGAAACAGGAGATACTCCAGGAAGTTTTCTCACTTCTCCTTTTTTCCTCGGCCGAGAATAGCGATCCGAATGGAGTGTGGTTTTTTACCGACACTGTCCAGAAAATACACAAGATCGAAAAGGGGATGGGACACCTTCAGAGGATCCATGAGGATTTGGAGATGTTTCTTTCTCAAGAAAGCCGGGAAGAATCCTCTCTTCCCATGGTAGTGGAGAATCTTTATAAAAAACGTATCCGGAATCATCTTATATTCATCCTCTCCGATAGCCTGGAACTTCCGAAGGAGCAGTATTTCCGGTCGCTTGCAGAGCAGAACGATTGCATTTTTATCCATATTTTCGACACATTCGAAAATACGCTCTCTGGCGAGAGCGAGCATGGTATCGCTCACGACACGGGTATATTCATCGATAGCTCGGATGAACAAAAACGGGAACAGTATGTGCGAGAGCGAACTCTGGAACTCGAGAATTTCCGCCATACTATCACGAAACTCGGGGGCTCCTATCTTGCGCTGGATGAGTCGAAAAATCTCTATCGGGAATTATTTCTGTTTTTCAAAAAACGGCAGAATAACGGATTATAGTGGACTGACGGTATTGCCATTATCGCTAATAATTTCTTGCAACTCTCTAAAAATATATTACAATCTCCCAGTTTATCCCATTACCTCCTTCCCATGATGCAGACAAACGGTACCTCTCCTCTTCCGAAAACCCCGAGCAAGAAATCCAGGATCCATAATTATCACGGCTTCACCCTCGTCGAACTCATCGTCGTCATCACTATCCTCGTCATCCTCGGGACTATCGCCTTCATGAGTCTTTCCGGATACTCCGGGAATGCCCGGGATTCTTCCCGGGTATCCGATTTGACCAATCTCTCCAAAGGTCTCGATATCGCCTCCATCAAAACCGGTTCCTACCCCACTCCCGATAACCCCTTCACCATCACCTACTCCGGAGGGGTTATCTGGACCCAAGGAACCATCGGGGACTCCGTCATCAACACCCTCTCTTCCGTAGGAGCCAAGATGAACAAGAAACCCACCGATCCCCTCATTACTTCCAAAGAATACACCTACTCCAAACTTGCCTATGGAAATGCCTACCAGATCAAGACTGACTGGGAAGGGGATAGCATAGCATACCGGAACGATATCATCGACCAAGCCAATGCGGCTTCTGGCAATCCCACCCTCTCCTATATTAAAGGGAACTACAACGGAGTGGTCGCCAAGACGCAGACTGGTACCACTACCTGTATCCTCGCCCTTCCATCCATTATCGTCAATACCGGAACCGTCAACCAGAATATAGCGCTTGAGACAAACAATCTTCTTTCCGGATCTCTCCTTATCCACAAAGGAAAACTTTCCGGAACCCCTTTCAAACCGAGCCTCACCGAAACGAACAATCCCATCGTGTACTGTTCCGGTAGCCTTCCATCCACCACCACCGAGCAACGGACTTTCGCTACCAACATAGCCAATGCCTACTCCGGAACCGCTCTTGCTACGAATCCAAGTATCCAACCCTTTATCAGTGCCCTTTCCGATGTGAACTCCGGAACCCTCCTTGCAAGCCTTGGGGGAGGATTACTGAACGCGATTCTTGGAGGAAATACGATAAACAGTGCGGGTACATCGACCTGAGTCGTACAGGCTCCTCCTGTTTATGATACCGGTACATTCCAATTCCTCGGATTCGATACGGATCTGGATAGGGTTTTCGCTCCCTCGGGCACATATGCATCCTGATGGACGAGCAATGCATGCGATATGAATACCATACCGGTATACTCGGTCTTGAATCCAGGAAAGTTTTTCGGCACCTGAGTCGTACTGGCGAGCAATACCATCTACAAGATCCCGAATGGAACCTATAATCTCACCGGAAGCACTCTATCGAACGGACATATCAAGCTATGAAACTGTACATGAATCATTGGCGCATCGAAAGCCTGAGTCGTATTCAATGCGAACTTTTCCGGATGAAATACTTCGGAAACAGGAGCATTGTTCCTTATGGATTGAAAAAGCAACGATATCATATCATCGATCACGGTCAATGGGAATAAGGCGGGGACTTATAAGTATAAGGATGGGATAATAGCATCTGGATCCACAAATAGCACATTAGATAACTTGCTGGTATATTGAGCGCAAAACCAGGGGGTTATATTGAAGTTCAACGCAAGCAATAATATTATACGTAATATCGATTCCAACAATAATGGATCCTATTGAGTCATATTACATTCAAATTCCAACTACAATAAACTATCGGGGATAACTACCTATGCAAATTCTTCTTGACTTATGATTCAGGTGAATTCGAGTTATAATACGGCACAAAATATACGAAGCTACCAAAATACAAATTATTGACTCTTTGTCTATAGCGGAAGCAATAGCAATACGATAAATCAGTATATCGGATATAATCAGACCGCCTGATTAGTCATGCAATTAAATTCAAATGATAACAGGTTTACTGATATGAGTATCAACGGAAATAGTTGGGTTTGAGTTTATATAGATAGTGTTTCTGGTTCTATTTTTAATAATTTTGAGGTATATAATAATCTTTCTATGTATGGTGAATGAATATTTTTAACATGATCCACAATGAATTACTTCAATAATTTTCATACCTATAACAATACTGAAAGGTGAATTGATATGCGATATTCTTCTAAAAATTCATTTAATAACTTCTTAGCATATAATAATGCTTGAATATCTGTAGAGGTAGAGTACTGAGATAGTAATTATTTCAATAAGGTTTATACTTTCAATAACATAATCTGAGCAACAGAATCGCCCATTTCATTAAGATTCTATCTTACTAGCCTTTGATATATAAAAGATTATTATTCCTATAATAATCAAAATTATTGATGTATTGAGGTA
This sequence comes from Candidatus Altimarinota bacterium, assembly GCA_028714815.1. Classification (GTDB taxonomy): domain Bacteria; phylum Patescibacteriota; class Gracilibacteria; order BD1-5; family UBA2023; genus UBA1545. Next base: position 212,602 of record JAQTLR010000002.1, on the reverse strand, counting down.
TGAGCGAGTAATACAACAAGAACATGAGTCTATAAAATATTCTGAATAGCAAACTACGATACGACCGGATGCTGAGCTTCGCCGACCTGAAACGACGGAACTGTTATGAATTGTAGCTGGCATGTACAACCGGCATGGATGGGATCCAATCTATGAGCATCCTGTACTACATGATACTATACCAATAGTTATATCTGAACCACCAGAGCGACCTACACCTTTTGATCGAATATAGGTAATCAGATACAGCCGAAGAGGTGGAATGGTGCCAGTTTTGCGGATTACTGAGCAGATGGGACCGATTATGACAGTACGAAGAAGGTTTGACAGTGGTAATCTGGATTTTTTCCTGTTTCCTGTACCTAACCGGAAATCATGCATATAGTCTGAAAAATTCCTTATAATAAAATTCATTTGAATTTTTCCGTTTTTTCCATATCCTCTCATTCTTCCTATATTCTCACCACAAATATATGCTCAAAGTCACCGGCGGACAGCGCCTTTCTGGAACAGTTGAGATAAGCGGATCGAAGAATGCGAGCCTTCCGATCATCGCGGCGAGCCTCCTCCTCGAAAAAGTGACGCTCCATAATGTTCCGCGGATCGGGGATATATTCTCGCTTTTGGAAATCATCAAGAGTCTCGGGGTAGTGGTGGATTTCACCGGAAATACCCTCGTTATGGATATGTCCCGTATCTCTCTCGAGAATATGAATCGGGAGCTTATGAAGAAGATCCGTGCATCCATTCTCCTCTTGGCACCGCTTCTCTACCGTTTCGGTGCGGTGGATATCCCGTTTCCTGGGGGGTGCAATATCGGGAAACGTCCGATCGACGAACACCTGAACGGGCTTCGTGAGATCGGGTATGAATCGAAGGACGGTACGGAAAGCATCCATCTTTCCGGGACTCTCCAGTCGGGCGATAGGGATCTCTATGCGGGATTTGCGGTCACTGCCACCGAGAACCTCATAACCGCCAATGTATGCCGTCCGGGACATACCCGCATCCATCTCGCCGCCATCGAGCCACATGTGGCGAATCTGGTCGATTTCCTCAAAGGACAAGGAGCGGATATCACTATCAATTACGATCACACTATCGATATTGTCGGGATCGAGAAGATACGCCCTATCTGAGAATTTTCTATCGTTCATGACTATATAGAAGCAGGGACGTTTGTAGTGCTCGGAGCGCTCGCGAGCGAGGAATATATCGACATCCATCATGCATGCATCCGTGGCCTCACGAGTTTTCTCGTGAAGTGTCGTGAAGTGGGAGTGCGATTTGAGGAAAGGGGAGGGGATATACTTCGGGTATACAGAAGCGAACACCTGAAAGCGGTAAAATTCCAGACCAACGTATTTCCCGGATTCCCGACCGATCTCCAGTCCGTGTTCTGTATCCTCCTCTCGCAAGCCGAAGGGGTTTCCCGAGTTCAGGAAATCATGTTCGAGGGGCGACTCAATTTCCTCGTGGAACTCGAGAAGATGAAAGGACATCCGGCGCTTATGAATCCGCACGAGGCACTCATCTTCGGGCCGACCCACCTGCGCGGATCGACCGTATCGAGCTGGGATCTCCGGGCCGGGGTCGCCATGATCATAGCCGGGCTTGTCGCAACCGGGGACACCTACATCACCAACGTCGAGTACATCGAACGGGGATACGAGGATATTATCGGGAAAATCGGAAAACTCGGAGTGCAGATAGAAAGGACAGAATAATCGCAAGAAGAGAAAAATCTCGGAAATCCCCGAGGTTTTTCTGAAAATGGGAATTTTTCTTCAGAAAAGAAAAAGAATATCTATCGTACCTTCGTTGCAATCATTCCTAGTATTGCTTGATTTATTGTATAGCTGGCTGCACTGCACCAGTTACCATGACGACGTGCGTGAACAGCAGCCGTCGCGCTTGTTACATTGATAAGTTGGGTATTACTAAGATACCCATGACGTCCTGCTGCATAAGCTTGTTCAGAATTGAAATTAGGAAGTAAACCTATAGTTGTAAAGGTTCCGGATGTAGGGAGTGCATCAACATATATATCAAAGCACCCAGAAATAGCACTTGGATTTAGCCAATACCCTATATTTAACAACCATACCCCCTGAGTGAGAGTAACATCACCGGTTAATAACTGATCATTACTAATATTTACAATCGTTCCAGTTGGTTGGGATATTGCAATAGTTTGGTACGAAGGATCAGACCAAGTTGCTAGGCCATTTGCATCGCTTGTGAGAAGCTTTCCAATTCCTTGGGTACCATCAGATATTTTAATATTTCCGTTAATTTCTAATTTTGCCCCAGGATTCGTTGTTCCAATTCCCACATTCCCTCCGGTAAAAGCAATATTTCCTCCAACTCGGGCCCAGCGGCTGTCGAGATCGGTGATATTATCAACCAGTGCATTCCATGCAGTTGCTGTGAGTGGATTTCCAGCGGTTACTTTACTCATAGTAGTGTTCCATGCTGCATACCCAACCGTCAACGTGATAAGAGCTCCAAAAAATATGAGTGCCGAATAGATGGATTTTTTCCAAAAAGGAAGGGTTTTCATAAAAAGGAAAGATAGGAAAATAAATCTTGTCTCGAGATATAATGAATACAATATTTTCCAACAAATATAGTTTTTGTTTATATTTTCCCTACCGCTTCCCGAAACTTGTTCGCCCGATCGAGATAATCCCGGAACATCCCGAAGCTCGCGCATCCGGGGGAGAGAAGGACTGTATCTCCCGGTTTTGCGGCTTTTGCCGAGAGAAGGACCGCTTCATCCATGCTCTCACTATAATGATATGGAACCCCCTCTTGTTCGCAGATTTTCCCGAGGATTTCCCGAGTCTGTCCGATGAGTTCGGCGTGTTTCACTTTCTGACTCAGGATCGGTCCGAGGTGCTCGAAGGTATCTCATTTATCGGATCCTCCCGCGATGAGACATACTTTCTTGTCCCCAAAAGAGCCGAGCGCAGCGATGAGACTCTGGGAGGAAGTGGATTTGGAATCGTCGATGAAGGATATCCCGTTTTGGGTGGTCACAGGCTCCAGACGATGCGGAAGTCCGGATATATTCGCGAGATACTCCCTTGTCCGCTTGGAACAGATCTTGAGAGCATTCGTCACGAGAGCGGAGGAGAGGATATTCATCGCATTATGGATTCCGGAAAACCGCGTTTCGCTCAATAGGTATTTTTTCCGGCCGGAGATGATGATATTCTCACCATCGGTCCGATCTTTGAGGTTTGTATATGTTCCAAAAACCCGCGTATTCGGTATATTGTTCGGAAATGCGAGTCCGAGTTCTCTTGCTCTTGAGAATACTTGTTCATTGATGATGGAAGTTCCGGTGGTGTGCTCGAAAAGCCGCATCTTGGCGTTGAAATAGTCTTCTAGATCCGGGTGCCAATTGAGATGATCGGTTTCGAAATTGGTGAAAATGGAATGGGTGGACCGGAATGTCCGGATGTTATAGGACATGAAACTCGAAACTTCGAGGACGATATATCCGCTCTTCAATCACCTTTCCTGGATGGTCTGCACCGTCTCAGAAAAAGGGATCTCGAAATTTCCGGAGAGGAAAACCTTTCATTCCCCGTATTCCTGTTTCAGAAGGTTATATACGATCCATGCGGTCGTGGATTTCCCGTCTGTTCCGGTCACGGCGATGATTCTGAAGCCTTTCGGGAGGGAATTATACACGAAATCCAATTCCCCGACAATCTTTCCGGTTTGGTATATCCGGTGCGATGGAGCGATACCTGGGGAAGGGATTATAGCGTTGTATTCGTCGAGGCTTTCGGGAGCATCCGAATCATCCCGGATCTCTCCGGGGATTTTATGGTACTCGAGAAAGCTCTTCAAGGCATTTCCGACTTTCCCTTTCCCATATATGAGGATTTTCTTCTCTTGAGACATTCGTAAAAATAGGATTATAGGAGAATATGCATAGAGTATACGAAAATCCCGTTTTTTAGGAAATATTTTTGGAAATTATCCGAAGAAAATCCCTTCGTGCTCTTATGGACGAAGGGAAGTGAGGCAGGTTATGTTTTTTCCAAGTATATCATTCCCGATTTTCATGAAGTTCTCCGTATCTCCGCTGGTGAAAAAACGGACCTCTCCGCCTCGGGAGATCCCCTGTTCTATATCCGGATGTCTGGAAAGGTAGGTTTTGAATTTCCGCGCCGATTCGTATCCGGGATCTATGAGGGGCATGTAGGGAAGGATCGCTTCGATATGATGGCGGATGATAGGGTAGTGGGTGCATCCGAGAACGATCGCTTCGATGTCGGAATCGAATTGCATGATATATCTTCGGGTAGCTGCGATTGTTTCAGGAGCATGGTATTTTCCCTGTTCTATGAGCGGTACGAGCTCTTTTGCCGCTATCTCCTGAACTAGTATGGTTTCATCATGGAAACGCACACGTTCCTTGTATGCCCGGATCTTTACGGAAGATTCCGTCGCAAGCACCCCCACTTTCCTGTGCCCGGATTCCCATACTTTTTCCGCACCCGGGATGGTCACCCCGAGGATTTTCCGGTCCGGGAAACGGACCTGTTGGAGGTATCGGATGGTGTGTGCGGTTGCGGTGTTGCAGGCAAGTATCACGATAGTCGCTCCTTGGTCGAATAGGAAACGGACTCATTCCTCCGTATACTGGCGTATGGTTTCATCCGAGAGATCTCCGTAGGGACATCGGGCATTGTCGCCGAAATAACAGTAATCGTACTGGGGGAGGAGATCTTGGAATTCTTTGAGGACGGTCAATCCTCAGAATCCGGAATCGAAGAGTCAGATCATAGATTTTTACTAGCTATTTACATTTTCCTTGATAAATTTCGGCATATTGGCGTACTTAAGCCCTTCTTCCAAGGAGATATCGCCCTCATTAATGAACTGGAGGAGGTCATGTTCGATGATCTGCATCCCTTCTCGGCTCGATGTCTGCATCACAGAGGGGATTTGGTGGAGTTCATTTTCCCGGATGAGATGGGAGATTGCGGTGTTTTTGATGAGAATCTCTTTTGCGAGGATCATTCCGCTTCCATCGCTTTTTTTGAGAAGACGTTGCGAAAAAACGGCCACGAGCGTATCGGCGAGCTGGAGTCGTATCTGGTTCTGCTGGCCGGCAGGGAAGGCATCGATGATACGGGAAATCGTCTGATAGGCACTTCGGGTATGGAGGGTGGAAAATACCAAGTGCCCCGTTTCAGCGAGTTTCAGCGCCATTTCGATCTCGTGCATATCACGCATCTCCCCGAAGAGGATGATCTGCGGATTCTGGCGCATCGCCCCGATGAGTGCGGTATTGTAATCGGGAACATCTCGTCCTATCTCTTTCTGTTCCATGATGGATTTCTTATGGACATGTACGTACTCGATCGGGTCCTCGATGGTGATGATGTGTTTCGAATAGTTGGTATTGATCTCGTTTATCATCGCGGCAAGCGTGGTAGATTTACCGCTTCCCGTCGGTCCTGTCACCAGAATGAGCCCTTGTCCTGTTTTGGTGATATCCTGATAGATAAGAGGAAGATTCAGGTCCTTGATGGAGGGGATATTTTGTGACAAAAGACGAAGGACTATCATGTAGTACCCATTCTGGAAAGAGATATTTCCACGGAAACGGGAATCTTGGAACTGGAAAGAAAAATCCAGATTCTTGGTTTCGAGAAGTTTCTCGTGCTGTTCGATAGTGATGAGCGACTGTGCAAAATCCCTCGCAGCAACCGGAGTGATGATCTCGATCCCTTCATTCACCAGGATGATTTCTCCGGATATCTTGATTGCAGGGTAGGTTCCGACCGTATAATAGAAATCCGATCCCTTGTTATCGATAATGACACCGAGGAGAGCATCTCGCTGAGGGTATTCTGAGATCATTGTATTGAGCATAGAAGGAGAATTAGTGATGTATAAAATAGTCGCCATATCATCCCGAGCGGCAATCGCTCCGGTTCCAGATGCATTCTACAAGTTTTTTGCGACTTTTGCAAGCTGAAAGAACGGAAGCATAATAGCGATGATGATCGTTCCGACCAGTATCCCGACAAAGACGATGATGAACGGCTCCAGAGCAGCCATCAGGTTAGCGATGAAACGTTTGAGTTCCTTGGTATAGTTGATTCCTACTTTCTCTATGTTTTTCCCGATGGTTCCGGTTTCTTCCCCGACACTGACCATATGGACGAGATCTTCCGGAAAGAAACTGTTGATGAAAATGGTTTCCTTATTGCTTCCGACAGCAAGACCCATGGCGTTGCTGAGCTTGATTCCCGCTTCCACTTCGTTCTTTATGCGGAGGATATCCTTTTTGAATTGGATATTCGGTACGATGTTGGCGGTGGTTTCCAGGGCTTCAAGCATCAATACCCCCGAATCGAGGAGGAGCTTGAGCGAGTTGATGAAGAGAATGGTATTCTCTTGCCGTTTTATGAATCAGAATACCGGGATCCGGAGCGATATATAAGAAAGTATCATTTGTCCGAGATAGAATCTCCGCATAGCCCAGAGGACTGCAAAAAAACTGGCAATGACCAGCGTTATCAACGCATAGTGATTCATGATGAATTGCGAGAGGTTTATCATGAATTGCGTGAGCCCCGGTATCGCCACTCCTGTTTTTATGAACGACTCCGTAATCTTCGGAAGGATGAAGGTGAGCATGAACACGACCATGATAAGGGCGAGAGAGATGAGAATGATCGGATATATCATCGCTCCCCGTATCTTCGATTTAAGTTCGATGCTTTCCAAGAGACTTACTTCAAGCTCCGCGAGTACCTTAGGGAGAGCACCTGTTTTCTCGCCTACTTCAATAAGCGAGATGATCAGAGGATCGAAATATTTTTTATACTGCTTCAGCGTATCGGATATGGAAAGCCCATGGTCGAGATTGAGCCGGATCTCATTGACGATCATCTTGAGTTTCGGATTCTTCACCTGTTTGTATACTATGGAGAATGCGGACTTGAGATCGATACCGCTTGAAAGGAAGCTGGAAAGCTTATTGATAAACCCCCATACTTCTTTCGGAGCGATACCACCGATGATGATGGACTGTGTTTCTTTTCTCGAAAAATGTCCCGGTTTTTTCCCTGTTTTCATCGCATATCGTGCATCATTGAGGAGTTGCTGAAAAGGGGTACTATCGAAAGTGCCATCCGGTTGCATGAAGGATTTTTTCTGAAACAGCATACTATGAGTGGTTAGTGGTGAGCAGCGAGAAGTTTGCTTCTTGCTGCTAGTTTCTATCGTATTTTTTATATTTTCCCGTTCTTGAAGAGCACATCGATGGCCTCTTTTGCAACTAATTCATATTCTCCTTTCTTATACAGGTCTTCCAGAAATTCATATTTTCTCTTGAGTTTCTCATCCTGTTTCTTTATGATGGTTTTATGTTCGTTCTCCAAAGCTTTTTCCAGATAGAACCGCATCTTGTCATGTGCATAGCCCTCACGGAACCGGAGGTATACTTCCTGTTTCAGTTTTGTGAATTCTGCCATTTTATAGAGACGTTCCAGCCGATCGAGGTGTATTTTCAATTCCCGTTCATGACGTTCTTTTTTGAGCGTCTCTATAACCTGCTGTTTTGTTTTATTGATGAAATCGATATCTTTCGTACTTGTTTTCTTGATATCCATTTCCTTCAGGAGAGATTCTAATTCTGCCTTGTTCGTTACGAGGTCTTTTGCTGTATTTCTTGAAAATATGAAGAAAGATACATCATCTTCAAAGGAAACGGTTCATCGGAATTCATTTACATCCTGTAGCATCATTTCATAGATTTTTTCTGGAATATGCCCGTATTTAGCGGCATGCATCTTGAAGCTCTGTTCCATTCTATTGAGGCCATACATGGTATTAGTCACATCTTTCACTTCTATGATACCGTCGGTATATCCGAACAGGACATCTCCGTTTGCCATTTCTATTTCCTTGAGCTTGACGGAAGAAGTGTTTTGTATGAGACGTACCCCAAGGGCCAATCACCCGGGAATGATCTTTTCTATGGAATTCGTCTGTTTCCTATAGAGGAGCATAGGATCGTGTCCTGCTCCGATAAAGGAAAATTTATTATTCGTGGCATCCAGTTCAAAAAATACGGATGTCACGAATATCCTTCCTTTGAGCTTTTGTTTCAGTTCGTTGTTGAGGGTTACGAAAAATTCCTGGAATCCACGGATCTTTTTCGAGAATTCGAAGAAGAGCTTGGAAAGGATAGCAACGGTAAAACCGGCCTGCACTCCATGTCCGGTCGCATCCCCTATATAGAAGATCGTTTTGTTTCACTCCTTGTAATAGCCGAATGTATCTCCGATGATCTTCTCTTTTCCATGGATTTTTCCGAAAAAATCGAAGCCGTGGATAGAGAAATCGTTGATATCTTTCGTGAGCCCGCTATGTGCGACAGAGAGGAGTTCAGCATTGGAATCCCCGTCGGATATGTTCTCTATCGTCCCGGACTGGATAAGGAGCCGTTCGACATCCTTCAGTGCCTTCTGCCTTTTCAGATATTCCTTTTTTTCCATGCTCTTGGCCTCGGAATTTTTTATGAAAAGGGAAAGTCTTTTAAAAAGCGAAATATTTTTTTTATCTTTCAGATCCGTCATTTCTACTCCTACTTCCTGCAGTATGTTCTTGAGCTTCTCTTTTTTTATCTGATCCCTTTCCTGTTTTTTATTGTTGTTGCTGTGGAGTTTCTGGACTTTTGCAAGTATCTGAAGGGCTCATTTTTCGTTAGGAAAATCCGATACGAGCTTTTTTGCGGAGGAAAGGGCATGTGTATAATCCTTTCCTCGGAGACTTTCCTTTATCTCTTGTGTATGGAGTTTAAATTTCACTTTTTGCGCCAACTGCTCTTCGATATCTTTTTTATCGAGACTTTCTTTCTCTATTTGGATCAGAAGCTTCTCCAGATTATTGAGTTCCTTATACAGACGGGTGAGGACGGTATCTATCTGTTTCCGTTTCTCTCTTGCCGCTCCTGCAATTTTCTCGATGTTGGAATTTTCGAGCACTGCGATTTTTCGTCCGGCATTTTCGTAGTAATTGATCCCTACTTGGCTTTTTAGGATGAGTTCCTTCGTTGCGATGATAGCTGTATTGAAATTCCCTGCTTTTTTATAGGTCTTGATCCATGCCAAAGCATCCGAAATATCAGTGATATTTTCGGATGTTTGCGGACCGAACCGGAAGAATTTCTTGATTTTTGAAAACATTGCGTACTATCGATTAAATAAGTTTCATTATTTCCTCAACGGTGGTTTTCCCTGTCGCTGCCTTTATGAGACCATCCTGCATAACGGTGATCATCCCGAGTTCCCGGGCTTTTTGTTCGATTTCATATACGGGTGCTTTATTGAGGATGAGCGGATCGAGCGCCTCATTCATAACCAATACTTCGTGCGCCCCCATTCTTCATGAGAATCCGGAAGAGTCGCATTTTTCACATCCTGTTGCCTTATAGAAATCGATATCCGCAACATCATCTTCGATGACATTGCTCAAATATCCGGATATTTTCGATTGCATCGCCGGTTCTGTTACCTTATAGGAAGTGCTGCAATGAGGGCAGAGCCTTTTTACGAGACGTTGGGATATCACCATTTTCAGGGCTGAAGATATCAGGAACGGTTCTATGTTCATGTTGATGAGACGTTGGATGGTTCCGGCAGCGCTGTTGGTGTGTATGGTAGAAAGCACCAAGTGTCCCGTCAGGGCCGCTTCGATAGCGAGCATGGCTGTTTCTCTATCGCGGATCTCTCCGACCATGATGATATCCGGATCTTGTCGGACGAGGGCTCGGAGACCACTTGCGAAATCGAAGCCGATCTGTGGCTTCACTTGTGTTTGGTTGATGTAGGGGATATTGTACTCGACCGGATCCTCGAGCGTGGTTATATTGTGCGCAAGCGGATCGAAAGATCGAAGCATGGAAAAAAGGGTGGTCGACTTTCCTGATCCGGTCGGCCCAGCAACGAGAATCATCCCGTACTTGCTCGCGAGACTCGTTTTTATTTTCTCGAGATTCACATCAAGAAAATCGAGCTTTTCGAGAGAGAGCATATCGGCATTTTGCCGAAGTATACGCATAACGATTTTTTCGCCGTCTACGATCGGTATGATGCTGACACGGATATCCACGAGTTCATTGCTGAGCTTTTCTGAGGTGAATGCTATTTTCCCGTCCTGCGGCTTATGTTTCTCGTCGATGCGCATATTGGCAAGTATCTTCATCCGGGAGAGAAGCTTCGCGTACTCTTCGTGGCTGATCTTATCGACGAACAGGAAATCACCGCTTTGACGAAAACGGATGCTTATGAAATTTTTGCTCGGTTCGATATGTATATCGGAAGCACCCGTCTCGAGTGCAAAATCGAAAAGTCTATTCGTGTATTCCACTACATCTCCGATATCGCTTCTGAGCGGCATGGAGAAAAAAATGGCAGAGTCCTTTATCTTGCGAAACATAGAGGCTTTATGAAGAGAAATATAATACTTACAGCATTATATACTATAGTTTGATATAATGCAATATATGTGAGCGTATATTGCATTGACAGCGTGTGTATAGCAGGTGAAATACATTTATTAAAATATATCCGGTTTCTTGCTGTTTACATACTCTTTCATAGCCTGTTCCAGGACGTGGGCGGCTTCGAATACCTTCTCTTCTCCAAGCGATGGACCGAGAATCTGGATTCCGACCGGAAGTTCGATGGTTCCTCCATCTTCCGGAAGTGCGTATCCGACCGGCAAGGAAAGTCCTGGAAGTCCGGCTAGGCTTCCGTTTACGGTGAATATATCGGAAAGATACATTTTGAGCGGATCATCCACTTTTTCTCCGATCTTCCATGCAACCGATGGGGCAGTGGGAGTGACGATGATGTCCACCTCTTCAAACGCTTTTTTGAAATCATCCTTGATGAGTTCCCGGACAAGAGAGGCTCGACGATAGTAGGCATCGTAAAATCCGGAAGAGAGCACGAATGACCCGAGCATGATACGTCTCTGGGCTTCTTTTCCGAATCCTTCGCTCCGGCTCATGGCGATATCCGCACCGCCTCCGTGCGTATGTCCGAATCGGATCCCATCGTAACGGGCAAGATTCGTAGAAACTTCCGCCGGCATGACGATATAATAGACGGCGAGCCCATACTCGGTATGAGGAAGGCTGACTTCTATGATCTCCGCTCCGAGTTCGCGGAGTCTGGCGATCGCTCCGTCAATCTCTTTCTGGACTCCTTTCTCGATCCCGTCGATGAAATATTCTTTCGGTACCCCGATCTTCATTCATTTGAGATCTTTCCTGTTCCAAATGGCAGGATTGATGGCGGTCGGTTCCTGGAGGCTCGTGGAATCTCCAGCGTCGTATCCTGCCATGATCTCGTAGAGGAATGCGGCATCTTCGACGGTTCGGGTGAAGGTTCCCGGGGTATCGAGGGAGCTTGCCATGGAGATGACTCCTTTACGGGAATTGCGTCCATAGGTCGGTTTGAAACCGACGATCCCACACATACTGGCAGGCTGTCGTATAGACCCTCCGGTATCGGTTCCGAGCGCCGCCGGCACCATCCCTGCTGCGACTGCGGCAGCGGATCCCGAGGAAGAACCTCCGGGGATTCGGCTCAAATCCCAAGGATTTCGGGTGATCCGCATGGCGCTATTTTCTCCGCTTCCTCCCATGGCGAATTCGTCCATATTGAGTTTCCCTATGCTCGAAAACCCTGCTTCTTTGAGACAGGATATGATAGTCGCATCGTAGGGCGGCGTATAATCCGCGAGCATTTTCGATGCGGCAGTGGTAGGGATCCCAGTCTCCGAGAACACATCCTTCACGCCGATAGGCGTTCAGGCAAGAGGGGAGTGGATGTCCTGATCCTGGAAGGTATCATGAACGAGATTGAAGGCCTCGATTTTCGGATCGAGCGCTCGGATCCGAGCGAGGAAGTAGTCGTAGACTTCTTTTTGTGTCGCCTTCCCGGATTGTATCTCTGCGATGATTTCTTTGAGACTCAGGTTCTTGAATTCTGCCATATGTGAATATTTTTTTATGATGGATAATGCAAAACGATACAGCCGGAAACCGTCCCTGTATGATTTTCGGGCTAGTATATCCAAAACGAAAAAAACTCCTAAAAATTTTTAGGAGTTTTTTTACGTCATGTCTATATTCTTGAAGTGCGTCAACCGATGGCTTGTCGCCATTTTCTGGATTGCGATGAAGTCCACGCGATACCGTCACTCCTTTAGGGAATGTTTCATACAGTACCACCTGACCGCGAAAAGGAATCGGTGTTTTTTGGTTCGGGTGAATGTCTCGACAGCGCTTCCGTAGATATCCCCACTTCGGTATTTCACCTCAAAAAAGACGGTGATCCCGTCTTTTTTTGCGATGATATCGATCTCTCCTCGCTTCGATGCCACGAAATTGGTTTCCATTATTTCGTACTCGTGTTTCTGGAGGTACTGTATGGCGAGAAGTTCCGCCCGATCGCCAGCGGTCCTGGAAGAAATAGTCATGATTATTGGAGATTATTCCATTCAAGAGGTGAAATATGGGCTTGTTTTAGGATTCTTGAAAGGAGACCAATGCTGATATCTTTGTTTCCGTGTTTGTTCGGTATCGTGAGAGTAAGAGATTGTTTGGACATAAAAAGATGCTTCCCTCCTGAATATGGTCAATCGAATCAGAGTTTCCTTAGTCGAGAAACAAAATCACTCCAAGAAATGGGTTTTAATTGTGGCATAGTAGACTATCGAGGTTGTAGTTACTGGTAGATGGAGTAAGTTTGGAAGCACGTACTTTTATGAGAATCCATTCCTCAAGAACTTCTTGAAGTTCTTTTCTGCACGATTCTAAGGTATCGGCGTTTGCCCATACTCCGTCACATCCGGGGATTTCTCCATAGTAGGTCCCATCCTCTTCGATAATCTCATAATGTGCCTTTTGCATGATGGTATTGATATATTCGGTAATCATAGTGTGTATACTAAAGTATAATGCTTCCATTATATGGATTTTCCGAGTAAAGCAAAAATTTAAAATATTCTATAGTCATATTATTCCACATTTACACTATTCATATCCTTGATCTTCACTTCCGCATTCACTTTCGGGTTATAGTACCCGATAAGGAGTCTGATGAGATCGTCTTTTTTGAGTTCGTCGCTTTTGATCCCTATCCCTTCCAGGCTCGTTTTGATGGTGGAGAGCCGATCGTAATTCCCTTTTCTCATGGAATCGGCTCGTCGGCGTTTATCACGGATGGAAGTGACCGTTTCTTCGGACGTGATGGCTGCCCAGAAAGTCCGGAATATCCCGGCGATTCCCGTATCCCGGACGCTCTTGTCCTCATCGGTATCATAGGGAACGACGATGTAGAAATCCTTTTTCATGATCTGCGCCATATCGATAAGGTTCGTGAGAAAATCCACATATCGGTAGGTCTGTTCCTGAAGGAGGGGGTTTTTCTGCTTCAAAGCGAGGTTTTTCAATTTCATGAGGTATCCTTCGATATCCACTTTGAGGGATCGGACGATGATTTGGATGGGGAAGCGGAGGGAATTCAGGAAACGCTGGTATCCGATGATGATGGAATCCTGTTCTTCCTCGCTCTTCAGGTTGAAATTCACAGCATGGACCTTGAGGACCATACGGGAAGATCCGTCTTTCATGATCATGCAATTATCCCGGATCTCCGAGAAGGGGAGGTATCGTTGGGTGGTGGAATCCTTTGCAGGAGTTCTGGCGGCTTTTACGGAAGCGGTAGTTTTGTCGGACATAATGGAGATTGTAGGTTAATGATTATATCCTCTTATATAGAGATGGTATAGTGTTATAATTTCCCGAGACTCTCTTCCACGTTTTCAAATGCTCTCAGGTGGTTTTTAGTTTCCCCGTTGGATTGTATCTCCTCGAGGGCTCGGATATACCCGACTTCTAGGGAAGTATAGCTATCGACTCATTTGGACCAGAGACGATTCCCGACATTGAGATTGAGCCGTATCATATTGAGCAGGAACGGAACGAAAGTCATTTCCGAGTGACGGAAGAGGGCGATGACAACCGCAAGGCCGGTGACGATGATCGCCGGGAAAAGAGCGACGGATGCTCCGACATTCGGTTCTAATGATTTGAAGATAGTATATCCGAATCCGCCGCCAACCATGATGATGGTGAGTTGCCGGAGACTTAGATTGAGGAATATCTTATCTTCATTTTCTATCTGTACGGGAATCTTGTATTGCATGGAAATGATGGTTTTATAGATTTTCAACTTGTTCATTATAGCCTATTTCCATGGAAATCGCAAGAGAATCGCGGGATTTTTCGTATTTTTCTTTTGACTTTTTTGGCTTTCGTCTTATAAATTGGGGGTTCCTCAATAGAGGGTTTACCTATAATTCTTCACTTTTTTCTTATGAAAATCGATTTTATCAAAAGCCGTTTCATGTACTATGGGTTTGCGCTTTTCCTTGTTATCCTTTCTATCGGTGCGTATTTGACTCTTCCATTGAATCTCGGGATCGACATGACCGGTGGGGTACAGGCAGAATACGACTATACCGCTGGACAGGTGGATATCGGTACGATAAAGACGATGGTGGATGAGGCGAAGAAAGATATCGTGTATAATACGACGGAGGTGGTGAATAATGTCAATGTCTATAAGATTTCCGGAGAAGATAAATTCGTCGTGGAGGCGGGATTTTCCCGGCTTTCCGGTATTTCCGATAAGGATTTTGAGGGACTCAAGACAAAATTCAAGGATGATATTACCGGTAGATTCGCGAGCCTCAGTTCGGTAAAAGTCACCATGTCCCGATACATCAATATCGGAGAATCGTTCGGGGATTATATCAAGAAAACGGCATATATGACGCTTGCCTTGGTCATTATCGCCATATCTCTCTATATCGCTTACGCTTTCCGCGGGTCCATCGAGGGGTTCACGAGTTTCTCGTTCGCTTCCGTAACAGCTATTTCGCTTTTCCATGATCTCGTGATCGCTTTCGGTCTCTATATCATCGCCTCGTACTTCTTCCCGGAATTCAAGATCGATACGTTCTTCATTACTGCGATGCTGACGGTTCTCGGGTATTCCATCAACGATACGATTGTCGTGATGGATCGGATCCGATCCAATCTCCGTCTCCCGGAGAATAAGAAGAAGGATTTCGGTACCGTGATCAATAACTCCGTAAACGAGACCATGACCCGATCCATCTATACTTCGTCCACGATTTTCATCGTCCTGATCGCGATGTTCTTCTTCGGGCCGGATTCCATTCGAGGATTCATACTCGCCCTCCTCTTCGGTACGGTAGTCGGAGCCTATTCTTCGATTGCGATCGCAGCACCGATTCTCTACGATATCAGCGGAAAAAAGAATTAATATTTTGTAAATCACACAGATACCATGACCCAAATAAACGATGGCAATCCTCTCGAAAACTGAGTCGATGCTTTTTGTGAGAGATTAGCTGTTTCTCCTCTTGGAGAAAATAAGAAGATAGCCGGAAGAACTGCTATATATCACAGGATATCAGATATAAAATGAGCGGTTCTTGAGGTTCTCGGAGATATTAAAGGGATAAGGATCGAAGGAAGAATGCTTCGAGCGGAGTTGGGTATAGGAGCACATTTATTGGAAGGGGACGGAGCCTCAAGAGGGGTGGAGACCGTATATGCTCTTACAAGAGAAGGGGTACGGAAGATTTTTGAGGCGATCGAGAAAAAGGAACAGAAGGAACAGAAGGAAAAAGCTTGTCGTCCAAAAAAGTCTGAGATCCGTCCATCGGTTCCTGCCAAAGATGCTCACTTGTCGGGCCCTGTCGGATGGGGAAAGCTTCAATATGGAAAACATTCAAGCAGATGAAACTGTGTTTCATGATAGCCGTGCCCATCTCCAAACTCGTCCGAGACAAGATTCCTGAAATCATTGCTGAAAAATGATGGAATCATACCTGAATGAAACGACATGAAAATCCCATCTGCCGAAACAGGTGGGATTTTTGTATTTCCCCTTTACTTTAAGCCACTTTTTCATATAATCCCTCCAGTTTTTTAGTACAGACGTACCATGGTACGTCTCTAACCATATTTTCTATGTCCGCAACATCTTACGATAGCAGCAATATACAGGTTCTCGAGGGTCTTGAACCGGTACGGAAACGACCTGGTATGTATATCGGGGAGACCAATGAGCAAGGGCTTCATCACCTCGTTTGGGAAATCGTCGATAACTCCATAGATGAAGCTATGGCTGGTCACGCGAAGCATATCACCGTTACGATGCATTCCGACGGATCCGTATCCGTTTTTGATGATGGGCGTGGTATCCCGGTGGATATCCATCCGAAGACCGGTAAATCGACTTTGGAGACGGTTATGACCGTCCTCCATGCGGGAGGGAAGTTCGGAGGAGCGGAGAGCGGGTACAAGGTATCCGGAGGGCTCCACGGAGTAGGAGCATCCGTCGTGAATGCACTTTCCGATAAGATGCAGGTTTGGGTTCATAAAGACAAGAAGGTCTATTCTCAGTCCTATCAGCGCGGTATCCCGGACGGTCCGGCGGCACCGACCGGCGAGAAGACCGATATCCATGGAACCATCGTCCGATTCTGGCCGGATGCGACCATGTTCACGACCGTCGTTTTCGATTACGATACCATCCTCACCCGTCTCCGTCAGCAGGCGTACCTCACGAAAGGGATCACCATGACGCTCGTGAACGAGTTCACTGGAGCGAAGTACCGGTTCTTTTTCGAAGGAGGGATCCAATCCTATGTCCACCACCTGAATCGTGGAGTGGATACGATCGGTGACGGGATTTTCTATGCCGACAAGAATCTGGATGATATCCAGGTGGAGATCGCTTTCCAATACAAGAAAGATGATTACTCCGAGCGTCTTATCAGTTTCGTGAACAATGTCACGACGACCGACGGAGGAACCCACATGGCAGGGTTTCAGGCTGCGCTCACCCGTACGATCAATAAATATGCCCGAGAACAGGAAATCCTGAAGGAAAAAGATACTAATCTCGAATCTTCCGATATGCTCGAAGGGCTCTGTGCGGTCGTATCTATCAAGGTTCCAGATCCACGGTTCAGTTCCCAGACCAAGGAAAAGCTCGTGAATCCCGAAGCGAAGGGGGTAGTGGATCGAGTACTTTCCGAAAAGCTCTATGAGTACCTCCAAGAGAATCCGAAGTCTGCGAAAGCGATGGTGGAGAAATCTCTTCTCGCAGCCCGTGCCCGAGCGGCAGCCCGAAGTGCGCGCGACACGATTATTCGCAAAGGGGCCCTCGAAGGGATGACCCTTCCTGGGAAACTCGCGGATTGTTCCAGCAAGGATCCATCCAAGTCCGAGATCTATATAGTCGAGGGAGATTCCGCGGGAGGTTCCGCGAAGCAGGGTCGCGACCGCGAAACCCAGGCCATCCTTCCGCTCAAAGGAAAGATCCTCAATACCGAGCAAGCGCGGCTCGATAAGATTTTCGCCAATGGGGAGATCAAGAACCTCATCATCGCACTCGGAACTTCCATCGGAGAAACCTTCGACGTTTCCCGGCTCCGCTATCACCGTATCATCATCATGACCGATGCGGACGTGGATGGAGCGCATATCCGGACTCTCCTCCTGACCTTTTTCTACCGATACCTCCGTCCGCTCGTGGACAACGGATTCATCTACATCGCACAGCCACCGCTCTACAAGCTCACCAAGGGGAAGAATACCTGGTACGTGTACAATGATGAAGAGAAAGTGAAAATCATGGAATCCGAAGGGGTCACTTCCGAAGGTATCCAGCGGTACAAGGGGCTTGGAGAGATGAACCCGGAGCAACTCTGGGAGACGACTATGGATCCGACACAACGGAAGATGGGGCGGGTGCATATCCAAGATGCCGAGAAGGCCGACGAAGTATTCCGAACCCTCATGGGCGAAGATGTACCACCACGACGACGGTTTATACAGAGTCGAGCGAAGCATGTAATGAATTTGGATATATAGAAAAATCTCTGAAAAATTTGATCTTAAAACCAAAAATCATTTTTTTATGTCCAAACTCGTTCGGGATAATATCCCTGAAATTATTCGCCAAAATGGAGGAGTACCAGATTATCGGATTGCTTCCGATGATTCTGAATTTCAACAAGCACTTGATCTAAAATTAGATGAGGAAATTATTGAACTCCGAAGTGCTTCTGATCCTGAGAATACTGCAGAAGAGATTGCTGATATAATCGAAGTATTGTTTACTATTGCTAAATGACACTGATATGACCCGGAACAGATTGAAGTTATTCGTCTCAAAAAAAGAGTAGAACGATGAGGGTTTGAAAAAAGAATTATTCTGGAAAAATGGTAAAAATTTCTTCCATATGTGCAATATTAAAAGCCCCTTCTTCAAAGGGGCTTTTTCTTCACTCAAAATAATTTGCATCTTCTCCAGAAAGGATATAATGAAAAGTTTCCTTATTTCTTAATTTTCTTTCGTATGGCTACTACCGGCATATATTTGAATTTCTCGGACCAGACCGAAAAGGCGTTCGAGTTCTATAAAAGCGTATTCGGAGGGGAATTCGCAGGAGGGGTATATCGATTCGGTGAAGCGCCTCCGCAGGAGGGTATGCCTCCACTCGCGGAAAAAGATAAGAATCTTGTCATGCATGTTGCGCTCCCGATCCTCGGGGGAGTGCTCCTCATGGGGACGGATGCACCGGAATCCATGGGATTCCATATAAAACCGGGGAATAATATGTATGTCTCGCTCCATCCCGACTCTCGCGAGGAGGCGGACCGACTCTTCCAGTGACTCTCCGTCGGCGGGAAAGTCCAAATGCCGATGGCGGACATGTTTTGGGGTGCGTATTATGGGTCATTTACCGATCAGTTCGGGGTGCCATGGATGATAAACTATGTGAAAAGCATGAAATAATATTTCTTTACCTTTCTTCCTATGAAAACTATTACACCATGCCTTTGGTTCGATACCGAGGCTCTTGATGCGGCGAAGTACTATGTCTCGGTCTTTCCGGATTCCTCTCTCGGGGATATCGGATACTTTAATGAATCGAATCCCTATGGCACACCGGGATCGGTGATGACTGTGGAGTTTACCATCATGGGGCAAGAATTCATGGGACTCAATGGTGGTCCGAATTTTCCTCATTCCTACGCGGTGTCTTTCATGATACCGGTAGAAACCCAGGAAGAGATCGATTATTTCTATGAGAAGCTTTCGGTTGTTCCGGAAGAGGAGCAGTGCGGGTGGGTTAAGGATAAGTTCTGACTCTCATGGCAGATCATCCCAAACCGGTTTATCGAACTGGTAAAAAGTAGTGACAAAGAAAAGGTTTCACACTTGATGAAACAATTTCTTTCTATGAAACGTCTTAATATCGCGGAAATCGAGAAGGCCTACAACGGATAATCTGGATTATACATATTTTCCTTTATAAGATTGATTTTTTCGTATTTTCCATATAATCCTTGCAACTTGTCATGTAATTCGCAATCCCTCATGTCTTATACCATCGACCGTAACGAAGGTGCAAAAATCCTCAGTTGTTCTACTCGTACGATAGATCGGTATATCAGTGCCGGGAAAATCCGTTCCAAACGGATCGGAAAGAAAGTATATCTCCATGATGAAGATATCCGGATCATCCAAAACGGGGGGATCCAGGAGGATTACATCGTGCTCGATTCAGAGGGGCAGGTGATGGTTTCGCATGAGGATTCCACATTTACCCGCCGACCGGTGATGGTGGACTACAAGCAGCTTTTCGATGATGCCCAAAAGTCCATAGAGCGGAAGGATACGCTCATCCAAGAGCTTTCCTATCGTGCGGGACAGGCGGAGGCGGAACTCAAGAATTCCATTTCCATGATCGAGTACAAAAAAGCGACTATGCTTCTGGAGAGCTCCAAGATGCATAGCGAAGAGGAGAAAAAGAATCTCGATAAGAAGATCGGAGAGATCACCATGGATCTGGAACAGAAGAATACCACTAATATCGTGCTTATGATCCTCGTTTCCATACTTTTTATTGTGGCAGTGATTCTCTGGTTTTTTGCATTGTAATAGAACTCTCTGAAAAACTCGTTCTTCGAGCTTAAATCTCCGTTTCCTCGTTCTCCGTACAAATCGTACGGTTCACTCCGGTTCTCGATTTGCACTCAAATTACTTCGTTTTTGAGAAAGTTTACTTTTTATATACTAAATTATTTTTATGAAACAGCTTCCGGTACCGAAACGAATCCTCCTGAAACTCTCTGGAGAAGCGCTCCAAGGGAAGGGGGAGTATGGGATAGAAACGGAGTTTCTCGATAGCCTTGCAAAGAAGATCGTGACCCTTACGAAAGAGAAGCATATAGAGGTGGTGATCGTTATCGGGGGAGGGAATATCTTCCGAGGAGTGTCCGGCGCGGCGAAAGGGCTGGATAGGACTGCTGCCGATTATATGGGGATGCTCGCGACGGTCATCAACGGGATCGCTCTTGGGAATGCCATCGAGAAGGCTGGGCAATCGGTCCGTATCATGTCCGCTATCGAGATATCGAAGGTGGCGGAACTCTTCATCTACCGCCGGGCATTGAAACACTTGCGGGAAAAACGTATCATCATCGTGGTGGCAGGGACTGGAAACCCATATTTCACGACCGACTCCGCTGCGGTACTCCGGGCCCTAGAACTCCATTGCGATTTCATAGTCAAGGGGACGAAAGTGGATGGGGTGTACGACAAGGATCCGGCGAAACATCCGGATGCGAAACGTTACGACCGGGTTTCAGTGGATGAGGCTCTTGAGAAAGGACTCCGTATCATGGATCAATCTGCCATCGCGCTTGCCAAGGATGAACGCCTTCCGCTCTTCGTCTGCCGTATCGAGGATATCGACCAGATCGGCTCGCCGGATATCCGGGGGACATACGTGTATGTGAATGGGTAATATGAAAAACTTCCGGAAATTTCCGGAAGTTTTTCTATGGTGCATATCTATCTTTTTGCCATTTTCGTCTTTTCTCTCTTTCTCTGTTTTTCATTCTGCATGACCCATATCATGGCATCTGTATAGCTATAGCCAAGTTTTGCCCGATCGAGCTCCAATTCCTTTTTCCACTGCTCCAATTCCTGCTCCCCCCAAGCGTTTCCTCCGATGGCATTGTAATAGGCGATTATCGCTTTATTCATCTTGCTTATATCTTCTGTCTCCAGTGTCAGGAAGAAGGCATTCAGCTCCTTAGCGGCCTTTTGCTCGCTCTCCATCTGGTTCGATGCGCGGATAAGCGGTTCCGACTCCGGTTTGTCCGTTTTTTGGCGATAGAGCATCTCGGAGTGCACGCTGAAGAGAAAATCATCATATATCGTGCTCGAGGAAATGGAACGTATCTTCTTTCCGAGTTTTTTTTGGAGACTCGCGAGCGTATCGTTTTTTGTGATATCCCCTTCCAGGAATTCATATATCTGCTCATTCTCTTCAGCGATCTGCGGGAGTTTTTTCTCGATCTTGAGGGATTTTGCTGCAGCTACGGGCGATTTGTCGGTCCTTTCGGCCCCGTGAGCGCTGTTATCAAGGGCTGACATGGCGAGTATCGGCGTAGCTATAAGAAGAGCACCAAGAGTATTCGTGAAGTGTTCCTTGAGCTGTTCCATACCGGTTTTCGATGTGCTCGGTTTCTGAAATGATGGGGTATCGATGGGGGACATAGGGGATGAAGGATAGTTATAAGAACACATTTATAAATATAAATATGAATTTGTCAAAAGTATTTTAAGCCAAAAGATATTGTATATTTCGGCCATGGGTATCTTGAAGCGCCCCGATTTTTTGAGAAAGATCTTGTTACTCTCTTCCTAGATCCCTTTTCTTTTCTTCGAATTCATTTTTATCGATCTCCCCGCGCGCATAGCGTTTCTCGAGGACGTCGAGTGCGGTCTCATTGCCATATCTATGCATTGTTCCGATTTTTCACTTGCGTACAAAACGCATGATAAAAGCGAAGATAATACCCCAGAAGACAAGTATGAGGATCGTAATGATGGGGATCAGATACAGGAGACTGCTTCCGATCGGCGAAGGACTACTGTATCCGTGATAGACTGCGAGCATGATAAGGGAAGGTGAAGGGGTAAGATTTCTTGATCCAGATATTCATGTACGATAGAGGGAATATGTCTGGCGGTTTCACTAGAGCTTCTTTTCCGCAATCTCTTCCTGTATCATGCCGATAAAAGCATCGAGTTTCACTTCGCTCTGCTCCTTGGTCTTGTAGTTTCGGACTGCGACGCTCTTTTCGATCATCTCTTTCTCTCCGATGACGAGGATATAGTTGGTGTGCGAAAGTTCCGCATTCCGGACCTTCTTGTTGAGTCCGTCATTGGAGTCGTCGAGCTCGGATCGAATTCCGGCTTTTTTAAGAGCCGTTTGCACTTCCTGGGCATACCCGAGGAAGTTCTCGGAAACCGGGACGATGACGGTCTGGACCGGAGCGAGCCAGAGCGGGAAGGTTCCCGCGAAGTGTTCGATCATGATCCCCATGAATCGTTCCAATGATCCGGCGATCGCTCGGTGGATGACGACCGGGCGTTCTTTCTCTCCCGCGGTGTTTACAAATGAGAGTTCGAACCGAGCGGGGAGGTTGAAATCACACTGGATCGTCGCGAGTTGCCATTCGCGTCCGATCGCATCCTTGAACATGAAGTCGAGTTTCGGTCCGTAGAATGCCGCCTCTCCTTCCATCCGCTTATAGTTGAGTCCGTTGTCCTTTGCAGCTTCTTCGAGTGCTCCTTCCGCAATTTTCCATACGTCGTCTCCTCCGAGGTATTTGGATTTATCTTCTCCTCGCACGGAGAGACTTACCCAGTATCCTTCCATGAGACCGAAAGTGGTATAGAAGGTCTTGATGATATCGACGATCGTCGAAACTTCGGCTTTGATTTGGTCAACGCGGCAGAAGAGGTGTCCGTCGTCCTGGGTGATGGAGCGTACTCGGGTGAGTCCGGAAAGCTGCCCGGATTTTTCATCTCGGTAGACGGTTGCTGGTTCGAAGTAGCGGATCGGCATATCACGGTAACTGAATTGGTTATCGGCGAAAAGCTGCATATGGTGCGGACAGTTCATCGGTTTCACATAGAATCCCTCACCGCTTGAACCTCCTTTTACCGAGAACATATCATCCATATAATGTCCCGCATGTCCGGAGCACTCATAGAGCGCTTCTTTCGCAAGGTGCGGAGTCCATACGCGGTCGTACCCTCGATCGGAGTGGAGTTCCCAGAGGTAGTCGGCGATCGCCTGACGGATGATCATACCCTTCGGTTGCATGAGCGGAAGTCCGGCTCCGACGAGATCGGAGATAGTAAAAAGCTTCAGCTTCTTCCCGAGGATGCGGTGGTCGCGCTTCTTTGCTTCTTCGAGCATCTTGAGGTGAGCGTCGAGCTCCTCCCGGGTCTCGTAGGCGAACGCATAGATTCTCGTCAGCATCTGGTTAGCAGCATCTCCTTTCCAGTAGGCTCCGGCGATTTTATCGAGCTTGAACGTGTTCTCATCGATCTCGATCGTCTTCTCCACGTGAGGCCCGCGGCACATATCGACGAATGCCTCCGCACCCTGCTGCGTCATATTCCGATAGAATCCGATTTCGGTTTCTCCGCTTGCTTTGAGATCACGAGCCATTTCGACTTTGTACGGCTCTCCTTTGGATTCCAGGAACTTGATCGCTTCATCGACCGGCATGGTCGAGTGTTCGAAGCGCTGGTTCTGCTTGATGATATTTTTCATCTTCTTCTCAATATCCTTGAGCGCCGCTTCTTCGAACTTCACTTCTCCGAAGTCAAAGTCGTAATAGAAGCCGTTCTCGATATCCGGCCCGATGGCGAGCTTCACATCCGGATACAGAGATTTGACCGCCTGTGCCATGATGTGGGCGAGGGAGTGGCGGGTAGTGGAAATAGGGTAGGACATGGGAGTGTTGGGTTAAAAAAGGTAATAGTTTGTGGTAGTTTAGTGTCGATTGCGGACAGAGGGTTATTCTCATTTAAGTTCTTCGATTTTGTTGGAGAATTTTTCTGCATCTTTTGGACACTGTTTTTTATAATCTTCAGTATCAGTGCTTGTATATTTGCAGTTATAATTGTAATTATCTAAAATAGTCTCTCATGTTAAATAATCTTTTAGTTGCGTGAATAATATCTTATCTTCAGGGAATACTGAAAGTAGCATTATACATGAATGCCTTTCTGGACTATAAAACAATTCTTGTAAATTTCCTCAATCACTCGTTTTCATTACATTATCCTTATATTTCGCACATTCCTGCTTTTTCTTAAACAAATCATCCTCTTTGTCTTTCTTCATTTCCATAACTTGCTTCTCCAGTTCTCCTATTTTCTTCTCTTTCACATCATTCCAATCCACCGAACAGCTCGTGAGGAGGAGTGAGATGAGGAGCCCGAGGGCGAGGGGGTGTTTCATATGGGGGTGGGTTTAAGAGGTAAAAAGTGTAATGTAAATTTGCGTTATAAAAAGAAATGAATATAATGCTTGTACATTTTGGGACTTCCCACTGCCCCCTTGAGAAATCAAGGGGGAATATTTTTTATGTAAAGAACTCGAGAAATTTCTTTTTTACCAGTTTTTTCTCCTCTGTTGTCAGGGTGGATATCCTCGTCAAAAGTCGATTGGTACTGATAAGTCGAACTTGAGGGAGAATAAAGGTCTGCTTTCCATGTTTTGTTTCTATACTATGAAACCAAGTTCCTGTTTTCTCTTGCGATGTCAGTGGGACTATAATACACATATCACCTGAGATTTTTTTCAATACATAAACCGGTCGAGAGAATTGTTCTCATTTTCCATACACTTCCCGTCAGATATTCTTTCCGAGACTACACCACCAGATTTCTCCTTCATGGAACAGAACTCTTGGTTTCTTTTCTCATTTCCCTGTAACTGAAAATGACTTAATCTTATCAAGTATTTTCTTTTCTTCATTCCAAGAGTCGAAGTTTTCTGGGGTCATATATAGAAGAGATAGAGAGTATAAAAGAAAAACTCCCGCCTGTCGCGGGAGTTTTTTCGCTTCGCGCCAAAAAAGTCCCTACGGTGTGAGAGCTCCGGTTGTCGTGCGTGTATCAAGTCGTGCGACCATGGCGAGGGTTGGTGATGAATTCAATGCGGGTATTGTATGGAGAGTGGGAGAGTTGTCAAATCTTTTGGATATGAAAAAGGCCGCCGAAGCGGCCTTTTCTTCAAGCTGGTCCCACCTTACGATGGGAGTTTCGTCGGACCAGGAACCTCCTCTTTTTGCCTTTTGTTCCAGAAGTGATGTCTGTTCCCAGTGCCCAACGGTCTCTTTACAGCCACGATGCTTCTCCTTTTTGATTACTCCATTATTTGGAGCTCGGACATTGTATGGATTTTATAGGGTTGTCAAATCTTTTGGATATGAAAAAGGCTGCCCGGTAGCAGCCTTTTCTTTTTTGCCGAATCAGACAGTAACGCTATGCGTACCGGATTCTTCGGCTGGTCTGGTTTCCCTTTTTTTCAAGGGATTGGAGCATGAGTCGTGCTCCCATAGTAAGTTTTACGTCTTGGGGGACCACTTCCCCCTTTCCGCGTATTTCACGTACTTTGGTGCTGGTGAATGCTTTTTGTCTTTTTGCCATGACCATCTCCTCTATTTGTTTTCGTCCTTCCGATCGGATCGAACGGTTCCGTGCAGGAACAATGAGGGATTATAGGCGATTTTTTTTATTGTCAATCTATTTTTTAATAAATATTTAATTATTAGATCATAATTTTATATATAGTCAATACGTTTATCCTTACTGTAACGAAAAATCCCTATGGATTCAGGATGCTTTTCTCCTCCTCTCATTTCAGTTTTTCCAGTTCCGTATTCCAGCTTGAGCAGGCATCGACCCCCTTCGTTTCGCCGAGTATCTTCTCGCATCCGATGATGGGCTCGGATGCACCGAAGTCGTCTCCGAATTGATAGAGCGCCCGTCGTTCCATCGGAGATCCGTCCGGAGCGTTGGTGGCAGTCAATCGTACCCAGAGGCAGGCGTCTTTCATGGGGCTATAGAATATCCCGCCGATGCTGAACTTTCCAAGATTCGGGTATTCTTTATTGAAGGTGTCTATTTTCATCTGGATATCGGGTGCGAGCGCGGCACATCTGGTGCGTTTCTCGAACAGCATCATCCCGGTCGAGGTCGTATTTTCGAGCTTGGTGATCTGTTTTTGGAGCTCGGTGATCCTCTGGTCCTCTGTATCATCCCAGGGGGCGGAGCAGGAAGTAAGGAAGAGACTAAAGAGAAAAGCAATGACGATACTATTTTTCATACAGAGAATGGTGAAAAAATAAGATGCTACTTAATGAACACTGCCGCCAAGAATCAGACCGTTCCAAGGCTGAATCCGATTTTCGCTCCGAGATTCGGGGTTTCTCCCGTGAAATAGTATATGATGAAGGGTTCGAGCATGAGGATCGCGGTGATGGAAACGATATAGATGAGCCAGAGATTCTTGATATGCTTGTATCCGAAATAGTATCCGAATAGGAGAAAAACTCAAGCGATACACATGAGGACGATGATGGGAATCATATTTTTCCCCTTTATGAAGAGTACTTCGGAAACGATGGCGAGGAATTCACCGATGAATACGAGAAAGAGAGCGAGAATTTGCAAGTGCGGTGAGTTTAAAGGGTAAAAAGTTTCGTGTACCATTCTACGATCGGTGTATACCAGAAAAGGGAGATATAGAGCCCGAGTGCGAGGTATGGGCCGAAAGGGACTTCGGTATTGCGGTTCCGGGTGGCAATGAGGATGATGATCCCGATGATGCTTCCTGCGAAATAGGCAAGAAGGAGTCCGAGTGCTGCGATCTTCGCTCCCGCTACGAGCCCCATGAAGAGGGCGATCCGGAGATCTCCTCCGCCCATCCATTTCCCTTTTGAGACAAGAATCTGAATGTAGAAAAAGGCAAATATTCCGAATGCCCCGAGCGAGGCATTGACGAGAGGAATATTGAGGATCGGGTTCTGAAACGGAAGGAAATGCCCGAAGACGGGGATATCGACCCCGAGGGATACGATGAAAAGGAGGATGAAGAGGAGGATATCCACCGGAATGAGCACTTCGTCGGGGATTTCCATGAAGAGGATATCATAGAAGACGAAGACGACAGTTATGAAAGCGATGATGAGGAAGAATCCGAGTTTCATGATCTCGGGAAGGGAAGGAGAGAAAAGAAGCAGGGGATTTATGAAGAAGTATCCGGAAAGCATGAAGAGGAGTCCGGTAATAAGTTCGAGAAAGGGATATACGGGAGAGATCCTTTCTTGGCAGAACCGGCATTTTCCACGAAGGAAGATATAGGAGAAGAGAGGGAAGAGGTCGAGCGCTCCAAGGATATGTCCACACTTCGGGCAATGGCTCCGACCGGTCGTGATCCCACCTTCTTTGCTCCGGATCCGCCAAATGAGCACGGAAGCGAAGCTTCCGAACATGGTTCCGAAGACGAAGAGAGAAATAAGGAAGAAAAGGGTCATGAATGTTTTAATTATATAGGTATTAATCACAGCGAATAGGTTTTTATTTCTTGTTCATATGAAGCCAGTGGGTATACTGAAGCCTACCAAGGCCACATGAACATTGAATTTAAAATCCTATTCGCTCTGATATAGACTTATTTATACATACTGGCTCATACAGATCTGATTGATCGAGCGTATCTCGGAGAGTATCGCAGTATCGAGCTCTTTGAGTTTTACGAATGCCCCGATAGCATAGGAATCGATATTCTTGTAGATCTTGCGGAATATCATGCTTTCATCCGTTTCGTTCCGGTTCCATCCGATCCCATGGGATTTGAGGAGTTTCATGACAAAGAGCTCTTTCGCTCTTTCGCTCCATTCCGAATCGCTGAAAAAAGGGAGGAGGGCAGTATAATCGGAATAGATCTGCGTATGAGGATTTCCGGCTGGACAGAAGAGGGAAATGGATTGTACACAGAGAAGCGGACAGAGGAGGGAGAGATAGTCCAATCCCTCTGTCCGTATCATATGCTTGATACTGCTCTGTTCCACGGTATTTTTCGATCCTTTGGTGGAGATGACACAGTGTATGATGCTCCCGTGGTCAGCGCTCGCGATCTGTTTCCGCTTCTTGGTCCATGCTCGGATCTTTCAGAAATCCCTCGTGAAAAGTTCATGAAGTTCCTCTCCGTCTCGGATAGGGATCTTCTTGAGGAGAATAGCTTCGGTCGTGAACATATTTTATCGAACGATTACTTTCCCGTCAGAAACCTCGAAATTCACCGTATATACCCCTGTATCCGTTGCAGCGATGATGGTCCCGTCTTTCGGTACGGTGATGGAACCGATCTTTCCTTCTACGAACTCGATCTGTCCGATGTATTTGATCGCCTTCACATCTTTGTAATTCTTCGTATCCGGTTCGAAGATCCAAATCTTATTGCTCAGGACCAGGTAGAGGTAGTTGAGATTCGGAGCATTGAAGAAGTCCGGAGTTTCCTGATCGTCGAGTGTATAATTCTCGGGAAGATTATTGATCCGGATAGAACGTTTGGTATAATTCGGAAGCCCGAAAATCTTGTCGACTGTCAAATCTTCCTTGAGGATATAGAATCCTCCGTCGATACCGAAGGTGAGAATGGTATGGTTTTTCGTATCTGCAGGATCAAGGACTTCTGTCTTGGATCAGAAACCGTTAACCCCTGGTTTGTGTTTGTAGATCTGTTTTCCATCTTCTGCTAGCACATAGAGATTGGAATTATAGAATTTGATCGTCTTTCCTTTTTCCCAGGTTTTCTGCCCTTCTACATTCACATAAGCGAATTCTCCCTTATAAAAACTCAAGAGCCGCCCTGTTTTGGTGAATATATAGACATATCCATCCGGATTCACATCGGATGAAACAGCCTCTTCTCAATCGGGATAATTATATTTTTTCACTTCTCCCCCCTTTACATATGGGCCGATGATACTTGTTTTTCCGATAAAGTAGAGTTTCTTGCTGATTTCAAAAATACCATTGACCCCGAACCCGTTTCCTTCGAAGAGATACTCGGATGGGGAAGTTTTCGGATCGAACGATTCCACTCCGTTCATCTGTTTTTTAAGGATGGAAATATCTCCGAGGAGTTTTTTCACATCGTTCAGGAACACCTGCTTCTTGCGGACCTCGAAGATGATATCTTCCGCTTTTTTGATGTTCGCATTGAAGACATCGCGATTCCCCATATCCTTATTGGATTTTTCTATGATGAGCTGTGCTTCGATAAGCTTATTCTTATATTCCTCCGGAATGGTCGTATTGGCTTGCTGGGTGAAAATCGACCCGAGTATCAGATAGAGGAGTCAGATGCAAACGATCGCTCAGAGACCGAAAAATCCGGACCGGATATATCTGTTATTGAAATCGATCCGTTTTTTCGCTTCTTCTATAAAATGCAGGACATGTTCATTTTCCTTACAAGTAGCATAGAGTTTTCCTCCTTGTTGCTTGATGGTTGAAAGAACTTTTTCCAGAGCGGTCGTATCCCAATTGAGAGTAGATCTCTTTGCGATCTTTTCCGGATTGTAGAGGAGGATCAGATCGGTAGGGATATCACGGATCTCGCGGGAAAGAAGGTTTTCTATGACATGGTTGTTTTCTTCGCGCGAGTGTCTTTTTTCATCTCCTCCTCCTAAAGCCGCTTTCGGGAGCATCTCGAACATATCTTCCTCGGTAAGATGATCGAGCACATTGGTATTGCTGATGCAAAGGGTATCGTCCGGACCGATGGCACCGCTGGAGATATAAGAGAATTGCGGCACTTTTTCACTGAGTCCCATCCCCTCCGCAATATTCATGATCTTCCCTCCCTTCAAGAGGTAGGTAAAAGCATTCTTGAGTATGGAAAAATGAAGGGTGGAATCCTGGACGATCCCGATGAAAATCGAAAGACTCTCGAAATCCGATTCTTTTTCTATCTCTTTGAAGTACTTATTGAGACGCTCGAGGAGATATCCGAAGTGGCTATAAGCATCGCTTTCCATAGCGACAGAATTCGTGAGTATCAGATCAATGATGGTATTCTCGATGAAAGATCCGAGCTTCGCATCATGGAAAGATATCTGAAGGAGCAGAAGCGCACCATTGCTGGTTTCTATTTTTCTTGATGAAAGGAAACCGTTTTCAGTCCTCTCGTTTTTATAGATTTTTGCTTGAAGCATAGGAATCGGTTATTTATTATACATATATATGCAAATGTATTCAAAACAACCGTTTTGTCAAAAAAAAGGAGGGAAGAGTATATGTATGGAATTGTTAGACGATCTTTCTTATAGAACCCCTTTAGGTGCTGTTGATTAAATAGAACAAAAAATAGTTACATCATCCCATTTTTCATTCTTATGCGTTTTTCTTGTGATTGGAGGACCGATATGCCATTATGGGTCGGATATTTTTTCACGAGCGTCTCTAGAATACTCACTGCTTCCTTGAAGATTTTTTCATGAAATTGTTGGGTATTGAGATACGTAAAGAATGTCCTTACTGCGGTAATGAGAACATCAGGATCATCTCCGCTTTTTTGAATAGCATGTCTTATATGCATGAGTCGTACCGTTTCATTTAATATCTTACTCTGCTTTGTGAGAGATTCTCTCTCGGGATGATTCGGCTTGTTGCGAATAAGTAGATTGAGATATTTTTTCGCTTCGTTGAAAGTAGTCACATCGGGACTAATAGTATCTATAGATCAGAAATAGATGTAGGCCGCTTTCGCTAGGATATCCGGATTATTTGGGCTTTCTTTTAGAAGGATATTAATCATCCGTTTACTTAGATCGTGCCTTCAGGATCGAAATATATTTATAACATTCTCCAATTCACTGTCTATGTTTTCCTGTGTTTTTTTTTCGACAACCTTAATAATCTCGACAGCCTTTGGATTATCTTTTAGTATCTTTTCTGCTCGTTTGGTGATAAGCTCTTTTCGTGGAGAACCTTGTAGTGCGCTTTCTAAGACATTTACACCGACCTCATCATGTCATCCTTCAATACATCCGCATGCAAAACCCACCTGCATTCGCTCGCTCATTTCCCCTACATTCACCCCATTTTTATGAAGGAATACCGCTTCTTCAAGAGCAAGTTTTGCTTTTTCGGTATCCCCTCTTTGTGTATAAATAGAGTGTTCCATGGTTGCAGCACAGAATTTCGCGACATCCTTGAATTCAGATTCCTTAAACTCGTTCCTTACTCTTTTTACACAAGCGTCCGCTGCTCTCATATCTCCTTCTTTTGTATGTATTTCCGCGAGATGAGCAAAATTTTCCGGATGTCATGAATTCGATGTTCTTCCTTCGTTAGTAAGTTTCTTGAAGGCTGCTTTCGCTCATTCGATATCTTCATTGTCCAATGCGGTAAGTCCGAGGAGTTTCTGTCTATCGAAGCGATGTGGGGATTTGACTGTGGCTTTTTCTAGTATCTTCTGGGATTCTTCCGGACGATCGGTTCCGAGATATATCTCGGAAAGGAGATCATACCCTTCCATATAATCAGGACTCTCGATCACGAGTTCTGTAAGGATGCTTTCCGCCTCTTCCTGTTCCCCGAGATAGTAGAGAGACTTTGCAAGTCCACTTTGTGCATAAGGAATGGGTTTTATGTCACGATTTTCAAGTCTTGATTTTGCTTTTTCCATTTCGATGATCTGCTGGTATGCGTTTTTCGCTTCTTCGTATTTATGGAGTTCTATTAATACGAATCCACGAAGCCTCAAGACATAGGGGGTAAGACGTTTTTTTTCATGAATATAGGTATCACAAAACAGTAGTGCTTGTTCATATTCCTTGTGACCGATGGCAGTATAGATATCTATGAGTTCTGCACGGTCTCGGACAGCTCGCATAATACGTTTTTCCATATCATCTGGAGTATTTCACTTGAAGATGTAGGCATCTGGCATATATTCGAGGACTGCCATAACTTTGGATTTCACATCCTCTGATGCAATCATGATAAAGATAGTACTCAGAGGAATAAGCTCTTCTTTCCGTAATTTATCCAGAAGGTCTTGGGCGGTTTTCCCGTTTCCGAGCTCATATTCGCAAAAGATGATATCATGATATTTTCCGATTTTCTTCTTTCCGGTTGTAGTAGTACTATCGAGTATCTCTTCTACTTTGGATTGTATTTTTTTGAGAGCGTCAGCATATGTTACTGCTCTTTCTAGACTTAAATTGTTTTTCGTTTTCGAATCTATATCGGGAAGCAGAACTCTCGACATATGACTATAAAATGTTGAGTTTGGCTCTACATAGAGCATATCTTTATTTCGGAGTCAGTGGGTCATGGTTGAGTATTTATAGTGATATGTCGATAAATATGCTTTTATATGAAATTAAAGTACAAGTACCTTATCTTTTTATTATACCTCTTATTTTCTCATTCAATTCCATCATCTCCTTCTTCTTATCGGAATCGGTATGGTATCCGCCTATTCGTAAAATTTCATCGGGAGTATCGATTGTGCTTGTGATAGTGAGTAGAGTCTTGTATTCTTTCCCCTCGAATATGAATTCAACGAGCAATTGGTCATAGGTTTCGAAATCGGGAGTATTTGCTTGATTGTGGTTGCAAGATATGGATAATCCGCCATTGCTTATATCGCGGATAAAACCGGCGTATCTGATTTTCACATCATCCGGCCTATGGAGACCTACGGGTACATGGAAACAGTGTTTCAATATCTCGGGGTTAGTTCTTGCCTTGACTATATCTGATTCCTCTGTGACAGGGATCCGTTCTTGCAGACGTTCGTCTCGCATCTTCTCCAATCATTTTTTTGAGGACTTTTTCCTAAGGGATTCGATCCTGTCCTCATATGTTTTTCTGATCCGGTTCATGGCTCCGGTCTGCAAAAGTATGTCATTGGTTCTGAATTCCTCGAGCTTTGTGTAATATTTTTCCACGGTTTGATAGTAGAATTCATTCCATTCGCGCCTGAGTGCTGCGGTGAGTATGAATATCGCCTTTTTGAGAATATCCTCCTCATCCTTGAATTTTAGTACCGCTCTCATGATTTGCTTAACTGCTTCATTGAGTTTATTTTCTTTCACCAATAGGAGGCTTTCTTCATGGAGCTCATCCACTACATCTTTTAGAAAAATCTTGATTTTGTGGTTATTTTGAAAAGATGCTGGCAATTTTTTGATTTTATTCTCCAATCAAATCAGGCGATCCGTTTTTCTGATAAGGTTCTTGAGCACGTCCTCTGCTATATCATCATCATGACGGATGAAACATTCTTCCATGAATGCAATGCGGATATTTTCCGGTATGGGCATAGTATCTCCATAGATCGAAAAGAGTATTTTCGCCTGTAGATATGCTTCTTTGAAACCTATTTCATCGCATTCACCTTTCAATATCTCCATCTTGATATACGTCACGCAAAAATCGATATGAGGAGAATATTTGAATTTCCGCTCCATATCATGCATATTTCGTCTCGCTCATTCGATATCTCAGGATAACACCATCGTTTTCGATAGGCCTACAAAATCTTCAGGCAAATATTTATTCATGCTGATGATTCTCGTGAATTGTTCTGAGGATGTACGAATGTCATTATTTCAAAGGGCTATATTTGCGAGTTGCCTGAGATAATCGATATCGCTGTGGGCCATATCCAATCATTGTTCCAGTATTTTCTGGGCTTCTATTCCTTTGTCGGTATCTTCGTATATTTGCGAAAGGACCATATATCACCTGATATGTTCCGGCCAGGATGCTATTGTTTCTTTCATGAGCGAAATCGCCTCATCGGTTTTCTGTTCATGGAAGAGGAATTCCCCCTCGCGAATGGAAATATCCGCTTTCTTTATTTCTTCAAGCTTCTCTTCAGCACTCATAAGAAGCATCTGGATCTCATCCGCATATTTCTTCTCTCTTCGTAGAAAGGCTTTACAGATTTTCCGCGCTTCCTGGTATTTTTGATCCTGTATCAAACAGGTGATGAGTGTTATTATCCTCCTCTTGCTTAGAGAAAATCGTATGGTTTTTTCGAGTTCTTTTTCATCTACTCTCATCCCACCCTTCGTATTTGATTTGGAATAGAATCCATCCGGTTTTATTTCGGTTCGGGCCATTATCTCTTCGTATCTTGCTATGCTCGTCAGCATGATGAAAGTGGTTTCAGGTGGCATGAATTCCTTCATGCGAAGTTCCTCCAAGAGATACTGTCCGGTTTTTTTGGAAGTTTCAGACCCGAGATCATGGTCACAGAGTATCAGGTCGAACGGCAAAAGTTCGGTAGTCCTCTGACGTACTCTTAAAATCGCACTTGGAACATCTGTGAGCATCGTAATATTCGCACATCACCACTCCCGAAGGTGTCGATTGAATTCGCCTTGATATATCGGAGATTTTTCCACTACGAGGACAGATAGCTTTGAGAGGTCCATGAAATCTATCGAGTATAAATAAATAAATAAATCGCATAGTTTATATACATTTTTCATTATTATTCAACCTCATTATCGAGAAACATTTTTCAGGAATTTTATATTTTACAGATACGCTTTTTTTCGTATACTTCACACATCTTTTATCTATCAGCAGAGTCTATGAAAAAAATCGATACCCGGAAGGTCCAGATACTGAAACTCATCATCGAGGAATATATCCAGACCGGGGAGATCACCGGATCGAAGTCGCTCCTGAGGAAGTACGATCTCCAGGTTTCGAGTGCCACGATCCGCAACGATATGGCGGCCCTCGAGAAGATGGGGCTCATATTCCAACCGTACAACTCTGCCGGACGGCTCCCAACCACCAGAGGGCTCCGGGTATTTGTCGACTACCTCATGGAGCAGATGCCGGGTGTATTTCTGGAAGCGGAACAAGCGGTAGTGGAACGTGCGGTGGATGCGCGGCTCGACGATACGCTCTATCTGCTCGTCTCAAGGCTCATGAAGATCACGAATGAGATCACTTTTGCCTGCGTCCCGTCCCTCGGGGCCAACTATTACTTAGGGATTTCCAATTTTCTCGAGAAAAACGCTGTCACTATGGGAAGCAATGTCTACAATATCGTCAAAGTCCTGGAGAATAAATACCATTTCATCGATCTTTTGCAGGGGCTCGATATCGGAGAGAAAGTTTCGGTCTTTATCGGCGAGGAGAATATATTCCCTGATCTTGAGAGTTGTACGATGGTGGTCAAAAAGATCAGCATAGAAGGAGAGGATTGATATCTCGGTATCCTCGGATCGCTCAAGATGGATTATGCGTTCAATATTGCGGCGATGCGGAATATTTTATAGAACATCTGAAAAATATCTTTATACAATCCTACCATCCTATGTCGCCAAAAAAAATCTATATCCCTATTATAGGATTGTTTGCCATTATGAGTATCATATCTCTCTACCTTATTGTAGGAGGTTTGTTGTCTCAGGGGAATGGTTTCCGGATAATAAAGAATGTGCATGCAAATATCACCGGAAGCGGAAATTCCAGAGAAACCCAGAGGCAGTGCATAAAAAATGCCAATGGTGTAAAAATATATGCCTATATGTTTCATTACATCATCCCCGATAAGTATGTAGATAAAGAGAATAAAATCGAGTACGGGAATAGTATCCCTCCAGAGAAATTGGAAAGTATACTTCAAGCGCTTTGACAGGCCCGTTCCGATAAGAAAATCCAGGTTGTGGATCTAACAGAGCTTCAGGGATTCAATAAAACAGGGTGTTTTCCGGCGAGAAACATAGTCCTTCTGACTGTAGACGATGGTTGGGATGATGGGTATAATTTTCTTTTCCCTCTCGCAAAAAAATACAATATGAAGTTCAATCTTGGGATTATCGCGGATAAGGTTTCCACCACTCCTTCGGAAATCAATAATTTCCTGAATGAGCGCGAAATCCGGGAGATGCTCGGTTCAGGGCTCATAACTCTCGCATCGCACAGTTTCTCCCATATCGAACTTCATAATCAGACAGAGTTGGTGTTGAAAAAGGAGATTCTTCTCAGTAAACAGACCCTGGAGAATTGGTTCCATATTCCGATCAATACTCTCATATATCCTTCTGGGAAATATGACGGCTTGACTCTGAAAATAGCGAAAGAGAGCGGGTATAGTTTCGGATTTACGACAAAAAAGGGGATTATTACTCCAGAAGATCTAGATAAAAATCCCCTCACTCTCCCGCGTATACGGGTGAACCGGGACACAGATGTTTCCAAGGCTTTTTTGTTCGAATAGAGATATACTACGGTGTACCTCTATAATCCTATGATGAAATCGTAATCCTTTTTCTCTGTTCCGTCGCTGATGGAATTATATACTTTCAGTGTTCCTGTATTGTTTTCCGCACGGAAATAGCTCCAGAAAACGGTCGATCCCGTCTCCGTACCGTTTTTTCTTTCGAGCGAAATTCCGGTAAACGAGAGGCTCGGGTCATAGCTTCCTGTGAAACATCCCATATTATCGGTACCGAAATTGAGGCTTTGTGTTGCGGTTGTCCCGGTAGTGTACCCGAAGGATCTTATGCAGGCTTTGGAGGAGAGGAAGAGATCGTCCATCATCCGGGAATGTTCGAGATTGGTCGCTTGGTAGGTATTGCTGGAGATGAGTTTTAAAATAGCGAAAAAGACGCTCGAAAGTATCACTGAGGCGACCAGTACTTCGATGAGTGTGAATGCGGAACGGTTTCTGGTAAGCATGGGGATAGGATAGGGTTATTTCTATACTTTTGTGACCAAAAGTACCAAAAGTCTTTAGGGGTAAAAAACTCGTCGGGTGGCAGCTACTTTCCTGTTTTTCATCGGACTCAGACAGTTTTACCCCTAAAAACCCCCCAGTTTGGGATGGTCATCATTTTTTTTGTCTAGAGTTTGTACTCTATAAACTTTCCGATTTCAAGTTCTGGTTTAGATCATTTAATGGCAGATAATTTCACTTCGTCGTACTCGTCCACTTCCGGTGCTTGGATCTCGCGGCGGATGATCGCCCGTTTCTCGTCTGCATCCATGATGTATCCGGAGAAGGTCTTTCCTCGTGCATTTCTCGCGTGTTTGGCGTAGATTTCATCGAGGACTTTCGCGAGTTTTTTCATCCGTTGGTTCACGACCGCTTCCGATACTTTATGGTCGAGTCTGGAGCTTGCTGCGAGCGGTTCGTCGTGGTATTGGAATACTCCGACCGATTCGAAATCGTGACGTTTCACGAACTCGAGAAGGTGGTTGAAATCCGCATCGGTTTCACCCGGAAACCCGACGATGAAACTGGTCCGGATAAATGCGTTCGGGAAGTTCTCGCGGATGGATGCGAGAAATGCTTCCACATGTGCTTCATCGTAGTGGCGTCCCATACGTTTGAGGATACGTTCGCTCGAATGCTGGAACGGAATGTCGAAGTAGGGGAGGAGTTTTTTGAAAGTTTTTAGCTTCTGGACATGTTCGAGAGTCAGGATATCCGGATACATGTAATAGAGCCTATAGGTAAAATCTCCCGGAATCGCTTCGATCTGTTCCAAAAGTTCGAAAAGTCTTGGTTCCCCATACAGATCGGTTCCGTATCGGGTCGTATCCTGTGCGATGATCTGGACTTCTCGGATCCCGCTTGCGAGCATAGTATTCACTTCCTTCACGATATCTTCCATCTTACGAGAGGTCTGCTTCCCTCGGATCTGCGGGATGATGCAGAAGGTACAGCTATTGTCGCACCCTTCCGCGATTTTCAGGTACTCGTACCCGAATGGCGCATGGATATAGGCACGGACTTCGTCACCTCGCCATATAAACGCACTCTTGGGTAAATGAGAAATAACTTCAATCTTCGTGTTCAAATCTTGCGTTTCCTCGTTCGCCGTACTATCTTCGTACGTCTCACTACGGTCCGCGATTTTCGCACGAATATTATCGTTCTTTCCCATTTCCTGTGACCCTCTCTTTTTTATACTTTTTTCTCCAATTGAGTCCAGGTATTCCGTGAGCTTCTTCTCTTTCGACTGCTTCATAGCCACCTTCGCTCGCACGATAGCGCTCATATCGATTCCGACCGTTTTTCCGAAGAGAAGCCCTTCAATAGTCGAATAGCTGATGAACGGGACTACCGAATGGAGGTTTTTGAGACTCGACAGGAAATTATCGTCTTTCACCGAAACATAGCACCCCATGAGAATGAGTTTCTTTCCGAGTCGGTCGTAGTGCTGGAGGGTGTCCTCGGACTCTTCGCGCGCAGAGGAGAGGAATCCGCAGGTATTCACGATCACATAGTCGGTCTCTGGATCCTCCGGGTCCTCGATATACTCGATCGGAGTCCGATCCGAGTATTTCAAGATTTCCCCGATAGCGAATTCGAGGTCGACGAGGTTTTTGGAGCAACCAAGGTTGATGGAGGAGAAGCGAAAGGACATAATGAAAATATGAAGGTAAAATATAAATTTAGGTCTTTTGGTTGAAAATTATTTTATATGTAAACCAAAGCCATAAGACATAAAGTAATATCCAAATTACCCAAGCTACGATATCTCATTTATAGATAGCGCTCTCCCATATGCCAAAGTGGGTATTATGTTGAAAAATCTTCACCCTTCATGATCCAAAGGCTCATGTAATTGGTAATCCAAGCAATGAAGATAGTATCATTGTAAATTGTGGATTTTTCCAGAATTTCCTTTCAGGAGAAAATATGAAATATACTATTCAAATCACAATGCCAAGTCCTATACTAAACATTAGTAACAAAAGCAGAATATTTAAATTACCGTTTATGGATGTACTCATATTTTATATTTATTTTCAATTAAATGCCGGTGCATATTTTATAATATCCCTTTCAAAATTTCCGTGAACATCTTTGGGTTTCCTTGTCCGGCACTGGCTTTCATACACTGTCCGACAAAGAATCCGAAGAGGTTCTCTTTTCCGGATTTGTATTCTGCGACCTGAGCTGGATTATCGGCGAGAACCTTCTCAGCGATGGCCTTCAGGGCTCCGGTATCGGATACTTGTCGGAGTTTTTTCGCGTCCACGATAGCGTCGGTTTTCCCTCCATGAAGGAAGAGCTCTTCTACGACGATTTTCGCGTTAGTGCTGGAAATCTCGTCTTTATTCACGAGCTTTATGACTTGAGCGAGCTCTTCGACCCCGAATTTGAGACTGTCGAAAGAAATAGTTTCTTTATGGGCATCAAAAAGAGTAAAGAGAATAGTTGTAATGTACGAGCAGGATTTCTTGGCGTCACCGGAGAGTTTCACGAGCTCTTCGTAGAAGTCGGAGAGTTCTCGGGAAGCGGAGAGGATTCGGGCGTCGTCCGATTGGAGCTTGTATTCTCACGCGTACTTCATCCGTCGGT
Organism: Candidatus Altimarinota bacterium; assembly: GCA_028714815.1. Taxonomy (GTDB): domain Bacteria; phylum Patescibacteriota; class Gracilibacteria; order BD1-5; family UBA2023; genus UBA1545. Next base: position 173,191 of record JAQTLR010000002.1, on the reverse strand, counting down.
CGATCGGGAGGTCTCCGATGGAACGCTCTTCGATGAACTCTTTCGATATCACGAGAGGTGGAAGGTCGGGTTCCGGGAAGTATCGGTAGTCCATGGCGTCTTCCTTGGAACGCTGGGAGGAGCTCACTCCTTTTTCGTCGTCCCAACCGCGGGTTTCCTGAGGAACTTTTCCTCCAGCCTCGACGATCTTGATCTGACGCTTGTACTCGTTGTCGATGGCGCGTCCGATAGCGGAGAACGAGTTGATATTCTTGAGCTCGACACGGTTGTTGAGAATAGTTTCTCCCGGTTTTCGGATAGAGATATTCACATCGCATCGAAGCTGCCCTTTTTCCATGTCGGCATCACTGGCTCCACACCATCGCATGAGCTTCTGGAGTTCTTCGAGGTATCCGACTACGTCTTCTTTGGAGCGGAAATCCGGTTCGGTCACGATCTCCATGAGCGGGCTTCCGGCACGGTTGTAATCACAGAGCGTTTTGTTCCCGGAGTGGATGAGTTTTCCGGCATCGGCTTCGATGTGCATCCGCTCGATCTTAAAACTTTTTACCTCGTCTCCGACCATTGCACGAACCACCCCATGTTGGACGATCGGGTGGTAGAGTTGGGTGATCTGGAACCCGGACGGATTATCTGGATAGAAGTAGGATTTCCGATCGAATACCGAAGTCTCGTTGACCGTGCACCGCATCGCCTGACCGGCACGGACCGCAAGGTCGATAACCTTTTCATTCAGAACTGGAAGCGCTCCAGGAAATGCCATACAGTACGGACAGGTGTGGAGGTTTGGTTCGTCGGCGAGTTCCACCGCATTACGGCAGGCACAGAACATCTTGGTTTCGGATTTTATCCGGACATGGGTTTCGAGTCCCATGACGATTTCATATTGGTTTTCCATAATTTATCGATGATAGAGTATATTTTTGGATTTTGAAAATGTATTTTTCACTTCCTGTGGAACTCGTCTCTTAGTAATGACTCGGACAGTCCTCGGTGCGTTCAAAAATCATTTTCAAAATCGGGCTACATCTTTATGAGATAATAACCCAAGTATTGTATGGAAAAGTGCAAAAATGCAAGACGGAATTGGTTTTTATACGGTATTTTTTACACCCTCTTCGAGAGCGAGTTTATTGATGGAATTACTCCCCGTTTGCACGTATCACTTGGTTCGCAAGAGGGAAGTGAGTCTTCCATTTTGTTGCCCGAGCGTATGGAAATCGGTTTTCAATGCACTGAGTCTGTCGGTGGGTGATCATTCCGGTATTTTTATATCGGCAAGCTTGGCGATGGATTCAAGGAGTATTAACTCCTCTTCGGGGTCTATGTCGTCCGAGAGATCGATCTTTGTTTTTCCTCATCGCAATGGTCTATTGTTTATGAGCTCCACGATAGTCGGTATATCGTCACGGAAAACGCCGAGTCCATATTTCTGGAGGAATTGTATGGAGTCCATAGCTTTCTTGATGTCTTTGATGACATCTTTCGGATCGGATATATTGATATTTTCTATGGGAATCCCATTGGAATATATGGACACGGTACTATCTGTATTTTTCTTGATAAATACTTCATTGTTATCGATATAGGAAGTCACAACCTTACCATTGTCTATTTTTACGAAATCAGCATTGAATGAATTCGAATCAATGAATTCCGTAACGTTTCTCTTATTGATCCGCTCTCCTCTTTTCTGCTCTTCCTGTTTTTTCTTCTCATCCGCTTCTTTTTTCTCTTCGCGTTCCTGGACTTTCTTGTTGAATGTGCTGAAATCACCGGTCTTCCATGATGCACTGAAATCTTCGAGACTTTCTTTTGAGAAGGTTTTTGTATTTTCTGTTGTTCCTGTCCAATCCAAGAGATCTTTTACTATCTTATCTATGAATTCCTGTTTTTCTTTTCCGTCTTCCGGGATTTTCTTCGGATCGATGAAATTCCGGAGAATTTTCATCTTTTCTTCGGTACTCAGGGAAGTATTGCTGAGATGCTCTAGGATGACTTTATTTTCTTTGTCTTTCTTCCATTTTTCAGTATCAAACCCTTCATTCCTGAGAGCTTTTTCTTGTTGACTTCCTTGTTCTGCATATGCCTCGGCGAGGAGTTTGAAAACTGCTTTTCCATCTTTGCTTTTCTTTATATCTTGCAATATTTTATCTGCTTCTGGAGTGTCTTTGAATATCCCACCGAGCATCTCGTCAAGAGTTTTTTTACTGGCAATGATTTTACCTTTTTCATCAGTAACTCTTTTTAAAAAAACCCTGAAATCTTTATTTTTCTGTTCCTGTTTTTCCTTATCTAATCCAGAAAAAGCACGGGAAATAATGGAATACTGCATTCATTGCTCGGATAGCATACTCTTTTCTTTAGTAACATCTGTTTGTTCAACATAATGTACTACCACCTTGTTATAAAAAGACATACTGATGGTTTGGCTTTTTGTATTTCACAATACTGCGAGACGGGTAAGTCCACTGAAGAACTGTACTTTATACAGGGTGTCTATGTTAAGGGAATCGATATTTTTTACCAGAGAATCGATATCGTTCCCGTTAGTACACTGAGATTCGATGGTCGGAAGAAGAGAAAGGAGACGTTCAAGGTCTTTGTTTGGAATATTAATAAAACTATCCTGAGCCAAATGTTTCGCTGTGTCTAAGCCATCCGGCGTCACATGTTTCCCATATATGATATCAAATATTTCCCCTTTTTTATCTCATTGCCTCTCTTTATGTATATCTAATATTTGTTGTGTTTCATTTTTACGATCGGAGAGGAGTTGGGAATTGGGGAAAAATGTGAGAATTCCATTCCCGATCTCTGTGCCAAGAAAATACTTTTCATAGGATTCCAGTGCTGTTTCTCACCTGTTATTTTTTCCTCCATCCATCATATCCAGGAAGTCTTTCCGTCGTTCAAAGGGTCGGTATTTTATGATATCCAGAAGAGTGGAGATTTTACTTAGATTTATCCCGCCGTCGGTGTACCACGGTTTCCCTTGGGCTAACCCGAAAAAATCCGGGTATTCCCGGGCGAGTCCGTTGTTGAGTATGGCTATGAATTCCGGATTTTCCTGGAGTTCTTGCGGGATCTGACCGAATTCTTCATAGATTTCCAATAGGATGTTCGGTCTTGATAACGCTTTTTTTGTGAGCTCCTGAAGCTGTTTTGTGGCAAGATCCTTCGTATCCACGGGATTGTGGTTACGTTTCTGGCTCTCGGTATATTTATCGGCTATGTTTCTGAGTCCGAGAGAAAAGTCCGGAATGGTATTTTCTGGCAATTTTTTGGGTGTTTCAAACGTAATGTTTTGTTGTAGAGCTTCCGACATATATATTTTTATGGCATTAAGCAGATATTTTTCTCATAGTATCACACTTCTTGGAAAGAAGCAAAAAACTTGCAAACAAAAGGCTTTTCCATATAATCCCGCGTGTCTTATTATCCTATTACTCCTATTTTTATGAAATGACTTGGTTTTCGTCTCGCGATCATCGTGCTTCTTGCCCTTCTTTCCGGTGCTTACATACTTCCATGGAAAACCATCGGAATCGATACTCCGTTTCCTGTTACGGAATATAAGCTCGGTCTTGATCTCCATGGGGGAGTTGAGCTGGATTACAAGATAGACATGACCGATGCCCAGAAAAACGGATCCACTTTCCAACCGAAGGATATCATAGAGGGACTTAAATCTATCGTGGAGAAACGGGTGAATTCTCTCGGTACCGCTGAACCGACGATCCAGACGGCGAGTTATGGAGGCGAAGAACATATCATCGTCCAGATCCCGACGCAGAATTTTGACGGAGAAAATCTTACCGCTGAAGAAAAGAAAGCGAAGAACGACGAATATATAGCGAAAGCGAAAGAAACGATCGGGAAAGTGGTTCGTCTCGAATTCAAAGAACAGAAAACAGTCATCACCGATGCAGATAAAAAAGAACGGACGGATATAGCGAATAATCTTCTCGCAGAAATCCAGGCAGCGAAATATCCATTTGCGACGATCGCAAACAAATACAAGGATCAGTATGAAAATATAGAATATCGGGCAGGAAGCGGGGCAGCTTCGGAGATTCCCGGAGAATTCGCTTTCACGGGAATGGAGAACGTACAGGCTCCGTATACCTCACCGAAGATCATGGATACTCAGAAAGGAGCAGGATATACTCTCGGAACCGACAATAAGCTCGTGACGACAGAAGGGGAGAAAGGATATAGCATTGTTCGGATCAAAAGCACAACAAGCGTAGAAAAAGAGCGTGATGTGACGACCGGAACCGGAGCGAGTGCAGTGACAAAGAAGGAAAAATACACTGAAAAGATCTATGATTACGAAGGGGTATTCGTGAGCCAGAAACCAAGCGAATGGACTCCTGCAAAAACGGCAGACGGGAAAGTTCTTGATGAACAGTATCTCACCAAGGCTTCTGTAAGCTTCTCTCAAGGATTCTCTCCTCAGGTAGACCTCCTCTTCAATGCGGATGGCGGAAAGATTTTTGCAGAACTTACCAAGCGTCTCATAGGGAAACAGATCGCTATATTTGTCGGTGGGGAGATGCTCACAGCTCCGACCGTTCAATCGGTTATTCCGGATGGACGAGCGGTCATCACCGGAAATTACACTGCTGATAGCGCCAAGGCACTCGCAACCAATATCAATACCGGTATCGTCCCAGCACCGATCTACCTCACGAGCGAACGGACGATCGATGCCAAGATTGGAGCGGATTCCTTGAAAGTCATCATCCATGCCGGTCTTATCGGACTTCTTCTCATTATCGGATTCCTGATCCTCATCTATCGTGTTTCCGGACTCATGGCTGGTGTCGCCCTCGTTATCTACGGACTCCTCCTCCTCGCAATCGTGAAGTCGTTCGGAATCGTTCTGACGCTCGCTTCTATCGCCGGTATCATCCTCTCTATCGGGCTTGCGATCGATGCGAATATCCTTATATTCGAGCGAACCAAGGAAGAACTCCGCAAAGGGGTGGAAATCGAGAAAGCGATCATCGTCGGATTCGGGAAGTCCTGGTCAGCTATCTGGGACAGCCATATCACCTCGTTCACGAGCGCGATCGTCCTTTATATCTTCGGTATCAGTCTCATCAAAGGGTTCGGGCTCATGCTCGGGCTCGGTATCCTCCTCTCCCTCTTTACGGCGATGTGGATATCTCGTATCCTCATCCTCGTAGTCGGGAACAAGATGCGGAAGAATACGAAGACGTTCATAGGAGTGTAGACCGGAGTTTATATAATCAAGGAGATTTCCCCGAGTCAGAGATGGCTTGGGGATTTTTATATATAAATCATAGGATCCTCCGGGAAGATAGAAAATCCTCTGATTTTTCATTTGCAAAAAAAATAAAATACACTATCCTTTCCGCCAAAGATACATGTTTTTTATCTCTTTATCTTTTTTTATGAAAAGCTTCATATCTTGGTTCGTAAAACGGGCATTGAGCGGATTTGTTACGGCGATATTCATTTTGATGAGTATTGTCGGGGTAGTATATGCTCTTAATTTTCCAAGTGGGGCACCGGATGCAACGCAGACTGTAGGAGGGAAATTTACCGCTTATTTCAACAGTATCCGGATAGCTTGTCCACCAGGACAGTACCTGAATGGATATGATACGGATTTCCATAAGGTTTGTGCTACCGCTCCAGCCGGACCTGCCGGAGCCAATGGGGCACAATGACCTGCCGGAGCCACAGGACCTCAATGACCAGCCGGACCCGCCGGAGCCGGCGGAGCTTCTTGTACGGTGTGCGTCGCGTATGTCTCATGAGTGCCTGTTTTTACAGCTCCTGGTGTTTGTTCCCCATATGGATTTTTCTTGGGATCAGGGGTGACAGCCCTTGTTAAGGATTTGACCGTATTTGCTAGTAATGTCTATAATACATGTGGTAACAATAATGTTTACCAGTGTCAAAATGGAACAAGCGTTTTGATTGGAACTATTCCTGGTCAAAGTTGTTTTTCACCATAGGAGTCCCGGATATATCTTGTATGAATACTTTCCGGAATCGTAGCATAAGATCCATCTTTTTAACCCTACTCTATGTTCAAATATATCCTCCCCTTGTTTTTTATACTATCCATAGCATCCTGCTCGAATAATACCACCGTTCAAAAACCGATGGATCCGAGCGGAACGGCATCTGTCATGGTACAGACATCGACCGTATCGACCATATCAGCAGCAATGCCGGTACAAACAGTCCAAAGCACTGCCACCGGATTCGATATGAAAGCTCTGGAAACTCTCCAGAAACAGCAGCAGCAAAAGTATAACGCTTTTGCACAGACGAAACTGGCGGACTGCGATTCGAGCGATGTCACAAAAACTTCTGAAGAGATACTCCGATCTCAGGGTACCCGGCCGGACCGTGTGAATGTCATAGTTTCGAGCGCTCCGGAGCGTTGCAAGATCCGTGCTATCATCCGTGATAGTCTCGGTTGCTCAGTGCTTGCTGAATCCGGAAGCATCGAACGTTGCGAATACGCGAAGAAAGCGACAAAAGAGATCGAGGATTTCCGAGAGAAACAGGCGGTTTACGAACGTCTGTTCTGATCGACCGGTAATTGAACAGGGGATGGTGCTCATCCTGCATTATTTTCCGATTGGTGGTAGAATAACTTTTTTCTCTAAAACACTTCCGCAAACCCTTTCTCCGGCTCGTCGAACGTCCGGAGGATCCCTTCTTGAATGAGCCATACCTTGTTGGAGATATGTTCCAGAAGGTCACGATCGTGCGAGACGATGAGGCTCGTTCCATTGAAGTGTTCGAGCATATTTTTGATAACATTTTTGGAGTGGAGGTCCAGATGGTTGGTGGGTTCATCCATGATGATGACGTGGGGCTTCGTCAGGAGCATCTTGGTGAGTGCTACTTTGGCACGTTCACCTCCCGATAAAGTCTTGATCTTTTGTTCCACCTTATCTCCCGAAATAAGCAGGCCTCCGAGCATCGCACGGATCTCGCTCTCTTTTTCGTGGTTCTTCCCGAGCTCGGTGATGATACTTTCTTCTCCGTCCAGATCCGCGAGCACTTGCGAATAGGAACCAATGATGAGGTCGGGATTGATTTTGAAGCTTCCGGAGAGCAAGGGAAGTTCCCCGAGGATGGTTTTCAGGAAGGTGGTTTTCCCAGCTCCGTTGCGTCCGATGATTCCGATCTTGTCGTCTTTCCGGACGATGAGTTCGTCGGGAGTGGTGATGATCGGATCTTTGTATCCGATGGCAAGAGCGGAGAATTCCATGACTTTCTCCGGGAGTCTCTTATCGGTTTTGACGACCAGATTCCGGACCGTTGATTCATTTTCCGGGCGTTCTATCCGTTCGATTTTATCCACCTGTTTTATGCGGCTCTGGACTCCGGCAGCCTTGCTTGCCTGGTAGCGGAACCGGTCGATGTACGCCTGCTGTTTTTCGAGTTCTTTCTGTTGGGTCTCATAGTCTTTCAGTTGTTGGTCATACTTGGCTTGTTTGAGGGTCAAATATTGCTCATAATTTCCGGGGTAGTTCCAGAGTTTTTTCTCGGAAATCTCCACGATTTTCTCGGAGGTATTGTTGATGAACCGGACATCGTGGGAGATGGAGAGGATGGCTTTTTTCCAGATCTTGCAGAAGTGTTCGAGAAATATGATCCCCTCGATATCCAAGTGGTTCGTGGGCTCGTCGAAAATCAGGAGATCCACTTCGGTAATCAAAAACTTCGCGATCTGGACTTTGGTTTGTTCTCCTCCAGAGAGTTGGAGTACATTAAAATCCATCTGCTCGTCCGAGAATCCGAAATACTTGAGTATTTCCAATTGCAGGTCATATCGGGCATACCCGTCGTTTTCCCGCATAAATGCTTTCAGTGTATCCGCTTCTTCCCAGTGTGCATCGTCGTGCTCGATAGCCATGAGTCGGTTCATTTTTTCGGTGATCTCCGGGAATACCATGAGCATCTCGGTCCGGAGAGTATTCCGGGTATCCTGCCAGAAGAGATCCTGTGAGAGATATCCGATCTTGAGTCCAGATGCTTTTTCGATCCGTCCATCGAAATCGCCTTCTTTCCCGATGATCATTTTGAGAAGAGTGGTTTTCCCTGCTCCGTTTTTTCCGATAAGCGCGATCTTATCCCGGCGATTGATCTTCATCTCGGCGTTCAGAAAAAGCTCGGTCTGTTCGATGTTTTTAGTCAGATTGGTGATAATCACCAAACTCGAAGCGATTTCTGCTTTCCCATTGAAGAGATACTCTGGAATAAGCTCCAGACTATACGCTTTGTTCGATGTCTTTTTGATTTCTTGGCTCTCGAGCTCGAATTCTTTCTCCAGGTACTTCACGAGTCGTTTGAGTTTGGTTTCTTCTTTGATCTTCTCGGTGATGGAACTCAGAAAGAGTTCACATACCTCCTCGACTTCCTCGTAGGTGAAATCCGGATGTACAACAAGGACTCGGGAGATTATTTCGGAGAGCATTTCTGGAAAGTAAAATGTAATAGCGGGTAGTGTAGCGATAGAGTCTATTTAGTCAAGCGGGGTTTCGACAATAGCGGTATTTGCCGAATGGAAACTCTATACAAATATGTATATTGATGTAATATATAAAAATGATTTGTATTTTTGTCTATTTCCATATACTCCGATTATACATCCAATTTCTTTTCTATGACGAATGTAATAGACTTCCGGAATCGTACAGGAAAAACCCAAAAGGTGGCAAATATTTCCCCTTCCATTGATGGAAGAGCTGCGATGGTCAACGAACTCATACAACCGGAACCAGGATTCCGTATCTATGAGGAGCGACTTACCGATGGTGATGATACTGCGATGGATTTTTTCAAGGCGCTTTTGGAGATTGGAAAAGTTACTATAGTCAATGAAGAGGGGGATATTGAAACTGAATCGGCACTTATCGTACAAACAGGAGAAAACAGCATCCGTAAAATGATGGTCGCTGATTTCATCCGTCTCACGGAACCAGTCCCAGGATGACTGGTTTGAAATACGGATATCGATGCACTTCTTATTCCAGTTTTGAATCTCATGAGCATACAGATCGGTATGATACGGGCAAAAGATATTATAACCGAATCGGTTATGGATAGCGAAAACGCAGAATTTTTCCATGCGGAAGATATCAAAGCGATAGGGGATAAAAGATATTATGCATGTTGCATAAGTGATCTGGATGGAGAATGACTGGATTATACGGTGGATGATTTTACTTCACTGGAGAATATATCAGCGCTTCAGCTTATGTGCCATGCATATCAACAGTACTTTGGAAACGGTTGAATTATAGATGAGGAACGAGTATGTATGAAATTTCAGCGTTGCGAATGAATGTATGTGGACATAAAAGAAATATCTTTCCCTTTACTCCAGAGAATCATCCTCCAGGCGATCGATCGGAAATATCCGTTGTACGCGAATTATGCACCCGATAAGCGCATCCAGAAATTCTATGCAGATGTTGTGATGCCGCTGCTTTCCGAGGAATACCTAACGAGTGAGTTTGAGGAATAGCCGTATTTTCCGAGAAGACACGTTTTCGGAATACAAATAAAGCATCAATTTATTTTTTTATTTTCACGTATATGGCAATGGACGTATGAATGGGATGGGAAAGCATTGAGGATGGAGCATCTCAGTGGGGGGTCATAAAATCGGTCAAGCAACGCGCAGGCGGGAGAGGAGGCTTCGGGGTTATCACTCCTGCAGATGGAGGCAAAGATATCCGTTTCTATATCCCCAGTTGCCGGGGCGGAATCGAGGGATTCAAGACTATTTCCGAAGGAATGAACGTTTCTTTCGCCCTTCAACAGTGAGTGCGGGGATTGATCGCATGCGATATCGTACACGATGCTTTCAGAAGAACGAATGTTCTCATCCCGGATGTAAAAACCAGTGTCAGTCAGGTAGTTAATGAAAATTAAGTATATGAACGGATTTCCTTGTTGGAGGCTGTAAAATAAATAGTTTTTAGGATAGAGACACTCTGTCTTCCTGAAGAAGATTCAAAAATATCCTTCCGCCACGGCGGAAGGATATTTTTGTTTGTAGACTATTTCATCTTGTTTCGGAGGAATGCAGGAACATCTAATTCGGATTGCGGGTTATTATCCCCGGTATTCATGTTTCTCATGGAACTCTGGTTTTGTGATTGCATAGGAGCCTGGTGTCCGAGCATCTTTTTCCCGAATGGGTTCGCTGTGGCTTTCGGTGTCTCCTGGTATCGTTGATTGGTTTCTTCGTTGAAACCGGTAGCGACCACGGTAACCTTGATCTCTCCGGTGTAGTTCTCATTGATGGTTGCTCCGAAGATGATGTTCGCTTCTGGGTCGCATGCTTCGGTGATGATCCGAGCCGCTTCATCGACCTCGAACATAGAGAGATCGGTTCCTCCGGTGATATTGAAGAGAAGTCCGCGAGCTCCCGCGATGGAGAGTTCGAGAAGAGGGGAATCCACTGCCGCTCGGGCAGCCTCAAGCGCCCGGTTTTCACCCGAACCGTATCCGATACCCATGAGAGCGGAACCGGCATTCTCCATAACCGATCGAACATCCGCGAAGTCGACGTTGATGAGCCCGGGAAGGGTGATGAGGTCAGAAACCCCTTGTACGCCCTGATTGAGAACCTCGTCTACGATATTGAATGCATCCAAAAGGGGAGTTTTTTTATCGATGATGGAGAGGATCTTATCATTCGGGATAGTGATGAGTGTATCCACTTTTTCTTTGAGTCGATCATATCCGTCGATAGCCTGGACGAAACGACGTTGTCCTTCGAAGGCGAATGGTTTGGTAACGACTCCGATAACGAGCGCCCCGAGTCCCTTCGCGATTTCCGCGATAACGGGTGCCGCTCCGGTACCGGTTCCTCCTCCGAGTCCGCAGGTGATGAAAATCATATCCGCTCCTGCAAGCGCTTGTTTGATCTCCTCCGAGGATTCTTCCGCTGCCTTCTTTCCGATTTCAGGATTCGCCCCGGCTCCGAGTCCGCGAGTCGTGGCTCGTCCTATATTGATCCGGATCTGTGCTTTAGAAGTGAAAAGCGCTTGCGCATCGGTATTGACCGCGATGAATTCCACACCTTCGAGTCCGGATTGGATCATCCGATTGATCGCATTGGATCCAGCTCCTCCGACTCCGACTACCTTGATGTTGGCGATAGGGGAGATATATTCGGAAACATTGATTTCTTCAACGCTATTCCGGGAAAAATTGCTTCCTCCACCGAGGAGGGATTTGAGTTTATCATCAGTCTTTCGAACAACCATATATAGGGAAAATTAAGAGTAATAAAAATTAAGGCATTATCTTCTTTAAAGCATTCTTGATGGATCCAAAGAATCCGCCGAATGAGAGATTCATCTTGAATCCGCTCCGTGACACTCCGTATTTCTGAGAAAGAAGGAGCGTTCCGATGATACCGGCGAACATCGGGTCTCCGATGGAAGTTCCGCTGATGAAGTCGGAATCTTCCGGGGTTCCGATCATGGAAGGGAGCCGGAGAACTTCTTTGGCGAGATCGTTCATATCCCGTGCTTTCGCTCCGCCTCCGCTGATCACCGCCCCTTCCGGAAGCATTCCATCTTTTCCTATCTTCTTGAGTTCGTTATTCACGTAGTAGAATATCTCGGAGTAACGGGCTCGGATGATTTCAGAGAGATACTTTCGTGAGATGGTCGTGGTTTCATTCTTGGAAATCTTCGCGAGGTCGATCTCATCGTCTTTCGCCTTTTCGTCTTTGCAGAATCCGACAGAACCGTACTCGATCTTGAGTTTTTCCGCCGTATCGATGGATACACGTGCTCCAAGAGCGATGTCGGAAGTGACATGTTCTCCTCCGATGGGTATCACCGATGCAAATATGAGAGAGCCTTCCTCATATACCGCTACATCCGTTGTGCTGGCTCCGATATCGATACATACGACCCCGAGCTCTTTCTGTCTCTTGGAGAGAACCGCTTCCGGTGCTGCAAGGACATTCGGATAGATATCGAGGATATCTACCCCGACATCGTAGATGCCTTTCTTGATATTGCTGAGGATGTTGCTCGAAATGCAGAATATATGGCTGCGGACCTCGAGTTTCTTGGCAGACATCCCGACCGGGTTTTTCACTCCGGACTCCATGTCGAGCGTGAAAGATTCCGGGATAACTTTGAGAACGACCTTATTCATGAGATCCACTCCATTCTGGCTCATATCGAGAACCCGATTGACGTCATCGTTGCTGACTTCTCCGTGCGGAACGGAAATAATACCGTTATTGGTGACCACCTCGATATTGGTTCCGGAAAGGGAGAGATAGATGGCGGAAACCTGCTCTCCGGTCATCCGCTCCGCTTCCGAGAGGGAATCGTCTATATTTTTTTTGAACTCATCCATGTCGATGATATTCCCTTTTCGGATACCGTTCGACTTAGCGATACCGACTCCGAGTACACGGAGTTTCTTTTCCTCGGTAAAGGTGGCGATGACGGTTTTGATCTTGGCTGTTCCTATATCTATGGCGGTGAAAACTTCTCCAGATACCATATGTAGTGGTTGATTAGTGGAAAATAAAAGTGGTGTATAAAAATTGTATTCAAGAGAGTCCTTTATGTAAAGGTCTTCTCCGTAGAAGGGGGTATCCCTTGACGCGACATATTATATGACGGAAGCGCTATTTTTCAAATGGAAATAAAAAAATGGAATCCCTTTCCTTTATCTCTTTTTCCGGGGTTTTATTTTTTGGTGGATATGCTTTCGTATAAGTCTCATTACAAGGGGTGATATATTATATTTTTATTTGTCTTTTTGCGATTTTCCATATAATAACGCCACTTTTATTCAATAATATACCAAGATTTTATGCAGAGCAGTTCCAAAAAACTTAATGCCTACACGGTAGAGCTTACCATTAAAGAAAACTCTAAGGAATTCGACAAGGCCCGAACGGAAACCATCGAAAACATCCGAAACAATGCGAGTATCAAGGGATTCCGAAAAGGGGCGCATATCCCGGAAGAAGTGATTGTGAAAGAGTACGGAGAGGAGATGATCCGGGAACGGGCAGTGAATACACTCCTCGATAAGATCTACCATAAGGCGCTTCAGAAAGAGGGGATTGTTCCTGTTTCGGCTGGAGCGGTGAAATCAGTGGTATCCGAATCTCCGCTCGAGGTTGTTCTCGATATAGAAGTGCTTCCGGAAGCGATTATCGATGAAAAGAAGATGAAGAAGGTCAAGATCAAAAAAACAGAGGTGAAAACCGAAGAAGACGAAGTGACTTCCACGATCGCGGAGATCGAGAAACGATTCACCCATTTCCACGATGCCGGTGGGCATAGCGAGGATGGATTCGATGCTTCCGCTGTCGCTATCGAAAAAGGGGACCGCGTAACAATCGATACCCAAGGGTTCGATAAACAGGGAGGGAAGGAGATTCCAGAAACAAAGGTTGCGGCATTTCCGCTTGTGATCGGTTCTGGATCATTCATTCCAGGATTCGAGGAGAAGATGATAGGAAAGAAAGTGGGTGAAGTCGTCGAATTCGATATCACTTTCCCCGCCGATTATCACTCGGAAGAGTTCAAGTCTCGTAAGGTATTCTTCATGACCACTATTTTCCGTATCGAGAAAGCGCACAAACCAGAGTGGACTCCGGAATTCATCGAGAGGCTCCGAGGAGTGAAGACCGACTTCGCCTGATTCAAAGAGGTACTCCGTAAAGAGATCCAGGCAGAAAAAGAGTACCAAGCCCGAGCGAAAGACGAACATAATCTCTTGACCGAGCTTATGGCAATCACCGAGCTCGAAGTAGGTCCATCCCTCATCCAGAGCGAGATAGACCGGGTATTCTCCGAACAGAAACATAATATCGAATCCCAGGGATATACCATGAAGGACTATCTTTCCCATGCGAAAAAAGACGAAGCTTCCTACAAGGAGGAAGTAGTGAAGCCAGAGGCGGTTCGCCGTGCGAAAGCGGAACTCATCCTCAAGAAGGTTCGAGAACTTCTGAATATCGAAGCCACCGAAGAGGAAGTGAAGGAAGAAGTAGCGAAAGTCATCGCTGCGTATTCGAGCGATAAAGTCGTAGATCGACTCCGAGAGAAGCTTGTTCCCGGAGATGATTATTACGAGGATATCAAGAATCGGGTGACGTACCGGAAAGTAGTTGACTCCTTCTTTGCTGTATAAAACTCTGAAAAACTCGTTCTTTGAGCTTAAATCTCCGTGCCTCGCTCATCGTACAGTAGTACACCTCGCTACGGTACTCGATTTGCACTCAAATTACTTCGCTTTTGAGAGTTTTATGGAAATTTCTAAAAGTTGTTTTTTACACTGTCTTTTTATGAAAACGATATAATATCTCCTGCCCGTATAATTCAAAAATCTATGATAAATAATCTCATCACAAAAATCTTCGGAGATCCATCTGAAAAACGAGTGAAACAATATACTCGCGACCTTGAAGCAATCAAGCTCATCGAAGCAAAACTCGAGAAAGAGCTTGTATCCATCGAGCTCGTGCAGGCGAAGACCCGCGATTTCATGGCGAGATTTGAGGGTCTGGATTACCGGAAAGACGAGGACTACCAGCAGATCCGTTCCATACTCGATGAGATCAAATTCGAAGCATTCGCGACGCACCGGATCGCCTGCAGACTCATCGCCGGTCAGACGTTCGAACTCGGAGAAGGTCATAGCGTGGAATGGAATATGATCCCGTACGATGTACAGTTGGTCGGTGCTCTCGCGCTCCATGATGGTTCCATCTCCGAGATGCGGACCGGGGAAGGGAAGACGCTCGTTGCGACGATTGCCGCGTACCTCAATGCACTTGCCGGACTCCCGGTCCACGTCGTGACCGTGAATGACTACCTCGCGAAGCGTGATGCGAGCGAGATGGGGATCATCTATAAAGCCCTCGGGCTTACCGTCGGGGTGATCGTCCATAACCAACAACCGAGCGAGAAACAAGCGCAGTACTGATGCAATGTCGTATACGCGACCAATAACGAACTCGGATTCGACTATCTCCGTGATAACATGGCTCCGACTCTGGAACGCCGCGCTATGGGGCCGCTCTTTTTCGCGATCATCGATGAGGTGGATTCCATTCTCGTGGACGAAGCCCGCACTCCGCTCATCATTTCCGCGCCGGATAGCGAACCGACGAGCAAATATATGAAGTTTGCACAGATTGCGAAGAAGCTTGAGAATATGAAACACTATAAGGTAGATGAGAAAATGAAAACCGCGAGTCTGACCGAAGAGGGGATTATGGAGATCGAGCGTATTCTCGGAATAGACAATATCTATGTGTCCGCCCATTATAACGACCTCCATCATATCGAAAATGCCCTCAAGGCGGAAACGGTGTACCAGAAGGATGTGGATTATCTGAGCCGAAACGACGAGATCCTGATCATCGATGAACATACCGGTCGCGTCCTCTCTGGGCGACGGTATTCCGATGGGCTCCATCAGGCGATCGAAGCGAAGGAAAGCGTGACGATCCAGCAGGAATCCAGAACGCTCGCTTCTATTACCTTCCAGAACTATTTCCGTCTCTACCGGAAACTTGCCGGAATGACCGGAACTGCGAAGACCGAGGAAGAAGAGTTCTATAAGATCTACCGACTCGAAGTGCTTCCGATTCCAACAAACCGTCCAATGATCCGAGACGACCGGTCCGATCTGCTTTTCAAGAACGAAACCGGAAAATTCGCGTATGTCGTAAAACTCATTAAGGCATTCCACGAGGTGGGACAGCCGGTCCTTATCGGAACAGTTTCTGTTGTGAAGTCCGAGTACTTGAGTGATCTCCTGACAAAAGAAGGAATACCTCATAAAGTGCTCAATGCGAAGCAAGATGCGAACGAAGCCGAGATTGTCGGGGCTGCCGGACAGTTTGGAGCGGTAACGATTGCGACCAATATGGCGGGACGAGGAACCGATATCAAGGTATCGGACCAAGTCCGGAACCTCTCCGGAGAAGTAATTGTGGAGGGGCAGACATACAAACTTGGAGGACTTGCTGTCATCGGAACGGAAAAACATGAGACCCGTCGTATCGATAACCAGCTCCGAGGACGTTCGGGGCGCCAGGGGGATCCGGGACTTTCGCAGTTCATGGTAAGTCCGCAGGACGATATCATGCGTATATTCGGAGGAGACAAGCTTTTCTCTATCTTCAATGCACCGATGTTCGCTTCCATTCCGGATTATGAGCCGCTTGTCGAGTCAGGAATGCTCACGAAGCGTATCGATGGGGTCCAGAAACAGGTAGAGGGTCGGAACTTCGACGTACGGAAACATATCCTCGAATATGATGATGTCCTTAACCAGCATCGTCTCGTGATTTATGGACGACGCAATAAGATCCTGGAGCAAGGCGATATCCATGAAGACATTATCGCTATGGTCCGCGATCAGGCGGGAGCCTTTGTCGAAGGGGTTCTCTATTCCGATGACAAGTACGATTGGGATTTCGATCACCTCATTGCCGAGACCAATGCATTTGCAGGGCAGGAGATACTCAAAACCGAACATATCACCGATGGGGAAGATAAAGAAGCGATAAAAGAAGCTGTAGCGAATCGATTCATCGCTACGATCGAAGCGATCCGCGCGAACGGGAAAGCAGAGGATTTCGCTGATTTCGAACGCCGTTTGACGCTCCAGTCCATCGATGAACTCTGGATGCAGCATATCGATGCCATGGCACACCTCCGGGAAGAGGTGGCCTTCGAAGGATATGCCCAAAAGAATCCGCTCATCGTCTATAAGGAACGTGCTTTCGATAAATTCGTAGCGCTTCTCGGAGAGGTCGGATTTAAGGTGACGAAGGGGCTTCTGACCGCTTCGCCACGCGAGCAGATCGAGCAGATCGAACTCGATGAGAATATGCTTCAGGCATTGCTTGCGACTGATGATAACGAGCTCAAGAATCTGAATATCAACAATCTCCTTTCCGATGCCATGGCTCAAAAATTCGGAGCTCCAGGACACAAGGAAGAAGGGGTTCGGGTATTCCGTGCGGATAGCAAACCGGAATTATCGGCAGAATACAAGAATATCGGACGAAACGACCCATGTCCATGCGGAAGCGGGAAGAAATTCAAGCAGTGCCATGGGAAATAATTTCTCCTTGCTTTTCCTAAAAATTCTGTAAAATCTCTCTCATTAGATATCTCATCATTCACCATTCATGCCAGAAAATGAAATCAAAGCGGAAGAAGATATTTCTCCTTCCATGAACCTAGAAGAAAATACTATTTCCGATCATGGAGAACAATCCGAAGAACCTACAAAAACGAAACTCCAGGAAACCATCGATTTCTTCCGGGATCTTGCTATCATTTTCATAGTGGTGATTTTTGTCCGAACCTTTATTGCTGCCCCTTTCCAAATCAGCGGATCATCCATGGAAGAGAGTTATCATGATGGGGAATTCATCCTTGTGAACAAGTTTTCTTATGCTGATTTCTGACTTGCAAAAGTCGGGAATCCTGCCCGTTGAGATGTAGTGATTCTTCGCCCGCACGCCGCAAACAATAAGGAATACTATATAAAACGGACCATCGGATTACCGGGCGATACGGTGAAATTCGAAGGAGGGAATGTTTTCTTGAGAGAAGCGGGGAAAACAGACTTCGTACAACTCAATGAGGGGTATCTCTCTACTGCGAACAACGGAAAAACCTTTCTTCCTATGGATATAAAGGAGACAGAGTTTACGGTCCCTGCTGGGCAGTATTTCGTCATGGGGGATAATCGGAACAATTCTTCGGATTCCCGGTCTTGCTTCATGTCCTGTTCCATACCATGATCCGGTCATTTTGTCAGTCGTGATAATGTCGTGGGAAAACTTTTCATTGATTTCGGATATATCAATATTTTCCACGAGGGAGGGGTGAGTGCGACAGGGGAATGGAAATGGACCCACGCACCACGATTCTTGGCAACCCCAAAGGATTGGATATACAGGGAATTGGAATAAGATCCCTGGAGAACTTGTCCTTCAAACATAATAACTAAATCGTTAAATGTCGCCTAAACATCCCCATTTCCATATACGCGAGCTCCGCGCGATCATCGGGCATATCGTACGCGATGAAGATTTCCGGAAACTCCAGAATCATCGGCATCATATGTTTTTCAACCGCTACGAACATCTCCTGAATGCCTCGTTTTTCGCGTACCAGCTCGCGAGGCTTTTTCGTGCGGATCTGAAGGTATGTGCTCTTGCTGGATTGCTTCATGACTACCATTTCACGACGCTTAAATCCTATAGCCATGCCGTGATCGCTGCAAAAAATGCGGAACGTTTCATGGTAAGCGAAGAGGTAGTGGAGATAGTACGGTCCCATATGTACCCGCTTGGAAGAAGCAAGATAGAGCGTGCCCATGGACGAAATTTCTGGGTCGTGAAAATCGCGGATTTCAGCGCCGCTT
The DNA here is from genome assembly GCA_028714815.1 of Candidatus Altimarinota bacterium. Taxonomy (GTDB): domain Bacteria; phylum Patescibacteriota; class Gracilibacteria; order BD1-5; family UBA2023; genus UBA1545. The sequence goes on along the minus strand of JAQTLR010000002.1, from coordinate 154,735 downwards.
TTTTTGAAATCAGCTATTCCATCCTCTTCCTGCAGTTCCAGCACGATCGCATCAAGCTTAAGAGAACCAAACTTCTCATGGAAATGGTAGGAGAAGAATAATAACCAAATCCCATGTTTTTTCTCATACAGAAACCTCTCGGTCTTTCGAGTTTCTCGGCTATCGCCCATCTACGGAAGAAGCTCGGAATCAAGAAAGTCTGACATACCGGAACCCTTGACCCGCTCGCGACGGGCCTTTTATTGGTTGCGACAGGAAACTCGACGAAACTTATCCCATATATCGATAAGGCCCGGAAGACCTATGTTTTCACGGTTCGCTTGGATGGAAATACCCCTTCGTGCGACCTGGATACTCCGGTGAAATACATAGATCCTGCAATTCTTGAGCAAGCCCGAAACACCCTTACGGAGGATGATGTGGAAAAAATATTACAAGCGTATTTTTCCGGAAAAATAGAACAGTTCCCTCCTTCCTATTCCGCCCTCCGGATCAATGGACAACGTGCATACGATATGGCGCGTGCAGGACAGGAAGTGGATATCCCGAAACGTCCGGTGGAGGTTTTCTCTTCCCGGATCGTTTCATTCTCCTTCCCGGAAGTGACTATCGAGATGGAAGTTTCCGTTGGTACCTACATCCGGTCCATCGCACGGGACCTCGGGCAGAAACTCGGGCTTGCCGGATACGTGACCATGCTCCACAGGAGCAAGATAGAGCACCTGGGTGAAGACCTTGCGAAAAAGATGGAAGATACGACGATCGGGGATGCGATCTCTTATGAACTTGTCTTTCCGCAGTTCGGAGTGCTCGCTCCATCGAAGGAGGTGCTCTCGGATCTTCGGAATGGGATCGTTTTCCCGAATACGCTCGGACTGGAATCCGGGAGGAAATATCTGGTGAAAGACGGGGAGAAGTATGTATCGCTTGTAGAGGAGCGGGTCGGGGAGGTGAGGATATGTGTGAATAATATCGAATAAATTTGCTTTTTTCCCGCTTTTCCATATAGTTTGCCCTATTCCATTTCTGGCGTATTTTCTGGTTTTGGAAGGCATTTTATTTTATCATAATACCTTGGTCTATGGCACTCGAAAAAAAAGACAAGAAGACACTTATGGAGAAGTTCGCGACACATAAAGGCGACACTGGTTCTCCAGAAGTACAGGTAGCGATCCTTACGGAACGTATCGAAGATCTGAAACTCCACTTGGATATCCACAAGAAAGATAACCACTCACGACGTGGTATCATGCTCATGGTAGCGAAACGTCGGAAACTCCTCAATTATCTCAAAAAGAAAGACAATGCTCGGTACGAGAAACTCATCGCAGAACTCGAGCTGAGAAAATAATCTTGAAACCAAAAAAGCACAACAAAACCTGTTGTGCTTTTTTGGTGCTCGTTTTTTTGCATTATCTTCCAAAATAGGGTAATATAGACCCGTTATATTATTTTTTCAAACAAAAATATATGGGAGCCAATAAATACAATGTCGAGACTCAGATTGATTTTTTCCGTAAAAAGGTTGATGGAAAACCACTCGAATATGATCGCATGGATGTCCTTTCTGGTGAGATGACACCGGGTGATATCCATAAAGTAACCGAACAGGATATACAAGCGGTTCGCGATTTTATCGTGAATGAGGAAAAAAACTATCCAACCACGGGTCTAAAACCGCTTTTTCGCGAGTGGGAAAGGCTTCAGACACAATATGAGGAGAAATTCAATAAAAACAAAGCAGCAGTGACTGCTGAAGCGGCTCGTAAAGTAGAAGAGGAGAAAGAGAAGCAAGAAAAGGAGAGACAAGAAAAGGAGAAACAAGAGAAGGAATCTTCTGCTAGGAAACTAAAAGAAGAGAGAGAACAGAAAAATAAAAAATCGCCGGAAGCTGCTCAAAATGAGAAAGCATCCGCTCCGAAAGCGGAAAAGAAATGAGAAAATTCAGTACAACCGAAAGGTGAAGAAAAGAAGATAGTGTCTGTTATGCCGATGGAACAAAAGGATATTCTTAAAACAGTAAAACCAGAAATGATCTTCAAAGATGGGGCATACTATCTCATCGGACCGAAGGGACATCCGACTCGCGTCGATTTCCAGAGTCTTGCACAAACTGTCGGTATGCCGAAAGATGCTCCGGAGAAACTTCAGAAGTCGGTTGCTATCGTTCAGGATCTTGCGCTTGTATTGGATGCATATCTTCTTGCGAATCCAAAGGAAAAGGTTAAGTACGGTACTGCGGCAGAATCTGCGAAGAAGCTTTTTGCCGATAATGACGTCAGGCTCGGAAAGAAAATGATCGACATAAAGAGCATTACAGAGATAACAGGAAAACTTTTCTCGAATTTCCGTGTATCATTTGGTGATACCGATTTGAAATCCATCAATGAAGCACTTCGAAAAGAGGATCCGAAAGTACGTCATCTGGCAGTGCTCCAATTTGTCCGGGAACGGCTCGGACAGCATGATCTCGTTGCAAAGACTCTTATCCAGGAGAATCAGGGTGCATTCGGTTTCCCGGCGGATTCGGATCTTACCAAAGAGGGGGTGGATCTTTCATCGACTGGACTTGGAAAGACAGGAATAGAGAAAGTGCGTGAGGTTATCGGGAAGGCGAGAGCAGAAGCGACCAAGAACTGGAATGAGAATAAGAAAGAATATATTAATGAGTATAAGCAACAGAACCCAGGAGTGAAGATCAATGAAGAGGCAGCACGATTGCAAAATGAAAAACTTACTGTCATTCACTTCGCGAAGCAGGAAATAGCATACCAAGCCATGTATAATAAACCGCAATCCGATCCTGGACTCAAGATGCTTCAGGATGTCCTTGGAGCTGGTACATGGAAGATGTCTGATCGGACTACAGACATGACCGGGGAGGTTGCCAAGATGTTGGCGCTTGAGGCTATTGCGCTTGCTGTTGGAACAGTAACTGCCGGACTTGGTACAGCTGCAATCAATACTGCGATGCTCGGTCGTAACGCCTATCGATGAGCCAAGGCGGTTGAGGCATATAACGCTGCATCGAAAACACGTCAGATGACAACCACTGTCGGGCGTATTTTTGGAAGTGGTGCCGGATTCGAGCTCTGACATGCCAATATGGTGAGTGTTATGGAAGGCGAAGGGGGTACTCTCTGAACAAGAGAATGATACGCGCAGTCCATTGCTATGATGGGAGCCCTGAAAGGGGTCGGAAGCCTGATCGAAAATGGGGTATTCGGAAACGGTATCCGGTTCAAAGAGGGTGCCGGATTCTGAAATAATATCCTTCCATTCACTGGACAGATCATGATCGAAGGTGCTGCAATTTTCGGAACGGCCGGAGCTGTTGGTCATATCATGGTCGATGGACGGGATAATTGGACGCCGGAACAGCTCGCTCAAGCGATGCTCATGGCCGCATTCTTCAAGGGTGCGAGCAGGGTGATGATATCGAAGGCTCCAAATGGGGAAATAAGAGCGGAACCGGTAGCGGAGAATACGAGTATCCCCACGGTCGTTGCGGAAAGAGCACCGACAATTCGTGAGTATACCAGAAATCAACGGTTATCGACGAAAGAGGCAAAAACCAGATTCATCAACGAGGCACAGCCTGGTGATACTGTCCGATTGAGAGATATGGGGATATTGGAAAAACTTGCAGACGGACGATGGAAACTTACGAACGGTGACGATATAAGATATTTTGAAACTAATGAGGCTCTCATTGCAGATCCTATGGCTGGACGAGGAGAAGGAAGTAAGAATTTCGTCATAGAACGTCTTGCAGGAGAGCCTGTTCGTCCTGCGACTCCGAATGAAGCCGGAACCGCCGCTCCTACAGAGCCTGCTCCTGAAAAGCTATCCGAAGGAAAATTCCTCAAGGCTGCGGGTGATATATGGAAACAGGCGAAAAAGAGTACAGATCCTATAGTTGTCGGAGAATATTCTGTGAAGTGGAATATTCAAACCAAGAAACTTGATGTAACTCTTCCAGAAAATAATGGAGTGCGAAGTTTCGATACGCAGAAAAAATTCGCTTTATTCCTTAAGGAGGGGAATAAATCAAAAGGAATCATCGATACTATAAAGGAACAAAAAGGAAATCCTGCACGGGAAGTCCGTGTAGGAGAGACTGAATATGCGATTAATAAGGAGGGGAAATTCATTAAAAAGGAAATTGCTGGAGATAGGGAACTTACTTCCGAAGAAATATCACGACTCATTGACCGTAATCCGGATGCTGTTTTCGATGCTATTGTAAATACGAAAGCCTTTTGGAAAGGATTTGACGATACTATTGCATATTTCAAGGATACTCCGGGAAAATTTATTTATGATATGTTTACAAAGGAAGCGAAAACGGATGGATTGATGGCTATACCTGGTACAGTCGCTAATGTTGTCCGATATCCAATTGTTACTACTCGTACCATCTTTGAAACGATTCGAGGCGAATCGACGAGTAAAACGAAGGACATCCTGAAGACAATTTTTCTCGGAAATAAAGATGCTTTCCAGGAAGGTACACTTAAAGATCATAAAATGCAAGCACTTGCAACTATGGCACTTGTTGCGTATGTTGGTACACAGGCAGTAAATGATCTTCATTCGAACCATCCCGATGCAAAAGGGATTTCCAGCGGGGCCATAGCATTTCTTGAGTATGTTAAGAATATGCAATTGAGTCCTATGATTGATACTCTAACACTTCTTCAAATCGATGCTGTGAAGAAAGCCTCTGAAACTATTGAAAAATGGTAATATCCATGATTATGGTATTTGTATTTCAATCCCTTCTTTCCAAAAAAGAAGGGATTTTTTTGCTTTAAAAGAGAGAATATGGTAATCTGAAAGAAATACTTTTTATTCAAGCTCTTATGGCAGATATTATGAAAACTCCGGAATTTCTCCCAGAAACCCCTCATATGGAAGCATCCACTCGCGATGCGCTTGATGCTCTTAAAAATGGTATGGAGAATCTTGCTCCGAAAGAAAAAACGGACGCCAATGTTCTTCTTACTAAGCTTGAGCAGTTTTCGACTTCTAAATTGGATGCCAAGGAAGCATTCAATAATATGAAGGTCGGTATGACAGTCCAGGATAAGACAAAGATGAAAATGCTCATAGAAAAAATGACCGGTACAGAAAGTACTATTGCGAAGGCATTTGACGGAATGGATATGGATTCTATGAAATCAGGTGCAGGAGCAATGGCCGAAAAAACAAAAGAGTTTGGCACAGAAACTGCTGATAAAATGAAAGAACTTGCATCATCTAAGAGTATTGCTGATGCAAAGAAAAAAGCTGAGGGAATAGTGGATGAAGCTAAAAAAATAGGGTCGATGGCAGGGCTTGCGGTCAAGATGGATGCCATGGCGGAAGGATTGGAGGCAAAGGGTGGAATCTATGCTTTTCTTGCCGGAATCATCAAGTTCTTCTCGGGAATAGTTGGATTTTTCGTACCAAAGGCGGATTTGGAGAAGGCAAAAACATTGGAGAAGACGGCGGAATGAGCGATGAAAGACGGTTTGGATAAAGCAAAAAATGAACTAGGAAATACTGATAAGCTCAAAGAAGCTGTCAGTAAGAAAAAACAAGCTTTTATGGATAAACTCTCGAAAGAATGGGGAGTGAATTTTAAAGACTCTGATAAAGCTCAGAAATTTGAGAAGGTATGGAATAAATATTCCACAACTATTGACGCAAATGCAAAGAATATAATTGGATCCTACAAGGACGGTGAAACAGTCTATCTTTTAGACGGGGCGGTACTTGGAGGAAAGGCTTCTCTCAATTTTATGTTTGATCTCGTTTCCGAAGGAATTATCCCGAAAGAAGCCATCGCTATGCAGATCAAGGCCGGAACGGATCGTATTGTTCAGTTTGGTATCGCAACCGGTCGATCGCTCCTTGGTTTTGGACGAAGTGAACTCGATCAGATTTTTGGAGAGATGTCCATCGAAGAACTGGGTCAGGATTATTCCAATCTTTCTCCTCAGCAAAAGGAGGTTTTGGGGTACACAGTATATCATCGATTCGGACTTACCACCTATCTTACAGGGGTATTTGCCGGATGACTCACAAATCTCATGACCATGTATCCAACATGGAATGAACGAGTTGGGTGGGATGCTCTCAAGAGTGGGTATAATGCACTTCTCGGAAAATATGATAAGGCTGCGGAATGACCAAAAGTAATCCTTCAGATGCTGGGGGACACAAACAATACTGTGGCAGGTGAACTTCGAGTCATTATGCAAGAAGTATATACTAAAACACTCATTACAGATCTTTATAAGAAATCCGCTTCATCTCAGGAGTTTCTCAAGAATCTTGAGAGCCTGGAAAAAGTAAGTGTAGATATTCATAAGTCTTCCATCGAAGCGATACGGATGATTATTTCTGATACGAACAAACCTCTTCATAGTTATGCTCCTACAATTGGTGCAGAGATACAGAAAATGAGTCAAGATCACAGTCTTACGGATGTATCAAAACTTATGGGAGGTGCGGAGAAATGGGCGAAGGGTTCATATGCGGATCCGAAACTCTTTAGGGCAGAAACATACGAACGAGCAAAGTCAGTTCTTACAGGACTTGGAGAGGCTGTCAAAAATAACGGTTCTACCCTTGGAGAGATATGGACTCAGATGAAAAATGTTGGACGATTTGAAACGCTTCCAGGGATTGCAAATAAAACGATTCTTTCGGTTCAAGCAAATGAGGTTGATAAATTCAAATGAGTATTGAGTCGGCTTGTTCAGGAATCCCCCAACCTTGTAAAGGGATTCTTCTCAAATATCGCTCTGGTTATTACTGGAGGAGGAGCTCTTGCAGAAGGAAACACTCCTTCAGAAAAATTATCTGCGCTTGTAAAAGGATTCAGTATGTTTGTACCTTTTGTTGGGGAGTATTTTTTCCTCAGGGAAGGAAGTGCTCTTAATAAGGAGACTGGAATGCCAAGCACTGGTTATATTGTAACAGCATCAGGAATGGTTGCACTTGATGCGTGGGGAGTTGTAAAAATCCTCCGTTCTTCAAACAAAATATTAGAAACAGCTCGATTTATCGGAAGACCAGTTACGATGGTAGTGGATTTTGTTGGAGGAATCAGTAAAACCGGAACGGCTGCGGCAAAGTGATCTGCTGGACTTTTAAAATCAATTAAAGCTGGAGAAACAAAGGAATTGGCGCAATTTGCAAAAAGATGAGGATGGGTCACTGCTGTGGTTGTTGCTCTGGTCGTTGCTGGGAAAATCGCTTGGGATACATGAAAGGAACATAAGCAGGAAGATATGTTAGCTTCGTGGAAAAAGGAAGGGGTCATCGATGAGAATGGACAATTTGTGACTGCCGAAATTCAGAAACGGTTTGTTACCCTTTCTCAGGATGAAAAAGATATCATTGCGAAAGCCATAGCCTCAGGAACTATTGGAAAGGAAGATGCTTTCGATATCGTCTCAAAAAATGGAAAGTATGATATCACTTTTAGGACACCAGTAACTCCAGAACAAGAACAGACACTCATTACGGCATTCCGAGGAATTGGAAGTGATGTGAATTTCTTTCATGGTCGTGAAGCGCTTAAAGAGATGGCTGAGAGGCTTGAGAAAAATGGATTCCCTAAATCTGTAGCTCTTTCAAGATTGGAAGAATTGGGTATAAAAACCCCAGCGCAGTATCTTTCCTAAAATTACACACTAAAACCAAAACAAAAATATGCACACTCATCTCACCGCCTCCGAACGAGAAATCGACTCTCGCGGAGCATCGACGCTTGTCAATACGCTTATGGATCATGAAAAAAATATTCATAGGGAAATTGCCTTCTGGAACCAATCCATAAACAACCAATTTTCTCTTATGTCTGAATCGGATGCTAATTTTGCGAACAATATTCGTGTATGGTACAGACAAACCAGAGAAACCTATGAAGCAAAATCTCCCAAGTGGGAGGTGCGAAATCCTCGGGAACAGGAGCTACTTCAAAAATTCAAAGAGGATCGGAACTATCCGGTCAAAAATATCGCCGAGATGGCGATGCGTGATGTACTGGAGGGCTATCTTTATAAACAGGGCATAAAAGGAAAGGTACTTATCACAAGTGATCACGATGATGTATTTTCGAAAACGGATTTCATTGTTGAACTCGAAAAAGATGGGGTCATAACTCCTATTTCGGTGGATTTGGCGGTTTCGAGAAATGCAACGTATTTAAATGAAAAGCTCTATCCTTTTATTACGGAGTGTCGGGAATACAATTATAAGAGGCACAGAAAAGAACGGGGGATGCCTCGAACCGTTCTTGCGATCCGACCAGAATGGATGGCAGTTTTTCTTTCTGAATATATGGAACAGGCAAGTTCTCTTAACCCACCGACTTTCCTTGAAGCATATGAAATGTTGGCAAATATACAAGTCGCCAAAAAAGCCATCCCGAGAGAAGATTTCTGAAAAATGTTTCAAGAAATCCAATCTCATGTAAATTCTCTTTTACTTCCTCAGGAATAAAACGTATATGATAAACAGAAAAATGCCAGAAACTATCGAGGATATTATCAATCGGGATCGTGAAATTGAGATCGGGGTTGATGAAATACATGCGAAAAACCGACAAGGAGAACTCTTCGGAGAAGGGTGTATCGACGAATTAGAAAAGCGAAGGCGGTATTTTCAAGAAATACTATGAGGACTCTTTGATGAGGAGGATTTTCCTATTGTCCAGAAACACTAGCAATTACCTGATCTCGAATCTCCCCTAGCTATCTATAATCCTCTCTTCTAAGTTCTATCTGGAGGTTAATAACAATTTTCCTCGATTTAAAGATGGAAAATTTGATTCTTTCTTATTATTGTTATAATAGAGGTATTATTTCGCTTACACATCAAATATGAACAGCACCCAGCTCCAGAAAAATTTCCCAGAAGTATACAGAGATTTCTTCTCGAAAAACGATCTGGTGGTGAGTGGGTGTTTTTCAATGTCGTGGGGAAACGAAGGGATTTTGCATCAATCAAAATATGTACTTACACGCTCAAAAATACCGCTTAAATGCTATATCTGACTAAAAAAGAATACAAATAAAAAAATAGAGTTTACCGATGTAGTCTTTTTTAATAATTTAAAGAAGTCAGTAGAGTCTATCTCTTATGGAAAGGTAATCAAAGAAGAGGATATGATAAGAGAAAAAATTCAAAAATTTTTAACAGAAAACGGAAAGATCGAGGGGGTTACTATATCCATCCTTTCAGAAATACCACGAGGTCACTCTTTTTGATTTAGTGATACATCCTTTGCTATCTTATCAACCGCTCTATATTTATTTTATTGAAAAACTGAATCAGAGGCTCTTAAAAATTATTCTGAATTCGAACAGTGAACTCAAATTAGGGAAATTCTTAAGTTTGCATGGTCTTTGTCTCTTATTTCTCGATATGGAAATACCATCTCTCAGGCAATTAGAAGCACATTTTCGAGCACAGGAGCCCCTTTGTCTGTGTATTGTCAGGAATTTCTATCCGAAGGAGAGAAGGATATTATAGAGGAAATAGAAGTCTGAGTCCTTCCTGTCCAGTGTTTGGATACATGTAGTTTATCGGAACGAGAACTTCCCCTTGATTATGGGGTAATCTTCACTGGAATTGAAACAAGTTCAAAACAGATTGAGGAAATGAAGGAATCTGACTTTTCAGGTTTTGAAAAGTATAGTGATTTTATAAGAAAAGACATTTTACAAGATCGGTCCGGATATTTCTTCGATTCTTTCTCCGACTCTAGTACTCTTACAAATGCTTATGGGCAAATATTGAGCTTCCTTAGTATAAAAACAGTCTATTTTCTTCGAAATATCTATCGCTCTGGTCTTGATTTTCAAGTGATTTCAAATTTTATCGAACACATAAACAACCAAAGAAAGATGCTCTCGACTATTTCCAAGGAAAATCACTTTGCAGAACAGTTTCATTTTCTTTTTCAGAAATTTCAAAAAAATACGCTTGAGAATATAGGAATATTACCAATCTATTCAAGTAAGCTATGAGGGGGGTGCGTTTTTATTATGAATCCTTGAATGAGTCGCGATACACTCGATATTACTCTCGAAGAAATGCGTAAAATTTATCCAAATGTGGAAATTGACTATTGCTCTTATGTGGATGGTACATCCCATGATGGAATTATCATAGAACAATTTATTAATAATAAAATATATTCAAAATTTATTCCAAAAAATCAAGTAGTTTATAAAAATAATCTCGGTGATTCATATCTCGGTACTCATAATGATATTTTGGAAAAAGAACAGAAAGGACTTTTGATTGATACTATTTCGAAGAAGATTTATATCAACTGAGTACGGCTTACCTCCAAAGAAATCCCTGCACAAAATACCACCAGTGAAGTTCTTGAAATATTACTTGAGCGCAAATGAGAAGATGTTTCTGTAAAGGAATTTCCCGTCTCAAGCTATGCATCCAATAAAAATGAAATGCTTTGAAAAATAGTAATTCCCCTTGTAAAAATTATAAAAGAAACACTTGATGTGGATTTCCCTTTTGTGTGTAAGGGTGGTATTAATGATTTTTATCTTAAATTAGACATAACGAATACTAAAATAGGAATTATAAAAAATAACTTATAGACTTTCTGCTTCTATTCCAAAGGATCCTGTTAGTTTATGATTTTTCTTTAATTTTTCTTTTCCTTTTGATTTTTAATACTTACACTACCAATAGTATTCTTTATGTAAAACCTTATGGAAACAAAATTTATCAAATCTCAGGTATATTCTCCTGATTATGTAGATGTCTTGGGTATTAATACCTCTCCTGAGCACAATGAAAGGATATACGAGGTGAGAAAGAAGATTGGTGAAATCCTTGATATTTTTACTGAGCAAATTGCTGCTAATGGACTACCTATATTTACGAAATCCGGAGAAATTGGAAAACAGGAGGCACATAATATCTGAGCCTTACACCTTGCCTCACATATATGGATCTATAATTCCAGATGAGAAGTGCTTATACAGCAACGAGCCTCTGATAAGTGGCCCTATCCAAATCTCTGGGATTTTTCCGCTGCATGACATGTTGATAGCGGGGAGGATTTCATTACAGGAGGGCTACGCGAGACGAAGGAAGAAATTGGTCTCGATGTAATGCCGGAGGATTTAAAGATGATTGGAATATACCGTGAAGAAATTACCATGCCAATGAATGGCGAATATTGGCATAATAATGAACTTGATGGAGTTTTTATTCTCCAGCACGAAGTTGATTTAGAAAAACTTAAACTTCAAAAGAAAGAAGTAAAAAGAATTGAATTTATGCCCATCGATCAACTTGAAAGGGAATGGAAAGAGTGGAGTGACGAGGATATATCGGCTAAGTATACTCCAAAATCAAAAGAGTATAGAAATATGGTAATCACAGAAATCCGAAAAGCTCTTCGAAATCTCCCATAATCCTCTCAAATCATAATCCCCTCAGAATCTGAAATCAGTCAAAATCATTGCAAAATCCCATAATGTATAGTATACTCAACGAGAAAACTAATATAGGGAACAATATGAATATATCAAAACACCAAAATCACCTCAATACTCCACTCTCATTTACCACTGATATAAATAATTTATCATCAGATATAAAAGAGGATGTTTCTGATGTGCTCAATTCACAAAACACCCTAAAAGAAACTGTACTCCGTATCTATCTTCTTAGACATTATCCATACATAGATACTTCTGAATGGTACGAATATGAAGCATGTCTTAAAAGAAGAAAGGAACTTGAATGAAAGGAGGACGAGAAAGAAAACAATACGAAAATAGAAAGACTCGGGAATATTATTCGGATAATTCCTGAATTTAAGACACTTCCTGATGAGGTAAAGAAATTGTATGAGACAATATTTTCCAGTCCAGAAAAAACTGCTCTTTTCTTTGATTTAAGCAAAGAAGGACGTGCTAATCTTACGGGGAAAGATTTATCAGAAACTTTCCCAAGTCTCTGATTTGTCTGACATGTAAATTTACCATGATCCAATAAAAACTACGAAAGATGATTGAGTGATGCTGATAAGGTTACTGAAATTAAAAAAGCAGTGCAAGATGTCTTTGATATAACTCAATGAAATTATGAAACAATCGTGATTATCTGAAATAGATCATACGCGGAATGATTTGACGTACTTAAGTCAGATAGGGATCGAACCCATGAGGATAATGAGGCAATATTTGAAGAAGCCTCATATTTTCAAATAGATTACTGTGAGAAATCCATTAATCATCCACTTAAAATAGGAGGATTGCAAATAGAGATAACTCCTTCTAATATGGAAGGGATCGCAAGCTTTATAAACAGGAAAGAAAACAACGATATAATAACAACAAGCTCTCCCCAAAAAGCACAAAATCAAATAAATAGATTTTTCTATGAGAAGCCGGAGAAATTTAAGGGGTACTTTGAGAATTTCGGTTTACCTGTGGATTTACGGGTATTCTCCCTCGCCAACCTCATTAGACTCCAAGACTACAACACTATCGAAAGATACTATCTTTCCGAGGCTGCAACCATATCAGCTGAAGAAAAAATTCTCATTCTCCAGAATGTCAAAGACCCGAAAATACGAACTATTCTCCGGAAACTTTTCATAAGTCGGGAGGATATATGGAACGGTGAGGAGGGGGAGTTATTTTCGAGAGAATGACAGCAAGATTCTTACGCTTCTTTGAAGCGGGCAAGGATTGCCTACAAGGAGGCTATGACTTTGCAATCGAACTCACTTGATCCATTGATTAAGAATGGAGAGAAAGGTGCGGTGTCGGATAGGAAGCTGTACTATGAAGAGAAACGAGAACCGAAAAACGAACGAGATTCTGAGTCGGATAATAACAAAAAAGATACATCCCTGGTGCAAAAGGATTTTCATCCCCATATGTTCGATGGGGGAGGGAAATATACCAAGTTTGTCGTTCGTGCTCATGTGGGAGAGGGAAAATCGATCTATCTCTCCGAACTCGTGAAGAACTTCTCTCTGGAGCAAGATATAGAAGTGCGATTCGTCCGAGCGAAGGAGTTCGATGATAGGATGGGAGATATCGACGGATTATTCGACAGTCCGGATGTTTTTGTGTGTATCGACGCAGTCGATGAAGCGAAGCCGGAGACACGAGAGAAGATAAAGGGCCTGTTTAGTGGCTTCACAGGACGGAGCATCATAACTACCCGGCACTCCGAGTTTTTCAGTCCCAATGACACAACCTGTGTTTTGTATTTTACTGCCATCGATATGGATGTATATATCGAGTCGAGATTTCAGGGGGATTGAGTCAAGGCAATGAAGGTAAAAAAATGGATTAAGAATCAAGGACTCGCGAATGAGATCAAGGGGAATCCACTCCTCCTGAACCTGATTACCCTCCTTGCGAACGCCACAGAGGACGAAAAAAAATGGATGAATGATTACTATATACTCCCGCTCGACCAGATATGGACCAATGCAGATCTGTATGAGAGCGTTGTGCGATTCGTGCTCGCGAAGCACCAAATGGATCAGAAAGGATCGGTTTGATCCGAAACGATGCTCGAGATATTTATGGAAAGACTCGGAAAATATGCTTTCGATATATTTTCGGACACCAAGAATACAAAAATAGACCAGAAGTTTTTCGATGCAAATCTGTCCATTCTCTTCAAGAGCACGGAAAGCGGATCATACGACTTCATCCACAAATCGTTCTATGAATTCTTTCTGGCGAAACATCTCACAGAGATGCCAAAGAATGAGTGAAATCAGGAAATCTATGATTTTCGGGACCAGAAAAAGCTCGAAAACTGGAATGACTGGCGGGAATTTCGTCCGGTAGTCTTGTTTTATGGTGAAATACTCGCAAAAGAGGAGAGGTGGGATGAATTAGAGAAATTTTTATGAAAAGAAGTAGACGTTATATCTAATGAGTGGTTTTTCGTAGGGTTGGAGATTTTATATAAACTGGAGGTTTTGTATAAACTATCAGGAAAAACATTGTGTAGTTCTATAAAAAAAGTTAGAGGAAAATACAATAAGACTCTTGCGAAACAGATAAATTTTTGGGAGAGTGCTGTAAGTGGAAATTATAGAAGTATGAAACTTTGAAAAAAAGAATACAAAGAATCAGAAGTGATAAATAAGTGGTATTTAGAAGAGGTACAATCCCGATCCTATCAGGCGCCGAATTGGAAGATAAGCCCAGAAAGGGCTTTGTTGTTCCAGCAATTCCGTAGCGATCCGAACTATCATCTCAAAAACCTTGTGGAGGTAGTGATACGCGATCTCGTCGAAGATATGCTTCGATCCGATCATATAGAGGCTTCCGTATCCCTTACGAGCGACTCGGATGATGTATTTGCAGGGGTCGATCTCATTGTGGAGATGAAGACTCCGAATGGGGCAGAATATGTCGGACTCGATATCGCCATCTCGGATGACGTATATTATCTCTCCAAGAAGGAAGAGCGCACAGAAACGATTTGTCGTGAATTCAACGCTTTCAGGCGGCTCGGTAATAAAATGATGCCACGTCAGGTTTTTGCCATACCAACATATGTTATGAATAAGTTCATGTATAGTTATATGAGGCGAGTAGCTTCTGGAGATAGGGTTAAGTCTAGCGAACTAACCACCCTTTTAATTGAATCAAACATCAAAATTGTAACAACTCTCTATGAGTCCATGTGATTAAAAGCTATAATTACTACTTAATAGAACCCATAATCTGATCTCGAATCTCCCTCCGACGATCGGTAAAATGGAGTTTTAGCATATCATCATTCATTATGATTCCTTCCGTATTTCCGGAGGGGATTTTTTTGGTTATGTACCACTTCGATAGAAGTCCGAGAATCATATCCTTGAAAGAGAGGATGGGAGAGAGGAATATTCAGAGCTTCGTTGCCCATGGATGTTTCCAAGTCAGTACGAGAAAGGTCCTATTTTCTCTCAGGAGGGCACTGCGTTCTTCTTCGGAAGGATGTATCCGGAGGGTGTTTTCATAAAAATCCCGGTTCACCTCCATCAGCCGTCCATAGGTGTAGTCCTGATTATAGATAGGTTTGAGTGTCCGGATCCAATAGGCGAGATAGATATCATCTTCTAGGGCGATCTCTTTCAGATTCATGTTTTTTTCCGTCATAAAAAACGGAAAACAGAACTTTCCGGCCTCGTCGCCTGGCTTGGCACGTACCCGGAGAAGAGTCGCCACAAGAAGCACGAGCGTGCGTACGATCCAGAGCCGATGCGGAGCAGTGATGATAAAGAGATCGATATCGGAGTTCTCGTGTGTCGCATACATGGCGAGGGAATTGGAAACCGCGACCATACGGAGTCCTGGAATCCATCCGATATATCATATGAAGTCTTGAGTTCTCTGAAAGAGCTTCTTTTCTTCTGGAGAAGGGATTTGCTTAGCACCGAGGATGGGTTCGAGTTTTTGAAGAATGGTTTGCATAGAAGTGTATTGTACGGATTTTTTGTTTTATACAAGGGATAATATATGAAACAACAAAACCTCATCATATTTTCTTGACTTTCCCTCAATTTCCATACAATACCTCCATTCAAAGAAATAGTGCACACTCTCTTGAATAATCTCCAAAGGGCTTTCTTTTTGGACGGTAGTGTGCCTCTGTATCAAAATGATGCTTGTGTAAAATCTACCGGTAAAATCGGTAGATTTTTTTATTTTTTCATTCTTTTTTATGTCCAAGAAACTCGAACTCCTTTTTCCAGCCGGAAATCTCGAAAAACTCAAATACGCCATTGCTTACGGAGCCGATGCGGTGTATGCTGGAGTGCCCATGTTCTCGCTTCGGGCCCGTGAGAACCAATTCACCTGGGAAGACCTCGCGGAAGCGGTGGAATACTGTCACAGCCGTGGGAAGAAGATCTATTTCACGGCGAATATCTATGCGCACAACATGAAACTGAAGCCGTTCATGGCGTCTTTCGCGAAGATGCATGCGATGAAACCGGATGCGTATATCATGAGCGACCCGGGACTGATCGATATGGTACGGACCGAGTACCCCGATGCAGAGATTCATCTCTCGGTACAGGCGAATAATACCAATTGGGCACAGGTGAAGTTCTGGCAGAAGATGGGGATCAAACGTATCATCCTTTCCCGAGAATTGTCCCTCAAGGAAGTTCAGGAAATCCACCGGGAATGTCCCGATATCGAAATAGAATTCTTCGTCCATGGAGCCATCTGTATGGCCTATTCCGGAAGATGTCTCCTTTCGAATTATTTCTCCCATCGGGACCCGAACCAGGGAACCTGCTCCCATTCTTGCCGATGGGAATACAAAGTATTCAAACGAGATGTATCCGATGCGGATCTCTATGATTCTACGGGGCGCCCGGAGGAATACATCCCTCTTAAGGGGGAGTTCTATCTTGAGGAGCGGGAACGGCCAGGGGAGATCATGGCGATCGACGAGGATGAGTACGGGACGTACATCATGAATTCACGGGATATCTGTCTGCTTTCCTATATGCAGGAATTGGCGGATGCCGGAGTCGTGTCATTCAAGGTAGAAGGACGAAGCAAAACCCTCAATTATCTTGCTGGAGTCGGACGGGCCTATCGGAAGGCGCTCGATGCGGTCGAAAAAGAGGAATCCTATGATGCGGATGAGCTTGGAAAAGAGGTATTCGCCATATCGAACCGCGGATATACTCCAGGATTCCTTGTAGGGAACCCGGGAGAGAAAGGGATCTGGTTCGAGAAAAATGGTGAAATCAAAGAGGAGGATTATATTGGAATCATCCGAGAATACGATGCAGTCCGCGGGATGTGCCGTGTCGAGGTGAAAAACCGGTACGATCTCCATGATTTTGTGAAAATCATCACACCAGATAAGTCTTTTGAGTTCACAGTAGAGAAAATCCTCGACCCGAAAGGCGAGGAAAAACCGTCGGCGCACGGCGGAAATTTCGATATCTGGATGAATTGTCCGGAGGATCCGGGAGAATGGGCATTGCTCCGAAAGAAGGCTGTTGCACAGGAGAATGTTTAGGAGTGGCATGGTTTAATATCATAAATCATGCATTCACGAATTCAAATATAAAATTTTACTTACCGGAAAAAAATGCTATACTCATCTCTCAAAAAGATGGGTATTTTACTTCGCAAGCTTTTTCATATGGGTATATCCTGAAAACTGAAGATAGTCAAAGAGCAGGCTTTTGGAGGATTTTTATTGGCAGTATTCTCTCTTGCAGCCATTGTCTGAACTACTGGGGCATTTGCCATCACATGGCCTACGGGTCCTGGATGAGTTCCTATGGCACCATCAACACAAATAGTAGGGGGAAAATTCGCTAATTATTTCAATAGTATCCAGAATTCTTGTCCGTCTGGACAATATTTGGATGGATATGATGCGAACTATAATAAAATCTGCAGTCCGGTCCCAGCCGGTCCTCAGTGACCTCAAGGTCCAATATGACCAAATGGGGCAAATGGTTCCACAGGCCCTGTCTGACCCCAGTGACCTATAGGCCCTGTCTGACCACAGGGTCCATAATAATCCGTCGATTCGTTTCTGACAGCACTGCCTTGAAAAAGAGAGAATATTTAGCCCTATCATTATGCAACATGAAAATCATTCAGAAAATAGAGACTATCAAAGAGCAGGCTTTTAAGAGTTTTTTCTTTGTAGTATTTTTTGTCATATTTCTTGCCGGGGGCATTGGGGTTCTTGCGATGACGTCGTGGCCATCCGGTACTCCTGGCTGAACAGAGGTTATTGGTGGAAAGTTTACGGATTATTTCAACAAAATTAAAGGAGCCTGTCCGGGCGGACAATACCTGAGAGGATATAATGCTGATTTTACCAAGATTTGCGAGACAGCTCCAGCCGGTCCACAGTGACCTACGGGACCGAGTGGATCGAATGGCGCTACTGGTCCTGTCTGACCGCAAGGTCCTATAGGTCCGCAGTGACCACAAGGTCCCGCTGGTGCTACGATTGCACCTCCGGTGATCACAGGATATAGTTGTGTGTGTAATGGTAATCAACCCCCTTTATGGAGATCGACGAATGTAACCGGACAATGATGTAGTAATGTAAGTACATGTGGTAACTGTGGACAGGGGGGGTGAGTGTTTTGGTCATCATGTACTCCACAATATTAAGTCATATGAAAGAAAAAATCCGGTTCGATACCTGAAATATGACAACCTTTCTTCGTATCCAGGAAAAAAAACAAGGCGCGATCGCTCGCGCCTTTGTGGTCGATTAAGGAAAATGGCAGATCTTTGTAGAGCATCTACATATCTTTGTCTGAGGGGATGATGCGTTTATTTCCCCAAACAAGCGATAGATGCAGAATATGCCGAATGCCAAAAGCAAGATTGTCATGGATCCAGCATAATATTCCCACCCTTTCGGTTGTACTTGGATAATTCCATGGTATACCAAGATGAAAATGCCAAGTATCACTATTCTTACAAACATAACTCCTCCATTTGGTTGAAAGTTTGCGTTCGTTACTGTATGAAAATCGATAGATAAGTCAAAAAATTTTTCGTAATATTTTTCATTTGCTATATCCTGCTTTTACCATATCATACGCCCCTCTATCCGATAAATACCTTTTCATGCAATTTTCCGACCTTCCGATCATAGAACCGATCCTTCGTGCTATAGACGACGAAGGATATACGACTCCGACACCCATACAAGCGGCTGCCATTCCTACCATCCTTTCCGGACGGGATTTCCTCGGATGCGCGCAGACCGGGACCGGGAAGACCGCCGCTTTTGCGATACCTATTTTGCAGCTCCTCTATGCGAAGAAAGACCCGAATAAGGGAAAATGGAAGATTAAGACCCTCATCGTCACTCCGACCCGAGAGCTCGCGATCCAGATCGAGGAGAGTTTCCGGGCGTACGGACGGTATGCCGGACTACATCAGGCGGTCATATTCGGAGGAGTGAAGCAGGGGAATCAGGTGGAACGTCTCCGGCAAGGGGTCGATATCCTCATCGCCACTCCGGGACGGCTCCTCGATCTCATGGGGCAGGGGTATGTCTCACTCGCGGATATCGAGATATTCGTCCTCGACGAGGCGGATCGTATGCTCGATATGGGATTCATCAACGATATCAAGAAACTTCTGAAAGTCATTCCGGTAAAACGCCAGACTCTCTTTTTCTCTGCTACGATGGCACCGGATATCATGACGCTCGCAGGAACCATTCTCCGTAATCCGGAGAAGATCGAGATCACCCCGGTTTCCACGACTGCCGAGACCATTACCCAGTCGGTATACCATGTGGACAAGGGGAATAAAAATAGCCTGATCGTCCACCTTCTCGAGAATCCGAAGATCAAGAACGTGCTCGTATTTACGCGAACCAAACACGGAGCCGACAAGGTCGTGAAATTCCTCGTGGGACGAGGGATCGTCGCCGAAGCGATCCACGGGAACAAATCCCAGAATAACCGGCAACGAGCACTCTCCAACTTCAAGGAGCAGACGACTCGGGTGCTGGTCGCGACCGATATCGCGTCCCGAGGGATCGATATCGACGAGCTCGAATATATGATCAACTACGACATCCCGAATATCTCCGAGACGTACGTGCACCGTATCGGTCGGACGGGTCGTGCTGGAGCGAAGGGTGTGGCGATATCCTTCTGCGATAACGACGATATCGCGCATCTCCGGGATATCGAGAAACTCATTTCTCAGAAGATTCCGGTTGTCGAGGATCACCCGTTTCCGAGAACGGGCGTCGTATCTCCTATTCAATCGAAAGCTCCTCAGGGTAAAGCGGGCGGCGGTCGCGGACGGGGAAGTTCGGATCCGAGATTCCAGAAAACTCCGGGCGATAGCCGGTTTTCATCCTCGAGAGCGGAAGGTCACTCGCATCAGAAACCACGAACGAGCGAACGGATCCATGGAGCTGGCAAATCCGTACCATCTCATCCCTCTTCCGGAGGTTCGTACTCCCAACCGTCCGGTCCTGGCAATCGTCCATCTGGTCCGAAGGGTGGGGGAGCGAAGAAAGGGTACTTCGGGGGAAGATAAGAAAAAGAGCGGTCCTGGACCGCTCTTTTTGTACTATTTACTGCACCATTTCCGGGATATCGCCTGTGATATGCCCAAAATGGGTGAAATTTACCAGATTTCTCCATTTGAATATATATTTCTCCGTATGAGGAAACCTCTCAAGAAGGTGGATCATTATAAAACAAAAATTATTCATAGTAGTGAACATCTCCTTTTGTCCCTCTATATCTTCATATTTTTTTGCATTTTGGAACATTTCATGGAATGATCAATAGGTATTCCATGCGTGTTTTTGGAGAAGTGTTCCGGAGGTCTCTGCCGGTGATAGATCTGCGATATCTCAATCTATACTTCAAACAAGAGGTTCGATAGATTCTCTAATACTTTCATGAAGCATATCTCATTCGCATGAATTACAAAGAGCAGTGATGTATTTCCAATGAAGAAGAGAACTTTTCGGATTCTGTAGAGTTCCATTATTGTTGGTGCTAGCGAGTATGTAGGAGGCAAGAATTTTGGATTCTCTTAGGACTTCCGGCATCTCACTTTCTGTATTGAGAGCAGAAGAAAGGGTTTCGAAGAATAATTTCATCATCCCATAAGGTTCATCGGTAAAACCTACCTTATTTTTTATCATGGAAATTATCTGAAGAAATGCAAGTTTCTCTTCTCATTGCCAGAGATGGAAAGCGAGCATGTGATTTTCGATATTATATCATTCTTTAATGGCATAATCTATATATTTTTGTGCTTTTACAAAGTTCCTAGCCTGAATCGCGCAACTGAGAATCTTTTCGACAATAGTTACAGTGTCATCTTGACAGAATGCTTGCTCAAAAAGACCGAGCGCTTTCTCATATTCTCATCTATTTTCATAGGAATTACCCGCTTGGATGAGTCATTCTAGAGATTTGTATTCATCGGAAACAATACGAAAATTCGTGATGGAATCGATGCCTTCTCTTCCCTGGAGTATGGCAATATTTCCACTTGTGAGGAACATATATTCTTGTTCTTCCTCTGTTGGATTATCATTGCGGATAGCCTCGAAAGAATGCTCGATATATTCAAAGAATCCTGGTGTATTGTAATCGTCTCTGGCGATTTCATCGAGTTCTTCTATTGCATATTTTCGCATGTCTGTATTCATAGAGCGCAAACCTTCTGTGATAATATAGAGTGCTCCGGGTTCCTTAAACATATGGGCGGATCTAGCGAGAAATCAGCAGGCATAATCCGACGAGATACTATATATAAGAGATCAGAACAAAAGCGCATCTATGGTATCTACTTTCGCCAGAGAATAATCTTCTACTATTCTCTCGATATCTTCGGGATCATTGCTGATTTTCCCGTTGAGGACTTTCTCGATCCAGAATAGAAAAGCTATCTCCGGATATTCCTCGATGGCCGATGGATATTTATCGGGGGTAATAACTGGATCTACAGCAAGAAACTGGAGGTGTCGTCTGTAGAACATACCGTATTTCTCATCGAATTCGTTCAAGAGGTCCTCATAGTTTTTCTGGATATCCGGGCGAAGTGAATAATAATAATCGGATTGCTTTTTGAGTATCGTTATATTCCTCAAGAGTTCATCTCATACTTCTTCATCATAATTACCGCTTATCTTGGCGGAGTCATGAATCATAGGGTGGATGGTATTTTTTTGAACATCATAAAAACTTCATTGAAAAAATAGCTCCTCTATCCTCGAGAGGTGCATAGATATTTTCTCGAAGAGATCCGCTCGGCCACATATTTCATCTCATATGATGTACTCTACCTCCTTGGAAAAGTGCTCGAAAAAAAATTCATGCAGGATATCCCTGTCATCGTTATCTCCCTTGATTCACAGTTTCTGTAAATCTGCCAGATAGTAGTTAAGGTATCGAGGATCGCAGAGTGTGAGTATATCGACTTGCATGAGATAGAGTCTTCGCTGGGTTGCTCTGATATATTCCGTTTTTTCGGTAGTGGTCCAATCCTCTTGTGGTTTCTCATTGATAACCTGAATCTTCTCATCCTCTCTATGTGCGGATTCTGAGATATAATAGGATGCTGAATTTGTAAGCGCATTCAGAGATTCCAGTGGGACAAAAGTTCATTCTGAGATGTATTTGGCTATAACCTCCTCAAAGACATCGAGTTCCTCATCATTCTCTATACTTCCTTTGAATATAAGAAACGGAGGAATATCATCCTGATCCACCTTTTTGAGTTCTTGATATCTTTCTATGGCTGCTTCGGACCTCTCTATTTTACAGAGAATATATATAAGCTTAGTGAGGAGTCTTGTATCACTATGAATATTCCATCCCGTCTCAAGAACCATTATACTCCATTCGTATTGCCCCATCTGTTCATAGATATTTGCCGAAGCCAAATACCCGTCGATGGAGCCGTACTCGATTGCTCGGTTATACAAAGGGATGGCATTCAGGGGTTTTTCTTTGACCTCTTCATAATTCCCCATCAGTAGATAGAGCTCCGGCATCTCCTTATAGAGA
Organism: Candidatus Altimarinota bacterium; assembly: GCA_028714815.1. Taxonomy (GTDB): domain Bacteria; phylum Patescibacteriota; class Gracilibacteria; order BD1-5; family UBA2023; genus UBA1545. Next base: position 132,171 of record JAQTLR010000002.1, on the reverse strand, counting down.
GGATGGCTTTTTGCCATCCGAAACAGAGCATCCAGAGCAGATGATATCGCCTTGATTCATTTTTCATCTTCTTCGATGACACACATATCGCAATCCGATATAGCCTGTCTATATACCTGCATTACTACATCCCATAATATATTACTCCCAACTTTTCAGACGGTTTCTATGTACCATATCGCCCCTACAGTGTCCCCCCTTTCCATAAGTTTCATGGGGATGGACTGGAAAATAGCATTATCTTCCCCAGATGTCACATTTAGTGATATCGTAAGAGCATAAATCGCTTTTTCACGAACCGATCTCTTCACGCTGGCAAGTTGCTTGATGGTTGTTGAGTCCGCACTATCAAGCAAATTAGACACCTCTTCTTGTAATCCCTGTATTTTTTGCATAGCAATAATGACGCATTAATTAAGCACTTTCCTAAGCAATATAATTATTACTCAGCAATATGCAAATCTATTTGTCAATAAAGTGAAAAATTTGGGGCAAAAAGGAGTGATGTTTTTAAACTTACTTCCGGATGCTCTCCAGTAACCTCCAGTGCCGGGTCAAGAGGGCTCCGATAGCCATCCAGGCCGGGATGATGTCGATGCCGGAGATGATTCCGAAGGCGACGGCGAAGGCGAAAATGACGAGGAGCTTACGCCACCAGAGGTCTTTCTTCCCTTTCATATAGCGGTCGAGTATCCATGAACTCCAGATGACCGTCCCGATGAGTTCGTAGAAGAGGAACACGAAACAGAGAACCGCCATCATAAGCATCGCGACCGGTATCCCTATGATCGTGAAAACAAGGACCAGGGCAGTGATCGGCACGAGGATGAAAAAGGAGATACCAGTAAAGAGACTTATCCACGGTGATGTCTTCAGGATATCGGACGCTTCGTGGATGTACTTTTCCATAAAGGCATAGAGGAGCCATCCGAAGACGGTGAGGAAGATGATCTTGAGAAGGATATAGGATAAGAGGATTCCGAGAGCCTTTCCCCGGATATCTCCAAGGGTTTTTCCTCGGATGGGACTCTGTATGAATTGCTTCGTCCCAGAGACGATCCCTTCAAGAGCAGGATTCACCTTGGTGCTCTCGTAGATGAGATTCCCTCGGATCTGTGCACCGCTCGCGACCACGACTTCCTGTGCGGTGATCCGCACATCTTTCGCGATCGTACCATTCAGGTAGACTTTTCCAGCGATAATCTGTGCTTTTCCATTCATAGTCCCGTCGAGATAGATATTTCCAGCCATGACGACCAGGTCTTTTCCGATTGTCGCATCCTTCCGGATATCGACATTCCCGCCCGCTATGATCGCATCTCCAGTGATGGCGCTATGGATCCGGATATTCCCACCCGCAGCACGGAGATCATCTCCGATACGTCCGCCGATATCGATATTCCCACCCGCTGCCATGATGCTTTCTGAAATATTCCCCTCGTTCGAGATATCTCCCCCTGCCATTATAAGATCTCCGATAACAGGACTCTGGACCGATACCCGGTTACCGGCGAGATAGAGGTCGTCCGAGGCAGGTACGGAGACGGTGACGGATTCTCCAGCCTGGCTCGTGAAAGCTAGAGCGAGCGACGGTATCGCCAATACGAGCACCGCCGTAATCATACGTGCTGTTTTCATAGGATGAAAAATGAAATGATAAACGTGGATTATCCGGAAATATTCCGGGATCATACAATTTCAAGGAAAACTAACCTGTAATTATAGCCGGAAATAAGGAAAGTCAAGGAAATAGGGATTTTTGTCCACTCTCGGTCCTGTAGAAAACCCCCTAGAAAATCCTAGAGGGTTTTATGGAATCCGGAATACTTACCTGCAAAGCCCTATTAATTCCCCTTTCTTATGGAGTGCATTGATGCTATCGTATCCTCCGAGACATTTGTCTCCGACGAATATCTGCGGTACGGTCATCATACGGGACTTTTTCACGAGTTCGTCCATGATTTCGGGCGAGCGGGTGATGTCTATCTCTTTGAAAGGGATATTCAGGTTCTTGAGAAGGTTTTTTGCCATCACACAGTAGGGGCAGGAATCTTTGGAATAGATGGTTACCATATCTTGTGGGGATTACACGATAAAATGTCGGAAGAGTATATGGAAATTTCCCATATATACAAGCGGAATAGCGTATGGAACAATGGGGATATTTTCCTGTTGATTTTTCTGGAGCTTTCCGTATGATGATCCGTTCTTAGAATCTATCTTCCCGCCCCATGTCATATATCGCCCAATTTCTCGGTTTTCTTTCGGTTGTTTCGGTCGTGCTTTTTTGATCGCACGCATTCCTCTATCTCGCTATCCGGCATTTTTTCGATCCGGGCGATACTGCAAGGCGGATCACTATCATCGTGCTCATACTCCTCTCTGCGAGTTTTATCATTGCTTCGCTTTTAGCGCATTGGCAGGACACTGTCTTTTCCCGTGGATTATACTATTGTTCTGCAGTATGGCTCGGAATTCTCTCGAATGCATTTTTCGTTTTCGCGATCCTTTGGATCCTAGAGAATATCCTTGTTCGTATGCATTTCCCGATCCCGCTTCCTATGATTGGATATACAGGGGTGATCATAGTCATTCTTTCGAGTCTGTATGCGGTCATGAATGCAGCGGATCCGGTTATCCGTGAAGAGACGGTATCTATCCAAAATCTTCCTTCCGGATGGGAAGGGAAAAAAATTGTCCAAATCAATGATGTTCATCTGGGGCATATCATCCGAAGCGATTTCGCATGAAAAATCGTGGATATGACCGATTCAGTCCATCCTGCTGCTGTTTTTATCGTTGGGGATCTCTTCGATGGGATGGATGGGCATCTGGAATGACTGGTCGAACCGTTCAATGATCTCCATCCGCAGTACGGAACCTACTTCGTCACCGGGAATCACGAGACCTATCTGGGCACAGGAAAAACTCTGGATATCATACAAAAAACGGATATACACCCCATGGATGATACATTGGTTGATCTTGATGGACTCCAGCTCATCGGTATCGCTTTCCCGGAGAGGGGGGCAAGAAGGGATATCGCCGGGATACTAAAAAAAGTCGGATATGACCGTAGGAAACCTTCCATTGTACTTTATCATTCTCCGACGGATATTGCCACGTTCCGATCGCTCGGAGTGTCTCTCCAACTTGCCGGACATACTCATCGCGGTCAGCTCTATCCGTATAATCTGGTTACGAACCTCTTATTTTGAGGATATGATTTCTGAATATATCGGGAGGGAAATTATACTCTCTCGGTTTCGAGCGGAGCCGGAACTTGGTGACCTCCCATGCGGACAAATAGCCGATCGGAGATTGTGGTGCTTACGCTTAAAGGGAAGTAAAGGAGAATCTATCTCTTGATCCGACGGAGCCCGAATGATACCAAGACCGCCGCGAGCATAAAAAATCCTGCCGAGAAGATATAGGGCATCCCGCTCCAGATGAGGTAGAGGTATCCGGATATGAACGGTCCGATGATATTCCCGAGACTCATCATGGAAGCATTGGTTCCGAGAGCTTTCCCGACCTCGCGGCCTGCATAGTGCGCATGGAGTGATCCTACTGCAGGATTGATGCTTCCATATCCGAATGGAAAGAACATGAGGATGGGGAAAATAGACCATACGTACTGATTGTTCGCAAACAGGACGAACGAGAAGGTGAGACATGAGAGTCCGAAGAGGATCATGCCTTTCTCATCGAATACCTTCCGAACGTATTTAATGAGGAAACCCTGATAGATGACCGACATGATTCCGATAAATCCGAAGAGATATCCGATCATCTTGGGACTGAAACCGAACCGGTCCGAAACCAGGAGTGAGAAGGTGGATTGCATGGCGGAGAATCCGAGTGCGGTGATGAGGGTCGTCATGAAAAGGAGATAGATCTGCTTCTTATGATGGTGGAAATCGAGGGGCATGACCGATTCTTCATGGGATTCCGGGTGTTTTTTCCGGATGTCGGGAAGAAAGAAGATGATAAACAAAAGATTCAGGAAAACGACTATTCCGGAAATCGCTCCGAGCGATGTGAGGGTTGTTCCGCCAAGCAGTCCTCAGAGTACCGGTCCGAGCGTGAACCCGATCCCGAACATCGCTCCGAAAAGCCCCATATTCTTGGTTCGATCCTTTGCTGCCGATATATCCGCGATATAGGCTTGAGCGACCGAAGCACCGGAGCCGCCGAGTCAGGAGAGAAGGCGTGCGACGAGGAATATAAAGATATTCCCCGAAAGGAAAAAGAGGAGGTATCCTATCATGTTGAGACTGGTTGTGAGGATGAGTATCCGTTTCCGTCCATAGATGTCGGAGAGCCGTCCGAAGACGATTCCTCCGATGAACATTCCGACCGAGAAAGTCGCAAAAGTTATTCCGACCCAGTTTTCTCCGAGTCCGAACCCTCGGATGATGAACGGGAGTACCGGGAGGATAATCCCAAGTCCGAGGATATCGAGGAGTCCGGTGGTGATGATGATAAGAAGGGGTTTGTTTTTAGTCATGGTTGTATCGGAATGGTTCTGATATAAAAAAGCAATAGGAGTGTCTCGATTTTTTGGAAAAAAGCAAGAAAAATCTTTGGAATTGCCATATCGCGCTTGCATTCTGTTCTTTTCGTATATAATACCATTATTCTTTATTTCCTAACCGACATACCTTACTTTATCCTTTTACTTTTTTCTTATGGCTCCATCAGATTTTACAGCATACACCAAGTTTGCTGACTTGGAAAAATATGCAGATGAGTATTGTATAACGAAAGCTCCGTTTCAACTTCCCGATGGATTGAAGGAGTTCCTCGTGAAGTTCGGTCCATATATGATGATAGTAGGTCTCGTTCTCATGCTTTGGGGATATATTACTCTCTATCAGGCATATTCTAGTATTTCTCAGTACGGTGCGATGTTCGGAGCGATGTATGGAGTGAGGACATCCTTCTGGACACCGACGATCATTATCTCCCTTCTCGCTTCTTTGGTTGCTTTCGGTTTCCAGATCAAGGCGCTTCCCGGACTTTTGGCCCGAAAGAAGGAAGGATGGGAATATATGCTGTATGCTTCGCTTGTTTCTTTCATCCCGAGTCTTGTAAGCCTTCAGATCATCAGTCTGATACTAGGGTTCATCATTGGAATGTACATCCTCTTCCAGTTGAAATACATGTATAAATAACGGACCTAAAGGGAAAAGTGAGAATTTTTGCAAAACTCTCCTTCAAAATACTCCTAAAATTGATTTATCCCGTACTGTATGGTATACTACCCTAGTAATATACCCGTTTTGGGTTTATCCATACAACCATATCCCTTTATAGAAATATCATTGCATCCGATGACATCTAATACAAATACCGACATTCCATCTGAAGCTGAAGTACTTGCTGTCCATGAACAAGGAGGGATTCCTTGAAAAAATGAGACGACTGATACCGATACCGCTCAAGAAAATGCAAGAGGATGAGTTTCCGAGGTTTTGGATCTCTCGACTTTCATGGTTCCAGATTCCGAAATATGGGGAGACGCCATGGGTATTGCAGAAGGATCTTCCTCCCCATGAACAGAGCCGGATGAATCGATTCTCCAAGTAGCTATTGATCCGGCTACATTTTTTGAGATCGATAGGGAGGCATTCGAAGAGTCATTGAAACAGGACACTGAACCGAAACCTGCAAGGGAGATCGATATGAGTGATGTACCTCAAATCAATTATGATTATGATAAACAGCCTGCCAGTTCATGGAGAACAGAGGAATCCGCTAGTGATAAGACGGATATCCCTTCCTCCGATGCTCCCATAGAAGAAATTTTGCGGCATGGTCTTAAAATGGGGCTACATGAGGAAATAGTAATTCCCGAAATAGTATCATCATCTACGGCTTCCGAATCGGTTGAACCGGAAAAACCCTGGATTTCCCCGGATCCGTTCGAGCAAGAGAATCCCGGATCTGCCCTTGAATGAAAACACGGTTACTACATTACGCAATTCCGCAAAATCTTCGAATGAGCAGAGTCGGATACATTGGAACAATCCATGAACCGATATGCAAAAATCCTTCTGTATATCCTGAGTTCCTTCCATATAGGCGGATCTGCTGAACAAAAGGAAAAGATCATGCTCGCACTCTATGGAGAGCTGCGGAATGATGCTGAAATGACAGAGAAGTACGAACGGTTCATTCAAGAGATCGATATCCGGAAAAATGGGGGAGTATTGCCAAAGAAAATATATCCCGTTCTGAATGATGATGAAAAAGAAGAACTCAAGAGGCGCTACATGTTTTATGGCGAATCCTATAAAACACTCACACAACGAATCAAAGATAGGGAAATAGAGCGACAAAGAATAGAAGGACAAGCTCTGGCTGAGAAGATCGATGTGATGGAACAGGAAGCTCGGTATGTATTCAGCGCAAAGCATATCGAAGCAAAGATGCGGGAAGAAAAACAGGGTATCATAAGCAATGAGATAAAACGGATCGTTGAAATCATTGCTCGTCCTCTCTATGAGAAAGAGATGCAAAGAAAGGTGTTCGATCGGTCCGAAATCCTTTCCATCTGGAAAAATATTATCACTCCCCATATCAGGGAGAAAACGAGGGAGCTTATCAGGATAAGCTTAGAGACAGCTATGGACGAGATACGTGAAAAAGCGGAACTCATCAAGACGATACCTGATGAATCCGGGAGAAAAAAAATGGAGGATGGAATCCTTATCCGTGTCACGAAGAGATCAGCAAGAGAATATAATCTATCCTGAATGGTACAAGATCTCTTCGACGCCGGTATAGCAGGAGAGATACAGAGGAAAGAGGAGCATGCCAAGCGACTGAAAAATGAGACAGATGTTACTTTACTAGTACATAAATAATATCTTGTCTACCAGACAGATAAAAGCCCCGAAAACCGGGGCTTTTGCTGGGCGGTGTATCCAGTTTAGAGATACTATCCTTTGTTTTGTGCTTTTCGGAGATTATAGGCCGAAAGGCCCAAATAGATGGAAAAACAAAGAAGTATCACCCCGGGGTACATGATCAATTTCATAACGGGGTCGTCTCCCGTAACAAACGATTGCCACATGAAATGTACGAATTGCATTTTTTACCTCCCTTGTGTTAAAAAAGAATTCGTACAGGTTTATACGAATTCTTTTTTGAAAGTCAAAACTTTTCCTAGAAAATCTCCAAAAGCGGAAGGATTTTTGTTTCCGTATCATGATGCGGTATAAGGTGGGGTGATCGGAGCATGTTGCCGATGTGGCTCTGTTCCAGATCCGATTCTAGGATGACAGTGTGACCATCCCGCTGGTAGGCCTGTGCATTATGGAGCTGGTGATCTCCGGCAGAGATAGCAAGCGGGATGATCATGAGATGGATAGGACGAGTGGAGAGCTCTGCGAGTGTCGTAGCGCTCGCTCGGGTGATAGCCATTTCGGCTCCGTCGAGGATGTGAGGGATATCCGATTGCGGAATCCAATCGAATATTTGGGTATCCTTCCAGTTTTCGAATGCTGCCCGCATGTTCCGGTTCAGGGTCCCGAGGCTGATTATCCATTCCGTATCGGGGAAATCCTGTTTTTGATCCAGAAGCGTCTGGAAAATCTTCCGGGATCCTTGGCTTCCGCAGGTTACGAATATATGTTTTTTTTTCGTTTTCCACTCGATATCTCCAGTTGGATTTTTTGTAAAAAACTCCGGATGGAGGATCTGTCCGACTACGGTGGTTTTGTGTTCCGGGAACCATTTCCGAGCTTCTTCGAACCCGAGGAATACCTGCGTCGCGAAACGTCCGAGAATCTTGTTGGAAAATCCCGGAACCGTGTCGGATTCGTGGATATAGAGCGGGATCCTGAGGCTCCATGCAGCGATTCCGACCGCCACAGAACCTGGTCCGCCTTTGGAGAAAACGAGTTTCGGTTGCTCGTTTCGTAGTACCTTTCTTGCATCGAAAATTCCTTGTAAGAGTTTGAACGGATAGAGGAGGACTCCGAGCGACCTCGTGCTTGTGAGTTTATAAGTGGTGATTGGTATAAATCTAATTCCTGCCTCGTCTGCTTTATCCTGTTCCATACTATCCTTTCCCCCAATCCAAACAAAACTATGGAAAAACTCGTTCTTCGAATTTAAATCTTCGCTTCCTCATTCTCCGTACAGTCGTACGGTTCATTCCGGTTCTCGATTTGCATTCGAATTACTTCGTTTTTGCATAGTTTTGGAATATTTTTCCCGGTGTTGTTCAAGATTGGCTACGAGCGAGAGGATGGGCATGATGTGGCCACCGGTTCCTCATCCGACGAGTGCTATTTTTTTGGACATAGTGTTTGATAAAGATTTACTCGAGTCCTACTGTATCCGAACTCCCATTTTCTCCAAAAGTATTTTCTCTATTTTTTGTTCTTCCACGTGCATTTCCTCGTATTCTTGGTCGTCCTCGTGGTCGTACCCGAGCAGATGGAGTGTCGAGTGGATAAGGAGCTTCGCAAACTCGGCCTCGGGAGTGTTTCCGTATTCTGTTGCCTGCGAAAGTATTTTTGCCTCGGACAGGATGATCTCTCCAGCGATCTCGTCGTCTTTTAAACCGGTGAAATCTTCGAAATAATGGAACGAGAGCACATCCGTTGTCCGGTCGATCCCGCGATGCGTTTTATTGAGTTCCTGGATTTCGTTGTCTCCAAGGAAGGCGATATTGACCGTACCGGATTGAGGGATGTCCACCTGCTCGGAGATGGCACGGAAAACAGTCTCGATGAGTCCGGATCGAGGAGCGAAGGAATTTGCAATATTGAGGAGCGAAGGAGTGAACATAAAGGTTGAAAATATCTATTGTTTTATAATTTCCATCCCCCGGATTCCTGGCTGCATATACGACTCAACAGTCGGAATACAGTTCGGAACCTTTGTCTGGTAGGCGAACTCGAGCACGGAGCTCTTCATGGGTTCGGTGCGGTGGAATGTGGAGAAGATGGTATAATTTCCGGTTCCGGCTTCGGTTTTGAGATCGAGACCTGGATCCAGTACAGAGTCTTTCGGTACGAGGAACCGGATATATTGTTTATTGGGGCCATTTCCTTCGATAAACCCGAGCCGTTCCCGTTCTATAGGATCATCGATCCCGAAGTCATGGAGAAGCTTCTCGGTTTTGAGCCGCTCATCGATTGTGATGGCGTGGTCGGAGTTTAGGCGGACGGTATTATGCACGCTACATCCCGATAAAGATTCTGTCTTTATGGTGAGTTTTCGCTGCATATACCGATCCGATTTGTTGGCAGAAAGAGAAGTGAATATCGGATAGATGAAATTTCCTTGGCTTTGTTTCCAAGCTTCTTGGGTTCCGATATTGGTCAGGAAGGCTTCTGTGTCGTCATCTTTTGAGGCAATGAGGATTTCGTGCCGTTTGAAATGATCGGCCAGTATAGTGAGATACCCGAAGAAGTCCCGTTTTTCTGCGAGTTGCTTGCTGAACGCTTCCATGAACCGAAAGAGGAACTCTTTCGGGGATTGGTAGGTGTTTCCCGTATCGAGTTTCTTGTAGGGGAATACCCGTGCTTCCACGAGCGTTGAAACGACACGGGAGAAATTGGTATAGTCGATGGTCAGGCCATAGGCATCCATCTTCACCGGACCGTATTTCTTCAGGAGTTCGATGATGATCCCTTGGTTGACGGCGATCATCGTGTCAATGCTTTTGAAGCCGGCTTTTTCCACGAAAAACCCGATTTTTTTCGCGCTTTCCCGGAAATCGGGATAGTAATTCGCGTCGCGGATCCCGAAATTCCCGCTGTATCCTTCGAGTCCGCTCGGAGGGATTTCTTTATACGGATAGAGCTTCCAGTCGTAGTCGTAGACATCGTGTTTCTCAAAATTCTGCACACGCCCTTTGTAGAGCTCGAAAGAGAGGATGCTTCCCGGAAAACCGCCATTGGCACGGAGTTCGTCCTGGTTCTGGTTGATGACCATATACTGCTCCGGTTTCGTATCTCCGAGCATTTTCATGATATCGTCAAAATGCAGGAGGGAAAACGAGAGAACCTCCTTGATTCCGAGGAGCGATTGCATATTTTTCTGGAGTTTATCGTCAAAAAGGGGATTTCCGAGGGATTCGATCCCCGCATAGTACGCGAGAGTGGTTTCGAGATGGATATTGATCCGTTCCAGATCATCCTTATGTTCCTTCAGGAAATCGGTGACTTTTACCCCGCATCCGTCTGCAGAAAGAGCTCCGGAACCGAAAAACAGACTGGAACAACCTTTATCTTTTTGGAGTTCCTTTGTAAATTCTTTGGAGAGAGTAAGAACTTGCTCTATGGAGTCGGAGAGAGTCAGTCACCCGTATATGACATTGCTTGCAAGATGGACCTGCGGATGGCTATAGAATCTGTTGTCAAGTACTGCCCGAAATGGGCCGAAAACGAGTGCGATCTTTTCAAAAGAGCCATGGATATCCTGTATCTCCCGGGAGAGAGCGTCGATATCGTGCAAATCTTTGAGTGCGGTGATGCGGTTGTAGTCGCGGATCGTTTCCTGTTCCACATAATTCTTTGCTGCAAGCGAGAGGAGAATCAGGGAAACGGAGAGACTTGCGAATATGATGCTTCAGACAGCAATCCGTTTCCGATGTTTGCGAAGCGTTTTCCTGATACGGCGGGGAAGCGGGGTGGAAAATTTATATATATCCGGATAGGTCCGTTCGGATACCATTACTCCATACAACCGGATATCCAAGGTATTGAATCGGGCTTTTGGAAGCGGTTCCAAAATGGAAAGAGGATTCATGCGGATAATCCTGTTCTTTGAAAATATGGAGAGGATATTCGTCGTATATTTTTTTGTATGATACAGGTCCTCCAGACTCTCTTTTTTCGGCTTTTTGATGACGAGCGTGTGTTTTTCGGTCACATCGAGCATTTTCCCTTTGCTGATCCGTATATCGTCGAAAATATGAGCACTATTATGGGATATTACATTCAATTGTATCTTCGGAAAAAAATCCCGAGCATCGATGGTTTGCGACGCAGAGGGATCTTCCGGGATGGATATATCATTTATGATGTCGGTCATTAGGATCATCGGTGAGAAGTATAACGTACGGTCCTTTCTATTGACCTCTCGAATCTGTATATGGAAAGATTCTTTTTTTTCTATTCTTTTCCGCACTTCCGGCAGATCGGAAGTTCCCGATAGGTTTCTTCCTTGCATTTCCCGCATTTCCGGAATTGATTCTCTCCACAGAATGGGCAGTATATATCTCATTCTTTGAGGCGTTTCCCACAGAACTGGCATTGTCCGTTCTCGATACGTCTTTCGATCAGACGTTTCCTATTGAATATCTTCTTCTGGAGGAAGTAGATGCTCATAAGGGCTACTCCGATGGCGAGCAATATGAGGAAATAATACCAGAACATGAGTATTTGGAGATCTTGCAGCCATTTCATAAGATTTTGCAATAGCTCTTTTGGGATAATCTCGAAAATCCCATAGCATATTTCCCAGAAAATCGGTATGAAAACGATGACGAGAAGATGAGACGATATAAGTGTTTGTGTGCCATTTTCTCGTTTTATAGAGTGATCATTCCAGAACCAGACGAGGAGAAAAAGAGGGATCAGGAACAGGAGTTCCACGCCGAGTCGTTTGAGCGGGTAATAGAATTCGAGACGGGAGAGGGTTGTCTTCAGATTTTCCGCCAGATCCGGAGTCAGATAGGCAAGAATCCCCTGGAGATTGCTATTTTGCTCGATAAGCGCCATGTTCGCTTTCTCTTCCTCCAGTACCGTAGCCAACTCTTCCGTATTTTTCTGGAGATCTTGTTTGATGGTATCAGCACTGGTGCCGCTAATAGATTGGTCTTTCGGTTGATTCGCTATTTTCTCGAGGAGTACGGTATCGTAGCTTCCTTTGAGCTTATCGATAGCCGACTCGAGGGAAGATTTCCGGTTGATGATCTGGTCTCTTGTATCGAGGAGTTTGTAGAAAGCTGCATCGTTTTTCAATTTCCCGAAAAGGTCTTCGATTTTCGCACATTCGGGATGAAGACTCTGGGGATTGTTCCCGCTTGAGGGGGTGACCCGATAGGTGGTATAATCGTTATATTGGTAATTCCTTGCCTGTAAAAGTATCTGATCTATTTTTTGGCTTTTGTCATAGTTCTTCGTATCTATCGCGATAGCTTGGCAATTGTACGGAATGATATCGCTCGGAGCCGTGAAGCTGGATGTCTGGTCCGCGAGCCCTTGAAAAAGAGCTACGAGTACGAATATGTCGAGAAATATGATGATGACAAGTGAGAGTCCGGAGAGTGGCTCGTTGTTGCTAATGGATCGGAGCCGGGAAAAAACCGACTGGATTTTCGGAAGGATGGAGAATTTCATATGATTATAGGGTTATAATATATGCTCTATGAAGTATTATAGGCAATTCCAGAAAAAAACAATACGTTCCAGATAGAGAACGTATTGACAAATAGGCTTTTATAACCAAAAAATGAGCGTAGCAAAATATTACTTGAATTCATGCTCGAGAGCTGAAGGGGTGTATGGACCGTATAACGATTCCAATACCCCCCAATCCTCGGATTCTATCCGGTCCTTTATCCAGTGGGTCAAACGTTCCTTTTTACGAATGATTTCGACATAGTGCCATCCTCTCGGAGTGAGCCGATATACTATCCCATCCAATACATATACCGTTCCTTTGGACATATGGATTCATTCACCGTTTCGCAGGGCTTTATAATGTCCGGCTCGGATATTCTTTATCAATTCCCTTGTGGCGCTATCCATCGGTTCGTGGACTATGACTCCGTTTTTGTGGTTAGGGATGGTTTGTTTCATGTTGGTATGTTTGTTGCTTTTATTTTAAAAAATATCGTATTTTCGGGAAAATATCGACGATATCATCCATGTTCCATTCCATAGTAGCGCAATTGGTTTTTTCGTCAAGTCTTTTTATATTTCCGCTTCAGATTCCTTATTGATAGATTATCAATGGTATTTGAACGGGTTTCCTTGCAAAAAAAAAGAATATATGGCACTATGGATACGATTATCTGTACACCACCCTTGCCGATGCCCTCTGTACAATCACATATCCCATCGTCATCTCTTGGAAGAATCGATCATCCTCCGGGGGTTTTTCCATATTCCGAATCGCCCGATTCTTCAAGATACAACGAAAAAATCCCACAATTAAGAGGAAATTTTGCCGATACGATAGGGAAGATTCTGGTTCAGAAGAATAAATCTATCGTATTATCAGATATCGATATCACGGATGCGCCGATCCGATTTGGAATAGAAGGGCAGGATCTTTATATCCGCGATATAACGCTCGGGGCTTCGGAATCGGATATTCGTCGCGAACTTTCTCGTGTTCTGGGTGGCAGTGGTCTGCGGATTATCCGATTCGATCCATGTCTGGATACTGAAAAAAAACGGATACTCGCGAATATGCTCGCGAAAAACCATCCGCTTATCGAAGTCCTACGCCTCATTCCCGGGAATGATGTTGTGAATGTGAGTTTTGCTGGAATCAAGAAACTCAATGACATATACGGACAGAGTTTTGTCGATAGATTGCTCCTTTTTAGTAAAGAAAGGATCATTCAATCCCTAAAAACATGAGGAGTATATCCGGATCACATCCGTATAGTCCGGGATGATTATAAGAATCTCACTATTTCTTTGCCACCGGACTCGGATGTGTCTTCGCTTCTGTTCCATGCCATCCATTCAAAAGAGATGTTTCTGGAAGAGATTCTCCGTGATATGGATCCTATCATAGAATCCCTTGCAAAGGCGAAAAATATCGGAGCGGAACAGATCAGGAAAGATATCCTCAAAAACTGGAATTTTTGAGTAGGGAAATCCCGTGTAGGAGTTGGAGCAGACAGTATGCAAAAACTCCATGCGTTCGCTCAGGCAGAACTTGTATCTCGGGATGGGATAGGGGGCAAGGATATCGTTATTCAGAGATTCGATGTCGCTCGATCTTTGCGGCTTGCGAAGGAGGCGGTACAGCAAGAAACGGAAATCATAAAAAAATGGGAGAGCGGAAATTTCGTATCCGAATGAATAACATATCCTATTGTCATACATATAGATGGATACAAATACATCCATCCCGAGTTATTACGACAGATACGGAAGCATAGCAACGAGATAAAAATAGAACCGGAAGAGTTGGGCGGAGAGATACGAAGTTACATCGATACACTCAATGCAGGGTTTGATTTCATCACCCCGACCCATGATCTGGAAAAGGATCTGCTGAAAGCCCAGAAGATGAGCGAGGACTTCTGAAACGGCATCATTGAAAGCGAGTCTGTTCTCATGAATTTCAAAGGAGTGGCAACGAAGGAAGATTTCATGCATACGATCGATGGTAAAACGTGAATGCGGATGTTCATCGATATAAAAGATATGGGAATCCAGAATCTCCAATCCTTCCAGCATCTTTCTAGAAGGGTGGCATCAGGGAAAGTAAGCCCGGATGATCTTCTCTCAGGATGAAAAGAGGTGACGGACAATTTCATGGTTCTTATAGATAAAATCAGGGAATCCCATCCAGGCGTGCAGATAGCGCTCTGATGAGATGAAGTGTATCTTTTTTTTCCAGAGGTTTCCAAAAAAGATTCGGCCATCCTTTTGCGATCGATCCATGAAAAACTGCAGATTTCCCACCTCGAGGGCCGGATAGGACATTCTCTGGAATCGCAAAATAACGAGAAGCTATTCAAAAAACTTGATGAATCGACCGTTCTTCATAAGATGATCGAAACGATGCTCAGCAGAAAAAGAATGATGCTTTATGGAAGACAAAAAATGAGACACGAAACCATAAGTTTCGAGATCCGGAAAGGGATGGATCAATCTGAAATGAATTCGTTGCTTGCATGCCCTTCTCTGCAGGATGGATTGGAGGATCTGCTGCAATCGATAGCGGCAGGGATGCAGATAACCTCAGAAAAAATCCCGCTTCCTGCCGGAAGATGACAACTTCTCTTTCAGCACGATGACGGAATCCTTCAATTTATATTTACCCAAACCCCATAGTACCATGTTAGAAATATCCACTGAACCATCCGTATTGCCGGAATGGGAGCAATTGATGCAGGACAAGGAATTGTTCAGATCATTCCTTCTCGTGCTATTCTATGATGATCTTCTCTTCGAAAACCCATTGGTACAGGAGAAAATGTTCCTTTTTGTCGAGGATTATAAGACAATTGCAGGTTCCTTCGATAAGGAGGATGCAGCTGACCATAGCAACACGCTTTCTTCCATACGTATCCAGGAGCAGGAGGTCGATGATTTTTTCCTGCAACTCTGGGATAGCGGGATGTATGGGAATCCATTTTTCAATGAAGGAGATATGAAAAGATTCTTCAGAGAAATAATGAATAATTCACAGGTATCTCCCGTGGGATTATGCGGAGATGATTTTGTTTATTTCTTGCGTGAAAGATTCATGTGAGCCATAAATAGCATGAGCACGGAAGATTGGAGGATCGTATCAAAGAATCTTTACAATTACCCTGTATTTATAGATGTTGTAAAAGAGAAACTCTGGCATCTGGCGAAGTCAAAAAGGGAAGGGTTCGTAAAAAATCTGAAAGAAAAGAATTTTTCCCTTGCATGAATGATGGAGGATGAATGGTCGGAGAAGATATCAGGTATTCTTCATTAAAATGAAATCCGTTTTGATATATCGTGTTTTTTCATATACTCTCGCCCGAGATTATCTTTTTAAGTAAATTATCATGATACATGTTGTCATTGTTCGCGATTCTGCGATTTTCCGGTTCATACAAAAACAGACCGAGGCGAAAAAAGTGCCGCTTTCCGGACTTTCCTATCAGGTATTCGCACAGGGGAATATCCGTATTATCTGAGAATGCGGAGATCCGATCGAAGAAACACTCGCTTCTGTGGTTGAACAGTTCAATCCGGATACGGTATTCTTCCTTTCCGAGTCCCTTCCGGTAAGCGATGAGAAAATCTCCGGAGACATCATCCTCCCGAATGTATTATTTCCTCTTGATAAAGAGGTAGAAACAATAGAAATCGGAAAAGATATGACGGAATCCCTTCTCTCTTATCCTCTTTTTCTCGAGCACTATCCGCTCCAGGGTGATTATGATTTCGGATCGTTCGGACTTTCTGTCGGAGGGATCCATGTGAGCGGAATCTGGAATACAGAAATAGAAGACTTCCGTATCCGGCTTCGGGTGGTATATGAAAATGACACTTTCGATCCGGACCTCTACCGTTTCGTAGATGCTGCAAAAAAACAGGATATGCTAGAAAAGACATATCCGGTTGCGTACATCGCAACGGAGGATATGGATGTCACTGCACGGAATCTCTGGAGCATTGTCGGGTTTGTCATCGGAAGTATCGACCCGGACCTCATTTCTGACGAAGGGGAAACGGATGGAGGCGAGGAGGAAGAAGAATGGGTGGACGGAAGCGAAGAGGGATAATTTTCTGGATTTTTTCTATTTTCGGATAGGATTTTCATTTCTTGTCCATATGAAGCCAGTTGGTATACTGGAGCTTCATTAAGGCCATATGAACATCGAAATGAAAACCCCCTATCCGTTCATATATTATTAAGTTTCTTTCCATGACTATCAATACCCTTACTCTCGGTCAGACGGAATGGTTGGACATCGTCAATCCGACGGAACGGGAGATCGACCAGATCATCGAGAAATATGGGTTCCATGAGCTCGATCGTGAAGCGATCGTCGAGGAATACCAGCTCGCCCGTGTCGATACCTATGACGATTATATTTTCGTCGTGCTCCATTTCCCGAAGTACGATACCAAGACCCGTCGCTACCTTACGAACGAGTTCGATATATTCATCTCCCGGAATTATCTCATAAACTTCCGGTATTACAGCACTTCATCCGTGGACGCCATCATGGATCGGTACAATGACGGAGAACATGGGAAGGACGATATCAATACGGGATATATGCTCTACGATCTGATCGATTCCATGCTCGATAAGACTCTAAAGATCCTGAACCGGTTCGGGAAAGACCTCCGTGGTCTCGAAGCGGATATCTTCCGGGATGTCGGAGAAAGGACGATTTCCGAAATCATGATCCGGAAGCGGAATATGATCGCCCTGAAGCATATGATCAGTCCGCAGATCCATGTACTGAAAGTCTTGGAACTCCGCATGAATGCGCTTTTCAAGGATGATGAGGTGGAAGTTTATTTCGAGAATCTGGAAGATAAAGTCGAGAAAATCTATTCCGAGATCCAGCTCCTCCAAGAAAATATCGATTCCATGGAGGATACGCTTAAATCCATCTTCGACATGCAGACCAATAATACGATCAAGTATCTCACATTCTTCTCCGCATTCATGCTCCCTCTGACGCTCATCACGAGCTTCTTCGGGATGAATATCGAGAATGTACCATTCCACGACAATGTCGTATATTTTTCCGTTGCTATCACGGCGGTTACCATGGCAGTACTGGTCTATGTTTTGAAGAAGTGGAAGAAGTTATAGCCTCCGAGCTTGTTTTTTTCTCCTTTTTCCCTATAATCCCCACGTTTTAATTATTTACATCTATTTTTGCTATGGCTTCTACAGAAACCGTTATACGATTTGATAAAGTGCAGTTCGAGTTCGGACTCAAGGTGATCCTCGAAGAGGTGAGCTTCTCCGTTCGCGAAGGGATGAAGATGACCATCATGGGGCAGAATGGTGCCGGAAAGAGCACGATGTTCAAGCTCATGATGGGGGAGTTCCAGCCGAAATATGGAAAGATCAGTATCGACAAAGATCTCCGTATTGCCATTTCTCGGCAGATCATGCTTCCGGAGGACAAGGAGCTCACGGTACAGGCATTTTTCCGCAAGCATTTCGCGGACGACACGATCTACAATATCGATGCCCGGATAGCAGAAGTGCTTGAAATCGTGAATCTAAAGGCCCCGCTCGATAAGATCATCGGGACATTTTCCGGGGGACAGCAGGCGCGACTCTTGCTTGCAGCCGCTCTTATCCAGAAACCGGATATCCTCCTCCTCGATGAGCCGACCAATAATCTCGACCGAGCCGGGATCGACCATTTGACCGATTTTCTCCGGGCGTACAAGAAGACTTGTATCGTTATCTCCCATGATGCGGAGTTCCTGAATGCGTTTACGGACGGGGTTCTGTATCTCGATGTATTTACCAAGAAAGTGGAGCAGTTCGTCGGGGATTATTACGACGTGGTAGAACGGATCAAAGCGCAGATCGAGCGTGAGAATATGAAGAACGCGCAACTCGCCAAAGAAGCTCAGGCCAACAAAGAACAAGCCAATGTCTTCGCGCACAAAGGAGGGAAACTTCGTCTCGTGGCCAAGAAGATGCGAGACAAAGCGGAAGAACTCGAAGATTCGATGGTGGATACCCGCCGCGAAGATCGGGCGATCCGTCCGTTCACGATCCCCATGCAGGAGGATATTGGGGGAACGATCCTTTCGATCCAGAAGTTCTCGGTTATCGAAAACCACGAAGTCGTCGAAAAGACCGCTGATATAAAACTCGGGAAAGATACACACCTCGCGCTCTCAGGGCCGAACGGGATAGGGAAGACGACGCTTCTTGAGACGCTCGCCTCTGGTAAGTCCGAAGGAGCGACCATCGCCCCGGGAATCCGTGTCGGGTACTACCGTCAGGATTTCTCCACCCTCGATTTCGATCAGACCGTCTACGACTGCCTCGCAGATGCCATTAAGGAAACCGGTCGGCTCGTAGAAGAGCAGTATCTTCGAGGAACGGCTGCAGGATTCCTCATCACCGGGGAAATCATGAAAATGCAGATCCGCTATCTTTCCGAAGGTCAAAAAGGGCTCGTTTCTTTCGCACGGCTTGTACTCCTTCAACCAGGACTTCTGATCCTCGACGAACCGACGAACCATATCAACTTCCGTCATCTTCCCATCATCGCTGAGGCGCTCGATGCCTATGAAGGCGCTATGGTGATCGTATCCCACGTGGACGAATTCCTCTGGCAGATCCGAATCGATGAGTATTTGGAATTGGATAGATAAGAGAAATTCATTTTTATTTTTGATGAAAGTCTATGATCGGGTTTTTAGGGGTAAAACTGTTTGAGACCGATGATAAACAGTTTATATGTTGCTACCCGACGAGTTTTTTACCCCTAAAAGCTTTTGGTACTTTTGGCTACAAAAGTATAAAATATTCCCAGAATAGATAATAATTCTATTATGTCTTTTTTCACTTACATCCTCCGCTGTTCCGACGACTCGCTCTATACCGGTTCGACCAACGATATGGAGAAACGGCTCCATGAGCATAATCACCTGAAATCAGGAGCTCATTATACCAAGATCCGTCGTCCGGTGGAACTGGTGTATACCGAAACTTTCGAGACGATGAGCGAGGCACGAAAACGGGAATATGCGATAAAACAGTTCACGAGAGAACAAAAAATAGTATTGATGAAAAAGAGTATTTAAACGGGGGTATGAAATACATTTGCAAAAAAACACTTTGAGATTATACTCTGTTTGATTTATCGCTCCATTATCTCGTTTTCAATTCTTTTTTATGGCTCTTCAGACAGAGATCAAGGATTTCACGAAAAAAGTACTCCTTCTTGGGATAGTGCTCTCATTTCTCGTCAATCTGGTATTCACCTATATCTCCTCTCTCAGTGGAGGAAATAGTACGTATGCTGCTGGAAACGATGGGAAGTTCCGTCGTGCGAGCATTCCATATCTTGGGAATACCGGAATAGCGATCGCTATGAATATCGGACTTCATGAAAAAGAGAAACAAGACACTCCTGTGAATCTGTATGGGGAGGTGATGCCTGTCGGTGAAATGTTGGCAGATGTAGGTGTGGGGCAAAAAAAACTCATATCGAGCAATATGGTGGCATCAAGCGAATATCTGAATATTTTGAAGACGGATGTGAATAAGCTTCTCGATTCCGCGAATGACAGGGAAGCGATGCTCGAGAGTTTTCTCGATCAGCTCAAATATCGATATACCTCCACCAATTCTTATCTTTCCACTCTTTCTGGTCAAGTGAAAGAGCTTCAAGGGACAGTGGCCACTTCCAATCAGTCTATCGAAACCATTAAAACTGCCATGACTGCCGCCTATAAAAATCTGGATTATGACAAGACGGAGGAACTTCTTACTCGTTATCTTGCAGAGAAACAAAAAAACACCTATGCCACCACCTATCTCGTATTTCTCGGAAAATTCATTTCGACCTACCAGACTATGAATGCTTATAATAAAGTATTGCTCGATACGCTCATAAACAATAAGGAGGCGCTCGTAAAGAATGTAACCGTAGTTCTCCCGGATTCTGGAACGACTCTCATGAAACAATTAAATCTCGTGAAGACGGAAGCGGAATGGAAAGCGAGGCAATAGAATCGAAAAATCCCACCCCGAATTCATTTTTGGGTGGGATTTTTTATGGTCTATTTTTCGCTTCCGGTACCTGTCTTGGTACTTGTTGTTCCGGATAGGTTTCCGGATGATCCTGTTTCTTTGATTGTTTTTGTGAGATCGTTTTGTATCTTCTCCCGTATTTCCCCTACATCGATTTGGCGCATTTTCAATTGATTTTGTATGATCTGGTTGAGGATACTCGAATCTTTGAAAAAATTGAAAGTAAGCCAAGAAAGCAGGACGAGTCCGAATACGGTTCCGACCGCGAAGAGCATCCCGAGAAATATATTGTATCCGATGAGTTTCCATTTGTTTTTATGGAGCGTCAGATATTCGTGTTTCTCAAGATTCTTAAGGGTTTTCGTCAGCTCTTTTATCGTCGTATTGAGCCCCTTCGTGGTTTTCAGAAGCTCCTGCTGGGTAAGGGAATTGAGGAGAAGTTCCTTTTCTACGAAAGAGATCTCTTTTACGATATCTTTTTCTGCGGTTTTTTTATCTTGCATAGATTGGTTCAGGTACGATTTAAATTATCTGTCATTCCGAGCGAAGTCGAGGAGTCTCTATTTAATCCATCCTCCTACAAAATCGGCGATGACTCCTGCAAGTTTTTTCGGGTCATGCCGGATATAATCGTTTTCATTCACAAGGTCATGCCGGATGACCTTGTATGAACTGCCTCTGAATTTCGTGAAATCGGTGATCTGTACCGGTTTTTTGTTTTCTTCGGCAGCATATTTTTCAACCAGATCCGGTCGGATCGGTGCAGAATTTACCAAGACATAATCTATTTCCCCTTCCCCTATGTATTTCTCTATGACATCCACGAAATCCTCCACTTCGAAATTATTCGTTTCACCATGTTTGGTCATGATATTGCAGACATAGATGATCTTCGCGTTGGAATAATGGATCGCCTCTTTTATCCCTTCGGAGAGGAGATTCGGCACGATGCTCGTATAGAGATCCCCCGGACCTATGATGATATAATCGGAATTCCGAAGCGCTTCTTTGGCACGGGGATTGAGTTTTCCGCCACCAATGAGAAAGGCGTCCTTGATGGCGAGATTCCCATCGTGCTTCGGAATATCGATATTCGTCTCCCCGATAACCTGCTCTCCATTTTCGAGAGTGATGCCGAGCTGGGTATCGTCGAGCGTGACCGGAATGACCTTTCCGCGGACATCAAACATCTCGGAGAGTTCATGGATCCCTTTCTCGAAATCTCCGGTGATATCCGTAAGCGCGGTCAGAAGGAGATTCCCAATCGTATGGCCGGACATCCTGTTCCCTGCTTTGAACCGGTATTCGAAAAGACGCCGGACGATCCCGGTATCTTCCGAAAGGGCGACGATCGCCCGACGGATATCGCCAGGAGGGAGTATACCGAATTGGTCGCGGATCTCTCCGGTGCTTCATCCCGAATCGGAAACCGATACGACAGCAGCAAGATTGTAATTTTTATTTTCCTTGAGGCCATAGAGCACATTGAAAGTCCCTGTTCCTCATCCGATAGTGGTGATGTTTACTTTCATTTATTTTTTGACTTTACGGGTAGATTGCATACGATTATACCGTTTTTATATTTTAATCAATCTTTTTATGGACGGATCCACACTTATCATATTGCTCGTTATCGTTGCAATTGTTATCCCTATGTTCGTGAAGAAGATTTCTCAAGGGGAAGCGGGTCTTCGTGAGTTTCTCGGACGATACACCGATACGGTCGGTCCTGGTATCGTTTTCCTGATTCCCGGTATCCAGACGCTTCGGAAGATCGATATCCGTGAACAGGTGATCACGGTTCCGGAGCAACAGATTATTACAAAGGATAATGTCGGAGTTGCGGTTGACGGGATCGTGTATATTCAGATCAATGATCCGGTGAAGTCACAGTATGAGATTTCGAATGTTTTCATGGCAGTCGTGAGCCTTGCGCAAACCAATCTCCGTTCCGTTCTCGGAACCATGGCGCTGGATGAGACACTCTCGAACCGAGACAATATCAATGCCCGGCTCCTCGAATCGCTCGATCGTGAGACCGGGAAATGGGGAGTAAAAGTGATGCGTGTCGAGATCAAGAAACTCGAACCGCCGAAAGATATCCAGGACTCCATGAGCAAACAGATGAAGGCAGAGCGAGAGAAAAGAGCACTTATCCTCGAAGCAGAAGGATACAAGCAATCCCAGATCACCAAGAACGAGGGGGATAAACAGTCCAAGATCCTTCAGGCAGAAGGGGATCGTCAATCTCAAATTCTCCAAGCAGAAGGAAAGGCTCAGGCAACCATTGCCATCGCCGAAGCCGATGCCAAGGCCCTGGAGCTCCAATCCAACGCAGCACAGGAATTCTTCAAGGGGCAGGCAGTCGTGAAGGAACAGCTGAATGTCATCCAGAACTCCCTCGGTGGCGGAAATACGAAGTACGTGCTCGATTCGGATATATTGACGAGCATTTCGAAAAGCTTCGGGATAAAGTAATTTCGTATTTCTTAACTTTAAGTATTTCTTATGTCCAATCTCTTCTATATCTACCTCGCCTCCGGAGTATTCTTTCTCTTGATTGAGATGCTGACCGCGACTTTTTATGGACTCTCGGTGAGTGTGGCTTGTTTTGTGCTTGCAATGTACGTATATATGACCGGTGATGCAAGCATGACGGTCACTCAGGGAATACTCCTTGCGGTTATTTCCGCCCTCTTCGCCTATTTTCTTCCGAAATGGCTCCGACCCAATACCCCGAATCTGAAATCCGGACTCGATGCTCATATTGGGCAGTCATTTCGTCTGGAACGTGTGGGCACCGATTGGAAGGTGAAAATCGACGGAGTCGATTATCTCATCGATGACGACTCGGAAACACCTGATTTCGAGGTCGGGAAAAAAGTCCGGCTCGAGAGCCATGATTCTGGAATTTTAAAAGTATCCGTTGTAAAATAAATGCCCCACTTCTCTCTTTTTTCCCAGTACCATATAGAGCTCGAAACTTCCGAAGAAGCGATTTTCCGGAAGTTTTTGGATTTATTTATGGAGTACAATGCCCATACGAACCTTTCTGCTATCCGTACTCCCGAAGGGGTGATAGAGAAGCATTTCATCGATTCATTGATGCTTGGAAATGTAGTACAGCTTTCCGGGAAAGTGCTCGATATCGGGAGTGGAGGCGGTTTTCCGGGAATTCCTCTGAAAATCCTTTTCCCGGAAGCGAATTTTACTCTGATGGACAGTGTCGGGAAGAAAGTCCGTGCCATGAACCATTTCATCGAAAATCTCGGACTTACGGGCATACGGGCGATTCAGGCTCGTGCGGAGGAGGTGGCAAAACTTCCAGAATATAAGAGACAATTTGATTTTATCGTTTCTCGAGCCACCGCTTATTTGCCACAAATCTTACAGTGGGCAGAACCGTTTCTCGCTCCGGGCGGACAGATCATCCTCTATAAGCTCGCAAGTCCGGATGAGCTTGCCGAAGGGAAGCAGGTTCTCAAGCGGCTTGGATTGAGATTAGCAGGAATCGAGGATTACAAGATCGGCGACCAGGAGCGGGTATTTTTGATATTTGAGAGAATATAACATATTGTCAACATCCATTTTCTTGCCACGAAAAAATATATATGGTACACTCTTTGTGTTCTATATAAAAACCCCGACTTAATTATCATGCAAAAACAAAAAATACAAAAATTCATCACTCTTGGCACTCTTGCATTTTTCCTCGCTTCGCAATACGCGCCGTCATTTGTACAGGCAGCGGAATGAGACCAAACGACTATTGTCGGGATCAAAAAATCCCGGACGACGCAGATTCTTGATAATTTCAAGGATCAGGAGCAGACGCTTCTTTTCCAGAATGTACCGTTCTCGTCCGATGATGAACTCGGGCTTTTCAATGCAGAACGGAAGATGAATAGTCTAAATGACATCCTTAAACGGATCAATTCTTCCAAAGAGCAATATAAAGAGCAGAAACAGATCGTGACCCGAGAAAAATTCACTCTTAAAAGAACGATCACGGATCTCGATGAGAGTATCGCCGAAACAGAGAAATCCATTGCAGATACCGAAGAACTCATAGCAGAGAAGAACCGCGAGATCGCAAAATATGCGGCGAATATCGATGAACTCAACGCGAAGATCCAGGAGAATAAGGAATCTATCCTTCGCTATCTTACCTATATCTATACCAAAGGGGATCTCGTATACGATGGGGCCCAGAATATCGACGTTCTGCGGAGTATTATCCTGAATGACGGAGATCTTGGGGAGATATTCAATGATATCCACTACAAATCTATCCTCGAGATGGCAGGGCAGAATTTTATCGAGGTACATCGTAGTCTGGTGAAAGAATACTATTACAACAAAGAATCCATCAAGAAGGAGAAACTTGCGAATGTCCGGCTCAGAGGGCAGCTTGTTGCCAAGAATCGAGATATTTCCGCGCAAAAGCAGTACAAAGAGCAGCTTTTGGAGGTAACGAAATGACAGGAAGCCCTTTTTAACCAATATATCGCATCCAAACAGGAAAGCGAGGAAAATATCCAAGGGCGTTTGGCTGATATTTCAGAAGAATACACCAGCGTATTTACAAAGCTTGGGGATAAATACCAATGTAATGTCGTGGGTGAAGGAAGTGGAAAAACAGTTGCAACGTCAGCCTCCTGATACACTTTCACTGATTCCGGAACCCTTCTGGATTCCTGTAGCGATCTACAGAAGTTCTATGCGGCAGAGAAACAGCTCATCGACTATCCCATCGATGAAACTTCGCAGAATCCGCTCATTTGGCCGGTCGATGCGACCCGTGTCTCTACGTATTTCCATGATGAGGATTACTTCAAGGCTCTCGGAAGCGAGCATGAGGCGGTGGATCTTCCCATGCCACAAGGGTCTGACATAGTAGCGCCAGCTGCCGGATATGTGTATTTCATCCACGAGCCGACCCCGGGAGGATACGGATATATCGCACTCAAACATGCGAATGGATTCGTGAGCGTTTATGGGCATATATCGGAAGTCCTCGTCAATAAATTCGATTTTGTCGATGCAGGGAAGATCTTTGCGAAAACCGGAGGGGCTCCGGGGACTCCTGGTGCCGGACCTATGACTTCCGGTGCGCATCTGCATTTCGAGCTCTACAAGAATCGCGAGTCTATCGATCCGCTCCGGTTCCTGGATCTCACGAAACTTCGTTATGATAGTATAGAAGGGAAGTATCGATATAAATTCGTCGAAGACCTGAAGGCTCGGTATGGAAATAAAGCGAATATTTCCAAATATTCCACCTTCCTTATCGCTGGATCCGACGAAATCGAACGTCAGAAATATCTCCTTGCCAATTATGCTACCCCCGCCTTCGCCAATCATGATATGTGGACCGAAGAAGCAGTCGGGGCTAAGGTGGACCCAAGTTTCCTCATGTGCGTGGGACTTGCTGAAACGGGACTTGGAAATCATCTCAAGACCGCTTATAATATCGGGAATATCGGGAATACCGATTCCGGAGGAACATATGATTTTGCGAGTGCACGAGAGGGGATTTACTGGATGACGAAAACCCTCAATAATAAATTTCTCGGGAAATACACTACCATCGATCAACTCTCCCGATATGGGAATAAGTCAGGATCCATCTACGCATCCTCTTCCTCCAATTGGCACAATAATGTGGTGCGATGCCTTTCTGCACTGAAATGACGATTTGTCGAGGACAATTTCCAATTCCGACTTGCGGAAGATGGAAAAGATGAATAGAATGACGGAATAATACTCTTTAAGCATCTTTTATGTATCCACTCAAAACAAAATACAAGTACAACCCGGCGGATCTCGCCTCTACAGCCAATACTTATACAACGATCTATCTCGGGAACTACGTCTCTGGAGATTTTTCCGAGGGGCATGGAAGCCATCCTGGGGTTGATATCATGCCGATCACTCCGAATGATTTGGTATTCGCTTGTCTCGATGGGGTGGTACAGATTGCCGCAAGTAAGGCGAGCGAGGGGAACTATGTAATCATTCGGCATGATAATGTTCCGGATCCAAGCAACTTGGAAAAGAAGGCAACCCTATATTCCTGCTATCTCCATCTTTCGGAGTATTCGGTGAGTGTGGGGCAGCTTGTCGAGGAGGGCGATGTGATAGGGAAGACGGGAAATACGGGAAATTCGACCGGAGAACATCTCCACTTCCAGATCGACAGGAACGAAGCGTTGTTCCATCCCTATTGGCCATTCACTTTCGCTCAGGCAAACGCTGCGGGACTCGGGTTCTTCGATGCGGTCAATAAGGGGCTCGGATTGGAGGATGCTCGGAAATTCACGGTCAATCCCCTTGTGTATCTCGATCAGGTCGCTGGGTATAATAGCGAATCGGTGGTAGTTTCCAGTACGCTCGTTGCCAGCATAGCTCCAGTAACCAATACCGCTCCGGTCGCTCCATCGAAACCGGTACAATCTCCTCCTCCTGTCGCCGATACCCCCTCCGGATTTTCCGATGTTCCATCCGATCATCCGTATAGGACGGCGATCGATTTCCTCAAAGACAAAAATGTTGTTGCAGGAAGCAATGGTCAATTTTTCCCGGATGCCACTATCACTCGTGCCGAACTCCTTAAGATGGTATTCGGTGCCGCGGGAACGACACTTGCAAGCAATGGCGCGAATTATTTCTCCGATATCGACCCTGCCTCTTGGCAGGCCTCTTATGCGAATACTGCCAAAGCGAATGGGATTATCGGGGGATATTCGGATGGAACTTTCCGTCCGAATAATCCGATTACCCGTGCGGAAGCATTTAAGATCATCATCAATACATTCCATACCGAAGCGCTTGATATGGTTTCATTCCCGGTGTTCGCCGATGTACCGGTTAGCACATGGTATGCGCCGTATGCACTCTTTGCACAGACGAACTCCCTTATCGATTTCTCTCTCAACCTGTTCGAGCCGGATAAACTTATGAATCGCGGAGAGGTAGCGAATGCGATTTATATGCTGATGAAGAGATAATAACACTTCTTTTTAAAAACCCGGTTGCAACCGGGTTTTTTAGATGACATCTCTTATTTATTGAACACGCTATACTTCAGCATATCGAAGAGTCGGGATCGGTTTTCGCTGAATTCGATGTTCTGCTTGCTTTTCCCGACGGTACTGGATGCTATGATAGAGCGCACCGGGAGAGCGAATCCATCAGAACTGGCTATGTGGTATTCTATGGGATCGCTAGAGATATTTGAAAGAATCAGATAGTTGTTCTCATGGGAGCTGAGAAAATCCGTGATACTCTCCGTTCCTGCAGTCATGATATCTGCATCCATATGCTTTTCAAACCCTTCTTGGATATTGGCGCTCGGCGTATTCCCAAAACTCCTCATAAGCGAACCGGTTCCGGATATCCCATATGTTTTCCCATCCGTATCGTTTCCGATGATGTTCCAGCTGACATTTCCGTTTTGAATGACGACGAATGTATGGGTCTTTATGAGAAGGGAGGTACCCTTATTCGGATTCTTTGCAGAGCCTTGGATATATGCTCCAGTGTCATAGAAGAGCGGTATGATTTCAAAACCGCCAGTTGCAATGCTCCCCGTATAACTCGTGTCCGATGCCCGGAGCATGCTCGAGATGGTTGTTCTTTTGGTTGTGGAGCTATCATTGTCGAGGATGTGGGACTCAAGGTCCGTATCGGTAATACTGTCCGAGAAGCCTTCACGATGATTGGAGCTTTTGAGGAGCGTATATTCGAGTGCTCATTCCGCACTCATGTAGGCGGATATGCCATCCGAAAGGAAATGGTTCATTCCATTTTCCACAACAAAGAGATTCAGGATGCCCGCTGAGAGGATCGTCAAAAAAGCGGTCATCAGAATGGCTATGATGGTGGAGAATCATTTTTTCCGGATAGGGGAGTGGAGCATTTTTCTGGATCTTTTAATGATAGGGAATGTTGTATCTGGATTGTCACGGGCCTATGCCCTGGGGGAATCGCTCGTAATGATAGCGGGATGGTTTTTTTAATTTTTCTTGTAGACTTTCTCGCTAATAGTGGTTTCTATGAGCGCGTGGGCGTTTTTTGCGACATCGCTGCTGACACCGGTCTTTTGCTCTATTCAAAGGGAGAGGACGATGGTTGCCTTTCATTCTTGCGAAAGGTTTGTTATCGAATCTCCGGTATTTCCAGAGAGAAAGAAACGGATATTATCGATACGGACACGGTTGTCGGAAATAGCTTTTCTGTATCCGGTACTATCTTCTTTTCCTACATAGCAGTGAACTTTCGGATCTTTTTGATCTTCCTCGTTGCAGAGGATCGGTCCGTTCAGGCTATCCTTCATGGGATAGTATTTATCGCCGGAGCGGATAGCAAGGATCGTATTTCCGCTCCCGGTATAGCCATTGCTTCTTTCCTTGACGGAACCGTCGTAATAGCTGAAGTCGATTCATTTTTCCCGGATATCGCTTGCTATCTGTTCGGTGATATTCCGGACATTCTCTTGAACTATCCGCATAGCTTCAAGTCGTTTATTTATCTGTATCAGATTACTATAGATCATGAATACCGATAGCATGATTACCGAGAGAATGGTAATGGAGACAACGAGCTCTATGAGCGTAAAAGCGGTACGGTCTTCTAATTTTTGGTTTCTTGTCCCTAGGGGGAATGATCGGTTCATAATGGCAATATAATGGGAATTATTGATTTTTCCAGTCAGTGATAATAGTGCTCATGCTGGCTATATGGTATCATTTATTGAAATTTGCGAAAAAAGCGGTCACTTTATAGCCCCCTGCTACCGGAATGGCGGTATTTGTAACGGTATTTTCGGTTACAAGAGGTTCGATCCGTAGAAAAGACGCATAGTTCGTCTTATTGACCATCCCGGTACAATCGTGCACATATCGGCCAAGTGTATCGGTACA
The DNA here is from genome assembly GCA_028714815.1 of Candidatus Altimarinota bacterium. Taxonomy (GTDB): domain Bacteria; phylum Patescibacteriota; class Gracilibacteria; order BD1-5; family UBA2023; genus UBA1545. The sequence goes on along the minus strand of JAQTLR010000002.1, from coordinate 102,799 downwards.
GAGACGGATGGAAGGGGCATTTTTTTGGAACTCTTCGGCGATGGTCTCTCTGGAGAGGGACATACCGGAAAGTTTTTCTATATGGATGGACTTCCCTGCATTGAAATCATTAGCTATGATATAGTAGCTATCCGGTTGTAATGTATTTTCTGTTTCTATTGCCGGTTTAGCAAGCTCGATGGAGCTCCAGGAACGGAATTGTATCCAATTAGTGTCCCGGAGATTTTTGAGAAGCTCGATCTGTTCCCGCATGATATTGGCACCGATGACCTCATCTCTTGCACGGATAGAAGCACTGCTGGCACTATCCACAAGAAGGTATGCTCCAAGAAACCCAAGAGTAAAGACTACGATACCGACCATAAGCTCTAGTACGGTGAATCCTTTTTTATCTGGATGCTGTCGTAAAATATAGGGATATTGCATATTCGGCATATATGATATATAAAGACTATTTTTCTATTTTTACAATCCGGTAGAGCGATCCTGTTTCTACTTGCTTCCAACCTATCCCCACATCGACCATCGTTCCTGTTTCGGTCGGGCTTATATATATATCCGTATCTCATTTCGGTGCATTGTATTCGATAAGCACTTGATCGTTCGATATGGTATTGATATTTATACCATCCTCAAGAGAAATGGTTTTTATGATTTTTGTATTTCCATCTTCTGTGAAGGAATGGGTTCCGGGAGAAAAAGCAAACATGCTGATGGTATGCGATCATTTCTCAAAGAGGAGTCCGGTACTTGCGTTTCTCGCGGTTCCAGGGAAGAGTTGCCCGTTTTGCGAGAGGATCTTAGCATCCTCCATCGCCTGGTTTATTTTTTCTGCCGATACGCGTATCCGGGAGAGTCTGCTATAGTAGTCATAGGGGATATAGGATCCAGCAAAAAGAATACCGATAATTGCGATCACCACCATGAGTTCTATGAGAGTAAAAGCCCTCACCCCAGCCCTCTCCCCATGGGGGAGGGGGAGGAATGAACATGTTTTTATTGTCATGGAAGGAAGAAATATCTAATAATGAAATTATTTATGTCTCGGATTGTATGATTTTTTCACTTCAAATCAAGTATTTCTCTAAACCTGGAGACTTTCCTGGCTTGAAGGATAAAAAACAAAACTAAAATTTGCTTTTTCTATTTTTTCCATATACTTTTCCCGTTCGTGATTTTTCACCCGTTTTATTTTGTTATTATTATAGTCATTATGGATGCAGCGCTTATTCAAACTATCCAACAGGATTCTATCAAGGATGAAAGACTAGAAATCACTACTGGTATGGAAGTCGAGGTACATCAGATCATCAAAGAAAATAATAAAGAACGTATCCAGAAATTCAAGGGTCTTGTTATCAAGACTCACGGGAAAACAACTCTTGATAAGACCATTACTGTTCGTAAAGATGTCGATGGTGTAGGGATCGAGAAGATTTTCCCGATCTATTCTCCAGGGGTTTCCAAGATCGAGATCCTCCGGTCTTTCAAGGTTCGTAGAAAAAATATCACCTTCATCCGGGAATTGAAGGGGAAGGCTGCACGTCTCAAAGAGGTTCGATAAATTTGAAGTTCTTTCAGATTTTCTGTTAAAGTATAATTTCTGTTACATCCAGAATAAAAAAATCTCTAGAAAAATCCCCGAAAAATGGGGATTTTTTTTGATTGTTCTCGGGTGTTTTTTGGCTATAATGAGCGGTCTTTTTTTAACGTATAAATAATGTATACAATTTTTACTGTCAAGCGAATTTTATCTTTTGACATTGTGAAGAAAATGAATAAACCTTATGAACCAACGACCTCTATTTTACGATAAAATTCTCTATAGAAAACATGCATCAAGTAAATACAGACGTTTCTCTCCTTCGGGATATCATCAAAGAACTTACCACCACTCTGAGAAAGCAGGATTTTCTCACGTATTTCAAAAAGATATCGCTTTTGGAACAGACTTCCGAAAAGATCATTTTCTGAGTGGTTTCGAGTTTCATGCGTGATAATCTCGCTCATAAGTTTTCGGGTGAGATTCTTGCTGCCGCGAAGAAGGTTCTCCCGAGCGTCGTATCCATTGAATTCCATGTAGATAAAAATATCGATAATCCTTCCAATGTACAGGTTATGGATTGTGCTACGGAATATAAAGAGATTACTGCGAAAAAGAAGAAGGAAGAGATCCCTGGTATAGAAATGGTGGAGGGGATCAATAGCCGGATCATCAATAGCAAATATCGTCTTGAAAATTTTATCGTTGGACCATCTAATCAACTGGTTCATGCTGCTGCCGAGGCGGTTGTCCGTAAACCGGGAAATGCCTATAATCCTCTTTTTGTATATGGGGATGTAGGGCTTTGAAAAACTCATATCCTTCAGGCCGTAGGAAATGCTATCAAAGACCGCTACAAAGATAAAAAGGTCATCTATACTACAGCAGACAGATTTTTGAGCGATTATGTCGAGAGCGTAAAAAAACGGACCGTGGACCGCATGAAGGAGAAATACCAATCCATCGACGTGCTCATCATCGATGATGTGCAATTTCTTGCCGGAAAAGAGGGGACACAAACAGTGCTTTACAATATCTTCAACACTCTCTACGAGAACAATAAGCAGATCATCCTTTCCGGAGATCGTCCACCGAAGGAGCTCACGGCTCTGGAGCCACGTCTGCAAAGCCGTTTTGAGTGGGGAATCACTATCGATATAGGTATCCCGGATTTTGAAACACGTCTCGCGATCCTGCAGGAAAAAGCCCGTGCTCGTGAGTTCATCCTTCCACAGGAAGTGGCTGAATTCATCGCCTACAACCTCGGTGCGAATGTTCGGGAGATAGAAGGGGTCCTTAATCAGATCATCGCTGAATACGAGCTTCATAATACCCCTCCTACTATCGACAATATTGCCCGTCGTCTCAATAAACTCTCCATCACGGATTCGCTCATCGGAAATTCCACCAAGAAGATGGCAGCTTCCATCAAAACTTATGAAGAACTGCTTGATGCGGTAGCCGGACACTTCGGTATAGAAAAACGCCTCATCCTTTGAGACGATCGCAAGAAGGAGAATATGATCCCGCGTCAGGTGGCCATGTACCTTCTCAAGAATCGCATGAACTATACCTATGAACGCATCGGGAATATCTTCTCTGGACGGAATCATTCAGCTGTTCTCTATTCCTGCAAGAAACTTGAATCGATCCTCAAAAAAGACCAGAATCTCTTCTATGAGATCAATATCCTCCGGGATAAGCTCGGGATATAAAGCCCTCACCCCTCTCACAAAAGGAGAGGGAAAAAGAAAAATCCCCCTTCAAACTTTTGTTTGTAAGGGGATTTCCTTTCGCCGAATTATTTTACTTTCCTCTGGAAAACTCTATAATAGCAGGCATATCTTAACTTTCCTCTGGAAAACTCTATAATAGCAGGCATATCTTAACTTTCCTCCCATGCAACAGAACTATGCGTTCATCGACGCGCAAAACCTCAATTCCGGGCTCTATAAGCTCGGTTGGAAGATCGACTGGAAGCGTTTCCGTGAGTATCTGCGGGAAGAAGCGGGAGTGGAGGTCGCATATGTATTCCTCTGATTCATGCTCGGGAACCAGGACCTCTACCTCATGCTCCAAAGATCGGGGTTCGTGGTGGTTTTCAAGGAGATACTCACAATGGAATCGGGTGAAGTGAAGGGGAATATCGATGCGGAGCTCATCCTTCAGGCCATGATAGACTATGACCGCTATGATAAGGCATTGATCGTTTCCGGTGATGGCGATTTCACCTGTCTGCTTCGATACCTCGGGCAGAATAATAAACTCCTCGGAGTTCTGGCACCATATGAAAAAGGGCTTTCTTCACTCATACAGAAAGTCGCCGAAGGGAAGATCGAATACCTCCGCTCGCTCCGTAAAAAGATCGAATATCGTCCGGTTCGGGATGGAAGAATCCGTACCGGACCAAAACCCCCGATAAAATCGGATATCGGCATACCTGAAGGGCAGATAGTCCCCGTAAAACAGAAGGGATGACCCATGAGGCAAAGGAGAGGGAATCCTAAAAAAACTCAGAATCCTCATATCTAGCCTATTTTTCCAGCAAGCACGAGAATATCTCCATCGAGCACTAGGTCTCGTCGTAGAACTTGCTCATACTTCCCGATATAAAGATTGGTATTTTCAAGAACACTAGAAATCCTAAAGGAAAGAGCAGTGGATATCCTAAGAATATTTGCACTGTTATTTTTTAATGCATTAAGAATCTGTACCTTTATTTTTAGTGCATTATACTCATTATTTATTCTTTGGATAACCATGTAACTATCAGGACTTTTTGCATTAACACCCCCTCTAAGCAGACCTTTAAATACCCGAGTGCTGTCCTGAATTTCCTTTAGTTTTAACTCTATGTCGTGTTCTTGAAGGGGTGTCATATACTGATCGATTAGAATATAAATCTCTATTTTCTTTCCATACTCACTCCGCGATTCCGGAATATCTCTTTTCCGATAGTTTTGAGAAGGGGAGAGAGGTCTGATCCCTTGAGGACGATTTTTTGCCCATATTCGTTGTTTCTCTTCATGAAGAGCTCTTTATCGAAATAAAGTTCCATATCGGGAGTCTTGAGGGTTTCCAGCTTGTTCTTGAGTTTATAGATGATGTCTTTGATCCGCTCCTTGTTTGTATCCCGTACCCAGATGTGAACCAGTTCCTGGTAGGGCGGATAGGAAAAAGCTTTTCGTTCGGCAAGGGTGTGCACGAGGAAGTCCCGATAGTTCCCTTCGGTGATATTGCGGATGAGATCCGATTTCGGAGCGAAAGTCTGGATATAGATGTCTGATCCTTTTCGGGCGTTGTAGGCGATATTGGTATAGATCTTTTCCTCTATATCGTACTCGGGAACGGCTATCTCGGATTCGAGAAGAAGAAAGGCGACGAGCTCTATTCATTCTACCGCGAGCGTATTCCCGAGCTCGGTGGAGAGAAGTATCTGAGCTTCGGATATCTCCTGGAACTGAATCCCTTCGGAACGTTTCTTATCGGAATCTATACGGGTAATAGGTGCATTCGGAAAGAGTTTCAGAAGGTTTTCCTCTATTTTCTGGATCCCGAAACCTATGCTATCGAGATTATTCCCCTGGCATTTCGGACAACTATGTGGCATTTCGGATTCGGCACTGCAGTGGTGACAGAGGAGTTTCCGGGAGGGGGAAGTGTGGACGATCATCGCGAGATCGCAACGTTCGCAGAAAAATTGGTATCCGCAGTCTTTGCAGAGGAGGGTACGAGCTGATCAGCGACGATTGAAGAAGAGGAGGCACTTTTTGCCTTCCGCTATCGTCTCGGTAATCTTCTTTACAAGCTCGTCCGACAAAAACGGAAGAGAACAGCGGGCGTAATTGAGGTCGATGATAGTAAACATGCTTATTCGAGTTCACTCTTGATAAAATTCACGAAATCCTGGGCGGTATCGAAGTTATGGTAGACGGAAGCGAACCGTATGTAGGCGACATCGTCGATGTCTTTCAGACGATGGAGGATATCTTTCCCGATGCGTTTCGAGGTGATCCCCTTTTTGTTGGATGCCCACTCGTTTTCGAGCTCATTGATCACCTGCTCGATCTGATTGTGATCCATGCTTCGTTTATTGAATGCCATGAGGATGCTTCGTTGCACTTTGGTCCGGTCGTAGAGTTCTTTCTCTCCATCGGATTTGGTCACGAGGAAGTTGATGAACTCCAGACGCTCAAAGGTCGTGAATCGGGCTTCGCATTTCTCGCACTCACGTCGACGTCGGATAGATTGACCATCCTCAGTCATTCGGGAATCGATAACCTTAGTATCGAGGTTTTTGCATTTCGGACAGCGCATATTGAGAGTTTAGAATGTAGAATCGAAAAAGAGTGTATGGATTTTTCAGTTTTTGTAAAGCCTCTGGAGAACCTAGTATTTCTTCTCTACTTTCACCCCATCCAGATAATATCCGATAATACGATCGTAGGTGAAATCGAGATTGGTGGCAAGGTAGGTGGCGCCGATACCGCTGATCCCGACCCCGTGTCATTTTTGGGCGTGTCCGACTCCTCCAGGATCGGTAACGCTCTGGAGATAGGGGATATCTTGACAGACCGTGCTTGCCGCGAGGGTTCCGTTCTTCACGCGTTCTGTACAATATTGCTTATAGGAAAGGGTTTGTCCGGAGGACTCGCTGAAGTACCAAGGCTTGATGGATTGTCCATTATAGGTGATGATCTGTCCACTGGTCGCATCTACGAGTCGGGAGCTGTTGGGACTCCGCTTTTCATAGCCATAGCCGAGATACTTCTGGAACTCATCGGGGTTATCGGATCCATCATAGGCTTTCCCGGGAAATTTTCGGTTCTCCGGTTTACTGTAAAAATAGGCGTACGATCGCGCAGCGGTGAGAATGGTTTTGATTTTCTCTTCATTATCAGTATTGGAGACTTCGGCAATCCCCCGGAGGTAGTCCTCAAGCGGGAGTTCGTTGACGACGACGAGATTCCCTCATTCATTAAGGAGAGAGATCTTTCCACGGAAGACATTGTCATTCATCGTGCCGGTGGTGTCCCACGTAGGCTTGCGGTTCCAGCTCGGGATAGCGATGATATTCGCAGCGAGCTCCACTTTGGAGAACGGGTATTTTTTCTTCCCGAGTACGAGAGCGATTTTATCGGTTCCGAATGCCTCAAAGGGGAGTTCCGGATTTTTCTTGAGGGTTCCGGAGATATTTCCGATCGTGAGCCGGGCAAGGGTAGTATCCCCGGATTTCAGACGGATGCTGGATCCGGTGTAAGAGAGACGGATCCGGATAGTGGGTCATTTATCCAGGATATTCATGGATCCGATGTTCGGACTGAGAGAGGCGATCTTTATGGAATTGTAGTCGGGATTGATAGTGGGGGTGCGTCCTATAGAGGCAGTTTCTGTTTTTCGGATATCTTCCACGATAGCGAAGAGATTGTCTCCCGGACAACTCGTAAAACCTATCTCTCGGTGGCCTGCAAGGTTCGGGGTCGAGAAATCATTGATGATGCACCCATCTGTTCTGCACTCTTTATGTCCTATGGAAGTCTTGTGGATGTCGATTCCATATTTTTCCGAGAGATATTCGATAATCCCTTTCACTGCGTTTTCCTGTTCTGCCACGACGGAATCTGTCATAAAATTCCCCATGACACTGACTCCGACGGAGCTTTTGTTATTCCAGAGCGCGTGTGCCGCGACATTGTAGTCGCCTCCGGCGCGACCTTCGTAGATCTGCCCGCGCTGTCCGACGAGGTAATTGTATCCGATATCACCCCACCCTCGAACGACTGTATGATAATAGTAGATTCCTCGGATGAGAGCGAGATCGTCTTTGTTTCCCAGATTGTTTTCCGCGGTATGGTGGATGACGATCCGTTCCACTTGTTTCGTCTTTTCTATCGGCCAGACGAGCGGATGTCCGTTCTCGGTGGTTATTTTCTCTATCGCCTTGTCTTGTTCTGGAAAATCGGTTGCAAGATGTGCTGCTATAGCTCGATTTTTTGCCTCGTATGCGAGAGTAGCGTCGGACTTCGGTTTGTCTTTATCTGCTTCCAGCTTCGCGAGTATCGGTTTCCATGTGGGACTATCTGCGTAGCGAAGCGATTCGTCCGCCCCCCAATCGGCCCGTTTGATGATGTCGGGGCTGGTATTCTTTATGGTGGATGCTTCCGCAATATCCGAACCGAATGCCATATGGAGGCTGTTCGCGTCGGTATCGAGCCCTATGATGGAAACAGTAGGGATCCGGACATCTGATCTTGTTTTGATAGTATAGGAAACCTGGTCGGTTTTTTTCAAAAATATGGGTTCCGTATAGTAGTACGCTTCATATCCACCACCTTCGTCAAGGTCTACGGAGACCGGAAAAGCTTTTCCATCCACAATGAGATCCACCTGGATGGGATCATTTCCCGGATCTATGACGAATGTCTTCGGAATCCGTATTGTGAACATATCCTGTCTAGAAGAGAAATCAGCAGTTCCGGTCGCCTGTTTCCAGAGCGTCACCGGTTTCAACCCTTTCATGCTCGCGGTGGGTTCCTGTATGTCTGTAAAATGCAAGTTTTGAGTTCGGTTCTCGGAAGTATAGGTATATTTTTTTACCAGATGAAAACCATCGCCGATAGGTGAGAGTACCGGTATAAGAAATGCAATGAGAGTGAGGAGCGCGAGTTTTTTCATGAGGAGAGTATATAGAAAAACGGATTATTTTCAAGCTTATCCCATATTCTCGTTTCTCTTTCTCTCGCTGTGTATCCTCCACCAGTTCGATACGGGTATCTCTATGTACGTATAACTGAGCCATGCCATGGAGAATGCCCCTACAAAGGTCACTCATACGAGCACGAGCCACTCGGGCATTAGGAGGTTATGTTGTCCGTCGAATACGAACTGGATCATGAGAACAATGACAATGGAATGCCAGAGATAGACGGAATAGCTGAGTCGGGCGATAGTATGGAAAACGTGGTTATCGAGCCATTTCCCCATATATTTCGTCCCTGGTGCGAGAAGGAGGAGAAAGGCGATGGGAATAGTCGCAAGAGGAAAGCGATGGGCGCTGTGGAACCAACTGTAGTCGAAATCGCCTGCTCCGCGGATATGCCAGAGAAAAGAGAGAAGCCCAAAACCCACGAGGATAAAGAGCATATCATACCAACGGGAATGGGGACTATGGTTCTTTTCTCTCCATATGAGAACTCCTGCAACGATCATACCCAAGAGGAAATGAAGCCCGAAGATGAATGGGTTATACGAGGGGAACCATTCCCCGACAATCCCGCCCAAGACAGGGAAGGGGAGACTTGTAAACCAGAAGTGAAGCGCCGTGAGCACTCCGCCGATGATGAGGAAAACCAAGGGAATGAATGCCTTCCGGACCCGGACCAGAATGCTCATGGTCCCGATCACGAGAAGCGCACCCATCATATCATAGGAGATGTACCAGAGCGGACCATTGATATCCACCGGAAAGAAAGTGAACGGATGGGTCCAGGAGAGGAAAGTGGCTCCTGCTGCAAAACGGAGCAATACTCCGTCGTTGTACCCGTAGAGGGAAAGTGCCAAAAGGAAGGTGGTCACCAGGGCTACATAATAGGCGGGGGCGATCCGGAAAAAACGGTTGACAAGGATATTTTTCGCCCTTGGTCTGGGCATTTCTCGGAGAATCGAACGCCAAAAAGGGAGGGACCCCATGATGGCCGAGAGCATGAAGAACAGGCTCACATTCACCGGCCACATCGCGACGAATTGATAGAGATCCCAATTCCATTGGGCAAGGTCGGCGATGGATCGATGTTGGTTGAGATGGTAGACGACGACACTCAGGCAGGCGAGTGCGCGGAGACCATTCAGGCCCGGAAGGGGGTGTGCTTGAGACATGAAAAATGAGTGGAGTTTTTATGTAAATATTCTGATATATATCCTGATTCCGAATATATGAAAATAAAAGGGAAATACAAGGGGGATTTCAGATAATCTTAGAACTTCGGCAAAGCATATCTCCATCCTTCTTCCTTCAGATACCTCCTATGTGCTTTCCAGTCCGGTATGATGGATTCCACGAGGTTCCAAAAATACTTCGAATGATTTTTATGAACCGTGTGCGAGAGCTCGTGCACTACGACATAGTCGATGATCTCTTTCGGTGCCATGAGGAGTCTCCAGGGGAAATTGAGATCATTGTGTCCGTTGCATGATCCCCATCGGGTAACAGCACTCGTGATGCGGATTTTTCTATGTTTTAGCTCGTGTTTTCAGGAAAAATGATATACACGCTCGGATAGATATATCTGCGCTTGTTTCCGGTACCATCTCGTGAGCGCTGCTTGTTCCATTCCGGAATCCTTCACTTTTCCCGAAAAAGTGAACATTCCCCCGGAGTGTGTGACCGTTTCTTTTTGAAGGAGATTATATTCGAACGGATATATGTGTCCGAGATAGTACAGGGTATTATTCTTTCGCTCCCTTTGTTCCGTATGCCGTGCGAGATGTTTCATGATCCAATCGGATTTCCTGTCCACAAAGGCATGTATGATATCTTCCGGCACACTGAAAGGGGCTCGGACAACGAGTCCATAGGTTTTGGATATCTGGATGGAGATGGAGCGCCGAGAGGCACGTATGATCTCGAAAGGAGGGATCTCAGACATGAGTTGGGGGAGAAAAGTACGATGCGTATCGTATGATTTTTATGATGGAAATCAAGGGAATCTTTTGACAATCACTCGCTTTTTCAATATGCTCTTGGTCAAGATCCGGAAATTGTATATTTTTCTTCCCTTTTTCCGTTTTTTTCTTTACTGAAATTTATATAAAGGCAGTGCATTATATTATATATCACTTTTTTTTATGTCTTCTCCCATCATCCAAACCAAAAACCTCTCAAAAATCTTCCGCACCGAAGTGAAGAAATCAGGTTTTATAAATCGTCTCCGATCGCTCTTTCATCCGGAATACATCGAATATGAAGCAGTTAAAGATATTACTTTTTCGGTCGAACACGGCGAGAAGATTGCTTTCCTCGGGCCGAATGGGGCGGGAAAATCGACGACGATCAAGATGCTCGTGGGGATCCTCACACCGACGTCTGGAGAAATCTCAGTCGTTTGATTGAATCCGACTCGGGATCGTAAGAAGCTCGTCTACAAGATTGGGGCAGTCTTCGGACAGGTCTCGCGACTCTGGTACCACCTTTCATCGCTCGATACTTTCAAACTCCTCGGGAAGATGTATGGGATCCCAAATACGGAACTCCGGAAAAAGCTCGACTACCTCATGAGCGAATTTGGGATCGAAGACTTCGTCCGCAATCCGGTCCGCAAGCTCTCGCTCGGTCAGCGTATGCGATCGGAAGTGGTTGCTTCGCTCATCCACTCTCCCGAGATTATCTTCCTTGATGAGCCGACGATCGGGCTCGATATGATCGCAAAGCAGAAGCTCCGCGAGGTGATCAATAAAGTCAATGAAACCGCCGGGACGACGATATTCCTTACTTCCCACGACATCGGCGACATCGAGCATATCTGCGATCGAGTCGTCATCATCAATCATGGACGGATCGTCTACGACGGCGATATCCGTAAGCTTCGTTCGGACCATATCAAGACCAAGATCATCCGTGTCCGATTCGAGGATGCTACGACGAAATTCGAACCACTTCCGTTCATGATAATTAAGCAACAAGATACTAATGGAGTTGAAATAGAAATCCCAAATACCCGAGAAAATCTCGCCGCTACCTTTGAACTCCTCAATACTCAGTATAAGGTCGAGGATATCAGTGTTGAAGATCCGGATCTGGAGGAGATCATACGAACATTTTATTAAAATACCATTATGCATAAATACCTTTCTATCTTCACTATCGCCTACAAAAACCACCACGTCTACCTCGCGGATATCCTCGGGATGAATGTGATTTTCGTGCTCCGAATCCTTGTTATTATTACTCTCTACCGGGCGGTTTTCGAGCTCTCGGGTGGGAGCGGAAATGTGGGCGGATATTCGATCGAGCAGCTCTCGTGGGCACTCATCGTCACTCAGGTGCTTGTCACCTCGAAACCAAAGACAGGAACAGATATATCGACCGAAATCAAGACCGGGAAAATCGTTACCTACCTTTTGAACCCTGTCCCGTATGTTTGGTTTAAATTCTTTCAAGGATTCTCCCAGTTTCTTGGAAATATCCTCCCTGGACTCGTGGTTGGAGTTACCATCGGAATCCTTGTTCTTGGAGTACCAAGCACTTCGGTCGCTGGAATATTCGGAAGCGTCGTCCTTATCTTTGGTGGGATGTTCGTAACCTTCTTTGGGTATATGTTCATCGGGCTCTGTGCTTTCTTTATGGAAGATTCGGAAGCGCTCCGCTGGATCTATTCCAAGTTCGATATGATCTTCGGAGGAAATATCCTCCCGATTCCTTTCCTTCCGCCATTCCTCCAGACTTTCGCTTTCTTCTCGCCATTCTCCGCTGCCGGATATACCGCCGGGCTCGTGTTCGTTGGATTCAATGCAGAGAAATTCTCCCTGTACCTCACTATTCAAGTTTTCTGGATTATAGTCTATATCCTCGCCTGTCTCGGACTGTATGAATTCGCGAGGAAGAAACTGGTGGTAAATGGAGGATAAGATTTGGTGAAAACGAAGAATTAATAATTAAAATTTTGTCTATGCAAACCTTCAAAACCATCCTCTCATTCTACAAATACAATCTCCTGTCGGCGATGGAATACCGCGTGAGTTTTATGGTGCTGGTGTTATTCATGGTCCTTAATGATAGCTTCTTTCTGGCAATCTGGTATTTTCTGTTCCAGAAGTTTCCTATCATTCGTGGAGTGAATTTCGAACAATTTATCTCACTCCTTTCCGTATTCGTCCTCATATTTGCGATCATGCATATATTTTTTCGAGGTTGTCATTTTATATCACGGATGATAAGCGATGGACAGCTCGATAATCACCTCCTTCTCCCTGGGAATCTTCTTCTTCGTATTCTTGCGAGTTCACTCGATACTTCGGCAATCGGAGATCTTGTGTATGCACTTCTCCTTCTCTTCCTTATCCCGAATGTCACGGTTCTTTTTATTATGAAACTCGTATTACTTTCCTTTATCGGTGCTATTACATTCGTTGGATTTATGACTATGATCCACTCGCTTTCATTTTATCTCGGGAATATCGGAGAGTTTGCTCGTACTGCATTCGAGGGAGTGCTCGGACCTTCACACTATCCTCCAAGTATCTTCGAATGATCATTCCTAAAGATTGTTTTTATGACCATACTTCCTGTCTACTTCGTTGGATACCTTCCGTACGAACTTCTCCTCAATTTTAGCTGGACCGGATTCCTCGTACTTATAATTGCGAGTATCGGATTCTTCTCGCTTGGTGCGTTTACTTTCTATCACGGACTCAGACGGTATGAGAGTGGGAATATGATGGGAGTGAATGGGTAAAAGTTTTTCTTCCCTTTTTCTGTTTTTTTCTTTTGGAAAATGAAGATACTCCAGAATATATATTTCTAACAAAACCTCTATGCACAACGAAAAATTCTTCATCACCGCGAAAGTTCGCGGAGTCATACTCCATGAGGGAAAGATTTTTCTCTCTAAAGCAGCAAGCCGATCAGGGCGAGGTGGATTTTATTGCCTCCCATGAGGTACTCTCGAAAGAGGAGAGGGGCGTAAAGAAGGACTTCGGCGAGAGTTCATCGAGGAACTCGGTGTGGAGCCGATTATCGGAGATCTCATATATACCCAAGAGTTTGTCCGTCCGGACGGGACGACAATATTTGATTTCTGGTACGAGATCAGAAATAGTGAAGATTTCCTCAATATCGATATTTCCACTTGCTCGCATGGATTCGAGCATGAGCACGTTTGATTTTACGATGAGAAATCGATATTTGATGCGGATGTGAAACCGGATCATATCTGGGATCTTACGAAAGAGTGGAAGAAAAATAGTAGGAAGTTTATACAAAATACCTAATCCTTAATTTTTCTCTTATGCCCCAAGAACTCTTCGATATCGTAGACGAAAACAATATCCCGACCGGTGAGATAAAGTCTCGTGATGAGGTGCATCGCGAGAAAAAGGACTGGCATCGCACGACGAATATCTGGATCATAAATAATCGTGGTGAAGTTCTTTGCCAGCAACGATCCTGGAAAAAAGACGGAAATCCCGGCATGTGGCAGTCATTTTTCGGTGGACATGTAAAGTCGGGACAGACGGTTGAGGAGTGTCTCAGAGACGAACTTGTGGAAGAAGTGGGGATAGATATTTTGAAATCTAGCATACAACCAGTCTTCCTCAATATCCGCAGATGAGAAACAGCGAAACATTTCGGATATACCTATTTCCTCGAATGGAACGGGAATATTGAGGATATTATGTTCAATGATGGGGAAGTGGAGCGGGTCGTCTGGTTGGATATACCAACCCTTCAGTCTCGAATCGATGCGGGAGGGTTCTGTAATGTTATCACCGATTCGGTTCGAGAATATTTGAAGTCGATAGGGTTTCGGAATTCTTTTATAGAAAGATAGAGAAGCAGATCCAGGGATTCGCCTCTTTTCCTCCTTCTTTTAGTGGACGGGAACGGATTATTATACCAAGGTAAAGAGAATCCCATTCACAATAGATAGAATGATACTGAAAAGCAGGGCCCACCAGAATCCGTCTACTTTGAAACCAGACACGAGTTCTGAAATGACTATGATGATAAGGGCATTTAGCACAAAAGTGAATAGTCAGATAGTCAGGATATTGATCGGGAGTGTCAAAAACAAAAGTATCGGACGCACAAATGTATTGATTACTCAAAGGAGAATAGCCACGAATAGCGCTGGTAAGAACCCTGATACCGTAACGCCCGGCAAGACATAAGCGGTGATAATGACCGCAATAGTCGTGATAAGGAGATTCATAATGATTCCAGTAGTAAACATAGAGAGAAAGTTAAAAAATAAACCTAGCATTATACGGAAAATAATCCCTTTATCAATTCTGATTTTTAAAATGATATTATTTTCTTCGCTTTTTCTCTTTTTTTCTTTATGGTATTCCATATAGTACCTCATATTTACAAATAACCAATCATACATCATGGAATCAGTTGTCGCTAACACAGCGGATATTGTCCGAAAAGAACTTGAGTGACTCTGTAGTGCGCATGATTTTTATCATATCGAACGGGTTTGGAAACTTGCTCGAAAAATTTATTTTGAGGAAAAACGGGGGGACTTGATGGTAATCGAACTTGGAGCATTGCTCCATGAGTCTTTCGATGACAAATTCTATACCAAAGAACAGATGAAAGAAAAGCGGATGATGCTTGAAAAATTCCTCCAAGACGAATGACTTTCTGAAAAGAGGCTTGTACAATTGTTCTACGTCATTGATAATGTCGGCTTCGGGAAAAGTCTGGAACGAGGCGCTGATTTTCAGATGACCCCGGAGCTTGAGATCGTCGAAGATGCGGATCGTCTGGAAGCGATCGGAGCGATTGCTGTCGCTCGCACATTCGCATATGGCGGAAAGATGAAGCGTGCCATCCATGACCCGACAATACCTTCCCTGGAGGCGATGGATCGTGAATCATATAAAAACAATACAGGAACTTCCATCCAGCATTTCTATGATAAATTATTGAAACTCAAGGACCTGCTTCATACATCCACTGCGAAAGAGATAGCCATAGAACGTCATGTATTTATGGAGAAATTTCTGGAACAATTTCATGCGGAGTGGAATGGGGAAGTGTAGATTTTAAAATATCTTCATTACTATAAACTATGCGAATCTACATAACTGGTCCTGGTTGATCCGGGAAATTCACTCTTGCGGGGTGACTCGGAGCTCACTCTTATATTTTATAATTAAGCAAAATGTATGAAAATACCAGATAATGCCAAGAGAGTATTTGAATGAAAAACATTTGATGTGTACCAATGGGAGCAGGAAATGTTTGATGGAAGAAAGAAGACATGGGAGCGATTAAAAAGAAATCATTCTGTTGATATAATAGCAATTTCCCCAGAAAAGGAGATATATATTCTCGAAGAACAACAACCTGGAAGATCTCCATTTTTTTGATTGGTATGAGGGACTTGCGAAGATGAAGAAGAGCCCTTAGAAACGGCCAAAAGAGAATTACTGGAAGAGACAGGCCTTGTGAGTGATGATTGGGAACTTTTTTGAAAGTATACAAGATCTTCCCGAATAGATTATAACAGTCATATTTTTATTGCCCGAAATTGCATCAAAAAACAATGACAAAATCTTGATGAAGGAGGAGAGTTGATAAATTTTAAGAAATTGAATTGGGAAGATTTCTTGCAAGTTGTGGCGGATCCAAAATTTCGAGTACAAGAATTTGCTCTTGAAGCGTTGAGGTATATCTTTCTTGGAAAAGAGGAGGAATTGAAAAGAAAAATTTTTGAATGAACTTCAATATAATGATGCTTAAAGTTTGAGACAGATAATATAGCTCTTTGGGAAGATTATCGCTAAAATTCAATCTCTACAAAATGAATACCTTGCTCGAAAAAGCTCGCACTACTCTCATCTACTGAGAAAAGACAGAGCATCCTGATTGTATTATCCTGATGGGACTCCCAGGAACCGGGAAAAGTCATGTTTCTAGATATCTCCATGAGAAGTATGGATATATGGTTTTATCGTGAGAAAATATCACTTTTGCTCTCTTTGGTGACACGAAGTGTCGGACGGAGCAGTACAAAGAGGCTTATTCAGTGCTCTATTCACTCGCAAAAGAACTTCTCATGAATGGATATTCCATTGTCATAGATGGTACGAATCTGCAATATGTTCATCGAAAACAAGCATATGATGCCATAGGACCACAAATAAAAGTTTTTTGAATTCATCTCGTGATAGATGATGTGATTGCGAGAAAAAGAATTGAGCAAAGAGGTGAGAAAACGGATAATATAGCTGACATTCGGAGTCAATGTTCCACTGCGACTTTTCTCTCATTTAAAGAGAATATCGAACTTCCAAGAGAGGATGAAAATATATTTACGGTCATATCTGACGAACATATTTTCGTTTCTTTGGATGAGATTATGGTCCGCGCAAATCTTTAGTGGATATTTTCTTCGCTTTTTCTCTTTTTTTCTTTGAAGTATTGGATATAGTCCTTTTCAGCCTATTTAAAAACCTATCAATCATGACCGCATTCCAAGCCATCAAACGTTTTTTCGAGCCTATTTTCCGGGAGCCAGGGTATTTTTATAGAATGGTTGGCGTAAATATATTTTTCGCGAGCTATTCTATACTGAGTGTGCTTTTTATTCGGGAAATTACTCATATCCTTGAAGTTAAGAACTTGGAAGTTCTCCCGAAATACATTGTCTTGTATGGGGTATTTAATATCGTGTTTTTTATTTCGACCTACTTCGTTCGTCAATGGGGATGGGCAGAGTCGGCCCATCATCTCCTGAAGATGATCCATAGGGATTACATGAAGCGGTTCGATGGACTCGATAATACCTATACGGAGAATATCGGAACCGGAAAAATCATTTCCATTGCAGCAAAGGGTTCGGAGGTATGGATGGGACTCATCATCGATTCGATATCGAGCATAACCCGTCTTGTCATAGCTATTGCCTGAGCGATAATCATACTATCGAATGCCGGATGGATGGCAGTGGGTATCTTCTTTGCCCTTTTTATCATCGTGCATATCGGAGTGCATTTTCTCAATAGTAGATCGAGTGAATGGAGGAAAAAACGGGTGGATACGATGAATGAATACGATCGCCAGATAGTGAAGATGATCATGTCGAAATTCGAGATTCTCCAGAATAACCGGATCGGTCGTGAGATCGAAGTACTGGATCGTCATACGGATGAAGCGAAAATATACAATCTCCGAGCAAACGATTACCATGTGGCGATGTTCAGCCTGCCGAGTTTCGTATTTTTCATCATTACCATATCCATACTCATAGCAACACTGCATATACCTCTATCTTTCGCAAGCCTGGTTTCCATGTTCATGATCACTGCTGTTCTCAAGGAAACCATGGTCGATTCGATCGATTTCTTCAAAAATTTTACGAAACAGATCTATACGGTGCAGAAGATGTGGCTCCTTTTCGATGATGCACCGAAGCTCACCGGACTGCATGAATGAGAAGCATTTCTATTCAAAAAAGGGGAGATTGAGATACGGAATCTTTCCTTCGATTATAGATGAAATCATGTTTTCAGGGATTTTTCTCTCTCCATTACTGGAGGACAGAAAACCGCTTTGGTCGGGCTCTCAGGGTCGGGGAAATCCACGCTCGTGAAACTCATTGCTGGGTATCTTCATCCGGCAACTGGTGAAGTGGTTGTAGATGGACAAAGCCTGAACGAGGTGAAACTCCGCGATTACTATTCTCATATCGGATACCTGACTCAGGATCCGTCCGTATTCGATGGGACGATCCTTGAGAACCTGACCTATGGAGCAAGATCAGAAGTATCGGAAACAGAACTCCGGAAAGCGATCGAGCTTGCTCAGTGTGAATTCATTTATGAATTTCAGGATGGACTTGGGACCGAGATCGGAGAAAAATGAGTCCGACTCTCCGGCGGACAGCGCCAGCGTCTCGCCATCGCGAAGATCTTCATCAAGAATCCGGAAATCATCATTCTCGATGAGCCGACCAGCGCACTCGACAGTTTTTCGGAGGAAAAGATCAATATCGCCTTTCATAATCTTTTCTCCTGACGTACGGTCATCGTTATCGCGCACCGTCTCCAGACGGTCAAAGAAGCGGACGATATCATCGTTCTCGAACATGGAACCATTGTGGAACGGGGAAATCATTCGGAACTGGTCGAGAGGAACGGGATCTACGCGAAGATGCTCGAGTTGCAGAGCGGATTTTAAAAAATTAGGCGCATTCGCCAGCTCTCGAGGATACGGTCAAATATCAAAGAGTGTTCTCTGGAAAGCAAGATAATCGAGATACGATCCATAAAAGAAGCATTTGAAACAGTTGGTCTGGAAATTAACGGAAATATCCATACAATGCCAGCCGATGGAAATATCTCTCCGTCCATAGATACATCATTTACCTCCAAAATCTAAAATCACCATGCCCTCCCGTCTCCGTCTCTTCTTCTCTCCCTACAAGTACGCCAAAAAAGATCTATTCTTCATGGTACTTAGGATCTCGGTATTCTCTTTTTTCTGAGGGGTTCTGATCAGTTTCCTCCTGTCGCATTTTTCTGCACTGCTCCTCGAACGAAATGTAGCGGAATTCGAGCGGCTCATATTCGGATTCTTGGCTTCGCTCGTGGTGTTCTATATTTTCGTATTCCTCATCCGGCATACCGGGACTGCGAATGTCCGTGCGAAAACCTGGACCTTCATCCACCGTCGATACGTCACGATGGTGTGCGAACTCGATAATAATTATGCGGAATCGCTCGGTTCCGGCCGGATATTTTCCATCATCGATAAAGGATGACAGGCTTGGAACGGGGCTCTTGCAAGCATATTCCAGGAATCTGCCAGGGTTCTGGTTATCGGACTCCCGACTACTATCCTTTTGGCGAGGCAATCGATGGCCATAATCCTCGTTTCATGCATGGTTCTCGTGCTCTGAGGCGGTGTTATCTATCTCCTCAACAAGCGCCTCCGTGTCTATAAGACGGAGCGTGTGAAAGCAGTGACCGAATATGATCGGAGATTCATCCGTTCGATCCAATCCCGATTGGAAATCACGCAGAATTCGAGCCTGGAACAAAACCTTCTTGCTCTCGACAAGAGCAATGAGGTATACCGGAAGTCGTTCCAGAAGCAGATGGGGATCCAGATGCTCATATTCCAAGGAGCCCGGATTTTTTCTTTCCTCATCCTTTCTTTTCTCTATTGGACGCTCGGACATTCCTATCTGGAGGGTGGCATATCCTTGCCGAGCCTCATCCTTCTCGCCTCTCTCGTAGGGACCCTTTCTAATCTCTTCAGCGATATCACGGAGCTCTATATGAACCTCTCGGATCAGATCGTCTCGATCGAGCAGCTCTGGAATAAGATCGAATACGCTCCGAAAACCGCGAATCTTTTCTCGGGAGATGTTTTCGAATACTCGAAATGAGAAATCCGTTTCCAGGACGTCGGTTTCTCATATGTCTCAGGCACTCCGATCCTCGAGAATCTTTCCTATGTTTTCGAGGCAGGGAAGCGCTATGCGCTCGTCGGACCGTCCGGAGGAGGGAAGACCACGATCATGAAGCTCGCATCGGGATTCCTCTCGGCTAAGAGCGGGAGGGTTCTAGTGGATGGATTCGATCTCAGGGCTGTCAATCTCTCGACCTTCTATTCGAACATCGGGTACCTGACTCAGGATCCGCAGATATTCGATGGGACGATCCGTGAGAATCTGGTTCAAGGAAAGGCAGCGAACGCTTCAGAATCGGATGTTATGGAAGCACTGAAACAAGCCCACGCGGATTTCGTTTTCGATCTGCCGGAAGGCCTCGAGACCGAGATCGGAGAGCGTGGGGTGAAGCTCTCCGGAGGACAGAAACAGCGTCTCGCCATCGCGAAGATATTCCTCAAGGATCCGCATATCATCCTGCTCGATGAGCCGACCAGCGCACTCGACAGTTTCTCCGAGGAGAAGATCAGTCAGGCGTTTCATACGCTTTTCGAAGGGCGTACCGTCCTTATCATCGCCCACCGCCTCCAGACCGTGAAGGAAGCAGATGTGATCCTCGTTCTGGAAGGAGGGAAGATTGCCGAGGAAGGAAAGCACACGGAACTTGTAGAAAAGGGTGGAATCTATGCCCGGATGCTGGAGTTGCAGAGCGGGTTTTAGGAGGATCGTTTATACAATCACTCTCCTCATGCTCTCCGCAAGCCCAGTCAGACACTCGTACAGGATCGTCCCAGCAGCGCGTGCCATCGCATACAGAGAGTTCGGATCGTTTATATCATCAGAAATAATCGTCACCTTTTCTCCGACTTCGATCGGACTCGCTCCGAGATCGACGACGGTCATATTCATACAAACCCGTCCGAGGATGGGGAAGTAGACATTCTTCCAGGTATATCCGAATTTCCCTCCGCCAAGCGTTCGGGAGATTCCTTCGTAGTATCCGACGGGGATAACCCCGACGGTCATATCTTCGGGTGCGGTGAAAGTCCCGTTGTAGCTCACCCGGTCGCCTTTCCGGAGTTTCTTTTTCAGAACCAGGGTCGATTCGAACCGGAGCACGGGGCAGAGTCCGGAGAGCTTGTTAGAGGAAGGATCTGATGGATCGAGCGGGGTGATGCCATAAAGACCGATCCCGAGCCGCATGGTATTGAAGGTGTCAGACAATTCTTTTGCTCCCCCGGCACTGTTCGCCGCATGGATGTAGCGAAGCTCGAATCCTTCGGATCGAATCTCTTCGATTGTTTGTTGGAATTTCCGAGTTTGTTCGGAAGTGTAGACATCATCTGGATTATCCGCATCGGAGAGATGGGTACAAACCCCTTCGAGCATGAGGTTCGGATACTCCCGAAGGGTGGACAGGAACTTCGGAATCCCTTCCGGATCCATTCACTGTCGGTGCATTCCGGTGTCGATCTTCAGATGTATCCGAATTTTCTTTCCGGTTTTTCCGAGTGCTCGGAGACTCTCTATATCCGAGATGACCGGCGTCACGAACGAGAAATCCATCGAAGGGAAATTCGACGGAAGCGTGTATCCGATAAGGAGTACCCGGGTTTTATTCACCGTTCGGATCTCGAGCGCCTCATAGTAGCTATCCACGACGATATAGTCGAGCTTTCTTCCTGCGAGGATCGATGCGATTTCACGGATCCCGTGGCCATAGGCATCGGATTTGAGGACCGGGAAAATCGAAGATGTAGGATGAAATGATTGGTATAAATCAAAATTTGCGAGAAGCGATCCCTGCGAGAGAGTGATAGTATTGAGCGTCTGGAACGGTTTCTTGAAATATTTCTTGAGGAAGTGGAGCATGGGTGTTGAATTGGATTATATGGGAAAATATATCCATTTCTTGGATGAATGCAAAAATAAAACCCCGAGAAGGAATGGTGATTTTCTCGGGGTTTTGGATTATGGGTGATCTATCTTCCTCTATTCGCGGCTCGTCCGGGACGTTGCCGGTTGTTCATGTTATTCCCTTGTGTTCCTCGGAACTGGTGGGCTGGAGGAAATGCGGGACCAGATCGGGAGATGGGTGGTTTCGGAGGAAGTGGTTTTACTTCTTCTACTGTCTCTTCTGTTGCTTTTTCTTCCAGGGTTTCTTCCTTTTGTTTGTCTGGTTTTGGCATAAGTGCTAAATGATTAAAAATAAAGCCCTGGTATTGTATCCTAAATATTTCCGGATGCAAGGAGATTTTCTACTTCTTTTTTCACGAAACACGTCCTGAGGACTCGTCCAGAGCATTTATCAAAAGATATTCCTTTACCTCTCCCATTTGTAATCCTTTGCCCACGTATGGACGATGGGATTATCTTTTTGCGTGTCTTTCCCTTCGGAAACCACCCATCATTGTTTCTGTTTTTCAAATATCGCCAATGTAGTACATACTAGGGAAGTATTCTTGTCCTTACATTCTAGTAAAGCCCGGAAAAGATAGTGACCGTCTTCGAAATCCACATATACGTGATTGGCCGAAGTAAAGCCGAATCCGTCAGCAAACCATTTGCCATTCGTAGCTTTTTTTGAAGAATACGCAGTGATGATTTCTGTGATATGTGCACTTACATAGTCGATAACATCCTGATAGGAGGTATTGTTTACGATAGGGACGGGCAAGTTTATGACTCCTGTATTCGTTATTTCCGACGTACCTGTTTGAACGCTTTCTGTTTGAGTGCAATCGGACAGCATATCGGTCGGGAATCCGTATTTTGAGAGATTGCAAGGAATCTGACCGTTGCCATCGAAAACGATCTGCCATTCCCCATCTATTTTAGTGGCGAGAAAAAGTCCACCCGGGGCTCACGTTTCAAAAATCACACCACCTCGTGCATGCTCCGGTGTCTCTTGATCGATCCGCACCGTTAGGGCCCCGGCATATTTTGGATATTTTTCGGCGAAAAGTTGACGGAGCACTTCATTGGCCGATTCCTTTGGTAGAACGAGTCCGGTGCAGCGCCAATTGATCTCTGCGGTTTTTGTATCCTCAGAAACAACGCAAGCAGGGTTGCATCCAGGCTGAGTTGCATTCAGGTTTGCATCAAACCACCATGTTTTGGAATTTTCGTTGTAATACCCGGGTGTGAGCGATTCCCCTCCCTTGATGCAAATTTTTTCAGCGATACTTCTGGCCTCTGGTTCTGTCAATCTCACCTGAGTGGATGGTGATTCTGACGGTTCTGGTGGTCCGAAAAAATAGGAACAGCCAGTCAAACTCAGTGTCATAATGCTCATGATGACGATAACGGATCTAGTATTCATAGTTTTTAAATTATGAAATAGTGGACCGGACATTATACGAAAAAAGATTGCGAATGCAATCTTTTTGGAGAATCCTCGTTCGTGTCCTGTTTTCAGAGTCCGTCGAAATCTGTCTTGTTTTACTTCTTTTTCTTCACGAAACAGGTCTTCAGGACGAGTCCGCCTGGAGCATCGACTTCTTCCGGATCGTCCGTGAGTCGTATCTTGTAGACGGTTCCTTGTTTGAGGGTGGTCTTCGACCCCTTGACCGGGAGGTCCTTGATAAGGAAAACCTGGTCTCCGTCCGCGAGGACATTTCCGTGTGCGTCTTTGGTTTCTACTGTATCCATGATAGGGTTTGGTAAGTGATAATAGCGTAGATTGTAGAGGAAAACGAGAAATTTGCAAGAACTATTTGACGGTTTATATCTGAGCGAACAAAATCATGTAGTTATTCCCAAATTTTTCCGCGCACTTCGGGCAGTAGGCGTAATTAACAATATTCTCATATGCAATAGCAAAAAACACCTCTCGCAAGGCGTTTTTTTCATCATCTGGTCTATTACATCTTTTTCTCGGCACATTGATTACAAGAGCCCTGGAATAACATGAAGACCGCGGAGAGTCATACTATCGCGTAGATCAAGTATTCCACTGTCGGCCAAGATCCAAAGAGCAGATTCACTATATTCAGATTCGTGTCCACAAACCACCCAACCCCGACGAGCCCCCAGTTGAGCGCACCAACGAGTACGAGGATATACGTGAGCATATGAGCTCAGCAGAGTCTACCTATATAAGTATTGGCCATATACGGATAATTTAGAGAATAAAGTACAGTATAGACTAATAAAAATCCCGGATTATCAAAAGACAAATCCAAGACAGTACTTTTATTCGTCCCATAGAAGAGGGGGGAAATTCTCCGAGATCGCGCCCTATGCTCCGATTTTCTTCAGAGTACGGCATATATGCGATTCCCAGAATTTTCGCTTCTTTTCCCGGGACGAAAGCACAAGCTCCCGGATCTCGGGAGGCAGCGCTTCATTCTGCCATACTCTTTCCGTATCCATCGGTTTCCCTTCGATGGCAAGAGCTTTGAGCATATATTCCGCCGCTCCTGGAGCATGATCGGCCATATGAGCGGTTGCAACCATATGCCCGATGCCACGTGCGATCGCTATCGCAGCAGGATCCGTCCATTCATTTGCCACACGGATCGCACCGAACGCAGCCTGGCGTGCGTCTCCAACGGAAGTTTTACCTTCTTCCCAGGCTCTTGCTACATCGAGCGCGTGTTTCAGTCGCTCATCCAATACT
This sequence comes from Candidatus Altimarinota bacterium, assembly GCA_028714815.1. GTDB lineage: Bacteria > Patescibacteriota > Gracilibacteria > BD1-5 > UBA2023 > UBA1545. The sequence goes on along the minus strand of JAQTLR010000002.1, from coordinate 78,513 downwards.
CTGTCAAAAAATGGTAGCACATGCAGGATACATGCACGAGCCCAATGTATGAGCTGCCGATGTTGCTCCGGCTTCAGCGGGCCTCCTCGATGCTCCGTTCTGAATGGATACCGAGCAGACTGTTGCGCAGTCTCCCGGAGGGCCTCGATACGATGGTCTGTTGTGGACGATTTCATAATATTAGATAGATAACGAGCAGATTTCTTTTAACCATAGTAAGTTATACTCATCCTGCAACCACTTGATTCTTGATCGTTTCAAGAAACTCGTTGTTCTCTAAGATGAGCTTGAACCAGGAAGTATACTCGTCCGGTTTATCCCGCATATCTTCCACGAGATCCGGGAGTATTATCCATTTGTAATCCATCACTTCCTCCGCGACAGGCGCGGGCGCATCGTTATAGTAACCGATGAACACATGGTCGAATTCATGTTCGGTCAATCCATTCTCATAATCGGATTTATAGAGGAAAGAGAACAATTCGTGCACCTCCGTCCTAAACCCCATCTCCTCCATAAGCCTCGCCTTCGCTGATTCGATGATATCCTCGCCCGGATGAGGATGACTGCAAACCGTATTCGTCCAGAGTCCACCCGAATGGTACTTCTCTATCGCTCTTCGCTGCAACAAAAGCTCTCCTCGGGAATTGAAAACGAAAATCGAAAAAGCCCGATGGAGTCTCCCTTCTTCGTGCGCTTTCAGTTTCTCATATACCCCTATTTCATTGTCGTATTCATCGACCAAGATGACGTTGTTTTCTTTTTTCATGCTACTCTTGAGAAATTATCTTATAAAGTATACGAGAAATCCAACCCGATTCCACTATCCTTGAGCGGAACCACAATTTCGAGCCAGAACCCACCATGTCGTTCGGAAGCTTCTATGAGGTCGCGATTCAGGAATGGATCGTCGTAGACCGCTTCCGGGAGCTGGAAGTTCGGATTGAAGAACGTAATTTTCGCACGTGTCACCGTCTCGCACTGCACGAGCACCTGACAGGGGATGATTTCTGGCAGGCTCTCGGTTTCCACGAGTCGGATGAGTTTCTTGTCTTTCAGTTCCTCGATGTCCTCTCGAGACAGCTCGAAACGTTCACAATAGAAGGTGAGCTGTCCCGCGAGTTCGGAGGCTTCGGGGTCGAAGAGGGTGGAGAGGTGCATGAATTTGCTTATTTAAATAAATCCGTAATTGTAGCTTGAGTGATAAGTATCATACTTCACAAGGCAGATCAGATAAACCATGTAAATGGTATAAAAATCATAGTAAGAAAAGGCCTTAGAAATAACTTAATAAATCTATTTTTCTTTATTTCATGTCTCATTATTTTCCTTATTAATTCATACGTATTAAAAATTATATAAAATAGCATTAAAACATACGCAAAATTAGTAAACAGAATCCAAATATGGTGCATATTTTCCCTAATATTCTCATCATTAAGATTATAGGCACTCACTGAAGCATAGATCGCCATTGCGATAAGAATGATGATAAAAGCTCTAATAAAATATCTTAATAAGATTGCTATTTTTGATACAAATGGTTTATATTTTGCATCATTTCAATAAATTCTTATTACCAATCTTATGAAATCATCTTTTGTAACAGTATTATCAATGGCTCACTTTGACATGATTTCTGAAATTCTTAAATCTACCTCATTTTCTTGGGTAGTTTCATTATAATTTTTTGGGAGAAAAATATCTAAAAATAATTGCAGAAAAGTCTTTATGGAATTTATATTCATATTAAAATAATTAATTATTAAAATATTTCTGTAGTAAAATTTTTACCTATTATAAAACTCTCAATCCTCCCTCTTGATTTTTCCCTTCTTTTCCATATGATGCGCGGGTTCTCGAAACTATAATCAAATACCTGATAAATCCAAATATTTTTATGACCCAAATCCGCAACTTCTGTATCATCGCCCACATCGACCATGGGAAATCGACGCTCGCTGACCGTATGCTCGAGATCACCGGGACGATGGAGAAGCGTAACATGCACGCACAAACGCTCGATACCATGGATATCGAGCAGGAGCGGGGGATTACCATCAAGCTCACACCCGTCCGTATGGCGTGGAAGGGGGTGGAGCTGAATCTGATCGATACTCCGGGACACGTGGACTTCCAGTACGAGGTTTCGCGATCTTTGGCTTCGGTCGAGGGGGCGATCCTGGTCGTGGATGCGACGCAGGGGATCGAGGCGCAGACGCTGTCGAATGTGTATCTGGCTCTCGAGAACGACCTGACGATCATTCCGGTTTTGAATAAGATCGATCTCCCATCGGCGGACGTGGAGCGGGTGAGTGCGGAAGTGATATCGCTCCTTGGATGCAAACGCGAGGATATTATTCCGGTGTCGGCGAAGACGGGGGAGAATGTCGAGCTGGTGCTCGATGCGGTGCTCGAATACGTGCCGGAGCCGAAACGGCTCGATGCGGATGCGAACCTTGTGGAGCACGACGACCCGAGTGCGACGACCGACGTGACGAAAGCGCTCATTTTCGACTCCCAGTACGATACCTACAAGGGGGTTGTGGTATACACGAAGCTCTTTTCCGGGCAGATCAGGAAGGGGGACAAACTCGAATTCCTGAATACCGGGGCCCGGATCGAGGCTCTGGAAGTCGGGTGCTTCTCGCCGAAATACAATCCGGTCGGAGTCATCAACGAAGGGGAAATCGGGTACGTGGTGACGGGACTCAAATCCCTGACCGATGCGCGGGTAGGGGATACTTTGTTTGGGAAAATCTCAGAACAACGGGAATTTTTCAAAAAGGATGAAGTTCTTGTGAAGAGTGAGAAGCAAAGTGAGGCGTACGAAAGTAGTACGACGAACGAGCATCGGAATTCTGAACGAGAAATTCGCCTTTTGGATAATTCCAAAACGCCTATAAAGGGATTCAAACGGATCACGCCGTATATCTTCGCGGGAATCTACCCGGTCGATACGGACGAATACCCGAAACTTAAGGATTCGATCGAGAAACTGACCCTTAACGATAGCTCGCTCGTAACCGAGAACGAGGTCTCTCCGGCACTCGGGCACGGGTTCCGATGCGGATTCCTTTGACTTTTGCACCTCGATATCGTCAAGGAGCGCCTCTGGCGGGATTTCCAGATGGATGTGATCATGACGAGCCCGCAGGTGACCTACCGGCTCCTGCTCCCGGGGGATAAAGTCCAGGAATACGGACGAATGCATCCGGAGCTTGTCGATTATCAGGGGCAGACCTGCACGTACATATCGGTCAGCAATCCGGAAGATCTTCCGAAACCAGGAACCTACAAGTTCATGGAGGAACCGATCGCCAAAGTGGAGATGATCACTCCATCGGAGTTCATCGGAAACTGCATGCAGCTTGCTCAGGAGCGTCGCGGGGTCTTCATCGGACAGACCTTTCTGGATACCAATCGGGTCATCCTTTCTTACGAGATTCCCATGTCGGAACTCATCGGGGATTTCTACGACGACCTCAAATCGCTCTCGTCCGGATATGCGAGCCTCTCCTATGAATTTCTCCGCTACCACGAGGACGACCTCCAACGGCTCGATATCCTCGTCGCCGGAGAACGGGTGGATGCATTCTCCATGATCGTCCATTCGTCCCGAGCCCGCTACATCGGGGGGCGCATCTGCGCCAAACTCAAAGAACACATCCCGAAAGCCCAGTTTGCGATCTCCATCCAGGCCGCTCTTGGGGCTAACATCATCGCCCGCGAGGATATCTCCGCCATGCGCAAGGACGTGACCGCCAAGCTCTACGGAGGGGATATCACCCGGAAACGGAAGCTCTTGGAGAAACAGAAGGAGGGAAAGAAAAAGATGAAGCAATTCGGAAAGGTATCGATACCTTCTGAGACGTTCGTGAATATATTGAAGAAATAAAAACAATCCCTTGGAATTCCAAGGGATTGTTTTTATATTTTCGGATAATGGTAGGAATCGTCATATAAGCCATCATCGTCATCTATGATCACCAAGGCTTTCATGGAAGTATCCTTTTTTATGTCCTTTGATTGAGCTCATCGCATCTCTGAAAGAGATCTTGATACAACTTCCGCATAGATAAGACGAAGCTTTCTGTATCCGGATAATGCCAAAATATCGGTCAATTCAGTAGATCATGAAAGAACAGAAACGTCCATTTTTCTCATCTGTTCCTGATGCTTTATGATAAACATTTCTGAAATAGTGAGTTGTTTTGATTCGGAAAGAAGATCACAAAGAATATTGGATTTTCTTCGATTGAGTCTGGAAAAATGTACCATTCTTACAAGTTCTGATTTCAGATCTGATAATCCTCCTCTTTCATCTGTAGATATTCCCGTTGTTTCGAAATGGAAATTACAAATACCAGCGATACAGATAATATCGGACATATTATCTTGAGCGAAGCTATCTTCATCTTCTCAAGTGTCTAAAATACGTATTTTCTCTATGAGTTCTGAAAATATTTTCTTCGCAAGTTTCTTAATACTCTCTTTATTGAGTCAGGTGCTCAGGATAATATTGTGTTCCTGCTCATCTATCGAAAGATGTTGGTCGTATTTAAGGGAATCGATATGGAAAGAATTCATGAAATTGTAGAGTGAATTTATAAATTTAATGACAACAAAGACAACAATCTTCTATATACCCACCGAGTATATTACTTTCCCGTCATTGTCAAGACAATATATAAAAATATTGCGTAATTAATCTTATACTATCTCAATATAGGATTTTCCTTGCTTTATCGAGGTTTTGGATTCGGATGGGTAGTCACCCTAGAGAGGGTCCTTAATTCTTGTAGATCATCCCCTGGGTATACATCATATCTCGCTGATTCTCTATGTATCGCTCATGATAGAGGGTTTCGGTTCTCGGGAGATCGGGGTTGCTCTGGAGGTAGAGCGAATAGTACCATGCTGCATTTTCCCGGTCATCGAAATATTCGCATATCTCTCAGAAGGTCTGATAATTCATGTATTCGAATTCTCCTCGGTCCTGGCAAAAATTCCTGAATAGATCCATTTCAGCAAGGAGTGCATCATGAAGCATCGTTTTTTCATCTTCGCTATCGAGGGGTATCCGGTTTTCCCAATTCCTCTTCATGTATTGAAAGAGTGTATCGAGATGATGGTGGTCAATATAGAGGATGGTATGGATCTGTTGCCAATAAGCAACCTGGTACCCTGAATGGGAACAATACATCCCAAGCGAGTAATATGCAGAGAGGATGCCTTCCATATCTTTTTCCGATACCGCTTTCCTGAGAAGATCTTGTTGGTATGACTGCATGGAGTTATATTCCTCCTGAGTCGGTGTATATCATTCCGTCTCTATCAGATACTGGAATTGCTCCCATGCGTAGGATAGGGAATCCCCATGTATCATATAGTAGTCGAAAAGTTTTTTTCTCGCTCCGGAAACATGGCGCTGTATCGCTTTGTGGAGAGAGGTCTCCTGTTTTTTGAATTCCTGAAGCTGTTCCATTACATGAGCGATATCAAGAAGACAACCATCCTCCCCTCATTGTATCGCTTTTTCATAGGCTGCCAAGGCATAAGCAGGATCCTTGGCGATTAAAGCGATGTCTCCCAAGGTCTTGTAGACGTCAAGGTCACCATGCCGTAATCATTCTTTGCAATATGTATTTGCGGAGAGCATATCTCCAGTGCCCCATACGTGATATTCGGCTATGATCCCATAAATCCGGTATGCCTCTTTTTCTTTGATCGCTCCCTTCTCGAAGTGAGCCTGATATCCATGGAGGATGTCCAAGAGATCGTACTTCAATGGTGGGTGGTAGAGTCCGTCGATGGACTTCGGGTAGAGAAGAAATTCCATGGGGGCTGTCGGATGTTCCGTATCTTCCGGCTCTATCTTGTTTTCCTGTCGGAGATTCCGGTACTTGAAACAAGCCATAAGCCCTTCTAGGACTTCGATCTCTTTCTCGGGGCTATTCATGACCGTATCTTTCAGGAATGCAAGCGCACGGTCATACTCTTGTTGTCTCACGAGGAGGAGTCCGAGGAATTTTATCTCATCCAGAGAGAGAGTCATTCCATACCGAGCTCATCGACTAATATAAGAGCTTCTTTCTTCTTTTTATAGTGAAACAATTCGAAAATGATAAACAGGTCAGTGTGCTTTTCTCCTCGGGCAATATATTCGAATCCTTCGCCGTCCAGTATGGCCCCGACATTTCGTTCGATGGTCTCCTGGAGGTATTCTATCCAATCATCCCCCATTGTTTTTGCGGTTTGACTATCCAGATAATTCGAATACCGGAAGAAAAAACTCTCACGATAACGTGTAGCGCTTCTTGAGTATTTTGATTGCTGAAGCCTTTCCGGAGATCCAGAGGTCCCCTTATCGGATTCGAATTCTTGTGGGATTTCCGGGAGAGTTGTCCCGCAAAGGCGAGTGGAGTCATCTGGAGTCATTTGGTTCATAGAACGATTTTCAAGGATTAGCCTCGCGTAGTTATAAGAATAATTCTTTTGTTGTCAAATATTTTGGAGCCGATAAAAAATCCGCCGTGTGGCGGATTTTTTTGAGATCTCTCTAGATCTCATCCAGCATTTTCAGGATATTGTCCGTATTCTGATCGTCTTTGTCATCCGCTTCCGCTTTTTTGATCTTGTCTCGGCTTTCTTTGGATTGGAATTCCTGCCATTCGATGAGGTGCCGTTCATTGAGGGTCTTGATCTCCTCTTGGTACTTCACTTCGAGTTCCTCGAGTTTCTTGCGTTCTGTTTCGAGGATATCGAAGAGGCGGTCCACCTGTTCATCGGTCATGGAAGGGAGTATATCGAACCAGTATTGTTTCTCGGTATTGTCCATCGACTCGGTCGCAAGTACGAGCTTCACGAGTTCTCCGTATTGGGACTGGATCTCATCCAATATGGTGAAAACGTATCCATCCTTTGTTATCTGTGCCATAGTCTGACTTTTTGATTAAAATAGTATAGAGATCTCTTCATTTTCCCCATCATTATATGAGGTTTTTAAATTTATCAAATTTTTCTTTTAAAAGGGGCTTTGCCATGGTGACTCTTATGCTGGTGCCGGTTCTTCCGACCCTTTTTTCGTATCCGTCTTTTCCGCTTCATGAAGGGTCTTGAATATCGCCTCTATCTCTATGAGAAACGCCCGGAAATTGGCGATATCCGCATGGAGATTCATTCCGATGAGCAGGATGGAGATCCCGAACACGATCCCCACTATGGACCACCCTGTCAGGCTGAATGTGAAGAAGAGCGTGGTGAGGAAGAAATATGCGGCAATGACCGCTACATACACCAAGAGATATACGAGCAGAAAGAAAGAAAGGAGAATCGGACCGGGCAATACGCCCCGGGAAATGGTGGAATCGATGGAGGTGAATATATAGCGGGTCGAGATCTTGTATATCACATGATTGTAGACCGAAAAAATGGTACGGAAAGCTATCTTCAGGATGGTTCCCATGACCGCGAAGGTTTTCACCATGAAGGAATTCACGAAGAGGTTGGTGAAACCGGTTCGGAGCGATTGGAATATGACCGCCAGGAGCGCGACGATGAGGATATTCTGGAAATCCAATCATTGAAGCTTGTCTGTAATGGATCCGATCATAAGCGTTCCGAGCGCGATCTTCCCAACCATGCCGTTATCGGCCCCCGTGGTCTGTACTGCGGCAGTCACATCGGCCCGGAGGCTGGAAGCAATGGGTCCGTATCTCCATGAAACCGCACTGAGTACGGCGACAGATAAAAAAGCGCCCGTCATCAGAAGTGTCCGGGAAGAGGGGAGATAACGTTTTCTCTGAAGACGATGCAAAGCGCTTCCGAAAATGGTTGAAACAGGACGGAGACGCTTATTGTCCACGTCCACGATATTTGCCCGGATAGAGTCATCGAGCCGATTCCGGTAGGTGATGATCAGGAAATAGAGGTAGATGATCTTGAAAATAGCCTCCCCCTGAAGACGCCGATGGTTTCTGAGATAGAAATAGAACAAGAGTCCCGAGAGCAGATTATTCCGTTTTTTCGGTATCTCATAGATTTCGAGAAGGAGGCTGTTTATCTCGACGGAATCTTGTTTTTTCAGGTTTTTTATGTCGGAAAGATGGGTATTGAAATCATCCAAAAACGTTACATATTTCAGCCGATTCTGTTCGAATATCTCATCATTTCCTTTCAAAAGGAAACGTTTGAACTGGAAAATGAGATCATCCAGGATGTTCTCATTCTGATGGGATTGTTCGAGAAGCGCATCCACCAGATGCACAAGCTTGTTGCTTCGTATCACGGAGTGGATGAACCGGGTAATCTGGTAGGTGATCATGAGGAGTTGGTCATATGTATTCATTCGAGTTTAGCATATTCTTCCGGAAAAGGCAAATTCCTCATTTTTTTTTGCAACTTTTCGATTCTTCGGTATAGTACGGGAAATATTTGAAGGTATTTTTCAAATATCAGTGCCCTTCCGTTTGATTACAAAGAGGAGACACTGTCTATCCTTTATACATCCGCATGAAACAGATCATCCTTATCTTGCTTTGAAAACTTACGAAACAGATCATCAGAAAACACCGTCCTTTCATCGTAGGAGTCACCGGAACGGTCGGAAAGACTACCGCGACGAACTTCGTCTATGACTTCCTCAGGACGCTCCATGGGGACCGGGTCTATATGTCGCCGTACAATTACAATGGCGAGTTCGGGATCCCTATGACCATTCTCCAGACCAGGTCGCCGTACAGCAATCCGTTTCTTTGGATTTGGATTTTCATCAAAGGTATCATCCTTCTTTTCAAGCGATCATATCCAGGATACCTCGTTCTGGAATACGGGATCGACCGTCCGGGAGAGATGGATTTCTGTATCGATATAGCCCCTCCGGATATCGCTATCATCCTCAATATTTCCAAGAATCATGTGGTGTCGTTTCCGGTATTCCGCGATTATATAGAGGAAAAGATGAAGCTTGCGAAGGCGGCGAAACGGGTCATCTATAATGCGGACGATAAATTCATCCCAGCTGGTATCGAACAGCTTTCCGGGAAAGAGATAGTGAGTTACGGTATCAAGAATAAGGAGGGGGATATTTTCGCAAAGGATATACGTGCAAAATTGGAAGACCTTTCCTTCTCTCTCGTGAAGGGCGATGAAACCCATGAGATGCACTATCCGCTCATAGGGGAATTCCAGGTCTATAATATCCTGCCGGTTTTCGCTCTCGGGATCAGCCTGGGTATGGATGTGGCAAGCATCCGCGAACGGCTCACCGATATTCATCCGCAAAAAGGGCGATGATCGGTTCTCAAAGGGGTTCGCGAGGCGATCATAATCGATGGAAGCTACAATGGGGGATACAATTCCATTTCCGGAGGGATAGAATACCTTGACGGACTCGATGCCGAATATAACAAGATCCTTTTCCTTGGAGACATGCGGGAACTCGGGGAGGATTCCAAAGAGCTCCACACGGAAATAGCGGAGAAGATCATAGCATCTTCCGTGCAATCGGTGGTGCTTGTCGGTGAAGAGATGAAACGGTTCGTGTATCCGCTTCTCCTCGAAGCTTGGGGGAATACCCCTACGGATGAGGAAGGGAATCCTACCTCGGAACGTACGAGCGACCGGGTGTTTTCTTTCCTCCATTCCCGTCTTGCTGGGAAAAAACTCCGGGATATCATCATGGCGGCTCCGGATGAGGCGAAGACCGTGGTATTCACCAAAGGGAGCCAGAATGGTATCTATCTTGAGGAAGGAGTCAAAGAGTTTCTCTATGATCTGCGCGATGTCGAGAAACTTTGCCGCCAGTCCGCGTATTGGATGGAGAAAAAAAACCATTTTTTCGAGAGCGTCATAGCAGAGATTTAATTCATTATCCCATACATGTATGTTCTGGCTCGGTTTTGGAATCTATACCGTATTCATGGTGCTTATCTTCGGATTTTTCATCGTAGCGAAGATCCATGTCTACAAATTCCGTCATTATAGCGTGAGTATCGAACCGGTCACCAAGATCCTTGCAGGAGTGCTCCTTATCCTCGCTCTCGTCGGATACTATCTCCTTTTTTCCGGGAATACCGGCAGTACTTCCAATAAAACGGTTGAAGAAACGGGAAATGTGGAAATATACTAAAAGGGGATCTATTCAGACATTTTACACAAAAAACCTCGCGGACCCGCGAGGTTTTTCATCTTTATTCATAACCGAAGCGTTTCATTATTCCCGAACGCCTAAACTCATATTCTTCTTGTGTTTTTTCCTGAATGAATCACCGGAGCGTCTCCAAATCCGTGAAAACCTCTTTTGTCGCATATATACAGTTCATGCCATGGAGGGTCAGTTCGAAACTATAGGTATATGGTTCCCGGAATGATGTTTTTTTAGCAGATATTTCTATTTTCTGTCAAAAAAATTTGTTCTTGAAATCGTTTTTATTATTCCTTTCTGTAGTCGGGAGGTCATCTATGAATTTCTGAAATCGTTTATATACATATATTAATATATCGAGCATTTCTTTATGACTTTTTTCGAGATCCTGTAGATTTCTCTCGAACAGTGACTGTTGGGGGTTTAAGGGGGTGATTATCGGGGTTCGGTATTTTTCTGGGGGAACCGTTGGTTCTTCGTGGACTTTCTCATCGACGGGGGCTTGTATGGATTCCTCTTTCTGTTTATGGTTCTTCGGGTGATAGGGGGAACGAAGGGGGATTTTTCGGGTCATGAGCGTGAACGTATTTCATGATTTTACGAGAGGTATCTCTTCGGTTTGTTCCGTATCCTGAGTTTCGGTATGGTCAGAAGGGACGGATGCTGGGAGGGTTTCCGAAACGAGGGAAGGTTCGTATTTATACGGGGCTGCTGCTGTATTGTCCCATTTCTTGGATGTTTTGCGATTGCGAAGCAGGAGTCATCCGCCGAGGAGTCATCCTCCCATAAGGAGCGCTTGTTCAAGGGATATCCATGTTTTTCCATTGTCGATAGAAACCTCTTGTTTCATGGATTCGGGTACCTTTTTGAGTTGTTTCGGTTTTTCGGTTTTCTTCGGAATCGTATTTCTCTGTTCCTGGACTAAGGGTTTCTGCTCCCGGATAACAGGTTCTTGTTCTTCGACAGAAGGTGGTTTTTGTTCCACCGATTTTTCGGCTTCCTGGACTGAAGACTTGTGTTCCACCGGTTTTTCGGCAATAATTGCCGGTTTTTTAGCAGCAATCTCCGGTTTCTTGGTTATAGCGGGAACGGTCTTTTTCTTCTTATTTTCTGGCGTTTTACAGATTTCCTTGTAATTGAGGATGAGATCGCTGTTTTTTGTAGTAGCGGCACAGAGATTTCTTACCTGTTCCTTGGTCATCGTGATTTCCAGAGGTGCCTGAATTCCTTCTAGAGGATCGATACTACCATTTGCTTGGACTGAAGAAACTCCTGTAGCGAGAGCAGCTCCTATGAGAGCGTTTCCAAATTGTTGAAATGACATGGGATGGATATTTTATGGAATTACTTTTTGGTGATCTTATAGGGAATCTGGGGTATGAATGTGATGTTTCCATGAGGAGAAACACCGAACGGTTTCTGTCCGATAATCCTATTATTTGCATCAATGATAAAACTCGTGTGTACCTTGTTATCTGAAGTATCCAAGATATAGATGGGTCGTTTATTATCCTGGATCCCTCACCAGAGGGTTGTATAGGTATTTCATTTGAACATGACTATATCCGAATGTATCGGGTCTGATCACTTGAAGGTCACCTGTCAATTTGTAGTCGTTTGTGTATCCTTTACATCTTTCAGAGATGTGAGAATCTGCTCAACCTCTTTCTGTTCTTTGCTGAAATCTACAGTGCTTTCCTTTTCGGGAACCCGGGTAACGGGAGCGGGATCCTTTTTCTCTGCGGATGGTTCTCCTTTCGGAATCAGCGCATCGATGACCAGAGGATTCTTTTTGAGTTCTGCGCGAACCTGCTTCTGGATGCCTGAAATACCATCGAGTTTTTCCTGAAGGAGCTGGAGCATTTTCCGGTGATCCGCCACTCATTCATTTCCTGGTTTCCGGAGCCAGTCGATAGCTCATTGTACCGATGCTTTCGTGAGGCCGGCATAGTACATCTTCCGAGCGTATTCATTGTCGAAAATACGGGTCTGATCATTTTCCTGAACCGGTCCGGAAAGCGCTTCATATGTCTTTTGTACGGTGTAGAGGTTCTCCATATCTGTTTTTGTTATATATAAGGTTGCCTCCATACTAGCCTATTTTCCGGAAATATGCAAAAAAATGGATGTTTTGAAATACTGCTATAAAATAATTTCCATTTTTTCCATACTTCCATATAATGTCCGGCAGAAAGTTTATATCGCACCATCTACTCGGATATGCAGGAACAAATACTCGCCATCGCCCGTAATTTTTTCACGCTCATGGGACTCGCTCTCGAAGATGTGATTGTCGAATGTCAAGATGAAAAGAAAGGGATATATCTGATACAGGTAAAGACTCCCGATTCCAAGATACTGATCGGTATCCATGGACAGACTTTGGATATGACCAAGCATCTCTTGACTCGTATCCTCGAAAAGAAACTCGGGGAAACTTTTCTCATCCATCTTGAGGTCAATGACTACCTTCAGGCGAAAGACGAGAAATTCTACCGGTACCTCGAGAGCCGTATCGCTTATGCGATGCGTTCCGGAGAGGAAATCTCTCTTCCGAACCTCTCTTCCTACGATCGTAAGAAGGCCCACGGGTATATCTCCGACAAGAAAATAGAGGGTTTCAAGACCTTCAGTGTCGGAGAAGGGAAGGATCGCGAGCTCCATCTCGTGTATGCCGGACCGAAAATCGAAACCCGTGCTCCTTACTCCGCTCCCGTAGCCAGAAAAACGACCGTCATGATCGACGATGACGGAATAGGGATCTAGCCCCCATTATCAGATACCATCAATAAAAACTCAATTTCCGTATGTTTTCCAAACTTTTCACTTTCCTCCTTGTTATCGTATCTTTGACGGTATTCATATATAGTTCGTGAATCGACTACCAACAACATGTGGAGATCAAAAGATCGCTCGTGAACCATCCGGAATTCATCCCGACTTCCGAAATGGCAAACCTTTCCGCTGGAGGATTCCAGAATATCATCGCCGATTCGTACTGGCTTTCCGCTATCCAGTACATAGGGTCCAACGCCATCGGTTCCGAGTACAAGGCCTACCTGTATGCGATGCTCGACCTCATCACCGATCTCAATCCCCACTTCACTTTCCCTTATGAGATCGGAGAGCTCCTCCTTCCTTCGTACAATGAACGGTACGAGAAACTTTCCAAAGAGGAGATACGGAAAAATACCGACCAAGCCGTCAGGATCGGTCTCAAAGGGATAGAGAAGAACTGCGATGCCACCAAGGTGGAGAAAGCAAAAAACGAATATAGCCTGAATAAACTCTGGACCGACGAGAGCTACCGGAATGCCTGCCGTGATCCGATGATCCCGTATTATCTTGCATATGTTTACTATTGGAACCTCCACGATGGGGCGAAATCATCCGAGTACTATCGCATCGCCTCGACCAACGACGATGCTCCGACCGGAGCTCGAACCATGGCGGCCATCATGCAAGGGAAATCCGGAGACCGGGAAAAGGCCATCATCATGCTCCTCTCTCTTGCGGAGAGCATAGAGGGAAACAAGAACACTCTCTGTCGGCAACTCTCAGGGGAACTCGGATCGACGCTGCTGGATGTATTCTCGGCAAAGGCGACCCTGAACGGGAAGGGGCTCCAGATGATAGAAGCCGCCCGGAAGGAAATGGTGAAAAAACTGAAGGAAGAATGAGTCGATCCGACGAATGGACAGAATGTGGACAATTTCTGTTCCAACTACCTCAATAAGGCTGTCCGGGAGATGAACCTCTCCTATCTGGAACAGGCGGATTCGCGGTATTTCCAGGACAAGAAGGAACACGCTCCCGTTCCATCGGTACTTCTCCAGAATAAGTACATCGACTATAATCCCATAGATTTCCAGCAGGATGCGAAATCAAAGCAGGGGATAGAGTACTACTACGATACCGAAACCGCCCACTGGGATTATCGGATGGGGGAGATACGGTAAAAGAGGCGCCGTTCGACCATGGATTGGATTTTGGTGGCAAAACACGAATTTAAATTTACCTTGAGATGATCATCTCCATCTCTTTCCCGTTCTTCTCGAAGGTGAGGGTCGCTTTCTCCAGGCTGTTGAGGGTCGCTCCGGAACCCTGGAGGATCTTTTTTCCGAGGACATTGCGGATGAGAAGGGAAGTGTACGGTTGGTTGTTCCCTCCGACGATCTTCATGAGCCGGACCTCTTTTTCCGGGGTGCTTTGCGTATTGGTGAGATTATAATACTGCATGATGAATGAATTGAGAGGAACATCTCAGAGAGCGCTCGATATCTGGTACCATCTTTTTTCTATGTTTTGAGGAAAGGAGAATACTTTCCTTCCATCGTTTGTAGAGAGTGTGGAAGACTGTCATACGGTATCGTAGGTGGCGAAATTCAATCCTACCACGCCCGTCCCTGTATCGGTTCTCCAAACAAGTCCGCTTCCTGTAGAGAAATCGAACGAGTACTGTATCTGTGGATCTTTCTTGTACCAGTCAAGGTTGGCAGTAAAGCCGATGGATCCACTCTCGAATAGAGCATCGTACGAAACTACTTCATGTCTCAATACATCGCGCTCGAACGAATCGAGCGCATGGGAGACGACTTTTATGGTCGTATCCGCATCTTGTGCCTCATTCATATGCGAGAAACCGGATATGGAAGATATCCCGATGATGGCGATGATGGTTACAACGATGAGGAGCTCGACGAGGGTGAAACCAGAGACCTTTCTCCCCCTTCCCTTATTTGAAATCGGGTCCGATTTTTCGACTGTGGACATGTTTGCATTTTGCATGGAAAATGAGAGGAAACTAAAATAGGGGGTCTCGAGCGATATTTTACCGTATTTTAACGGATTAACCGGAAAATCAAAATGATTTTTCCAAATCTTCTTCGGAAGGGGATTTCCCCATCTCGATAGGATCCTGTTTCATTTTTTTGCCTTTTTTCCACACATCTGCTATAATACCCTCATATTACCACTTTCCACTCATCTCTATGACCACTCCTCAGTCAAAGAACCAACTTGCAGAAACGGCTACAACAGAAGCGGAACTACAGAACACTGTCGCAGCGCCTGTTTCTCCTATAGAACAGCTGGCGCAAGCCGCATCGGTCGAGAAGATCACCCACCGTGTCAGGACCGGCGCACAGATCGCCGTGCTCTCCAGTATGGTCCTCATGTCCAACCCCTCTCTCGCCGAGAAATCCCCATACGAACCCCTCGCCGACGCGAGCGGGAAGACACAGTTGGTGTTGAAGGAGGGTGCGAAAGACAAAGAGGAGCTTTTTAAACTTTTTGACCAAGAGGATGTTGCTTTATTTAACAGTCTTCCAAGTGAAGATCAGGCAAAAGTAGTAAACTATTATACTGAGGGGAAAGACAAAAAAATAAATGCGAAGAAATTCTATAAAGGAACAGTGAATCTGATGCGATATTATCGTGATCTTAAAATCGTTGATGTAATATTGGAGCAAATGAAAAAAACCGGGAAACTTCCCGACGGGGAAATTCCATCACTAGGAATCAGTGCACAAATTGCAACCAATGGTTTTACTGGATGATCTGTGTATGTTAAACTGGAAAAAGCAAATGAGTTTGACACTATGATTATAGATAAGATATGAAAAAGAGTGACAGAATGAGAAAAAAGAGTGACAGAATGAGAAAAAAGAGTGACGAAATTGCAAAAAGATATTGATTTTTTACAAGGATTCCTTGTAAACCTCAAAAGTCACTAGTTTTTGCAAAATCACTAAAAATAGGATATACTTTCTGTATTTAAGAGTATATCCTATTTTTTTATGGCTTCACACGAAATATCCTCTATCGATACCATTCCCCAGACTCCGACTCCGAAAAAAGAGACAGGGCCGATTGTATCGAAATTTCGGGAATCTGACCCGAGAGCGGACGCCTTCTTACGTTGCCGTCAGGTATTTTGAAATGATACTGAAAATTATCCTGTACAAGATATGGAAACGTTTTTTGACTTTCTGAAAACACAAGAAAAAGGAATTGATTGTTATAAAATTTTAGCAACCTGTTCTGATGAAACACTTCGAAAACTTATCGACCCGAAAGAATGATTTGATGGGATATGTAATATTGCATGAGTGAATCAGATTTTAAAACAGGCAGTACAGATAAAGGAACAGGCAGTACAGATAAAGGAACAGGCAGTACAGATAAAGGAAGAAAAGAAAGCTGAAGAAAAGATGATTATTCTTAATAAAATACGTAAAGAACTTGATGTTCTCAATATAATAAACAAAGAAGCTATTTCTATTATTAAGAATAACAACGATCCTTCCTCTTCTAAATTTAAAGACGCCGTAAAATCCATCCTCGCAGAACTCAAAACCCAAGCCGAGAAATCTGGGGATTTCGCGGAATATCGTTCGTTTGTGGATCAGTTCCATGCAATCGGGGCGGTGTCGGATGCGGAGTTTATCAGGATCACCAAAGAGATCACGGATCTGGAAAAGGGTTCGTCGAAATCTGTAGAGGACAGCCGGAATCTGTCGGAGACGTCCATCGGGAAAGACCTCAAGAAACAGGACTATGAGCGTTTCGGGGACGCATATGTGCGTTTCGGGGAGAAGACGGACGAGATCGTGCGTGTCGATGAAAAAAGCGGGAACGCGACGAAGACGATCGTATCGGGGAAGAGCGGGTATGCCCGTGAAATCAATATGGACTTCAGGGAGGATAGGGAACAGGCTCTGGCAACCCAAGAGGTATTCCAGATGGACAACGATCTACAGTCCCTTACTGGGAAGCTCGGGCAAGTGGATATGCTCATGCAAGAGCTTGCAAATATGGAGAAACGTCTCAAAGATCCGGATACTGCGGACAAGGAATGATTATCAAAAAAGATCGCGGAATACAAGACCCATCTGAAAGTGGATGAGAATGGAAAGAGCGAAGTGAAAGCGGATCTGGAAAAGAAACAGACGGAACTCCAGCAGAAAAAGGATGCACTCCAAGAAACCCTCAATGATTCCCTCATACAGAAAGACGGTAATTCCGTGAAAAGAGAACAGAAGGCCCGTGATACCATCGATTTCGTCGATGATATGGGAATCTATGCACTCGGAACCACTGAAAATATAGATGTATTTTTCCGGACGATCGCGAAGAAAGCGGGTACTGTCGGGCTGACGATCGATCCTAATAAGGGTTTCGATAAGAAAGAGAAAATATTTATCAGAAATGAATTTTCCCGCCTTATCGGAAGCAATATATTCAAATCCGGTTTTGATTTCACTCGCCAGGAAGATATGCAGGATATCGGTTCTATAAGAGAAAAACTCACTTCCGCTCACGGGGGGGTTTTCCGGAAAGAACCACCCTATATTACGGCAAACGGAATCGAATTGCTCGTGCAATGAGGATAACCAGCAACAAAAAATACTCTCGGATAGAGAGTATTTTTTGTTGTTACTTCATCACAAAACCGACGATGAGTCCGATCGAGGAGAGGATCATCCCGATGAGCCAGAAGCGCATGACGACGGTCTCTTCGGACCATCCGATAGCCTCGAGGTGGTGGTGGAACGGAGCGATCCGGAAGATTTTTTTCCCATTACGGAGCCTCTTGGAAGTGATCTGGATGATGACGGAGCAGATCTCCAGGATGTATATCCCGGAGATGATGAGGAGAACGGCGAGCGTATCGGTCATCATGGCCATGATCCCGAGGTTCGCCCCGAGGGCGAGCGAGCCGACATCGCCCATATAGAATCGGGCGGGTTTTATATTGAACCAGAGGAAGGCGATGAGTGCCCCGACGATGAGCATGCAGACCGCCGAGAGGATGAAAAGGCTGTGGGTGTAAGTGATGAACGCGTATACGACATAGTTGAAAAGCAGGAGCCCGCCTGCAAGCCCGTCGAGTCCGTCGGTGACATTGACCGCATTCGCCATCGCGATGATTATGAAGATGAAGAGCGGGATATAGAGGATACCGAGGCTGACTTCGCCGAGGAGCGGGAAGTGGAGTCCGGTGTGTCCGAGCTTCACGTAGAACCAATAGGCTCCGAGTCCGGCGAATATGGTCAGAAGGATCATCTTGACCCGTGCGGAAAGCCCCTTGGTCCGGCCGATCCCGCGGACATTCAGGTAGTCGTCCACGAGCCCGATGAGTCCGACGGTTGCGAGTGTGAAGAGCGCGAGGTAGGTCTCATTCCGGTTCCAGAGACTATACTTTATCTGGACACCGAATAGACGCTCTATGTCCGGAGCGAAAAAGTGCACGACGACGGAAAGTGCGACGAGCGAAAAAATGGAGAGGAGGATGATCCCTGCTCCCATGGAAGGGGTTCCGGTCTTGTTCTTGTGGAGTTTGGCGAACTCGGTCGCCTTCCCGACGAGCGCTTCCTCGCGGATCTGTTTCCCGAGCTTATACTTATGAAGGAACCGGATATACGGAGGGATGAGGAGGAAAGTCAGAAGGAACGAGAGGAGGAGGTACATGAGGAGGAAACTGAGATTTCACATATTTATGGAGTGTTATTTTGATTAAAATAATATATTTGTCATTTCGAGCGATAGTCGAGAAATCCCTTTTCGGTCAGAATGACAGACTAGCTTCATTGGATCAATATATACAATTCCCGTACTTCCTGTTTCGTCTCGCTGTCGCCGTTTTTGAAGATCCCCTGGATCATCGCATCGTTGTTTTCGATGAATTCCCGAAGTTTTTCCTTATTTTCGGGAGTATCGATATTCTCGATCCCTATCTCGTTCTCGAACTTCCGAAGGAGGAGATTGACGCTTTTTTCCATACTCGCATAGTCCTTGTTCAAAACCCGTTGCATTTCGGTGACTGTATCCAGCGGACTTCCGACATACTCCATATCCATCTGTCCGTTGGCTCCCTGGTCCCCCTCGGTCAGGATGATGACGGTTCCGTAATTGACGAAGGCTCCGAAGAGCCCGGCGTGCTTGGAATTGATCGTCTTTATCTTGTCGGCATTCATGGATTGGCTGTCCCCGAAAATCCCGAGCTGATTATAGAAGAATATCTGTCCGGGTACGACTACTTTGAAATCCATTTCCTGGTTGATCATCGCATTGAGGTATCCGTAAAAAAGGCCGGTTTGGATCATGAGGAGAATGACATTCGCTATCCCGAGAGAAGCGTGGATATCTCCAGAGAAGAAAAACCCCATGATGCTCGTGAAGAGCACGAAAACAGTGATACCCACCAGGAGTATGAGAAGGAGGATAGTCTGATTGAAGAAATGTTCGAAAGCGGTATCGGAGAGGTGGCTCTTCTTGATGGCGGAATGGATGTCCTCGATATAGGGTTTATTTCCTTGGATGGTATAGAATCTCCGTATGTAGATGCTCACGACGATGAGCCACCAGACGACATTGATAGCCAGAAATACCGCTATCCCCAGAGTGATGTTATCCGTGGCTTTCTGTCAGAAAATGAGGAGGTAGACATTGGCGCAAGCGATGATCACTACAAAAAGAACTCTCCATGACATGAGTATGGAATATATCCAGTGCTTCTTGATAATCATAAGGAACCGTACCTCGTCTTTCTCGAGTTTCTCGAGAAGTTTGGTATCTCCGGCGATATCGAATGACTTGAACATCCAGGTGAGGATGCTGCTGAAATTGATGAACATGGATGAGAGGGAAAATGATATTATGCGAGAGAAGTATAGGTTTTCTCATGGGAAAAGCAAGGTTTTTGTTCGGAAAAATTTGACGGATTTTCCGGTTTATCCCGGGAGTTTCTTTTTGCTCGAAATCCATACCCCTCCGATCCCTCCGAGATAAACGAGAGAAAACACTAGAGTACAGATCATGAGCGAAACGAAAGTTCCGGTATGAAGATTTTCTAGCAGGTACCAATTTATTCCGCTCGCAAGAACGGCGAAAAAGAGCGTAGAGATGGTAAAACTCGGCAAGAAGTTGAAATGCACCAGGTGGCGCGTCGCGCGATAGGTTTGGATGAGCAGGAGGATCTGACACACGAGCGTGACCCAAGCAGATCCGACGAAGGAATAGAAGGGGATGAGCGCGAGATTCCCGACGAGATTCGCGACGGTGATGATGAGATTGATACGGAGGAGTTTCTGTTGCTCATCGTGGGCGATGAGGAGATAGGTGAAGAGGGAAGAGAGGAAATAGAAAAGGAAGATGAATACGACGATCTGCATGGCATCGAGCGAAGTGTAGAGATACTTCGTGTGCTCGATGTATTCACGGGTCGCGATGAAACTGATGATATTCGCGTCGTTCATGAAGAGAAACGAGGCAATCCCGACTCCGAAGATGAGGAGGACTCTGTAGGATTTTGCGACGTAGCCGAAGAGTGCTTCTTTGTCCATCTTCTTGATCGCTTCCGTAAAGAGCGGAAGCATCGAGTTCAGGAACAGGGTTCCGAACATCATCCCCACTTCGACGATCTTCATAGGAACCGAGTAGAGGGCGATGGAAGTGTCGGCTATGGTGCGAGGTTCCAGAACCGAAAGGAGGATGATATCGACCTTGAAATAGATGACATTGAGGAACAGAGCGACTCCGTAGGGCAGGGAAATGCGGAGGATGTGCTTCATGTACACCGGGTCGAAGCGGAACCGGATCGGTTCGATCTTGCGGGCATAGAAATAGAGGAGTCCCGTCATGACGATATTCCCGAGGAGTCCAGCGAGGAGTACTGCGACAAAACCCCAGAACTGCATCGTCGGATCATTGGACATGAGCCCCTTCGGGAGCAGGACGAAGACGATCAGGAGTACTGCGAGGAAATTCACCACCTTTCCGACCGTGATGGACACGAAAGAGAACTCAGTCTTTAAGTGTGCTTGGAGCAGGGACATGACCGAACTATTCATGAGTCCGAAGAGGGTGAATACCCCGGTGATGAGGATTCCTGCCATCGCCATGGGCGAGTTGTACCCCGGCAAAAAGAACCCGATGGCGAGCGAAAGCAGGATGATAACCGCTCCGAAACCCGTCCGGAGTGTCAGGATATTCCCGACGATGCTCTGGACTTTCTGATGATCGTCCTTATGTTCCGATATCTCCCGGACCGTGATGGTGTAGAGCCCGAGATCGGCGATGACCGAGAAGATGGAGAGGTAGTTGTAGACCTTGGAATAGAGCCCGTACCCCGCGACATCGAGGTAGTTGGTGAGGATCTTGATCAAAAATATCGAGATGAGCGCGGTCGCCACCTTTCCGGCGACTTGCGCGAGCGTATTGGAATAGACTTTTTTGGTGGCCATTTATCAATAGAGATTGGTGCTAGGGAGATAGCCTGAGTATAGGGAAAAAAGAGAAAAAGCAAGATACGAGGAATATTTTTTTGTTTTCTTCTCCATTTTCCATATTATTCTCTTAATTCTTCATAATCATTTTTATGACCCTCCTTACAAAAACCCTCCTCCACACCACTGACTCGTACATCAAGCGCCTCCAGAAGGGCGGGATCGAGACGGTGGAGGACCTGATCTCTCACTATCCGCGGACGTACAAGGACAAGTCGGATGTACTGGAGCTTTTCAGTTATGTCAATATCCGAGAACCGAATACGCTGCGGGTGAAGATCGAATCCCTTACCACGGAACGGACACGGAACAATAAGGAGCTCAGTAAGGCGATTATTGCGGATAAGAGTGGATTTCTCTCAGAGGCGGTATGGTTCAATCGGAAATTCATGCTGCAGAAGTTCCATGCGGGCGACAGTGTGAAGATCTACGGGAAGCCGAAATACGAGTATGGGAAACTCTCCTTCCCGAGTCCCGATATAGAATTCGCGAAGGATGAGGGATCTTCGATCGTGCCTGTATACCCGGAGTGCAATTATATCCCATCGGCCTGGTTCGAAGGGAAGATGGCCTCGGTCCGGGAATACATCCGAACCATTCCGGAAGTGCTCCCCGAAGACATCCGGAAACAGAAAGGATTCCGCATGAAGTCGGTGAATCTGACAGCCATCCACTTTCCTACCTCGAAGGCGGATTTCGAGCGAGCCCGGACCGAACTCGCGTACGAGGAGCTTTTTTCCCTCCAGTACGAGGGGATCATACGGAAGAAGAGCGGAGAAGAGTTGAGCGAAGGTCGGGCGAATGCCATTCCTATGAATCCGGAAACCGTGAAGGATATCATTTCCAAGCTTCCATTTCCGCTCACGAACGGGCAAAGGGTCGTGCTTTTCCAGATCCTGAAAGACATGGAGAAAACCCATGCGATGCAACGCCTGCTCCAATGAGACGTCGGAACCGGAAAGACGATCGTGGTGATGATCGCAGCGATCCATGCCATACTGGAGAGCCGGAAGATGCAGGGAAAAATTCCCGTGCAAGTCGCTATCCTCGCTCCGACGGAGATTCTCGCTCGGCAGCATTTCGCGAGCTCTATGGAACTCCTCGCAGGATTCGGGATCACTTCCGATTTTCTCGTCGGAGGGCTCACTCCGAAACAGAAAACCGATGTGAAAGCACGGCTTAAAAACGGGGATCTTTCGGTGGTGATCGGAACCCACGCCCTTATAGAGGACACGGTGCATTTCGAGAACCTCGGATTCACCATCGTGGATGAACAGCACCGGTTCGGGGTGGAACAGCGACGGGCGTTGGAGCAATATAGTTCCCATAAAACATGATGACTTCCGCATGTTCTGAATATGACGGCGACGCCAATACCGAGAACCCTTTCTTTGACGATATATGGAGACCAGGATATCTCGGTGCTTTCCGAATATCCGGTCGGACGCAAGCCGATCCATACGAAGGTGCTTGCGGAATCGGAGCGGAATGAGGCGTATAATTTCATCGCATCGGAAGTGCAAGCCGGGCGGCAGGTGTATTGGATATCGCCCCTGGTCGAGGAATCCGAGACCCTCGATATCGCCAGTGCGGTCAATATGCAAGAAATTCTCCAGAGCGTATTCCCGGATTTCCGGGTGGGACTCATCCATGGGAAGATGAAAGCGAAAGAGAAAGATGCGATCATGCAGGCTTTCTACGAGCGGAAGATCGATATCCTTTCCTCCACTTCGGTCGTGGAAGTCGGGGTGGATAATCCGAATGCTTCGGTGATCTGCATCGAAGCCGCGGAGCGGTTCGGGCTCTCCCAACTTCATCAATTCCGTGGGCGTGTCGGTCGCGGAAAGGACCAATCCTATTGCTATCTCTTCACGACGAAAAACTATACCGGAGAACGATTGAAGGCGATGGAACGCACCAATGACGGATTCGAACTCTCGGAGATCGACCTGGAGCTCCGGGGTCCCGGAGAAGTCTACGGAGTCCGTCAGAGCGGAGTTCCCGAGTTCAAAATCGCCGATCTGAAGGATTTGGAGCTCGTGAGCGAGATCCGGGAGGATATCGAGGAATGGATGGGGAGGAAACAGACTTAAATTTGACAGTAGCCTATAAATCCCTATAAATACATCGGTTCTCCGAAAGCCACTCCCCGTCCGTAAATCGGAAAAGGAATAAATCATGAAAAGCATATCTGTTGTAACCTATGGTACGGCCGGCTCATGTCCAGTCTGTACTCCGGAACGTTCGATCCATGGCGGAAACACCACGAGCCTGCGTATTCTTTCGGAATGCATTCCGAAAGAATCAGCACTTGCTATCGATATGGGCACAGGTTTCCGTCTTCTTTGCAAAGATCTACTTAAGGAAGGCATTGATACCATAAATGTGCTCATTACCCATTTTCATGCGGATCATATGCTTGGGCTTCCGTTCGCTCCGCAAACTTATATGAAAGGAGTAAGGAAAGAACTCATTGGGCCATCTGAAAATGGCAGAGGTCCCAAAGAGGAATTTGAGAATCTGATGGCGCCTGCCCGTTTTCCGGTGCATTTCGCCGAAGTGGAATCACGTTTTTTCTTTAAAGGCTTTGAGCATCCTGCGGCTCATGTAATCTTGTTCCATCCGCAAGGAGGGCGTAAGATCATGGCAGTTGATGAATTCGAACGCCTAGAAGCGGAACGCAAACACTTTCCGATCGGCAAAGGAAAATATTCGTTGGAGGAGTGTCTCGTGGTTCGGATGTATCGTTGCAACCACCCCGAGCTCACGATTTCATACCGTTTTGAAGAGCGTCCGACCGGAAAAGTCTTCGTGTTCCTTACGGATCATGAAAACATGGATGGGCACCCCACAGGGCTCATCCGTCATATTTCGGGTGCCGATCTGCTTATCGCAGATGGTCAGTATGATCGGAATACTTATGACACCCTTACCGCTGGCTTCGGTCATGGAACGGGTGATTATTTAGCAAGACTGGCTTGTCGTGCTGGGGTTAAGCGGGTTGGTATCACACATCACGACCCGGACGCAACCGACGAGTCGATCCTCAAAATCGTCAAAGAAGCCAAATCCGCGAGTACAGAGCCGGACATCGAGTATTTTTCCTGCAAAGATCTTATGACGATCGAAATCTGATCGTTTTCTTATACCCCTGTAACGTGAAGACGGTGGAGCAACATCGGAGAAACCACCTTAAACCCCGCACGGAAGTGCGGGGTTTTCATTTCTATAGCAACATCCCTTTTTTAAGGAGAGTGAATCGTACCTGTATTTCCGCGTGCTTGTCTATGAATATTTCTTCCCGTGTTTGGAATATCCCTGTGGGGGTATCATGAGCTGGTGATGAATGATACTGATCGTGCATAAGTCTGAATAATTAAGAGAAATACATCTGAATAATTAAAAAGAATAATTAGGTAGCATATTTCACGGATAAATCGTAGGGCTAAGTATCGTATTTATTGTCATAATAACAATTCTTTCAGAAAAAATCGGATATCCCATATATGTGTAGTTATCGATAACAAAAGGATACATGATAAAAAAATAATGGCGACAAGAGTTGTCGTTATCTTGTGCTTGTCCGGAGCGTTTTTGTTCCTCATCCAAATATTTCCGCACAAATGTATTGGTATTTATGTTTTTTCGGCTATAATGGCAGGTTGGAAAATCATATATATCATAATTTCCGGTATCCATGAAAAACATTTCTGCATTCCTTAAAGAATTCGGACTCTCGGAACTGGAAGCCGAGGCATATAGGATTTCTCTCGGGCTCGGTACATTCCCTGCATCCATCCTCGGGAACCGTATAAGCATACCGAGATCCACCGCGCGTTACACCTGCGAATCGCTTGTCCACAAAGGGCTTATGATCGAAACCAAGAAGGCCAATACGAAACTTTTCATGGCAGAAAATCCGACCAAACTTTTCGCTCTATATAATGCCGAAGAAGAACGGTTTATCCGGAGAAAGGAACAGCTTATGACCATTGTAAAGGAATTGCAACAGGTATATGATCCCAATGCAAAACTTCCGAAAGTCACTTTCTATGAATGAATCGACGGAGCGGAGAGGATGCTCGATGATCTGTTGAAATCCCCCTCTCCGAATACCCCTCCGACCACACTCTGCGCTTTCGGGGCAGGGGATTATATTTTCCGGCAAGAACCGGATATCGTAAAAAAGTTTCGGGCGAAATCCATGAAAAAGTATAAATCTACAATGATAATACGTGCTCCGAAGTATAAAGAACTCTACACGGATGGAAGGAAACAGGATCAATATTTCCAATATATTGATGAGCTGAAGGTGGATATCCAGATTACGGAAGATACTATCGCTATCTTATCGCTGGAACACATTTCGCCAATCGGCCTCATCATCAAGCATCAGGAAATCGCGAATGCCTTCCGGCAGATATTCATGGAGCTCTGGATGCGGGGAAAAAAAGAGGGGAATTAAATACCTGGAAAGCGACAGGCATTGTGGTCATTTTTTCCATATCTCTCTTCCTTTTGTTAGAGAGAAAAAGGAAAGACGGTACATCTATCGGGTATCCGGAAAATTGTAATTTCCTGAAAAAACATGATACTGGTTCCAGGTGGCAGGTGGAGGATTCTGCCCCGCCTCATATCTTTATCTTCTCACCCCGGACGGTATCCGTCTGGAAATGCAGGACATCTTTTATTTCCTTACTTTCCCATCTATGACACAGATCATGCCCCGAGTGCCATTATATCTCCTCATAAATGCGGGAGAATGGGCGGATGATACTCCTGAAGGAGAAGAGCCCAAAACTAAAAAGTGAATGGGAGGCACTCAGAAAAATCCTAAAGAGAAGCCTGAACCGGATGAAATGTAATCCGTATCTTCTTTAGGTGGATCGTCTCTGCATCATCAGGATGGTATATCATGTGCGTTTGGACTCCAGAGATAGATTCTAGATCACACACACTTGCCCATTTTTCAGTGGGAATTACGGTCTCATTGGTAAATCTATGCTGGAGGGGCGCAAGGAATAATATTCTCCTTGAGTAGATTTGATTTTTTCTCTTGTCTTCATATACTGTGGAGGACATAAAATAGGCACCGAAGTGATTCGGTGCTTATAGTGTGGAACGGGATACGGATTTTATTTTTTATGCTATTTTCCATTATGTGACGATGACCAGTAGTCGGACCTAAGAAAACTCTGAGCGATAATGCCCGAGGAAAGGTATTTGCCATCCATGCAAAACTTATCTCTATGGCTGCCAAATCCGGAGGCGATCCGGCGATGAATCCGGCATTGTACGATGCTCTCGAGAAAGCCCGCAAGGCGAATGTCCCTGCCGATAATATCGAACGTGCGATCAAGAAGGGGACCGGAGCGGATAAGGATGGTACGGAAATTACCGAAATCATCTATGAAGGATATTCCCCAGGTGGGGTCGCGGTGGTCGTACGAGCCTTGACCGACAACAAGAACCGGACCGCGAAGAATATGCGGCATACCTTCTCTAAATACGGTGGGAATCTCGGAGAAACAGGTTCCGTTTCGTCTTTCGCTTTCAAATATCAAGGATATGTGGAAGCGTCGGTCGGTACTCATTCTATTGAGCAGTGGGAAGAGTGGATCATCGAATCCGGAGCGAGCGACTATGAATTCCTCGAGGATAATTCAAAAGTCCGCATTTCCTCAGAACGGACGGATCTTATGGGAGTGGTGAAATTCTTGAAGGGGCAAGGGCTTACGCTCGACAGTTACGGGCTCGAATATTCTGCGACCAATATCGTGGCTTTGGACGATCCGGAAAAGATCCTCAAGCTCTATGCTCTCCTTGCTGATTTCGAGGAGGATGACGATGTCGAGCAGGTCTGGCACAACGCCGAGGTCTCACCCGAGCTCTGGCAACAGGCGGAGGAGGCGATGGCAAAAACCCGATTCCGCACATAAAAAGGGTTTTGACAAAGGCATTAAAATTCATACACTTGCTTCCATACTATTTTTTTACATTTTTATCATGTCTGATTCTACTGCAGTTACCACACAAATAGCCGCTCTCTTCGCGGAACTTGTATCGATCCATCCGCTCTCAGAGTTCGAGGAGGGCGTATTTCTTGATCTTCTCGAACACTCACTCTCTCTTTCTGTGACCGAGAAGAAGCGCGTTATCGATGCTATTCCAACCCTTTCGCAATTCCAGATCGATGAACTCACCAAGGTGTTCGTCGATGAACGCGAAGAATTCAAGAAGCTCCTCCCGAAAGAAGGGGATACCATCAAGGAGCTTGTTGTAAAGGCACGCGAGGGGTGGAATCAACTCGGGGAGATTTATATCCAGGAACGGGCACAGAAACTGAAACAGAATGAGGATCAGGCGAAAATCGACGAGATGAAGAAAAGTTTAGGGATTTAATACATATTTCATGCTCCAACTTCAGAATACCTTTAGCCAAACAAAAGAACGATTCAAACCCATCCGTCAGGAACTCGTAAAGGTCTACTACTGCGGACCGACTCCGTATAACTATGCGCATATCGGAAATCTCCGTGCGTATCTTTTTTCCGACTCAGTCGTCCGGACGCTTCGGTATCTCGGGTACAAGGTCCAGACGGTCATGAATGTGACCGATATCGATGACAAGACGATCCGGGATTCGCAGAAGGCTGGGATGGACCTCCAGAGTTTCACCGAGAAATATACCGGACTGTTTCTCGAAGACATAAAAAAACTCGGAATCATCCCGGCCGATACTATCGTGCCGATCTCAACCGCGATCGATACCATGGTCGAGATCATCCAGAAACTCTTGGATAAAGGCTATGCCTATCTCGCGGAGGATGGGAGTATCTACTATTCCATCAAAAAATTCCCGAAATACGGACAGCTGGCCCATCTCGATATAAAGGGGATGAAATCAAGCGTGCGCATCAATAACGACGAATACGAGAAGGAGAGCGTGGCGGATTTTGCGCTCTGGAAAGCCTATGATGTGGAAAAAGACGGGCCGAATAAGTGGATCGTGAAATTCAACGTGGACGGAAAGGAGGTAGAAGTTCCTGGAAGACCAGGTTGGCATATTGAGTGCTCCGCTTGCAATCTGAAACACTTCGGTCCGGAGATCGATATCCATATGGGAGGGATCGACAATATATTCCCGCACCACGAGAACGAGATCGCGCAGAGCGAAGCCTACAGTGGAAAGAAATTTTCTCGATATTGGATGCACTCGGGACATCTTATGATAGACAATAAAAAGATGTCGAAAAAAGACGGTACTTTCTATACCCTCGCGGACATAGTTACAAAAGTTCCGAGCGAGAAACCGGAGATGGTCTATCGGGGATTCCGTCTCATGAACCTCCAGACTCGCTATCGTGAGAATTTCAATTTCACCTTCGACCGTCTCACGACCGCTATCCAAACCGTCAAGGGGTTTGATGAGGTTCTGAAGCGCCTCAAGCACTATAATCCTCCTTCCGGGAAAGTATTCCGGGATTTCCGGGAGATGATGCAACAGTATGTCCAAGCCTATATCGAGTGTCTCGAGGACGATATCGGCACCCCGGAAGCCCTCGCGATCGTCTTCGATTGCTTCTCCTTCATCAATAGCGGAATCGACACCAATGCCTTTTCTCTGGAAGAGAAGAATGCTATCCTGGATCTGCTTCACTCGTTCGACGAGGTACTCGGGCTTTTCGATTTTTCGCTTCTGGAATCCACGGATATCCCTGAGGAGATAGAACTTCTTCTTATGCAGCGAAATGCCGCCAAGGAACAAAAAAACTATCCGCTGGCGGATAGTTTACGAGATCAGATAGGGTCGATGGGGTATAAGATTGTGGATGATAAGACTGGAAGCCACGTGGAGAAAGTTTAAAAAGTTAGAAGAAGAAAAAGAGAGCAAACTGCTCTCTTTTTTAGTCTGGAACTGATTATTGGTACAGGTAACGGATAATGACGATACCGGAGCCACCTACAGTAGATGTCCAACTTCCACCACCACCGTTGCCGGTATTTGATGTACCATTTGTATTACTTGAGCCAGCACCACCCTGAGCATAGGATGTGTTTATGCCCGATATAGAAGACATTACCCCAATTCCTCCATTACTAACACCACCAGCTCCACCAGCTCCACCACCACCACCGGAGGCACCACCCCATGCCCCCAATCCCGTTCCACCCACATTTCCCTGTCCGGCGGTTCCAGCAGCTCCAATATTGGTTCCAGTTGCATTGGTTCCAGTACCACCACCTCCACTACCACCTGATGTAGCAGCGTGAGAACCATTAGAATAATAAGCTCATGCACCACCACCGTAAGCTATGACCTGCGCAGCTATTGAGGAATTTCAACCACTAATTCCTCCATTACCAACAGTTAT
Source organism: Candidatus Altimarinota bacterium (assembly GCA_028714815.1). Lineage (GTDB taxonomy): Bacteria > Patescibacteriota > Gracilibacteria > BD1-5 > UBA2023 > UBA1545. Next base: position 48,703 of record JAQTLR010000002.1, on the reverse strand, counting down.
TATTAAGGGATTTGCTATCACATTCAAACTACCTGCTAGCAAACCACCAGCTCCGCCGCCAGCAGGAACATAGCCTATAACGAAGGAAGCTCATTGGCATCCGCCCCCTCCTGCAACTACTAAATATTCCACTGTTCCGGCACCACTCGGGGTAAAGGTTCCTGAGGTAAGGAAAGTATGGATTCGATAATTCCCTGAAGTAGTGATAGTTCCCCCGGTGCTCAACGCTAATGGAAATGCTGAAACACAATTCCCTGCAACCGTTGTGAAATTCCCAACTAGGCTTGCAGGTCCATTGGTGCTCGTGCTACAGGTGTATCCAGTCCTGCTTGCCGTGATGTTGTTGCAGACAGATCCATAATTTCTAGTCGTTGAGAAATTTCCGCTTGCATTCGCAGTGACATTTGATCCGCAGACAGAGATGGTGGCCCCGTTGGCATTGGCTCCAAATCCTCCGCTGACAGTGTAGGTGCTGGTGATGCAACTATTCCCACTTACGGTAAATCCCGTATTACAACTCACGACCGTACAACTATTCCAAGCACTCGTTCCGGTATTCCACGTCTGGCTTCCGACTCCATTTGTAATGGCACAGTTTTGCGTACTGGAAACGCAGCTCACTCCTGCATTTTCCGTATGGAAGCCGGCATTACAGGTATAGTTACAATTTGTCGTGGAAGCGGACGTGTTGTATATACCGGTAGTGCTTGGAATCCAACTGGATCCGTTCCATGTTTGGATAATGGAAGAAACGGTATTCCAGACACCGTTCGATGGCAGTCCTATGCAGCTCATGGATTGGCTATTCGCCATACACGAACTCGTCCCACCGCTCCACGTATAGTTCGTATCGCAGTCGAAAGTACAGATTCCCGCTCCAGCGCTCCGGGTCCAGTTCTGGCTGATAGTCTGACTGGTCGCGGTCGAATGCGTATGCGATGACAAAGATGGTGTAGTTCCTCCGCAGACATCCGCCACACAGATATTCGCCTGATTGACGAAACTGGCATTACAGCTGATATTCGATGTCTCTATCGCATGAAGGGTATCGAGCGTTCCATTCAGACACTGTATCTGGAGGGAACCGGTTCCGGTTCCGTTCGCAACCGTGAGCGGTTTGGCAAAGGTTTTCGTTTCGTTGTGAGAAAGCGCGGTAATAGCATATCCGCTATAGGTCAGAGGATTACACGGGATCGTATTAGTAAGAGCTCAGACTATTTGAGTAATGAGAATCTCCCCGGTACCGGTGCTCTGTCCGGCTCCGTAGGTATCTCATCAGAAATACGCCACATATCCCGTGGTATCAGTCGAACTGAGATTGATACCCGTCCCATCAACGGATTCTTGAATAGGCGCACTGTTCCCATCGGTCAGTACTCCGATCTTGTCTCCGGTCACATAGATGAATCGATTCCTGTAGTCTATGCCGCTTGAGGCAGCATAGGACTGATTTACAAGGCGAGAAAATATGTCATTGTATGCGGTAGTTTTTATAGTATCTCCGGATTCTAGATATCCCATCAATTGCGCTTTTTTCTTTACACTATCTACGGTGTAGATATACCGTACTGTATCTTTGGGATCGAGAGGGATTTTGTTGGTGCTCGCGATTCGGGAAACACTGTCTCCGGCATACCCTTGATAGGAGAGTATCGTACCCCCTGCATCTATTTCTATGGAGTTGTCCGGAAGCGGATAAACTCCTGATTTTACATAAAAAATGGAAAGTCATTTCTGGATAGATTTTATATCAGATATCCTGGCACTATCTCGGGCATTTCCATAGAAGTTTTGGATGGAAATAAGACTGATGGTTGCGAGGATAGTAAGGATGGAAATGACGACGATGAGTTCGACGAGAGTGAATGCGGAGAGCTTTCTTGAAAAAGAGGTTTTTTCTGATACGGATGTTTTCACTTCTTTGCAATGATTGGTATTTTTTGTTTTCATTGGAGGAGAATTGAGAAACTAGAATGGTAGGAAGTGTACCAGAGAATAAGAGAAGGTCAATTTTTTTTGGGATTTAAACGCTCGTTTTCATCCGTTTCTTGAACGGAAACAGGAGCCCCACTATTGTGAGGTTCTTTTTCTGCAGAAGCCTATTGTAGCACTCTATATCGCTATTGAGAAACAGAAGTTCTTTGGAGAGCGTATTTTCGTAGAAGATGATGAAATCGCGTATGTAGAGGAAGTTCCCGTTTCGATGAAGATCCTGTATGCGTGCGGAAACTTTCATGAGAAAGAGGAATTCCCGATGGATCCGGCTGTTATTCTCGAGCAAATCGTAGATGCTTCATACATGGGAGATGATCGCCACTTTGTGGAGGTGGATGAGTTCGAGGAATATGTCTTTATAGGCGGTATGTTTGGACATTATCTCTATGAACGCCGGTATCTTATCTATTTTTTCCTTATAGAGAGAGATGATCTTCTGTTCCCGTCTCTGTATGGCTTTTGAGAGGAGGATAGCCCGGGAAAGGAATACGATGAAAGCTATGGATACCAGGCCTACAAATGTGAAAAAAACTATCCAGTACATAAAATATGTAAATAATGAGATCTATTGACGAAGAGTATATGTAAAAACAGGAATTTCGGAAATTTTTTGTAAAATCTCCACTATATTTTTTCTTTTTCGGGTATTTTGCATATACTCGTTCGCAAGCATATATGTGAATACCTGTTTTCTATGAAACGCCACGAACTTTTTTTCTGAATGATCAAGGTCCCGATCGAGGCGTCTATCGTCTTCCTGGCATTCTTCCTGGCTCGCGACCTCCGTCGGGTCACTGACCTTATCCCGGATATCCATCTGCCTATCCAGACCATTGATACACATAATCTTCTTGGATTCGCTCTCGTCGGCTCCCTTGTATATATCATGATCTCAGCATTTTCCGGGCTCTATAAGATGCGGATATATCAATCGCGCATCCAGGAATTCTGGGATATCCTGCTTGTTTCGTTCTATTGGTTCTTCGTCTACATCGCTATCCTATACCTTTCTTTCGGGTTTCTCTATACAGAACAGATTCCGCGTTTGATTGTCCTTTTTTCGGTTCTGATCGCCACATTTTTGGTCATACTGGAGCGTGGTATATTGGATAAAGCTGAAACGGTTCTCATGCGGAAGGGGGTATTGGAAAAGACGAAGATTCTCCTCGTATTAGGAAAAAACGATGAAGATATCATTGAAACCATACAGGATTCCGCGATGTATGATATGTGCTGATATGCGCACAGGAAAGAGATACCGGATCTGCGTATCCCCTATGTTTGATGAATAGGAGAAGTGATAGCTGCCATACAATCTCATTCGATCGATGAGATCCTCGTCGTGCAGAGCGATTTCACCAGAGAGGAAATCCAGGAGATATTCGAATATGCCCGTATCTATGGTGTACGGTACCGCTATATCGCGAATTCTTTCGAGACAACCAAGATCAATACGGAGATATCTTTCCTTGGAAAGATTCCGGTGATCGAGATACAAAATATCGGTCTTACCCCATGGGGACGTGTCTGGAAGCGGATGTTCGATATCGTATTCTCTTTTTTCGCTCTCGTCGTGCTCTCTCCTGTTTTTCTTATAGTCGCTTTCCTTATCTATTCGCAAGATAGACATAATCCTTTCTATAAGAGCCAGCGGGTCGGAAAAAACGGCATATTGTTCGATATGTATAAGTTCCGCTCCATGATCATGGACGCGGAAAAAGAGAAGCGGAAACTCCTCTCGAAAAACGAAAGGAAAGACGGACCGCTCTTCAAGATAGAGAATGATCCGAGAATCACCGCTCTCGGGAAATGGATCCGGAAATTCGATATCGATGAGCTTCCACAGCTCTATAACGTCCTTATCGGGAACATGAGCCTCATCGGTCCACGGCCGCATCTGAAAGATGAGGTGAGACTCTACAAAGAACATCAGAAACGAGTCCTCACTCTGAAGCCCGGCATCACTGGAATGGCCCAGTCCCACGGACGGCACGAGAATACATTCGATGACGAGGTACGGCTCGATACCTTCTATATCGAGAATTGGACCCTCCTTTTGGATATGAAGATCCTTTTCAAGACTGTAGGGGTGGTGCTGGCACGAAAAGGAAGATAAATTATATTGTAATGACATATCTATGTGAGCCTGAGATTATACCCCATCCTCGTCCGGTCGTGCGAAACCGGTTACAAAAGCCCAGTTGCGTCGTATGCAGGAGGACTATGCCCGTGCAGAAGCACTCTCGAAAGAGGCATTGGAACAGGAGAAAAAGGAACAGGAAAAAGCAAGCCGCGAGATGAACGACTTGCTCGGAGATGTTTTTTAGTTCTTTTTATCTCCCATCGATGACCGGTTCGGAGTGGACGGTAATATTTTTCGCATATGTTGCGGTGAATATTTTGATAGCAGCAAGCGCCCGATCCTTAGAGAGTGCGCTTTTCCCATAATCCCGGTAGATCATGAGATGGAGTATGAAATCATCGTAGGCTTGCACGGATGATTCATACTCGTCCCTGGAAATATTTCCGTTTTTCAAAAGAGCATCGAACTTGGCAATGACTTTCCTCTCAAGGGCGGCAATCGGCTTTACGAGAAGAGGATTCTTTGTACGGTAGAGAGTGATATTCTTTTCAGGGATATAATCCCGTATCACATATCTATCGAGAAAATTCTTGGCAAGAGCGACACCGGACATAACGATACCGACACTTGCTCGCCCATCGCTTCTCACACTTTCGGATCGATTCCCGGAAACCGCATCCTGTACGCGTAGAAATAAGAGTACGTAGGCGTTGATGATGCGGTTGTATCCGATATAGAGATCCTTATCTACAGAGAGGAAATATGAATCGTCCGCGATAGCAAGTTTATCTCCGTAAGAGTTGATAAGCTTTACGATAGAGGGGTGCGAGATTCGTGAAAGGAGATATTTACGAGCCTCTGCGAGCGTGGGAAAATACTTTGCATCGAGCGTCCCGGAAGAAAGATCGGAAGGGGATGTAAATCATACTGGAATCCATGGTGCGATCGGCATAGGAACGGTTCCTGTGGCAGTAACGGTCCCGGTGTTCGTCATACCTGTTCCGGACGTCGGTGTTCCACAAATAGTGTCATAGAGGTTTCCGGAAAAATCGCCTGAAGGACAATTGTCGGGAGATAGGCTTCAACCACCCCCTCCTCATCCACCACCCCCTCCTCATCATCCTCCTCCTCCTCCTCCCGAAGGAGGCGGAGCTACGATAGTGATATCATCCGAGTAACTCGGACTTATATTGAGCGCAAGATCCCGGAATCTGACATAGACGGTTTGTACCCCAAGAGCACTGGAAGCGAGACTCCAATTTACCTTGGCGGTCGCGTAGGGTTCCCAGGCAGCTCCGATAAATGCAGGAGAATCGGATACCATCATCGTTGCCACACCGATATTATCGGATGCTCCAAGGGTGAGGGAAACTGTTTGGCTTGTAGTAGTGGTTGCCCCATTGTTGATAAGGATGCTTCCATTTGTTGGAGGAGTGATGTCTGTGACCAGAAGATTCGGAAAAATCTGTGAGACAGCATTGGATCCGGCTGGCCAATCGGTTGCACCGGTAGTATTCGTAAAGGTGTATGTTCCTGCTATAAGAGGAGAGGTCGGAGTAAAAATAAGCGTATTCAGATTCCCGGTCAGGGTCATGGTTCCGGCAATCGTTCCTATTCCGAGCTTGAGCGAGAAACTTCCGGCAGAGCTCGGAGACAGTGGTTCCGAGAGAGACATGATCAGTGCTCCGGTGCCGATGGTGATGCTTCCTGTATTTGTCGTGCTTCCTGCTATGGTCATGACACGAGGACGGGCCCCATCCGTCTCATTGACTGAGGTATTTGTGAGTACGATACCATCGAATGTCCCGCCGATCTGTGGGGTATATCCGGTTCCAAGGATATTGTCCGTGAAGGGGATGATCCATTCGGAACCGCTCGCTGTCGCTGCGGATACTGTCACTCAAGCGACGGTTATTCAAGAAAGCGTACTGGCGTTCACACCTGCAGTGGTTGCAAATGAGAGTATATAGGCATCGATGTATCCATTTGCATTCAAATCCGCGGTAGCGGCTTTCGTGATGGAATTGCTGGAAGTGATACCCATGGAGAGAACGGCTGCAATACTCCAATCAGAACCGCTTTTTGAAAGGAGAGATAGGCTCGTATTTCATGGAATGGCCGTAGGGGTCACCCGATAGGTGAATTCCGTTTTTGCGAGACAACCGGCCGATCCATTGAGAGAAAAGCGATAATTTCCATTACTGGCATTGAGAAGAGAGAAATTTGCGCAGGTATTTCCAGCGGTGTTGTATGATTGGTATGTGAATCCGGTCGGCAGGCTGAGGGAATATTCCTCTGTTCCGCCACCAGAAATCTCTACGAATTGGAAAGTCACATCGTTATTGAAATAGCTTACATTTTTCAAATCGGTGGTATAGGTCTCGTTGCCGGCAGTTGCGATTTTAGCATTGAAATCCACTGGATTCGCTGCAGAGGAAACTGGAACCAGGCTGACGATGGACAAGGAGACGACGAACGAACAGAGGATTTTTTTTTCGGACATACGCGGGTTAGTTAGTGATAGAGAATCGGATGTTTTTAAGCTCATAAATAGCATTCGTGTCCATGATATTGAAGTAATATTCTCAGGGAGGAAGATCTTTCGGGATCTTCACTCCGGCAACTTGCTTGTTTATGATCTGGAATTCCGCATTCTTAAGGATGAGATTATTGCTGAGCTGGATGGATACGATCTTATCGAACCCGTTCCCTTGTATGACGACGAACCGGTCTTCATCGTTGTGTATCATACGCGGTGTGATATTGGCGATATTGATGGCAGAATTGGAGTGTTCGAATAGGAGATGATAATCGGAGGTGAGCATTTTCCCGTTTTTGAGGGTGAAAAACACGAAATATTCGCCGCTGGCAAAGGTATCATGATCCGCTTGAATGAAGAGTGTTCCATTCGAATACACCGGTCGGATCCTTTTTTCTCCGATATTCACAAACTCGATACTGTCGAGGTTTTTCCCATGAACAGTAATCAGATTATTGATATTGGAATTGTACTTTGTCGTATCCATGCTCATACCGGTCGGCTCGATCTGAAGATTTTTCAGGGGTTCCTGCTCTTTCGGTTCCTGATTTTTTATCGCTTCTTGGGGAATGGTCGTGATTTTCGGCTGAACGATAGCATCAGCATTGCTCGTATTTTTCGCTTTTCCGGTGATTTTCAGAAGAGAGGTACCGGTCACATGGATATCCGTAAGATCTTTTTCCTGTATCTCGATATCATCCAGTCTGATATGTTCGATATCGAGAAAATTCTTGAGAGAGGATATATCGATAGCCACGTTTCTTGGTGAATCTCAGGAAAATACCCAGGAATATTCGACATCGTTCCCCTTATTATAGGGGACATTGGTACCGAAATCCGTTTGCCATGTAAGGTTTCTCATAAAAAATTTCGTCTCGGATCGGGAATCGGAATCGAAATCGTGGATCTGGTAAAAGAAAAGGAAAAGTCCTCAGGATATGAGGACAGAGATGAGAAGGAGGATTCGATAGCGGTATTTCATAGATCCTAGTAGATATAGAGATGGATATCCTTATTTACCAGATTCGGGCCATCGTTGAGGGTGACTGTCACAGTCGTCGGATCGGGCGATGGGATTACAGAGGGAGAGAGATAGGTAAAATTCACATAAGCTCCGCTCATGGAATCATAATCTGATGGATTGACGGTCCCACTCACAGGATTGACATATCCGCTCACAGGGGTGATGGTATAGGAAACCGTATCTTTTTCGTCATCACGAAAGTAGAGCGTATAATTCTGAATCTTATTCTGTCCAAGGAGTTTCGGGTCGCTTGATGGGCTCAGGGTAGTGATGACTGGAGGATGATTGAAGGAGCCCACGATAGCGCTTACCCCTACGGATTGGTTCGCAAATACGAAAAATAAGGAGGAGATGATTCCTATTCAACTAACAATGAGAGTAGTAAAGAATTTTTTCATAAATGGGGATGAAGATGAATCTATTCTTTTTTGTGTCTACCTACAGCTTCCATGAGTTCTTTCCTCAGTCGTTCTTTTGAGGCAGGAACAGCGATAAGCACATAGTATCCAAGCGCAGCAACAATCCCGAGAATCATGATGATGACGAAGTAATTGATGCCGACATATTGTTCTTGGTATCGGACGGTGATTTTTTTCGAGTCACGGAATTCTTTCTTCTCTTTGTCTTTCCCTTCATAGGAAAGAATGAGATTTGCAGAAACGGTTTTATCGACGGTTCGCGTGTGGATGGATTCCCAAAATTGGAGAAATGCCCTTTTCTCAGCTGCTTTATCGGCATAATAGGCTGTGAGGTCTTTGAATTTCACCACTTTGGTTCCATCTGCCTGAAGTTCTTGATATCCGAATCCTTCCCAGGCGGATTCAAAACGGCGCTCCGATTTCGGGAGAACATTCCCGAGTCCGTCATTGACCGGAATATAGTCGACCATCTTCTCTCCTATAAATGCTCCGGCAGGACTGGTGATGGCCTCTTTTCCGATATTCTTCAAGGTTTCTCCATTCTCGTCGATGAGCTCGATACGTCCGGTCGGTTTCAGGTGTGTATTCCCTTCATTCTTGAATTTGGTTTCAAATACTATAGGAAAGGCGTTGAAATCGCTAGCAGGAGTGAAAGCGTTCTCCAGTTTTTTTCCGATATCGAAACTCTCTACGCTTCCGGCAATCTGGATATCTCCGGGAACATTGATCAGGATAAGGACCCCGAGTCGCTGCACGACAGCGACTTGCGCTCCACTTGGTGCCCCTGGAGAGAAGAATATGGCTCCGTAGTGTCCGCCTGGCTCTCCTTTCTGAGGAACCTTTACCGTGAAACGTACCTCACGGGTTTCTCCCTTAGCAAGAGTAACATTGGCATTCTCGATATTTATCCAATTAGAGAGACTGTATTCATCCGAAATCTGGTTTTGCGGTTTCACGAAAGTCGGTGTTCCGGTATCGTCTCCGGCAATGAAATCTTCCTTCGAGGTATAGAGGGTAATGGGTATATCGGAGTTATTGGTGACCTTGATGATTTCCGATGTTTCCTTTCCGGCCCCGACGGTCAGTTCGTACTTGAGCGGCGATATGGAAAGATTTGCGTGAGCAAAAGATATGCAGGAAATAAAGAGTGCGAGAGCGCTCAGATATCGTGATGACTTCATAAGAAAAAAAATAAATAGAGTAGATACTTGAAAATATAATGATTTCTTGGATAAATACAAGAAAAAAGTCTTTTACCAATCTTTTTTCCCATCATCGCTCGGCAGGACATCCTGGAAAAAGGAGTCGTTTCCAAAGAAATTGCGTATTTGATCAGAGATGCTTCCTGCTTCTCCTCATTTTTCCGGATTCAGGAGTTTTCCATTCTGTTTTTCGAATCGTTTCAGATCCTCGAGATACTTTCATATCTCCTGCCGATCGGTATCGGACAGTGATGAATGGACATCGTCTTTGCTTTGTCATCCTACCGGATTATAGGATCCGCCATTGGACCAGCTTTTTCATGGTTGCAGCACATTTCCGGTGTTTCCAGTTCATGTGTTTGTCTCCTTCTCGGCAGGTTCGTTTCCTGTCTGCGGTTTTTCTTTTTCTTGCGAACTATCTCCCGGATCTTTTTTTGATCCGGTTCATGTATTGTTTTGGGGATCTTTACTCTCATTTTGATCCGGTTTTTGGTTGGATCCGGAATCGGTTTCCTGCTTCTCGTCTTTCTTTTTATCTTTTTCTTGCTCCTCCTGAAGTTTTTCTTTTACGAAAGCGAGATTCTCCTCGGTTTCTTTATCGATACGGAAAGAGAGCGATTGTATATAACTACCGACGGATTCTTTCCAGAACTCCATTCTCTTCGTACCGGTTTCTTTTTCCCCGAGCCGATAAAGAGTATTCCCGAGGTTATAGAGTATATCGGCTTTCAGAAGAATGCTTCCGGAGTATGCGTCGAGAGTACCGGAATAATGCTTCCGGGCATTCAAAAAATCGTTTTTCCGATAGGAATCGTCGCCAAAAAATCAGGATATGGAATCATGAAGCATAGACAGATTATAGATTCCGACAAATGCGATGAGGACGAAGAGAAAGATTACAAAGCGTTTCATCGTTTCAGAAAGGAAGAAGGAAGTAAGAGGAAGATGAGGAAAAAGAAACAGCTGATCATGATAAAGACCGGTACTGTCATATCGTTGGAGTTGCCTCATGAATCCTGAAAAGCATGATGGGAAACGGTGCTGAGGGATTTTTCCAGACCTTTCCCGACCGAATTCCATTCGATATAGGATCACTTCCCTATATCGGCAAGTCTTTCGAGACTTTCTCTATTCAGACCGGAAAGCACTGTTTCTCCCTGAAATTTCTTATAGGCTACTTCTCAAAGAGAATCCTGTCCTACAGGGATGGGGGATGGCTTGGTCTGACCGAACCCGACGGATATGAGACGGGTATCTTTTCTGTGGAAAAGATTCTTGATAGAGTCCGTATCCGGAGCATCTTCTCTGTCACCACCGTCGCTCAGAAGGACTATCGCATGGGGGATCGTATCTTTTGTATCGAAGCGCTCTATCGCAAGTTCCAGTGCATCATGGAAATCGGTTCCGCCTTCCGCAATGCTCTTGGAATCTATGCTCGCGAGGAAAGTGAGTAGGGAAGAGTGTTCAGAGGTGAGCGGGGAAACGAGTCGTGATTTTCCTGCGAAAATCACGAGTCCATACCGATTTTCGGGATGGGTGATCATATAGTTTTCTATCACGGATTTTGCTTTGGCAAGCCGAGAAATAAAGGAATCATTCTCAGCGATATCCGGTACATCCATGCTGAGCGAGACATCCAAAAGCCAGACACAGTCGATCCCCTGAGCGCGAGCGGATGGATCTTCCACAAGTCCCGTCGGTTCCAGAAGAGCGGCACTGAGGACGACAAGAGAAAGGACAAGACTCACGATCCGGATAATGGCATTTTTTCCATTGATGGTATAGTTGATGGTTTTTTCTCTCGGGAATAGGTATTTTCGGTAGCGGAAAAATACCACTCCGAGAGTCACCAGAAGGAAGAGGAAAGCGGGAACAATGTGGATGGAATCGAAGGAATTGAAGTACATAATTATCTCGCTAAAAGTATGTTTAAAAAGAAGTGAATATTATTTCGTCGCATCATACAATGACTGGATCTCTGGACCGGAGAGAGCACGGTTATAGATACGGACTTCATCGATGGATCATGAAAAAGAAGATTGTCATATTCATCATCCATATTCTTGGCTCGCCATTCCTATTGTGTAAGGTTGAGTGTTATTTGAGGGGGTTCATGCGAAACTGGAACTTTGGCTCATTGCCCCATCAATATACATATTTAAATTACTCCCATCATATGTTGTCGCAATAAAATGCCATGTGTTATTAGTAAATGAACCTGATGCTGAGCAATCATTAGAATAATCATTTCAAATACTCATCGAGCTTGTTGCTATTGTTCCTGATGCAGATATACCTATACCATAGGGGAAATCTGTAGTTGAGGTTGCAAAATAACTAACCTTGTCTATCAGATACATGTTATAACCTGCTGTTACGGAACCTGGCTTAATCCATGCGACAAAACTATAAGTTGGGTAAATAGTGGTATTATTTATAACTATTTTGCTTCAACTTCCAGAAAAATTACGGCCTCCTCAAACTTTTCATGCCCCCAAGATAGGAGAAGTTGTGCCACTTAATATACCACTATTTCCATGGCCACTCATATCCTTTAATACTGATCCAGACATTGTATCCATATCCCAGTATCCAATCAGATTAGTATCTTGTGTAGGAGTAGCAGAGGGAAGCGTAAGGCTAGTGGTACAGTTATTGATATCATCGCAAGCTTGTACGACTCGATTTGAATAGGTAGCAAAACCAAGCCATGCTTCAAGATGGCTCGTATTAGTACCTTTGCTAGTCCAAGCTGTTCCATCCGGCGACCACTTTATATTCGTTACACCGGTAGGATTGGTCCAGCCCCAGGTGATACTGGCGGTCCCAGAAACACCAGTTCCTGTGGTAGGAACTCAGAGTTTATTGGTTGTACAGGTCGATGAATCAATTCATCCATTCTGTTGCTGACAAGTCCAAGTCCAAGGTCAAGATCATGATACTATCGTTGGAGTTCCTGCTGAGCAAAGTTCTGCTCCTGATGGCGCATTTACTCGGTATTTTATATTTGCAGTTCCACAAGAACCATTTGTAATCACAAGAGCGGTACTTGTACTTCCCGTCGTATACACCACACTATTATTCAGAAAGGCGCTCTGTAATACACTTCCTGTTCCATTCCCTATAGTGGTATTGTCGAAATATGCCATATATCCGGTGGAGGTTGTGGCTACATCCAGAATTCCGCTACTCGTATCCTGAACCGGAACAAGAGTTCCCGATTCTACAAGTACTCCTATCTTCTTCCCCAGAACTCCTATCTTCCTATCCGAATAATTCGTAGGGTTTGCTGCAAAGGCTTTGTTCATAAGAGGGGATATGAGGGACATCTTGCTTGTATCATATTCTTCGAAGTATCCCATGAGTTGAGCTTGTCTTCTTTTTCTGTCTATGATATAGGTATAATAGACATCGTCTTTCGGATCGCGTCATCCCTTTTCGAACTTGATAGCATCCAATACGGTTTTTCCAGCATACCCTTGATAGGCGATGGTGGTACCGGAAAGAGTAATGGTTCTGTATCCATCAGGTAATGGAAGGGCTCCATCCATTCAGAGCGAGAGATTTAATTGTCCATAGATGTTATTCATATCCGTTAAACGGACACTATCTCTGGTTCCTGCAAAATATCCGGTCAAAGAAACAAACCCTATGGTTGAGAGTATAGTGAGGATGGTAATGACAACGATGAGTTCTATGAGAGTGAAAGCATGAGATTTTTTTGTGATGTTTTTAAAAGAACCCATAGCAGAGCGAAATAATGTGATAAAAATCCGGGAAAGTATATCTTGAGATTTTTTGAAATCAAATTTATTATTGATTCCTCGGTATCCCATAATAATTGAACATATATTTTGCGATTTTCGAGAAGATTGCCGAGGCGGTTGTTTCGGAATAAATGGCACTGCGGGGACGTTCTATCTTTACGATCATGACGAACTTCGGATTGGATGCTGGAGCGAATCCTCCATACGAGGTAACCGTATGCCCAGCGGTACCGACTTCGTATTTCCCCTTGGCTGCGATCTGGGATGTTCCGGTTTTTCCAGCAACATCGTATCCTTCTACTCATCCTTTTTTAGCGAATCCGATCGTCGCTCCTTCGGTCAGCATGGCGACCACTTTTTTTGAGGTCTCTTCTTTGATGACGCGACGGAGCGGAGTCGGAGTGTTGTTGACGACCGTACCATCGGCGAGGGTCATGGAATCAACGATATATGGTTGCATATAGATTCATCCGTTTGCTATGACGGAGTAAGCGGCTGCCATCTGGAGAACGGTTGCCGTGATACCTTGTCAGAATGCCATGGTGAAGAGTTTTACCCGGGACCATTTTTCATAAGGGTCGATTTTCCCGAAAACCTCGCCATCCAGCGTGATATTGGTTTTTTGCCCGAATCCGAAATCGTTGATGTATTTGTAGAAAAGGGATTTTCCTATTTTTTGCACGATATCGATCATCCCGACATTACAACTCCAGTCGAGAGCATGGGAATAGGTATGAAGCCCGATACATTCCTGAGAGACATTGCTGATCTTGTATTGATCGATATTTACATATCCTTTATCCGTGTAGGTATCGGAAGGTTTGATATCGCCCGTATCGATACCGATGGATGTAGTTATGGCTTTGAATACGGAACCTGGTTCATAAAGAGAACTCACGGGATCAGCCTCGTATACTCCAGGACCGAACATGTTCTTGTACTTGTATTTCGGGATAGCACCGTTTCCGATTTCCGCCTCGGTGGCGGAGCGGAGAGATATTTTCTTTTTCCCGACCATGATCGGTACACCATTTTCCGAATCTTCGACAAATAGAGGGAATCCAAGAAGATCGAAGGAAGGATTCGGATATTTGGCGTGGCTCACCCGCTCGATTTCGTAGACATCCCCGAAGTTATTCGGGTCGAAATCAGGATAGCTCACCATAGCGATAACCGCCCCCGTTTTCGGGTCCATAATAACCACCGAACCTTTGTTGGCTCGGAATTCCTTGATCCCTTCCGAGAGGATTTTCGTTACCTCCTTTTGGATATTCCGATCGATAGTGAGCTTGATATCGGTTCCGTTCACCATCTTCCGTTCTCCGAGATCGAATGATCCGATGGTACGTCCAGAGATATCTTTCTTCGCGATCCGTGCCCCTTCTTTTCATTTGAGTTCTTCATTGAAATACCCTTCGATCCCGTACTTCCCTTCATTGGCATTATCTACGAAACCGACGATCTGTCCACCCATATTCTTTTCCGGGTAGAACCTTGTCGGATTCGCTTCCAGGATAAAGAAGTGGAATATGCTTTCCGTGTCGAGCATACGTCCCTGGGCGATATTGATTTTTTCGGCCTGTACTCGGGCGTCGATCATATCGCGAGTGGTAAGTCCCATCTTCCGGAGGATTTTTACATAACGGACTGTACGGTTCGAGAGCTTGAAATCGAGATCTTCTTTCGAAAGGGATAATAGAGGCATGAGTCTTGCAACCATAGCGTCTTTGCTGCTGATTTTCGTAGGGTCTACATAGAGGCTGTTGTTGATGATACCGAAAGAGCTTCCGGATCATTCTGTCAGATCTTTGAGGTCGTTCATCTCTTTTCCGTTAAGATTCTCTTTCACTATGACAGAGTCGATGAACTCTTTGGAGATTTTCCTGTGGATATCCTCGCGAATCTTGTCTTTTACGCTCGTATCGCTTGCTACAAAATTATCATCTTGGACTTGTCGGAGGTAATTGAAGAGGTTTTCTACACAACGGTCGTCCGATTGCTTGGAACAGATCTCTTCAAATACCAGATCGGTCAGAAAGGTTTCCAGTTTCTCTTTCGATCCTACTGCCTGAGGGTCTATGGCGAGATCGGAAAGGTCCGTACTGGTGGCAAACACTCAGGCTGGATCGTTATCGGAATATATCGTTCCGCGAGAAACCGGGTTTTTTACGGTTATCATCTGCTGTTTATCGGCAAGCCCTTTGTAGTAGGGGTATTCCAGAACGGTGTACTTGAAGGTTGTCCAAATGATGATGGAAGCAAAGAGTGCAAACATGATGAATACCATGCGAACCCTTTCGATATGGGAGATCCGTGTGAGAAGGAAACCGAGGAAACGATTGATTTTTTGCTGCATTATAGTTGGACTAAATTAAGTATTTTTATAATTTCTTATATACCCCGGTATGGAGCATATACATGCTTCCGATACTCGGAAGCGTAGAGAGTATCGTTATGCGGAAGTCGCTATTCGTTGCCATCCTTTGGAGTATGTCCAGGTGCTTATAGCTATGTCAGAATCGCATAGCCTTGCTATGAAGTGAATCTTCTATATAGAGAATATTTTCATAATGCGAGAGATTATAATAAAGAATCCGTCTGGTTCAAATGATAATATTTTTTTCTCCATTGTATACGGAACAGAAAGCCTTGTATTTCTTGGTTTCGGTCAATTTGTCCGGTATGACGAGAGTGGTTTCCGGGTTGATCGGATGCAGCTTCAGATAGGCATCGATAGCGAAATCATCAGGGAATGCGACGATAGTCCGTCCATCGATATGATTCCGTATCACATCAGAGAAAGTATCGTTGCCTGTGTGGTGATAGAAACGGATGCTATTAGTGGAACTTTCTTTTTTCTCTCAGAGCCCTCACCCCGACCCTCTCCCAGAGGGAGAGGGGGGTATTTTAAGTGCGACGAAGTCTTTCTTCTCCAGATATTTTACGAGTGATTTCGAGAGAAAGAGCGAGAGGATATGGTGGACGTGGACGAAATAGTAAGAGGAACTTTCGAAAATCGACCGGATCTGGTACGGAGCAAGGAGAGGGAGGGGTGTGATGATCCGCACGATGGATTTCGGATTTTCGGGAATATCCGAACTCTCCAGACTTGTTATGATCGCATAATCGACGGCATTGCGAAAAGGTACCTCCACAAGGCATCCGATCCGGATGCTCTCGGCAAGCTCGTCACGTACGTAGTAGGTGAGACATGTATCATCTATGGACCCACCGAATGGTATGACCTCTATAAACACTCTGGATTTTTTTGGAAGGAAATAATAATAAATCGGGAGCATACTATGGAAAGTTCGGAAAAATACAAAACAAAGTTCTGTTATTGTTTGTGTTTTTTTAAAAAAAGGATCCCAGTATTGGGATCCTTTTGAAAGTTGTATGATATGCCCATCTTTCCGCTATTCTAGTGGCAACTTGCGCCTATTACCCGTTGCCCTGCTGGACATATGAGTCCATAGGGATTTGCTGGAGTCTCGGTAGCAGCTCTCTGAGTAAGATCTGCTTGGTAGGCTGCATGATTTGCTGCAGTAACCGCTTCTAGCTTAGCTGTCATATCCGCTCGTTGTTGCGGAGACCACTTATCCATGCCTGGGGCAAAAGTACCGAAACTGTAGTCGATCATACAGGAATGTCCACCTATTCCGTTCATACAACTATCACCATATCCATTGAAGGTTCCATCAAGGTATTCCTTGAGTTCGGCTGCGGATTTAGAACGAAGATTGTTTCTTTCTCTAGAAAGAAGAGGAGTTCCATCGTTCCTGATATTTCCAGATGCATCGACTAGGTCGGACTTCCGTTCCCATCGGACATTCAGATAGTATTTCTTTCCCGGAACAAGGCGACATCCATATCCATGTTCGGATGGATCGGCAACAGGAGCGAACTGATTAGCAGGAGGTTGCCAGTTCGGATTAGCAAATTTTGCATTTACAGATATTTTTATACCACTATCCATCCATCCCACAAAACCAGAACAACCACCGTCCGTCTGTTTGATGTTCGTAAAGTCGCACTTTTTCTCGGAAATATTATAGATATGTGAAAAGCCTGAATTGTAATCATTTGCGAGCTCAAAGTATGGGATATCCGTCCGGATCGGGAAAGAATACGATTCTCCCGCGTTCATTTTGTATGCATATCCGCGTATATCCCAATCTGTAAATTGGCCACGTCGGAAAACATGATCCCCTCTTTTGCCTTCCCAATTCAATTCATCGATATTATTGAGCCCCTGCTGTGCACAGAGGTCTGTATTATCTGGAGAGGCCGAAAGAATTGAAGCGGATCTCGTTGAGCTTGAAGTGTTGCTTGAAGAAAGGGATAGATTATTCACTTCATACAGAATATATCCAAGTACATTCTGTATCATCGTGTTATTTATGTACTGCGGATCTGTTTGGAGAGTTGTAAGTTTCCCTTTGATGGTGGTGAGAAGGGTAGTATAGGATGCACTATCCATGGATAATTTTTTGGATTGCACTTTTCCCATAAAAGCATCGAGTTTAGCTCGCACGTCTGAGGAAAGTGCACTTGCATACGGATTGGCACTATCAAGAATTCCGAGAACATTGGAAAGATTATTATCTGCCGTAGTATCGGCATATATGGAAGGGGCGATCGACCCGACCATAAAAATACACCCGACCATAATGGTTGTAAAAGAATGTTTTTTCATATAGAAAAGAATGGGAAATAGGATATTACAGAGGTAGTATATAAGAAAATCCGGAGGAATGCAAATGTATTTGCATGAAAATTCCGGAATTTTTAGAGCGAATAAAAACCTCTTTGGAATCCAAAGAGGTTTTTATGAAATATGGATCTAATAGGTGCTCTTTTTCAGAGCCGCTCGGAGTCGTGCGTAGTCTCATCTGGAATCCTCGAGGTAGGATCGGGCACGTTCCTTATATGCATCGTTTCCGGTCTGCTCATATCTTTTTTCATATGAGAAATACTGATTCATCGTATATACGAAACTGTCGAGGCTGGTAATGATATCGTGCTGACGATAGTAGGAAATGGTTCCATCATTAAATCGTTTTACTGCCTCGGCTTTTATGCCTGCGATGAAGTAAGTGGTATTATTATACCGGGTTATCTCTTTACTGTCTTTCAAGGTTATATTGTTGAGTGCTATATCCTCGACCATAGCGGTCTCCGGATCAGACCCGAGTATCTGTTCGTTGAAGAAATCCGCGGATACGAGGGTGGTTGAAAACCCCATGAGAATAATGAGAATAAGAGAATAAGAGCGTTTCATAGTATGGGAAAATAAGGAATACATAAATTTTATAGTATGTAAAATATAAAAAAGTCAAATAAATATTTTCCGGTTATTATCTTTTGACGATGAGGTGGAAATAAGTAAAATGGGCGGTTTCCATGAAGAATATGTCTCTACCGGAGTTCTTCAGTCTTTTATAGAAGATCCATCACTCTTTTCGGATATGATCAATTTTCAAAAAATCTATGAATGGGTATTCAAATCCTTCCGCATCAAGGGGAGTGTTGATCTGGTGAGGGTATTTGAACAAGAGCAAATAAGCCGTCTCATGATCATCAGGAGATCCTGGATTTACGGCATATTCATCAATCTCCTGCTTTTGCTCATCGTCGCGATGACGGTAGTGAATGTGCAGTATATTTTGGAGGATTTCTCCTCCAATCCCATTATCGGTTACCTCATATCAGGGCTTGTTGTTTTCAGTATTGTTTTTACAGTATACTCCGGTCTCGCCTATCTGATCTATTTCCATAAGATACATGGGAAACACAATGATATCATTAATATCTATGAAGGAGAGAGAATTTTGACCGAAGGGAGTGCGGTTTTTTCCCGGTTTTTCAATCGGGTGACCATGAGCTATTTCCTTTCCATCATCATAACCCTTTTTGCGGTAGGGGATCTGGTATTCGTTTCCGGAGATTACTCTGACCCGGTCCCGTATATTTCCATCTCTTCCCTTTGTATACAGGTCATGCTCATCGCCTACTATAGATGGCGTATGATAGATCTGGAGATGGATTACATCCTCGTCGTCCCCGGGAAGATCTACTTCATCGATCAGGTGGGAGTGCATGAGAACATCCAAACACTGCAGCTCATACATAATATCAAAATCATCCAGAGCAGCTATCCGAATTTTCTCGGATCGTTTTTCGATTTCTGAACCATAGAGATCATCCTGGACACTATGGGGCCAAGCATGCAAGGTGTTTCCCGTCCCCCGCATATACACTATGTTTCGAGTCCCATGGAGACAGTGAATAATATGAACAAGCTTTTGCTGGATTATGAGAAAACCCCCTTCGTCATGGAAGCCATTCTTGCGGATATCGGACTGCACAGCCGCAATCCTGATGAACCGGAGGTCCGGGAACGGATCGGCGAATATCTCGTGCGGCACGAGGAGTATATGAAGACGCTCTTCCTCTCGGGAGATCCTCAAGAAAGAGACGAGATCGTACGGATCTACAGAAAATACATCCCCCATCATACGGGATTCTGATAGCTTTTCCGGATGATGCAGTGATGGTATTTTCCAGATAGATCCGTTAAGATAAAAAATTTGATTTTTCTTATGGAAAGGATACTATACAGGGATAGTTCCAGAATAGAAAAAGAAAGACAGATATATGAATGCACAATAAAATTCTACCATGAATATTCACTATCTAAAGTTATGTCTTCATTACCGGATTTCGCTATATACGCCCTTCAATTTTCCAGTTATAAATATTTTCTGATATTCATAGGAACCATAATCGAAGGACCGATACTTATGATAGCATGCGGGTTCCTATTGAAACTCGGACTATTCAGTTTCATACCACTTTATTTGAGCGTCATAGCCGGGGATCTGGTCGGAGATATCATCTGGTACGGTATCTGACGGTATTTTCTCGATACTTTCCTAGTACGATTTTGAGGATATCTTTGAGTCGATGAGGAGATATTAGGGAAAGTAAAGGTCCTTTTTAAGAGATTTCATACGAAGATTCTCTTTATATCGAAAATCACTATCGGTTTCGGTGCATCGTTAGCAGTGCTTCTAGTTGCTGGAGCAAGTCGGATCTCATTTAAAAAATATACGGTAATCAATCTATTCGGTGAGATAATCCTTGTAGCGATGTTGTTTCTGATCGGATATATTCTTTGAAGTGCCTACACAAAGGTTTCCGATAATTTCAAATACTATTTTATCATTGCAATCGTTCTTATCATCCCTCTTTCCTTATACTTTCTCCATCGTTATTTTAAAACTAAAATTCTAGAAAAATGATCTCATTTATAATCCCTACCCTTAATGAAGAATCCGTCATAGAAGAGACGCTTCGGTGGCTTTCTGCCTATGCAGGAGAGAGTGAAATCATTATCTCTGACGGGAAAAGTTCCGATAAAACCAGGGAAATCGCTAAAAGATATACGGATAAGGTGATCGTATATGAAGAGACGCGGCGTCAGACGATCGGAATGGCAAGAAATATGTGAGCCAGCATCGCTACAGGAGAATATCTTGTATTTCTCGATGCGGATGTTACCATTTTTGAACCTGATATGTTTTTTGCTACCGCTATCGATATTATGGGTAGTATAGAGAATTCTGTTGCGCTCACGGCATATATGCGAGTATTTCCGGAGATGGAAACACTGCCGGATAAACATATATTCGGCGTGCTCAATTATATCTATCTGGTTCTGAATAATGTATTCCATATCGGTGGGGCCTCCGGAGAGTTTCAGATGGTGAAAACGGAAGCATTTCGGAAATCCGGGGGTTTTGACGAAATACTTATCGGTTGAGAAGATCATGAACATTTCAGACGGCTTGCAAAAATAGGACGGACTATCTCTGTAAAAGAGCTTACTATATACCATACCGGTCGGCGTCCCCATAAAATAGGATGGCCGAAAATGTTGCTCACATGGGCGGTCACTATGTTGCCGATGCGTATCCGTAAAATATTTCTTAAGGAATGGACTGTAGTCCGATAATTATGAAAAAAAAACTTCTTATCATTACCGATGCATGGACTCCTCAGGTAAATGGAGTGGTTACGGTAATGCGCGAAACTATAAAGAGGCTTCCGGAATCTGAATTCGAGGTACGCCTTATCCATCCGGGGGTATTTTTCGGTATATCGCTCCCATTTTATCCGGAAATCCGGTTTGTCCCGTTTGGACAGGGGGTAATCCGTAAGACTATCCGGGAATTCAATCCGGATTATATCCATATAGATACGGAATCGGCTTTGTGACTCGCTGGTCGGCGAGCATGCATCTCTCAAGGAAAACGCTTTACAACAGCGTATCATACGAATTTCCCTCATTATTTCGAGGTTCGTACCGGGCTTTCCGGCGAGTGGATATTTTCCTATCTTCGCTGGTTCCATAGTGCCGCAGAACGCACCATGGTTTCAACCGAATTACTCAGAAACGAACTGGAAGTTCGGAATTTCAAGCACCTCGTTGTCCGTCCGCTTGGAGTGGATACAGAACTTTTCCAGAAACCAGAAAATACTCCTCGTCCCAATCTTGGTCACCCTATTTTCATTTTTCTCGGTAGGCTCGCAGTGGAAAAGGGGGTTGAGGATTTTCTACATTGCAACCTTCCCGGTGAAAAATGGGTAGTTGGGGATGGTCCTCAGAGGTATGAGCTCGAGGCGATGTATCCGGAAGTCCGTTTCTTCGGTTATAAAACCGGGGGAGATCTCGTAGAGATCCTATCGAAAGCCGATGTACTTGTTCTCCCATCGCGTACGGAAACCTTCGGTCTCGTTGCTTTGGAGGCTCTATCTTGCCAGATCCCTGTTGCGGCTTATCCAGCACCTGGACCGTCGTATATCATTAGCGATGGCATAGATGGCATACTGAGCACGGATATCGAAGACGCAGCAAAACGATGTCTGTTATTGGATCGGACCAAGTGCCGAGAGAAGGCACTCAAATATTCGTGGGAGAACTCCACTAAAGCTTTTCTGGAGAATCTTGTCAAAACCGATCCGGCAGAACGAATGCCATGAATTCTGAAACGGAAATATCTCCGAAGTATCCTATAATCCCAGATATTATGGAATCAATGCGGCCATTTCACCTTCGTCTCATGAGACGATTGAAGGAAAAGTTCGAGAAGAGCCATCGTCCCCATGTGACGAGCCGTCATTATTGGTGAAGTGTCTTTTTTGGTCTGATACTCTTATCTGTGACACTGGTTTTGAATTTCTATGCCGGAGAATATGCGAGCAATTCGGCGAGCAATTCCGTCACGGATATCGTACTCAGCAATACACGTCCTCATGAGGTGGAGTGGATATTCATCCATTGAACTCTCATATTCGTCTGATATATAGCACTCCTCTGCTTCTGGTATCCAGGGAAGACCCCATTTATACTCAAAAGCATCGCCCTATTTGTCCTTGTACGTTCCATCTCCATAAGCCTGACGCATATAGGTCCGTTTCCTACCCAAGTCGTTGTTTCCTCGCCCGATTTCCTGAAGAATTTCATATTCACTGGGGATCTTTTCTTCTCCTGACATACATGACTCCCTTTCCTTATAGCGCTCATTTTCTGGAAAAATAGACTCGTCCGCACTCTATGTATCACCACTTCCATCGCCTTCGGAACCGTTGTCCTCCTTTGACACATACACTACTCCATCGATGTGTTTTCAGCATTCTTCATCACCTATTCGGTTTACAGGATGTCGGAGGTGTTCTTTCATAAAGATCATCTGGTTGCACGGGAGTCTCTTTAGGAAGGTTCAAGACGAAACAAACAAAAACCCACGTTTTCACGTGAGTTTTTTGATATGCTCTGGTGCCCGGAGAGGGAATCGAACCCTCACGACATTGCTGCCAAGAGATTTTGAGTCTCTCGTGTCTACCATTTCACCACCCGGGCTTAAAGTTTTGTGATTCAACTCACCCGAGTCTCGTGCACCCCTCTCATATGTCGCACCGTTTCACGGATACTCGTATTCGGGGGTATGGCTCCCATTGCTTCGCAAAGGTCACACATCTACCATTTCACCACCCGGGCAGGGGAGAAGTGACGGTATCGTATGGAAAAAGAGGGAAATGTCAAAAAAATAGGAGCAGAAAAATAAAGTTATTTTCTTGAAAAATCGCGATAAAATCCTATACTCTGGTGGTATAATCTTTTTTCTCTTCATGAAACTCCTTTCTTTTCTCATATTCTGCATTCTTCTTGGAATGGGGTATGTAGCTTATATATTCCCGCAAACCGCTGTTGTGAAACAGGATTTTATTGTGAATCGTGGCGATACGGTGGCGAGTCTTCAGAAAAAGCTCTCCATCAGCGTGAATCCCACTATCTTCAAAGCATATATCCGGTTGTTCGTAAAGAATTTCACGCTTCAGGCAGGAACCTACTCTATGGAAAAAGATGCGACCATAGAAACGCTTTTCTCACAGGTACTTCGGAACCCTACCTCCAAGGATATCACGATCACCCTACTTCCCGGGTGGAATATATGGGATATCGATGCCTATCTGACCAGACAGGGGATTATCCGGACAGGGGAATTCACTGCTGTGGCGGAAAATATCACGGATAAAATGAGAAAGGGATTCCCTTTTCTCGGGAAAGCGACAACTTTAGAGTGATTTCTGACCCCAGACACTTACCGCATAAGTCCCGAAGCTTCGGCGGATACTATCGTTCAGATGCTCCTGGAAGCCTTCGATGAAAGGGTATACAAGGAATTTGATTTCACTTCCGATGCTGAGCTTTACGAGATGCTCATATTCGCTTCCATCCTGGAAAAAGAGGAGAAAAGCAGTGTCAATAAACCGATCGTCGCGGGAATCCTCCAGAAACGATATCGGGAGAAGTGGTTCATCGGTGCGGATGCGACGGTGTGTTATGCGTATCGCCTGATGATGTCCGATTGTACACCCGGTTTCATATCGGATCACATCTACGAAAAGACCGCGTACAATACGAGAAACAGTCTGGATCTTCCCCCTACGCCCATAGCGAACCCGAGTATCGATACTATCCGTGCGACCATCAACTCCGAGCCGAGCAAATATTACTACTATCTCCATGATGATTCCGGGAATATCCACTATGCGAAAACGCTGGAAGAACACAATAGGAACCGGGTACAGTACCTGGGGAAATAGACGAAGAAAAAAAGCTACCGGAGAGGTAGCTTTTTCATTGGGGTGCGATCAGGGTCTGATTTTTTTGATAAACAGCCGATGATCTGCGTGGTATC
Source organism: Candidatus Altimarinota bacterium (assembly GCA_028714815.1). Lineage (GTDB taxonomy): Bacteria > Patescibacteriota > Gracilibacteria > BD1-5 > UBA2023 > UBA1545. Next base: position 24,407 of record JAQTLR010000002.1, on the reverse strand, counting down.
CACTGGTATCAACACGCTTGGTGCTAAATACAGCGGGCATATGATTTTCATCAGCAAATAGTACTGCTGGACGATCGTGCGATCCATCCGTATGATCCCTGTGGAGACCAACGAATGGGGCATTGCTATTGCCGCTTGTGGCGGCGAGGGTTTGCTGGGTCAGCACTTGCATTGTGAAGCTCCTTTGATTTTTGTATTGAACAAATTTTGTATTCTCCCAGTTGGGTAGTGTCGGGAGGTAGCCTATTGTAATTATTTTTCAGAAAAGTCAAGTTTTCTTATTGTTCCCCGAGGGTGAGCTTCACTATCTCCTCTTTTCCGCTCTTTTTCCGCCATACTTTGAGGGTGATTTCATCGCCGGGAACCTTATCCTTAACGATGTCACGGAGTGTGATTCCATCTCTGAGGGCTGTTCCGGCAGCTTCCGTGATGATATCTCCGCTCATGAGCCCTGCTTTTTCGGCTGGAGATTTCGCGACGATAGCATCGGGAGAGTTGACGATCAGATCGCCGAACGTGATCGTCAGATTCAGGCTTTTTGCGATATCCGGAGTGAGCGGGGTAGTCCGGACACCGACAAAGGCCCGCTTGATGGTCCCGCTTTTTTCAACCGAATGTATGAGGTACTGCACCTCTTTTTCCGAGAGAGGGATGGCGAATCCGAGTCCGGTGGCATTGCTCGCGATAGCCGTGTTGATCCCTATGACTTTCCCGTCCAGATTCACGAGCGGTCATCCGGAGTTCCCGGGATTGATCGCCGCATCGGTCTGGATGAGTCCGGTCAGAAGCTCAGTTTCCTGAGTCCCCATATCTCCGGCTTCGATCGTACGCCCGAGTGCAGAAACCACCCCGAAAGTCACGGTATTCTTGAACTCGGCGAGCGCGTTCCCTATGGCGATGAGGAAATCCCCCACCTCCAAAGTATCGGTATCATTGACAAAACTGACGGGTTCACGATCTGCGAGTTTCTTTCCGTCCACGTCGTAGGTCTGCACCATGGCGAGATCGGTGGTAGGATCGAAGGCGAGGACTTTTCCGGTGAATTCCTCTCCTCCTGCGGTGATGATGGTATAGCTTGCCTGGGGATCGGAAACGACATGTTTATTGGTGAGGACTAACCCTTCTTTGGTGACGAAGAACCCGGTTCCTCCACCGATCTGTTTCCTTACGGTTCCGGATGGTTCATAAAAGAATCCGAACGGATCGGTCTTATAGGTCTGTACATCCTTGGAAATGATGATACTGACGACAGAAGGAGAGAGCTTCTTTGCGACCGATTTCACGCTTGCACTCAGGTTCTTGATGGAAGCGGTGTCTATTTTTATATTTCCTGCGGTATCCTGTCCCGTCACCGTGCCTGTTGTATTTCTTGTCCCTGTGTATCCCATATCCTGAAGGAGGATATTGGAGAAAAGGGTGGTGAAAAATGCACAGAGGATAGTCAGGACAAAGAGAATGGTGGGATTTTTCATAGGTACGTGAGATAGGGGAATAAATATCTCCTCTATTATAAAAAAGACTGAAGAATATGCAAACGAAAAAATACCCCGTTTCCGAGGAACGGGGTATTTTTGGTCATATGGATCCGGGGGTGCTTAGTTCAATAGCGAATCGAGGAATCCGAGCCCATCGGATGATCCGGTGTCGGTAGCTGCCGTATTGGCGGTGCTTCCGGTTCCAAGCAATGAATCGAGGAATCCGAGCCCATCGGACGATGTCTGGTTCGATCCTTGGGTAGTCCCAAGGATATTGTCGAAGAATCAGGCATTTACAGGGTTGGAATTTTGGAGTTTCTGGAGCTCATAGAGCGTATAATCGATCGCATGGAGCTTCATTGTATTTGTGGTCTGCCCCTTCGCGGTTTCGAACTTAGCGATAGCGGTCTTTACGAAACTATCATATTCATCCGGACTGAGAGAGTTTTGCTTTGAAACGATCTTCTGGGAAATCCAATTGTTGGCTATCGCCAAAACGGTGCTGGAAAGGTATTGTCCGTAAGGATTCGTATCGGCGATAGTTTGGGAAGTGGTGCTAGAAGTAGTTCCTCCAAGCAATGAATCCAAGAATCCGAGTCCATCGGAAGCCGCTGTCTGCTGTTGGGTAACACCCGTGTCGATCGTGGAACCGGAGATGCTTGCAGGAGCGATTCCGCCGAGAAGGGAGTTCAGGAAGGTATCAGCAGTGGTGGAACCGGTATTTTCCGAACCGGAGATACTGGTGAGTTTGAAGTCAGGGCTACTCGCGATATTTCCTACAAGTGACCCCTTGTAGGTGATATCTCCCTTCGAATCGATACGTCACATTTTCCCATCAAGGAAAAAGATTCCGTTTTTCCTGAGGGAAAGTTCGTTTCCCTTATAGGTGAGCGCATATGTCTTGTTGGAGATATCCGAGAAAGCACCGCTTTCTGTAGTGGAAGAAACGGTATCCGAAGCGGTTATCGGATTGGTGAATACGAGTCATGGGAAGTTTCTCGTATTCCCGACAAATGAACCATTGTAGATGATATCACCATTGGAATCGATATGCGAGCTTTTTCCGTTCAACACAAAATTTCCATTCGGCTCAAGGGGGATTTCTGTGCCGTTGTAGGTAAGTTTCATAATATCCGGTGAGTTTGTCTGTGTGGATACCTCTGCGGAACTGGTTGCTGCATAGGCGAACCCTCCAAATCCCTGGAACATCATCGCTCCGATGAGAGCGAGAGAAAGCATTGTATTTTTTTTCATAGGAAGAATATTAGATGGATAGAAAATTTCTTGTATTCTCAGGTATTTTTGTTGAATCATAGAAAGATGATTACTGGTAGATACAGCTATTAAACACTAAATAATCATTTTTGTCAATTTTTTTTGCACATATTTTCCGCCTATAATCAAAATCGATTTGCTTTTTTCTCGTTTTTGAGTATAGAATATTAGATTTCTTTTAATTTTTAGTATATTTTTTATGTCAAAAGAGATGGTTCTAGGATCAGATTCCAAACGGATGGATCATACTTCTTCTTCGGAAGTTTGCAGCAATAGGTATGATGTTATCTGCTCAGAAACGGCCAGGAAGATCGTAGGGGTGGTTGGAAAACAGACATATGGTGAAAAGTCCGATAGGATCGCATCGCTCTATACGAGGGTATTTATCGATGAGTTTCCTATCGCTTCGAGCCAAAGGAAAGAATTGCAAGAGTTCTTTCGGAACAATGAAGTGAAAGCCATTTCAAATCAAATACTCTCGAAGATAGCAATACAACAAACCGACGGGAATAAGGCATTGATACGCAGTTTCTTAGAAGGACCGGATGGGAAGTATAATGGTGATAAATTCATACAATATGTTCTGCAAGAACTGGGAGCATACCCCTTTGTGGTTGATATCGATCTGTTGGACTGAGAAAGCATAAAATGTACGGTCGTTATGGACGGAATAGGAGAGTTCTATTCCTATAGGGATACTCTTTGAAAATATAGATTTTTCCTTATAGATGAACATAATGAAATCATATATTTCAATGAAGCATTTGAACAAGAAGTGCAGATTTTGAAGAATGGCCTATTTTTTGGCGTATTCCGGTCCGGGGAAGATGAGTCACGTATGCAACAAGGACTATTTTTCAGGTATGATGCAATAGCGAAACGGCTCGAACAGGTGTATACCAAAGAATGACTCGTGTCGATGGATATATTGAGCAAAAAATACGATTTTTTCCAAACCATCCATGAATCCTGAAAAAAGTGAGTCTTGAAAATAACGGAAACGGAGGCAAATGAATGGAATGTTTCAGAGATATTACAGGAATTATATGATCGTGTCTATATGTGACCAGGTGGAATCATAGTGACGGAGGATTATGATGACCGTGCCAATGGATATACGACTATAGGGATCCATATCGAATCATGGAATGATAGTGCCTACCCAAAAAAGGAGTTCATAGGAAAAACGCTTCTCTGAAAAGGATCGCATTATTGAAGGTATCGTCCAGATACGAATCTGGTGAAATTCTATGATGACATGGATATGTGCAGGGTTTTTACCGCCTGAGGGTATAATTATTACACTCTTGATAGGGATATGCATCTTATCGCTCCGATAGATTGACTCCAGTGAGTAGATATATCTAGGGATGATTTCCTTCAAGGAACTCCAACTCTTATGAGCGAAAATGGATCCTATTGCGTGAAAATATTCGATCGAGAATCAAAAACAGCGAAGGATTTGGTCAAGATACACAGTTATCTGCATCCAGGATTGCATTTCATATGAAATACCTGCTTTGTTATAGAATTTCCTAAAACTGCCAATATCCGGGAGAGACATCTCTATCTTCACAAATGAAGATTGTTTGATATAAAGGAGGGGTTTGTAGCCGTCGAATGATATATCTATAAAGAGAGGCTATTCTGAAAAATAAAGGATCTCTGAATCTCTTTATCTGAAAGCTTCGAGAAAGTGAGTGGGTTTTTGGAGGAAGTCCAGATCCCAGCGGCGGTCATAGTAAAATAGTCTCCAATTTCGCATCCTAACCTGTTGCTTATATGAGCATCCTCTCAGAGATCCAATCCCGGAAAAAGAGCCGAAAGACGATCATCGTCGGATCGGTTGCCGCGGTATCGATCCTCGTCTACGCTTCGTATGCTTGGTTTTTTCCTTCGAAAAAACAGGACTTGGCATATAAAACTTATACGGTTGCATCCGGATCGATCGTGGAAACCGTTTCAGGAGATGGGAAATCGCTCTATCGCGGATATTACAATCTCGGATTTCCCCTAGCTGGAAAGATCATGAAAGTATACAAGAAGGATGGAGAAAAGATACAAGAAGGCGAACCGATCGCATCTCTCGATGATATGTATCAGCGTTTGGATCTTGAGAAGGCGGATATCGCACTCGAGACCGCTCGGGCGAATCTCGTCGCGAAGCGGGCGACCGCGCCATCGGCAGAGGATATCCGTATCACGGAAGAACAGCTCGAACAAGCCCTTCTCACTCTGGAAAATACGAAGCGTCAGGCGGATTCTGACGCGCTCTCGGCGAAAAAATCGCTCGAGACCGCACTGGTAGGTCTCCGGAATGCCCGGAGCGATCTGGATGCAACGGGAATTGATGCGAAAAAAAGCCTCCAAAACGCACTTGATACGGTAAAGATTGCCGAAAAAGAGCTCCAGAATGCCCGGAGCGATCTCGATCGTACCCTTTCCGATGGATCCGGAAGTCTCCGTGACCTTCGAGAGAGAGGGTTCCTCACGATCGATACCATGATGAATATCCTTTCAAAGGATCTGAGCGATGCGGATAATCTCCTTGGTGTGACGCCTATAAACCGGGATAAGAACGATGCTTTCGAGACGTATCTCGGAGCAAAGGATCCGAGTACGAAAATCCGTGCAGAAAATTCCTTTACAGTAGCAAAAACTGCATTCGATGCATTTTTCGCGGATTGGAATGCTGTTCATGCCAATCCTTCATATTCAGAGGCTGTACTACAGATGGATACTGTCTATTCGATATCGGGACTTGTTTCAGATCTACTGACAGATACGCTTGCGGTTCTCAGGAATTCCATCGTTTCGGGAAATTTTCCTCAAACAGCGATCGATGTTTCCGTAAATCTCTTCGATTCGGAGCTTTCGGCGGTGAGATCGCAAAATGATATCCTTATTGCCGCTCGGCAGGCTATCGCTACGAAAGAAACGGATCTTGCAACCGATGAAAAAACACGTATGGATGGAGTAAATGTGCTTTCCTCCCGGCTTGATCTTGCGAAGAGCTCGCTCGAAAAGACGAAATCAGGTATGGAGATTCTTCTTACTTCATCGCAATCGAGATTCGATCTTGCACAAAAACAGGTCGAAGAGAGCGAGCTCCGTTATAATACGGTCATAAAACAGGGGAAGGACAATATCGCTTCTGCCAGCAAGCAGGTCGATATCGCCCGGGCATCGCTCAATGCAAAACGCAAACGAGTGAGTCCCGAGGAACTTGCACCGTATGAAATCGCGATCCATACCGCTGAAAATGCCGTCAAGGAAGCGAAACAACGTCTCCAGGACACGATTCTTAGGAGCCCGACCGACGGGACAATCACGAAAGTGGATACACTCGTCGGAGAGGAGGTGACCGCCGGTAAACCGTTCGTCTCACTCGTCGATACGACCCATCCATACATCGAATCCGACATGGAGGAGATCGATATCGCCAAAGTGCGACTCGGACAACCGGTCCGGATCAGCTTCGATGCGCTCGAAAGTGTCAGTCTCACCGGTTCCGTGACCTTCATCAGTCCATCCTCCTCGATCGATGCGAACGGGATTGTGACCTATCGGGTTGATGTCGCATTCGAGCCCGGAGTGACGGAGGTACGCGAGGGTATGAGCGCGACAGTCGACTATATCGTAAACGAGGTGGACAATGTCCTTATCGTTCCATCGGGAGTCTTGACCGAAACTGGCGGGAAATACTCGCTCTTCTCGCTCGATCGCAATGCCTTGGTCCCGGTCGAGATCGGAATCTCAGACGGGAAGATGACGGAGGTGAGGAATGGGGTGAAGATGGGGGAAAAAGTACGGGAATAAGAGAAATCTGAAATAACTTCAGACTTCACGTTCAAAATTCCGTTTCCTCGTTCAACGTACAGTCGTACGATTCGCTCCGGTACTCATTTTTCACGCGAATTCCATTGTTCTTTCAGATTTCTAATAAGGAAATAATTATTTTTTTAAATGCAAAATATATGACACCAACAAAAATCGGATCTGCTCATTATTTTGTTCATATCGGGTATGATGAAAACGAACAACCGGAACTCGAAACGAGACTCCGGGAACATATCGATTTCATAGCCAAGTATGTATCTGAGGATGTGAAAAACCAGGTTGAGCATATTCTCGTTTTCTGTGATCTTCCGGTTTTGTCGGAAAAGGAGGCGGAACTTGTGACGATCTGGAGTCTCGCTGAGACGATCGCTCAGTTCTTTGCTACCCAGCAAATATATTCGATGATGGCGGGAGTCCCAGAACTTCTCAAACACGCGGATACCATACTTATGGAGCAATATCCTGCATATATCGTGAAAGATTTGTATGAGATGTTCGATGGAAAGTGGCAACTTATGCGGCGTCCTTCGCAGGCGCTTGAGGATTTCAAGAAGGAAAACCGTATCATTCCGACGGAAGAAGATTCTATTATTCGTAAAGATTGCAAAGAAGTCGATCGTGCTTATATTACAGCAGTAACCGAAGAATTCCTGCCGACTCTTCGGAAACTTTCGGAAAAATACTCCAAAAAGAATTCATACGGACTTTCTATCAAATCACCAAGCAATCCGTATGCTGTCCCCAAGAATTTTAAAAGGCGCGATCGGATAGAATCGCACGCAGTCGATGCATTGGGAGAAAATCGCATTTTCCTCTATGAACTTCCGGACGGGGAAAATCAGAAAAGATCCATCGAACGAGACGAAAGATTTAAAGAATATCGTTCAGAATGACGGGATATTGAAATATTTGAGGAAACATTTTGAAATGCTACTCCGTACGTTGAAGAGATTATCTCTAAGATAGACCAGATGAAATTTCATCGCTATAGAAAAGATCTGCTCGGTTCGGTCAAGGATCGTGGATTTTCCTTCACTCGATCGACAGCCCATTTTGTTGCAGGAGAATACTGGATGCGATGTGTGAACAATATGAAAGATCACCTCCTGGATCATTTTAAATATGCAAAAAAGCAGATATTTCCCTATTCGCGGAGTTGCCTTGTGAAAAATCGGGATGATCTTATGGATAATCTCGGGTATGCCCGAGAGCGGGCAGTGCTTCAAAATGACTGGGGGCTTATCCTTCCTACAGGTCTTTCCTGGGAGGATATCCCAGAGAAAATCGAAGAATAATAATCTTCCTTTACCATGAACCTCTCCATCCTCCTCCTTGCTTTCAAATCTCTCCGCTCGAACAAGCTCAGGAGCGTTTTGTCGGTGCTGGGGATCGTGATCGGAACCTTCACGATCGTGTTCGTGAATGCGATCTCGGGCGGGGTGGACAGTTTCATAAAGGACCAGCTCAGCTTTCTGAATGCGACTTCGATTTTCGTCGAGCCGTCGAGCACGTCGTTTGCGTCTTCCCGACTCAAAGAGGAGGATCTCGACAAGGTCGTCCCGAAGACGAAATATATTTCCGGAGCGACGGTGCTTTCCATGGGGCGGGCGAATGTGAGTGCAGAAGGGGAAACCGAGGCATACATGTTGGTCGGTACAACCGAGACCTTCCTCGGTGTCATGAATTTCTCGGTCGCGCTCGGGCGATATTTCAATAAGAGCGAGACGAACGCTGCGGATAAGGTGGTGGTGGTCGGGAAGGATATCGCGAAGAAATTCTTCGATCGGGAAGACGTGGTCGGCGAATCGATCACGATCGGGAAGAAAAAGTTCCGGATCGTCGGAGTATTGGGCGATGCGCCGTCGCTTTCCGGTATGTCTTTCAATGAGATGGTGTATATCCCGTACACCACTTCGAAGCGGTTCATCGTCGGTTCGGCAGGGAATACGCTCGCGCTCGTGTTTCTCGCTCGCGATGCGGAATCTGTCACGCTCGCGGCTGAAGAGATCCGTACTATCCTCCGTGATCTTCATGATATCCGCGAAGGGGAAGTTGATGACTTCAATGTCTTCGAACAGAAGGCGATGGTAAATGCGATCAATCTGATAACTCAGGCGCTCACCTTTCTCCTGATCGGGATCGCGGTCCTCATCCTCATCGTCTCGGGGGTTGGGATCATGAATATCATGTATGCGTCGGTGGCGGAACGGACCCAGGATATCGGGGTCATGCGCGCGGTCGGTGCACGACAACGGGATATTATTATGCAGTTCCTCGCCGAGTCCGTCATCCTCGCGCTCTTCGGGGCATTAGTCGGGATCGGACTCTCTGAGGCGTTCATTGTCCTGATCAACCACTTTTCCCCGAGCTTCCAGCTCGTGCGAGGCAATTTCGGCGATATCTTCGCCCTCGGCTTCACCGGGACACTCGCGGTCTTCTTCGGAATCTATCCGGCAATACAGGCATCGAGGCTGGATCCGGTGGAGGCGTTGAAATAGATCTTTTTTATAATAATTCTATGCTCAAAAAAATTCTCTCCTCTCTCACTCGCAAGAAACCGCCGATCCGGTCGGTGCCGATTATTGAACTCACGGATCTCGCGAAATCTTACTATCTCTCGACTGGCGAGGAGATCCCGGTCCTGCGGGATATCGATCTCGTGATTCAGAAAAGCGAATTTGTGGCGCTCATGGGGGAGAGCGGGTCGGGGAAGTCGACTCTGCTGAATGTCATCGGATTTCTCCATTTCCTCACCGGAGGTCAGTATCTCCTGGAGGGTGAAGACGTCTCGGAACTTCGGGACGACGAATCGCTCTCGTATATCCGCAATCGCAAGATCGGGTTTATCTTCCAACAGTTTCACCTCCTTCCGAGACTAAGCGTGCTTGAAAATGTTGCTCTGCCGGGGATCTATTCCGGACAATGATCCGATGAACGGTTCGAACGGGCGAGATCACTCCTCGAGCGCCTCGGACTCTCGGACAAAGTTGCGAGCCTCCCGGGTGAGCTCTCCGGAGGGCAGCAGCAGCGCGTTGCGATCGCACGGGCACTCATGAACAATCCCGAGATTCTCCTTGCCGATGAACCGACCGGGAATCTCGACTCGGCAACGACCGAGGAAATCATGAAACTTCTCGTGGAGCTCCATAAACAGGGGAAAACGATCATCATGGTCACGCATGCTCCGGATGTCGCGAGCCGGGCTGATCGGATCGTTCGGCTCCGGGATGGACGGGTGGTGAATTAAGAATATGGATCGCATATATGCTTCATGCCACCCACTCATGCGCTGATCGGAGACGCTGTTTTTCTATTTTTTCGATCTAGTATCTCTGAGTCGGTTTCGCATGGTGATGGTATTTTTCGTGAAATATTGACAAAGATATCTTTATATATATATTACAAAGCATCCGATAAAATATTCGGCAAAAGGAGAGATCATTAACAATCGTGTATATTATATCTTGGGAGTATGAAAATGCTAGAATATCTGTCAGTGCCTCTTTCATGGAAACAGATCTGTCATATCAGGAAGTTTGGCGGAGTGGAGATCATAACGAAGGATCTATCAAAATTGTCCTGGAGGATGTTTTTTGAAACGCTTCTGCTTTGGCCGTTCATCACCGGGATGTTCCTATTCTTCGTGAGCATCAAGGAAATTCCTCCTTGGTGGATACTGTTTCCTATTACGATTTATTTAGGAGTTGAAGCTTTTACACGAATCCCTTCTTTGCTCAGATATCGGAGCTACAATAAGAAAGGGCAGAAGACGGAAATTATCGATACGACATTCCTGAGTCCGATTTTTCTCTGGTTTTATCTGAAGAATAAACCTATCGAACGATACTGGCTTTTGTTTTGGAAAAGTTTCTTTACCATTCTTTTGATGTTGGATGGAGGATATCTGATTCTTGTTCTTATGATCCCCTTGATACTCTCGGATGTCCTTATCCCCGAGTTCCGGAAGGTTATCCTCGGACGACTGAAGGAAATCGATCCGGAATGGGAATATCATGAACGGATGAATATACACGCTTGATTTAAAATTATCTCCGAAAACCATACGGTTTTCGGAGGATTTTTTTTCTATTTCTCTAGTCTCCAGCACCGCCTCATCCGCTTGACCCTCCGCCACCGGAGAATCCGCCACCGCCACTACTGCCGGATCCCCATCCGCTACCGCTTCATCCGCTCCCACCATTGGATTTCGGGGCCTCGAAGAAGGTCTTTCGGAAAGATGGACCGGCGAACAAAAATGCAAAAGCGAGAGTGATAACCATTCCGATCAGAAACCCGGCAATAGGCCCGATCGAACCGATCGAAAACGAGATGACTATGAAGAAAATCGCAGCAAAGATGAGGAAATAGATATTGAATGAGAAAATGAGACCGAATATGAAGGCCATGGCAGAGGTTATATTTTTCCCTTCCTCGTCAGCGGCTTCCTGTGCTTTTTTCCCTTCATCCGTGCCGATCGCTTTGCTGGTGCGATCGAAGAAAGCCCGGATAGCTTCCTGATATTTCCCCTCATTCACCAGCGGACGGATGCTTTTTTCTATGAAATCGCTCGCGAGCACATCCGGAATATCTCCTTCGAGTCCATACCCGGTGACGATACGGATTTTCTTCTCGTCGGTCGCTATGATGAGCAGAATTCCATTATCTTTCCCTTTCTGCCCGATCTGGTTGCTGTTGAATATCTTCATCCCGATATCGAAGAGCTCGTTCCCGTTCCGGTTCGGAATAAGTACTACAACCATCTGATTAGTTGTTTTTGCTTCATAGTCACGTGCTGTCTGCCGAAGGTTTGTGAGGTCCGCCGGAGCGAGGGCATCCGAAAAATCCTCTACATATTCGGTGAGTTTGGGGAGGTTCATGGGGTCCACGACCGCTCCGGATGCAGCATACACCGGAGAAAGGAGACCGAAAAAAGAGAATGCCAGAAGGGAAAGAAAAGTCTTCATAAGGAATTATGGATCGAAGTTATTTTGTGTTTCCGATATCGAGAAGCTTATCCACATCCGGAACCGCTTTGATCTCTTTTCCTTCCGGAGGATTGATACGTTCTTTCGCGGAGAATCCGAATATTCCGGAGAGGAGCTTTCCGTACGGGAACGATCGGATGCTTAGATTGTAGCTTGCAACGGCATCGTTGTAGTTCTTGATCTCGACCCGGATGCGGTTCTCGGACCCTTCGAGGGTGGTATAGAGGTTCGTGAATTGCGTATCGGCTTTGAGTTGCGGATAGGCTTCCATAGTCACCTTGAGGGTTGCCATGGTGGAGGCGAGAAGGTTCGAATAGTCGGCAGATGTCACCTTTCCTTCGCTCGAGAGTTTCTGGAGAGTATCCAGATTTCCGGAAGCTTCCCGGAGCTTCACGACCCCTTCGAGCGTCCCCTTTTCATATTCTGCATATTTCTTCACGACCGCTGCTACCTGTGGAACGATATCCGTCCGTCGTTCGTACATGTTTTTCACTTGTGCATCCATGGAAATCAGGGATTCTTCCATGCTAACCATGGAATTATAGAATCCGATCGCGCCGAAAAGCCCGAGGAGGATGAGAACACCGAGTCCGATAAGGATACCTTTTGTCGCATTCATAGGTTGAAAAGTTAGAGATGATATAATATGGTTTATAGATAAAAGGGGAGGAGATTTCCCTATTTCCCCAGTCCTGCTATATTGATGAATGGTACATTGCCACCCGTAACCTGGGGGAGAACCCCGTTCCACTTCTCGAGAGCACGGAGCTGGAGGACTTCGGGGTTGGATTTGAGCGCTTCGGATTCGATCCGCATCGCTTCCGCCTTCCCTTTTGCTTCCGCTACCTTCTGGTCCGCTTCGAATTTGATGCGTTCGAGCTTATTTTTTGCCGCAAGAGCATCCTGTTCAGCCGTTACCTTCGATTCGATCGCGGTATTGAACGATTCGGAGAAATTGAAATTTACGATATTCACATCATTGACGAGGATGCCATACCCCTCAAGCTTATCTTTAAGCAGAGTCTTCATCTCCGCACGGACGATCTCTCGTTTGCTGATAAGTTCCTCTGCGGTGAATTTCGCGGTAGAGGCCTTGACCGACTCCTGGATCGCTGGATCGATGAGCTTGTCCTTATATCCGACTCCGATATCCTGATAGATTTTCCCGACCTTGGACGGGTCTATATGGAAATTGAGCGCAACGATCGCATGTACCGATTGGAGGTCTTTCGATGCGGAATCCGCATCCGTTTGCTCTTTTTGGACTTTCACATCGATTTTCACGACCTGTTCTACGAAGGGGATCTTGAAATACAATCCTTCATTGTAGATCGTACCGGTAACCGCCCCGAATCTAAGGAGTATACCGCGTTGCCCCGCACCGATGGTTCCGACGACGCTATTCATGAATATAAGTCCGATGATGATGATGACGATGAGTATCCCTGCCCGCTTGAAGAGCTTTCCGATGAATTCGAACATAGTTTTTGCATTATGAAATAAGGATTGCCTGAGACAGGAAATCCGGAGAATTATAATCTTTTCCCTAGCAATGGAAAGAGAAAGTATCTGTACATTCTTGGAAATTATTTTTTGCTTAGATAAAAGTTATTTTTTGCAAAAATACGAATTCTATGGTACGATGGTATCCGGAATCATCATTTACTTCTAAAATAAAAACTATGGATAAGCAAATGTTAACTTCAGAGACTCTACTTACTCCAAGGGGAGATGAGGTCCTTTCTTGCAAAAACAACACACATCCGAAATTCGGAACGGAATATTCCTGTCAGGGACCAAAGGGTGAAGCCTATATCGATAAGAAATTATCACCGGGAGAAATTTTCGATAAACCATTCCGAACAGAAGATAGCTGACCTCTTGTCGGGTATACAAACCAGAGTGGGGATTTGCTCGTGAATCCCGAACTGACGAACGGAAAAAGCGTTCTTATTAAAAAAAAGGATCTTTGGACAAATATTCCGCCAAAAGGATCCATTATAACCAAGGTGAATCCTGAGAGCGATGGAGAAATTATTGTGACTCCTGAAGGAATATGGGGCACTAATGAGAGTCGGGGACTCAATCATGATGAAATGATGAGACTCATCATCAAAAAACTCCAGGAACTCGATGCGAAGGAACGACCCATCGGACCGAGGGTATCGATCGATGCGAATATGGAAACCCTTGCCATGAGAACCGGGTATGAGCCGGATAATGCCGAGATTGTATAAAATCCCCGAAATATATCGGAACAAGCCGTCCGTTACGGCTTGTTTTTTTGTCGATTTTTTCATATAGCTCATCTCATTTCTATGGAGGAGGGTCCATGGTTGCTGTATAAAAACTCAAACACCAGCTTGCTTTTCCCCCTTTTTTTCGTATTATCTTTCCTCCTCATTACTCTCGTATAGAGGTATAATATACTTACTATCCATCTCGCATGAAAAAACAGAAAAAACAGCAAATCGATCTCCTGAAAACCCTCAAAAAACTGGAGAGTACGGCTAAAAAAGATCCGAAAGATCCGAAAAATAAAAAAGGCATCAATCCCTTCATCATCCTTTTCATCATAACTATCCTTCTGTCAGGGTTCTATACTTTCATCGCTTCTCCGAATAAAGAGATCGTCAATACCAATCTCGGTCTCAATGATATCCAGGCACGGTATGCATCCGGAGTGTACTCCGAGCTGACGATACAGGGGGATTCCCTTTTGGCGAAAGAGAAAGAAACGAAAATAGAAACAGGTTTCGGAAACAAACCGGTGACGGTGACCAAGATCGACAAGATCATCCTTCCTCCGCATGACGGGATCACCGACCTCGGTTTCAACGATAAGAACAATCCGACAAAGGTATCGGTCAAGGACGAATATTGGGGGAAGCTCCTCGCGGATGCGATCCCGAGCATCGTCGGGACGATCATTTTCGTGGTGCTCCTAGTGTTCCTTTTCGGTCGGATGTCCGGTGGACAGAACGGTCCGATGGCTTTCATAAAGTCTCGGGCACGCATGTACGATCCGGAAAAGGATGAAAAGATCACTTTTAAGGATGTTGCCGGAGCAGAAGAGGAGAAAGAGGATCTGGAAGAAGTGGTGGATTTTCTCAGGAATCCGAAAAAATATAAAGACCTTGGTGCGAAAATCCCTCGCGGAATCCTCATGGTAGGGCCTCCAGGAACGGGAAAAACTCTCTTGGCACGAGCGGTTGCTGGAGAATCGAACGTTCCATTCTTCTCTATTTCCGGTTCCGAATTCGTCGAGATGTTTGTAGGGGTCGGAGCGGCACGTGTCCGTGATCTCTTCAAGGAAGCGAAAGAACATGCGCCATCGATCATCTTCATCGACGAGGTCGATGCTATCGGGAAGAAGCGTTCTCCTGGAATCGGCGGAGGACACGACGAACGGGAACAGACCCTGAACCAGATCCTGACGGAAATGGACGGTTTCGATAACGAAACCAATGTCATCATCCTCGCGGCGACCAACCGGGCGGATGTCCTCGATAAAGCACTTCTCCGACCCGGGCGATTCGACCGGAAGGTGACGATCCGTCTCCCCAACATGGAAGATCGGGTGAAGATATTCGAGGTACACGCAAAGAATAAACCGCTCGGAAAGGACGTGGATCTCCGAAAAATAGCATCGGCAACCGTCGGGTTTTCCGGAGCGGACATCGGGAATCTCCTCAATGAGGCAGCGATCCTTGCAGGAAGGGAAAATGTGAAGCATATCACCCACGAGATCCTCCAGAAGGCTTTCGAGAAAATTGCCATCGGAAGCACCAAGAAATCGCATATACTGACCGCTCGGGAACGGGAGACGACCGCATACCACGAAGTGGGACATGCGCTGGTCGGGAAGATGCTTCCGAACACGGATCCGGTCTACAAGATATCCATGATCCCTCGCGGAGCGACGGGAGGGGTGACGTGGTTCCTTCCAGAGAAGGATACTACCTATACCAGCAAAGCGAAGTTTCTCGATCAGATCGCCATGGGGTATGGCGGACGGGTGGCTGAGGAAATATTTTTCGGGAAAGATTATATCACTACTGGTGCTTCTTCCGACATAGAGAGTGCGACCGAGATCGCACGGGCGATGATCATGAAATACGGATTCGATGATGAGCTTGGACCGGAGAACTTTGCTTCTGATGCGCTTGAAGGGAATCATCTCGGTGCGGAAGGAGGAGGGAAGATATTCAGTGAGAAAACACAGGAGAAGATAGATGAGAAAGTCCGTGATATACTGAAAGCCGGGTACGAACGGGCAAGAACGATCATCCTTGCGAATAAAGATCTCCATGAGAAGATAACCCGATATCTCCTTGAAGTGGAAGAGTTAACCCAAGAACAATTCGATGCCTTCTTCGAGGGAATGGAAGGGGTTCCAGCAAAGACCGTCGGATAATAGGATAATTCTACGGGAAGGTATAAAAAGGTATAAAAAAGCCCCGGCGCATATTGCGCCGGGGCTGGTTTTTTTCGGGGCTCCTTTATTCCCCGGAAGTATATTCGTTTTTGGTATGATGTTATATTGTTTACACCCGGAATTGCCCCATTTGCTCCCGCAGATTTTTTGCTAAAATCGCGAGCTCGTCGGCTTTTCCGGCAGCTTCATGGGTTGCCTCACTGGTCTGTTCGGTCATTTGGGCAATCTGCTCAACATTCCGAGCGATCTCCGTACTGGCAGTCGCCTGCTCTCGTACAGCATTCGTCATATCGGAAACCTTATGATCGGTCTCGATAGCACCATGCTTGATACGGGAGAGGGATTCCGAAGCTTCTTGGGAGGAATTCACGCCGATTTCAACCAAGTTAGCACTGTCACGCATGCTCTGTGTTGTTCGGACGATGTCTGTCTGGATGCCGCCGATCATATTCGCGATTTCTTGAGTCGCTTTCGTCGTACGTTCAGCGAGTTTCCGTACTTCGTCCGCCACCACAGCGAATCCACGTCCCTGTTCTCCCGCCCGTGCCGCTTCGATCGCGGCATTGAGCGCGAGGAGGTTCGTCTGATCTGCGATCTCCTTGATGACATTCACGATGGCAGTGATCTCACCGGAGCGATTCGCAAGCGTTTCCATTCCTGAGGTATTCTCCCGTATCATCCGGGCGATCTCTTCCATGGCTCTTGCATTCCGTTCCATGATGCCCATACCACCTTCCGCAAAACTCCGCGATTCCTCAGAAATACGATGGGTTTCTTTGGTTCCCTCCGAAACCTGATCGATGCTCACTGTGATTTCCTCGGTTGCCGCAGCCACAGAAGCAGCTTTTTCACTCTGGATATGAGCGTTTCTACTGATCCTTTCGGTTGTGGTAGAAAGTTCGGAAGCGGTATTTGCGACCGTCCCTGCCCCTTCTATCACGTCCGTGACCGTTTTCTGGAAAGTAGAGAGGAGACGATTGAATATCATAACCGTTTCCCCGATCTCATCCTTTCCATCGACTTTGACTTGTCTGGAGAGATCATGATCACGTTCGATCGACGACATGGCCTCTTTGAGAGTATTGACCGGCAGGATGACAGAACGGATGATAAGGAAAGATCCGAAGATCCCGACCAGGACTACTACGAAGCTGGTAATAATAAGCTCGACTCGTACCGATCGGTATAATTCGTTCGCTCCTGTATTTTCAGCACGTGCGGATTCGATGATTTTCTCCATAAGGCGGTCAGAAGCGTCATTTGTGCTCTTGTAGAGCGGATTGAGCTTCGTGAGAATGATCTCATTCGCTTTCAGATAGTCGCCCTTTTTGAGGGCTTCCACCGAAGTCATGAGACCGCCTTGGACAAATGCTTTGCGCGTTTCCTCGAAATCCTTTGCGAGCTGCTGCTCCTCGTCAGTTTTCGATCGGCCCATATATTCCTTCCAGAGCATATCGATCGTATCCCGGTTCTTCGCGATCTCATCCGTATGTTTTGTAACCGAATGATCATGGAGTTTCGAGAATGGATTACTGGGCTCGTGCTGGAGGGCGCGAGTCGCATTGCTCCGGTTCTCGCTCATGAGGTAGCGAATCCTCATGATCCGCTCGATATCAATCTGACGATCATGGGAAGATTCCACAACCGCATCCATCTTCATGAGACTGAAGATACCGAGCGATCCGATTATCCCGGATAGGGCAATCATGAGGCCACTCAGAATGTACAGCCGGCTTCCAATCTTTATATTTGATAGCATTTCACTCTCCAAAAAGCAAAAAACAATTTAAAAAAAGTTTTGTTTCTGTTTTTATGTCCACTTTATTTCCTTCAAGAATATTAATGAACGTACGTCTGTTTTATTACAAACGCACGTATTTATACGGAAAACCTTTCAAGAGTCAAAAGGAAGGAGGAAAATGGATTGACAGAAATATGAAATATCGTTTAAAAAGCGTCCAATATAGATTGGACGCTCAAGATATAGCATATCCGTTATTAACGGCAATGCATTCCAGAAGATGTCATACTCAGTGATCGATATATATCATTCGATACGTTTCATATCAATTTTCCTACTGTCTGTGTCCCTATACTTTTTCGTATAGCCATTTCGTTTTTAATCGCCGATATTTTCGGGTGCCGTTCAGTATAGGACATATCATAGGCTATCCTGTTTATGATCTTGAGCTCCTCTTCCAACGCACTATAGTCCATATTTCTCAGTGCTCCTTTATACATTTCTATACTGGAATATTCTTTTTGGGTATCTTTGGCGAACATATAGTGAATTGTGATTATAGGATATATACATAATATGAAATCATATTATGTAAAATAAATCAAATAAAAATCTATATATTCTGTCTTATCATCAATTGAGAGATCCTATTTTGTATTTCTCATCTCAATCCTTCCGACACCTGTGTTCCATGGTATTTTCGTCTTTCTATTTCTCCATATATCAATCGCTTTTTTAGGGATTGTTCCGATGATCCTACGTATCAGTATGCGGTCATCAGTGCTATTATTTCTCGTTTCAATGCCTCGTCGCTCATATTTTGGATCGTTTTCTTGTATGTTTCCATATTTGGGGATCACTCTCTATATGGGTTAGCAGACTCCAGAGATGTCCCATTCATACAAGTACCCATATTTTGTATATTATCGGATATATGGACATATGAGACTCTATTTTACAGAGAAAGTCAAATCTATTTATCAGAAAAATGTTCTAAAAATCTTCATTTTTCCCGTATGAAAATCCTCATGTATGAACAGAATTCATTCAGAATCCATTCACCAGCCTTATCATTATCATCAAGGAATGCCGTAAACAAGGCATTTATGGGGATTTTTATAAGTTTCTTTTGACAATATATAGTATATTAATATGATTGGCTATCACTATATGTAGTGCTTATATGAAGATATATGAGACTATGATATCAGTGAATTTCCCTTTTAAATCCATAGATATTACTTTATAATCGTTATTTCATCTACCTATGACCATTACACAAATCCGCAAACGCGATGGAGAACTTATCGATTTCGATAGAGCCCGTATAGAGAAAGCGATCGATCTCGCTGCAGCCGATACCGGGGAGGCGGATCGTTCTTTCGTGACCGTCATCACCGATTTCATCGTAAAAGATATAGAGCACGTATTCGGAGAAGTGTTCGTGAACCGGATCCCGGGGGTCGAGGATATTCAGGATATCGTGGAACAGAACCTGATGAAGTTCCATAAGTACGAGGTAGCGAAACAGTATATCATCTACCGATCGAAGCGTGCGGAAGAGCGGACCGAGAAAAAGGAGGAGCTCATCAAGCAATTCGAGGAAAATGCGATGAAGGTGACGAAATCGAACGGAAAGAAAGAATACTTCGATGCCGAAAAGATCAAGGCGGTATTCGACCGTGCAGCGAAAGGACATGAAGAGAAGTGTACCTTCGATGCGCTCATGGAAGCCTTCAAGAAAAACATCGTGGAAGATATCAAGACATCCGACATCAATAAGCTCCTGACAAAAACCTGCGTGGACCTGGTTTCGGTGGAAAATATCGCCTGGGAACAGGTGGCGGCCCAGATTTTCCTGGGGAATGTCTACAAACAAGCTATCAAGAACCGGGGGATCAAGCTCGCGGATATCTACAAACCGGAGTCCTACAAGGCGCTTTTTGATGAATATATCGAGAAGGGATTGTATTATAAGGATTTCTACAAATACTACAGTGAAGCGGATATCCTCGAAGCAGGGAAACACTTGAATAAGAAAACCGACGAGATGTATGGATATACAACCGTCCTTTCCCTCAATAAACGGTACCTCTGCAACCCGAACAAGGTCGTGAAAGAGCTTCCGCAGGAGATGTACATGTCCGTAGCGCTTTTCCTCGCCATCCCGGAGCCAGCCGAGACCCGTCTCGCATTCGCGCTCAAAGTCTATGAGATGTGTTCGACCCAGAAGATTTCCCTTCCGACTCCGACGCTTATAAATGCCCGAACCAATTACAATCAGCTCTCCAGCTGTTTCAAGATCAATATCGACGACGATCTTCGTGGAATCTACCATGGAGTCGAGAACATGGCGCAGATCTCCAAGTACGGGGGAGGGATCGGGGTCTATCTCGGAAATATCCGTTCCCGAGGCGGGATGATCCGCGGAATCGAAGGGGTTTCCGGTGGGGTAAATCCTTGGATCAAGGTCATCAATGACACGGCCATCGCCGTGAACCAGCTCGGGGCCCGTCTCGGATCCATCTCCGTGACGCTCGATGTATGGCACCGGGATATCTACGACTTTTTGGATCTTCAGACCGAGACCGGGGATATCCGCTCCAAAGCATTCGATATTTTCCCGGCGATCAGCGTTCCGGATCTTTTCATGCGACGGGTGAAAGAAGACGGGGAGTGGACCCTCTTCGATCCGAATGAAGTACAGCGAGTGACCGGAAAGAAACTCCAGGATTCTTATAGCGCAGAATTCGAGGCGTTCTATATCGCACTTGAATCGGACGACCGGATGAAACTCAAACAGACCATCAAGGCCAAGGATCTTTTCAAGAAATTCCTGAAAACGACGGTCGAGACCGGAATGCCGTACGTATTCTACCGGGATACCGTGAACAAACTCAATCCGAACAAGCATGCCGGGATGGTCTACTCCACCCAGCTCTGTACCGAAATCTGCCAGAACACCGCTCCGACCAAGTTCATCGAGGAGACGATCGAGGACGGTAAGATCATCCTCCGGTATGAACCGGGAGACCTTGTGGTCTGTAACCTCGCCTCCATCAACGTGGCGAAGGTATTCGACCAGGCGACCATGGCAGAAGCCTTCCCGGTCGTTATGCGCATTCTCGACAATGTCATTACCCTGAACTACTATCCTATCAAGGAAGCGGAACATACCGCCATGAAATACCGCTCCGTCGGACTCGGGTACTTGGGGCTCGCTGAATACCTCGCTACCCATGGGATGGCCTATGATTCTCCGGAAGCTCGGGCACATGTGGACGATCTCTTCGAACAATACGCTTACTACACCTACGATGCCTCTATAAAGCTCGCCGCAGAGCGTGGAACCTATGGAGTCTACAAAGGATCCGAGTATGACAAGGGGATCCTTCTCGGTCATGACAAAGAGTGGTTCGTACGAGAGAAGAAAATGGGGCAGAAATGGGCCGATCTTTTCGATGCCATGGCATCGCACGGAGTACGATTCGCCTACCACACCGCTCCAGCACCGAACACCTCCACTGCCGGTATCGTCGGAACGACTGCGGCACTTCTCCCGATCTACAAGAAGTACTTCGTCGAGACCAACCTTTCCGCACCGACCGTACGTGTCGCTCCAAAGCTCGCTCCCGAGAACTTCTGGCTCTACAAGGAGTATATCAACATGGATATGAACGACGTCATCGACATGATGTCCGTCATCTACCCATGGGTGGACCAATCCATCAGCTTCGAGTGGATGATCGACCCTGCCAAGGTTTCACCAGCCGAACTCTACGGATACTACCTGAAATCCTGGGAACAAGGAATCAAGACCGTGTACTATGTCCGTTCGCTGTCAGCGGAGGTGGGAGAGGCATGTGTGAGTTGTAGTGGGTAATTAAGAATTATAAAGAGCTTCTAAATAAGATATGTATGAATAACTCTGATAAAGACTATACGATACTATTAATTCCTGAACAGGAAGTAATAAAGAAAATACAGGATTTTCGAATTAAACATATTTGAACGGATGAGGTGGACGGCATACTATATCCGCATATTACCTTAAAACGAAGGTTTAGATTAGGTGAGTGATTGACTGAAAATGATCTGATTCAATTATTCAAATCGTGTATATTTACTGTATTGGATATTCATTTCCAATCGATAGAAACATATGGTGATGCTCTAGTTCTTAAGGGTGAAAGTGAAGAAGTACGAATAGCACATGAAAATCTACTCCGTCTTCTTTATGAAAAGATACTGACGAAGAATCCAGAATATGAAGGAAAAAAATATGGAGCTCATCTCACTCTGTTGCGGTTCGCAAAAGATACAGATATAGCCAATCTCGCATATAGAGCTCAAGATTTACTTGGAACTTATAAGATAGAATCGGTTGTTTTAGCTGAAATTGGAGTAAAGCGGAACTTCTATAGAGAATTGCATTCCATAAAAATATAATCTCATTTCTATGTCCCACACCATCCATCCCATCGAATACCCTCAAAAATATTCCCACTCTATGTCCTTTCTCACCCCAAACCCCACTCTCCTCGAATCCAAGCTTTCCCGTTTCACACCGGAAACGACCCGGGTAGTGACCGATTTCGACAGCACCCTGACGGCCGATAACGGAAAGACCTCCTGGTCGCTCTTTGCGGATTCCGGACTCATGCCCGAGAGTTATGTAGTACGCCGCCAAGTCTTGAAGGACCGATATTATCCGTACGAAATCGACCTGAGCCTATCGGAAACGGAACGTAGCGGATATATGAGAGATTGGTGGATCGGACACTTGGAACTTCTGGTCGAGTATGGACTTCATAAAGACATTCTCGAACAGGTAGTGAATCACGAGATGAAAATCCGAACCGGTATGGATAGCATGCTTCAGGAACTTGAAGAACTTTCCATTCCTGTCCTCGTTCTCTCGGCAGGCATCACACAATCGATAGAATCGGTTCTTAGGAATCAGAATCTTCTTTTCCAAGAAATATCCATCGCATCGAACTCGCTCATCTTCAATGCAGAGTGAATATGTCAATGAATCGATACCAAACAGATTATCCATGTCTGCAACAAGGATGAATGGGATGCTTCGGAAAATGTGCAAGAGACGTTTAAGGCGAGGACAAATATCCTCCTCTTCGGAGATAGTCTCGATGATATTAAGATGATCCGAAACGAAGAACGCGACTCGACCATCGCCGTCGGGTTCTGTACGAGTAACCGAGTCCATCAGAGAGAAAAATTCCTCGATACTTTCGATATCGTCGTAGAATCAAATACAGGCGATGGGGGAGTCGGAAAATTTCTTTTGGAGAGAATAAAGAGTTAAATATAATACCGTTCGATAATTTATCCCTATCCCTAACTCATATGCAACCAAGCTACATCCCTCAAATAGAACCCGAGCACCTCTGCGAAGCACTCCAACTTTGTTCTGTGCGGAAGCACGGTGAGGAATATTTTGTCGGAAAGAAAAACCAATCTGGAAATATCACAGAAGTTCCATTCTCCGATATCGCGAATAGTGATATGTACGAAGGGAAACCGCTTGTCCGAACCTATTCTTCCGGACATGTATTCCTCGATGCAACTTGCGAGAAAGTTTGGCTCGTGACGACCGAGAAAGACGGGAAGATCCAGCATCAGTTCACGGGCGGAAGTCCAATGGAAGACATAAACAAAGAAGTATTCTACACAGTAGATGTGGTTGTGAAAATCTATCTCGACAGAGTCGAGGACAATGCGGATATCCGGACCTACAACCGAACCGGTGCGAAGGTAACGGACGTGTGGAATGAGATTCCGCTTGTGGATTGGGTTCTCATGGAGAATCGAGATGAAACAGGAGGGGATTTCTGGAAACTCGTCTGTCTCATGCACTTCGTGGTGAAAGAGTACGAATGAATCCTCGCTCACAAAGATGGGGTCGAATATACAATAGGAGGGGATTGGTACTCGATTGATAATCTTCCAAATACTCTGAATGTCGCACCAAATGCATATATTGTCGCGAAAAAAGCACAGGAACTCGTGAAAAATAAATAACCCTTTCTAATTTCTCTTTATGTCGCATCTCTTGGAAGTCGAAGCCAAAATCCTCGGTGTCACCGAGCGGGAGCTACTCCCGAGACTCATGGAACTCGGATTCAAACCCTATTTCGAGGGGATCCTCAAGGCTCAGTGGCTCATGAATCCGGCAAACGGGGAGAAGATCCGAGTCCGGCAGGAGAATGATATCGTGATGGTAGAGCACAAAGCGTTGGTAGAAGGAGGGAACGAGGAGGTGAAGTCGAGACAGGAAACAGGGTTTGAGGCACGGGATTTCGAGATGGTCATAGTGACATTCTGTAAAATAGGACTTGAAAAAGCGGGACTTCCGAGTATAAAGAGGCGAGTGAGCTATGTTCGTGATTACGGCTCATCCGAGCAGGTCCGCTTGGATTTCGATACCTACAGCGAACTCGGAGGAAAGTCCATACCGGAATTTCTGGAGATAGAGGCGACGGGTCCCGAAAAGGTATATGAGACAGCGGAAGCTCTCGGGTTCCGTCGATCGGATTGCCGGAACTTTGATTCACAGGAACTATTCCAATACTATTACCCTCGCAAGAAAACTGCATAACCAAAAAAATGTTCATACAAACACTTCCTATGAA
>JAQTLR010000001.1 GCA_028714815.1 Candidatus Altimarinota bacterium | reverse complement strand
TGTGGGATACGAGCAAACCCAATGGAACACCACGGAAACTCCTGGATGTGAGCAAATTAAGAGAGCTGGGGTGGAGGTATAGCGTGGAATTGGAAGAAGGAGTGAAAAGGAGCTATGAGTGGTATTTGGGGGACATGGAAGATTAATATGATTTTTAAAAATTACCCATACTATCATGAAAATACAAGAACATTATCAAAAATTATATGGAAGCAATACAGTTGGTGGAACCACTATGAGTATTTGGCAAAAGAGAACTTATTCAGATCTTCTAAAAGAAAATCTGAATAATAAAAAGATTCTGGAAGTATGAGTGGGTACAAATGGTCTCATTTTTACACTCAGGAACCAGTTTCCTGATAATACTTATTACTGAGTTGATCTATCTGAAGATGTTCTCAGACATATAGCGACTCTGGAGAATATCCAATGAATCAATAGGGATTTAGGTTCTCAAAAATTAGATGAAATTGAAGCAAATTCGATTGATATAATCATATTCAATGAAGTAATAGAGCATATATTTGATTGTCAGTATGCGCTAAATGAGATTTTCAGAATACTGAAGAAATGATGAAAACTCTTTATCTCAACGCATAATACCTTTAATATATTCATGAGAATATATTTCCTTTTTGGAATTATCCCGAATCCATCTCTGGATGTTTCGGATGAAAATACTCGAGGTGAACATATTAGAATTTTTAATCAGAACACTTTATTGAAACTGATAAAAAATGCTGGCTTTAGTATAGTTTTAGATAAAAGTTGGTCTGGTACCAATAAAAACACTTTTAAAGTATCGCCATGGATAGCCAATTTACTGGCGAGGCACTTCTACTTTATATGTAAAAAATAAAAAAATTATAGAAATTACTTACCCTTATTTAGTAAAATTAAAAATTATGCACCAAGAACTACAAAAATACAGTTTATCGGAAAAAGGAGGATACCAGGATTATAAGGGTCTTACTATTTTTGCCTATCCTAATTTACATAATAAAGCTTATGAGGAATTCATTTTATTGAACCCAAAAAAAGATTCAACCATATTAATATTATGAGCATGATCCTGAGCATTTGACCAAAGATTACTGGACAATGGTTTTATTAATATTACTTCTGTCGATTTTATCGAAACAAGTTATAAAGTAAAGTGAACAAAATTTATTAAAAGGGATTTAAATAAAGATTTTGAGGACCTATGAGCATTCGATTATATTTTTGCAGTAGAAGTTGTAGAACACTTAGAAAACCAGTTTCATTTTATACGAAATATCAAAAAATGTTTAAAAACTTGATGATACTGTATTTTATCAACTCCTAATATTATTAGTAAATACTCAAAAGCAAATTTTATTGTAAAATCAGAATTAGCATTATTTTCTGAATTAGACTTACACGAAACTTGACATATAAATATAATAGCACCACATATTTTGAATTACAACTTCAAAATAAATTGACTGACTGTTCAGAAGACTACAAACGAAGGAAAGTTTTCATTAAACCTAAAAGATGTTTTTTCTTTTAGATCTTTTATTTGATATATTATATATAATCTAATGATGCCATTCTTACCATGAAATAAGCACCAGATTAACATATACATACTAAGTAACGCTAATTAATAATAAATTAAAGTATGAGTTTAGTTTTCATAATTACGTCAGTTATTTATTTCAAAGATAAGGGGCTTTCTTATACAAAAACTCGTTCAGTTTATTCTCCTAGGCAGAGATTTAATCAAACAATAGGAACAATCAATAGTATAAGGAAATTCTATCCAGAAGCCAAAATAATTCTTATAGAAATGGGATTGGAAGATATTAAAGATTGATTGTCCGAGCTTGTAGACAACTATATTTATCTTGGGAATAGTAAAACTATTCGATTTTTCGTTGATAGTAGATATAAATGACTGGGTGAAACTACCGGTATACTAAAAGTTTTATTTTCATTTTTAACAAAAAAACCAGATACTTTCTTTATCAAAATAAGCTGACGCTACTTTGTAACAAAAAAGATTGAATGGACTCAAAATATTTTTAATTTCAGAAAAACAGAAAATGGTTCAATTTCTACAAGACTATACTGAGTACCAGTAAAATATTTAGACACCTGGAAAGTATTGCTATTAGCAAGTCTACCCTTTTTAATGGTTTGATTAAGTGTAGAATTCATTTTATGACAAATATTAAGATTTGTTTGAGAAAAGAAGATTAAATATGTATCTGAATTATGAATAGAATGATATATTGGTCCGGATGGTTCCCAAATTAACGAGTAATATTACATGCAATTAAGAAAAAAAATATAACATAACCTTCATATGTTCACCATCCTGACTCAACCACTCTCCTGAAGAGAGAGACTCGTATACTGACTTAAAAGGCACATAAAGTATATTCTCGGAAAGAATACCTACTGACCGAACTCGGTAATTCAAAGTATTATATGATGACTCGCTCACATTCAGAATGGGGGGGTGGTATGATATAACATTGACCCTAAAGAGGATGACATATATTCAATTGTCTTCGTACCAAACGGTATTGAAACTCTTAAATATGCTCTTCGCCTCAAGAAACAATGAATTATTCAATCTCTCATTGCTTGACCTAACATAAGCATCCCAGAAAATAAAAATGATATCTGTTTCCATCCTAACATTGATACTATTCTCGTACCATCAGAGTGGGTGAAAGATTATTTTCTTTCTATTAATCCACAAGAAACAAGAATTCAAGTATGGGCTGCTGGAGTAGATGATATGAGTAGATCACTTAAAAATAAACCAAATATACTTGTCTATAAAAAAAATTGTCCTAAGGAATTATTTGAACATATAATAAATTTTTTGACAACGAAGAAAATACCGTATACTCCCATTGGATACGGTGATTTTAAAAAAGAGGATTATATAAGGAATCTAAAATTGAGTAGTGCTATGGTATATCTACAAGAATCGGAAAGCCAATGACTCGCACTCCATGAGTCATGGATGGCGGATATTCCAACACTCGTATGGAACAGATGATT
The DNA here is from genome assembly GCA_028714815.1 of Candidatus Altimarinota bacterium. GTDB lineage: Bacteria > Patescibacteriota > Gracilibacteria > BD1-5 > UBA2023 > UBA1545. The sequence goes on along the minus strand of JAQTLR010000001.1, from coordinate 350,385 downwards.
TTGGGAATATGGAGCCACCCAATGGTATAATGAGAAAATTTCAGCACCATATATGACAGTAGAATGTGGACTATTTTTTCAATGACCAGAAGATTTCAATGTAAAATTCACCGAATTCATGTTACAGTTAGAAAAGTACTCTCCAAGAACATACTCTCTAGAAAATTTCACCAACGAGATAACTACAAGAAAATTATTACAAATAATCCAAGGCACATGAACAAAATAGAAAGATCTTGCCCGATATGTTCCAGTACTTCCAAAACCCTTATTTTTACTGATCATAATCGGCGGGAATGATACACAGAGCTCGTCGCCGACTATGTGATATGCAATGATTGCTCCATGCAATACCTGACAAACATTCCAGATTTTCAGAGCTTCGCCGAGACATACGAAGATATCTATGTAAATCCAGATACTGAGAAACTGAAAGCTCGATTAGTTCAATCTCCCACTAAGAATGGGGGGGAAGTTCTCGATATCGGATGTAATCACGGAATTGAACTCATTCCTTTTTATAATAAGGGATACGATATATATGGTATCGATCTCAATAAAAAAGCCATAGAGGATTGTAAAAAATATCTTCCATCTGATCATTTTTTTAATTCAACTATTGAGGATCTCAAATTCGATGCTGGATACTTTGATATTATTATCACTTCTCATGTACTCGAACATGTGTACGATTTGGATACTTTTTTAAGTTCAGTATACCGACTGTTGAAAAAATGAGGTACCTTCACTATCAAGGTACCTCATGGAAAAAGCCTAGAGATGTTGGTATGGAGAAAATACTCATCCCAAAGTTGGGTACCGTTTCATATAAATATGTTTGATTGAAAAAGTATCGTACAGATACTCAAAAAACATTGATTTGAATCCATAAATATAAGTACCAATCCGTATCCATGGTGGTGGATTCTCTCCTATCGCCAGTGGAGATGAACAATCAATACAGAGAGATGAGTGACAAATTTCTATCAAAATACCTTTCATAAGATACTGCTTGTATTGCTCTTTCCAATTCTCTTCATAATAGCGAAAATGTGATTTGGCGAAGAATTGGAAGTTACCTGTAAAAAATAATCATGCCCACCCTCAAGCTCCAATGAGGACTCTGAAATCAGATGTTCGAATATGTGCTCGCGTACAGCCTCTCGCAAGAGTACAATGAAGCGATTGTTCTTGACGGGTATTTTTTGGAGAGCCGATACATTGGAGCATCTTGGACTTTCCGTCACTACGAATTGGATGTCTTTGGGATAAATAAGGATTATGCGGATATTCCATCTTGGATTCGTTACTCTATCCACCCATGATTCATAGATATTCTCAATCGTCTCAGATTTCATGGGAGATATACGAGAGAGAGGGATGGTGCGTTCATTGAGAAATTTCCAAAAAATGCCTATCTGGACGGCTGGTTTCAGTCATATAAGTATTTTCAGGAATATATACCCGATATAAAAAAAATATTCACAGTAAAGACTCCCCTTTCAAAAGAAAACCAAGATATCTTGGATATCATCCAAGAAGCAGGAAATAATGCCGTTTCTCTTCATGTCCGGCGTGGTGACTACGTGGCACTCGAAAGCGCAAACAAATGGCATGGGGTTTGTTCGATCGGTTACTATGAAGAAGCTATACAGTATATGAAAGCAAAGCTCTGAAATCCTGTATTTTTCGTATTTTCAGACGATGTCGGATGGTGTCGGGAGAACATCGTCTTTCCGGAATGAGTCGTCGCACATTACATCGATCACAATGGGAATCAGTGACACGAAGATCTCCGTCTCATGTACTCGTGTGCCCATCACATCATCGCCAACAGCAGCTTCTCTTGGTGGTGAGCATGGCTCGGACGGAATCCCGATAAAATCGTACTCGCACCGGGAAAATGGCTCCAAACGGACAATTTTAATACCCAAAACCTCATTCCACCCTCATGGATACTCCTCTAATTTCTATCATTCTCCCCACTTATAACGGTTCTCGCTATATCTGAGAGGCTATAGATTCTGTTCTGGCACAGGATTATGAGAATTTTGAACTCATCATTATTAACGATGCATCAACTGATAAAAAAGTTGAAGAGATTATTTTGCAATACCAACAATCAGATAATAGAATTATTTATATAAAAAATGAGGTAAATTTGGAGCGTTCCACTTCCAAAAATAAATGAGCTAATCAAGCCAAGTGAGATTATATCGCCTTTATTGATGATGATGATACATGGAGTAACGTCAGAAAACTAGAAAAACAAATTGAAGTCCTCACTCATTTCACTCAGGTCTGAATCGTCGGGACATATGCCACATGTATCGATGAAAACTATGTTAATATAGGCAATATCTCAACCCATAACACAGATGCGGATATCCGAAATAATCTCCTATTAACGAATCAATTCATACAATCTTCCATACTTATAAGAAAGGATATTTTCCAAAAAGTTGGATGATTCAATGAAAGCATGAATCTCTGCGAAGACTATGATCTATGGCTCAGGGTCGGGAAGCTCACAGAAATGCGCAACATAGATGAGTACTGCACAAATTATATGATTCGTATCTCCAACACTACATCAAAAAATTCGATTAAGATGAAAAAGGTTTCTTTCTCTCTTGCTTTAAGATACAGAAAAGATTACCCAAGATTTGCCACAGCACTTTTTTTAAGATTATTCACTTTTTTTGTACCAATAAGCCTTATAGTAAGAATAAAGAGATTTTTTCCTTGGTTAAGATAATTTTTATACGATACCCCCATACACCTCATACATCCTCCCGATATTCTTCCCCGAATCAAACCTCTCCCGAACCGATGCATACGAACTTCCAGAAACCTCTTTATAACTCAAGAGAGCCTCTTTCATACCATCATAGAGGACATTGGAATCTTCTGGTGAAACTATAATCAGATCCTCCTTATCCGATATTTCTCTCGTCCCCCCGACATCCGTCGCCACTACCATGCATTTTGACAGCAGTGCCTCGATGACCGTCGTCGGGAGTCATTCCTGAAGGCTCGGATTCACGAAAATATCGGTTGTCGGGAGAATATCGCTCAATATCTCATTTTTACTCAGGAATCCGAGAAAAGCAACAGAAGATTCCAGTTTATTGTCCTGCACGAATGTCTCAAGCTCTCCCCGCTCTTCTCCATCTCCGACAATCCGGCAGGAAATATTATCGATTCCCGCATCATCGAATGACTTCAGAGCCTCCAGAAGGTATCTCACACCCTTGAGATGCACCAATCGTCCGACGAATGCGATACGGACTTTCCCGTCTATCGAGGGAACTCTGGGGATATCAAGAATATCCATCCCACGATAGATGACCGATATATCCCGATCCGCGAACTCGCTCTGGACGAATCGTTTGCACGCTTCGCTGATAGCAATGATACTGTCTGCGGAACGCAGAATCCAGAGACCGATGGTCCTATCGAAGAGCTTCGAGAAAAAAGCGACCATCCATTTATCGGAAACGACATACCCGCTCCCGTGCTCGATATGCACCCATTTTTTCCGGTGTCGCTTCGCATATATCCCACCGATCAGGCTGGAGAGAAAGAATCTCGTATGTGTCTGGATGATCTGGGCGTCGAATTTCCGTACCTCCCGAAATGCATCCCAGAACTCCCTCCTCCAAAAAGCAGGAAACGGAAAGTTCTTGACGAGATCAAAAGCCGGGAGGATCACTACCTTATATCCGTCTCTTTCGTATCAGATAATATCCCCATCTCCTCATAGGAGAGGGGTTAGGGGTGAGGTGATCATTTCTTCTTGTCCCACGGAAAAAACCACGTTCAAGACCTCCCCGTATCCTGCTTGCACATACGCGGAAGCCATCCACTCGGCAACATCCTCCAATCCCCCCTTGTGAGGCGGGAAGTATGGAAGGAATTGGATGATATCGATTTTTTTCATAACTGTTTTACACGCCACTGATAAATTTCCAACCGCTCTCGATTCCTTCTTTTACGGTTTTTTCCGACTCCCAACCGAGAAACTCTTTCGCGAAATCCACTCAGGCATATACTTCTGCAAGGTCTCACGAACGTCTCCCGACCTTCTCGAACGCTACCTTTTTTCCCGTCGCCTCCTCGGTCATCCGGATCATCTCCAGAACGCTTGTCCCTCTTCCTGTCCCGATATTCACCGGCGTAAACGAACCATTCGTATCCCCGGATATCTCTTCCAATTTTCTGTATGCGGCGATATGGGCATCCACGAGATCGTTTACATCGATATAGTCACGGACTCCTGTGCCATCGATAGTCGGATAGTCATCTCAGAATACCCGGACTTTTTCCCGTTTTCAGAGGGCAACATCGAGGATATAAGGAAGAAGGTTATTCGGAACCCCGTTCGGCTTCTCGCCGATGTGTCCGGACGGATGAGCGCCGATAGGATTGAAGTATCGGAGAGGAAGCGCTTGAAGCGAAGCATGAAGCGAAAGATCCTGAAGGACATTCTCTATCACGAGCTTGCTCGTACCATAGGGATTGGTTGTCCCGAGCTTGCTGGACTCTGTCAATGGAAGCGTGTTATCGGACGAATATACGGTTGCCGAGCTCGAAAAGACGATCCTCCGCACTTTGTATCGGACCATGGCCTCGAAAAGGTTGATGCTTCCGAGAATATTGTTCCCATAATACAGAAACGGCTTTTCACAGCTCTCTCCTACGGCTTTCAGTCCCGCGAAATGGATCACCCCATCGAAACCATGTTTCGAAAAAACTTCATCAAGCGCCTTCGTATCGCAGATATCAGCCTTATGGAAATCCGGAATATATCCGAGTATCTTTCCGATCTTCGAGAGCACCTGTTCGGAGGAATTGGACAGATTATCGACGATAACCGTTGTATATCCCGCCTGCTCGAATGCAACGACCGCATGGGATCCGATATATCCGGTTCATCCGGTTATGAGTATGGTTTTTTTCATAGTAATTTTTAAAAAAATCTAAGTCTCATGTCTCCTCCCCTCCCACCAGTCAAACATATCCAGCCGAAGTTTTAGTATCCTCTCATCAGGACCTTGTCTTATTTTTGGCTCAGGTAGTCAATCAAATTATAATGTTTTATCCCCATATAATCTCCAGAGATAAAATCATCCATGCTCAAAACTATTTTTTCATAATTATCTTGTATCTCCAGTAGATTCCCGAATTCCCTTTGTCTCGTAAGTTCATCGGCCAAGAGATAACAAACTTGAATATATTTTATATCACTTCATTTTTGCACTATAAAGTCTATTTCCTTTGTTTTATTTTTCCCGATATGGATTTCATACCCGAGGGCTTTAAAATGAAGAAAAACAAGATTCTCAATTATTTTTGCTATATCGAATTGTCTATATCAACCGAGAATAGCGTTTCTCATTCATATATCAGAGAAATAAAATTTATCATTTATCTCAAAAATCTTTTTGCCAACTATTTCTTGCCTTTTTACTTTATTTACAAGAAACACACTGGTAATATAATGAAGATATTCGAGTACGACATTCGTTCCTATATCTACTTTTTGAGATTTTAAATAGAGGGAAATATTATTTGCCGTAAAAAGGCTTCAGACATTATCCCCAAGATAGTAAATAAGCTTCTCCAAGAAATCTATATTTCTTATATTGTACCTTTTGACGATATCCTTTAAAAGGATTGTACTGTACACATTTTTTATATAATCATAAATAATATCCTCATCTAACTCCAGATTTTTCAGATATGGGAGTCATCCAAATTTCATATAACTCAAAAAACTCTCCTTATTGTTTTCAAGTGTATGGAAATCTAAAAACTCTCTGTAATTCAATGGAAATATCTCAAACTCTATATATCTCCCAGTAAGATAGGTGGCGATTTCTGAAGAAAGCATATTTGCATTACTCCCACTAATATAAATATCATAGCTTCACAAAGCTTGTAGATCCCTCAAAGCCTTTTCAAAATTCACTATATCTTGTATCTCATCTATAAAGATATATTTTTTATCACTCTGTGTGTTCTTTGGGACTGATTTTTTAATATATCCGAGAAGATCATTATAATCTCGTATATTATCAAATTGATTTAGTTCCTTGTTTATATAGATAATCTGATCATCTGCCACTCAAAAATTTTGCTTTAATTCATCGATTATTTGGAACAAGATATAGCTTTTCCCAACACGCCTTTGTCAGATAAGCACTTTAATAATATCCTTACATATAAATGGTCGGATTTTATCCAAATATACAGGCCTTTTATTATATATTTTCAATATACTGAATATTTATTGATAAATAATTATATTATTTCAATATACTGAAATAATATATAAAATCAACTATAATTTCTGAGATCTTGTTGTATTTGAATATATTTCATTTCTTTATGTAGTAAAAAAATACAACTAGAAGAATTATAGTTAAATATTTTTTCGAAATCAAATCCTAATTAAAAAACTTCTTCCAGAGCATCTTCGTGACGATCCGCCAGATACCGCCGAGGTGTTGCCCCTTGGCGAGAGTATCCTCTGTATAGGTTACATTGACTGGCACTTCCGTATAACGGCATCTTTGGTGCCGCATCTCATCGACGAACTCGGAACCGTACTCCATACCGTCCATCGTCAGGTGGATCTTTTTCACGGTCTCGAGCCGCAACATCCGAAATCCGTTGTGAGCATCCGTCAGCCATACACCACTGATGAAAAGCGTGAAAAATTGCCCACCGAGAAGAGTAAGACGACGGAACAGAGGTACATTGCTCTGCGTCTTGACGATGAAACGGGAACCGAGCACGAGATCGAGCGAAGGATCTTTCCGGAAAGCATCGATGAAATACCGGATATCCTCGATATGGTGCTGCCCATCCGCGTCGAAGGTCACGACATACCCGATACCGAGTTCCTCTCCATTACGGCGGATATATTCGAATCCCGTCTCGAGCGCCGCACCGCCTCCGCGATTGAACGGATGATGCACGATATGGAGCGTCGGGAACCGCGATAAAACCTCCAGAGTATCATCCTTCGACCCGTCGTCCACCACGAGGATATGTGCGAATCCGGCACTGAGGATCGATTCTATGACCGACGCGATGCGGGGTGCCTCATTATAAGCTCTTATGAGGAATATAACCTCTTTTTTATTTATGGTCATGCTGGTGAAGTTTATCCTCTAAAACACCTATTTCCCGAACGAGCCGGGTGATATCCTCCCGATTCTTTTCGGACTTGTTCAAGAGAAGCAGGACAAAATAGAACAGGAAAATGATGCTCACATATACAAGCACATCCGCTCATCGCTGAAGCCCGAATATCTGACCCATCCTATTCAAGATGTCCGGAAAGACCGTGAACACAAAAAGCGCGATACCGATACCGATAAAGACAAGGAAGTGGAGCGCATTGAACTTCTGCCGTTTGGCGATATCGAAAGCGATGATGAAGATGACGAAGCTCGAAACGATGAAGAATGCTTGAAGGAGATTCATGGGCGAAGGGAGATGAAATACCATGTATTAGGGCTCAGTATACGGTTTTTTTGATATTTGCAATCTTTTCGCTTCACAAAAACCCTTCCTTCCATACAATGGTTCCTATGAAAAAAATTTTCTCTTCCCTCATTATCTTTTCCCTATTCCTTATTTCTGGGTATTTTTCGATCGTCTTTTTTCTTCCGCTCGACATTCCACCACTCCCCTCTTCGACCATTTTCCTCGATAGCAAAGGCCAGGAAATAGGAGAAGTCATCTATTCCGGAAGTATCCGGCACCGGAAAACCACCTCCGAAGAGATTCCGGATTTCTACAAAAAAAGCCTCATAGCCCTCGAAGATACGACTTTTTGGACCAATAACGGCATAAGCCTCCGATGAATCGTACGGAGCACCCTCCATAATATCCGGGCAGGAAAAGTGGTGGAATGAGGAAGTACTCTTTCTTCCGGACTGATCCGCAACACGTTCTGGATCGGAGAAGATCGGACGATCGGAAAGAAGATCCTCGAGTTCTTGTATGCCATTCGGCTGAACCGCCTGTACCCGAAAGATCGGATACTCACGGAGTACATCGATCGTGTAGGTTTCGGATACCTCAACCAGGGTCTCGGATCCGCAGCGAAATACTATTTCGGCCGAGAACCGAAAAACCTCACCAAGGCCGAACAGATCGCTCTCCTGATTCTACCGAAAGACTCGAGGAGATACGATCCCTATAAGAAACCCCAGACTTTCCGATCCCGGTTCGAGTTCATAGTAGATGTTCTCGAAAAAAAACAGATCATAACAGCGGATGAACAGAAAAACATTCTCCTCGAGAATCTGGCATGGAATATGGAACATGGGAATTCCCTCCCGTATGTGTCGGATTTCTTAATACCTCTCTCTAACTCTCTCCTAAGAGGAGAGAGAACAAAAAATGAAATATTCTCCCCTCTCCTCTTAGGAGAGGGGTTAGGGGGTGAGGTGAGAACCACCTTCGACCTCGCTCTCACCGAACAGATCGATACCATCGCAAAGAACACCCTCGCAGAGCTCGCCTGGAAAAATGTAGGCGATTATGGGATACTCATAGCAGAGAGAACAGATCCTGAATCCCGTATTGCGGGATCAGGATGACGATCCAATCCCCTTCTCCGTGTCATGATCGGTGGCGCCGATTACCGGGAATCCGTCGCCGGACAGGTCAATACGACGCTCGCGCTCCGTCAGCCCGGATCGGCTATCAAGCCTTTCACGTACGCACTCGCATTCGAAAAACTTTCTTTCACTCCCGAAAGTACGATACTCGACCTCCCGATAGCCTATAAAACAAGCGAAAACTACGCCTATGAACCGAAAAATTATTCCCAAAGCTATAAGGGAGAGATTACCCTCCGGCAGGCGCTTTCAGAGAGTGTGAACATTCCGGCCATAAAACTCACGGAACAGCTCGGGGTATCCACCCTTCTTGATTTTCTGCGATGACTCGGGATCACCTCGCTCACAAAAGATGCGGATCATTACGGCCTCGGGCTCACTCTCGGAAACGGAGAGGTATCGCTTTTCGAGCTCCTGCAAGCCTATACTATTTTTACCAACAGCGGACAATATTGTCCTTTTCAGATAAAACTCCCACCTCTCTCTAACTCTCTCCTAGAAGGAGAAAGAACTATAAGAGAGAGAACTCAAGGAAATAATACCCCCCCTCTCCTTCTAGGAGAGGGGTCGGGGGTGAGGTGAGAAGAGTGAAGTTGAAAGGAATTAATCGATGAGGTGAAAAATTGTCATCGAGCCATCGACAAAAAGTATACCGATATGGTCGTGTCCATCCTCAGCGATCGTTACGCGAAACTCGGAGGATTCCCCCTGTATTCCGCACTCGACTTCCCTGATAGGAATGTCGCGGTCAAGACCGGGACTTCAAGGAATTTCCGCGATAATTGGGCGATCGGCTTCACCGACCGCTATATGATCGGGGTTTGGACCGGAAACAAAAGCGGTGAAAACATGAAGGGGGTGACCGGAGCGACCGGGGCAGGCGAGATTTTCCGGCGCATCGTCTATGCTCTCGAAAAAAAAGTAGAGGAACAAGCTCCTACGAAACCGCAGATACAGGAACAAGAGTATCTCACCATCACCAATCCGCTGGAAGATTCCCTCTATAGACAGACCGGAAAGGATACGGAAAAAGAGCGGATACAGCTGAGATTCGAAACGAATATACCATACGATACCGCACAGTGGGTGCTTGACGGAAGAAAAACGGATACAGAGTTCATAGAACCTACTCCGGGCAATCACATCATTGAAATCATCCTCATGAAAGATGGATCGATCACAAGAAAAGAAAAAAACACCTTCCGGGTAGAAGGTGTTCAGTAGTATGTCATGATTGTCGTTATCTATCGGAACCGCTCATGCTTGCCTGTCCTGAAAGGGTTTGCGATCATGAGAGACTGGTGAGAGTACTGAGATTGGCCTGTACTTCACTGATAGCTTCTCCGGCTTTTTTGATGGAATCGGCAGTTTTTTGAACCTGTTCCACTTTCTGTTCTCCGGTTTGTCGGATGGTATTGATCGTTTCGGTTATTTGCCCGGTTTTTTGATTCAATTGATCCACAACGCTACGCACCCCGTTTATAGCACCCGAAGCGTCTTTGATCTGCAAGAGCGTATCGGAAGTGGAGTCCGCCCCGTCTTTCAGTTGACGGATAATGGCGTTCACCGAGACGATCCCGAGTTTCTCGGCAACGTTGTCCGTAAGATTCGGTGCGAAGAAAACCCCGAAAACATACAGAACCGATACGAGAATGAAACTCGCGAATATTTTACCGATCATAGACAAGATGGTTAGGAATTAAAGAGGTCGCTCACTGAATGGCTTCTCTGGAGATCATCGCGGACTTTCATGATGTCAGCGTCTTTGATCGCCTCTCCTTTTCGGGCATCTTCCACTGTTTTCTTGAGCTGTTCGGCGAACTGCGCCGGGGAAGCATTGACCCCCATGATGTTCATCTCGGCCTTAATGACTCCGGACGCATGGCACTGCGGACATATGACCTCCATATTGAGGCTGTTCCCGGCGGTTCCGAGTATGTGGATATTCTGTTCCATCGCTTTTGCACCACACTCTTTGCAGGCAAAATGCGTCAGGGTGGTTTCGACGATATTTTTGATGATGAAGTAGTTCATAGATGGATAGTTTGGGATATATGCATATAATACACGGTTTTGCGTATTTATTCAATATTTCCTCGGTATTTTCGCTTGACAACGATGAGGAAGATATTATCTTATATTTAGCACTTACTAAATGCTAGTGCCAATTTTAATGATTTTAGAAAAAAGTCAAATCGTTTTTCTCCTCCGTGTTCCAATATCGTCATTTCTTGCCTTTCTCCGACTTTTATGATACCATGAGACCATTATCAGTATCTCTCCTCTAAAATATGAACATCGAACAGCACCATACCGCACCGGAAAAGAAACGATCTGAACGAGTATGAATCGTCCAATCGGGAAAATGATCCTATGATATCGCTGTACGGCAGCTCCATATCACCGATCCGAAGGTATGGAGCCGATTCGAAATGAGGTTGAAAGCACAAAATATCGTCTTTCAGACGGGTGATGAGTGCCGATTGCAAGACGGAACCATCATCCTTTCCCGGAATGGGAAGAAACTCTGAACATTCGTGATCGATGAGCATCGTATGAAAATCGACCATGCCCATCATGAAGCGAAAGCGCTCGTACATACAGAAACGAAATGCTGATTGAAAAACCTTTGCAAGGAAATCGGTCAAAAGAAAGAAATACAGGAACCGGTTCCACAGAACAAAAAATGAACCGTACCGGAAAATACCATCACAGCATGAGTCGCCCATGACAAAGCTCCTCTTCAGACAAAAGAGGGGATAAAACAAGATCCTTACATCATCGCATCTGTGAAAGAGATAGCGAATACTTTCAAACTCGGGGATACCATTCTCATAAACTTGATCGATCGCGAGTCCGGCTTCGATCCGAATATCCGATCTTCAGCGCAAGCAAAGGGTATGATGCAAGTAAGGAATATCGTCTTCACCGACATGATAGGACGCTATGATAAGAAATGACAGATACGCAAAGGGCACGGCATCGGCGAATATCTCCGGTTTTTCCGGAAAATACCTGATTCCGTAATCAACCGGATCCATTCAAAGGAGGCGAAAAAAAATATCCACGATATACAACGTATGACGGGCGACAATCGGAATGATTACCGGAAATCCCTCGAAGTGTTACAAAAACACATCACCGACCCCCATGTCAATATCATCATCGGAAGCATCTATCTGACCTTTCTCGGAGAAAATGCCGAAGAAAATCCGGACATACCGCGTATCGTACAGAATATCAGCAGAGAAAAAGTAAACGATCTCCTCGTCGCAAAAGGAAAAAAAGAGATACAACCCCCTGCATTCCAACAATTCAAGAACGCGGTCATACGGAGCCCCTCGCTCCAGCGGAAATTCATCGCTCTTGCAAGCTATAATGAATGATACGTCAATAAAGACGGACATGGCGTAAACTACGCCGCCGCCATCATCGCCCCGACCATCCTTAGGGCGTAAAAAGATCGAAGAATTTTCGGATAAGGGACCGATGCTGCTTATTGAGAGACATCTTCTGTATCTTATAGCTTATAAGTTCCTCCATCGTATTCCGATTAAGGATAGAGAGATCTCCTCCTTCTTTAAGAGGGAGTTTGATGAAATATTCATGCTTCCCCTCTTTTGAATCTTTCGTCGTAAATTCTATCATGCTCATGGCATGTCCATCCTTATCTTTCGCACGGATTTTCACAATCTGGAATGATATGAATCCATTGATGACCAAATCGATTATCTCCCCTCTCTCAAGCGTCGCTATACCTTTCGTTCTGACAAAATCAGATGTATTGGTCTTTAGAAAGCCGCTCCACATATTGACTTCCTCTTTGCTGATTTTTATATCGGCTGGCTTTAACGTTTCCCAATTCGCCTCCTGATCGGCAATATCTGCCATAATCTGTTGTTTTTTTTCTGGGGTGATACTGGAAAGAGTAGGGAGCGTTACGGCAATATCTTTTTCGATATCTGATAATCCTCTCATGATTTTCCGGAGCGATTTTCGTTCCTGAACATTTTCCGGATCCGGTTCCGGAGCCGTTGCGCCAACAGAGAGGTAATCTCACGGATCGATAACCGGAACACCCGCCGGTGATGGAGAAGATGGGGATCCGGGCCGGACAGCATCTCATACGATGATATGCTGTGATCTCTGTCGAAGCGATGCGAGACGATCCTGCAAAGCAGAACCCTTTTTATCTATTTCCAAAGAAAGCAATGATACGTTCGTATCCTCATTCTGATGATCTGCATTCATATGCATGTATATTACGGATTATCCTGATAAAAACTATTCCATACACAACAGTATACGGAAGTAAAATTTATTGCAAATAAAGTTTGGCATTTCCGGCACATACCCGTATAATCATCCCTTATTTAATCCATATCATCTTCTCTATGTGCGGAATATTCGGATTTACCGGAAAACAAGATGCTGCTCCTCTCCTCCTCAAAGGACTCTCCCGACTCGAGTACCGGGGGTACGACAGTGCCGGGATCTGTGTAGTGAACGGAAATAATAACTTCTACATCGGGAAAGCGGTCGGAAAAGTGATGGAACTCCGGAATAGAACCGAGGGGGTGGATCTTGCAGGATATACCACCGGTATCGGACATACCCGCTGGGCAACCCATGGGGGAGTAACTACTAATAACTGCCATCCCCATACCTCATCGGATGGCCGGTTCGCGGTCGTGCATAACGGAATCATAGAGAACTACTCCGAACTCCGGACTATGCTCCAGAATGAGGGATATATATTCTACGGGGAAACCGATACGGAAGTGGCTGCGAAACTCTTCGAGCACCTGTTCGATGAAGATGATTTCGAGACATTGAAGAAACTCACAACCGTTATCGAGGGGGCCTACGCACTCGTGTTCATAGACCGTGAAAATCCGAACAGGCTTTTCGGGGCGAAACTCGGAAGTCCGCTCGTCATAGGGATAAAAGGAGATTCTTGCTATGTATCCAGTGATTATAGGAGTCTCATAGGGACGGTCGAGGAATACATAACTCTCGAAGACGGGGATATCTTCTGTATCGAAAATGGAGATTACCGGATAGTGAATTGTGAAGTGGAGCTCGTCCGTGACAAAGAGAGCATCACCGAGAAAGAACAGGCTATGGAGCTAGGAGATTTTCCTCATTTCATGCTTAAAGAAATCCATGAACAAGGAGAAGTCCTCCGCAATGTATTCGCTGGACGGGTGGATTTCCAGGAAAAAACCATCCGGAACAATACCCTCGACGAGATTGTAGCACAAGGATTCGAACGGATCCATATCATCGCATCCGGTACCAGCTACCACGCAGGGTACCTCGGCAAACAATACCTCGAACATCTCGCGGATCTCCCGACCGAAGTGACCGTATCGACCGAGTTCAAATACGGGAAACAATTCATCGACAGGAAAACACTCTATATTTTCGTAAGCCAATCCGGAGAGACAGCAGATTCCCTCGAATCCATGAAGATCGTGAATGAACGGGGCGGGTATACCTTCGGGATCGTCAACGTGCCCGGTTCGTCCATCTCGAGGCTCGCGAAATCCGGACTCTTCACCCACGCGGGAGTCGAGGTCGGAGTCGCCTCTACCAAGGCTTTCACCGCGCAGATCGCTACCTTCCTGATCCTCGCGCTTGCTTTCGGACAGAAGAAGGATCTCGAATATACAAGATTCCTTTCTATCCTCGAAGATATGGAGAAAATCCCAGACCGGATAGAAACACTCCTGAAAACCAGCGACAGGATACGGGAGGTTGCGGAAAAATATGCACGATATCCCAATTTCTTCTATCTCGGGCGTTCCTATGAGCTCCCTATCGCCATGGAAGGTTCTCTCAAACTCAAGGAACTCACCTACCGGCACTCCGAGGCATATTCGAGCGGGGAACTCAAGCATGGCTCCCTCGCGCTCATCGATGCAGACTTCCCTTCCATCATCATCAATGGAAGTTCTCCGCTCCATGGAAAGAACTGCAGTTCGGTCCAAGAAGTGAAATCCCGAGGAGGGAAAATGATCGGAATCATCGCAAGCAATGACCAGAAAAAGGATATCTACGATGATTATCTGACTTTTGAAGCGAGCCTACCGGAAACCGAGGTTTTCTCGGAAGTGGTGATCCTCCAGCTTTTCGCCTACCACATGGCAAATGCCCTCGGTCGAGATATCGACAAACCGAGGAATCTTGCGAAGAGCGTGACCGTGGAATAAATAAGGATAATTTGGTTAATTTACCGCACCGTACACAGTTGCCGGTTGACTTCCATTTGTCCAGGTTACAGAGTTTCCATTGGCATTAATGGCTTTGCCTCCGGCGCCTGGAATACCCCAAGTTAGTGTTCCAGCACATTGTGTTCCAACACCATACCCGCCCGCAGCACCCCATCCGCCACCTCCACCAGAGGCATTTTGACATCCAATAGATCCTGATGTGTAGGCATTGCCTCCAATGTTCCCAACTCCTCCACCCGATCCACCTATAACCGTTATTGAAGTCGCACTTACAGAAGCATATCCTGTACCTCCACCGCCCCCACCATATCCAGCTATAGTAGCAGGTCAGGTTGTTATAGATGGACCGATCGTTGTTGCATTAGGCATAACTCTCCCGCCACCACCCCCCGTTGCGGTACCACCAGCTCCGCTATTACCGTTATTTCCCAAAGAACCACCCACTCCTCCTGCAAAAAATTGTGGACCTGATGTTGAATACGCATCCCCTCCGGCACCACCTCCGGCACCACCTCCTCCCCCAGAATATCCTGAATAAATAAAGACTCAGTAATTTCCAGCACCGCCTCCTCCCCCGCCGAGGATATATCCAGATGTACTATTGATTATCATTGGTGTAGTTATGTTCATAGCATTCCCACCGTTTTCTCCGTTAGTATTCGAATAACCACCACCCTTTCCTCCTTTTCCCATGATATACCCATTATTGATGAGCGTTACGGTGGAACCGGCTGATAGAGCACCTCCCCCATCGAATGCAGCAAGAGCGGTGGAATCCGACCAAACATACACCCCTGCATTCACTGTGATCGTAGCACTGAGCGGAAGAACTTGGTTCCATCCAGCAGCGATAGCAGCAGCCTTGAGATTGTAATTCTGTGTATTGGCAAAAATGGTTTGGTTGAAAACGAATGCCGCTAGTGCACAGCTTCCGGCAACCGTCGTAAAACTACCCACGAGACTCGCTGGTCCATTAGTAGTGGTAGTACAAGTATATCCGGTCCTACTTGCAGTGATATTATTACAAGCGGTTCCATAGTTTCTCGTAGCAATAAAATTTCCACTCGCATCGGCGGTGACATTCGATCCGCAGACAGAGATAGTGGCTCCGTTGGCGTTGGTTCAGAATCAACCGGAGACGGTGTATGTACTAACTATACAACTGTTTCCGCTCACCGTAAATCCCGTATTACAACTCACCACCGTACAAGCATTCCAGACATTCGTTCCGGTATTCCAAGTCTGACTTCCGACTCCGTTGGTGATGGTACAGCTCTGGGTATTGGAGATACAGCTCACTCAGGAGTTTTCCGTATGGAAGCCCGTATTGCAGGCATAGTTACAGCTTGTCGTACTGGCAGTCGTGTTGTACGCACTAGTGGTGCTCGGTGCCCAGCTTGATCCGTTCCATGTTTGGGTGATGGAAGAAACGGTATTCCAGATACCGTTCGATGGAAGCCCTGTACAACTCATGGATTGAGTATTCGCTATACAAGTGCTCGTTCCGCTATTCCACGTATAGTTCGCATCACAATCAAAGGTACAGATTCCCGCTGTCGTAGCACGTACCCAGTTCTGACTGACTGTTTGACTCGTCGCTGTCGAGTGGGCACTGATTGGCACAGTTCCTCCACAGACATCCAGTACACAGGAACCTACTTGGTTTACATAGTTTGTGTTACATCCGATATTGTTCGTCTCTATGGCATGAATAGTGTCGAGCACTCCATTTAGGCACTGTATCTGAAGGGATCCGGTTCCGGTTCCATTGGCGATGGTGAGTGGCTTGGTGAATGCTTGCGTCTGATTATGCGCGAGTGCGGAGATAGTGTATCCGCTGTAGGATAGAGGATTGCAGGGTATAGTATCAGTGAGAGCTCATTGTATCTGGGTAATGAGTACATCTCCTGTTCCGGTACTCTGTCACGTCCCATAAGTAGCTCCTCAGAAATACGCCACGTAGCCCGTGGTATCGGTGGCGCTCAGATCAATCCCGGTTCCGGTAATGGATTCCTGAAGGGGTGCCTTGTTCCCATCGGTGAGCACTCCTATCTTATCTCCGGTAACATAGACGAATCTGCTTTTGTAGTCTACATCGCTCGTGGCAGCATAGGACTGGTTTATGAGACGGGAAAACAGGTCGCTATATGCGGTGATCTTGATAATATCTCCTGATTCCAGGTATCCCATGAGTTGCGCTTTTTTCTTCGTGCTGTCTATGGTGTAGATATATCGTAGTGTATCTTTTGGATCAAGAGGGACTTTATTGATATTGATAATTCGAGAAATATTGTCCCCGGCATATCCTTGATATGACAGTATACTAGCACCTGCATCTATCTCTATGGAGTTCTCTGGGAGCGGATAGACACCAGATTTCACATAAAAAATGGAGAGTCATTTCTGGATAGACTTTATATCAGATACCCGGACACTATCCCGGGCGGAATTTTGGTATCCAAGAAGGGAGATGATACCGATGGTTCCGAGGATGGCGAGGATGGAGATCGTGACGATGAGTTCGACGAGAGTGAAAGCGGAGAGTTTACGGATAGGCTTCTCTACACGGAAGTTCATAATATACAAGGTAAAAGATAGTCCTTGGAGGGGAGTATACCAGAGAATGAAGGAAACACAAATTTATTACGGGTAGCAAGAAAGACTAAAGAATTATTTTCCCTTTTCCCTTACCAGATTCTACAGGAGTATTTTTTCCCTTATCCATAAAACTGATCTTGTCGGAAATACGGGGAACGATATATATCCCGAAAGCAAGAACCGAGAGAAGTGTTATAAGAACGAAAAAGTAATAGCATCCGAAAATAATGAGCTGGAGGGAATCGGAATTCACACCTCAAAAAGCCAATGCTTCAGCTGATTTTCACATGGCATTGAAGGTTTTTGCAAATCTATCGATATCCCCTGTTTTATAAAAAAAAGCGAAGAAAAGGACATTTACGACCATCCCCCATATAACATAATGCAATGCCCTACCAAAGAGATTGTTATTGTATTCCCGAAAAATATACCGAAAAAGATAGTATTCCCCGAAAACAACCTCGATAGTGTAGTACCCGAGAGCGATAACAAGAAGAAAAAAAGTGAAACCTCCTACACTGAAAAGATTGATTCATTCGAGTCCCGTAAAGAGAAGATATTAAGAAATACTATTTCAAAGCCTCCTTACATTTATCTACGATGCTTTGGAGCACTATTTTCTTATTCCCTGTACTCATATTCGCTTTATTGGCAAGATTATCCGCAACGCGAGCAAATAATTTCTTTTGATTTACAATACTTCCATACGATCGGCGTTCTACTTCTTTTACCAGTTTCTTGAAGAGGATCTCTGCTTGAAGCTTTGGGGCGTTTCCGGCAAACGGGAGCGTAAGGAGCGTGACATCCGGATCTTGAAAGAACCGGAGGATGGCCGGGTATTCTTTCCGGGTTATGGTTGAAAGGGCCGCCCAATCAAGCTCCCCGGGAATCGTTTTCCCGATGGTGAATCCTCGGGTTTTATCTCGGTTGAAATACATCGCCCCGACGATTTCCGGGAACTTTTTTATCTCTTCTCGCATCTGGGCGATCCAGTAGTCCTTCCGTCCGAAATCATCATCATATGCCTGGACTACTTTATCGAAAGTCCACGAACCCTTGAAATCCACGGCAGTCGTCCCGACTTCATCGAGAAAAATAGGTTTCCTATAAGCTTGCAACCGGGAATAGATATCACTACTTCTATTATCGAAGAGTGTATAGAAATTCTTCCAGCTTGCCCATGGTTCCGGTCTTCCCCGTCCCCAGTTATAGAGCGAGAGCCCCATCATATCGACGTATTGATCCCCCGGATAATAGTCCTCGAGTACTTTACATCCGGTTTCTAGGTGAAGTTTGGGAGTACAAAATGTCATCTCTCCGCCGATTACCCCTTCTTCTGCCGCTGGCAAGTCCTCAGAATTCACAGAAAAGATAAAAAGGATATTCGAGTTATCGAGCCCCGCCTTGCGGGAAAGCTCATAAACATGCACCCAGGCTCTCTTGAAAGCATCCGGATCCCCCGACCAAGAAAACCAAGACCCGTTCATCTCGTGCATCGTCCGGAAGAGAAACTTTGCCTTGGTTTCTTTTACCACCTGAAAAAAGCGGTTATATTGCGTGTCATATGCCCCGCTCGCCACCTCTGCTGCCGAAAGCCCGAAAGGTGATATACCCACATGATAGACCCGGTCTGTTCAGAATGTTTTCACCGCATTTTTCAGATACCAAGCATCGCTCTCCTCAAAGGTGTCGAAAATAAAACCCACAATCGGGGATCGGAAGCCATACTTTTTCTCCAGTTGTACCTGATTATTGATACTGTTTGCCTCGGGATAGATCCCGAAAGCGAACTCTGCGCTTGTCTGGGAGAAAGTGGCGAGCAATACGAGTGAGAGGAGAAATCTTTTCATAAAAAATAATTACAATAATGAAGATCAAAATTACGCTCAGAACTTAAAGAGCATTACATCTCCATCCTGCACGATATATTCCTTCCCCTCCATCCGGACCTTCCCTTTTTCACGTGCCGGCGCCCATCCTCCGCTCTCGACGAGATCCTTCCAATTCACCGTGTCCGCCTTGATGAACTTCTTCTCGAAATCGGTATGGATCACTCCAGCTGCTTGAGGAGCACGCCATCCTTGGTGGATGGTCCAAGCCCGGACCTCGATCTCTCCGGCGGTGAAATAGTACTGGAGCCCAAGGAGATGGTAGCAGGTGGAAATGATCACGTCCATCGGATTCGTGGTCACCCCATAATCCGCGAGGAACGCTGCTCGGTCTTCTTCGCTGAATTCGAGCATCTCCATCTCGATCTTGGCACTCACCGGGAGTACCGGAATATTGGCATCAGTTATGCCGGTGATGGCCCGTAAATCCGCTTCGCTCGTCAGGAGTTTATCCTCCGCGACATTCACCGCATAGATGAACGGCTTATTAGTGAGAAGGAAAAGATCGGAAATATGAGCTTTTTCCTCCTCGTTCAGACCTAAAGTTACCGCGAGTTTTCCGGATTCGAGGTGGGTTTTGAGAGACTCATAGATCGGAGCACGAGCCGCCGCTTCTTTATCCCCGGAACGTGCCTTTTTCGCATTGTCCCCGATCCGGCGCTCAAGGGTCTCGAGATCGGCGATGATGAGTTCGGTATTGATGATCTCAATATCCCGTTTCGGGTTTACGGAACCAGATACGTGATGGACGTTGGAATCATCGAAAGCCCGAACTACCTGGAGGATCGCATCCACCTGGCGGATGTGCGAAAGGAATTTATTCCCGAGCCCTTCCCCCTTGCTTGCCCCTTCCACAAGTCCGGCGATATCGACGAATTCGACATTGGCAGGGACGATCTTCACTCCATTCACGGTCTTCCGGAGCTCTTCCAGACGAGGATCATTCACGTTCACGATACCAACATTCGGCTCGATGGTACAGAACGGGAAGTTCGCCGCTTCCGCAGCATAGGACTTGGTAAGAGCATTGAAGAGAGTAGACTTCCCGACATTCGGGAGTCCGACGATTCCGACTTTCATAGGATGAGTGAGGATTAATATATCTAAAAATGGTCCCCAGAAGGACAATAGACGGAGTATATGGGAAAGCAGGGATTTTGCAATAAAAAATGACCGGAAAGCCGGCCATTTTTCATAAAAGATACGATTATGGGATTATTGGTTCGGAAATGCCCGGCTTGGGGGTGTAAAGTCGGAAGTATAACGGGCAACCCCTTTCGTTATACGGAAATCATCGATATAACCGGTCAATTGTAGATTGGCATTATATGCGTACCATCCTATATCCAATGTAGTCAATTCAAATGCTCGAGTAATTCCCGATGCACTACTCCCATTTGCCAATGATCAATTTATGAAAATCTTCAAATCACTTCAAGACCGAACTATGGCGATATGGTACCATGTTGAACTATTTATACTCAATGTGGAATAGGGAGTTATTCCTCACCCTGAGTATAATTCGTATCGTAATTGGTTGACAAAATACACATAATGGCCATTAGTAGGGGAAAAGGCGGTAAAATCAACCGTGCTGGTTGATCACATCCTCCAATATTCGATCGTAAAATCTCCGTTAAGGGTTTCGTTTAGTGTCGTTCGTAAATGACTAGGTCCAAGGCTATCGAATTTTCCGCTTTTTCATCAAAATTTGCTTTGGATATTGGAAATCACCGCATTTCAATATGCGGAAACCGTATGCCCCTTTTCATCCACAAAACTCGTACTGCCGCTCGCTCCATCCATGTGCATCATCAATACTACATTATTCCAGTATGGGTCCTTACATATCCCACTACTTCCGTCTTCTCAGAAATTACAGGTTGCAGGAGTTATACCAGGAACAATATTCCCTCCGAGCTGTTTTGTGATTATATCGCCCCCGAGATTCGTCAACCCTGCTCCTGTTGCTGAAAGGACGGCTGCGATCGATTCTTGTCCTGCTATCTCCGATCCGGAATACGCAGACTGAAGGTTTTGCACCAAAGCGGTTATCTGCCCTCATCCATCATTGCTTGGGAGATTTGCTCCACAAAAAACGGATTTGGGAGAAAAAACGATTCCGCCGGAATTCGTTTTCCCATGGTAGAGTAGCCTATTCGCTAGATTAGCGATATCGATACCGGAACCGGTGACAGTACCGGTAGAGGTGATGATGGAGGGAAGAGCAAGGATGCAGATGGTGGTACCAGTCTGTGTCTTGGCAACCACTCCACTGTAATTCCCTTTGATATAGGAGAGGATGGGATTACCAGAAGCCGCATTGGCTTGGTCGATGATATCGTTCCGGTATGCTATGCTATCTCCTTCCCAGTCAGTCTTGATCTGGTAGGCATTTCCATAGGCAAGTTTGGAGTAGGTGTATTCTTTGGAAGTAATGAGAGGATCGGTGGGTTTCTTGTTCATCTTGGCTCCTACGGAAGAGAGCGTGTTGATGACACTGTCCCCGATGGTTCCTTGGGTCCAGATGATCCCTCCGGAGTAGGTGATGGTGAAGGGGTTATCGGGAGTGGGGTAGGAACCGGTTTTGATGGAGGCGATATCGAGACCTTTGGAGAGATTGGTGAGATCGGATACCCGGGAAGAATCCCGGGCATTCCCGGAGTATCCGGAGAGGCTGGTGAAGGCGATGGTTCCTAGGATGACGAGGATGGTGATGACGACGATGAGTTCGACGAGGGTGAAACCGTGATAATTATGGATCCTGGATTTCTTGCTTGGGGTTTTCGGAAGAGGAGAGGTACCGTTTGTCTGCATCGTGGGGAGGAGGTAATGGGATAAACTGGGAGATTGTAGCAGAGTTTTCAGGGAATGCAAGAAATTATTCGTGAGCGAAAATCTCTTGATTATCTTTCCTGCTAAATGACCTCCTAAAGCACTTTCTCTATCATATACATGCTCTCCCCCACAGTAATGCTCTTGTCTGATTGAAAATACCTGGTAGCGAATTGGTCCTTCCATGCAAAATCATACCGGAGTCGCAATGTCGTGATCATATCTTTATACTGTCCTGTCTCGTCCAGCCATTTCTTGTCCCCATTCACGATGGGCGAACCATCGATGATACCCACGACCAGATTGGCGAATTCCGCTCGGGATACCGTTTTGTAATCATTGATGGCAGTTGCGCGCGTTTCAAAATCTTTCATCCGAGCAAAAACCTGCTGTTTCTTCACTTGATCGTTTCCTGCCTTGAGAAAGAGGTACGCAAGAGAATTCCGTATCATCTCTTTCGCTTGTTTCCCGATAAGCTCACGATCTTGCAAGACATAGCCAGAGTTCGGTTTCATAAGCCCCTTTTTCAGGGCATCAATGGTCTCAGGAAAGTAGGGATAGGACTTATCGATACCGTTCGGATTGGTTATAAGTATATCAGCACTGCTTTTCGCATAGGTTTTAAGGGATTTTTTTCCGACAACCACAAGACTGATAGGCATGTAATCGAGCGGAACGATATTTGCCAAAAGAACCCCGCGATAGGTATCCTCGTACCCGAATTCCAATTCCTCTACGAGCTCATCGGTACTGCACTTCCGGATAGCTCTATGAGAAACATTGCAGAATTTCGCCTTTCCTGTGAGGGATTTGAGAATGTAACGTCCGTCATACGGGATATCGATCTGGTTCGACCTATATTTGGTCCGGAATACGACCGCATTGAGTTTTTCATCCGCCAAGACGATGGATTTATTGTTGAGGATAATGGCATCGCTCGGGGATGTCATCTCGCTTTTCTTGTAGACATTGACGCTGGTCGTAAGAAACACCATTTTCCCGATCTTCAGGCTTATACCATATTTTCCGGGCTTGACCCCGGTAATCTGAAATTCCCGCACTCCGTTCTCGATAGCGATGATCGTATCCGGAAAGAGCTTCACTCCGGAGCGGTCGTACGAGAGAATGAGTCCCTCGGCAGGGAGACTTCCGGTAAATGGCCGGTTACGGTAGGTTACGTTCACCCGTGCCGTATAGGTTCTCCCTACCTCGACATTATTCCCAGGAATCCCAAGACTCACCGAAAGGGTATGATCTTTAAAGAATTCCCCTATTTCCTCATCCAGGATCTGCTCACGGGTTTTTATGGTTTTTTGCTCGATTTTCGGAGCAGCCTTGGTCTGTTGCTGAAGATGCTCGATTGTCGTGAATTGTCCATTCGATTCAAGAAATGCGATGGGATCGATCGTATTTGCAGCCAAATAACTCTGACAGAGTCCCTGATTGACGATCGCGATCGGATCTTTCCCCTTCCCACAAGTCACATAATAATACGGATGTGCTTGATCGGTTATATCGATCTGAAAATGAAGGTGATTCCCATATGAATTCCCCGTGTTTCCCACTTCTCCGATCATATCGCTTGCTTTTACTGCGGCTCCTTTTGCCACATTTATCTTTGAGAGATGGGAATAATTGGACCAGATATACCGGCCATCCGCAAGCTTATGTTTGATGGAAACGGTATTCCCCCATCCCGCAAGCCATCCGGCGACCACGACATTCCCATCGCCGATCGACCGGACCGGAGTCCCGGCGGAAGTGGCGATATCCACCCCTTCATGACTCCCGTATCCCACATCCCATCCATAATCATAGGTCCCTTCCCAGAGCACTGAATAGATACGACGATACATCGTATCGGTCTTGTACTTCGTATAATCCGCCCCGATGATCCGAGGGAGCGGGATCTTGCAATCGCTCCCGAGCGATGCCCAAGTCGAGAACCGGCAACTGGGGGCTGCGATCTGATCCAGCGGATAGACGAAAGATCAGGCCGAAGCGGCCTGAATCCCTACGAGAAAAAGGAAAAAGGAAAGAAATGATCTTTTCATAATGATTTTTTTTGACGAAGAAAAAGTAATATGCTAATATTAGCATGTAAGCAGAAATATGCAAACAAAAATATATTTACTTTTTCAATAAAAATACTATGGCAGAAGCACCAAAAGAAAATAACCAGTGTTCCCTATCAGAGCATCCTATCGATTGCGGGATGGAAAGAATCAAGGAACTTGTAGGATGGAATACGAAGGCTACGGAAACAAAAGGAGCATCAGCGAAAAAAGGAGCGGAAACGAATCCCGATGGAGCGAATAGGCTCAAGATCGATCAAACCAAACAGATGGGCGATTTACAGAAAAAACTCGAGAGCATGACAGAATTGGAGAAACAAAAGATAATCAATGAAACGGAACAATCCCTTCAAATCCTTCGAACTTCCCTTGTTACCTATTTCTCAAATGGTTCCGAAGGTCTTGGAACCGATACGGATACGTATATGCGAGCCGAAGCACATATTACCGGAACGCCGGACGATGTGAATTTTATGAACGAAGGGGACTTGAAAATGGCAGTAGATAATCTTGGTTCGCTCATAACCAAGGCAAAGGAATTCAAAAAACCAGAGCAAACAGCTCCAGCAGCAGAACCGGCCGAAAAACCGGCCGAAACAGTCGCTCCTCCTGCTACTACACCAGAAAAATCTGGAGATCCGAAAAAAATGGAAAAATCAGAGAAATTCATCAAAGCAAACAAAAGAAATACAGAAGAACTCGACCACTTTGTACAAGAAAATCCTACAAATGCCGAACTGAAAAAAATACAAGATCTCATCAAGAATCCTACAGAAACGAATATCGTGGAGCTTCAGGAAAAGGTATATGGAAAAACTCAAAAGGATGATCCGAAAGAAATTGACGGGATTTTTGGAAAAAAGACTTTGAAGAAAGTCATAGATTTTGTAGAAAAACAACTTGCAGGAAAACAACCCATATCTGCTACGAAACCAATTGAACCCACAAAATAATCTTCCATTTTTCCCTTCACCAAAATAAAATCCCCAAAGGGGATTTTATTTTTCTCGATATTTCCGCCCATGGAGTTTCTCGGGAAAATGTTCCTGATTGCTCTTCTTTTCAGGAAGATCGTGAGCATATTCGTACCCTTTCCCGTAACCTGCTTCTTTCATGAGCTCGGTCGGAGCATTGCGAAGATGGAGCGGAACGGGAAGATTCCCGAACTCACGAATATCAGCATGCATGGATTGCATCGCTGTATAGACGGAGTTATCCTTCGGAGCCGCAGCAAGGTGGTAGGCGAGCTTGCACATCGGGAGTTCACACTCGGGCATACCCATTTTTTCGCAGATATCATAGACGTTGTTAGCCATGATCATCGCGAGCGGATCCGCAAGTCCCACGTCCTCGGAAGCGAAATTGATCATCCGTCTCGCGATGTAGCGGGGATCCTCGCCCCCTGCAAGCATCCGGCCGATCCAGTAGATTGCCGCATCTCCATCTGAATCCCGAAGGGATTTATGCATCGCGGAGATGAGATTATAGTGTTCTTCCCCATCGCGGTCGTACATAAGCGGCTTGGTTCCCGCCTCCAAGATGCTTTCCCGAGATAATTCACCAGATTCCTGTAAGACGCACGCCGCTTCGAGGAGATTCAGGGTCGTCCGAAGATCGCCGCCTCACAACATCGCGATCAGACGGAGGGATTCCAGGACAAAGATAATGCTCGGATACCGTTCCTGAATCACTTTCATATTCCGTTCCAGGAACTTTATGATCTGCTCCTCGGAAATAGGTTCCAGAATATACACCCGAGCCCGGGAGATAAGCGCATTATTGACCGTGAAACTCGGGTTCTCAGTCGTAGCCCCGATGAGCGTTATGATCCCTTTTTCCACGAATGGAAGGAGTGTGTCCTGCTGAGCCTTATTCCAGCGGTGGATCTCGTCGAGGAACAGGATGGTCGCCCGGTTCACGGAATAGTTTTTCTTCGCTTTCACCAGGATTTTCATGAGATCCTCTTTTTTGGAGAGCACCCCCGAGAGGTGGTAAAAATCTGCATCTACCGACGCAGAAATCACCGAAGCGATACTCGTCTTCCCACACCCGGGAGGCCCCCAGAGGATCATAGACGGGATATGTCCCGATCCTATATACTTCCGGAGTGGGCGTCCGGTGCCGAAAAGATGCTCCTGTCCGACGATATCGTCCAAGGAATGCGGACGGAGGAGTGATGCGAGCGGAGTAAGCATAGACAAGAAAAATGAAAGATTATCGAAAATAGGAGTATATGGAAAACCGAGGTGCTTGTCAAAATGAAAGACCTTGTTTTTGTACAAAAAACCCCTCTTTTTTCCACTTTTCACCAGACTTTTTCACACAAAAAATGATAAATTGTCCAAAGATTGTCAAAAACTCTTTGGCTCCGGGAAATATTATCGATGATTTGTCAAGATATTTTCTCTCGGAAAATATACCTTTTCGTTTGACAATAGAGGAAAAAAGGATAATTTCTCTCTAGGAAATATCTTATTTCCTCTTCATCACTTTTTGACAATTTGGACGAAAAAAGTTTTTGACATATTCCGGTGCTCTTCCAAGAGTACATAGATAGCCTCAATATAAGCATTACAAAGCGAAATATCGTGGTTGACTGCACCCTCTGACTCGGAGGTCATGCAGCGGGGATCATACGAAAACTGCACGAAGGGGATGTATTCATCGGGTTCGATCTCGATAACGACAATCTCAAAAGCTCCAGAGAAACCATTGAAAAAAGTGTTGGAGGATTTGCAAAAGAGAACGGGATCACCATCCGCTGCATCCATGCGAATTTCCGGGACATCAAAGCGAAACTTTCAGAACTTGGCATCGATACCGTAACGGCCGTCTGCTATGATCTCTGAGTATCCAGCGCTCACTTCGATGACGCGGATCGCGGATTCTCCTTCCGGTTCGCCGGAAAGCTCGACATGCGATTCGATCGCGAGAATGACGGAAAAACCGCTTACGATCTCGTGAACCGCATGAGCGAAAAAGAGCTCATCGAAATTCTCCGGATCTACGGAGAAGAACCGAAAGCGCGATTCATCGCAGAAGCGATCGTCAAGGCACGGAAATTGAAACCGCTCGAAACCACCGAAGAACTCACAAAACTGATCGAAGAGACGAGCTATGACCCGAAATCGGTCGTCAGGAGCTTTCAGGGGATACGGATCGCCGTCAACGACGAATTCGGCTCCATTGAAACTTCATTGAAAGATACAATCAGTCTCCTTTCTCCTGAAGGAAGATGTTCAGTCATAACATTCCACTCCCTCGAAGACCGGCTCGTGAAACAAATATTTGCCGAATACCTGCAAGCAGAACGGGACGAATTCACTGGACAAGACATAACCCCTGCCCTCATTAAAAAAGTAACCAAAAAACCGATACTCCCGACAGAAGAGGAAATGAAACAGAATAAAAGAAGCCGAAGCGCGAAGCTCCGGATAGTTGAAAAGAAATAAATAAGCACTTTATTTCTAAAAGCGAAGTAACTTACCCCACCTCCTATGAATGCAAACATACTGGTCATGAAACGTGGCACTTTCCCCTTCTTCTCCGAGAGAAAGACTTCCCGGGAGAATTACCGTTTCAGTTTCACCCAGACCTATGTTCTCGCGCTCTTCATGATCGGCGCTCTCGGAATCTATTATGTATGGATACTCAATATAAACGCAACGAAGGGGTATAATATCCGTAACCTCGAAATCACCCAAAAGAATCTCACCTTTGAAGAAAATCTCATCAACATCCGTATTGCCGAGGCAGAATCCCTCGATACCCTCACATCCAATCCTATGATCGAGAAGATGGAAAGTGTCGACAGTCCGGGGTATCTCGTCCTCAAAGATTCACAACTGACTTTCAACAAGTAATGCCAGAAACCCTCAAGCGTCTCATCGACTTCATCTCCTATATGCCGTGAATCGGCGAAAAGACCGCGGTGAAACTCGCGTTTTTTTTGCTGAAGGCGAACGGTTCCTATGTCAAGAATTTCGCACGAGAGCTCGAAAAACTCCAAACCGATGTCCACGATTGCCGGATTTGTTTCGGACTTACCGACGGGGACCGGACCATCTGCAGCATCTGTTCGGATGGAACACGTCATAAAAATACGCTCTGTGTCGTAGAAGACTACCTGGACATGCTCTCCATCGAACGGCTCGGGATCTTCCATGGATATTACCACATCCTCGGCGGGTCCATCTCCCCTATACACGGCCGTATGCCCAATGTCCTGCATTTCCAGGAACTCTTCGACCGGGTCCGGAACTCTCCGGAAATAGAAGAGATCATCATCGCGACCAATCCGAATATAGAAGGTGAGGCCACCAATCTCTATATCGAGGAGAACATCCCACGGAAAGACCTCAAACTCACCCGGCTCTCCAAGGGGCTGCCCAATGCCGGATATATCGAATACGCCGACGATATCACGCTCATCAATGCGTTCAAAGGACGTATAGAAAAATAAAAACCTCACCAGGAATCTTATTCCCCTGAGGTTTTTATTTACAGAAAAATATTTATCCTACGGTACCGGGATCTTGGTGACGATCGAGAATCTCTTATAGATGTATGCAAGGATCCGCTTCTCTTGCTGGTTCGTCGTTTTCTTTGCACGATCAAGGATATATTTCGCTACCTGTTGATTGTAGGAATTCTTTTTCTTACTATTGTCTCCTGCTTTTACATCGATAACTTTCATGAGCTTGGTAACAAAGAAATTGAGCTCGGCAACGACTTTCTGTGGAATACGTTCGTTTTTCGAGAAATCATATGAGGAAATAATCGGATTATTGGCGAAGAGTCCGGTTTTCTTTGGTGTCGCTACTGCGAGAGTTACTGTTCCGGTCGATATCACAGGTATCTGCACTGGAACCCCTTCGCATTTCCCATCATAAGAATTCCCGGAAAGATCTCATTTCGGACATATATCCGTAGACAATACCATGCCTCCTCCTCATCAACCACCGCCACCTCAACCGTTCGAAATCATGGGAGCTGATTTAGTGGTCACCGAGAAACTCGCGGACACCCCTCCGATCGTCAATATGGCCTGTGCAGCAGTATCGTACGATGCAGACGATATGATCCGTACTTTTACCGTGTCCCCGCTCGATATCATCCCCGTCGCGGTCGTATAAGCGAGATTGTTGATAGAATAAGATCATCCGGATACGCTTATGGGCGCTGGAGTATTGATACCGGACAAAATCACAGTATTGGAATCGATACTGGTTGAAAGATCCACATTCGTTCGAGGAGTGAATATGAAGGTATCCGGAGTACGATCATTCGGATCCCCGAAAGCAAAATAGGAGAAACGATCGGTCTGGAACCGGCATATCCCTTCAGAAACCGTGCAGACATCGATTAGACTGAACATTCCTCCGGTTTCGGAACGGTATACATGGAGATTTCTCCCGTTAAGAACATTTCCCATATATATCTGAAGGGATGCGGTCTGTCCGCTCAGTACCAGCGATGTGGCGTCATTTCCGGCTTTATATACCGATCCGGTGAGTATATATCCCGTCTCGGAAAGCAGGGCTCCTGTCAGATTCACCGTCTTTGGAGATTCGAAAATTCCATCCCACGTTCCACCCGGAGTGATAACAAGTCCGCTCAGACTCACTGCGAGTGTGTCGGTGGAAGTATTTTCATTCCTTATGACGAGCATTCCTGTTCCCTGGAATGCGGTACTTCCGGTCGCAGATGCTCCAGAGAATACCACTGCCCCGGTTGAGGTGATTTCTGAGGAATTATCCGCCACATCCACGGTTTTGAGTGTATAGAAAGAAGCGATTGGCGAAGTGCTGGAAGAGTATGTCTGGGAAATCCCTTGGAGCGTGTAGTAGTAGAGCGCACCGTCCGTAAGCCCCGTAAGAACGATGCTCTGATGGAATCCATCGGACAGGATAGCATCTTGCGACATGCTAAGGGCACCGGAATTCGTTCCATATCGTACCGTTCCTGTGGATGCAAGGTCCGTATCGAAATCGATCCGCATCCCTGCCGGGAGAAATGAAAGAACGGTATGCGAGAGAGCGATCACCCGTTCTATGGTAAGAGGGAGTGAAGCGCTATTCCCCGCAGCATCGGTGGCTGTAAGGGTGAATGTATTGTTTCCCCCAACGAGGTCTATACTCTTCGACCAGCTTGAAACAGAAAGAAGCGGGAGCGAATTGAGCGTAGCGCTCGCAATACCGTTCAGATCAAACACGCTTCCAGTAAGAAGAACCGTCGAACCGGCTACCTGTGCTCCAGTACCGTGCGAATCTATAGAAAGGGTCGGAGGGGTGGTATCGAGGATGATGGTAGCAAAGGTCGTAGTAACGACCTCCGCACTGTCGGTAAAAATAACCTGAACGGATTTATTCCCGTCATTTGCAACGAGTGTGACTGGAATCGTCACACTTCCAGATGACATGAGAGTTCCAGTGATAGTTTCCATGATACCGCTTCCAGAAATGCTATAAGAAACAGGCTTTGCCGCAGATAACTCCAGATTGGTTGCAAGAACATTGGAATAGGATCCAGAAAGGAATACGAGACTTCCATCGGCAGGAATCACCGATTTACCGATAGTACCAACCGTGTTGGATGATACATTTCCCGCCATATCAGTAATAGATACGACATAATTGAGTATCCCATCATTAAAACCCGATACATCGATGAGAGAAAGAGAGAAGGATCCGAAAGCATCGATGATACCGCTTCCAGAAACCGTTCCAGAAGCGGAAGAGATGCTATACCGTACGACTGATCCGCTTTCGGAAACACCTCCAGAACCGGTAATCGTTACTCCCGTTTGGGTCGCTGCATCGATGATACCGCCTCTATTCACCACGATATTCGTCGGTGCGTTTGGAGCGGTCGTATCGATTACGAATGAGACCGGAGAGGATGACATGAGATTTCCCGCAAGGTCTCGGACTTCTACCTTTGCGAAATACGCTCCGTCCGAGAGCGAGAGATGCTGCCCCGTTTGTCCGGTCGATCCCGATGCCACGATATTCGTGAACCTGCTATCGGTTGCAACGAGATAGGTATACGGAGCGGAGGAAAGTCCAGCACCGGAATCGGTGGCAGGATTCCAGGAGAGGGTAATATTTCCGGTACCCGAAAACATCCCATCAGCAGGCAGTACTATCTGCGGAATACTTGGAGCGACAGAATCGAGGAAATACGATTTTGTGATAATGGGACTCAAAAACCCGTTCGCATCACGATATTGGAAGTCGATGCTTCCAGATCATTCTGCAAGTCCGGCAAGCGGAATACCAAGAGAACCCGTAGCGCTTCCACGCCCCATCTGACCGTCCGATCGGGAAATGACATAGTCATACGATCCGGGGGCATCGATCGTCATATGGAGTCCGACGGGAGAAACATATTGTCCGCTTCCTGCATCGGAAGATATGGATATGGAACCGGTGAGTGCAACAACGTGGACCGCATCGATACCCACCTGATCCAATCATCCGCTGAAACTTATATCTTTATCATATGCCCAGGTGAATGTATGGGATCCGGGGGTTATAGCATCGCTATAAAACGACCATGGATTCAGTCCCGACCAACTCTTTCTCCAGACGCCGTCAATATAAAAATCGAGAGTATCATATATGGCTTCAGAGGAAGTCCTCCAGTAAAATGTCATATACCCCTGATCCGTCATCCCTGACCAAGAAACGGCCGTCGAAGAACTATTACCGATAACCCCGGATACAAGACTATTGTTCCCGGATGCCCCTGTGGCGGTGGTTACCGACCAAAGCCCGCCCGTTCCAGAAAGAAGGGAACTTGTATACCCGGTCGGAAGATTCGTGCTATTCTCGAAACTCTCCTCACTGGTCGCAAGAGAAGTTATCGGATCTCCCACAACTCCCACAGCATCCCATGCTGCCTTTACAGAAGGGACAAAACTGGGGTTTATGGAATTGGCGGCGTCGATCCATGCCTGACGGACATCTTTATAGGTATCGGTACTCTTTACAAAATGGGTATTGGTTTCAAAAGCGATACGACGGGAATTCTCGATCCCGATCCCATCGACACTATAGAGGATTCCTTCATTATTCCCGGATCCCCCTTCAGAAAGCAGGTAGTAGAAGAAATTCTGTACGCTATTATTATAGTGCACTCCTCCATAATCGGCTGTCCCGAAATACCAATATGTCCCATGATACTTCGTCGGTTGTTCGTTTCCCGTTCCGACGGTCGCGGTATTGGCCGGATTCCGCATGTCGCGAAGCGCTTTGTTTCCTATCATCAGATCCTCCCCTATGAGCCAATCCGAATATCCCGGTGTGACGTTCGGATAAGAACCGGAACCGCTTTGCGCATACATTTCCACATTGACTCCGGAGATATCGGAAAACGATTCGTTGAGCGCTCCCGGTTCATCCTGGTATATGAGATTCGAAGTATTCTCCGTCCAGGCATGTCCGAACTCATGCGCCATGGTATCCAAAGTCGCAAGCGGCCTCATATTTACACCATCACCGTCACCTATATAGAGACCGACCCCGGGACTCCAGAAAGCATTATCATACCCGGATCCGTAGTGCACGATAACAGGCAGATAGGTTTGTCCGGTCGAAGTGAAAGCGATATCGTTGATTCCGAATCCGAGTCCATTGTAGTATTCCAATATCCTAGACATATTATACCCTGCGGAAATCTCGGTAGGGTCGCTTGCTCCCCAGTTTGTGGTAAGCCTATTTGCCGTATGTCATGCGTCAATATATACACCCGAATTAGATGAGATATTGAATACAGAATAGGATCCGTTAAGAGAAAACTTATTATCGATATAGTATCTATTCGCAACAGTATCGAATGTTCCGGTAAATGTCTTGATATCCCCTCCTTCTCAGGCAAGAAGCGCCCCGCTCAACGCAGCAGGTACAAGAGCATCGTTGATCGTATTATAGGATCTGATTTTCTTTCCGGTATTTGCATCGATATAATACACCCATTTCCCTATATGGGCGATAGGATCATCATATGTCAATATATAGACGTAGGCAAGCAGATAATTCGATGCAACTTTATAGAGTACCAATTTTGGCTGATCTTGCACCTGAAAATGTGCCTTTGCACCCTGTTCATGCTCCCCAATGCTGAGCGCCTTTGTGGATGAAATCTTCGGGATGGTCGGAATATCCGGAATATCGATCGTTCCGTCTACCTGATAGAGGAAGCCAGCAGCATCGGTATGGGAGATAACATCTCCTCCGACCATTTCCAGGTTATTGTAGAATTGTTTGATCCGAGCGTGATGTTCCTGGGTAACTTTCGATGTTTCATCCTTTGCGAGGCGGATATCTATGGAAGTGCCGGCAGATATCCCATATGCTGGGGAAAAATCCTTGAGCACCTGCTTCGTATCGGCGATGATGTTTTTCGAGATCCTCTTATGGAGCCCTCGGACATGTGATGGTTTCTGTTCGGATGCATCCCACTGGATTTCCGATTTCTGATACTCTTCCGGGTTTCCGATCGATCGGAGATAATTTTTCTGTTTCCCAAGCTTTCCTTGGATCTCCTGAGAGATGACGGGAATCACAGCCTTTCATGAAAGGCTGGACGATGGTTTCCCAAAAGCAAAAACCCCTTGCGGGAATATATTTGAAAACAGGAATGTACCGATAAGGATTGCTGCCGAGTATTTTTGTAAACGCATACGGAAGGGATAAAAATATAATACCGGAAAAGGATATCATACTGTTTTCCCATTGTAAAATAAAATACCTTGACAAAAGACATCGAAAGAGCGAGAAAACCCCTCGCTCTTTTCATTTTACCCCTACATCTTCCCCCCGATCAAATCCTCCTCGAACTGGCGGATCCCGGCGATGTCGGGACTATAACCGGAAACGTCCGGAAAATCGAGCGACTCTATCTTGGACATGACTGCTCGGATGAGCGCTTTGGTTCGCTCGATCTCGCCCTGCTGGACGTAGTCGGTCACACTCACGAATCGACCGGTCTTCCGGTCCTGCTCGATGAACATGAGCGTGAATTCTTTACTTTGGAATCTCGCCCACTGTGGGGAGAGTTCGAAGAGCACGGCATAGAAGCAGAATTGGAGTTTGTACTTCCACTTCTTGATCTTTTCATACGCGGAACCGGTATCCAAGAATGAGTCGAATCCTCCACCCGTCTTGTAGTCGGTGATGATGAGTTTCTGGTTATCGATGACTTCGATGCGGTCGATCTTCCCGGTAAGTTGGATACCCGCCTCACCCCCGACCCCTCTCCTTTCGGAGGAGAGGGGAGGTAAAAATACTCCACCGAATGCGGTACGGAAATCGTACTCCAGATGCAAGTCCCCGTAGGCTTTTCCGGTGATCTCGGAGTAGAGCGCGTTCAGGTTCTCTGTCCCGCGCGCGAGGAAATCCCGCTCGGTATCCGGAACGAAGCGTTCCTGTTTGAAAGCGGTTTCGAAGGCATCCAAGAGTGTGGATTTCGAGTAGAGTCCGGTTTTCTTGTAGTCGGTGAAAAATACTTCCAGAGCTTTGTGCATGGCGGACCCATAGCACGCGGATTCGCTCTTAGCCTGCGGAAACCGGAGGATATTATTCGCCACGAAGTGTTCGGGACCACCGTCCGCGACATTTAGGAAGTTCTGGAGTGCGGTAACAGACATAGTGAACTGCTTGGCGATGCGGTCAGCAAGAAAATTCTTTTCTTCTCCGTGGTACGGAAGCGAGAAGAGGTCCTTCCGTTCTTTTTCCAAGAAATCCACGAGCGACTCGGGAGCAACAGAACCGCTGCTCCAAGCAGGATCCAGGTCGGTCAGACATCCGAGCGGAGTATCGGACTTCTCGTTCAGGTTCATTTGAGCATAGGAAAGAACAAGGTCTTTCTTGGCACGGGTGAATACCGTGTAGACGAGACGGCGGATATCTTCATCGTCGTCCTTCTCGGGTGCCAATGGGAGGTTCTTCGGGAGCGGAGAACCGGAGACTTTTCCGAGTTTGTACTGTTTCTCGGTGAGTCCGATGGCATAGACCCGCCCGTATTCGAGCCCCTTCGCCTTATGGACCGTTATGAGGTTCACCGCAGTCCCCTCGTGCCCCACGAGATGCGACGCCGCGATCTGCACATCGTACTTCTTCACAAGGGAGATGAATTCTCCGTAATCGAGAATAGAGAGAAATCCTGCTCCTTTCTTGAAGGAACGGACCGATTCGACGAGTTTTCTGATATTCGCGAGGTGACGAGCATAAAGAGTAGCGGATTGCTGACTTCCCGCATCCTTTCCACCTCTTCCCCCGGCCCCTTCTCCTAAAAGGAGACGGGGGGATGTATTATCCTTTTTAACTCCCTCTCCTCCTAGGAGAGGGTCGGGGAGAGGTGGAATGGAGTTGAAATTCCCGAAATAGTACCCATAAATCGGAGAAACATATTCTTTCTTCCCGCCTCCGAACATATCGATCTGGAGTGTATTCTTGGTCGGGTCTTCGTTGTACTCGTCGGGAATCGCGAGCGTATTCGCACCGGTGATGTAGTCCATCAGGTCTTCCAGACGGGCGTGGTGGGAAAGAATAGAGAGTTCTATGAGGAAATTCGCAAGTCCGGAAAGAGTGGGGTCGGTGTGGGTTCGAAGAGTTTCAATCCAGTTTTTGCGGTCTTCTCGACGAGCAGAGGAAATGGTTCGAGACATTTCCCAGATCGTGAGCCGGTGAATCCCCCAGCACGGATGTGCGAGGATAGAAAGAAGTATCTCATCACGAGGTTGTCCGCTTCCGCGAAGCGATACGAGATACTCGAGAATTTCGTCCACGAGGCGTACTTCCTCGGAATCGAAGATATTTTCGTCCTTGCTGAGTGCGACCGGAATATGTTTCGAGAGAAGCACTTTTGCCAGATTTTCAAGGGTCTTGTTTTTCTTCGTAATTACGGCGATTTCCTCAGCCGGGGATCCGTCCGCGATGGCCCGCTCTATATCTTCCGCCACCCAAGTGAGTTCGTCCGCTTCGGTCTCGAAGATATTCTGCGTCACGCTTCCGCCCTGTCCGTGGTGCGAATCGAAGGACTTGACCGCTCATGGAAATATATCAGAGATGGAATGTATCGCGGAGTTCATAAGAGCACGGGAAGTATCGATAATCTCACGATTCGAGCGGTAATTCGTCTCGAGGATGATGAGCTCGGTATCTGCCCAACGCTCGCGGAATGTCTTGATATTTTTGGTATTGGCTCCCTGAAATTTATAGATAGATTGGTCGTCATCCCCGACCGCAAATACGTTCGGAGTGTCGGTTACCGAGAGAATATCGGTAATGAGCCGGAGTTGCGCATCGTTCGTATCTTGGTATTCGTCTACGAGCACGAACTGGTACTGCTCGGCGAGATTCGCTCGAATATCCCCGTACTGTTCGACGAGCCGAATCGCTCCAAGTATCATATCGGAGAAGTCGATGTATCCGAGGGCTTTCATCCGCTCTTCGTACCGGGTGTAGATTTGTGCGAGCGACGTGTATTTATCCAGCCTGGACGCATCTTTCAATATCCATTTGCCTTCATGATCCTTCTCCAACCATTCATCGCGCCATTTGGTCACGATCTTCGCATCGGTTTCGGATTCCTGGAGTTCCCAGATGGCTTCGAGCGAATCTATGAGCGTTTTCGCAAAAGTATCCTGCTCGTGCATTCGTTCCGGGAATCCGGAAAAAGCCGTTATAACCGCGTCATGAAAAACCCGAAATAGTTCGAGTTTGCGGATCTTGTCCTCTTTTTTCTGTCCAAGGGAGAGAAGTTCGTCCATATGAGCCCGGATGAGCGGCTCCAGAACCGCCATAGTTTTTCGGTTGGTTTCGATAATCTCTGTATATTCCACCGGTGTGATACCCGCGTCCTTCACGAGCTTGATCGCATTGCGAAGCTCACGGATTTTCTCATTGGCATTCTGCCCCGGCTTGTACGGATCGTTCCAAGGAAGCGCAGTCAGAATCTCATCAAATAGTCGCGAAGCCTCTATATCGTCGATCGGAGTCGCCTCGGCGTAATCGGAAATCCGTGACCGATAACGATTCAGAATCTCGTTCCCGAAACTATGAAAGGTATGAATTGCGACCTTATAAGCATCGGCACCGATAACCCGCGAGAGCCGCTCCCGCATATTCTTCGCGGCATTGTCCGTGAACGTGAGACAGAGGATGTTCGACGGATTCACGTCGGTCTGGAGCAATATGTTCGCAATGCGCGCCGACAGGATCTGCGTCTTCCCACTCCCGGGCCCCGCGATGACGAGCACCGGACCATACAAAGTATCCACCGCCTGCTTCTGGCGTGGATTGAGGGTGGAGTATGTGAAGAGAAATGGAGTGGACACTATTTTTTATAATAAATTTTAATATCTGTATTGTATGAAATGCTTCGGGGAAAGCAAGAAAAACCTCTTCATATGAAGAGGTTTTTCTTTGTTAGATATTATTTGATTATCATTTTATCCTAATATCTTTTCGTTTTTTATTTGCTTTTCTTATCCTTAAATATTCATCGTGTGTTCTAAATATGGAGTCGGCCAATCTGGTTCAAGTTCCTACTAATTTTGATAATACCCGTAATTGCTCCTTACATCAGATGTCATTTGTTGGATTGGGATAATTTATAGCATGATCTATTTCTCACCAAATTTCTTCAAATAATGTTCTTACCTGAATCTCACAACAAATATTGGCAGTTTCATTATTCGGCATTACCACATAATGTATACTTGTATAATATCTAGGATTAACTTCCGTTTTTATATGTAATGCCTTATAAAAATCTTCACTTTCAGGATCCCATGTATATGCTTTTGGTTCTTCAAACAACTTCCAATCATTGCCAATTCTAGACATAATTTCCTTATGAATGACACTAAATTGTCCTTGATGTAAATAGAATACTCTAACACCCGCAATATCTGTCACTTCCGAGAAAAGATTATCAGCAGTGATGTTTTTCCCATTTTTTAATTTTCTTTTGATCTTTTCCTCTAAATGAGACGGATCCTTAATTCTTGACTTAATAGAGTGAATATGGGGAAATCAGTCTCAACGAAAAAGCGGATTTTCTTCAAAGAAAGAAACCACACTTCTCATAAATGTTTTATACTCATACACCTTATTACGGTATAGAGTCCCAATAAGGTTTAATTTTATAGCCATAATCTAATTTAATGTTTTAACTCTTTCAAGAAAATCCTCGGCGAAATGTAGATACTTATCTTTAGTTTCAGTGTATCTTGCCTGATTTCAGCTAATTGTACTCCTATCTTCGGCATCGAGATTAGCACCTGGAATTCCCCAGATGGGTTGATTATATTTTTGAGCACTACCTGACATAGTATTGTGCGAGTGCATAACTGCTGTTCAGCCTATTGGATCTTTAACTTGGTCTAATGATAAATGTCCTCTTATTTCTTCTGTAATGTATTGATTAATGGTAGATGGTATCTCTTGAGCATAATTAAAGTGAGCTTGAGCAAGATCCCAAGCATTATTAGATTTTCATGTATATTTTTTTGCATTGTAAATCGTGTATCATAGAAATCTTACAAAACTTGAAGGAAATTTACTTCGTTTCTCCTTAGAAATGAGAGTATACATAGTCATGAATTCTTTCTTCCATTGAGTCAATGCCCCTCCGATATTTCTAATTCCATATAAAGAAAACATATCTGGGGATGCAGGAATCAAAAATCCATCTACAGTGGAAATAATCACTTTGTTGAGAATTCCAAGACTTGGTGATGTATCTATTACTATAAATTCATATCAATATATTTCGGCATATTTTTCAGCAATAGAACGAATATCCGTAATGGTTCGTATGGCCAGAGGATCTCATTGATAAGTAGCACTCCATCTTTCAGAGATTTTATTTTCAAATTTATGAATTGTTAATCTTCATGGTATCAAGTTTAAGTTCTTATTAATAACAACTGGAGGTGGTAATTCCTTAAGTCAATCAAGACCATCCTCGGTCGGTTTTAATTGAAAATGGATAGTTCTCGGTTTGTTTATAATTTTAGAAAATTCTTGCTCTCAAATCTTTTTTCTTGCAGAACCGAAGTCTTCTATAAATTCATCCTCTTCTTTCCATATCTCGTGTAGCTGTTCCTCATTCATCGCACATATCGTCAGATTACATTGAGGATCGAGATCAATCATTAATGTTTTATGTCACATATTAGCTAATATATGAGAGAGATGGAACGCAAGCGTTGTCTTTCAAACACCACCCTTGTTATTAAATAATGATATAATCTTCATAAATACGAAAAGTTAAAAAATACTTGGTATAGTATAAGCTTTTATATTTGAAAGACAAAAAATTCGCTAAACTGAATACTTTATCCAAAAATACAACCAAACATTAAAATTTCATTAAATAAAAATACTTTATTTAAAAATCCTCTCACTTTACATTTGACTTATTTCATATTTTACATATAAATCTGGCACTTTCATTCTACGGGAGACTATTATGTCTGTCCTGATTCAGATAGAATTGCTCATGACCGTGGCGCTGTTCCTGTATGGAATAGCCTACGCTATGGCCAGAAACAAAAACAAATACCACAAAGCCGTTGCAGCGGTAGGGTTCTCGATGGATACCTACGGCACGATGCTGATGTTTCAGATAAAGAAAGGAGTATGGATGACGGGGATTCTGGCTTCCGACGTACATACCATCCTATCGCTTGCCGCCTTGTCTCTCTTCTTTATTCAGCTCACGTTGGGTTTGACGAGAAAAATCAAGTGGCACCGACGATTCGCTCTCCGGATATTCTTCCCGGTATGGGCACTCGCATTCCTGAGCGGAGCTTTTCTCGCTCACTAAAAACGGCAATCCTTGGACTGCCGTTTTTCATTATCTTCTTTCGAGCATCGTTCGTACGTACAAGCCTTGTACTTGCAGACGTGCCCATTCCGTTTTCCGGAGGAATTTCAGGCTCGATTCCTTGCTCGGATTGCTCTTGAAGCAATTGATTCGGATCATCTTGCTGAGTTCTTCGAATCCGTACTCTTGGATGAGGAAATCCATAATCATAGAGAGACTCACTCCGTGCAGTATCTCGTCGGTTCGGTTGTTCTGTTGCATATTGTGTGGTTAAAAATTCAGCATTCAGGAGTTTTTAATCTTTATTTTTGTCGGATTATACCCATTCCCTTCTTCCCTCCAAACCATTTTCCGAAAATCCCCTATCCCTTCGCTTCTGACCAGTTAGTTCCCGTATGGATATCCACCAAGAGTTTTACGGCTCCCGGGAAAACACCTTCCATGATCGAACGGACCTTTGCTTCCATGATGTCTTTCTCGCTCTCGTGGACCTCGAAAACCAGTTCATCGT
Source organism: Candidatus Altimarinota bacterium (assembly GCA_028714815.1). GTDB lineage: Bacteria > Patescibacteriota > Gracilibacteria > BD1-5 > UBA2023 > UBA1545. The sequence continues at coordinate 309,759 of JAQTLR010000001.1, read as the reverse complement.
GGACCTGCAGGAGCATCCGGGAGTGGTAGGAGCCGGCTTTGAGAAAATCGGACATCTCTATCATCGCAAGTTTGATGATATCTGCGGCAGTCCCCTGGATCGGCATATTGATCGCTTCGCGTTCCGCAGCAGCACGAATCATCTTGTTAGAGTCCCGTACGCCGGGAATATGACGCCTACGTCCATAAAAAGTCTCCACATAGCCATTCTTCTGCGCTCCATCGAGTATGGATTGGTAATAGGAACGGACTCCTGGATACATCGCGTAAAAAGCATCGATATACCTTGTGGCTTCGGCGGGGGAAGTATTGATAACCTTCGAGAGACCGAATCCGGTGATGCCGTAGATGACTCCGAAATTGACCGATTTCGCGATCCGACGGAGTTCGGAAGTGATGGTCGTATGTTCACCGAAGAGGAAGCGTGCCGTACGGGCGTGGATATCCTCTCATCTCTCAAACGTCTCTATAAGGGAAACATCTCCGGAAAGGCTTGCCAATATCCGGAGTTCCACCTGCGAGTAATCAGCAACCAGAAAAGAATATTCCGAAGAGCTCGGTCGGAAGCAGGACTTGATCCGAGCTGGATACCCCTCTCCGGAAGGGATATTCTGGAGATTCGGCGCCTCCGAGGAGAGTCGCCCGGTCGCGGCTCCGAGCTGGTTGTAGGTGGTATGGATACGTTTCGTATGAGGATTAATGACCTTCAGAAGCCCATCTATGTAGGTGGACCGAAGTTTTTCGAGGGTGCGGTACTGGAGAATGATATTGGCTATCTCGTACTTTTGCCCGATAAAAGAAAGCGCTTCGTTGTCCACCGAATACCCGGTCTTGATCTTCTTGGAAACAGGGATAGAGAGCTTTTCAAAAAGGATCGTCTGTACCTGTTTGGCGGAATTGATATTGAAACGCTCCCCGACCAGATCATATATCTCGAGTTCCTTATTCTTGGACTCCCGTGCGATATCTTCGCCGATAGCACGAAGTTGCCCCTCGTCTATATATACCCCGGTCCGTTCCATCTCCGCGAGCACCGGAAGGAGTTTCGATTCCATATCGATGACAGACCGGATCCGTGTATCCACCGCGCTTTCCATGAGGGATTCCTGCCAAGCGAAATAAGCCTGCTCGATAGAATATTGCTCTTTGTTTTCGGATACTTGATAGTGGTGTTCAAAATCCATAAACGCAGAAAAATCCAGATTGCGATCGATGGAGGATGTGAGGTACTTGTAGTGACGGATATCGAGAAAAGACATGGGAAGGAATCCTAAGGATGCTAAAACTTCAGCACTATTCTATCGATAGAAACGGATTCTCCAAAACGGTTTTCTATAATCCCCACTTCACCTTATTGGCTATACTCATTCAAAAGAGCACCATGAGCATGGCTCCGAGAACGAAGAAGGTTCCGTTGAATCCCACTATGGCGATGAGGGTACCTCCGAAAAGGAGTCCCACGACATTTGCCAGATTCAGGATCATCTTGAGCGGAGCGGCGGAAGCATTGGAATCGATTTCCGTGAGTTTCCGCTTCTCGGCATAGACCTGATTGTACGCATCGGAAAATTCCCCCTGTGCGAGCGGCATCGCTGCGGCATATCCGATACTGTTTCCGATTCAGAGAATGAGAATAATGAAGAATCCGCTGAATATACCGAAGAAAAACATGGATATTCATGAAAGGAGCACTCCGGTGAATATGACAAAAAACGGTCCTATCTTTTTCGCAAGCCCGATAAGCGGGATCTGTGCACCGAAAGCCGGTATAGCAAGCAGAGCAACGAAAATATACCCGGTAAAAAGCCTGGTTTGGAGAAGGATATTATCATTATTCGAGATGATCTTATCAAGAAAATTGATGAGGAATGTGATGACGAATGTATCCCAGAACCCGAAAAACACCACTATCAAAGACATGATTACAAGCTTCATATCGAGCGGTGCCATACCCAAGACTTCATAAAAGGATTTGATATCCTCTTTTGTGGTAATGACAATCTCTTTCCAATCGATTTCCGAATGGAATTGCATGGGCTTCAGAAAGATGAATTTCATACCCTTGGCAACCTCTTTAAAATCAGTTTTCTGCACTTGCGAAATAGCGTACTGCTTCACGGATTCGATAGTTTCCTTCGGAGAGATGATCTTCAGTTTCCTGATATCGTTGATACTGAAATTTATAGCTGCTTTCGAATTATCGAAATATATGACGATGAATACGATAAAAATCACTATGAAGAAAACAAGGATGGCGACGGCGGCAAAAAGATTGAATGAAAGGATGACCCCGGAAAGGATAAGCCCGGTCAGTGCTCCAAGTCAGGAAAAGATATTGTTCCGGGAGAGGAGATCGGCATACTCGGAAGGATCCGCATTGTTCATGATGTACGAGAGCGATGTCACGTCAGAGAGCTCCTTGATGATCCCATACAGGCCTACCGATACAAGAAGGAGAAGGATATTGAGACCCGAGTTCAAAAATACGGATATAAGAGAATCCGAGCTTGAACCCCGGGAATTGGAAGAAAAGATGAAATAGAGAAAGATAAGGGAAACCACCAACATAAGAGTCGCGGAAACGATGAAGAGCCTTTTCGGCAGGATGTATTTCTGAAGGACTCCGACAGGACTATCTGCGAGAAAAGCGATAAAATTCCCTATTCCGAGAAATATCCCGACAAGGAGTGCAGATTCCAATCGGAGTCAGAAAAAGAAGACAAGCGTGAAATGGAAACACATCCATACGAAAGAAGATATGAATCCGTACGTGAAGAAATTCTTTCTCCTCGTTTCATCGAAACTGCTCTCTGCAGAAACGAAATTCACCTTGGATGCCTGTGTGGTATTTTCCATAAAAAAGCTGCAATGATATATGCTTCATAGTGTAGCATATAAATCTGTTTCTTGCAAATTTACGATTGCAAAATAAAGATTATTTAGGAGATTCTATATCTCCTAAAAAAAGATGAAATTTGTATGAAAACTACGGACCGGAGTGAACCGTACGACTGTACGGAGAACGAGGAAACGTACAGTTTGAATGTAAAGTTCGCTTTTTATAGAGACTTCTATAAAAATTGGTACATGCAGATACCCCCGGCCGTTGCGACATTAAGGGACTGTTTCTGTCCGAGCATAGGGATTTCTATGCAATGATCCGCGATGTCTATAAGCTCCTTCTGGACCCCTTCTATCTCGTTCCCGAGGATGAGACAGATATCCTCATGATCCATGGAGGCGATAGCATGGAAATCGATGCTTCCCGGCGTTTGTTCGAGAACGAAGATTTTATATCCCTGCTCTTTTAAGCTTCGGATATATTCCAGAGGATTTTTATAATATTCCCAAACCACGAAATTCTCCGCTCCGATCGCGGTTTTGCTGATCTCTTTCCTCGGAGGAGTGGGAGTGAATCCCGTGAGGACGATCTTCCCGAAACCGGCACCGTCGCACGTACGGAAGAGTGCTCCGACATTGAGGATGGAACGGATATTATCAAGGAGAAGAATTTTCATTTGACAAAATGATTTAAAAAAGTATATATCTCTCCGAGCAATTTACTACAAGGAGATCTGTCATGTACACGCTTCCTATGATTTGCTACATCCTCATCGGTTGGTTTGCACTCAGCATTCCATTTGGACTCTTTATCGGAAAATGCATTGCCACTGGCAATATGAGACATTGTGTGTCTGAAGAAGAATACTATGGGGACTACCAGATACTCAAACAAATACGTAATTCAAAAGGGATGCAATACAAACTCATATAAAAAAGAAGATATGCACTGATTGTCATATATCTATGGTTTCCGGATCTCAGGAATGCCTAAAATTGATGATATACTATAAAAGTCCTGCTCCGTGTAGGACTTTTTCTATATCTGGTCTTTGATACTCTCCAGAAGTTTCCGGATATTTTCCGGGATATCTTTCGGCATCCGGGCTTCGACAATAACATACATATCCCCGATCTCTCCTCCACTCTGCCGACCTTTTCACTTGATCCGGAACTTGGTTCCTGATTTTGTCCCAGTTGGAACCGTGAGAGTAAGATGTTTACTGTAGACCGTTTCCACATCGAGCTTGGTCCCGAGGATCAGGTCAAAGACGGGCACTTCCACCGTCTTTATAACATCGAGCGAAGGTTTTTCCGGCTCCGATTCTCTCTTATGGGAAAAATCCTCACGACTCGAAGTCCTCCCCTTTTGCCGCTGCCCCATGCCACCGAACAGATCACCGAGATCGAATTCGAAACCCTGAGAACTCCCCCTTCCTCCTCCAGAAAATTGCGAGAAGATATCCTCGTAGCCGCCGAAACCCTGTCCTCCACCGGAAGAGCCGCCGAATCATGCTCCGGCAGAACCGAACGTATCGTACTCCTTGCGTTTCTTCGCATCCCCGAGCACCTCATAAGCAGCACCGAGTTCTTTGAATTTCTCCTCAGCTTTCTTGTCCCCCTTGTTTTTGTCGGGATGGTACTGCATCGCGAGCTTGCGATAGGCTTTTTTTACTTCATCCTGGGTAGCGGATTTCGAGACCCCGAGAACACTATAAGGATCTTTTTTTGACATAAAAATAGAATTTTAAATAATGATTTATTCATCGAAATACCGTTCGTCGAAATAGTTATCGGTTCCATCATCTGCCGGATCATAGGTCTGGACCTTGTGTCCGGTATTTTCCTCTTCCTCGAGATTCTCGACGTCATCGAGCGTTATCTCGAGTTCATTCGATCCGATATCATCTTCATCTCAATCGAGAATAGTATCAAGGAGGAGTTCATCCTCTTCCTCATCTTCTGGAAATGGGGTGCTCATAGGAATGGAAATTAAAGATTAATAGAGGTCCCTTATGATTCGGCTTTCTTCCGGCAGTATCTGATTCATGTATTTGCTTCCTACCCGTTTGTCATAGGTATTCTCCACCGTTCCATGAATGGTTTCGAAGGCAAACTGGCCGATCCGCATGCCGGGCTTGAGCGCGATGGGCACTTCGTTGATATTGGTGATCTCGAGTGTGATAGTCCCCTCGAATCCCGGATCGATGAAACCTGCCGTCGAGTGGATGATGATACCAAGCCGTCCGAGAGAGCTCCGTCCCTCGCAACGAGCTACCAGATCATAGGGCACCTTGATTTTTTCAATAGTCACCCCGAGAACAAACTGTCCCGGATGAAGAACAAATTGTCCCCCATCTGGAATTTCTATAATTTCAATCGCTTCAGATGGAATGGGTTCTCCAGGAACAATAATCTGAACTCTATCCCGTTTATAGATCTTGAAATAATTCCCAAGTCGGAAATCCACGCTCGCGGGGCCGATCTGCTTAAATATATCGTAATCCGGTCGGGTCTGAAGACCAATGCTTCCTGATTCGAGACGGATACGGATGGCGCTGTCGGAGAGTATCATAGGAGAGAAAGTTAGATGTTGCCGTGAAGAAGATATGATAATCTTTTATATGACTATTTCAAGTCCGTTTTCTTTTTTCGTTACTTCGCCACGATACCGTAGAGTTTATTCGGAACGAATATCTCCCGGACGATCGTGAGCCCCTCGGTCCATTTGGCGATTTCCGGATCCTCCATGACCCGTGCTGCGACTTCTTCCTGGGAGACTCCGTTCAGGAATACATGTGTCCCTCGGAGTTTTCCATTGACCTGGATAGCGATCGTCACCTCGTCATCGACCAACATGAACTCGTGGTATTCCGGCCAACTCGCCTTGAATATGGAAGCCGTTTTCCCAAGCATGCTCCAAAGCTCCTCCGAGAGATGCGGAGCGAACGGATGCAAGAGAATCGCGAATATCTCTTTCCATTCAATCTGTTGTTCCGGGTCCTTCGGAAGCCCTTCGTTCAGGAGGATCATGAGCGCGGAAATCGCCGTATTGAATTTGAATGCCTCGATATCTTCCCCAACCTTTTTGATAGTCTTGTGGAGAAGTTTCATCGCTTTCATATCATCTTTCGCAAAAACAGGAGTTTCAAAGAGAGAACAGGATTTATCGAGGAAACGTCGCACTCCGATAATCGCATTCGGATTCCAAGGAGCTGTGTCTCGGAAATCCGAGAGGAAGAGCTCGTACATGCGGAGCGTATCAGCACCGTATTCTTTCACCACATCGTCCGGATTGATGACGTTTCCCTTGGATTTACTCATCTTCGCCCCATCCGGACCAAGAATAAGCCCGACCCCGATGAGATCCTGGAACGGTTCCTTGAAAGACACGACCCCGATATCGAAGAGGACTTTGTGCCAGAATCGGGCATAGAGCAAATGAAGCACCGCATGTTCCGCACCACCGACATATTTGTCGACTTGTCCCCAGTAATCGATCATCTCCTTGCGTGCCGGAGCATCCGGATACTTCGGGTCCATGAATCGGAGGTAGTACCAGCACGATCCTGCCCACTGCGGCATCGTGTTCGTCTCGCGTTTTCCGGTCAAATTGCTCGCCAGAGTCACGTTCACGAAACCGGGAACGAGCGCGAGCGGACTATTCCCATCGCCTGCCGGCTCATAGTTCGCCACTTCCGGAAGCTCCAACGGAAGAGCATAATCGCAGATGATCTTTCCATAGAGTCCGTCATAGATTTTGGAAACCGCTTTTCCACCGATGACAAGCTCACGGACTTTATCCCCACAGGTCGCCCCTGTACATACTTCTCCCGAGATGGGTGCTCGCTTGAGAATGTAGGCAAGACTCGGATCGCTCGCTTCGGAGATATCAGCAATATGCGGAAGTTTCTTGAGATTCTCGATTTCTATATGGATGAGCGGGATCGGTTCCCCCCAGTATCGCTGCCGGCTAAAAAGCCAGTCTCGGAGCTTGTAGTTGATTTTCTTTTTTCCAAAGCCTTCGGATTCAGCCTTCAGGGCAAGCTTCTGTCGGGCTTCAGAGGAAGAAAGACCGGTGAATTCTGCAGAATTGACAAGAACTCCGTCATCCGTAAACGGAAGAACATCCCCTCCAGAAACCGATTCCATTACTCATAACCCCATCTTCTTCGCGAACTCGAAATCCCGTTCATCGTGCGCTGGTACTGCCATAACTGCTCCAGTTCCGTAAGATCCGAGCACGTAGTCCCCGATCCAAACCGGGATTTCCTCACCGTTAAAAGGATTGATGACGTATGATCCGGTGAAGACTCCGGTTTTCTCCTTCCCTTCGTTGGTTCGCTCGAGGTCGGATTTCGCTTTAGAATCAGCGATATATTTCTCACATTTTACTTTCTGTTCCGGAGTAATCCAATAAGTTACATCCTTATGATCAGCGGCGAGGACGACATAGGTCATCCCATAGACGGTGTCTATCCGGGTGGTATACACGGCGAGACTTATTTCTCCCTCGCCCTCTGGGAGAGGGTTGGGGTGAGGGCTAACTTTTTTCATACTAAATTCCACTCCTTCACTCTTCCCTATCCAGTTTCGTTGCATCTCTTTGATACTCTCCGGCCAGTCGAGCGTATCGATATCAGCGAGAAGTCGCTCTGCGTATTCGGTGATCTTCAGAACCCATTGACGGATCTTGCGTCGTTCGACGGTCGCCCCGCAACGGTCGCATTTATTGTCCCCGACCACTTCCTCGTTGGCGAGTCCGGTCTTGCAGCTCGGGCAATAGTTGATCGGCAAGTCCTGTTCATACGCGAGCCCTCGTTCGAAAAGCTGAAGGAAAATCCACTGCGTTTGCTTGATATAATCCACATCGGTCGTATTCACCTCACGACTCCAATCATATGAGAGTCCGATAGATTTCATCTGTCGGGTGTAGTTCGCGACATTTTTCGCGGTCGTGACCGCTGGATGGGTTCCGGTCTTGATAGCATAATTCTCAGCAGGGAGCCCGAAAGCATCCCACCCCATCGGATGGAGCACATTATATCCTCGAGTCTTGCAATACCGTGCATACGCATCAGTCGCAGAATAGACCTTCGCGTGCCCCACATGGAGTCCTTCTCCCGATGGGTACGGGAACATAGAGAGAACATACTTTTTCGGTTTATTCCCCGCTTCCGCAGGCGAAAGGGTTCGGAATATGCTATTTTCTTCCCAGAATTTCTGCCACTTCGGTTCGGTGATTTTTGGGTTGTACATAGTCGGTATTAAGAGGGTTAGTTATTCCTTTTCATAATATCGAAAATCCCTCTTTTGTCCACTTTTTGTGGACCAAAAAATCCCCCAGCATTCGGCTGGAGGATTCGAGAGATGTGAGAATGGTATCGAATATTATACAAGGATCTTTCCAAGAACCCATTGAACGATGGAGTTTGCAAGGAAGATGACTACGAGACCGATACCGACCTGGATAAGGATCGTCTTCCCTTTCTTCACTTTATCATCTTCCCCTCCGGCAGTAAGGATGAGGAATCCTCCATAAAGACCATACATAACCGCGATAATACCAAGGAAGAACATAACATTACCTACAAGCCTTTGAATAACCGTATCGGCTGTTCCCGAGTCTCCTTGGATCCCTGTTGCAACATTGGAACCACCGAAATTGATCGCCGCAAAGGACTGTTCAAGAGATGCAAGAGATGCAAGCGTGATAAAACCGACTTTTTTGAGTATCTGCATAGTACTGAAAAATTAATAAATAGAAGTAACGCGGGGCATTATATGGATGCGGGGCCAAAAAGTCAAAAAAAAGAGTGAAAAATCACTCTTTTTTATTTTTTAGATAAGTCCGTCTTCTGTTTTCTCTGCTGCGATTTCTACTGGAGCAGATGCAAGGATCTTCGCTGGCGCCGCTGTTGTCGCACGAGGATTCAGAACGTATGGAAGGAGTGCCATATATCGAGCTCTCTTGATTGCCTGGGCAAGTTTCCGTTGATTCTTGAGAGCGACATTCGAATAGTATCGTGGAACGATCTTGTTGAATTTCGTGATATACTGACGAAGGAACGCCGTATCTTTGTAATCGATTTGCTTGATACCAAGAGCCTCGATCGGGCAAGGAGTTTTTGACATAAAATGAAAGGTAAAATGTAGAGATGTACCATGGCACATCTGTACGAAAATAAAATGTATTATGAATTTCTAGAATTTATCGTCGGCAAGATCATCGAAGTGGGAGACTACCTCTTCATCGATGATTTCTTCATCTTCCGCAAAGTCTTCACGTTTATTGAGGAATATCAGATTGGAGACCACTACTTCCGTCTTATGGAGCTTCGTTCCATCATCTTTGTCGATGACACGGGTCTTGAGACGTCCTTCGATGTAGACGAGCTTCCCTTTTACGAGGAATTGCTCGGATCGCTCAGCGAGGGGTCCCCAGGCAACACAGTTGGTATATTCTGCCTCGCTCTGATTCACTCCGGCAGCATCCCGATAGTAACGGTTGGTCGCTATGGTGAAGAGTGCGATTTTCTTATCTCCGACTGTGGATTTGATATATGGATCCTTGGTGACGTTTCCGATGAGGATGACTTTATTGACGGTTCTCATAGTATACTAAAAGAATAGTGGTAAATTAGTCTTCGAGACGTACGAACATATTTCTCCAGATATCCTTTTTGAGATTAAATGCTTTTTGTACGGCGAAGAAATCCCCTTTCTCAAGAGTAAGAGTATAGAGAACGTAGTATCCGGTTTTGGAGTTATTGATCTTGTAAGCAAGATCCTTCGCCCCCCAGATATCTTCTTTGTCGATTTTCGCACCAACGGCTGTAAGTTCGGCTTTTACTTCGCCCAGAAGTGTTGCAGCACCCGCATCTCCGAGTTCCGGATTGAGGATGAGCATAAGTTCATATTTTCTCATAGAGCTTATGGATTATATCTTCGATGTAGCAATCGAAGAAAGATATAAATAAAAATGAATCTTATGACGGAACAATGAAGGAAGTCTTGAGGTACCCCCTACCATTTCCCGAAAAAGTTCCGCTGGATTATAGGGGAAATGAGGGAAAATGCAAAAGATTTTATCGAACTTGCCTTTCTCCTCGTTTTCCATATGCTTTTTACATGCTTTTTACATGCTTTTTACATGCTTTTTACATGCTTTTTACATAATATATATATTATAAATAAAAACCTATCCACGAACAAACTAACCTTGATGCAATATGAAAATTCTCATCATAGAAGATAATCGGATACTTGCGAAGAATATCCGGGAATACCTGACTCTCAAATCCTTCCATGCCGAAGTCGCATTCGATGGGATCATGGGAAAGGAACGAGCATCCGGAGAACATTTCGATGTCATCATCCTCGATATAAACCTCCCTGGGAAGGACGGACTGACCCTCTGTCGGGAACTCCGGGAAGAGTGAAACAACACCCCCGTTCTCTTCCTCACTTCCAGAAACACCCCGAAAGATGTCGTTGCGGGGCTCGATATCGGAGCCGATGACTATCTGGGGAAGCCCTTCGACTTCGAAGAGCTCATTTCGAGGGTACGCTCCCTCGGAAGAAGGAATATCTCCAATAAAACCACATCGATCCACATCGGTGATCTGGAGATAGATACTACCAAACGCCTGGTTACGAAAAATTCCGAGACGGTGGATCTTTCCACGAAAGAATTCGATCTCCTCCAATACCTCATCCAAAACCGATGAACGCCGATCGATCGCCAGATGCTCCTGGAACAGGTCTGGGGAGAATTCGACGCCTACATGTTCTCAAGAACCGTCGATGTCCACATAAGCACCCTCCGGAAGAAACTCGGGAAAGATATCATCGAAACACGGAAAGGATTCGGATATCTGGTGAATTAAGGAGGAGTTTTAATCATAAATTTTTAATCTCACTCGCTATGTCCTCATCCCATTCTCTCACGAAACAAAAACGCCGACTCTCGATCCTCTTTTCGTTGTCGATTTTTTTCATTATCGTCATCCTCGATATAGGCTTCCTTTCCTACAAGTATTTCGACTACCAGAGACAGGAATTCGGACGGCTCTCCCTCCAATCACAAGGAATCACGAAAGCGGTAGGAGATAACCCGAGTCTTGAACAGAGCATCCTCCAAGGAAGGGGATTCGATATCCCCACAGGGATACGGAGAATCGGTATGATGAATCCGTCATGATGACGGCAGTGACGCGGTATCCAGATGGAAAATTTTTTCCTTTATAGCAACCTTGATGGAAAGATTCTCTTTTCTCCACGAAAAGATGATGAACTCTATGGTTCCCTCTTGCAGGAAGTACGATCGAAAGTACAGGAATGAGAGACGTCCCTGGAGTTCAACGGCTCCGAATACCTCTTTTTGAACGCGCCTATCACCAATAGCATAAGCGCTGTATTTTTTACGGAATCCCGGATGACCGTGGAAAGCATGCTGGTGGATATCCTCATATATCTCATGGGTGCTGTCCTTCTTTCTCTCGGAGTCTATGTTATAAGCTCCCGTTTTGTCCATGATACCCTGGCTCCTGTGGAGGAAAATATGGAACAGATGGAACAATTCATCCATAATGCCGGACACGAACTCAAAACACCCATCGCTGTAGTCAAAAGTTCTCTGGAGCTCATGCGGCTGAGCAAACGTTATGACGAAGGGATCGCAGAAAGCATAGGAGAGCTCGATCGGATGAACGAGCTCATACAAGCACTCATCCGTCTCTCGACCACACAAGGTCCTGATAGCTCCGAATCTATCGATATCGAAGAGGTTTGCAGGAAGCTGCAGAGGAATTACCGGGGGAAACTCGAGGAGAAGGGCATATCTCTGCGAATAACCGTAAAAGAACCGCTTCATATCCAGGCAAATAGAGAATATACCGAGATATTTCTCGGCAATCTCCTCAGCAATGCGATAAAATACAACCGTGAAAAAGGAAAAATCACCGTCACCATCGAAGAGAAAAGCATGACCATCCAAGATACCGGGATCGGGATCGCAAAAGAGAATCTCGGAAAGATATTCGATCGGTTCTATCAGGAAGACAGCACAAGAACCGCTGATTCCTTCGGGATCGGACTTTCCTTGGTTCAGAGGATCGCTTCTCTCTATCGATGGTCTATCGAAGTGGAAAGCGAGAAATGAACGGGAACCATCGTGAAAGTGAAGTTCTAAAAACCGAAAAACGTATTTTTACATTCCTCTTACATATCACCCGTATATTTGCTCGTGCAATCTCATGAAAGAGGTTACCGGAATGATAGGATGAAGCGCTCTCGAGCAGCGAGAATGAACTCAAGTAATGAGTCTCCACGAGCAGTGCTTCAGCATTCAAAAAACTTTACTTTTTTATATCACACATCTATGAAAACTAAAATACTCGCCGGAGTGGTGTTTGTAACTCTTGCAACCGCCGGAACCCTTACCTATGCTGCCAGCACATCTACCGGATCGACTATTCTCGGTAGAACATTCGCTAAAATACACATGACAGGAAGTGGTGGGCTCAATAGGGAACGCTGGGGTAGAATGGAAGGGAAGGGTGGTTTTGGAATGAGAGGAATAGGATGATTTGGGGCGATGACCCAACTCACCGACGCAGAGAAAACCCAACTCGCAACTATGACCGACGCCCAGAAAAAGGCATTTTTCCAGACAAAAATGACGGAAGCAAAGGCTCTTCGGGATACAGAAGAAGCGGTAATCGATAAACTCATAAATGGAGAGACTCTTTCCGATGCGGAAAAAGCGACTCTTGCCACTATCAAAACCGAGCGTGCTGCCCTAAAGGCGGAGCGTGCGGCACGGGAAACGCAAATGACGGAAATGAAGCCCATCCTGGATAAAGTAAGGGCCGGAACGACCCTTACTGCCGATGAACAGGCAAAGCTCGATACCTTCAGATCAACGATGGGACAGGATGGAAAAAGAGGAGGAAGAGGAATGATGGGACGATAAAATAATACTACAGCTACACCCCCACAAAGAAATTTGTGGGGGTTTTTATTGACTCCTCTCCTAAAAACATTATATTCTTTACATAGACTTTACATATTTTTCATATTCTCTATAATAACAAGTTTATTTCAAACAACCATTCATCATGAAACTCTCTCCCCTCTTCAAGAAGATCATTACCGGAATCATCATTGCTGGTCTCGTGTATAGCGGGTATGTATATTTTTTCAAGAAAAGCGCCACCAATACAGCATTCACTACCGTAACCACCACAGTCAAGAAAGGCAATATCGAGAACTCCGTCCAGGTTATCGGAACCTCGGCTCTGGTATACGAACAGAAGATGCAGTTCAGCCAAGCCGGTAAAGTGGCGAAAATCTATTTCAAAGAAGGGGACAAGGTAAAGCAATGACAAGTAGTAGCGGAACTCGATACCACCGATGTGCTGAATGACATAAAACAATGACAAGTAAGCATCAATAATGCACAGATAAATCTTGAGAAACTCATAAAATGAGCCACTGATAAAGATCTTCTCAATGCAGAAAATGCTATTACGAGTGCCCAGAGCAAAATCACCTCTCTCCAAAATGACAGAGTGAATATCGTCAGAGATAAAGCAAATAAGCAGACGGACTATGAAAATCAGATTGTCGCGAAACAAGCGAGCATAAAGAGCGAACAAGCACAGCTTGCGAACGCGCAAAACGAACTTGCAACCCTCGAAAAAACCCAAAACAAAGGCCTTGCCGATGTTGGAACCGATATAACGAAGACTCTTGATACCGCTGTTATCGATGCCCGTAAACAGATTATCGATGCAGATGCGAATCTCTATGATGCCGATGGGATTCTGGGAATCAGCGACGCCAACCGCACAAAGAATGACAGCTATGAGGTCTATTTCTCCGCAAAGAATTCTTCGCTTCAAGCAAAGGCGGTAAATGATTGGGGAGCAGCCACTGCGCTTCTTTCGGATACCAAATCCCTTCTCAATTCACTCCCTTCGGCAAATAGCGATAGTATCAGTATAAAAAATTTCCTCATCTCCCTATCTAAGGCAGAAAATATGCTTATCTCCCTCGGAAAAGACGGAACCGATGCAGCGAATGCGAGTATCGTTTCTGCGAGTTTCCCACAGAGTTCCATTGACGGTTATGCAAATATTTTCAGTTCCATCACCTCCTCATCCCAATCCAGTTTGAGTGCTATAAATAATACCATTGCAAGCATCAATACCCTCACGGATCCGACACTTCAGCAAGCAAGCAATAATGATGCTATAAGCAGTAAAAAACAATCCATATCTGATCAGGAAACCGCTATAGAACAGGCCCAGAGGGATCTTGCCAAACTTCAGAGCGATATGGCTTACTCCAATGATACCTATGATGCCCAACTCGTTGCACAAGACGCTTCCATCCAAGATGCGGAGAATTCCCTGAAATACAATCAAGCGAGTCTTGATCTCTTGAAAGCCGGAGCTACCAAGGAAGATATCGCTCTTGCAAAGAACTCCATCGCTTCACAGCAATTGGCTCTTCAAAAAACCAAAGAAGGCATCACCAAGTACCAGCTTGCAGCACCATTCGACGGAGTACTCCGTAAGATCGATTTCAAGCTCGGGGACAATATCGTCACCAATTCAAGTACTACCCCGGAGTACCTCTATATCGAAAATCCGAATCTTGTAGAAATCACCGCTTCCGTCGATCAGCTCGATGTCGTGAAACTGAAACTCGGGCAAGATGTAAAGATCGTATTCGACTCCTTCCCTACTCTCACCCTTACCGGACAAGTGAGCGATATCAATTCCACTCCGACAGTAACATCTGGGGTAACCACCTATACTATCAAAATCACCATGGATAAAGGAGATCATCCGATCTTCAGTGGAATGACCGCCAGAGTTGATATCATTATCGAAAGCAAACAGGATGCGTTCGTTGTAGGGACTTCCTTTATACAAAAAGGACGTGATGGAGGATCGGCTTCTGTTCTCAAGCGTGTTGGCACCACGGATACCAGAACCGATGTCGAGCTCGGGATCAGTAATCCTACCAGTACCGAGATTCTCAGTGGAGTCAATGAATGAGATACTCTCGTCCGAAAGATTTCTACTGGAACAGGAACCGCTTCTAGTTCCCTTATCCGACTGCCGGGAGGATGAGGAGGAACGAGAGACTCCGGAGGAAGTGGCGGGGGTGGAAACTTCAATAGAGGAAATTAACCACCTCATCCACTTCTCTCCTCCTAAAAGAAAGAAATTTATAATTTATAATCTGTAATTTCCCCTCATGTCTCCCCTTATTCAAATGCATGGTATCACCAAATCCTATCAGCTCTGAAAAGAGGATCTAATGGTGGTGAAATGAATCGACATCGAGATACATGATGGAGAATTTGTATCCATCATGGGACAATCAGGAAGCGGAAAATCGACTCTCATGAATATCATCTGAATGCTTGATAATCCAAGCACGGGAACCTATATCTTCAATGGTCGTGATGTCTCCTGATTAACGGATGATGATCAAGCACTCATACGCCGCCAGAATATCGGGTTCATCTTCCAAAGCTATAATCTCCTCCCAAGAACCAGTGCTCTTCATCAGGTAGTCATGCCACTCATCTACCAGGGAGTATGAAAAAAGGAACGGACCGAGCGAGCAATCGAAGCACTCCAGAAAGTCGGACTCGCCAATAAGATCAATAATCTCCCGAATGAAATGTCCGGAGGACAGCAGCAACGCGTATCCATCGCCCGAGCCCTCGTCACCAATCCATCGATCATACTCGCCGACGAGCCGACCGGAGCGCTTGATAGTAAGACCGGAGTGGAAATCATGGAGCTCCTCACCGAACTCAACAAGGAAGGAAAAACTGTCATCGTCATCACCCATGAGCACGAAGTAGATGCCTTCGCGAAACGGCACATACTCCTGCGAGATGGGAACATAGTCACATAACTATTCTCTTATGATTCTCACCGAACACATCACCGGAGCCCTTGTCTCCATTGTCTCGAATAAACTCCGATCAGCCCTAAGTATGCTCGGTATCATCATCGGGGTCTCAGCCATCATCATCCTTATGGCGCTCGGACAAGGGACAACCAAATCGGTCGTGGACCGGTTCAATAGTATGGGAGCGAATCTCATTACCCTCAGTGCCGGGCAGTCGAATAGTTCAAGGGTCGGAGGAGGAAGTAGTTCCAATAGCACCACACTCATAGACAATGCATTTCTGGACTTCGTGAAGAATGTCCCCGGAGTCAAGGACATATCCCCAAGCGTCACCGCAAACAAGCAGTTTATTTATGGAACCTATAACACCAATGCGAGTATCATGGGGGTGCGAGCACTCTATCAGACACTCAAAAATCTAGTGATAACCGACGGGGATTTTTTCTCCGATGAAGATGTATTGGATAGTAATAAGGTTATCGTTATCGGGAACCAGATTGCTCAAGATGCCTTCGGAACGGTAAGTCCGGTCGGAAAGGAAGTGAAACTCCAGGACGGTATCTATACGGTCATCGGGGTTCTTGCGGCCAATTCTCAGACCGATCGGCGTGTATTTGCCCCTATCACGACCGTTATGTCCAAGATATCCGGAGCCCATTATTATAGTTCCATCGATATCGCTATCGATGATCCGACAAAAGTCGAGTTCATGAAGACCTTCATCGAGCGCGAACTCCTCCGTTACACTGGTACCACCACCGATACGGAACCATTTACCCTGAGCACTCTTTCCGAGATACTCGCCTCCGTTCAACAGGTCACTGGAACCCTCACACTCTTCCTTGGAGGGGTGGCCGCCATCTCGCTCATCGTCGGGGGGATCGGGGTTATGAATATCATGCTCGTGTCGGTCACCGAACGAACCCGGGAAATCGGGATCCGGAAAGCGCTCGGAGCCTTCAAGAGCGATATCCTCACCCAGTTCCTCATCGAAGCACTCTTCATCAGCATCATCGCCTGACTCATCGGAATCGCCATCAGTTACGGAGTCGTCGCCATCGTAAACAAGTACCTCTCAGCGGTCATCAGTACCAACTCCATCCTCCTCTCCTTCGGATCGGTCGTCTTCATCGGGATATTCTTCGGAATCCTCCCAGCATCCAAAGCGGCAAATCTGAAACCGATCGATGCGCTCCGGTATGAATAAAGACTATTTCAAATATCTTTCAATGATTTTTTCTGCAACCACCAACCCATCGATCGCCGATGAGGTGATCCCTCCGGCGTATCCGGCTCCTTCCCCGGCAGGATAGATCCCTCGGACATTAGACTCGAGAGTTTCTTTGTCTCGCACGATTCTGAGAACCGCCGAACTTCGTGCTTCGATAGCGGTCAGTATCGCATCATTCGAGGCGAATCCTTTGATTTTCCTATCCAATTCCGGAAGCGCCTTTCGGAGCGCTTTTGTAATGAAATCCGGCAGACACTCATCGAGCGAGGTCATGGTGATCCCCGGAAGATAGGTGGAACCGAGCTTCCCCAGCCCTTTGGATGGGACTTTCCGGAGAAAATCCCCGACCAACTGCGCCGGTGCATAGTAATTCCCTCCACCGAGTTTGAAAGCCTTCTCTTCCCATTTCCGCTGGAATTCTATTCCCGCGAGTGGGTGAGTCGATCAGAAATCTTCGGGAGTCACTCCGACCAAGAGCGCGCTATTGGAAATCCCGCTGTTCTGCAAGTACTCGCTCATCCCATTAATACAGAGCCGACCATCCTCTGACGAAGCAGCCACGACGTGTCCACCGGGACACATACAGAACGAATACACGCTCCGTTCCTGTTCTGAATGCGTCACGAGTTTATAGCTCGCAGTCCCAAGTTTCGGGTCCATACAAGCGTCTCCGAACTGCGAGCGGTTGATCATACTCGCATCGTGCTCGATCCGGACCCCCATAGCGAAAGCCTTCTGGGTCATATCGAGCCCTTTATCGTAGAGTATCTGGTACGTATCACGAGCCGAATGTCCGACCGCGAGGACGAGCGTATCAGTTTCTATTCGCTCTCCTCAATTTACCACGATTGCTTTTAAGATATTATTTTCAATAATTAGGTCAGTCAAGCACGTCTCGAACCGGACTTCCGCCCCGAGCGAGATGATCTTCTCCCGGAGTTTTTTTACCAGAACACGGAGTTTATCGGTCCCGACATGCGCTTTCGCGGTATAGAGAATCTCCCGAGGAGCTCCCGCTTCCACGAGTTCCTCGAAGACGTATTTCGAGCGCGGATCGTTGATCATCGTATAGAGTTTCCCGTCCGAGAACGTCCCGGCTCCCCCTTCCCCGAACTGGATGTTCGAGTTCGGATTCAGAGGTCCTCACTTCATGAAAATCCCAACGTCTTTGAGTCGCCCCTCGACCGCTTTTCCGCGCTCGATGATAATCGGTCTGAGCCCTGCTTTTGCAAGAGCGAGTCCCGCGAAGAGTCCCGCAGGTCCAGTTCCGACCACGACCGGTCGCTTTCTCTCAGTATTTTCAGGAACTTGTTTGATCTCATACACAAATTCCTCCACCCACTTCGCCCGATGTTTCACCGGATTCGGTTTCAAGATATTTACATTCTTATCCTTCAAATCCACATCCACGCTGTAAATGAAGAGAATGTTCGCCTTATCTCTCGAATCGATGGATTTCTTCACGATCTTATAGGACAAAACCCCCTCCTTCGGAATGGAGAGGATTTTCGCTATTTTGTCGACGAGGATAAACTCATCGTCTTGGAGTGTGAGTTTGATTTCTTCGAGGCGGAGGTATTGGGACATGGATTTTTTAAATAAAATAAGATTTATTATACATTATATCCCCTACCATTCAAAAGCAAAATCACCAACCCCACCATCCGATCCCTGTCTTTCGGGGAACTCTCGGCGATGAGCAAAGCTAGAACTGTGAGTGCTTCCGGGGTGATTTTTTGGGAGAAATCGACTCCAGCCCGACGAAGGAACCATACGAACGCGAAGGCTCCGCTCCGTTTGTTTCCGTCATTGAACGGGTGATTTTTGATGATGAAATAGAGCAGA
Source organism: Candidatus Altimarinota bacterium (assembly GCA_028714815.1). Classification (GTDB taxonomy): domain Bacteria; phylum Patescibacteriota; class Gracilibacteria; order BD1-5; family UBA2023; genus UBA1545. The sequence goes on along the minus strand of JAQTLR010000001.1, from coordinate 290,901 downwards.
TGAGCTGCTTTTTCTTCGATGGATGGATATGCATCTTCTCCGAAAACCGACTGCATGACATTTCCTACAATCCCTGACAGATTCCCCGATTGTTTTTCCTGAGCGAATAATTCAGTCGCTTCTTTTTTGTCTATGAGATCCATTTTGAGATCCGAAAGAGCATTTCCAAGCCCTTCCGCGGTGAATTCGACTTCTTTTCTAGAGAGTCACTCTTGTGGCAGACTTGCTTTGTCATAGGCATCGAGCGAGAACCAGGTTCCTGCAAAGAGTGTAATAAGGTCAAGCACATCGTTCGACGAGAGTCCTGAAGTAGCTGGAAGCATCTTTTTCACATCTTCCACAGCCTTCAGGAATTGTTCATAATTTTGTTCGATTCTTGCAGGATTGATGGTGTAGCCTTGTGTAATATGTTCGCGAAGTGTGGTAGTTGCCCATTTACGGAATTTGGTTGCCGTTTTAGAGTTTACACGATATCAAACCGAGAGGATTGCATCGAGATTATAATGCTGGACTTCTCTTTCCACCTGACGACTTCATTCTAATTGAACTATCCGGAATTTCCGGATAGTTGGTAGCTCATCCAATTCTTGAGTGGAATAAATATTCTGAAGATGTTCATTAATAGTTCGAACATCCACATCGAAAAGCTCAGAGATTTGTTTCTGAGTTGCCCAAATAGTATCGTCACTCACATCTCATTGAAGTGCGATACTTCCATTTTCTGTCTGATATACCACAAGTTTCTCTTTCATAATCCTGAGTGTTACAAATTACTTCCTCAAATTCACCCCTTCTCCCTCTAACTTCGCGATGATCTGCTCCTGGATAACGAGCGCTTCTTCGTCGGTAATGGTTTTCGTGAGGTCTTGAATCAGGAATGAGAATGTCACGGATTTCTTAAGAGCTCCTATTTTCGCCTCATCGCGGAACGTATCCACTACCGAGAAGTTTGAAAGTATCGGGCTCACGCTAGCAATCTTAGCGATAACCGTGCTTACAGGAATAGTTTCCGCAAACACAAAATTGAGTTCACGGGTAATTCATGGGAATTTTCCGATTTCTGAGAATGTATAATCTGCGGTTGCAAAATGATGCGAGAGTTTCTGGTAGTCTACCTCGAAGAGAAGCGCTTCCGTACTGGCGAGCCCGAAAGATTCGGCGACTCCCGGGTGGAGTGATCCGAAAGATACGAGTACTTCCCCGTCAACTGTATATCGTCCAGACTTATTCGGATGAAGTGAAGCGATATCTTCAGTCCCCTGTTCTACTATAAAGGTTTTCCCTGGAAGAATGGTTCGGAGGAATCCGTCGAGCAGGGTTCGAAGAGTGGTGATATCCTGACCGACCAATACCCCAGCAAGAGCTTTTCTTTCCGTAAACTTACCTTCATCCGTTTTCTCGAAAATTTTCCCGATTTCGAAGAATCCGAATTTCTTGGATTGTTTCAAATTTTCCGCAGTCGCTTCCAGAAGATTCGGAACCATGGAACGTCGCATCATCGTGTATTCGACATTGAATGCATTCTGGATATGCACTGCATTGCTATCGTCCTCGTATCCGATAGTGGCGTCTTTATTCTGATTCGAGAAAGAATAATTGTACGTTTCGAAAAGTCCTTCTGCGGAGAAATACACATTGATCCGGTCTCGAAGCTCGATAGACCCGTTCTTTTCGGCAATCGAGAAAGGTCCAGTAATCGGAGTATTCGGAACCTGTTCGTACCCGTTGATCCGCCCGATTTCCTCGACCAAATCCTCTTTGATGGAAATATCCTTGGTTGCGCGCCAGGACGGCACGCGGACACTGAAAGTATCACCCGCGAACGAGGCATCGAATCCGAGCCGTGCGAGGATATCTTCTGTCCGTTCTTTTGAAATATGGAGTCCGAGTTTCTTCTCCACAAAAGCAAGATCAGTATGGATAGTGATATCCCGGACTTTCGCTGCATCGAGGTACGAAAAAACTCCGGTACAGGTTCCATTTTTCCCAAGGAATTTCAAGAGATCGAATACTCTCGGGATCGCTCGGGCAGCGAGTGTCGGATCGAGCGATTTCTCGAAACGCATCGAACTGTCGGTGCGGACTGCAAGCCGTTGGGAAGTGAGCCGGATCGAAACCGGATCGAAACACGCTGATTCGAAGTAGACATTTTTGGTTGTCTCGCTCACGGCGGAGCTCATCCCTCCGATGACTCCCGCAATGGCGAGCACTTTCTCGGAATCGGCGATGACGATATCCTTGCTCGTCAGGGTATATTCCTTGGAATCGAGCGCGAGCATCGTTTCCCCATCTCGAGCCTGACGGACGATGATATCCCCCACTACCTTTTCCGCATCGAAAGCGTGCATCGGCTGTCCGAGTTCGGTCATGATATAGTTCGTGATATCCACAAGATCATACTTCGGAGCGATTCCCGCTTTCCGAAGCATCTGGTCGATTCCAAGCGGAGAAATCCCAGCTTGGATATCTTTGACGGAAATAAGTTCGTACGAAAGTACATTCGGAGTTTCAATCTTTACATTCAGTCAAATAGCTCCCTTCTCCTTCAAAAGGAGAAGGGCTGGGGATGAGGGTATATACGGTGTAAACGGAAGCGAAAATATCGCTCCAAATTCCCGGGCATTCCCCTCAGCACTGAAAAGATCCGGACGGTTGGTGATGAACTTGTTGTCGATCTCGAAAATAGTATCGCGAAGCGGGAAAGAGTACGTGTCGGACCCATTTCCCGGAACGGTTACCTCGAGGTCATAAAAAGGGGTTCCGAGTTTGGACTGCAGAAAGCTCTCCGGAAAATGTTTTTCCAGTTGCATGATACCGGGTGCTCGATCTTCCTGGAGTCCGAGTTCGTCCTCGCTGCAGATCATCCCTTCGCTCGATTCCCCGCGGATCTTCGAGAGTTTGATCTCGAAATCCCGTTCCGCTCCGAGTCTCGCCCCGACTGTCGCAACCGCGACATATTTCGCTGTCCGGACATTCTCCGCTCCGCAGACAATATGGCGAAACCCGAGCGGACCGCAATCGAGCTCCACGAGATTCAGATGATCGCTATCCGGGTGCGGTCGGGTAGAGACCACTTTCGCCACCACGACTTTATCCTCTATCCCCACCTCCTCGATCCCATCGATTTCGGCCGTATGGATAGAATAGAGATGTCCGAGATCTTTCGCTCATTTTGAAGCGAGAAGCGGAGAAACGTCGGTATAGAGGGATATCCAAGAAAGAGGGATTTTCATAGGAAAAATGGGGTTAAGATAACAAAAAAACAGTATTTTCCGGGGATTATACGGAAGATACCGGTTTTTTCAAAAAAGAATGGAAAAATCACTATGGCACCGGGAAGATAGCTCCTCGGGAATACAATGTTTTTCTATCCGGTGAAGTGATGGAGGGGAAAATGATGTCGCAATCGCGCACTTTGGCGACAAAATCGGATGAATACATACACGGACAGTTCGTACACTGCACGCTTCCTTCGATCATCCCGGAACTTTTGATCTTATTCGAGAGACAAAGGTTATGTATATTCGTCTCATCCCCCTTATATTCGCTTACCACAGGACACCCCTTATTGGAGGCAGGACCATAGACGTCCGGACAGACATCGAGTATATTTCCGTTTTCATCATAATCCCGTACACCGTCACCATCTCTGTCCGGATTTGGAGAGAGAATGACCGTCAATTGAGCAAAAGCGACATTTCCCGATGTGTCACGCACCACAAGAGGCACTGCATAGATCCCCTCTCTCATAAACGTGTGAGATGGATCCTTATCTGTGGCGGTTCCCCCGTCGGAGAAATCCCAGTGATAGCTGTAATGTCCATCTCATCATACGGTGGTCGAGAAAAACGGCATAGGAACCCCTATGGTTCCATATAAAGTGGTCGAGGATGTTTTGAGCGGATCATCGGAAGTGCCTATCTGAACGGAAAGCCCGCTGGTTCCGATAGAGACTTGTTGGTAGGCGGTGGAAATTTTTCCATTCGCATCCGTGATGACGAGCTTCACGGTCCAGGAACCGGTCGATTCCAAGTTGAAATCGTCCAAACAGCTTCCGGTTGCAGTTTTTCGTTCTCCACTGGTTATATTGGTAAATGTCCAATCATACTGCAACGGAGGTGTGAGACTCCCGGTTGCATATCATCCAAAATCATAAGTGGTTTCCGTACTGTTCGGGAAGGTAGTGATCTTTTCGGAAGGAGAACAATTTCTCTTCTCCTTGTCGAAAATCTTGATGATAGAGGCAAAGTCGGATGGTGTTTTGCTGTTTTTCACCTGACACATATTGATGGTGAAAATCTTCGAGGCCATCATGACGAATTCCTTTCGGGTGATGTACTCGTTCGGAGAGATCTTTTTATCTGCACCAGGAACGATGAGTCATGATTCTACCGCTTTCTGCGCGTACCCGTACCAGTAGGAATCCGTATCCGGGAGAGTCATCTTCTTCTCGTAGGAACTGCTATTGAGAGATTCGCTCCAAAGCCCCGCCTGACGCAAGAGCACCGCTGCGGCCTCTATCCGTGTGATGCTGTTTGCTGGACAGAACGGTACCTCAGAGAACTTCTGCTTGTCCTGACACTGCGTTTTTCCAGCACTGTCGAGCGTATATCCTCGGACAATCTCCTTTTCTTTCGCATAAGAGATACAGTAGAAGTACCGGTTTTTCTTGAGGATATCCACGAACGGATTCTGGTTATAACGGATCACATCCTCCACACTCGGGGAGATGCATTTCCGGCAACTCACCCCGACCACGATTCCTACGAATTCATCACGCGGAAGGAGTCCATCCGGATGAAACAGTCCATCGGAGGTATCGCTAATAACTCCTGCATCATACATGTGTTTCAGGTCAGCGTAGTATGGAGCTTGCGACGGAACGTCCGTAAAAGGGAGTTCCGATGCTAGTACTAAAGATGGCGAGAATACAAGGAGAGAAAAAAAGATTTTTTTGAACATACTCGAACGAACATAAGAAAACTGCGATTTTCCGCAGTATAACATATAAATACCAAAGAAACAAAAAAATTACAAATCGAGCACTTTTACCTTCCAATCCCCCTTCGGCAGGCTATTCCCGAGTATCCATTGGTTTAGTTGTCGTACCGTGGCGTAATCATATTTTTCCTGTTGGCACCAAGCCTTGATATCCGTAAGCTCCGAAACATTCACAAAACGGGTTTTCGGTTCCGAAAAAACATCCCCAAGCTCATCCCTATCGAACACCTTATATCTGTTCTCCATCAGATATTTGATAGCGATGATCCGGAAAAGATATCGGGTCGTCTCCTCGTTCAGATAGAGATCATAGTAAGACTGCACCTTCTGATCGTCAATAGCACGCCGGAGGCCGTTCTCTCCCCGATTATACGCGGCAGCCACAAGTGTCCAATCATGGAAATCGTCATAGAGTTTCTGGAAATACTTGATAGCCGCATCGGTTTCCAGTTCGAAGTTATACCGTTCATCGACACTATCCGTGATTTGGAGTTTGTATTGTTTCGCGGTATCGGGAACGAATTGCCAGATCCCACCGGCTCCTGCACTGCTCAGGGAGTCGTTCCGGAGACCGCTCTCGGCGATGGCGAGGTACTTGAAATCATCCGGAATCCCTGCCTCTTTCAGTTTCTTTTCTATGTAGGGGATATACAAAGGTTCCCGTTTATGGTAGAGCACGAATTGGTACATATTGAACCGGGTCACCGAGAGTTCCCGCTCGAATTTCTCCAGGTTATAATAATACTTTCCCTCGAAAGAGACCTTTTCTCCCGCAAAATTCACTTTCGAATAATCGATGATCTTCGAAAGATCCCCATAATGCTGGATTTTTTTCCCCACCAGAAAAAACACCCCGATACTCACGAATAAAAGGAGAAAAGAGATAATGAGAGCGATACGGCTTTTGTTCATAGCAAAGACGATATGGATTATGTAACAATATCTATTTCTACTTCCCTCTCGTCTTCCTTTTCTGTTTTGAATATTTCCACATCTATCGTCGGTTTATACCTTCCAACCAGGAGCTCCGGCCACTCGATGAGGCAGATATTCTCGGGATTATCGAGGATTTCCTCGCCTCCGATATTCACGAAATCATCATAGGACTGCAGACGATAGAGATCGAAATGATAGATATTCGTCCCATACCTATTATAGTACACATAGGTCGGGCTCTTTACGGATGTTTCAGTACCGAGAAGCAAAGAGATGAGATACTTGGAAATAGTCGTTTTTCCAGCCCCGAGATCCCCTCGGAGAAACACCCTCTCTCCTTTCTTCGGTGAGATGGGAAGTCATAAAAAATTCTCTTTTGTGAGGATATAGACGATTTTTTCTTGCATAATTTGCATTATATGGAATATTGTGTTAATATCAACGTGTTATATTTATTTATTTCACATATCCTATGAAAACAACAATGGAACAGGAATCGAAAACACCAGATAAGAAGTCCTCAAAAAATACCATTCTGGTGCTTTCAACGACGCTTTTTGCCATCGTATGCGCTATCTCCGCTTTCCTTTTTTTTGAAAATATGCGGCTTTCGGCTTCTATCGAGGCGAATAAGAATGAGATTGCCGAATACACCAGCAGCATAGAAAAAATAAAGAGCGATAAGAAAGTCATCGCAGCAGAGCTGGTTGCGAACAATAAATCCGATATCCTCGGAACCATCAAAGCAAGCGAGGCCCAGAGATATATAGAGGAACTCCTTAATATATCCAAAAAGTACAAGATGATATTTTCCGGATTTTCCTATGAAAACGGGAAGATCTCCACTTCTGCCGTATCCATACCGGAAACAGTGCTTGTCGGTGATGACGGAGTCAAAAAGATATCCACCTTCATAAAGGATTACCGGACAGGGACCGGGCTGCTTTTCCGGCTCTCTCCGGTGCTTTCCATCTCCGGATACGAACAGAAGCGTACATTCTCTATAGAATTCAATGTAGATAATGTGAAATAACCTCAGATTTCGAATGTAGATCTCCATATATTTCTTACCAATCATCTCTTATGCAAGCAACCCTCCAGGACACAGAAAAAAACAGGAAACAGATCATTTCGCTCGTGCTTCTCTCTCTCAGCATCATTATCGGATTCTTCTTTACCATGGATCAGGGATATGGTTACATGGAGAAAAAAGATTCGCTTGAGGCGACGAAGAAAGAGGCAAGCGAGAAAAAATGAACGCTCGAGAACCTGCAGACCATGACAAAAAGCATCGAAAACGACGCGGAGCTCCAGGATAACATCGGACGGTACGCAAGCGAATTCCGGGAAGATACTATCATCGATAGCCTCTTTGCACCCATCAATGGGGTGAGCATTGCGAATATCGCTATATCCAAAGGAGACAAAGCTCCGAACGGACTCTCTCTCGCGACCATCTCCCTGACGCTCAAGACACAAGATATAACGACTCTGGAGAATTTTCTCGATTACCTCACAAATAGCAAGACCAATAAAAAATCCTATATCATCAAGAGTCTGAATTTCCCTTTCGATACAACCAAAAATGAACCGGCTTCTGTAAGCCTAGAGCTCGGTATGTACTATTTCCAATAATTAATCATTAGCTTTCCAGCATCATGAAAACAGAATCAACAATTACCCAAGAAGTGCGAGAGGCACGATTCTGGCATCGTATCAGCGTAAAAGAGAAGGCTCTCTTCTATGAACACCTTGCCAATATGGTGGATGGAGGAGTACCGGTTATCGCAGCCCTTCATTCGTTTCTGGACAAGAACAGGAATGTGAAAATAGATATAGAGATCACGAATCTTCTTGTTTTCGTGGAATCCGGAGATAGTTTCAGTATCGCTATGAAGAAACTCCCGAGCATTTTCGATAAAAGAGAAGTGGCGATCATAGAGGCCGGAGAGCAATCCGGTACTATGCAACACTCTTTTGTAAGCCTCGCGAATGAACTCAGGAATCAGGAAGAGCTCAAATCAAAAGTGAAAGGAGCCCTTACCTATCCATTCATCATCGTTCTCTTTCTCGTAGGGGCCGTCATGACCATCATGACCTATATCATACCGAAACTGGAACCGCTCTTCATGAATACCGGGGTGGAACTCCCCTTCGCGACACAGGCACTCATATCCACCAGCCGCTTCATCCAAGGGAATTTTTGGGGGATCATCATCCTCATCATTGTAGGGATCCTCTCCTTTCAAGCCTATGCGAAAAGCGTTATCGGACGACGTTCGCTCGATGCGCTCTATCTCAATATACCAGTCGTAGGGGATGTGTACCGTAATTATATCATTGTACGGATCGCTTCTACCCTTTCACTTCTTCTTGAAGCGGGGATCCCCATCATCCGGACCTTGGGACTCACCGGAGAAGGAAGCAATAATATCATCTTTCAGGAGAAGATAGAAGCGGTTTCGAAAAATGTGCAGAATGGGAAAAAGATAGCCGAGAGCATCGAGGATGCTGATCCGGATTTCCGGGTATTCACCCAGGATTTCTACCAGATCATCGGAGCCGGAGAACGTACTTCCACCATCAATAAAGTATGCCGGAAACTCGCAACCCAGTATACCCGAGAAGTAGACAGTTCTATCGCCGTACTCGTCCGGTTCATCGAACCGCTCGCCATCCTCATAGCCGGGATATTCGTCCTCTGGTTCGCCTTCGGGATATTCTCCGCAGTACTGAAGATCACCGAGACAGTATCATAAAATTCAGATCAAAAAAAATAATCCCGCGGGATTATTTTTTTTGTACTTCGTCCATGATATGCTTCGGCAGCATCGCCAAGTCCCCGAGGAGCATGAGAAGGAATTTCACTATCGCATGTGCCGAGTCAAGCACCCCCATTCCGATTCCTGCAAGATCTATGAGGATGTTTTCCCCAAGCTTGCTGTCTTCGAGTTTCTTGATCCAAGGAAACCGGGAACTCAGATACACCGCACGATCGATGACATACTCTTTTGATTCATTGAGGCGATTAAGCTCCAGTTTCAGTTCCTGAAGCCCGGATTCCGCCACCTGTTCGATCTCACGGAAGAGGCTCAATATATCCTGGAGCGCCTCGTCCGAGATTTCCGTCCCCTCCAGCTTTTTCTCTTTTTCGAGCTCTCCTCGAAGCCCCTCCAGCCCCTTCCCCACTTCGATACGATGGATGAGAGCAAGGATCTCCTTTTTCGTCATATGGCTATTGAGATTCTTGAGCGTATCCACGATCTGATTCTCAAGATCCGTTTTTTCCTTGTCTTTCAAAATCCCCGCATACTGCTCGACTGGAGCCGGTTTTTTGATAGTCTCCTGAATAGGATCTTTTCATTGTTCGTGAGACATATGCAGAAAAAATTATAAATTAATGTGTCATTGCGAGAATATAATCATCACCCCTTTATTTCACGCTTCCGCTCATATCCAGAGCTCCGGTTCCCATTACCCCGATATTCCCTATCTTTTTCAGAAGTTCGTCCGCTTGCTCTCAGAATATCCCATCCGGGTCGAGTTCTTTGGTAGATTGTATATATTCTTTAGCGGAAGTGAAATTATTTTTTGCAAAATGCCATTTTGCAAACCCGAGGGTTACGAGGGGATTTCGCGGATTCATGGAAGATGCCTTGCTCAGATCTTCTCCTGCGCGATCGGAATCGCCATTCAAGAGATAGAGGTTCCCTCGGAGGGCATAGAGCATATCCGAATCGCTGAATTTCCCTATTCCCTCATTCACCCAGAGAAAACCCTTCGAACGGTCATTTTCTTCTGTGGCAACATGTACTGCGATAATGAAATCATCTTCCCCGACATCCGGCTCTTTGAGAAGATATCTGAAAATCTTGAACATCCCCTGCTTGTCCCCGAGCGTATAATAGTTATAGACAAGACGGCGTTCCAATTCCGTTTTCGGAGCATATCCGTTCAGGACGGCCGTATTGAAATACAGATTGGATGTGGTATAATCTTCGAGGTAATAGTTTGTCAATCCAAGCGTATAAGCGGTTGCAACATCTTTCACATCGAATGCATAATACTTTCCGAGGTACGTATTCGCCTCTTTATATTTTCCCAGTTCATAATTGCAGTACCCAGCGATTTTATAGGCAATCTTATAATCCGGACGTTTCTCGATGATTTCGGTAGCGACTTTCGCCCCGGCGAGATACTCTTTGGATTCGAAAAAAGCACCAGCCAGAAGAATATTCCGATACTGGAAATCGGAACTTACGTTCATGTAGGTATCGATGATATTCTTGAGTTTCCCTATCGGTTCATAGCTTCCGGAATAGGAATCGAGAGCCGTGACGCAATTATGTATCCCGGTGTAGCAAGTTTCCACATATCAGTAATAGGCGATTTTGTCTTCCGGAAGCCCGAACTTCCGGATTTCCGTATTTTTCGCTGTCGTGCTTTCATCGAACATGAGCGCGGAAAGCATCTTCTTTTTTTCATCCTCTTCCAGATCCACGAATGGAACCTTTGCATAGTACTTATATGCATTCCCGAAATCTTTCAGATCAAAATACACCCCGGCGATCTTCCGTTCCAGAACATGATCGTTCTTGAGACGGAGATAGGCATTGAGATAGTATCGAAGTGCTGTTTCCTGATCGCTCTTAAGCGAAAAATAATCCCCTTTCCGGATAATGGAACGGAAGTTCATCCGACGTTTGGATTCATTCAATCGCTCCTCGCGGGTCTGACCCTGCTCCAAAGCCTTGCTTCCTGTATCTAAGATACTACCGGTCGATACAACCGACGAGGACTGCGGAGAGCTATCATGGAGACTGCAAGAAGCCAAAAGCAGTATCGCGAGGAGAAGATAGGAGAGGATTGGCATAGTAATTGATTTTTAAAAAATTATCCTTCCATCTCCGCTTTCACTTCCGGAGAGAAATCTATTCCGAGTTCCTTCAGCTGCATTTCATCCACAGAGCTCGGGGCGTTCATCATGACATCTTCGGCTTTCCCGGATTTCGGGAAGGCATAGACCTCACGGATATTGTCCTCGTCTTTGAGGATCATGAGGAGCCGGTCGAATCCGAAAGCGAATCCTCCGTGCGGAGGCACTCCGTACTGGAAGGCATTATATACCGCTCCGAATTTCTCCTTCACTTCCTCTTCCCCTTTCCCCACCATCTCGAAAGCTTTTACCAGTGCTTTCAGATCATGGTTCCGGATAGATCCGGAAAGGATCTCGTACCCGTTGCACGCAAGGTCGTACTGCATGCCATAAATCTCCGTCGGTTCCGGATTGTCGAACGCCGCCGCTCCGCCGTGAGGCATAGAGAATGGGTTGTGCTCGAAATCGATCGTTCCGTCGTCCTTCCGTTCGAACATCGGGAAATCCGTTACCCAAGCAAATGCGAGTTCCGAGCGGTCGGCAAGGCTATACTTGTCGCGGAGCGCGATACGGACCGCTCCGAGAACCTTCGTCACGAGCGTATATTCCCCTGCCCCGAAGAAAATCATATCTCCGGCTTTTGGTTGAAGCTTTGCTTCAAGCGCTTGCATCTCCGCAGGAGAGAAGAACTTCAGGATCGGGCTTCGAGGACCTTCCGCTTCGTAGATGATGTATGCAAGCCCCTTCGCTCCATGGCTTTGAGCGACTCCCGTAATCGCATCGATCTCGGAACGGCTCATCGCGACATTTTCGAGTTTCATCGCTTTCACGACTCCACCACTTGCGACCGCCCCCTGAAATACGGAGAATCCGGAATCGGCAAAGTCGGCCGTGAAGTCCTCGAAATGCAGGTCGAATCGGACATCCGGCTTGTCGCTTCCGTACAAGTCTTTCGCTTGTTTATGAGTGAATCGGTACACCTTGTTTTCCCGGATATGTTTCTCCGGAGAGACAGCTGGAATGAGGTCCTTTATGAAAGACTCCGCCACTCGGAAAACATCCTCCTGTTCCACGAAACTCATCTCGCAATCGATCTGATAGAATTCACACGAATGGCGATCCGCACGCGGATCCTCATCACGGAAACATGGGGCGATCTGGAAATACTTATCGATTCCTCCAACCATGAGCAATTGTTTATATTGTTGCGGAGCCTGCGGAAGCGCATAGAATTTCCCATGATGCAGACGGGATGGAACCAGATAATCTCGGGCTCCTTCCGGAGAAGAAGCAGTAAAGATAGGAGTCTGCACCTCGGTGAATCCCTGAGCTACAAACCAGTTCCGGGTGAAGTGGTTCATGACCGCACGGAACTTCACATTTTCAAGCACTTTTGCTCGACGAAGGTCGAGATACCGGTGCTTGAAGCGGATTTCCTCGTTCGCCGTCGTATGATCGGAAATCTCGAACGGAGGAGTTTTCGATTCCGCGAGAATCTCGGCCTTGAGGGTCACCACCTCGATCTCCCCGGTCACGAGGTTCGGATTGCTTTGTCCTTCCGGACGATGACGTACTTTCCCAGTGAGTTTCACCACGTATTCGCTCCGGAACGTATCGGCTATCTTCCAAGCCGCCTCATTATCTTGCGGATCGAAAACCATCTGGGTGATCCCGTAGCGATCCCGAAGATCGATGAATATGATCCCCCCGTGATCGCGGCGATTCGCCACCCATCCGGAGAGCATGACTTCTTGTCCGATATGTGCAGCAGTAAGTTCGCCGCAGGTATGTGTTCGGTGCATAAAAATGAAAGTTAGGAAAACAAAAAAACACACGAAATAAAACATTTCATGTGCTTCGGTTCGATAGTTTCGAAAGGTGCCACCGAGGCTGGTACTTGATTTCGCTCTATGACGGGAGTTCCCGGGAGGGTCTAGTCAGCTTTCGCTTTTCTTCCTCCAGCATCGCAGGTGTTGGCTGCTCGATTGCTTTTGATGGGAGAGATAGTATGAAAATACGAAAGAAAGTCAAAAGAAATTCTTTTATTATAGCTCGTAAAAAACAAAAGGGTCGTTTTTCTAATCCTTGAGACAACGAACGGAAAAGCCGTGCGCCTTATTGTAATAATAGCGGAATGATTGCGTAGGGTAGCCGGTCCAGAAGCGCTCCGCCCAGGAGCTGGCAGAAGGAGCATCGAAAGAAGACCAGATATATTGGCTATCGGCACGAGCAGTGAATCTACCAATCGCTTCATTGAGACGAAGCCCTACATATGAACGTGTCCATCCATTCGTACTTCCAGACCAAGCATTATCGGTCAAAGGGTCTGGCCAATACGCGCTGGAAGCGGTGGAAAGATCTGATTTTTTTGGAATATGCCATCCATTTGGACATATTCATTGGAGAGTAATGGTATCATTGTTATTTGAAGCAACTCCTGTCGCAGCAGACCATTGATAGAGGTATCCGAGAGAGGGTACCAGAGTGCAATCCACTGTAGTCAAAGAATTATTCCCCGGACAGGAATAGTATCCTACATCGGAACCGGACCAGGATCCGTCTCATTGATACTTCGATGGATCAGGAAGCGGATATGCAAGATTCTCGTTGAACCACCACTTCCCTGCAATCTTAAGAAGACTATAGGTTCTATCATGGGTTGCTCCTGTTCCCACATGAGCATACGTTCGATTATCGGTACAGATGGAACTATTCCCATCTGTACCGAGAGCATTATCTACAGCGGTACAATCCCCTCAGGAAGTAGTCCATGATGCTACTGGAAGTGAAGATGTTTGGGTCATACCTCCCCCAAGCCAATTAGATACAGCGCTTCCTCCGAGGCTCGCAAGAGAACTCATATCGTTAGCATTAAGAGCGATGATGAAAGATTGGATCCGTGTATTGCTTACAAGACTTGTCCCCGAGTAAGAAAGGGCCAATCAGGAAGAAAAGAGGATATTCTCGGAATTGTTGCTTGGGAGAGAACCAGAAGAAAATATCATACTCGGTTGGAATAGGATTCCTCCGGAATTTGTTTGTCCATGAATATGGAATCCGGTGGCGGTAGTAGTTGGAAGAGTGACAATTCCTGTTCCAGAAAAGAGAAATAGGCTCGGGATCGCGAAAACATATACCCTATTTCCCGTCTGCGTCTTGGCAACCACTCCGTTGTAATTCCCTTTGATATAGGAGAGAGCGGGATTGCCGGAAGCAGCTTGGGCTTGGTCGATGATATCGTTCCGGTATGCTATACTATCTCCTTCCCAGTCAGTCTTGATCTGGTAGGCATTTCCATAGGCGAGCTTGGAGTAGGTGTATTCTTTGGAAGCAATGAGAGGATCGGTGGGTTTCTTGTTCATCTTGGCTCCTACGGAAGAGAGGATGTTGATGACGGAGTCCCCGATGGTTCCTTGGGTCCAGATAACCCCTCCGGAGTAGGTGATGGTGAAGGGGTTATCCGGAGTCGGGTAGGAACCGGTTTTGATAGAGGCGATATCGAGACCTTTAGAGAGATTGGTGAGATCGGATACCCGGGAAGAATCCCGGGCATTCCCGGAGTATCCGGAGAGGCTCATGAAGGCGATAGTACCGAGAATGACGAGGATGGTGATGACGACGATGAGTTCGACGAGGGTGAAGCCTGGGAGGTTTGAAGAAGATTTTTTTATTCGTTTTCCTGCCATAGGAAAAAGGGTGAGTAAATATATAATAGGTAGGATTGTAGCAGAATTGGCGATGAATGCAAAAGATTTTCGTGATGCATTTCTATTTTGTTGAATCGGCATGAAAATCGCTTGCAAAATAAGAGAAACCCATATACTTTCCAAAGGAAATCCGAATTCTTATCCTCTATTTCTTTTGAACTATGCAGTCCTATATCACTCATATGAAGCAGATCTCCGGAAACATCATCCTCCTCTACCGGAACTTTCTCCACTGGAATATCTCCAAAATCTGCATATTCCTCTATGCCAATATCGTGGGTTTCATAGCTTCTCTCCCATTTGTGGGGATTATCGTGTACCAATATTTCACGAGCTACAGCAAACTCGGACTCTCGACGAGTGCGGAAGAGTTTCTCCTCGGTAATATCGGGACCATTGCCATAACAGTCCTCGTATTTCTCTGTATCGTGACGATTTTCATCTGTACCTATACCTATGGGAATTTCCTTCTGCAGAATGTCTATAAATCCTATCTCATGGGAGAGAAACTTCCTTACACGAAAAATCTCTACTTTTCCGGAAAACACTTCCGTGCCTATACAGGGATTCTCGGATGGATTTCCCTCTATCTCCTTGCCCCGATCCTTATAGGGATCATCCTTATCGTTCCTTTCGGAATCCTCGCAAAGACAAGCTTAGGTCTTTCCACTCTGGTTATCGGAGGTATATCCCTGATGATTTTCATCGCACTGCTCGTTTGGTTTCTGTACCTTGCTATCCGCCTTATTTTCTCTTACTATATCCTCCTTTATAGCGAAGAGGTCACAAAAGCGAAAGTCTATATCGACGAAAGTTTCCGTTTGACGAAGAAAAAGGTCTGGAAAATCATCTTCCTCATACTCCCATTCCTTATTGTTATCGGAATACTCGCCAGCATTCTCCAAACCGGAGAAGAGATATTTTCCGGGAATCGCACCTACGATGCGCTTATCGGAATCCAGTCGAAATCCGGACAGGACGATCATAAGCTCCTCGAAGGGTTCTTCAACGGAAATGATGATGACAGGGCGACTTTCGGCGATATAGAAAAAGCGTTTCCACCGACGAAAGATACGATCAACAAAGACTTTTTCTCCGCATCCCTCTCTTATATCGACACGAAATCCATCGATCCTGATTGGTGGATATTCAGCAGCATATTCATGATATTCTCCTTCCTGGTATTTGAAGGTTTGGCATCTATGGCTTATCTCACCACCTACCGGATCATTACAGGAAAAAATAACGAAGACCTTTGATCCTAAAAAAGATCATCTTCATAAAAACTTCACAAATTAAATATTGACTCCTGTAAAAAGTGTTCTAGACTACTCATGGTATTTTTACCATTTTTATCTACTATCTTTTTTCTTATGATATACATGAAAAAAATTATTGGTGCTTCCGGTGCGCTTATCATCGCCGGAGCAGGGATCCTCTCCTCTGTATCTGCCACAGAAATGGAGTCGCCCGATGGAAACACGACCACGTCAAGCGAGTCATCGGGATCGGTTGAAACCGCATCCGTGTCAAGCGGATCTAGTGATAGCGGAGCAACCGTAACAACATCGTCCGATTCGATGACATGATCAGTAGATATTGGTGATACGAACAATCTTTACGAAAAATGTCTCACCTACGTAAAGCTGCAGAAGCTTGAGGGTGTGGATTGTAAGGCAAAGGTTCAGGCTATGCAACAGGGCATCAAAAATGACCGGGCACAGATGAATCAAAGAATCAAAGACGAGAGAATGAAAATGCAGCAGGAAAATATGCAAAACAGGCAAATGATGGGAAGCGGGAATACCATGGAACAAAACCAAGCACTCCGAAAAGAAAACCAAGATAACCGTCAGGAATTCAGACAAGGAGCCCAGGAACAAAGACAGGCTTTCAGGGGTCAGGTACAAGCAAAAAAACAAGCCCTTTCAGAAAAACTCCGTGGGCAACTTATCGCAGTGGTAGCGAAACTTACACAAGAAAACCTTACCAAGGTTCTTGCCAACGTAGATAAAGTGGTGATGAAAATCAATGCAAGTACCCTCGCTCAAGAGAAAAAGGACCATCTCCTCGCGCAACTCGAAGAAATCAGGACAGTCATTCAGGACAAGCTTGACGCGCTTACCGGAACCAGCTCCGAGGGAAATATCCTCAATGAGGTTCTCTCTGGAGTCGCTCCCACCGATTCCTCGACTGGCTCAACCGCTAGTACTGGGACTGGGACAACAACCGTAATACAATAATGATCGTCTATATGAATAATCCCCATTGAACTGATGATTTTCAATGGGGATTTTTTATAAAACATTTGCGAATATTTTCTTTTCCGCTATCATACCCCTCGTATCTTTATCTTTTTACCAATTCTTTTTATGAATTCACTCAACAAGGTACAACTTATCGGAAATCTCACTGCCGCTCCAGAAGTAAAAGAAACACCAAATGGACAAAAAGTCGCCAATTTCTCAGTAGCGACCAATCGCGTCTGGAAGGACGCTTCAGGTATGAAACAGGAACAGGTCGAATTCCACAATATCGTTATCTGGGGCTCTCTTGCAGGTATTGCGGAGCAATACCTTACGAAAGGGAAGAAAGTATATCTCGAAGGACGGCTCCAAACCCGTAGTTGGGATGATCCGACCGGAGCGAAACGTTACAAAACCGAGGTAGTGGCAGACAATCTGATCATGCTCTCCGGAGGAAGAGATGAGGGAAGCGATTCATTCTCCCAAGAAGCACCGGAAGAAGTGACTCCTGCCAAAACACGGAAAGCCGCTCCGAAAGCGGAAGAAGAGATTAATATCGAAGATATCCCGTTTTAGCCTAAAAATCCCCGTTTTGAACGGGGATTTTTATTAATCATCTCTCATATCGATATGGAATATATAATACACCCATTTCTCCTCATTCGTCATGCCGAGGGTTTTGGAAGCTTCCTGTTTGATACTTCCGATCATCTGTTTGTTCGTGTCGATCTTCTTATATTCCTCCACTTCTTCATTGGTCACAAGAACCACTGCTTCCTCTCCTGGATTTTTCCTGTTTTGGGAAGTTTTCGCCACCTCATCGAGAAATGCGTTCGTTTTCACATACGCGAGATGTTCCTTTTTCTTTTCTATGGATTCCTCCACTTTTCCATTCTCCTTCGTTATATATGATAGATATGAATTGATCTGGAAGTCTTTATATTTATAGAGCACGACAAGATATACTTCATAGACGATGAGTACCAGAAGGAAAAAAAGTATGTACTGATAGTGTTTTTTCATAAACAAAATTTAGAATTGTATTTTCCCTCTTTTTTGAATACAATATCCGAAAATATTTTTTTTCATAATTTTTTTATGCAGAATTCTTCAGAAGTCCCAAAACGATTTTTTCAAAAACATGCGATAACCCTTACCATGTTCGGGCTCCTTGCCATCATCTGACTCCTTCTGTTTTCCGATTTCTCCAAAAGCCCGACGATCATATCCGAGAAAATAGATCCGTATGTGCTCTCGACGAAAGGGAAAACCCTGATCTTCCGAGAGAAACAATCCATCTCTGTCGAAGAAAATGATCAAGCACCTATCTTTACGGGGGATAAAATCAGAACGCTTGATTCTACCGCCACCATCTTCTGGCCGGATGGAAGCATCACCCGTCTCGGAGAAAAATCCTCCATCAAGATCCGTGAAATGCGAGCGAAGACGGCAAACGAAAACATTCAAGTCGATTTCAGCCTGGAACAAGGGAAAAGCTGGTCCAATGTCATGAAATACATGTTCGGCGACTCGTATTTCCATGAACGGTTCAATAACGATACGGCGCTCGCAGCAGTCCGAGGAACCGTATTCGAAGTGAATCTCGACCGCAGATATATCCATACTATCGACCATGCGGTATCCATAGAAGATATATGAAGCCATACAGGCAGTACCTTTGTCGTGGCTGGCGGAGTGTTTGATACCGATACGCGCAAAGCGCTTGTCCGCAGTACGATCGACGAAGCTTGGGCCAAGGCGAACAGCAGCGCTGATGCCATTTATCTGAATGAGAGGATGGAATCTCTCAAAAAACAGATTCTCGGATATGCCGGACAGACTAATTATATGGATATATTCCTACAAAAAGCCGGTCTCAAAAAAACCGATTCTTCCCTCAACTCCCTTCTGACTGGCGATGCGACAGCATGGTCGCAGTTCGAAAATGAGATGAAACAATGAAAGGATTCTACAAAGCTCATGGATATCTACCAAGAGTTCTACGGACTCGGGAATACCGAAAAGCTCATCGATACGAAAATGAAGCTCCGTGACCTCATCATGGAAACAGCACCGAAAGATAAGAAACAGATGCTTCTGGATGATTTCACGCGTTCTACCCTCTATGATTCTTGGAATGCCCTACAGACCGGAACCGGAAATATAGAATGACTCCAGAAAAAATTGAAAGATTACATCAAGCAAGGAGCAGACCGGAAAATGATCGATACCCTGCAAAATGCTGCTCAACAAGAAGGTATACGAGGCCTTGATACGATCCTCGAGAATACGAAACAAACCATCATACAAACCCTCGGGGAGAAAAATCTCCTGGATGAAGCAGGAAAAGGGGTAAATGCCGCAACTCTGGAACAGATAAACAATACCGCAACGGAAGTCCGGAATAGCATCACCGACGGATTGAAGAAACTTACCCAGTAACATGTATCCGATACCATGAACCTCAAAAAAATAGCCCAAGACAAAAAGAATGTCTCGATATTCCTTTCCTTATTCATCCTCATCATCGTCCTCGTCCTGACAAAGGGTTCTTTCAGCAAAGAATTCATAGAGCAAGGGAACCTCTGAATAAAGAACATCCTTTTTACGAAATACGGGAACAATAGGACTGCCAATAAAAATATCACCATCGTAGCGATAGATAACAAAACGCTTTCCGATGATGGATGACTCGGAAGGTTCCAGAATTTCAAAAGATCCTACTATGCCCAGGTCATAGATAACCTCAAAAAAGACGGAGCAAGTGTCGTCGGGATCGATGTGCTTTTTTCTGAAAAATCCGAAGAAGACGCTTCTTTGGAAAGATCGCTTAAGGATGCTTGAAATGTGATTCTCGGTTTTTCTCTTGCCGAGAACCTTTTCCCTATCCCCACCTTCAAAGACAATGCTCTCTGAACCGGATATTTCCATCCGTATAGAAACAAGTACAATGATACCGTATATAGCATAATACCCCAGGAAAAATGAAGCAAGGCCTTTTCCTTCGAGATACTTCAGAAGTATTTCGATGCGAATCCGCAAGAATCGAGGGGTTCTCTCCGGATCCAATGATCCGTCTATCCTTTCGGATGAAGCGCTCATGATAAGCACGTCCCGTATTCTTCCAGCGATGCGGGAGACATCTACATAAATTATCTCCCGGAATGATCCAAATTCCAGCAAATATCGTTTGTCGATGCATACAATGGTACATATGATCCAGGTCTCGTAAAGGGTAAGATCATCCTTATCGGCTCGACAGCAACGGCGCTCTATGATAAATTCAATACCCCCCAGGGGATACAGGATGGGATATTCATCCATGCCAATATGATAAATACCGTATTGAACCAAGAATATATAGTGGAAGTGGAACAATGGAAAGAGGTCATCATACTCGTCGCCCTCACATTCCTCCTGGTGCTTTTCACGCTTTATGTGAAAAATCGGGTATATCAGCTGCTTTTCTTGCTGGTCTGATTCATAATACTCTTCGGTGCCGAGATAGGATACTTCAGTTTTTTCCAAAGGCTTTTCACGCTTCCGATCCAGCTTATCATCATCGTCATACTCACTACCCTCTTCGTCACGGGATATAAATACATCTATGAGGAATCCGGAAAACGCGCGCTCAAATGAGCCCTTTCTCAGTATCTCTCGGAAGAGCTGGTCGTGAATATCCTCGATAAATTCGAGGAAGTGAAGCTTGATGGGAAACGGATGACCGTCACGAGCTTTTTCTCCGATATTGCCGGATTCACGAGCATATCGGAAAATATGGAACCGGAAGAGCTCGTGCGGTTCCTCTCCATCTACCTCAAAGAAGTCTCCGATATCATCATGCATGACAAGGGGTTCATCAATAAATACGAATGAGATGCGGTCATGGCCCTCTGGTGAGCCTTCGGGTGAGATGAGAAAGAACAGGCCACCCTCGCATGCCGGGCGGCCCTCGCGCAGCAAACGAAGATACAAGAGATCAATGAGGAATTCCGGAAGAACCATGGATTCGAGATCAGCGTGCGCATGGGGATCAATAAATGAGTCGCCGTTGTCGGGAACATAGGAAGCGTCGGGAAGAAGATCGAATACACCGCTCTCGGAGATTCCGTCAATACCGCCTCAAGGTTCGAGGGGATCAACAAACTCTACGGAACACTCATCTGTGTCGGGGAAAGTGTTATGGAGGAAGCAAAAGAGTTTTTTGTATTCCGCAAACTTGACTCTATCCAGGTAAAAGGGAAAGAGAAACCGGTATTCATCTACGAACTCGTCGGAGAAATCGGAAAGGTTCCGGAAGAAAAACTCCACCTCATCAAGGAATTCGAGAAGGCCCTGGAGTTCTATGTAGTGGGGAATATCGTGGAATGAAAAGAGATATTCAAAAATTTACATGAAAAATTCAATGATGGCCCTTCCCTCACATTCCT
The DNA here is from genome assembly GCA_028714815.1 of Candidatus Altimarinota bacterium. Classification (GTDB taxonomy): domain Bacteria; phylum Patescibacteriota; class Gracilibacteria; order BD1-5; family UBA2023; genus UBA1545. Next base: position 269,705 of record JAQTLR010000001.1, on the reverse strand, counting down.
GAACCGATGCGGAAAACTCATCGAAGACGGAGTACCCGAGGGATGGCAATGAGTCTACCGCGCAACAGAAAAGTAAAAAAGCATATCAAAAATTTGACAATTAAAATTTTATATACTATGATATATTCATCTACTGCTTAACGAGGTGAATCCATCTTGCCACAAGCACAAAAATAAAAACAAATTCCAAAAAAGTTTGTACAATAAAAACTCATATGAGTGAAAGATTTTCTCTCTATGAAACGAGGTCGTCTCGCTCGCTAAAAGGACGGGAGTGCAGTAGATACGATTAAGAGTGGATGGAAAACTCTTAACACAACAAAAAATCATCCGTACATAGGCATCTTTCTTTCGACGAATGCCTCGCATGTACGGATTTTTTATATTCCCAAAAAAAGAACAGGCGACCTGTTCTTTTTTTGGGAATATACCCTTACATCTTCATTCAAACCTCCAGATTCAGCTTCGTAAGCGATGTAGTATAGTACTGCTGCATATCTTTCTTTTCGACGAGAGCGTTGGTCAATATCCCGATGAGTATTTTCGTATTCGAATCGATAATCGGGAGGATATTGATCCCGTGCTTCCGCATGGCTTCCTTCACTTCTTCGGAGGTCGTTGTGTAATACCCGACGACATTATCGATACGGGGAATCCCGATGAGGGTCCTATGTCCCCCTGTTTCATATTTTCCGAGCATATCGGCCCGTACGATACCCATGGGACGGTCCTCGTTGTCCACGAGAACGAGAGAATTATACTTCCCATTATACCGCCTGAGTTTCTTTTGTGCGTCTTCGATAGTGCTCTCCTCATTGATAGTAAGGCGGAGATCGAGCGGGATGGTGGTGGTTTCACGGGACAGGAGAAAGCTCGTATCGAGAAATTTCTGGTATTCTCCCATAGATGGGATCATCGTATTCCCATCGCCGTCCATGAGGCTGTATTTCTCCCCATCGTCGTTGATTTCACGCCAGATCTCATCCTCTATGAGCGTCTGGATCTTTTCCCGTATCTGCAGGGAGGCAAGCGTTCCGACATTCAGTATCTCTTTCTGCACCGTTTCAAAGAAATTCCTCTGTTCGTTTGCCGTCCACTCCGTGACTCATCGGATGAATTTCTGTTTCTTCATATGAGCGAAAAGCTCCTGCAGCTCCAGGCGGGTCTGGTTTTGGATCTCTGAAACAGAAAGGACCAAAGGAAGCCCTTCTTCCATAGCCTGGAAAAAGCCCTCATTATCCAGGATCTTATCCTCAAAAGGTTGGTTTTCTGTAGATGTTGCTCGTCTTGTAGTCATAAGAAAAAATGATGATTTCCTCTATCCTACCATAAAAAGAGCCCCCTCGCAAAAGAAGAGATATTGACTCTTTTTATATTTTATTGATAATTTACCAAAAAAAACGTTTGACATTAGAAAAATTTCCATATGATGGCTGGTGTTCCGAAAGGAACTCCCTCACCCAAAATCAGGAAAGGGAAAACAAAAATGAAGGAGAGATGTATGAGAATCCACTTCCGTTATGTCGAAGGGTCCCGCAATTTTGTTGAACACGACAAAAAGAAAAATCGCAAAGCTCTACGGATGGAGCGATATGCAATGATTCGTTCGACTTGATCTCAGGATCTCGCAAAAAACCGCCACTCGTGGCGGTTTTACTTTTTATCCCAAAACACACTTCCACCTACCGTCAATACTCATTTCTTTTGAAAAAAATCCATTATAGAGTATACTGCCAGAAATATCTATTTAATAAATACACATATATGCTCGAACCGAAGAAACTTATGGCTATCAAGGATTTTCTCGATAGCGCACAGAAATCCATCATATCCGCGAAAAAGATTCTCGCGACCATGAGCGACGACACCGAACTCAAGAAAGAACTCGAATACCTCGATGCCTCCGGCCTCTCGAACTACCAGAGCGGGGACGAGAAGATCATCGAAGGGGTATTTACCGGGGAATCTATGCTCGGATCCGACGGGGCCATGTATCCAGTACCGCAGAATTACGCATCCAAATCCAAACTCGTACAGGGAAGCAAACTCAAGGCGATCATCCACAGCGATGGGAAGATCACCTACAAGATCATAGAAGAGATCGAACACGAAACGAAGATAGGGATACTCACGAAGAATAAGGACCGGTTCCAGGTGATCGCCGATGGAAAAACCTACAATACCCTTCTCGCCGCAGTCACCTTCATCAAAGGGGAAATCGGTGATTCCGTCTCTATCCGGATCCCGAAAGGGAAAGACGCAACCTATGCTGCGGTTGAGGCTATTATCCCCAAGACGCTCTCGAAAGAATAGAGGTTTTCATAAAAAAACGTTTCTCCCAAGCAGGAGAAACGTTTTTTATTATCATTTTATTATCATTTCTCCTTGATTCCTATCGGTTTTTGCGTATATTCAAGGTATCTGTTATTTCCATAAATATTTTTCTTATGACCCGACTCAGAAACCGATGAAGTTCCTCTTCCTTGATGGGAAATTCCTTTTCTTTCATTATCCCCTTTTTCATAGCGCTTATCGTTCTCGTCATAGCCATCCGTTATATTTTCTCCGGTACCCCTACAGAAAATCATACATGATCTTTCATGACAGTAATGCCAAGCCAAGATCAATCAGAGATATATATCTATATGTCCGGGGATTCCAAAAAGCGCATCGACAGTACTATGAAGATGTATACGACCGATAGCAAACTCGCTGTATCCAAAGGAGAAGCTGAAGCGGATTTCGAAAATATCTCCTCGAAAGTTTTTGTGGATAAGTGAGGTGAGCTGAAATATGAATGAGTCGTAGACGGGAAACAAACCATTTCTCTCGAAAACGCGGATATACTCATCAACTCAAGCACGGGTGATATGAATGTGAAACTGAAGAATTTCTCGGTGATCCCCAATACCGATTCCGTCATCATTTTGAGTCAAAATACGATAGCGAGCAATATCTATGTTCTCAAAGGAAGCGCCTTGGTGGAAGACTACTCGAAAAAGTCCGAAAGCACCAATGTGGGCGTGGGACAGCAGCTTACGATCATGAAAAATGATCTCTCGAACAATACTCTCCAATTTGCGAGCAAAATCGAACCTTTGAGCGATTATATCAAAACTACTGATCTTTTCATAAAACATGATGGCGATTCCTTACTCAGTTCCATAACCGCTCTTAATGGAACAGGAACCGATGCTACACAGACCAGCGTATCTTGATCGCTCGTGCCCAAGAATGCGAAAACAGGGATCAGCATCACCTCACCGGAGGATGAATCGACTGTCGATTCCAGCCAGGTGAACATAGAAGGAAAACTCCTGAATCCGGATATAACGAAAGTGACGATCAATGATAAGGAAGCGCTTATAGATAAGGAGCAGAAAAGTTTCATCTACAAAGGCTTTCCTCTTATGGATTCCAGCAACAATATCGTCTATAAAGCCTATGATAGCGATGGCGGAATCATCGCCAAAGGCATCTTCACTGTCTATACCTCACAAAAGACAGGAAAGGAGGATACCAGCAAAAAACCGTCCGTCACCACCTACCCTATTTCGGATAAAGATTTCAGGATCATCTCCCCAACGGAAAATCCATACAAAACAACCGATGACGTCGTACGTATAGACGGGCTGGTGAATAAAGGAGTGGTGAAATATATAACGATCAATGACTTCCGTCTTTCTAAATTTCCCCAGCTCGGTACTACTTGGTACTACTTTGCAAACAAGGATTACGGGACCATGAATGATGGGATCAATCTCTATACCATCAAATACTACGGTGAAAACGATAATCTGCTTTTCACGAATCTCTTTACCATCGTAAAAGAAAAGAAAGCGGAAACGGTCTCTCCTTCCACTACTGACACGACCAACACTGGCACAACAGCGACAGGAAGCAGTAAGGAAGGGTAATTCTATCATTTAGGATCGAGTATATTATGTTCAAAAACAAGCGAGGGAATTCCATCATCGAAGTCATGGTGGTCATCCTCATACTGATTACCGGAATAATAGGAACATATGGTATTCTTGATGGTGGGCAAAAGCTGTCCAGTACTTCAGAAAATCGTATCAGGGCCATCAATATAGCCCGTGAGTGAATGGAATCCGTGGAAAATATCCGCGATACGAATTGGGTCAAGTTCTCTAGTGACTATGGAAATTGCTGGGACGTAAAAGATTACAATGCCAATTGCATAGGGAACCCCGGAAATAGGTTTCCTGTCGGTTCCTATATCCTCGTCCAAAGCGGGACGCTCTGGACACTTTCCGGGACCATCACCCCAAGCGGAACCTATGGCACATATATAACCCAATTCCCTGTCTTTCTCGATTCCAATGGTCTTACTACATATTCCGGAAGCAGTGTAGGATGTACTTCATCAAAAACCGTTGATTGTAAAACCATTTTTACCAGAGAAATCCGGATCAACTATCCATCAAACGATCATATGGAAGTGAATAGTATCGTCACCTGGAAAGATTCATCAGGTTCATCACCCCACAGTATCGATCTCGAAACCGTTCTCACGAACTGGAAAAAAGAATTCTAAAAATACGCGACCGGAAACATTTCCGGTCGCGTATTTTTTCTCTCAAGATTACTCCTCCACTACCATCTCCCTATCGGTTGATTTTACGGTGTTATCAGCATAGGTCACAGTGATTTTCACTATATACTTCCCTTTTTCAAGATATGTATGAGAAGGGGTCGGTTCCTGGGAAATATTCCCATCTCAGAAATCCCAATGGTATGTTTCGATCTGCCCTATGGTACCATGCGTATCGAAGTCTATCGGTTTTCCTACGATTCCGGATGATACGCTGGTATTTATTATAATATGTTTCGGAGCATCTTTCAGTACTATCTTCCGTACGGATTGCTCTTTCGTCCCATCGTCCCGTACTACGGTAAAGGTAATGGTATATTCCCCAGGGAAATTATAGCGGTAATCCTGTATGGCATCGCCCTCGATAGGTCACTTCCCTTCACCGAAATCATACATGAATTTCGTGATCGTCCCTGTTTTCGGGATACTTGCAGAACCATCGACATGGACAGTGGTCGGCGCGTATTCGGAATCTTGTGTCAGTTTCAGGGTTAGGGCGATATCTTTTTTTGCTGGTTCGAATATCATCTTTTCCTCCATATTCTTTACGATATTCCTTTCTGTATCCGTGAAAGTATAGCGCACATGGAATGTATAGCGTTTTTCCTCTATAAGCTCATATTGGGCCTTCATTCCGGTTTTCTCAAATACCCCATCCTCATTGAAATCCCACTCGACATTCGTGAGTTCATATCCGTAATTTCCCACTTTCACATCCGTTGCATCGAACTGTATGTCCATAGGAATGGTCACATCTTTGATATAATACGCTCCCAATGATCGGTTGTATGTATCGTCTATAAGGGATCTATCCGAAGTATCAGTAACTTTCAGAAGCGATTCCGCATGCATTCCTTTTGTAAATTCCAAAGGAGGAAGTATGGAGAAATCATCATCTATCTCAGTCGTGTTCCCGGCAGAATCATGCAGATATAATACCATTTTGACATCTCAGTATTTCTGGAAAGTATAGGTGCATGTCTCCTCTTTTGAAATGGTGGTGCCATCGATTTTCCATTCATAACCGGTGATTTCACCGGATTTTACCACTTTATCACCGATGCGGAACGAATACAGCAAGGGGTTTTCTTTGTCTTGTTCGTGTACGATTTTCGCGGCAATGCTGGAATCCGATTCTTTCGGGATGATAAAAAGCTTATCGCAGGCCGTCCCTCAGAATATATTGAGACAAAGGATCTGTTCCTCATTTTTCGTCGTTATCGAAAAAATAGCATCGCTGCTTACCGGAGTATCGTTGCTTTTTTCCGTATACCAATTGATCTTCCCGAGGCTTGAGAGACGGGAAGCATCATAAGTGACAGAGGTTTTCGTTCCTTTCGTATCCACCACTCAAACGATCTGTATGGGCTGGAAATTCATGGAGACCGATTTGGATTTGTGGGTCACTCGATCCAACCCCTCATATATTCCAGTCGGTTTAAACACTTTTGCCTGATCGAACAGACAGATGATGCTTTGGTCATTTTGAGGATTCACCCCCTCGACCTTGGAAGAACCGGATGGTTGGCATTTCGCTCCATCGAAGTCGATCCGATAGCTTTCGATATCGATCATCTTCCCGACAAAATTCGCATCTGCCTTGAGATCGAATTTAAGAGTCAGCGGTCCGATCAGATTATTGAAACTACCCATCTGGGCACTGCCCTTAAAGCGGTCAGAACTCAGTTTTTCCGTATCATAGACGATCACTCCTCCGTTCGGGTTCTCATAATCGGTTGCATTGATCTTGGTCACCAGAAACGCCCAGAGGGTAATCTCGGAGAAGAGGAGGATACCGAAAAAAACCGAAAATATAATGGATATCGTTTTCTTTTTCTTGTATTCTTTCTTGGTCAGGATAGCCTTGAATAGATAGATGATCCATACTATGGAAAGCAAAAAGGTAACCACTCCGAATATGGAACTCACCAATTGTTTCAACAGGTGCGCTATATCTCCCGGATTGATACCGAAGGAGATGAAGAAACTGGCCTGTCCTGGATTGAAAACTATATAGGCGAGAAATGCACCGAAAAAGATGAGAGCGACAAGGAGAATCGCTCAGACGATCCGGAGAAAGCTATTGGCGCTCATCGATTTTTTTTGCGGTTTCTTCGCTGGATCCTGAACGATAGGGGCCGATGCTTTCCCCTCTTCCGGATGGATATCCGGAATAAACGAATCGGACAAGAGATCAACGCTTGGGGCGGAAGCGATTTGGCCTTCTCCAGATCATAAAATCTCATCCAGAAGACCTCCGGACGAATCTTGGAGGTCTTTCTCTGGAGTGGTATCCATATTTTCTTTATCGAGAGACATAGGGAAGAGTTAGTGTTATTTAAGCCAATCCGGCAATTCTTCATCCGGTGTGGAAATCACTGGTCATTCAGAGACGACCGGCGCCGGCTTCTTTCTTTTTGGCCGAGACGGTGGAATAGTATCCTCTGCTCCGGATACATCCGTATTCCCCTCCTCTTTTACTGAGGGAGTCTTTGGCGGTTTTTTGGAAGATGGTCCATGTTTCTGCTTTGACTCGGTTTTCTCTTCATGAGAAGATTCTACAGAAACGATTCCTTCGGGAACCTTCTGGGATGCATCATCCGAGACTATAGCTACGGTAGTGGTGTTCTTAAGCCAATCCGGTATATCTTCATATGATGCTGCATCCTTTTTTTCTTCCGCAGTCGATGTACTCTGTATCTCCTCTTCCACTTCTTCTTTCAAGGATTTCTGATCCACTCCCTGCATCCAAGCAGGCAAGCCGGACATATCTTCATCGGGTGTTTTCGGTTCTTCTTTCGTCTCTTCCGGAGGATTTTCCAGAGAAACCTCCTCTTGAGTCGTCGTATCCATTCCTGTTCCTTTGAGCCAATCAGGCAAACCAGGAACACTATCCTCGGATTTCGAAGCCGTATCCGCCGGTGTCCCGGTTTCGCTCGGAGGTACCGCCTCGATTTCCTCAGACGGAGCGGTTTCAAGAGGAACGACGATATTTTCTGTTTCGGATCGGGAGCTAAGGCTTGTAGATTCCTTCAGCCAATCCGGAATATTGGACTCTTGAGTTACAGGAGTCTCCGATGGGGCTTCCGGAGAGGGTTCCGTGATCTCTTCCTTCGGAGTATCGGACACTTGGCTACTAGAAGCGATATTTGCAAGGATATCCATTTGTGGTTTCTCTTCCCTTCGGAGAGGAACTATCGGTTCAGCGGGAACCGGTTGGACAAAAGAAGGTTTCTGAACTGGCTTCTTGCCAGCCATCCTATCTATGATGAAATCCTGGAATCCGAGATTCCCATCCCTATTGAACACTTTGAAATATACGAAAGCGGAGACGATCACCCCGATGATACCGAGGAGAATGAAGCCGAAAATCTTCCCGAATCCGAGGATGAAATCCAATATCCCTCATGAACTTGTGGTCGATTCTACTGCAGGGGCATTTGCCGGGATATTGTTCTGCCCACCATAGATAATGGTCTGAAGTTGCGATTTGATGATATTCTTATCCTTCACCTCGATGGTCGTATCATCCTTTATGGCATTAAGGATAAATGTCCCGAGCTCCTTATTGAGTGTCGTATTAGTAGGATGGGAAATGATATCATCTATATCCTTCATGATTTCCGTATAGCTAGGATTCGTTTTCGGTATGAGCGATTTCAGCACCTTTGTCGCCAAGGCGACATCGTCTTTTACCTGCGTATCAGCGAGCAAAAATCCTTCAAGAAGAGAATAGAATGAATCTTTCGCTTTCTGGTCGAGAGCTGAACTAGTATCTATGTAATTCTCGAAATCGATGATGGTCTTTGTTTTCTCACGGGTGTCGAACCAGTTTTCCTGAAGCTGGGAAAGATACTGCATCATCTTCAAACGATCCTGTTCCTTTCATCCTCGTATGAGATCCTTGAGCTTTTCGAGATTCGCTTTATCTGTCTCGGAAATATCCTTCGGCAACGATTCGGATGTGGATCCAGAAAGGCTTTCCGCACTCACCGGAGCAACAAAATCATATACTACTTTGATATCCTTTGTCGCAATGACCGTATTATTCGAATCATACAGACTGAGTCTCATGGTCCTTTCTGTGGCGGTCACGTCGGAGCTTGACAAAGAAAAGACGCTTCCGTTCACGGAGGAATCCGTTCCTTTATTATCGATATCATCGGCAGGATTCCCATTCAGGTTAGAATCCACCGACGTATCCGTATCTATTCCGTATTTTGCGATGGTTCCTTTGGATTCGCCAAGATATATGTAGAGTTTTTCCGTGCTATCTTGGATATGGATCACATCGTTATCAGCCGAAGGATATGAGAAGTATACGAGTTGATCCGGAGCCTTTTTCACCTTCAGGGCATTGACGATATCCCTTCTTAAACCGGTGGATATGCTCTTCGTGTCGGTCCCATCAGAAACCTCCAGGGTCACCTCTCCTGAAACCGGATTGTCTCAGAAATCGTAGATAAAGGAATTAGGGGTGGTGGAAGTGACATCTCAAAGCGACCATTTTACCTTACTATAGAGGCCTTTAGTCGTATTGAGGAATATGAATTTTTTTCCGATGGCGATATACTCGAGATTCGGACGGATCTCATTCTTGACGGTAATGGCTTGGTATTTCGTATTGGAAATCCCCTTATAAGTGACTTTTACCTTGAAGTTGAAATTTCCCGGCGTATCATAAATATGGCTTACTGTCGGAGTATTGGTCGTTTCCTCATAAAACCCGTCACCATTATAGTCCCATTTGTATTCGGCCTTGCCTCCAAGATCGGCTCAAAGGATATTTTTAGCGGTAGCGGTAAAATCCACTTTCTGTCCTACGGATATGCTCGTATCGGATGCTTTGAGCGTAATGATAGGAGTATTGATATTATCGGAAGCGAGAGTCAAAGAATATCTCTCTGTACTCACCTCATCGCTATTCACTTTCAGTCCGTTCGAATCTTCGAGGATAACAGCGAAATAATACTTCGCCCCCACAAGAGGGAGAACGAATACCGTCTTGGGAGATCGGGTGATACGGAAATCTTGCGGTTCCGGATCTTCTTCGGTATAATAGTACCAGATATAGGAAGCGATAGCACCGTCCTCATCCACCGCATTGTTTGCAGTGACGGTTACCGTTACCGGGTCCGTATTGAGCTTGTCTGCAACAACAGAAAGCGAAGAGAGTTTCGGTGGGAGATTCACGACATTCACGTATGCCTGAGCAGTGCTCTGTGCTCCGGTTTTCTGGCTACGAACAGTGAGTGCGATAGGGAAACATCCAAGCTCATCAAACTTATAGCTGAAATCTTTTTGGGACGAATTCCTATTCCCTCCATATTTCCATGTATAGGCAATGCCTTGGTTTGTTCCATCGGAATTCACGCTATCTTGTGCACTCATAGTTATGGCCTTCGACCGATCGATCACGAATGCTTCCTTTCCATCGCAAGAATCCGGTGTCGGAACGATCTCCTCATTTTCACGTTTGAGGCTGATGATAGCGAAAGGGCTAGCGCTATCCATGACATACACTTTCCGGGAAATGGAATTGCTGTCGGAGTTACGTCCGCGAACAGTGAGGCTCACTGTATAGGTTCCCGATTTTTTATAGATATGGCTCATTCTTCCTGTTGTGCTCGTATCCGTTTCCCCGTCCCCGAATTGCCATTCGAATGCTTGGGCTTCCTTGGAATCTGCAATGAGGGAAATGGCGGACCCTACCTGCACGATTTTCGGAGAAGCCATAAGCTTTATGGAGAGAAGCGAATCGATATTGACATCCTTGCTATAAGAGATGGTTTTCCCATTGTTATTGGATACTTCAAGGGTGATGTGATGCGTACCGATGGTATCGAAAACATATCTCCCCATAGCACCGTTACGGGTCGGATTGGCGATATCGGTACGGACTCCGTCGATAATCCACGAGTAATTGAGATTCGATCCGTCAAGATTATCCGGATCGTAGCTCTTTGTCGCATCGAGGATAAGGACATTAGGCAATTCCGCACTGAAAGTTTTCGTCTCGAAAGACGCGATGGGATCACGTCATTCGATCGTGACGATAAGCGTATCATAGTCATTCTTCCCATTAGATGCAAGGGTCTTGAGCTTTACCGCGTATTTCCCCGTTCTCGGAAATTTGTAGGAGATATTTTGAAGATCGGAAGTAAACAGGGATTTTTCACTCTCGAGCTCGGTAATTTCCCAAGAATACCCCAGATTCAGATAGGCAGCGGAAGAAAAGGCGTTGAAATGGAACTCATCATGAGGGAATCCATTGGTTCTGTCTGTTCTGATGCTCGAGATAGGATCGCGTATCTCGATATTCAATTCTTTCACGACCTTTTGATTTTCATTGGTCGTCAGTTCCATCCTCAATTTATAAGTTCCTTCATTGGAATATACCTGACGATCGATCGACGGAGAGTTATTATATTGAGCGACATTTCCATTTCCGAATTCAAAATGGGTCAAGATGAACTTCGTTCCGGCAGCCGGAGTCGATGCTGTCGCATCTATGAGAAGCCCCTGGCGCCCCTGTGCAGGCGTAAATTTGATGGTATCAAGATTAGAGACATATACCCCATTGATGGCAAGGGAAATATTTCCGAGCTTCGGAAGCACGTTTATATTGATGGAAGAATCAAAAGGGAGAACATCGGTTTTCCCGTTCTTATTCCGGCTCGAAGAGAGGATATTCAAAAAAACGGTATAGGTGCGTTCTTCCGGAAAATTATAGGCGATGGATGGACCGGTACCAAGAATGGTTCTCTGTCCTCCGGAAGATCGGATCCACCAGATATAGTTCGCCTTGGGGATCGTTACTCAGGATGGATCTACCACTTCGGAAGCACGGAGAGTTACCGTAAGCGGAGCATTCCCCGTCTCTGGGGATGCTGTGATTTTCCCTCTGATACGTCCTATCTTCACTTTTGTAAGATAGTCATTGATATTTTTCGCAAGATTCGCGATAGCCGTATCGGAATCCGGAGTTTTATTCACGAGCGCGATTGCGGTAATCAGAGAATTTGCGAGATTCGTATTGAAAATCATGTCGGTGGAATCAGGGAATGTATCCATGGACGATTTCACGAGAGATTCAAGAGTAGCAAGAGTTTGCGGAGTGATCTTATTGTTTACCTGGTATTCACGATCCAGTGTGGAACTCAGAAGCTCAATCTGTTTCTTGGAGTCATCAAAAGTATTGAGATCATATTCCGTATAAGCGTAGGTCGTGTCGATAAGGGAAGGGAATCTGAATGCATTATTCAAGATACCTCCCGTACCACCGGACCCTATGACGAATTTCACTATGGAAAAGGCAAGGAAAATGAGGACCAGCCCGATAAAGACATGCAGGATAGTGGTTTTCGATTTCTTCACCTTATCCTCGTCTCATCCGGCTGTAAGCATATTGAACCCGGCATAGATGATATAAATGACCCCGACGATCCCGAGAAACATGAGGAGGTAGGCGATGATATCCTGGATATATACGGAAAACTTTCGGTCTTTCTCTATGCTATTGATATTTCCGCTCACGATCTGAGTCCCTCGATCGAGAGAACAATAATTTGCAGAAGCAGGATCGCTGCTGTTGCAATAATTCACAGAAGAAGTGGTTTCGCAATCTGTCCAATTGAAAAGACTACACGCCGAAGCAATGGGGAAAAGGGAGAAAAATGCCACGAACGACAGCATCACGATAGAAAAAAAATGTGTTTTTATTTTGGAGAACATATACATCTGGATGCTTATTAATAATAAATCTGTTTCGATTGTAGCATATCCGGAAATAAAAAGCAAGAAATGAAGCACCCATTTACTCTATTTTGCATTCCTCATCCAGAGAAGTTATGTCGAGGAGATGTTTTTTATTACAGTCGATATATTTCATGGCACCCGAGAGCATGTCACCCGGACTCTTCTGGATATTTCAGAGAATCTGGGAAAAATAAGCATCATATTCGTTTCTCAGACCTTTCCGGAAGGTCTGCAAAGCGGTTTCCGGGTTCATGAAGCTCCTATACTTTACCCGGGTATAATCCTTGCTTATGGCTTCGTTCATTTTGGATTCCTCTCTCAGCCGCTGAGCGGGGAGGTAGGTAGGGAAATTTGCCAGGTATTTCTCTTCCGCTTCACCAGTCGAAAGATAGGCAAGAAAAGAATATCCCGCTTGCACGTTAGGAGATGTTTTCGAAAGCGCGAAATAATCGTATTCCCCGAGATTCATAGCATTCTTCGGATCAAGGGAAACCTGCGGGATTTCCGAGGTGCGAAGATTCAAGGAGGAAAGGACATTCTCGCTTCCTGCCCGTTTAATGGAATATTCGATCTCCCTGAGCAACGAAGGGAATCCTATTATCATGCCTATTTTCCCCCGAACGAACATATCGACCGTGGTGAGATTGAGGTCTTTCATGATAGAATCTATATGAGCAAGGGTGGCCGGAGAAGTTTTTCCGGAAAAAGAGAAGTAATTCTCCATTGCTTTGGTCGCATCGGCATCGGTAAGCTTCTCATAAGAAGGGATGTTGTTCTGAAGAAAGAAAAGCGAAAGGATGTCCGAAGCCCCTGGTATGTATTTCCCATCCAGTCAGAGCATCAGATCGGCATAATCCGGAACATCGCTCGTCATCTGGGATCCTCCGTCTCCTGTGGTATCGGAAATATTCACAACATCCTGTCCGATATCGCTCCAGAGATGTGGGACTGTTTTTACAAGTTTCCAGTTATAGAAAATACCCATCGCCTGATATCAGAGCGGCACCCCTTTGATTCCGGATATCGTTTTATCGTTTCCGGAACTGTCCTTCTCTTTGTTCTCGATCAAGAGATCGTCGAAAACCTTATTGAAATTCTTCGAGAAATCGTCGGGATTGATGATATCCGAAGGGATGGCGAGTATTTTGGATTCCAAGAGTCCTCCATCACTGCTGTTCACGACGAATATATCCGGAGAATTTCCGTCTCCCAGAACCGTGAGGAGGGTTTTTTCGTAATCGACGTAATTCCCGAATTTCGTCACTTTCACTTCCGTATTTTTATACTCCGGGTATCGGTTCTTGAACCCGGTGATGATATCGGAGAACCCGGCTGATTCATCTCCCACCACCCAAACCGTGAGCTCTTTCGGGGCATTCGTTTTGGTTTTTTTCGGAGATCCGGAGCCGAGCATGGATATACCGATGATAAGCGCGAGAACGAGCACACCGGTTACAGCAAAAAATACGATCTTGTTTTTGGAAAGGGAAGCGATATCTGTCATACTAAAGAGATTACTGATTAAAAGTTAATAGAGGAAGTGGAGATTTAAGCTTAAAGAACAAGTTTTTCAGAAAATTCCCTAATCCGCCATCATATGGAGATGTACGTGCATGATCTCCTGTCCGCCCTCCTTTCCGACGTTGAACTGCAGTCTATATCCGGGGATACCCATCTGTTTTCCAAGGTCGCGAGCCAGGAGGAAAAGCCCGCCGATGGTATCCCGATCGGAATCTACCATATCGGAAATGGCTGCAATATGGCGCTTCGGGATCAGGAGCATATGCACACGGGCTTTCGGATGTATATCATGGAGCACGATGTAGTTTTCATCCTCGTATACTGGAGTAGTAGGGATTTCGTGAGCGATGATGGAACAGAAAAGACACATAAAAGATGTCATAAAAGAATATTTTCCGGCAGATTATACGGGAAAATAGAGGAAATTCAAATGTATACATCCATTTTTTTGTATACATTTGTGTTTTATTGTTTTTCCATATACTCATCTCCCTATAGAATACTGGATTTCATTTATATTTTAGCATATTTTCTCCCGAATAAGATGAATTACCTCCTCAAAACCTTCGGCTGCCAGATGAACTATGCCGATTCCGAGAAAATCAATATGATCCTCCTGCAATCCGGGCTCCGGAAAGTGCTCGAATGCGGTGAAACGGATGTGCTCATCCTCAATACCTGTTCTGTCAGGCAGAAATGAGAGGATCGGGTATACGGGTATATCCGCGAAGCCAGAGCCCTCGCGAAGACACGGAACAAGACCCTCATAGTCGGCATCACCGGGTGCATGGTCCGAAAAACCGGACTCCACCCGAGATTCTATGAAAGCGAACGGAAACGGAAGGCAGTAAAGAATATCGAACTCATTCAGGATGAGAACTCGCTTTTCAACTCCGATGATAAGATATTCGGAGTGACCGATACGATCGACTTTGTCCTCCGGATCGAGGAGATCCACTACCTGACGAAGATACTTTCCCTCATAACGGGGGAGGAAATCGGAAATGATGCGAAATGGAACGACTATCTGCAAGTCAGGCAATCCCAAGATAACCCCGGATCTGCCAACATCATCATACAGACGGGGTGCGATAATTTCTGTACTTATTGTATCGTCCCCTATACCCGAGGACGGGAAAAATCACGGGAAGCAACGGAGATAGTGCAGGAAATAGAAGCGTGCGTAGCCAATGGCACCAAAGAGGTCACCCTTCTTGGGCAGAATGTGAATAGCTACGGAAAGGAGACGAAGAAGAAGCTCTGGAATAGCGAAGAGCTCAAGTGGGAATCAACTAGTTCCGAAAAAACACCCTTTCGGGAGCTTCTCGACAAGATCAACGACATCGAAGGATTGGATCGTATCCGTTTCACTTCCAGCAATCCGCACGATATGACCCGCGACATTCTCTCGGCCCATTTCGAGCTGCATCGCATGTGCCATTCCCTGCACTTCGCGCTGCAATCAGGATCGGATGAAGTGCTCCGCAATATGAATAGAAAACACACGTTCGAGGATTTCCGGCTTCAGGTCGAGTACCTCCGGTCTCACGATCCTCTCTTCTCGATATCGACCGATATCATCGTCGGGTTCCCCGGGGAAACCGAAGAGCAATTCCAGGAAACCGTCCGTGCATTCGAGATCTGCGAGTTCGACTTCGCCTATATCGCACGGTATTCTCCGCGGAAATGAACCCGTGCAACCGACATGATGAAGGAGACTGTATCCATGAAGGAGAAGGCACGACGATGGGATATCCTCAATACCCTTCTCTACCAGTCCGTACAGAAACGGAACAGGCTCATGCTCGGACGTACGGAAGAACTCCTGATCGTCGGACAAGAGAAAGAAGGGCAGCTTGTGGGGCGGACGAGGAACTTCAAAGAAGTATATATCGATGCCGAGGAAAATATAAAAATAGGCGATCTGGTGCATGTGAAAATCACAGAAATGGATCGATGGGTATTGAAAGGGCAGATGATATAAAATATCTCCACGGAAATTTCCGTGGAGATATTTTATATAAAACCGGGGTTTTATTTTTATCTAGCGACTCTTTGGAGAGAATACTGATCCAAGAATCGAGCAAGAAACGGTGGCGGATACATGATTGCCCGATTGGAATAGTTCACCACTACCCCGACATTAAGAGCGCTGTACCCCGTCTGTCCACGGACATAGGAACGATTCATGACAAGATCGGCAGTGTTGCCATACAAGCTTCCATCCACCGTAAGACGGTTTGGTGTACTCACCCCATTGCTTTCTATCGAACCAGCGAGAGTGACATAGACTCCAGCGATATTTTGCACCGTATCGGCAATGATGATATTCCCGTTCTTGACGATCCATGCGAAGCTGGAAGCCTTGTCAGCATAACGGATATCTTTATTGATGATCAAGTTCCCGTTTTCTACAATCACTGTTTTTACTCCCGTAAGATCGAGATTTCCATCGATAGAGACGTCCCCGTCTTTAAATACCCGAATAGCCGAAGTATCGCCAAGAGGAGTTGACTTCGAATCGATTTCGAACTCGGAAGCGATGCTTGTGATAGCAGACACGCCCGAAGTGTTGATCGATGAGTTTGTGATCCTTCATTCCTCCATCGCGCTTCCCGATGCAATGGTCCGAGAGAGGTTGCTATTATCAGAAACACTGATCGTGGCACTCGATAGAGCATAGGATGATGCTACATTGACCGTACTGGTCGTGAAATTTCCGCTTCGGAGATTATTGAAGAAAGTCTGTACGACCGTATTCACGCTATTTCAGAGAGCACTTCCTATGAATGCGCTTCATCCGGCGGTATTTCCGATGATCGGGCGAGAAACACGTACATTGAATGGGGCTTCCAGATATTGGAGACTCGCATAAAGCCCCTGGTTTCTATAATCGGGATTCGCTGTGATAGTATCCTCATAACCTCCAGTCATATGACTTGTATCTCCTTTAAGCCCCTGTAATTCGGATCCATCGAAAAGATGGAGAGTGTTCGGGTACGTCTTCTGAAGATAGGTGATGGTCCAAGTAAGAAGATTTCACGAGTTGTCATATGTCTTGTTTTCATCGGTTTTAAAGCGGATCATTCCCCCTACTCAAACGTCATTGATGGTTTTCGATACCGTTCCGCCACTCAAAAGAGGGGAACGATTCGTGATTGTAGCGGTTTTATTCTGCAGATACATCGGAGTGTTCGTTTCAAATGCAACCACATCGCCGGCTGAGAAAACCGGGACCTGATTTCAGATGATAAGTTTATAGGCGTTTATATTAATGGAAGAATTTCCCGGGTTGGTGATGGTAAGATTTCCCGGAGAAACAGAACCCGGGTTCGTGGATGCGATATTGCAACTCACACACCATGCTGCAGGCGTATCGCAGTTTTCATATTGTCCTGCAGCATTCGGACGTTCCACGACTCCATTCCCGCAGAAACTATTGGATCCGGGAGTAGTAACGATCGAAGGTCCGCCGCCTCAACCTCAACCACCTCAGCCGCCTCAACCTCAACCTCCGCCAGTATTGTAAAATGCTACACAGGATCATCCGGCACTGATCGTATTACAAGACCAAGAATAACGATGGGACGTCCCATTGACGGTATCGACAAAATTGCCCACCGTTTCCCCAACAGGACAGAGTCCTGGAGTTGTAGCCGAAATCGGAGCAGGAACCACACCCCCTGAATCTCTTACGAAATTACCAGGAGTACAGGTATTCCCCCCGCCTCCGCCAGGTCCGGTACAAGTCGCACTACAAGTAGATCCAGGCTGTCCATTTTGGGCTCAGAGGTCACACTGTTCACCATTTGCGGTATCGAGGATACCATCTCAACACCAACGAGCATAAAGATTCAAACATTCATTAGGATGAAATTGTGGAGCTGCAGAACGATCCGGTATCCATATACGCTTTCTCTGATCAGGAATCTTTATTGCAACTCATGGGGTAGCCCCCTCCTGCCAATATCAATAATTTCCAAGTGACTCGGGCTGTAAGATTCAGGCAGAAGTAGCATATGAAACACGGAAATTAAATTGCCCGAATGGCTGTGTTGGATCATTATTTCTCGTAAATGTACAATTCCGATCATTTTCCAATGCGGTTACATGGGTATTGCTTCCCGGAGTGACATTACTCGGAAATATCCAGTTATTAGCATTTTTACAGTCTGGTCACAAACTTCCCCCATTCCCATCCCATGTATATATCTGGGAATTATCTCGAATATAAGCAAGTTCCGGCCACCAAAACTCATCAAAGACACGCTGTACTTTTGTAGTACTTGTGCCAAAATATTCATATGCAGACACGTTCGCCCCCCCACAATTCGTTTCAAAATTTCCCGTAAACACATCAGGATGCCCTCCAGCTGCAAATACGCTCATGTAAAAGGAACTGCATAAAACAGCGAGAACTACGTTGTATATAGACAAGGAACAGTATTTATTCAGCATTGCTACCAGTGTTAGAAATTAAACCGGACGATTGTCCTCACACTCTTTCTGAAGGCTTGAAGGTATTATTGTTACTTGATTGAAACAGACTACATGAACTAAGCACTATAATCAGAGTAATCATTATTGCAATAATTTTTTTCATAATTTATATCTAAGAAAATAGGTTATTCCCCGTTTCACCCTGTATTTCCTCAACCTCCTGATCCGACACCTCAAGTTCATGGGCTTGTTCATCAATTTAGTGGAGGTGGAGGTGGTGGAGGTGGTGGTGGTGGAGGAGGAGGAGGTGGAGGAGGTGGTGGTGGTGGAGGAGGAGGTGGAGGAGGAGGAGGAGGAGGAGGTGGAGGAGGTGGTGGGGTTTCAGGCTTGGTAGGCTCCGGTTTCTTTCCGCCTCATCATACCACTCCGATACTATAATCGATAGTCTCTAGCATCGGCATGTTCGGGATGATCTCTCCTGCTGGGTTGAATTCGAGCATTTGGATCTCGCCGTTTCATAGATCGATCCCATTTATCTTGAGACCAAGCGTTTCATTCGCACATTTTCCATAGAGGAAGAATACAAAAGCCCTATCCAGCTTGATCGTTTTGTCGCCGATCTGTATTTTCCCGGTCTTAAGAAAATCCTCGAAAGCATCCTGTTTGAATGCGAATCCTGGATATTTCGCAGCGATGATCTTCTCGAGAGAAGAATTGAGCGCAGCATAGAAAGGAGTCTTTCTCAGATCGTTTATAGCATGTTCAACAAGAGACGTATTGTTTGTCACATCCTCGATTCAACGGGGACCTCAAACAACCGTTGCAAGCCCTGGAGGGATCGCCGCCTCTCACTTTCCGAGAGATTTCTTGTGCCCATCAGGAGTCCATCGAATCTTATATGATGCGACGAATCCCATAATTCACTTTTCTGGAACCGGCGTCACTTCTTTTCAAACAGTGCTCCTGATCTTATTTCTCAAAGCCACGACCTGCGAGTGAGTCTCATGATCGGTATAAACCCCCTTGAGTCATTCCTCCCTTTCATTCCACAATTGATTGCTTCATAATACTTGCGAAATGCTATTTTTGTCTTTGAATACCGCATCCATGAACTGGGCCAGTATGTACGCCTTTTGCATATCATTAAAGGAATCCATGCTTTTCGAAAGCTTTCTTATGTACACATCCTTTTTTATGATGGGGTCTGTTTTCAGTATTTTTTGCAATGAAACAAGAGTCTGAGGATAGTCTCCGGAAGTGAGATGTTTAAGGAATAGTGGATAATCCCTGATATTTCTCTGAGCAAGTCAGACTATCCTGTTCTGATGAGCGATAAGATACTGGTCGAGATCTTCATTTTTGAACTCTTTCAATCACTCTACGATTTCATCTCCTTTGAGTCTGGTCGATTCGGTTATCCGGCTCCTTCCCAATCCATCGCTGCTCATTGCCTGAATAGCTTCCGCCTGGGCATCCTTCATATAAGAGGTCTTATAATCACTAAATCGTATTCCGGCAGTGATTATCGGAAGTATTCCAGCTACGAATTGCAATCCGATTCCGATTCCGGTAAATTCCGTTCCGTCTTTTTCAGCCTGTATGAAAAGTCCGGTTTTCCATTCATTCAATAGAGCATACTTCACTCCGGCGATGGCCAATTTTTTCTGATCAGCCCCCAGATTCTTATATCCGACGAGTTCAAGAGTATTGTTGATTTTTTCTATGAATCTCTGGATATATGTCTTGTCTTCCTGAGAAAGATCCCCATTTCCGTTTAGAGTAGCGATCGCGCGGATGGGATCAAAATCTCACTTGAAAAGTTCGTCCAGAAGTCCGGAAAATTGTTTTTCCTTTTTCTCGATGGCTTCCATTTTATCTTTGCTCCAGTGAAGCGTCAATCAGCTAGCAAGAGTAGAAACATTGGCTGTCAGTCAAACATTCTTGGAATTTTCTGAGAAATCCTTGAATCCAGCATCTTTGATAGCTCCGGTATTGTAGTTATAATTGATTGTCCCCATAAGATACGGAACTGTCAGAAACAATCCGGCATTGAGATTCGCTTTGGTATTTTCAGACGGTTCGAAATCACGGCTAGAGAAATTCACTCAGACTCCCGGCATGAAAGCCCCACCGGAACTGGCAAATCATAGATTGACCTGCATTCATTTTATGAATTTTCCAGTATTTTCCCTGAGGAAGGTATCTATCTGAGAATTTGAGAAACTGGTTCAGATTCCGAATCACTTGTTATCCTGAACCAAACTAAGAAGCAGTCAAACTCCGTTCATCTTGAAGGACTCCAGAAATTTTTGTTTATTGGCAGATCCTTTATAGATAGCGAGAAGTTCTGTCAGTTTATTTTTATCCTCGACAGATAGCTTCGGATTCTCAAGTTTTTCCTCAAGGGATTTCACCGCTTCGTCATATTTCTTCTCGAATCCTGGAGTCAGGGCTTCCACAAGCTTCTCTCAGATCAAAAGATTCTTTCCTGTAGTTTCCACACTGTGGCTGATACCGGTTTTCCCGTCAATGAGGGTATTTTTTACATTCGCTCAAGCCATAGCCAAAAAGTAGAGCTTGGAAAAAAACTCATATTTGAGAGTAGGATCTGCCTTCAATGCAGCAAAGAGTCATGCTTTACCGGAAAAATCCATCCCGAGTATCTCGGATATGCTTTTGATGATCCGACCTTCATTTTTTGGATTTTTATCTATCACATCCATCACATCTTTCCCGGATATGAGCCCATTATCGGATACATCGACCTTTCCATCGGAATTGAGATCGCAAAGGGATTCCAGAACCTTGGATTCCCCGTTTTTCTCGATAATTTCCATGGAATTGATGACTTTGAGTAGATCATAGGAATTCCCTTTCCATCGGGTCAACATATCGACCTTCTGTTTAAATTCGTTATTCGAAGCATATTCTTCTTTGAATTTGTTGAGATTCGATAATTCTATCGGTCAGAAGAATCCATCCGCCTTATATCAGGCATTTTCATAATCCTTGGAATCATTCCCCGAAACCTTTCAGATAACCGAAATGGCGGACGAAAGACTGATGTCTTCAAAATATTTCCTCTTCCCCAAAAAGCTGGTTATGGCAGTATGCTCATTTTGAAATGTTTCCGATTTCTGCTCTTGTTTGATAGCCACTTTCGTGCTCAGATCATCTCTTTCGCTGATCGCAGTAGCCACTATCTTGTCTTTGATTTTCAATTTCGTCACTTCAACATCCTTGTAGGATTCTTCCCATTTCGTCTTCAATTGCTTCAACTGATTCCTATCAAGCCATGAAAAACCGGAACCATCTTTGGCAGCATCTTCCAAAAGCTGAAAAAGTTCTTGTTTTTTCGCATCATTCTCCTTATTTGCCTGATCCAGAAGCATATCGAGCCGAGTGAATTCCTCCTGATCGAAACTCTTGTCCTTGATAAGATCCAACAATTTCGCTGCCTTATCGGTCTTGCTTAGTCCGGTAACGGCATATACCTGTTCAGGAGTAAGTCATGCACCTGACGAAGAATCATTATTTCCATGTTTCATCATACTCCTGCAGCTCGTATAAGAAAAAAGGGAAAGTCTGAAATTACGCATACATAGAAAGTTATAAATAATATATCCCTTCTATCCTACACTATTTTTTGGAATAATGCAAAAATCCAGCGCTATTTTTATTTTAATTCAAAAATAGCGCTGGATTATATCTGATATTCATTATATATTCTTTCGACTACGAATCACTACGAATCCGGCAGCGATAAGGAGGGCAAGAGCCATAAGTATGAGAGATTCCGGTCCGGTCTTTACGGTTGTCATCTTTTTTGGTATAGGTTTTACCACTTCAACTGGAGCCACTGCAGCGATAGTCGCTTTCGCAGTATAGGATACACACTCGATATGCGTTTCTTTTTTTCCTTCATTTCCATCAGCATCGACATTATGATAGCTGAGCGGGAATTTGATAACCCCTATCGCTTCCCCATTCCCCTTATCGGTAGCGGTGAGTGTATAGGAAGCTCCAAGATCCGCTTCCATGAACTTAACGGATTTTCCGGCATCGAGCATGAATTCCTGTTTCCCGGTCCCGGTTGCGCTATCTGTCCATATTACCTGATTCCCGTACTTCCAATAAGCGGCCGGATCGACGGGATTAGCGATAAATACCGTTCCGGATGAAAGAGGAACCATTTCTGGCATAACTTGTTCATCTTTATATATGATCTGCTCATTCACATTCTTATCGGTCCAAGTATCGTAGAGTCCGTTTATCTGATCACCATTTGCGAGAGCTGTCCCCTCAAAACAGGCACTACAATTATTCGCTGTAAAATATTCGGCGGTACAAGCGGTTTCCTTATAGTCACCAACCGCAGCGAACGCCTGAGTGGTTACAAGAAAAAGAGCTACTCCAAGAAGGCTTTTTGTGCTCATAATACGTAAAGAAGATTATTTAAATAAAGGATTACAGGGGTGATTGTATATTTTTTATATTTTTTGTCAAAAAAATCTTTTCTTCTAGCGGAAAATGGATATACTCCGGCGAGTGAAAAGTTAGAAGTAAGGAATCATAAGTCATATTTTCCTCCAAAAACTTTTCGCTCATAATTTATAACTTCTCACTCAATCCTTATGTTACACACTCTCGAAGCTGATCTCAAGAAAGCAGAACAACACCTCCATGACGAATTCGCGAAACTTCAGGTCGGACGAGCGAATCCTGCCATCGTGGAAGGGATCATGGTCATGGTATACGGTTCCGCTCAACCGCTCCGGAACGTCGCTTCGGTCGGAACGCTCGATGCACAGACCATCTCCATCCAACCATGGGACCGCTCCGTACTCCGGGATATCTCCAAAGCTATCAACGATGCGAATATCGGGCTCAATCCCCAAGATAACGGAGAATCGGTGCTGATCCGGATCCCTGCTCTCACCGAAGAACGTCGTCGTGATCTCGTAAAGATCGCGAAGAAGCTCGCCGAGGATGGAAAGGTGGCAATCCGGAATATCCGACAGGATTACCTCAAGAAAATCAAGGGTCAGGATGAGAGTGTCGGGGAAGATATCGTAAAACAGCAAGAAAAGGATCTCCAGAAAAACATCGATGAAGCGATCGTGCTCATCGATAAGATGCTGAAACATAAAGAAGAGGAGATCATGAAAATATAATATGACCAAAATCACTGACCGCATTCTCACCGAACTCTCCGATCATCCGGAAATCACAACCAAGGAGCAGTTCCATAAGTTTAAGAACGATATCTATGCGGAATACAAACTTCCCCGAGCGATTCCAGGGATAGTGTTCCTGGATCGATACAATACCCTCATCCACGAGGGTCTTTTGCAATATGAACCGAGAATCTGGAAACTCCTCCGGAAGCGGGCAGTCCGGAGTCTGTCGGGAGTTTCGGTCATCTCCATCCTGACCAAACCATGGGGATGTCCGGGAAAGTGTGTCTACTGTCCGAGCTATGAAGGTCTTCCGAAAAGCTATGTCCCGAACGAACCGGCAGTCATGCGTGCGGAGCTCAATGAATTCGACCCGATCCGGCAGATATGGAACCGGCTCCGGTCCCTTGAGATCACCGGACATATGATCCAAAAATGCGATATCCGTATCATTGGAGGAACCTGGAGCGCCTATCCCCTCCTCTATCAGGAGTCCTATATCAAAGATATCTACGATGCCCATACCACTTATTCGGAACTCCGGAAAAACCTCGTTTCGACCGAGATGAGCGGAGAGAAATTCGCGAGTTTCGAGATAGATCCTGCGTTCCATATACAAAAATCTGCAACGCTCGAAGAAGCGAAGAAGCGCAATGAAACGGCGGAAAGCCGGGTGATCGGAATCGCCGTGGAAACCCGTCCGGATTCATTGATACTTCCACCTCTCCCTAACCCTCTCCTAGAAGGAGAGGGAATTAAAAAGAAGACCATCTCCCCTCTCCTTCTAGGAGAGGAGCTGGGGGAGAGGTGAGAAAGATGAAGTTGAGAGGAGGGGCTGGGGGAGAGGTGAACTTTGGAATCTACCCCAAATTCCTTAGAAATAACAAGACTCCGACGCTATGGGATCACCCGAGTTGAAATCGGGTACCAGTCCACCGATGATACCATCAATGCCCTGAGTAAAAGGGGGCATGGAAACAAAGAGTCCATTGCGGCGACAAAAATCCTGAAAGATGCAGGATTCAAAGTGGTGGCGCACATGATGCCGAACCTCCTCGGGAGCACTCCGGAGAAAGATATCGAAAGCCTTCGGACGGTATTCGAGAACCCAGATTTCCGACCGGATGAACTCAAGATCTACCCGATGGTCGTGACGAATCATACCGAGTTGGAAGGGATCTGGAGAAATGGCGGATTCACCCCGTACGATGATGGAACACTCGTGGACCTGATGGCAAAACTCCAAGGACTCATACCGGAATATGTACGCCTCAACCGGATGTATCGGGATATCCCCGCCTCCGAGATACTCGCGGGATCGCACCTCGCGAATCTCCGCCAGGTGACGGATGAACATATGAAGGAGCTCGGGATAATCCGCACAGACATATCCGCTCGGGAAATCCGTGATAAGGCGAATAGACCAGAACATGCTAGTCTCGATGTCATGGAATACGAAGCGAGCGGAGGGAAAGAATATTTCCTCCAATGGATCGATCCGGTTGACAGGACGGTATTTTCTCTTCTCCGGCTCCGGATCCCTTCCAATATACTGAATGGAACCGAGCATCCGATCAAAGCCCTCGAAAATGCCGCGATCATCCGAGAGATCCATACTTTCGGGGACCAGCTCCGAATCGGAGAAAAACCCGATGGAAGCGGCCAGCATATGGGATTCGGGAAACGGCTCATAGAAAGAGCTGAGAAGATCATCCGCGAAAATCATCCCGAGATCGGAAAGATGGCGGTGATCGCCGGAGTCGGGGTCCGAGGGTACTACGAGAAGCTCGGATATAGCCTTGAAGGGGAATACATGGTGAAGGATCTCGATGCCTAGTCTCCGTTCAGGATACGGAAGATCTCCTGCTCGCCCGCACTCAATACCTGAGCAACATTCCATCCATCGTTCCGAGGCATCGTTTCCTGTCGGGGTTTTAGCATTTTCTCGAACCGCTCTTTCCAGTGCCCGAAAAGTTGTCCTACCTTTTCTTGATGCTCCGGAATAAGCATCATCCACAATACTTCACGGATGGCCATCCTTGAAAGCAACCAGAAAATGTCATATTTTTTTTCATCGGCCGGCATCTCTTTATCCGAATCCAACCGTTCGTATACCTTCGACAATTCCTGTCCATAAAGAATGAGGCAGACAAGTCCGTATCGTGATGCATTCTCATGATCCCCATCCGCTCGCATGATCCGTATCCTGAGCTCGATGAACGAGAATATTTCCATCTTTCCATGATTATCCGAATAATCTCCATACTCCTGGTTAAATCGTGCCAGAATGAACTCTATGTCCACCCCGGTAAAAATACCGGCGTCTGTCTCAGGCTCGGTTATCATTTCTGGCAGTTTCTCCCATCGATCTATTTTCATGAAAAGTTGTTTAAGATTACAGATTAAGAATCACTTCGTCCACCACCCACCTCGGATTCGCATTAGTGGAAGAAAGAGTAATGATTCCCGATTCGATCTTCCGGATCGTATCGGGTTTTTTTATATCCCCAGAGAGGATCCTTTCTTTCAGTGCGACAAGGATCCCGAGATATTCCTGCTTCTCCAGTTTTTCCTTCGCGAGAAACTGGAGGAATGGAGCGGTATCGCCCGCATTGAAGTACAGATCCATCTTCTCGCGGATGCTTGCATCGAGAACAGCATGGCGTATATTGGAAGAAATGAATATCACCCGAGAAGCAAGAGTTTCTATCATCGCATCGCGGCCACTATCAGAAGTCAGGAGGATAAGGATATTAGAAGGAACTTCCTCGAAGAGTTTCAAAAGGCTGTTGGCGGCTGCAAGAGTGAGTGTATCGATCCGTTCGATAATGAAGATATCGTATCCGGAACTGGAGCGTTTGGAGGATTGTTCTATGATTTCGCGGGTTCGTTCGATTTTGATCGTTCCAGTTTCGTTTTCGAAGAAAAATACCCCATCGACATACTGCTTCCGCATCTCATAGAGATCGATGAAATGGGTCTTTTTCAAAGTATTTATAACTATTGTGGTATCTTCATCCGATAGGACTACCGGCGGTATCGAATGACCGGATCCGAACTTTTCGAGCAGACTCGAGAGAGGAGGTATTGTCATTTGCAAAAAAAAGGATTATGGATAGTATTCGTAGACTTCACAGACTGTATGGACTTTTTCCCTATTTGCAAATTTTAGTCTCTCATTTCTCTTTTTCATATGAGCAACCGACTCCTTTCCCTTCTGATCCTCGTTCTCCTATTCGGGGGATTGTTCGGAATATACTACTATTTCTTCGTGGCAAGTACGGCAAGCATCTCGCTCATCATCAATGGAAGCGGTTCCGCGTCCATTGCGCTCACTTCGGAATTCGGGAATAGCTACGATCGGGAATGTGATAAGAATTGTGTATTTAAAAACATTCCCGCCGTGAACTACACCCTTTCCGCAAAACGGGAAGGATATACGCCTGTAATAAAGACCTTTGTACTGAACCGAGGAGAGATGAAAAAGATGTTGATCACCATGGACAAAGAAGTGGTTCTCACAGAACAAAAACAGAAAAAGGAAGAAACCATAGCTACTATCAAACTCAAAAAAAGCATCCAGGATATCATGGAAACGAACACCGGATGAATGATTCTCGGATACCGGACAAACGGTCTGTATTATGCTCTGCCGAACGAGAACGGATGGAACATATTCATGAAAAAAGAATGAGCGGAAGCGACCGAGATCTTCAAAATCCCGGATGGGGAGCTCACAGCCAAAAGCCTAGATATATACGAAGGGTATATTGCCCTTGAAAAACAGGGAAAAACCTCTTTCTATTCGCTCATGAACGGAGCGGAAACGATTTTCGCTTTCGATGGGAAGATACTCGGCGTCAAGGATACCCTGGATAACGATACGAAAATCATCACGAGCGACACCGGGGTTTCCATGTATACGGTTTCAGAAGGAACTTCCCGTCCCAATCCCCTCTATGATGATATCATCCAACTCTCCTCCGGAGAGATCGTGGCGCTCGTGAAGAAATCCAGCAAGGAGAAACGATCCCTCCTCTCCATCGCTGACACCTCCAATGATCTTGTATTCCTTATCGGACAAGATACCCGCGAAAGAAAGATACTCCTACGAACCCCGAAAAATGGGAAAATGCTCCGTTACAAAAACGGAGAAATCCTTTTTGTAGATGAAAATAACGAAACGTTTACAATAAACAACGTGAAGTAGAAATTACCCGCATGAAAACGGATAGGATTATATTTATGCTATCGTATTCAGAATACGTCATATCTTCACATCCACTGTCGGGGCCTGTCATTGGCTATTATAGACCGAATCTGCCACCACATCCTTTGCTGCTTGGGCATAGAAAACATTTGCTGCATCATTCGCCACTTTCGCTTTCACTTCATTGAATCAGGTAGGAGCAACGTTTTGGCTGAAGTCTCGGACAACAGAGCCAAAAACCGATGGTATATTTCCTATCATGGCATTTTAAAATTACAGAATACAAGAAAACTTGCCGGAAAAGCAATATATCCCTAGGATATTCTAATTTCTTTAAAAAATCAAATTTTTTTATGAGATTTTTTCGAACAAGAGCGGTATGGTAGTGAGCCTCATGATCTTATTCCCCGCCGTCAGCCGGAAGCCTGCATCGAGAGAAAAATCCTGGAGTCGAGAGTCGGTCAGAGAAAATATCTCCCGCATCTTTTCTGCGGTTCTCGGAAGGTATGGTGCAACGAGGATATTGATATGATAGAGGATCTCTACAAGGTTCAGGAGAATATCCCGGAGTTTCCCCGGGTCGTCCTTGATGGTCCAAGGCTTCTCTTCGTCAAAATACTTGTTGGCCAGATCGATGAGCGTGCTCACAGCGACATATCCTGCCCGGAGGTCGAAAGCTTCCAGCGACTCCTTGTAGAGAGTATATGCGGAAATAATGACTCCATCTATCCCTTCGTCGAGGATGAAACCGTCGGTATCCGATCCGTTAGGATAGTACTTGCAGAAAAGCGTGCTCGTACGATTGGCGATATTCCCGAGACCGTTCACGAGCCCGCTATTGTAGTGGTTGTGGAATCCGGTCGGGGTATAGTCAATATCATCTCCCACTCCCCCACCACCGACGGTGATGAAGTAGCGGAGCGCATCGGATCCATATGTCTTCATGATATCCTCCGGAATGACCACGTTTCCGAGTGATTTACTCATCTTTTCACCACCGGATGTCACGAATCCATGGACGAGGATATTCTTGGAAGTCTCCATATCTGCGGACAAGAGCATTGCCATATAGATGATCGCATGGAAACGGGAGATATCTTTCCCGATGACGTGTAAATAAGTAGGGTAATATTTTGTGAATTTATTCTGATCGAAAGAATATCCGATACCCGAAAGATAGTTCGTCAATGCGTCACACCAGACATACATTACTTGGGTTTCATCGCCCGGAACCGGAATCCCCCATGGCATCTTGTCGGCGCTTCGGGAGAAGCTTATATCATTGAGCCCTTCGCCGAGAAATGAGAGGATCTCGTTCTTGCGGAACTCTGGAGTGATTCTGATCGTATCATTGGTGATGAGTTTTTTCAGCTGATCCTCATACTTGGAAAGAGAGAAAAAATAGTTTTCTTCTTCCAGAAGCGTCGGCTTCTTGTGGTGGATCGGACAATTCCCTTCATTATCCAGATCTTTCTCCGGAAGGAATACTTCACATCCTTCGCAATAGAGCCCCGAATATTTTTTCTTATAGATATCGCCCTTCGCTTCGAGCTTGCGCCAGATCGCCTGCGCGGTCGGCCAGTGCCGAACCCGGTCGGTCGTCCGGATGAAATCATCGGGGGTCGTTGCGAGCGCAGTTCCAAGCTCCTGAAAAAGAGCCACATGCTCATCAAGCATCTCCTGAGTGCTTTTCCCAAGCTCTTTCGCCTTGTTATAAATCTTCGATCCGTGTTCATCCGCCCCCGTGAGGAAAAATACATCATTCCCCGAAGAACGGTTGTAGCGAGCCAGAATATCCGCGATGATAAACTCCATCGCATGCCCCATGTGGGGACCAGCGTTCATATACGGGATGGAGGTGGCAATGAATCGATGTTGCATAGTGGTTTAATGTAAGAATTATCAATAAATAATGTTGGATACATCCAGAAGTGAATAGGATTTTCATTTCGATGTTCATATGGCCTTGGTGAACTTTCAATATCTTCACTGGCTTCATATGAACAAGAAATAAAAACCTATTCGCTTCAGTTAATCGTCATATTTTCGGGCATTGTATGGAGAAAAGACGAAAAAACAAGATTATTCAACCACTTAACGAAAATATCCGCTCTTAGAAAATATTTATTTTTGACATCCACCATTTTTCTGCTACCATTCCGCCGTTATCAACTAATCTTTTATCTCATGCGCATATATACAACCGCTCGGATATTTCTTTCGTGCATTCTGTTCGCTTCTCTGATGTTTTCCTTATTAGGATCCCCTTTTGCACAAGCAGAAACTTCCAGCTCTGTCACCCTCTCTCCCGCCATCACCGCCAAGCTCGATGTATTCATCGGGAAGGTAAAAGCGCTTCGTCCAAAGTATTCTTCCGATGCGGATTGGAGCATGTTCATCGATAAGCTTTCCGGAAAGGTTATCGCCCTGAAGCCACAATATATAGAAAATCCGCTGATCCTGACGGTACTGAACCGCCTGAATTCAGGAATCATCGGACTGAGAAATATTTCAACCTCCGCAGCGTCTTCCAATGATATCGATCTCTGTGCGAAAGAAGGGCTTAAAAATATTGATGAGACGAATTTCAATCCAGATCGGGATGTCTTCGATTGCCATCCTACGGGATCTCAATCTTGGAATCCTAGTTGGTGCCATTATCGGATGAACGCCGGAGAATCGTATTCATTCCCGTTTACGGACGCAGATGGTCAAACAACTAGCGATGGATATCGCCTACTACCTTTCTCGGGCGATGAGTACGCTTTGAATGGAAGTGTTGATCCGATGGAAGTCATCTCCGTCTCAGAACGCAAGTGTGATTTTGTCAAACCCATAATCGGAAATCAACTCACACAAATATCAGTTCTCTTTGATCCGAAATTTGCCGATCCGAACGCTTCGCATCCTGGCGGATACACGCACTACCTCGTCCCTGGAAAGAAATACTACTACAATGTCCGATGGGCGAAACGATCCGATTTCTCGGACAACGGAGCTGCGTTGGATAAACAATATGCATGACTCGGTGGGGCATTCAATTCCAAAGGAGATACCTGTCTTTGAAAAATCGGGTCGGGAGGAAAGATGAGAGATGACTGTGCCATCAATCCAAACTTCAGCGGAAAAGGTAGTATGCCCGGACTCCCGAAGTTTTCTCCGGCGAAAGCAATGGAACAAGAACGTATACGTCAAGCAGAACTACAAGCAGGTACCGCCAATCAAGTCGGACCGCTTCCTCCAGCTAACCAAATAACACAAACAACAAATACAACCTCTCCCGTGCAACAATGCCAATCAGGCGGAAGTAGCGCGACCCTCCAATGGAAGTGTGGCTGCACGAGCAGTCCCGGAGCCGGATGGGTATCCCAGGGAAATGGTTGCTACCAACATGCACCATAAGAAACAAAAACAAGTAGTATACCGAAAAAACAACCCTACATGGGGTTGTTTTCCTTTCATAGCATATAATTTTCCGAGATACAGGATTACTCTGCATGGATCGTCCGGACGATCGTCTGTACCAGACTACTATCGGGATTATTCGATTCGATCATGACGGAATCCTTATTATTCAAAAGCAAATAAACTGTTCCGGTCGTAGGATCCGTATAGAATCCGTTTTCTGCTTTGGAAAGCTTTTCGATAACCTTGTTCGCATAGAAATATACACGTGCTTCGCTCCCTGCAAGCGACTCTACTCCAGTTCCGGTCATGATCCCGACCGAATGATTTGCCCCATTCTGCGCACCGAATGCTTGGTAGTAGCTATTTTTCGGCATACTGAAACTATAATGATAGGTGCTGTTGGAATAAACGGAGAGGGTCGGGTCGATTTGTCCGCTCGCGAATCCGGTCGCTCCCGAGAGGGTCGGAACCGGTTCCGATGGGGTATCGATGGACGGTACTGCCAACGTACCAGTATCCATCCGGTCCGTTTCGTATTTCGGCACCGGTCCGATATCCGTGATTCCGCTATCTACTTCTGATCCGCTCTCGGTCGGAGCGATCGTCTGGATAGACCCGGTATCCTCCTTGCGACATACTCCCGCATATGCAACGCGGACATCCGCGATTTTCTCTGCAGTACAGCTATTTGTATAGGTTTTTCCATCCTTTCAGCATACTGGAAAGCTTTCCTCAGAACATACAGAAGTTTTCTCAGTGACATCCGGAGTGATCTTTGGAGCTTTTTCCTTTCCTGAAAGGGCAAAAAACAGTATAACAATAACAAACCCTATGATAAGAATCTTGAGGATCCCATTCATAGAAGAATCTCTTCGAAGTGGCGATGATTTCTTTTGTTTCATAATAAAAAGATTAGGGATATCGGAAAGAAGTGTATGGAAAATGAAAGAAATGTAAAGGATTCTGAGTTATTTTTTGCCATGCTTTCTGTCGAGGAAATAAAAAAATCCAAAGATGGATCAGCACGAATAAAAACTTGATTTATTTGAAAATCACCTATAATGATAGGTTCCTAAAAAATCCAAAATCGGGAACAAAAAATGTATTCAAACCAAAATACAACAGGAGAGAAATATGAGTAAAAAAATCCGCAGTCTTTTCCAAAGGATTTACCCGGGGAAAATGAAACCGATCCCGTTGCAACAGGAAAAAGAACCGGAAGATCCTCGTGTGGTAGCAGCACGAACGGTTTGTTGAAAAAACCGTCCAAAAAGGATTGTTCACCCTCAAACAAATAAGGATATGGATCATGCAATTGGCATCTCAAATAAATACGGAACACGTAGCAAGTCACAATACCGGAACCCTGAACAATAAGGATAGACCCTTATTCATCGGGCTCCGTGAATCAATGGATATGAGAAATACACCCCCGGTGATCATATCTACCGGTAATGATGTAAACGAAGAATTTTATCCGGATCATCGACTCTTCCCGAAAAAAGGGAAATAACGGGCCGGATCACGCCTATAAAAGACTGCCTAACGGTAGTCTTTTTATTGGTCTATATACACGCTACATCCCCCATTCCCTATCAGGAATCGTAGATATCATTTTTTGGTTTTATTATAATTTTTTGGGGCGATTGCGAAAACTACATTAAATCCACCGAACTTTAACAAAAAACCGACATCATTCGGATATACTGCCCATGTCTCTCTCACGAGATACTCTCTACTTTTTACTTTTTATCTTTATCTTTTATGAAAACAGGAAAAATACTCGTATCCGCAGCGCTCATTGCGGTTCTTACTTCCTCCGCTTTTGCTGATAGCGGAACCACTGCGGTTACACCTACGACTGTCGCACCAGTAACTACAGCAGCAGTGTCCACTTCTGGAATTACCAAGGCACAGAAGCAGGCACAGATCAAAGCTGCAAGAGTTGCACGAGCCGCTCAGGTTGCAGCATTGAAAAAGGCTAGGCAAACACAAATAGCGGCAGACCGGGCAGCACGAGCCGCTCAGGTTAAGGCTATAAAGGCCTCCTCGGCAACCGCTGCACAAAAGAAGGTACAAATCAAAGCTGCACGAGCCGCAGCAAAGAAACAAATCAAGACGGTTCGTACGGCTACAAATACACAAATCAAAGGAGTAAGAAAATCTACAAAAGCACTCATTAAGACTATCAGAACAGATTCCGGAGCTACTATTTCTACAAAATAGTACGAACTCCATTGAATCATATGTACATCTAATTTTTATACCCGTAATTATTTTGATTATAGAACACCCTCAGGAGATCATATTTGCTGCAACGACAATATCTCTCATGGTACAAGTAAATCAAAATGGTTTCCAAACAACAAAAAGAGTCCCGTTCTTGCGAACGGGACTCTTTTCTTTGTTTTCAAATGGCTCCCCGAATAGGATTCGAACCTATGACCCAACGGTTAACAGCCGTTTGCTCTACCACTGAGCTACCGAGGAATGTGTCTTTCTTGAAAACAAAGCCCGCGTATATTATAGAAAAAGGGGTAAATGTCAAAAAAAATTTTAAAAAACGATAACAATCCTGAATTTTGCTCAAAAAAACACCCGGCATTGCACCGGGTGTCGATATTTTACCTCTTGCCGACAACCTTGAGTTGCGGCCTCGTTGCGGTTCCTCCTTTCTTGGATGCAATGGGTTGTGGACTAGCAAAGAAGATTTCATCATCTTCGTTAGCCGATCCGTGTTTCTCATCGATGATATCTCCGATCGTTTTGAAGACACCGTCGCTTCCTTTTATCGTTTCAAGACACAAACCGATGATTTGTTTTTGTACTTCCGGACTTTCTCCGAGCCGTTCGGTCCGACAGAGCGCTTCGATCTTATGAACACTCGAATGGACGAGTTCATGAGGTGCTGCGAGAGCCCGATAGGACCGGAGGTGACCGAAAAGTTTCTGTCCATCGCCACTGATATACCACTTCCCGAGACGACAGTTTTCATGGTCGACGAGGATATCCCGAAGAATCGGGGAATCGGGTTTCTCGCCGGGGGCCATGAGTGCTTTGGCGACATAGACCATATGATCCACACCGAAGAGTCCAGCAGATGAAATATCGCTTGCTTGCGATATCTGCAGATAGGTGGTGTGTGCCCCTTTCGAGAATTCCGCAAAGGTCTCCCCGAGTCCATGGATCCGGCCCTGGGAATCATTTATCGCCAATGTCGCTACATCTACATCTTCGCGAACCTCGATGATCATGTCAGCAAGTTGAAGGGCATCGGTAGAAATTTCCTTTGCTGCTACTTTCACCCTTTCCGAGAGCTTCCGGACCTCATCCGCCACCACCGCAAACCCACGTCCTTGTTCCCCCGCCCGTGCCGCTTCGATCGCGGCATTGAGCGCGAGGAGGTTCGTTTGGTCTGCGATTTCCTCGATAATCCTGGTCGCCTGGATCATACTATCCTTTTTCCGATCGATTTCAATGATCGAAGATTGGATGTGTACAACCCTTACAACGATGGCTCCCAAGGAGTTTGTGATGTGATCCATCGATTCCTTACTCCGCTCCGCGTCGTCCATTGTCCGATGGGCAATGTCCGATACTTCCGCTATCGCAGTCGATATCCGAAGGATGTCCGACTGGATGCGCTGGAGTTTCTTGAGCATTTCAACAGATCCCATATTATGGATCTGAGAAAGGAAGCTGATCTGATGCCCACGACGGATATTCTCGATCTGGATATGCAAAGAATAATTCACGCATTCGAAAATCGAAGAAAATCCACCATGGAGTCCTTGCGGAAAAGTGAAACGATTGTATTTCCCTTCCGAAAAATTCGCAAAAACCGTCTCGATCTCCCGTCGCATGGTTTGCTGTTGGTCGGAGATATCGTTGAAAGTCCGTGCTATTTCCCCGGCATACCCATACAACCCCGTGATACGTCCCGTAAAGTCCCCGTTCCGCATTTTTTCAGCCATCCCCAATACCCTTTCCATGAGCGCCGAAAACTTCTGCTGCTTTTGGTAGGTCATGATGGAATACATGATTCCGATAACGGGAAAAACGAAGATCCAAAACGGAACACCAGACCCGAATACAAACGCTGAAGCGATCGCCATAAGAGAAAGAGAATTCATGGTGACAAGCGAAGTGACTTTTCCGAACCAACGGAAACGTTTCTCCACCTTTCGTTCCACTCGCGACTCTTGATTCTGCTCTCGCATGATTGTCGCAAAATCCTTCTTGGGAGTTTTTGCCAAGATGAAATCTTCGTAGCTTTCGAATCCCGCCTTCGCAATGGTTTCATTCAGGAGTTTTTCTGACGCCTTAATGATTTCCTCCCCACGGGCCCCTCTTGATTCCGCATCTTTTTCCGCCTTCAAAAGCTGTGCGTAGATCGGTTCGATAACTTTGAGTGCTTCTTTATCCGGCTTGCGTCGGACAGAGAAATACCCGGTCGGTTCCTGTTTTTTCCCGGATGCTTCTTTTCCATTACCAGGATAGACAGGGGTGATATTGGCAAATACCCAGTAAAAACTACCGTCCTTCGACAGGTTCTTTACATAAGCGAATATCTCGCCCCCCGACTTGATCGTTTTCCAAAGGAGTTTGAAAACCACCCTCGGCATATCCGGATGGCGGATGAGCATATGGGGCATGCCCATAAACTCCTCCTCCGAATACCCGGCAAACTCGGCGAAAATCTGATTTGCATAGACAATACGCCCAGCGGCATCCGTCATTGAAACGATGAAATCATTGACACGCATTTGTTTTTCTTGCTTCGTCGGAGCAGGAAGGAGATCGCGGATCTTACCAACGTTCATCTGCTCCTTTCCTTCCCGAAACCGTCGAAGAAGCTGTTCGAGTTCCTTTTGTTTTCCGATAGACATGATTATTCTCCCATTTCAAAGTTTTGTTTTAAAAAAAGAATGTTAAAGATCTATTGTCGAACGATAAAAATTTGTTATAGCTCAACAAGTCCGGGTATTTATACAAGAAAAAACATTTTTATCAAACCGACTATGAAAAACGTATTGACAGATTGTATTTATATCCTTTATTATATTTTTGGACATTCCTTGAACACCCTGTGCGGGCAACGGGCACAGATGGATGTATCCGCATACTTCGCGAAAAAGAGCCGGATAGCATCTTTGGTGCGAGGAGTGAAATTCCCCCTCTCGATACAATCATATACTCCGGATTTCTTGAGAACCTTCAAAACCTCCTCGGTCACTCCCGAGAGAATCATCACTCCGCCTTGTTTCTTGAGACGTTCGCAGATCTCTTCGAGAGCCATCGTTCCACTCATATCGATATGGGTCACTGCTTTCATCCGGAGGATCACTACTCTTGCCTCTTCCGCTCGCATGGTAATGAGCGCTTCTTCAAAATGAGAAGCGACTCCGAAGAAAAGCGGCGCATCGATTTGGAGGAGTTGGAGCTGCGGACAGTAGCGAGGTTCTGTATGATCGATTTTTTCGATCCTATCATCCCGGACCGTCACTTCGTGGATATGTTCCCCGAGCGATACCTTCCGGAGGACGAACACCATAGCAAGGAATACACCGATCTCGATCGCCTTGATAAGGTCGAATATGAGCGTGGCGGAGAGGGTGGCGAGGAAGATCATGATATCCGATCCGGTCGACCGGAAGATCATCTTGATATGCGATACCTCCACCATACGGATCGCGACCGTCAAAAGGATCGCGGCGAGGACGACCGATGGGATGTGTTTCGAATACCCGGAAAACACGAGAACGATCAGGAGGAGGAAAAGCGAATGGATGATCATCGCGAAACGGGTCGCTCCTCCGGATCGGACATTGGCAGCCGTCCGGGAAAACGATCCGGTCGAAGGGATCCCTTTGAAGAACCCGGCAAAGAAGTTCGCAAGCCCCTGTCCGAAAAGCTCCTTATTGCTATCGAATTTCACCCCGGTCATCTTGGAAGCGATCTGTGCGGTAGCGAGCGATTCCACGGAAGCAAGGAATCCGAGCGCGATCGCACTCGGGAAGAGAATCTTTATATTTTCCAGAGTGAATACCTCCGGCAAGTGGAAAGCCGGAAGCGAATTCGGGATTGCCGCAAGCATCTTGATATCGAATCCGGTAAGGAGCGAGAACCCTACACCAAACACGAGGGCGATGAGTGGAATGGGGAGATTCTTCGTCTTTTTCCAAGCAAGAAGTCCGAATATAAGGAAAAATACGGAAAAACCGATGATGGCTGCCTCAAAGTTCATAGCATGCCCGATAATCATTTTTTGCCATACCTTCTCCACGATTTCTATGAAGTTCTCCGGTGATCCGATACTTACGTCGAACATCTTCGGAAATTGGCTCCCGAAAATGATACATGCCACTCCGGTACTGAACCCGACAAGCACCGGTTCTGGGATGAACCGGACAAGCGATCCGACTCGTGCGAGCGCCAGGGACATTTGAACCACCCCGATAAGGATCGCAAGGAGGAGGACCATATCCACATTATGATACTTCGCGACGATAACCGCGAGCGCGACCGCGAGCGCAGAAGTCGGTCCGGTCACGTTATGTTCCGATCCACCGAATATAGCACCAATAAGTCCAGCGACAATCGCCGCATAGAGACCCCACTCCGGGGGAAGTCACCCGAGGATCGCGAACGCGAGCGCTTGCGGAAGAGCGATGATTCCGACCGTCAGCCCTGCCCCGAGGTCCTTGGAGAATTTCTCCCGGTTATAGTCGCGAGCGACCGATATGATGTCAAAATAAGAGAGGATGGATTTCATAAGCGGGAAAAATAAAATAAGGGGTGATAATATCGAATATTCGAAAAATGCAACTTTTTTTAGGATAAAAATAAAATCGGTCTCCCCTGTAACCTCGCTTCCATAAAGATATTCTTCACGATATAATGAATGCAAAAATCCCAAAACTGCCAGAGTCCCCGAGAAAACTTTTGCTTTTTCAATCCATTCGCTATAATAGCCCCGCTAGCCCAGGTGGTGGAATGGTAGATGTGCGCCCCTTGCGGAGCATGGAAGTACTCTTGGAGTATGACATTTGCGAAGCAATGGGAGCCATACCCCCAAGTGCGAGCATCCGTGCAACGGGGCGACACACGAGAGGGGTACACGTACCATACAGGTCCGGCATGAGAAGAAAATTAAGCCCAGGTGGTGGAATGGTAGACACGTACGTCTCAGACGCGTATGCCGCGAGGCATGAGGGTTCAAGTCCCTTCTTGGGCACCAATTCAATATAGATATCCTGTTCACGAAAGTGGATGGGATTTTTTTGACGAGATGTTCTCCGATCGAAAGTCCTGAAGCCCCAACGATATCCATGTTCCGGCTTTCCCCCGAGAATTTTCAAATCAGATTTGCAAAAAAACTTTTTTGCCTAGAATAGCCGCTTCTCCTAAAACCGTTTCTATGCAAAAAACCACCCTCATCATCCTCGATGGATTCGGGATCAATACTGGATCCCCTGAAAAAAACGCTATTCTCCAAGCGAAGGCGCCGACATTTCAGAAGCTTTTTTCTGAACCGTATGCCGAGCTCGAAGCTTCCGGACTTGCTGTCGGAGTTCCAGAAGGACAGATGGGGAATTCCGAGATCGGGCACCTCACGATCGGGAGCGGACGGATTCTCGCCCAGAGCATCGTCCGGATCGACGAACTCTTCCGGACTGGAAACTTCGAGAAACTCCCGACCTATCGGGATATCCTCGCTCAAGCCCGAAAAAACGGTCGTATCCACCTCATGGGGCTCCTCGGACCGGGTGGAGTCCATGCACATACAAACCATCTCCTGGGACTCCTTGATATCCTCCCGACGGATATCTCTGTCAATCTCCACCTTTTCGCGGACGGACGTGATACGGAACCGGCCTCTTTTCTCGGATATCTTGAAGATCTGATTGGACGGATACAGGACAAGGAGCATGTAAAAATCGCGAGCATAAGCGGTCGCTACTACGCGATGGATCGTGATACGAATTGGGGTCGGACCGAACTCGCGTACCGGGCGATACTATGACAAACATCGTCAGAGGAATGTATTTGATTTTGAGGAACCGAGGACTGTCTGAGGAGCGAAACGACGAGTTCCACAGGGACAAAAAACAAATCCATTCCTCCACTCTCATTCGTACGAGCAAACTACGAAGCGGATATCACCGATGAATTCATCAAGCCCATCTCTTTCACTGATCGTGATCCGATCGAGGACGACGAAGCGATCCTCTTTTTCAACTTCCGATCCGACCGGGCGAAACAATTGACAAGAGCTTTTGCAGATGCTGATTTCAAAGGATTCGAGAGAAAAAAACTCCATAATATCCATTTCTCTACAATGACGCGATACTATCCGGAGTTCGCCGGAACGGCCTTCATCGAGGATGGAAAACCGTCTGGCCTCCTCGGAGAAGTGCTCGCGGATAATGGAATCCGCCAGCTCCATATCGCCGAGACCGAGAAATTCGCCCATGTGACGAAATTCTTCAATGGTGGTCGGGGCGAACCGTTCGATGGAGAAACAGATATCTTGATCCCTTCGCACAAAGTCGCGACCTATGATCTCGATCCGGCAATGTCCGCCGGAGAGATTCTGGAAACATTCAAGTCGAACGAGTCCGAGTATCCGTTCGTCGTCGTCAATTTCGCGAACGGGGATATGGTCGGGCACACCGGCAAAATGGATGCTGCGATCCAGGCGGTCGAGACCCTCGATACGGTCGTCGGAGAACTCATCGGATACTGTCGCGAACACGATCGCGATCTCCTTATCACCGCCGATCACGGCAATGCCGAGGATATGGGGACTCTTGATGCGCCGATGACCGCGCATACCTGCAACAAAGTCCCATTCTGGCATATCCGAGGAGGTGAGGCTCTCTCGGTCAAACTTTCCGGAGGGCTCGCCGATATCGCCCCGACGGTTCTCGATCTGATGGGAATTGAAAAACCAGAAGAGATGACGGGTGCTTCTTTGATCCGATCGTGATAAAAAATTGCTTTTTATCCAAAAAATATATACTGACCGGTCTCTGGGATTTTCCAGAAAATCCCACTTCAACCATTTCTAATTTCTAACCATCTATTTTTATGCCTACTATACAATCTCTCCACGCTCGCGAAGTCCTCGATTCTCGTGGGAATCCTACCGTCGAAGTTGAATGTATCCTCGTTTCCGGCCACACCGGTCGTGCGATTGTCCCTTCGGGAGCTTCCACTGGGATCCATGAAGCGCTCGAACTCCGTGACGGCGATAAGTCCCGCTATCTCGGGAAAGGAGTCCTCAAGGCGGTGAATAATATCAATACGACGATCCTTGATGCGGTCAAAGGAAAATCCTTCGATTCCTATCGAGACCTCGATCAAGCGCTCATCGCGCTCGATGGAACCGCAAACAAGACGGTTCTCGGAGCCAATGCAATCCTCGGGGTTTCCATGGCGTTCGTCGATGCGGTCGCACAATCCAAAGGAAAAGAGCTCTACGAGTACCTCGGGGCTGGAAAAGGACACACCCTCCCCTATCCGATGATGAATATAGTCAATGGCGGTTCCCACGCGGACAACACTGTCGATATCCAGGAATTCATGATCGTTCCGGTTGGGGCGACAAGTTTTCCGGAAGCGCTCCGTATGGGGGCAGAAGTGTTCCATACCCTGAAAAAAATCCTCTCTGCTCGTGGACTCTCGACCTCGGTCGGAGACGAGGGTGGATATGCTCCGAATCTCGGTTCTAATAGCGAGGCACTCGCACTTATCGTGGAAGCGATCGAGAAAGCCGGATACACGACCAACGAGATAAAACTCGCCCTCGACTGTGCATCATCTGAATTCTACAAGGAGGGAAAATACGTCCTCGCGGGAGAAGGAAAGACCCTCTCCTCGAGCGAACTCGTCGAATTCTATGCGGACATGGTTGCCAACTATCCGATCATCTCGATCGAGGACGGAATGGCGGAGGATGACTTCGAGGGATGGAAACTCCTCACCGAACGCCTAGGAAAGCAGATCATGCTCGTCGGAGATGATCTCTTCGTCACGAATATCAAGCGTCTCCAAATGGGGATCGATCAGGGACTCGGAAACTCCATCCTTATCAAGTTGAATCAGATCGGAACTGTCTCCGAGACGATTGATTCGGTCATGATGGCACACGAGAACTCCATGAAGGCGATCATCTCTCACCGATCCGGCGAGACCGAGGATACCTTCATCGCCGATCTCGCGGTCGCGCTCAATACCGGGTACATCAAGACCGGTTCCCTCTCCCGGACCGACCGTATCGCGAAGTACAACCGACTTCTCCGGATTGCAGAAAAACTCGGGATAATCGGGAAGTATGGAGTGTAGATCGGAGAATAATCATATAAAAGGCTTCCGAATATTTCGGAAGCCTTTTATTTTTCACCGGATTACCTTCGAAGGATATTTCCCACACTCGTCCGGATTCCTTTCCACAAGGACATCACTCAGGTTCAGTGACCGGGGATGAGAATGATCTTACGGAGATATTTCTCGGAAAGCATATCCCTCTTCTCTCCATCAAGAGAATATCCGATCTTTTCTGCAAGATTTTCAATATGTCTTTTCCCTTCTGGTAAAATCGGAAGACGCATGCTGATATTTCTCAAAAGGACTTCCTCATTCTTATCCGGATCGTCCATATACACCAAGCATGCAACTGTAGAACCGAGTACGCCCTCCACAAGAAAAGCGATATCGAACGAGATAGTGACAATATCCTCTCCTTCACGTTTTTTTCTCGAAAACCGAAGAATGATGATATCATCCCTCTGGACATTGGATTTATGTACAGAATCTATCGATGTTCATTTCTTGTTCTTCAAACGCTTCATGAAGACACCCGCCCTCTCCAGATCGATCTGCCCATTCTCCTCTTCCTTATAGGAATGGAATGAAGTATCCCATTTCTTGTTTCCTTCTTCCCCTCCTATGGTGATATCTTCACCTCAGAAAAGCCCCATGATTTCAGCAATGACATCGCTGGAGGTTCCTGCATTCCTGAGTTCTTCGAATACTTTTATCGGATTTCCATGATCGGATGCATCCCTTGGAAGAGAGCATATTATAGTCATGAAGACTGCCTTGGATATCTTACGGTCTTTACATGCCTGGAGAAGTTCGTCTGGATTCCGCCAATCAGGCTCCTGATCCGACTCCCGTCTATGTCGGGCCATGGTATCCATATCCACCGGAAAGGATTCGGAGTTTCATATTGCGTTGGTCATTCTGGAATATTTTGGTTATAAAAAATCAATTGTATCAAGAAATCCGCTTACTTTGATGGGGCGAGAGTATCTTTATCAAAAAGGATGGAGAGCCTGCGATTCTCAATAGGATCATCCCGAAAAAGGAGGTATGGCCTTTTTGCGGAAGACTATAATCATTTCATGAAAAAAAGCAATATTTTACAACCATATCGACTAAAGTCCAATACGAAAAACTCCCGTATCGCAAGCTACAAGAATGCGAAATACGGGAGTTCTTCCATATCCTTCTTTCTATGATCCCGTTCCCTTCACACAGGTCACCAAATCTCTCAGAACCTTTTCTTTGATCGTCTCCCTCTCCAAGATACCGAACTTTCCGACAGTATGCGATCTGGATCGTATCCCGAGTCCCGTCGTAACAAGATCGATATGTACGTTTCCGTATCGCTCATCCGTATGGTGGTGCCGAAACATGCAATTCACAATCCTTTCCACCCCCTGTTCCGGGTCATCTATCCTGACCTTCAGGTTATTATTTCCTCCGAGAATGGAATCTACCACGAAGTGCTTTCCTGATTCTTTTTCGATAGCGCTTTCCACCGCATCCATCGTTTTCTGTAATTCTTCTTTGTATTTTCCCTGGAACATCACTGTTGAACGGATCGGCTTCAGTGCCGATTCTTTGGATTTCCGTGCGTATCTTTCCGAACTGGCGATCATATGTTTTCGTGATATATAAAAAGTTTTTTCAGTATATGGAAATATGACGAATAGTAAATGGTATTTTAAAACCGGACTTTTCATTGATTTTTGAAAGTTTCTCGGATGGAAAAGTATCACGAAAAAAGCGGACCTCGACATAGGGTAAAAATTACTGCCTTTCCCTCCCTTCTTCCAATATCTCTTTTTCGATTACCGATTTATCCGCATGCCGAGCA
Source organism: Candidatus Altimarinota bacterium (assembly GCA_028714815.1). Lineage (GTDB taxonomy): Bacteria > Patescibacteriota > Gracilibacteria > BD1-5 > UBA2023 > UBA1545. The sequence continues at coordinate 226,407 of JAQTLR010000001.1, read as the reverse complement.
ACACTATTGATGACAACCTGGAGAAATGAACCGAGCCCCGCGATTGCAAGTAAGAGCACAAAAAGCCATCCGAACGAAAAAACGGTAAAAATGGAAATGATAGCAAGTGCCGACCAGATTCCCGAGCACCAGGGGCATATGAGGAGTTCGAAGATAGTTCTGCCAAGAGGGTGGTCTATGGAACCGAAATATATACGAACAAAATTGGTGATCTTATCATAGGTCAGGAGCCGGATAAGACGGAATACCGCAAGCGCCAGGAGCACGAAATCGAACGGATCAATCCTATGTGGAAGCTGTCACTGCTGAACGAGCCAAATGACCAATACTCAGAATAGACCAAGGAAAAGAAGGGTGAAAATCCCATTCCATACATCTTCCGCGGTCCTAAAAAATGGATTTTCCATAAGCCATGAAATAAAGAAATACCCTAACGTATTTTGTTGGTGACATCAGGAACTGCTGTCTTATGCGGATGTTGCATGGTTGAGCAAGAGGTGGACATGTACCGCATTGAGAGGGAAATTAAACATGATTCGATCGGTTATTGGGTAAAATCTCCTCATTTTTCGTTAAAAAATGAAAACCTATAATTCTATCCACTATCCTTTCCTTGTCAAAAAGTTTTTCGCTTTCATACATTATGGTTTACATCCTATGAGAGGCAACCAAAAATTTTTTTGATAAAATCAGGAATACGGATATAATAGTCGGTTTCTCATATATAATACAAACCATATCCCCTATCTTTTCTTCCTATGTACAAAGAAATCTTTTTGCGCGTATGCAAAGTATATGTAACCCGATACACCGAACATTCTTTCCGTTTCATTTTTGATGGAAAGGAACAGGAACTCATAGGAAATGGCGATGAAACCATTATGGTAAAGATGCATAATACGGAAACGGTCTTTAAAAGGATTTTTTCCGAATGATCGATAGGACTCGGGGAATCCTACTGCGAGTGAAACATAGAAGCGAAAGATCAGGAATACAAACAATTCATATTCATCTTCGTACGGATAGCATTCAACAAGAAACTTATATGGAAATTGAGTTTCCTCGATATCATCAGGATCATGAGAGCACCTCGTTCTATGGACATGTTCTTCACGAATTGAACCCATGAAGCGGATATCAACAGTCATTATAGCTTGAGCGATTGGTTCGATAATATAGAGGACTCCAATACATTTTACCTCATCTGGCTCAATGCCCGGTATATACAGTACAGTTGCGGAAAGTGGGACAGACTCACCAAGACCCTGGAAGAAGCTCAAGTGAACAAGCTCGAATTCTATGCCAAAAGATTGGGAATATTCAAGAAATCTGAAGGAAAGACCCTTTTGGATCTCGGTTGTGGCTGGTGAGGGATGATGTTCTATATGGCGGAAACCTATTCCATACGCTGCAAATGACTGACACTATCCGTTGCGCAAGCAGACTACGTAAACAGAGAGATACAGAAAAGATGATTGGAGGATCTGGTCAGTGTCGAGGTGAAAAATATCCACGATATGGAGTGAACGTATGATTATATCACCAGTGTCGGAGTAATGGAACATATAACCGATTATGAGGATCTCTATACAAAGGTGTCCGCTTCCTTGAATAAAGAGGGAAAAGCCCTGATCCATTCCATATTCCATCCAAGCAAGGAGGAACGTATAGTCGACCCGTTCCTATCGAAATATATATTCCCGGGCGGAGGAATCCCGCAACTGAAAAAGAATCTGGAGATTTTCGGCAGGCATTTCGGATATGTCGACGTGAACGAACTCCCCCAGAAATCCTATCCGAAAACACTTGAATGCTGGTTTACTGCTTTTTGCAAAAACGAGAAAGAGATACGGAAACTCCTGGAGGAGAAAAGCAAAGTACGCGATGTGGATTATGCGATCCGGGTATACAAACACTATTTCACCTCAGCATATTGTTGATTTTATGAAGATGAATTGATCGTGAACGTTTTAGCATACAATTAAATATATGAACACTAAAATCTTTTCTTGTTTTATTACCGGCTGACGATAACCGCTCATTGCATCGTTGGATGGATAAGGCATCGGTACTTTACCGTTCATGGATTACTGAATGTATGGCGGAACGTATCTCCGCTATTCAATATATCGCTTTTTATTTCGGTTCATCAGACGGTAAAGTCTATCTGATGGGCAACCGAATCACGGTTCGTCCATTTTACCGCATCTCATGATCGGATTTCTACATCGACCGGATTAAACGAGAAGTTGGAGATATTGACCATAAATGTGCTGCTTTGGGTATTTGCAGATGTTGATGGCGTAGCATTGAGATCATCGCTTCCAACCTTATATACTGACCAGAGTCACTGTACACCTTGTCCATTGGTATCTCAAGGGACATTATCATTGATGAAATAATACAGCGGGGAACCTTCAAATGCTATCTGTTTCCTTCCATCGGTTCTCGTTATGGTAGAGAATTTACTGGAAATAAGGGCAATGTCTATTTTAGGTGCTCCGTTTATGATCAATGGAGGCCAATTTGTTGCACAAACGTCATAACAATTACTTACACCTTTCGTATCTTTGCTGAATACATAGAGGCTCATCCCCTTTCAATCAGTAAAAATCTTGCCCAATGTAGGATTATCTGTCGGCATCACATCGGCAATCTGAAGATTTTCAACCGCTTTTTCAGAGCCTATCGGCATACCCGTGCTTGATGGAGGACTCTGAACTCTATTGTTTGTATAGGTACATCCCGCAAGAAGGAATACAGCAAATAATGGAATAAACAGAGACATTGAATGAATTGCACGAGATATCTCTTTGGGGCGAAGATTTTTCATATAGGTAAAATTATAGGATAAAGTGATTTGCAAATAAACCTGAAATTGTAATCTTTTATATCCTAAAATCAAGTTTTCTAACCTGAAAAAAATGAGTTCTGAAATTTAATCAATTTTTGTTGCAAGAATAAAATCCTTCTTCGAAAGCCCATCGATTGCGTGTGTAGAGAGGGTAATCTGTACGTATCTATAGTTATAAAGAAAAATATCCGGATGGTGTCATTCCTCTTCTGCAAGTCAGGCAACCCTATCTATGAATGCAATTGCCTCCAGAAAGCTCTCGAAAGCCCATTCTTTCCTAAGCCGCTTTCCATTCAACACTTTCCAACCAGCGAGTTCCTGTAATAAAGGACTCCACTCTTTTTTGGCAAGGGGTCTGGCATTATCTTGATCTGGCATAATAGTATTGTGAATCATGATGTTAAAAACAAATAGATTCTTGTTTTTCCTTTTCTATACATTAGGAATGAGAAACGTATCATGGTATCCAATAATCTTCCCTTGTCAAAAAGATTTTTACTTTCACGACAGAACGTGTATAATACTCGGTATTTTATAAATTCTTATATATCACTTATATATGAACGAATACCAAAAATACTGGTTTTTCATGCTTCTCATCCTATTAAGCTTTTCCTTATTGGAAGCAAGTTGTACATCCAACCCTCCTGCTCTGGATAATCAACCTCCAGTATCGGTCCCGGTACCCAGAGACAACACCGGTTTTATTTCGGATAAACCAGCAACTTCCTCTTCCTGAGAAATAACTTTTCCCATAGATCAGGCACTGAGTCGTGTCACGAAAAAGACATTCTGACTCCATGTTTCGCCCGGTCATTCGCCCATTTTCCCGGAGCGATTTACTGGATATCATACTGGAGTCGATTTCGAAACCTTCCCCTCGGAACAAAATGAGGATATAGTGATACGGTCCATATGTACCGGACCACTCATGCTAAAGAAATGGGGCACTGGATATGGTGGTGTTGCAGTGCAACAGTGTCAACTAAAGAAACAAACAGTAACGCTCATATATGGTCATCTAAAATTTGAAAGCATTAGAACTCCCATTCAAGCAATAATTCAATCTGGGGAGCAGATAGGGATTCTCGGTAAAGGCTTCAGTCACGAGACAGATGGGGAACGCAAGCATCTACATCTCGCTATCCATCGATGATCTGAGATAGATATACGAGGATATGTCGCTACACCGACTGAACTATCAGGATGGATCGATCCGCTTCAGTATTTTGAACGGTAGAATCTATCGATATTCTTGGAAGCAATTCTCATTTAATGCTTTCATAGATTCATTTTTCATATCATTTCCGAATCACAAGAAAATCGTCCTTAGTCAGCTTTGCTCCAAGCTCTTTTTCGGATCGTGTGTTTCGAAAAAACTATTTTCATACGGCTTTTTTATGATTCCATAAAGATGAACGAGTCATGAATGTTTTGGTATACAATTAGGCGTATATTCTCCCATTAACACCTTCAATTTTTTATTTATTGACTTTTTTCATCTACCCCCTATTATGCAACGTGGCAAAAGTTCTTTAATGGTATATCCATTTGAATAAAAAAGGAGATACATCATGCTTCGAAATATTACCATATTCCAGCGCCTTGTTTTTATTGGAGTGTTACTTTCTGTTGTATCCATAACAGCAATAGTATCACTTCATACGACGATTACGAGCTTTGAATCAATGATCGCTCGTGATCTACTCGCGGAAAAACTCGGTGAAATACTCCAAAAACTCACCCTTGAAGTCCGGAGAGGAGAAAAAGATATTCTCATTAATATGGGAGACTCCAAAAAACAAAAAGAGTACCTGCAGAAATGGGAAAAATCGCTTGCTGATACAGAAGTGATTTATCATCAAATAGAAACAGAAACTCCTCGTTATTCAGAAGATATAACCAAACTAAAAGGGGAACTTGAGCAATATAAAATCATTGCAAGAAGAGTGCTGAATGATTCCATTGATGGACAGTATACAAGTACTGCCGAGGCAAATCGTACTTTGGGCACTGTCGCGAAAGTCATTATTCATGAGGTTCAGAATATTCCGATAAAAATGACAGAACATGCCCACCACGAAGCTGAGATAAGGAAGAAAAACCTGGAAACTCAGGTTATTATCGTTCAAGGGTTGATGGGGATAATATCATTCATCGCGATCATAAGTCTCTGGTTCATAGCAAAAGGAATTACCCAATCCCTCCGTGAGATAGAATCGAAAATTGCCTATTTAAAAAATCAGGATCTTACGGTGGTATTTGATTCGAATGGACGTAATGAGATTGCTTCCATGGGACACTCCTTGAATGAGATGACTCAATCACTCCGAGACGCTTTCCGAGAAATCATCGGTGGCGCACAAAACCTCGGGGGTTTGTCAAAAGAAGTTTCTCATTCTGCTAAAGAATTGGGGGAAGTAGTAGATTCTCAAGCAGATGCGACTAGTCGGATAGCAGCATCGGTCGAAGAACTCTCGGTATCAGGAGAAGCAATGGGTGGACAAGCAGAACATCTTGACCAAAATGCAAGGGAAAGTGTCCAGCTCGTCCATTCTGGTGATACTTCGGTCGAGAGAGTTATTAGTGCCATAAACATTCTAGACGGTATTATTACCGAATCGGGTGGGCATGTAAACTCTCTTTCCGATAAATCCAATCAGATTGGAGGTATCGTCCGAGTAATCAAGGAGATTGCAGATCAAACGAATCTTCTCGCACTAAATGCGGCCATCGAAGCGGCCCGTGCTGGTGAACAAGGGCGTGGTTTTGCAGTTGTAGCCGACGAAGTACGGAAATTGGCAGAAAAAACCACGCAGTCCACGAGTGATATCAGCGCGCTTATCTCTGAAATTAGCGAGAGCGTGACTGATGTTTCTCAGGGCAATGAAAAAGCAAGAAAAGGTATGGATGAGGCTCGAAATGAGGCGAAGGGTGCAAAATCATCTCTTACTGCTATCATGAAAGCCTCAAATGCTTTTTTAATAGCAAGTCAAGAAGTGAGAACTTCTGCCGACGAACATAGTGCTGCTACCAGTAGTGTTGCTCGGGATATCGAGCACATAGCGCAGATGACTGAGGAGACTTCAGCAACTACTAAGCATTTTACTGAAAAAGCTCATATGGTCGCCACGTATGCAACAGATATGACGAGTATTGTAATGCGATTCAAAACATAATCCGTACTAAAAGGAGGACGGATAAACCAATCACAGACGCAGTAATTAAACTGCGTCTGTTTTTTTACCTTCTCCTCCATTTTAAGCAATCCCCATAGTATATCCTGCCGTCATACAAATCGAAGTGCAAAATTTAGAGGAAGTGGTTTATGGAATTAAAAAACTCCCCCATTATTGAGGAGTTTTATTGTTTAGTATACTTATAGGTTTTAACGCGTAGCAATATTCGAATTTTTGTGAAGAATATTGAGAGAGTAGAAGAAAAATGTAAATGATTATTTTAGAGAGAATCTCTTATTGATTAATCGGAATAATTGAATTTAATATTTTCTCTTAGCTTAATCTATATGATTTTTTTGTCCAGATTTTTTGGACCATTATATTATGATTTATAATTAATCCTCTTTACATGGTTTATCAATAGTTAATTTAAATAATTCCTTCGATCAATCATAACATCATCATCCAGGTCATCATATACAAAAACTGGAATAAGGCAGGGCATATTTAGGATACGCATAATTTTTTCAGAAATATAGGAATTTATAAATTAGTGATTCAAGCTGAAATCAGAATATATATGGATAATCCCCATTAAAATTTCTTACAAAATAACACTTATTTATTGGTTTAAGACTAGTATGATACTTTTTATTGAATTCTTTTAATGAGAAAACCCATTCATTGGTTTTTTTAATTGACGCTAATATTGGTTTAGTATTTTCCAATTGTTCAAAATTATATCTATCTATAACGAGTTTATCCCGCTCAAAAATAATACTATATATGAATACTCAAACGTAGAGAGTGAATATTCATAAGAGTGTATATAGGACTATATTCCTGAATTTTTGGGATTTGAGGAATTTAATGATTTTCATGGGTATATTATTGATAGTATAAACTATTTATCTCTTCCCTTTGTGAATTTATTCTCAAAATCAATATCTCGAATATATTGTCAGGATTTGAGAGTGATGGTATATTCTTTAGTTTTTGTTATAAGGGAAAGCTGGGAATCTGAAAATCCACAAACGTTTAATATTTTTTCTTTTCTTCGGAAAAAGCTCAACCAAAAAACGAAAGTTGCATGACAAGATTCATAATAGGAACTCACCAAATTCCCCACAAAGTATCCTCATATACTCGAGAAATTTTTTTCGGATCATAGATCACTTTTGTGAGATCTCATTTTTGTCGACTAGAATAGGTAACCGGCTGATTGTGTCATGACTCACTTCATCAAGAAAGTTCAAATGTACTATGGATAGGCGGAGGAAGGGTATTGAAACCTATGATAGCATTATATTTAGTACAATCGTAGTAGGTTGTATGTTTACCGCTTCGTCTACTACATCTATCGTTATGTGCTGTCACTTCTTCCACCACTCCATCTACATGAACTCCTACATGCAAAAGTTGTATGCGATCCGCGATAAAATAGAGAAGAGGAATCGTTAAAATTCCCGCAATAACAAGCGAAAATTTATTTTTTATAAGAGGAGCATCCATTATTTTTTTGAATTACTTGTAAAGAATTTCACTATCATGGTACATTCTAAAAGATAGAAGAGAATAACAAAAAATATAGCCACTGGATAGACTTTTAGGATATCCCCAAATATTTCTCATACATCTTGAAACAAACTCATAAATACTATTGAAATGAAAGCATTGTGCAAGGTTCCCCAATGTATGCTATCTATTTCTCAAAAACTATAAAATCAGATAATACTGAGCGTATAGGTGAGTACCAGATAAATACATCCCAAGACAAGAACGAGGCTTCATGTAGCTCTGAGGGTGTTGAAATAATTTCTTATGATATCGGAAATGGAAAATATCCTCAATATTCTCAGCACTCGAAAAACTCGCGCAACCATAATAAATCAGCCCACTTCCGGTAAGAACGACAATAACACTATGGTAAAATCGAATTTATTCCAAAAATCTCAAAAGAAATTCTTATAATTTCTCGGTCCGTATGCCAAGATCCGTATGATTATTTCGATGACAAAAAGCATCTGCGACCAGACAAGTACCGGGACAATAACCGAAGAATATTGCTCCATAACCAGAGGATATGTTTCTAATCAGAGAAACAGGGCATTGAGAATAATGACAAACAATATCAAAGTTTGAAACCCTTCATTATTTGCAATTTTTTTGAGAATAGAGAATAGAGACATTCGATGATAAATTTATAAGTAATCCTTGATATTTCTTGCCCGAGTATATTTATATGTAAAATATAATCAAGATATTATCCTCCACCTCCCGGAGTCGAACTGCCAGAAACAGCTTATATAAAACAAAAACTCCCCATAATGAGGAGTGTTTTAATATACTTGGACTCATTAAAAAGACCGCAATATATTTTTACCTCCCCTTGATTTGCTGTATTTAAAGGGAAAGCCAGAAACTGGTCTTTCTACAAAAACGTTCTTTTTTACCATTTTTTAATGGTTTTTAGGAGGTTTTTTTGAATAATAAACGGAGTTTTTACCCGGTTCTTAGCATTATCAATTCAAGACTTATCATAGTTAAATCTTTTATCTAAGTTTTCCAGACTATTATAAATAAGAATTTTATGAGAATAGAGGAGAAATACAAATGATTATTTTAACATGATTATCTTAACACAAAAGTATCTAGCAAGAAATCTTCAAAAAATCGAGCTTATTCATCTTTTGTCTGAATTTTCTAGTCCATTATAACTTGAAATAATGTACTTTATCAAAATCAATATCTATACCCGAATATGACTGGTTATAATCTATATTTCAAAGAATTGAATAAATCATATGTATCACACTACCATGGGTAATGAGTAAAATATTTTTATTTACACTACATAGTTTCTTTAATCAAGACTCAACTCTTTTCTTTAAATCCAGTATAGATTCGCCTCACAATAATTTGATATCATATCTAAAGAAATCGTTTTCATCATAGATTTCTGGTTGTAGATTTCTTATCAATTCCGCCCTTTTCCCTTCGAAATATCAGAAATTTAACTCCCTGAATTCATTCATGTATTTGATTCGATTTTTATATCAGATACATTGTTTTGTAAAAATGGCTGTTTTTTTAGCCCTATGAAGATCAGATGAAATTAAAATATCTATTTCATTTAAATAAACTAGGTCTTTGGGTGATCTTATATTATCCTTATAAATTCTTCATGATTTCCATCACTGACAAAGTCATTGGTCATTCCAACTAGTACGGAAGTGGCGAATAATATACAATCAAGCCATATAAAATATTTATTAAGTATTTAAATACTCATATCAGAATAATAATTTAAAATCTTCAGGAGATAATGTTAAGGGGAAAAGATTAGGATTAATTTGAGATTTATAAATCGATAAAATCTGTTTTTTTATTTTTAACTCCTCATCTGTTAATTCATACTTATATGAAATTTCTGATTCCTGGGTACCAAACTCAGCTGACCAATATCTAAGTTCTGGCAATTGATTCGAATTTAAAATACAAGAATTAACATTGAACCAATTTGCATATAAGTTCCTATTTATGGTGCTTTCAAAATATAGGATGTCACTATTGATAGCATTTTTTGCAATTCTTTTACCGATCTCATGTGTTTTAACATGATCAACATGGCCATATCATCACTTATAATCATATGAAACTAAAACATAAGGCTGTTTAATACCGAGATCACGTAAGCATGAATTATATTCTAATTCAATATCCTGAATATTCATTCTAGAACAAGACATATTTGAAGAAAATCAACTGTCATTAATATTCAGAAAAGCTACCGAAGTCATATTTAAGCATCTACCTGCATGCCTTGCTTCTTTTTGTCTAATAAGAGAACACTCATTCTCTAGATTTATTCATGCTGCACAAAATATATTATAACACTTTCGTCCCGATTTAATTAAAGATACCATGATTCACACATTCAAAAAAGCCTCATCATCGGGATGTGCATGTAAAAAGATGATTGGATAGTCTATTGGAAATATATGACTAAAGTCTTTGACTTTTAAAAGTTCCATAATCTTGTACGATTTTTTTATAACATAAAATATCTTCTTGATATAATTCTTCCTCAGAAGTAAATATTCTAAGAACCTGAGATACTTTATTATTTTCAAGAAAATTAATAGCGGCCAGTGCAAATGATTCACAATCAAAAGATGGAATACGCCTCATTATGGAATTCGGTATCTGATTATAATTTTTCTCTATAAAAGGAAGATCCCATACTATGCATGGTAGTCAGAATCAAAGCGCTTCGGCTAATACAATCGCATACGTATCATAATATGAAGGGTAAATAAATACTCGAGATTTAGATAAAATATTCTCTTTTAACTCATTATTGGCCCAACCAAAATAAAAGATTTCAAATTCATCACCTCTATTTTTAATTAGATTAGATAATATTTCTGAGCTAAACATATCATCAGTTCTTCATAATATGGCCACGCTAACTTTTCTTCATAGCTTTATAGATGTATATCTTAATATTTCGGAAAGATATTCAACTCACTTTCAACGCTCCATACGTGCCATGTATACAAAATCATAATGTTTCTCTATGGAGACATCTTTTATCTTATTCTCAATAATCATACCTTCATTAAAAGTATGACAATTGATGTGGGGAAAGTATGTATTAAAATAATATGTTACCGTGGGATTTGCGCAAATAACAGCTACCATAGGAAGAATTTTCCTAGTCTCCATATAATGACTCTGGATATATTCCACTCTATATTTCTCTATTCAGGAAACACAATAGTTGATTACATCACTTTCAAAATTTCCAGAAGGAGACAGGGGGGCTGCCAAAAAAGGCATAGCATGAAATATTGTAGCAAAGGGAATTTTTCCATAAAACACTTGGCTACACTCTCGTATAAGATCCCATACTTCCATGGTTTGAACAACCAAATCAGCAGAGGAACTAATTGCAAATTCTTCAATAAATGAAACTACCGCGTTCATGTCAAGAATCTTCCATCCATCATAGTTAATTGGATACTGACAAAAACAGATATCTGGATAGAGATTTACTATGCTAGGATCTTCTTTGGTATCACTAAGACAAAGAACTGAAATTTTATTTTCAGAACTCATTCCTTTCATACTAAGTAACAACCTCCTAATATGGGATTCATTTGATCAGAAAGGGGAAAAAGTAACAAGAATGATATTCATAGCTATTTACGTCAAAAACATACAGCCTTTCCTGTAATGCTAATTTGATCACCATGTATTTGGATTCAAGATTCCTCCGTTATTGCCAAAACTGGATGATTGAGGATTTCTGGAAGAGATTTAAGTAAAGAATCATCCGAATCTGTATAATGACAACGAAGAGAAAGCCCGTCAAGAAGATTTAAACCTTTATTATTAGGGTAATCAGAATCATTTTCTTCCGAAACTGTTCGAATATCAGCTCCAAGTATTATTGCCCCAGCACTTCCTCAATATACAATGCCTCACTGACTAATATATTTAATAAGACGAATGTCCAGACTATTTCTTTTGATAAAGTCGAGCAACTTATATGTATTACCTCATCAAATATAAATTGCATCATAATCCTCAATACTTACAGATGTATCCTTGTCACTAATCATAGTAAAAAGAATATTTTTATCGGATGCCTGAAATTCAATCAAACGCGAAAACCATTCTGAACAGGAAGTTAATGTCTGAGGATCACTCGCCATAGCTGCCTGAATATAAAGAATATGGGCCTTTTCTTTTAAATGAGAGAAAAAATCCTTATCCAAGGCCTCGGTTTGATCAATATCTCATCCACCTCAAAGAAAAATCCACCCATTTCGAATATTTTTACCATTCATAAAATTAAAATTTTAAGAAATAAATTGATGTAAATCCTTAGGTATGGATACAGCCAATTGCTTTAAAAAGCTTTCTCTTTGCTGATTAATTTCAATATAATACTTTTTTCCTCCGTTAGTCTCAATTTCGTTTAGAGTCTGCATATTCAATGCTCTTTCCCATTCAGAAATAATAACTTTGGCAGTTTGGTTTTTATTAATTCTAGGGATAAAACCATTATTTTCCCAAAAATTATAAGAAATCTCAATAAGATCATGTATATTGAACTGCAAAGTCTTGTTGTATTCGGTAAAGTTTTTGATAAATCGCCTTATCCTATATCCAGCCCCTTTATTCCCTGGCATCACTCCTTCCGCCACAATCAAGGTGGATGAACGTATGCAATCAATAATCCTAGATGTCTCATCTGCGTCAAATTCTTGATAATATCTTTCAAATCAGGGGAAAAAACCAAGTTTTGTGTTTACGCTCCATTGCATTCTTTCGGCACCAATTCATATATCAGTTATTGCTGTAATATTCCCATTTTCAAGAGGATAGTCAGACATATAGATTGCCTCTCCGATCTCAACTCCCTTTACATAAATTGTAACAGTAAACTTATGAAAAGTTTTTTCTCACCAATTATCTAGCTTTTCCTCTATATTTATTTCAACATCCCCAGAATTTAAACCATGTTGAAAAACAAATTCAAGTAGATTGTCGAGAAGAGAGATAAAGTCTTGATATGATGAATCTATAGATACAGCTGAAAAATTAACAAATGATGTGGCCGTTCCATTATCTACGCTTTCCATAAATTGCGTCCTTATGACTGGCTGAGCAACAGAAAATTTATATCTCTTACAGGGCAGTCATTTCTTTAAAAGGGTTTCTAAACGCTGAACGCCTGACGTTGTAAATATCGTAGTATCCCCTGCATCACGAACAACCCTTTCGGATTCGATTGGTATATGATCTCTAAAAAAAGCAAAATATTGAGCTACTTCCGGCACATTGCTTCATACTCAAGGAATTACAATATCAGAAAGATTATGAATTTGTAGTCTTTGATGGATTTTTTCAGAAATCCTTGAACTTACAAATTCGGAAAATCCCTGCTGAACAAGCTGTCACAAGTCCAGATTATTATTGGAATAATTTCCAACATCTCTATCCATTATACAAAAACTGTCGATAGCACTATTCATATGAGAATATTTACATTAACAAATAGTTTCACCAGCAAGAAAATCTTGTGTAATATCTGGTATTTTTCTTAATTCTTCAAATATAAGAGATCGAAGTTCAGAATTGGTGATATTTTCTTTATCTATATAAACAACTGTTTTCCAAGGGTCTATAAGCATTCTTCCGCTCTGACTTACTAAATATACTTCCACATAACTTCAAGTAAGTTCATATATTTTTTTTGCTATTTTTTGTGCAGCTATATAATATATTTTCCCAATATGATATACTGGATTTTTTCACGCTGCCCCCTCCATGCTCATTGGCTTCATGGGGGAAATTAGTCAATTAACACGATTACCTCGTCATACTAATCACTCATCTCAACTTTCAATGGAAGAACCCGTAGCAGTAAGATATAGCTCACAAGTATCATAATTATCCCTGGTGTTTATGTGTATAGAAATTTTTTCTAAGACACCTCCTTTTGATTGTTTTATAAAAATCTCATTGATTGTTTTTTCAATAGATTCTATATTTCTGCGATATTCCTCAATATTTTTTACATGACTGGCAATCTGAGGAATGCAAAGTGTTAAATCTACCTCATTTAAATATCTTGTTCCCATTAACTTTATATCACTTCACAGCCATGGTTTGTCTTGTTTATATTGTTCAGAATTCAATGTATCTTCAATCTCTAGAATAAGTTGTTCAAGCTGTGTAAACGGATAATAACCACATCAGAGCGAGGTATCATTTGATCATAAGAACCTTAGTTCACCTAAATCAGAAAGAGACCGTGGTTCAAACCAATGTTTGCGTGTACCTTCTTCCTTAGTATTTTCATCAACCTTTCAAGGACTACTCTTATTGCTCAATAAATAATGAAACTCAAGTCCATTATTTATGTCAATCATAGGAAATTTTTCTTGAAAGAAACGCTTCGTTTCATCTATTAACATTTCTTCAAGTGGTATTATTTCATCTCAAAATTTTGTAGAGGCTCTTCATGTCAAAAGAACCCTAATTGGCTTTGTTAGATATCATTTTCAAAACTCTACATGAGAAGCTCATCATAATAATCCTGTTTTATCAAAATTATGATGTAATATGGCCCCAAAGTGATCTTTTGTATACCTTGAATATACCAAAGAAAGTCTTTCTGCTAATGAATCTGACAGCGTATCTGGATGTCCCTTTCATTTTCTCTCAACAAATTCAAAGTCAGGTTCAAACTTACCAATGTGTTCTAGAATAATTACATTATCCATATATGAAAGTAGTTAGGCTATAAAATCTTTAACTATATTAAGTGCATGATGATCATCAAATTGATACATAGGATGCTTAAAATAATAAGAGCTGAACTCTTGATATCATCCAAGTCCCTTGTCTTTCGCAAGTTTCAAAAGCCTAATAACATCAACCATAACTCATGCACTATTTGGACTATCCTCAACAGAAAGTTTCACATCAATGCTAAATTGTACTCCTCAAAACTGTTTTCAGATAACATTGATATAACAAATTTTATTATCATTTAAATGAGGAACATAATCACTAGGCCCTATTCTAGTAGGAAAGTCATAATCAGCAACTAATGATGTAACAGCTTCTGTCTTGCTTATTCGTTTTGAAATGAGGCGCTCCTCATCCAGCATGTTTTCAAAATCAGTATTACCACCTACATTTAATTGAAAAGTATTGTCAATAATCTGACCTCGTTTATGAATAAGATCAACTAGGGCACGATGAATAATAGTAGCACCAATTTGTGATTTAATATCATCTCAAGCACATGGTACTCCGGCTTTTAAAAACCTTTCCGACCAATCGCTAGTAGAACATATAAACTCAGGCATTGCATTTGCAAATGCAACCTTTGCTTTAAGCGCACAGTTTGCATAAAATTTCGAAGCCTCCTTAGATCATACAGGTAAATATGAGACTAGTACGTCTACTTTTTTGGAAATAAGTTCATTAACAATATATTCTTCCCATTCAAGTATACTTTTGGTAATATCATGAAGTTTTATTGTTCATTTCATTCTCTCAGAGATTCAATCTAGGACCGGTCAAGGTATGACCAATTCTGAAAAAAGGTTGCCTTGGTGGAAAATCTTAGCACAGTTAGGATGTTGAAAAATAGCCTGCGATATTGGAAGTCCAATTTTTTCAATATTTACGTCTATAGCTGAAACAATATTAATTGAACCTATAGTATACTTTCAAATTCTGTCAGTAATTAATCCGGGTATTTTGGTTTCAATTAAATGATTTTCTTCATAATATCATATGCCCTGTATTAAGGAAGAAGCACAATTTCCTAATCAAATAAAAGCAACGTTGATTTCTTTGGACATATTAAAAGCAAATTTGAAATAAATTTAATTAGTCTACAATAATCCACCAGCGCTGCTGGTGGATTTCTTGCTATAAACGAGATATTGTTTCCTTTCACATAAATTTCTGTAACACTCATGGAACTTTCACAGTTCCATCTTGTTGCTGATAGTTTTCTAGAACAGCAATAATCATTCTTCCAAGTGCGAAAGTGGTAGCATCATTCATATGAACAAATCATTTCTTTCAATCCTTAGACTTGAATTTAGTATTTAGACGACGTGATTGATAGTCGCCATTAAAGTCTGCGGAGTGTGTTTCTCTATAGCTATCCTGTCCAGGAAGCCACGTTTCGATATCAACATGTCGAATATTTGGAATTCCCATATCACCCGTGCAAAGTAATACTACTTGATATGGAAGTCAAAGGGACTTCATTAGATATTCTTGAATTGCTACCATAAAGTCATGTTCCATCCTTGATTTTTCAGGATCTGAAAAGGTTACCATTTCAACTTTATTAAATTGATGTTGACGCAAAATTCAGCGTGTATCTTTTCCAGCTGTACCAGCTTCTCTTCGAAAACAACTAGAATATCAAATATAACGAACGGGTAATTCATCCGTATTAAATGTATTGTTCATATGAAGTGATCCCAGAGTATGCTCAGCACTTCCAATTAAATAAAGATCATCATCAGGAAGATAATATCTATCGTCCTTGGGGTCTAATCTAGCCATTTTTTGGAACACTTCAGGTCGAATGAAATTCGGAGGAATAACTGGCACAAATGGTTTTGTACTTATTTGATCAAGACCTGCTTCATTTGCTATCTGTTTTAGGATTTCAGAATTTGTGAGAACTGACATGGCATAATTGGTCAGTGCAAATTCAAGAAGAGCGCCGTCTCATTTAAGATAATTAAAACGAGAACCTGCAACCATAGAGGCAGTTTCTGTATCTATAATTCATAACCGTTTTCAAATTTCCTCATGAGGAAGCGGAGTAAAATTAAAAGTAGGTATTTCTCATACTTTTCTTAAAACTGTATTTTCTTTTTCCGACTCTCAAATCGGAGTATCTTCACTTGGGATATTTGGCAATTTAAGAAGTTTTTCTGTAAGAATACCTCGTACTTTATCAAGTTGCGACTGAACTCATTGCAATTGTTCTTTAATCGCTCTTCACGCTTCTATGCCCTGTCCTCATGATGCATTTCTATTTTTTTGTGAGTTCAGATCTTCCCATTGCTTGTTAAGGGTTTGAACTTCAGCATCAAGTGCAAGAATTGCTCCTATATCTTGTTTTACAGCCTTTCGTTTTAAATCTATTGCTTTTTGAACTATATCTGGATTACTTCTAATAAATTTAATATCTAACATAGAGATGAATAAATTAAAGATAAAAAGCAAATTAAAATTTAATATAGTTATATATTATTAAAAGTCAAACTTTTGTACGGCGATTTTGTACGACGATAACCAGAACCGTATACTTATCTCGCTTAAACCGAAACACTGGGAAATATATTTTAAGTAAAAGTATTGAAAAATCTATATTTGTAAACAACAAATAATGTTGACAAAAAGCCTTAATTTCTTAAGTGGTTATTCGTAGTAATCTGATCTGCATATTCAAAAAAACACGTATTCAAAAAAACACTATATTGACTATAGTGTTTTTTATTTTACAATATACTTGGAGGCACCAATCGGATTTGTTCTTCTCGCTTGTTTCACAAGCTGCCAGAGACGGCCTGGGCCGAAAGCCAAATCGTTGGCTTTCTAAAATGCTTCGCATTTTTCCCTCTATTCAAATCCAATTGAACTACATTCTAAAAATACAAAACGTCCCGTTCATGCGAACGGGACGTTTTTGATATTTTTTGGAGGCACCACCCGGAGTCGAACCGGGCTACGGAGCTTTGCAGGCCCCTACATAACCGATCTGCCATGGCGCCAAATAGATGATGATAGAGAAATCATCGCTCTTTGAAAGAGCTGGCCTATTATAGAAAAAGAGAGGGGAAAAGCAAATGAATTTATATTTTCGGCATATCATCCTTAGAGTCCCAGCTCTTTTTTCCATTCGTTATGCCACTCTTCATGGTTGCTTTGATCAAATTTCGCAAATATGCGCTGGAAGTGCCAACGGATCCAGAGGGTGCGGGTAAAAATCTTTCACCCCTTGAACACGTGAGTATGAAGCAATTGCTGTTTTCGTTGGATTTTCTGTTTTATGTTTTCTGGATAGCTCTCTTCTTGGTGATGGAGGATTTCTTGGACGCTTTCTTGGCTTCGTGAAACGATATTTCAACTTTCTCCGATTTCTCTGTCGAGATGCTCGAGCGCTCCGTATATCGTGATATAAGGAGTGAATTTCTTGATGATATCATCCATCAGGAAAATAGCCTCTCCGCTTTTGATCATCCGAAGCCCGGATTGCTCCAGCACATCTATTATCTCTTGGATATTGTTGGCACCATATAGATCATACATGCATTGGATCTTCATTTTTTCTGTATCTTTATGATAGGCGAGAGAAGGAAGTTTCTTCGTATAATGAAGATAGATATGATAGGCGATACCTATATCGGCAAAACCCATATATTGCAGAAACAGGAGAAATGCATGATCATTGGGAAATAACGGATCGAATCATTCTTTCACGATAGCACCCCCCTGTCCTTTAGGGACGAAATATACAAGCTTCTCTGCCATTTCTTGAGAGAACCCCATGTCGATAATACGTCCAGCCCGAATCTTATTATCTGGGGTCATGGATGTTTTATCCGGTACAGAAGAGAAGGGCTTGGGGGAGTCTCGCATAAAACTGAAAATTAACAACAATGATACCGCCGATAGACGGTATCTGGAAAAATCGAAAACGGGAAGATATTATCTGATTCCTAACTCCTTTTTCCAACCCTGATGCCATTGCTCATTTTCTTCCTGATCGAACTTGGAGAATATCCGTTGCACATGCCAACGGATTCAGAGAGCACGCGTCAATGACCGTTCCCCTCCTGGAAATCCACCGAAAACATGTATATTCAACAGAGCTTGCTTTTGCTGTCTCTTGATATCCGGATCATCATACGATTGCGTCATATGGCTCAGTATCTCCGATATGACCCGTCCGATGGCAGGAAATGCGGATTTTTTCCTATAACCCTCCTGATCCATTGCCTCGATTTCTTCATACCTTTCATTATACTGCCATAATCGCATAATCAGATCGTCACTCGTGAAATTCTTTGCTTCGCCGAGCACCGCCTCGAGGTCCGAATGATCCAATATATCGATCATATCCTTGATGGTACCGGCAAAATAGAGCTTATACATGATATCGATATCGGCCAACTCGGCATCCAAGCAGGAGACCTTCCCATCGGGGGAAAACGTTTCATGATTTTTCTCTACATACTCGATAAAAAGATGGTATGCGATCGATATATCCTGAAATTCGGACTGGTTAAGGAATACAAGGAAACGGTAATCCTCAGCATCATCCGGATCGAGATATCGGGTCTCGAATGCCCTCCTTCCTGTTGGGACCTTGAAACGTGCGAGTTTTTTGAGCATGGATTCATCGAAAGAAAAACGCAAGTTCTTGATACGTGAAAAAAGGATCGCTTCCCCATGGGTCATGGTAATGGTCTCTTGTTGACCGATCGGATCTCTGAGCTTATCGTTCATAGGAAGAAAAAATAGATTATACAGAAAAATACAAAAAATACAACAACTCTTGATATCTATATATATGGAAAAAAATAAAAATGCAACAACTTTTTGATTTTTTCCGATTTTTCCATACAATTCGCCCCGCTCAGAGATCATCTCTTGTCATCTCATGATATTTCTAACTTCTAATCCCTATTTTTATGGCAAATATCGACCACGCACCGAGTAGATACATGCTCAATCTCCTCCATACGCTTCCTGCTTTTGCGGATGAATCGGAACTCCGTCTGAATTCCATCGTGGAGGTGAATTCCTCTTCCCGGAACAAGTACGAAATCATCACTGAATCCGGACAGCTCAAGCTCGACCGGGTCGGGTATTCGTCTATGATGTATCCGTTCACCTACGGGGCTATCCCTTGCACGTGGGACGAGGACGGAGATCCGCTCGATATCGAGATCGTCAATGTGGACGAGCCACTCGTTCCGGGTTCTCTCGTGGAAGCCCGCATCATCGGGATCATGAAGTTCGTGGACGGAGGTGAAGTGGATGATAAAGTCATCGCCGTCCTCGCGGACGACAAACGTCAGGATCATATCACGAGCTATGAACAACTCGGAAGTCATTGGCAGAAAGAAACGACCCACTACTGGGAGTTCTACAAACACCTAAAGAAACCGGGGACCGGGAATGTCGTCGGATTCTATGGAGTCGAAGAGGCTGTGAAAATCATCAAGGAATGCGAGGCCCGATACAAAGAAGTATATCTTCCGAAGTTCCAATAATCATGAATACGAGAAAAGAATACATTTTTTGATTCCAAAATGGGGATCCGCTCTATTTTCTCCAAAGAGAGAAAGAAAGCCAAGCATTTGAAGATTTCCTCCAGAAGATATTGACACCAGATCAGCTCAAAACAAGAGAGCAGATGCGTTACATGGAATGTGCAATAAAAACCATGGTTGATGAGATCATGGAAGTGCATGGAAATCAAGACTCCAACTAAAAGAAAGGCGATATTCTCGCCTTTCTTTTTGTTTTTTCGGGGAAATTTGTATACTAGTTTTATGTAAAACTAAAAAATGAGGTTATTTGATTTTAAGTTCGTATAAAAATTGATTGCCGTCAGAAATCTGGAAATTTATTCTTTATTGATTTCATAATATATGAATACTATTGCAAAAGAGAATACAAATACAGTTGAATGACTGACAAAAGAAAATATATATGAAATAACTGCTGAATTATTGAAAGATGAAAAGATGAGATTTTCCATTGTAATGGAAATCGCTACCAGGATAATGAATATGGAACCAATTACAGGATATGATATATGTCTCATAAATTGAGTATGAAACCCTGAATGCAGTGTTCTTTGAGAAATTGCCTGAGCGAGTTATTGACGATTGAAACCTCAGAATATCATTTATAAAGATTGACGTATCTTTATTGTTTTAAAAAATATTCAATCATGATGAATACATAGTCATCAAATACACGAGGATGTATTAATAGATATAGTTAGTATTGTGCACCATGGAAAAGAAAAAACATCCACTTTAAATATACCGATAACTCCAAAAATAGAAGAATTCTTAAAAAGATACAAGGTTGATTTACTAAGAAATATTCCCACACACTAATTAACGCCCATAATTTCATGCAATTTTTCATCACCTGTACCCCTGGAGTCGAATCGGTTCTCCGGAAAGAGATCGAACGCATCGGAGGAACCAACCTCGTTGTCTCTGACCGAGGAATCCTCTGCTCCGGACCCGAGAACCTCATGGCCGAGCTCAATGTCTGGATCCGTACGGGAAACCGTGTCTATCTGGTGCTCGCTGAGAAACGGACCCGGACCTTCGACGAGCTTTTCGATACGGTCCTATCGCTCGATTGGCGGAAATACATCCCGAAGGATGCTCCGATTATCGTCGATGCGGTATCGGTGAAGTCGGAATTGGAGAGTATCCCCGCGATACAGAAAACCATCAAGAAAGCGATCGTGACGAAGATTACCGGAGACCGGGACAGTCTCCTTCGGGAGGATGGGAAGATTCCCGGAATCCATATTTTTGCGCTCATCCGGGAGAATACCGCTCTCATCCTCCTTGATACTTCCGGGGAACCGCTCCACAAGCGAGGGTACCGGACCGAAGCACTCGAAGCGCCCATCAAGGAAACGCTCGCAGCAGCCCTCGTTATGCTCTCCGGGTGGCGCTACCGAGAGCCGTTCTTGGATCCGTTCTGCGGATCGGGAACCATCGCTATCGAGGCTGCTATGATTGCCCGGAATATCGCACCGGGACTCTCCCGGAGTTTCGCAGGAGAGAATTTTCCTTGGTATAATTCGGACTATTTCAAACAAGCGAAAGAAAACGCGAGAGCGAAAATAATGACCGAGAGAAAATACACTATCACCGGAAGCGATACGGATCCGGAAGCGGTACGGATCGCCAAAGATAATGCCAAACGAGCCGGAGTTTCCGACACGGTCAGTTTTTCAGAGAAAGATTTCAAAGCATATGTTTCCGAGTACATTTCTGGAGCTTTGGTTTCCAATCCTCCTTATGGGATAAGATTGCAAGACTATGATCTCGACCTCTTATATAAAGATATTTCCACTGTATTTACTAAGAACACCTCCCTCTTCGGCGGGATCATCACTTCCTATGATTTCGGGAAATATACCCGCCCGAATCTCTGGAAAAACCGAAAGCTCTACAACGGAAACGAGCTCTGCTATTTCTACTCCAAGAAATTCGAAGCAAAATAAAATTTCGACTTGAAAAAGGGAATAAAATAGACTACTTTGTGTCGGCGCGCGCACGACATCTATTTTATCTTATTAAGCACCTTTTAAAGTATGAGATTACTAGAAAAAGAAAAATTCCCAGATATAAGCGAGGACCTCGATAACATCGATGGATACAAAGATCTCCAAGTTACAGCGAGAAACCGAGATCTTATTCAGCAGATTCTCGATTTATAATCCTATTTTTTAAATAACCTCCATCCTTCCCGGGAAGTTTATGGGGGTTATTTTTATGGAAAAATAGGAAAATATATTTCATATTGCTTTTTGGAAAAAATCCATATAATTCCCGGGTTTAATTTTTCAACTTTTTTCCCAATGAAGACAGCTATGCAAGCCCGACCGGGTACCGTACTTAAAATCGGAAACGACCTCATGCTCGTGGTAAAATACGAAATGCACCGCGCCGGTCGTGGAGCGACCAACATCAAGATGCGTCTCAAGAATCTCCTTCAGGGGAATTCCGTAGACCGGGTATTCGACGGGGAAGATAAATTCGATGATGTAACGCTCGATCGTTCCAAATTCGAATTCCTCTACGAATCAGGAGGAATGTACGCGTTCATGAACCAGGATACCTACGAACAGATCGAACTCTCCGAAGAGAATATCGGAGATATGAAATGGTTCCTTACTGAAGGGCTTCGAGTCGATGTACAGCAGTACGAAGGGAAATTCGTCGGAATCCTCCTTCCGCTCACCGTACGGCTCACAGTAGCAGAGTGTGATCCAAGCGTAAAGGGAAACACTGCCGACGGGAAGATCACCAAAGATGCGGTCACTAACACCGGATACGCCATCAAAATCCCAGGATTCGTGGATTCTGGAGAGGATATCATGGTGAATACGGAAACTGGAGAATACCAAGAACGCGCAAAATAGTTGAATGCTTTGAAAAACTCGTCCTTCATGCAAATTACTTCGCTTTTGAAAGCATCACTAAAATATCCCCCGAATTTCGGGGGATATTTTATTTTTCAAGAATTTTCTCCAATTTCCTTACCAGATTGCACTCTCCTCTCACCTCCTCCGATATCTTTTCGAACACCTCACCGAAATCCGAGTATTTCCGGATAAATCTCTCGACGATCTCCCTGCTTCCAGTATTCATGAAATCCCGTGCTATTCCTATGTAATCGGTATTACCTCTCAGATACGGAGTCATCCATTGTATGAAATCCTCGATCTTCTCGCGGTGCGCTCCGTTCTTTTCCTTGTATATATCCCAGAGCACCGGTTTTCCGGAAAGGATCCCCTGGCAGAGGCTATTCTCGCCACGCACGATATTCGCATCGCAGAGCGACTGGAATACCCCATACTCCTCGATCGGGAGAAACGGGAGAATCCGGCAATTCGGAGTCTCCGATATTCATCCGACACCTCCGCATACCCAGAACACCGTATCCAAAGTGTCGGCCAGCATCGCTGGGAGGATTTTTTCCAGGGTTTCCGGGTACACGAAAACGGAAATCCATTTTTTTTCACACACATCCCCTCCTATTCAGCCAAGAAAATCCCTTCGTGCCTCTACTACTGATGATTTTCTCGTTTTTTCCATTCTCCTCTCGATCTCCGGATTGATGATGATCCCGCCCCCACCGGGCAAAAGCGATGGAACGAAGTGGATTACCCTATCGTATCCGCTTTCGAGCACGTACGTCGTTCCATGGAGCGATTCGAGTCCCGCGTGCAAGAGGAAATAGGAAAACGACACGATCGTTTTCGGATATGGGAATTTCAGAAGATACACTTTCGGGAGCGGATGATCGAAGAAACTGCATATGAGCTCCGACGGATGTGGCGGGTTTTCTTGATCCAATGCCGAGAGTGGCATATATTCCACCCATCCCGGAATATTTCCCATCAAAAACTTCCGGAACAGATCACTATCATCCGAAAAAAACCGGATACGGAGGCTTGGGTATCTTTCATGGAGCGAGAGCGCCAGATTCAGCGCAAAACCCATATCGCCATAGTTGTCGATGACCGAGACGTGGAAATCGATAGAGGGGATGGAATCAAGATTCATAGAGAGGAAACTATCGGGATAATAGTAAGAGTATATGCAATCGAACCGAAAAACAAGAAAATCTCCGGATTTTTTGCATTTTTTCCCGCTGTATGGTATTATAAAGATATATCTCTATATGCCATCCACTTATTTCTCCTATGGAAAACACTACACTCTCTTCTCAGGAAGAGCTCATACAAGAGGCTAAGAACTGCCTCAAAGAAAATGATGACGAAATAGATTCCATCGTCGATGCCTGACGATGAGACTATCGAACCGCACGGATTTCCGTCCTCATGAGGCATATGAAAATGAGCAATGCACAGGCAAAAGGGCTTCTTGAGCAATTGGATAGCGAAACCCGGGAAAGCATCCGCCGGATACAGGAAGTGAAAAAAGTGACCGACAATATACAGAAAGATCCGTACAGTATGCTCGTAGACCAACTTGCCTTCAAGTACGAATGTTTCTGTAGAGAGCATGGTCTCGATACCAATGCACCGATTCCTGAGAACCTCAAGAGTATCACTATTTTCGAGTTCTCCCCAGTCAGAGGAGAAAAACAGTGAGTATCCCTTTGAATCGCACATTTTCTCATGAACCCTGGCAGGAGGGCGATTTGTCGGGATTTTTTCGTATCTGCTGCCATGGCAGCCACTATCAAGTCCCTCAACTAAAAAATCACCGAGAAAAGATTTGCGTATCCCCGTTTTTTTCATATAATCCCCGCCGTACCAACCTTTATTGGGAATTCGCCAAGTGGTAAGGCTCCGGACTCTGACTCCGGCATCGGGGGTTCGAATCCCTCATTCCCAACCAATGAAAACCGAGCTCGCAGACCCTAGTGGTAGCGAGATTACAAACCAGATAAAAAAACGTCTTTTCGTAAGACGTTTTTTTGATTTTTTATCTTTAAATTTGTTCGGTCTACTCAGATACAGCAGGAAGGTTTTTTGCTTTTTTCGAACGAGGAGATTTAGCCTTCTCAGCTATCGGTACATAGATTTTTTTATCCTTGAGAAGGATATCTGTTTTTACCATAGAGATGACTCACCTCTTCTCATCCCTACTTCCATTACAGATCATGTATTTCATATATTCTCGGATATTTATCTGGTTCGCTTGGACGACTTCATAGGTGTCTTTTCGAAGAAGCTGGGATTGGAAAATATTATATCGCCTGATCTCCTCTTTGAGACCTTCGGATACAGCTATCATATCAATATCCACCGTACCGATGATTTCGAGGAGTTGCAAGATGAGAGCATCTTCTCGTACCATTGGTTCTCGACAGAGATGATCCTTGTATTTAGAGCAGTGGTAATATACATAGCTTTTAGGATCTTTCTGCCCTGCAATCTTCTTGAACTTTTCCTGTGCGGTAATTCCTGACCCACAATTTCCGCACTTCATGATTTTGGTGAATTCGAAGTGCTTCACTCTCGGTCTGTATCTCGGAGAAAGGCTCAGATGTGATTGCACCTCATCGAAGAGCTCTTTTGTGATAATAGGCTCGTACTCCCCTTTGCACCAATTCTTGCTTCCTTTCGGGTATTCAAACATTCAATAGTAGAATGGGTTGTTGAGTATCTTGTATATAGCAGATACTACCACTGGTTTACCATTTCTTGTTCGGAGAGGAGTCTCTTCCAGTAGCCATCTCTGTATCGCCCTTCAGCTCATTCCTTCATGGGCTGACCTCTCGAATATCTGTTTGATATATGGTGCCCTATCGGGATCAAGGATATTCCTTCCTCCATTTCGCATGTAGCTTCTCTGATTGAGATACCCAAGCGGTACCATGTGTGGCATATGCCCAGTTTGTGCTTTGAATCGGAGTCATCGTGTTACATTAATACTTCGATTATCGTTCTCGAGCTTCGCTTGTGAGCACAGAATCATAAGAAGGAACTTTTCATTTGGAGCATTCTTGAATATTTGCCCGTTTGTGCGTATCTCTATCAGTCCTCATTTATCCATGAGATCTACTAGAGCACCTAAGTCTCCTGCATTCCTCGAAAGCCTGTCTGGTGCCCAGGCAAGTATGGAATTATATCTACCTTGTGCTATACCGTTGAGTAGCTCATTGAATCCATCTCGTGCTCATGAAGCTTTAGCGGATTTACTTTCCCGAATAATCTCGACCACATTTAATCCGTCTCTTTCAGATACTTTTTTCATCGACTCAATCTGTGAATCGATTGATAGAGCCTGCCTTTCATCATCCTCTGAGGACTTCCTGACATAGAGACAAAATCTGATTTCTTTTGTTACCGTGGATTCAAAACTCTTCGCATTGTTCCACGGATCGTTTGGTCTAAACTCTGTCTCTGAGTTAAATTCCCGAATAGGGCTCAGATTTCCATTTACAAGAGTAGTAGTTGTGGACATATATGATGGATTAAATGATACCTTCTCTCATCATTAATGTATGTTTCGATAGACAAGTCAAAAGATAAAGAAAGAATCTTTTGCCCCAAAGCAATGACCAAAAATTTATATAACCACTTCACGATCTCTTTCCCCAATAACCTTAAGAACCATCATCGTAAAAGCATCGACCAAATCATCATGTGCTTCTTTTTCGAAATCCAAAATTTGTTCAACAAGCCTTTCTGTTCTAGGATTTCTAATAAATACTACAACTCATTTCTTTATGAGATCTGAGACGAGTGTTAATCGTTCAGATTTTGAACAAGAAGGCCTATATCACTGTATAGTTAAATTCGATCTATTTTTCATATATTGCTCCATAGCCTGTTGATATCATACGGTTTCAACTAAAAATTCATGCTTAGAAATTCACAACTCCTCTATTTGCACTCTATCATAAATGAGCATTTTATCTACGGTTTTTGTAAATTCCATCTTCTCTTCTAGGGAATCTACTATATATATTTTCTTGGTTTTGTTATATCCATATATGACTCAGGATACAAAAGCAGTGTAGTCAGCACTTGTGCTCTGAGATATAGCCAAATCTACTCCTGTTACAATTTTACGAGGATAATATCTCTCCCTTCTTACAGGCAAAACCTCTTCCCAGCAAATCCACTCAGGTTTAACTATTTGTCATATATGTCCTGTATCCTGAAGCATATACTCAGTACCCCATGCAATATCATTTCATATGCTCATTTTCAGATTTTCTATGTCCTCTTTACTGAAACGTTCTGGCCAAGTAGAATTTCAGTTCTCATCAAGGATCGGAAATCGGAAGAATCTTCACGATCTCTTTCGTGTATCAATAGAATCCTTTATTCTCATGAGCAAAGAATCTCTATGAAGCATATTTCATAGCACTATAATTCTGGTCTTTTTCGGATCTCAGAGAGGAATAAGTTCTTTTGTAAACCATTCTTGAAGATTATCTCTTCATTCTTTTGTTTTCATGGATTGCAGATTCTCAATATCGTCACATATTATCAAATCAGGTCTATGATTTTTATGTCTTATTCATCGAGTTGATTGGTCTACTGATATCACCGTGATGCGTGCTCAAAATTGTTTCAGAACCAGAGATGTTGAATTCCATTCATTTCCATCCTCCTCAAAAGGTCATAAATCTTTTTTCAAGAAACAATTTGCCTCCAGTTCCTCTTTTAGATTTTTCATACACTGTTTTGCTTGTTGTTGGGTCTGGGCAGCAATGACTATAAATTTCTTTTGTGGAAGTCAAATAATAGACCATAGTACAAATCACATACTGACGACCGATGATTTTCCTGATCCACGAAATGCCATTACAGCCATGAATCTCTCATCCTCTTTTTCCAGATATTTAATAATCTCTTTATGAAAATCTCAGAAAGGCGCACCCATATAATGTCCGAAATACATCTCGAAGAAAAACATGAAACTTTTTTCCGCTATCTTCTTGCGTACAGCTGGTGATTTTTCAATAAGTTTCATCTCATTGTTTCTAAGATTTTTCATATGATTTATATATTTTTAAGAGAGTTTTTTATATTTCTTCAAAACGCTTTGAACTATTTTCTTTTCCTCGGAGGTGAGCTCCCCTCTTTCCACTCAAGCAGTTATTTCGATCCTGCTACCATAAGACGAATGTCGAGATTTCAGCCAAAATATGATTCATGTAAGATTTCCATCTTTTACTGAGCGTAATAACTGAGACTCTGCCAAATCGTTCATAATAGAAATTCACTTCTGGAGAGCCTCTCTGGAATGTTTGCAAAATTCTTTATCATCTTTGAGCCATCGATAATAGGTAGCTCTCGAGATACCAGTCTTTTCACAGGCAATTTGCACTATGGGCGTTTTCTCAAGTTGCTCTATCATCAAAAACTTCTCCTGCTTCTGTCTTCAGGCAACAATCGATGATTTTTTAGGTGCCATAATATATACTATAAGAAGTTAAATTTTTGAACTTGTTTTCAAGTGAGGTTTTCCCATCTTTTGACAATTCTCGAGCAATAGACCGGATTTAATTCTATAGTGACACATTTTCTATGAGTTTGTTCACACGCAATGAGCGTACTTCCTGATCAACCAAATGGGTCATATACAGTGTCTCCTTGTTTGCTGGAATTCAGAATAAGCTCACGCAATAAAGGAATAGGCTTCATCGTCGGATGAATAGTATTCTTTCGAGTCTTTGGAAATACCAGAACGCTCTTCGATTTTACTCAGTAATATGCATGCCTTTTATACCAACCATAAGCTATGAGCTCGTGTTGAGGAAGATAGTCCAGTCTTCATATAACAGCAGACTCTTTAATCCATATAAGAAGTTGTGAAAATTTCCATCAAACTTTCTTCATTCACTCACGAAGAGCGAATATCATTTTATCAGCATTAAAAATATAACTAGCATTTTTTTCAGAAAGATATGGAATAACTGGTCGTAGCCAGGATTCTGTGAAATCTATATATTTTTCATCAGTCTGATATCAATCATTTGTTATATCCTGGTGCGCCTCGGTACAATCATTAAATCATACCTTAGAGGCAACATAATCTATTCCATAGGGTGGATCTGTAATAATAACTTCAATATGTCGGTCAGTTAAAATTTTAGAAACGAGTTCTGCACTTGATGCATCAGAACATAGTAGGACATGTTCTCCAAGAAGAAATGCATCTCATAAAACAATTTCATTATTCTCTCGATGAGATTTTTCTTGCTTTATTTCCAGTGAGTTTTTCATAACGTTTAATAATTAGATCAATAAAAATAGGTTCGTGTTCCATAATGAGTGATGTTCTTTTCAGTTGCTCGCAAGCGATGAGCGTGCTCCCAGATCATCCGAAGAGATCCATGACAATATCTCATACCTTTGTACACCGTTTTAAAGGTTTCTCATGAAGTGTTGGTGGCTTTTCCGTAGGATGTTCGTACTCGACAACCGAAAGTCTCCTAGCGAGCCAAATATCGAATAAATCAATGATGTCATCCAATACTCTGTTTCCCACTCAAACTTCCTTATCCAATACTTCGTGAAGATTTCTGAATTCATCAGATATATACGGTTTTCCTTTCGTTCCATACACACATGGTTCATACGAGCGATTAAAGGCAATATTCGGCGTGAGATTCATATTATTCTTAATCCATAGACAA
This sequence comes from Candidatus Altimarinota bacterium, assembly GCA_028714815.1. GTDB lineage: Bacteria > Patescibacteriota > Gracilibacteria > BD1-5 > UBA2023 > UBA1545. Next base: position 196,911 of record JAQTLR010000001.1, on the reverse strand, counting down.
ACTCGACGTGGTAGAATTCCAAGTGATTCATAGAGTGATTGCAGTAGTCCAATCATATTCGGATCACACCAAGTAAAAACATGTACGTCTGCACTTGAAGATTTAAGTCCATTTGAAAGAGTTTTTTCAAGAAAGATTCTATAATCTTCTTGCGATTTTGTATCATCTGTCTTTTTTGCTCCATAATTTTTCTTACTACTGAGTCACTTTGAGTAATCGAGTCAGATATTATATGGAGGATCATAATAGAGCATAGATATAACCTGCAATCCATTTCAGAGCGAATCTACGAGACTCTTTACATCACTCTCGTTAGTAGAGTCGCCACACATGATTCGATGACTTCAAAGTGCATATATATCACCTAGTTTTGCTACAGGAGTAATGATTTCCTCAAGTTCCTTCTCTGTATCAAATCCATCTTCTTCGGTTCAGAGCATATCATCCCATATACCCGAAAGTTCAGAGTTATCGAATCCTATATCGAGTAAAAGTCACATATCAAAATCTTTGAGAAGCTCAAAATCCCATTCTCATGTATTTTGATTGAGTCGGAGATTGAGCTCCTTCTCTTGTTCTAGAGTGAGTGATAGGTATATAACAGGAACTTCGGTCATTTTGATCTCTTTTGCTACCTTCAGACGAAAATGTCATCCAATGACAATATTGTTTCTTTCTGGATGGCTGTTCACGATTATCGGATCTACCAAACCATATCTTTGTATACTTTCTTTTAGATTTTCTATTTGCTTCGGCGTATGTTTACGAGGATTATATTCGGCAGAATTCAAGGTATTTATCGGAACTTGGTTCACGAGAATCTTGCTAGGCAATAATGTTTCAATGGAATGTGCCATGTTAATAATCATTAAAAAATAGAGACCCCTTTGTAGGGCATCTCTATATTATTTTTACAAGTCGAAAAATCGACCGCTAAATTATGTCTAAATTATGTCTCCAGATTTCCGAGCATATAGTGTCATTTCGAGGTTTTTATAAAATCACGTATTTCTTTGGGTAGTTTTCGCTTTATATTCGAACAGAATCTAGAAGTCTCACATTCATTTTTTGTTTTGGAATCAATGGTTTTTAGTCATTTAATGATATCTTCATGAGAAATATAGTTTCAAATATTTTTATATAAAACCATCACAAAATCAAACTGTTGCGTATCTAGTTGTAGATTACATATCTTCTCACACTTATAAAAAATATCACCATTATTTTTATTGATAACAAGATTTCTTTCTGCTCGCAATCCTAAATTTCATTCTTTGATCTTTTCCGCATTAAGTTTAATGGATATCACCATATAGCCATCAAATAGGAAAAAATCCCCATCTGAAATCTGAATGAGTTGCTCTTTATCCAATTCAAGATATCAATTTTTATACAGCCACCATAAAGAGAGAAACGGCTGATTTTCCTGTTCCATTTCATACAGAAATCAAGCCTTGTCGCCCGAGGTTCTCTTGAGCAAACTAGAAAAGTCATATCTTATAAAATCATTAGCGTATCCTTTTTCTATAAGCGAATTAAACTCAGTAATCATTCTAGTAACTTGAATTTTTGGATCAATGAGGTTTATTTGATGTCCTCATTGGTGTTTTCAATTATACCACGCTTCAGTATATTGATCTAAATATTCCTCGAGCTTTCTGCTATTTATATAAAGATACAATAAGACAATTCCAGTATCATGATTTATTAGCAAAAATGGTCACTCTCCAGCCCCTTCAATTGTTTCTGTACAAGCCACTCAATCTTTAAAAAAGAGAATATCTCCTGAGACAATACATCAATAATCTACTAGATCATGCAGACAGGCATCTATAGCAGATGCTGAAAATCATGGAAAGCTATCGCCACATATTTTCACTGAAAAAGTTTCTGAAGGATCATCTTTTAATATCTTTCTTCAGACCAAAAAGAGATAGAATGGGATAAAACTATCTTTTATAAAAGTAATCATTTTGCTATTCATATTTTCTTCCGCCTAGAATATAAAACCTAAGATAATTACGTATTCAAATCTTTTTCTATCAATCGAAACTGTTCGAGTGCATTTTCGAGATCATCCATGATTTCTCGGGCTATAATTTCAGGACTTGGAAGATTCTCAGATTCTTCGAGTGCTTTATCCTTGATCCAGAAGATATCCAAATTGATTTTATCTCGTTTTTGGATTTCTTCGAGTGTATATTTTCTCCACTTTCCTTCTGGATTTTCGACAGAATAGGTTTCCTTTCGGTCGTGGATATTCTCGGGATGATAGCATTCGATGAACTCTTGAAGATCTTCGATTTTCAGTGAATTTTGTTTGAGTGAGAAGTGATTATTCGTTCTGAGATCATAGAACCACACATCGCGAGTCCATGGATTCTCTGAAGCCTGTTTTTTTTCGAAAAAGAGAACATTTGCTTTGACCCCATTGGCATAGAATATCCCTGTTGGGAGACGGAGAATGGTATGGAGATTACAATTATGGAGGAGTTTCTTTCGTACCACCTCTCACGATCCACCCTCGAAAAGGACATTATCCGGGAGAACGACTGCGGCACGACCACCAATCTTGAGGAGCGTATGGATATGCTGAAGGAAATTCAGCTGTTTATTGCCCGTAGTTGTCCAGAAATCTTCTCGGACGATAGTATTATCATTCTTCCCCTCCAAACCATCCTCAGTCGAGAATTTATCGGTGCTTTTCTTACCAAATGGAGGATTGGTGAGGATGATATCAAACCTCGTCCCTGGATCTTTTATGAGACTATCTCCTACCAATATCGGACTTTCAGCTTCTCCGATACCGTGAAGAAACATATTCATAACTGCAAGACGAGCAGTTGAGGTTACAAGTTCTTGTCCGCTTATCACCTGAGTTTTGAGCATCTTCTGTTCGTCCCGATCGAGATTACTCGCATGGAGGATATGATCGTGGGCTTCAAGCAAAAATCCACCTGTTCCGCAACAAGGATCGTGAATGGTCGTATGAATAGTCGGTTTCAATACCTGCACCATTGCTTTGATAAGCTCTCTCGGAGTAAAATACTGTCCTGCTCCAGATTTGGTATCTTCTGCCACGCGTCCGAGAAGGGATTCATATATCTCCCCTTTCACATCGACCCCGAGAATGTTCCAGTCGATTCGCCCAATCTCATTGATGACCCGTTTGAGTTTCGCAGGATCTGATATCTTGTTCTGAGCTTTTCGGAAAATAATCCCAAGCATGCCCTCATACTTTGAAAGAGTATCGAGAATATCTCGATAGTGGATTTCGAGGTCGTTTCCATCGAGCTTCGCGAGACTCTCCCAATTGTATTCATCGGGAACGAGACTCGTTTGATTATAAGGAGCACGGGTCTTCTCATACGCCATCTTGAGGAATATAAGAAAGGTTATCTGCTCAAGATAATCTGCCGAGTTTACTCCATCATGCCAGAGGATGGTACATATATTCCAGATTTTAGAGGCGATTTGATCTTTATCTAGGGTCATGGGTGAATTATTGATTGAAAATAAAAGTGAGAAAATCTTTGAGCGCAAGCGATGCTTTTAATAATAGTTCCTTGTCATTATCGTTCATTGGATCTTTGTCTCCATGTTGTTTATTACATCGAATTGTATAGATAGTAAATAGAAAGTCTTCAAGATTATTTTTTGTAAGATAGTATTGAATAGCATATCCATTTGTAGGTGAACTTGGACCATTCCCCATCATTCACAGATTCCTCATATTTATGACTCATCCAGGCTTTAGATTGGGGTACTGAGGATGTTCTCTTTTTTGCATGAATCGATAAAACTCATCTATTCCAGCAGGACATTCGTTATCAATATGCAATTGAAATGCATCATTAAATTCTTTCATTACACTTTCTATTCTTGCTCTTTCTGTTCATTGTACTCAATATCTACAATTATAAAAAGCATTGAAACATTCCCATAACTCCAGGGTGGATGAATCAGAATAAGCATTATACTGATTAATCATTCGAGTCCTATGTGATTCGGAAAAGTTCATTTTTTCTAACATCTAAATTTGGAATAAAAAAAATAATTTTACGTTCATTGTTGGTCTTTTTTACTGGAAATCTTGTTTTTTGAAATTTCTAATTCTACTCAGGCTATCTTTATTTTTTCGTAAAATGGAAGCAATATAAGAAGTATTCACAATCAGTAAATATAAAATTGAGTATTTTCCACTGATATCTTGTGTGAAACCAGATATATTGCTCAAATTAAACTAAATATTCACATTGGTAAAGAAGCTACCATTAGCCAATTTGTAGACTTCTTAATATTTTCCTTTATTTCAAGAGTGCGAAGGGATCGAAAATACTCATAAGATGGGATCATGTTTATTGGCTCTAATTCATTTTTGGTTTTATTATAAATATAAAATTTACTCGTTTTTGTATTTTCATCGAAAGTTGCAAGGTAACCCTCGATGTCCTTCTCAAATGAATCTAAAAGACTTTTTATCTGAACTCTAGCGTCAGTTAGATTTACTTTTCACTTTTTTACCTCAATGATAGCAACTGGCTCATTTATATTCACTACAAAATCCGCAAATCTTACTTTGTTATCTTTATCTTTTATTTTATACTCTCTGATTAAAGTCTCTTCAGGAAATCATCAAGCTTCAATTAAGATTGCTGCAATTAAGTTCATATATGTTCGTTCATCTATTATCATATTACGATATATTATGAGTTAATAAGTTCCCCACTAAAAGCTTTCTTTAATACTGCTTGTTTCAGGTTCTCCGCTTTCTTGATACCCACCTCGATAGTCTGCTCCAGCTCATCCACGATACTCAGGCGATACTCCACTTCTTCGACGATTTTTTGTTGTTCGGTGAGAGGTGGGAGAGGAAAATTTATCTTAATCATTCTTGTTAATCATAAATCCTGATTTCAGACTCAATGGGTAAATTTTTGGGATTGACTATAACAATAAGACGAATTAAGGATATATTGAATATAAAAGGGGTTGGCACTCTCTATAAGTTTCAATACAGCAACATGCACCCATACGCTAAAATCTAAATCATAAGTATTTACGCGAGCGATTCCTGTAGTACCTCATTTTGTATATAAAATATCTCACTTCCGCGACTTACATCTTCTATTTAATTCTTCATGTAATTCTTGTGAGATAAACTTACAATTCACAAAATCGACTCATGTTTGTCTTACATTTCCTCATGTGATAAATGGAATTCCTTCGTCTACATATTTCGGACTATAATGAGGCCCATCTTTTACCGACCATGTAATTTGTCATAAATTGACCCATTGCCATCAGTATGGTACATCAAATCAAATATTGTTCTTTTCCAACTCTTCAGGTTCCTTATATTTCTTCCCTGGATTCTCGCTCAAAAACTTTCGTTTTCTCTCTTCGAGGATGCGTGCAAGGAGAATCGAAGCAGGTTCAATATTTTTTTGTTCTTTTCTCCACTCTTCGGTCAATCTTCCCTCGATGGCGGATTTGAGGATACTACCACGATAACTCTTGAGATTTTGGCGGATTTTCAGGAGAGATGAGAGTCCGTCGTCGAGCCTTGAAAACTGTTTCTCGATTTCGGAGACGATGAGGTGTTGAGTTGGGAGAGGCGGGACGGGGATTTCAAGGTTCTTGAAGTTTTTAATAGAAATTCCACCAATAATCCCATTCATTTGAGATTTAAAGTTTTTGAAAAAATCTCAAGTTAAATACCAATAGTACACAAATTTCGGTTCAATATCCTTTCATGTTTCTATTGCTAATAATTTATTGCCAAAACAAATATCTTCCGTATTAAAAGCAATTTTCTTTCCAGCATTACCACCCTCAGAACAAATAAGAACTGAATTCTTATGAGCAACCTTAAATACTTTTTCTGAGAAAGGAATTTTTACTCCATTGTCGTAGTCAATAGTGTGAGTCTTAAAATCAACATCCTTCGTAGCAACAAAAGAGAAACCTTCTTTTAGACCAAGATATTTTTCTTTTTTAACTTGCTCATTAATGCTATTGCCATTAAAAATAATACCAATCTCACTTAGTTTTTTTATTCGCCAGTTTTTAGGTAATTGCATAATTTTTTAAAAAGGAATATCTTCGATGAACTCTTCTGTCTTTCATGATTCTCAAGAAAATAATTCTAGGAGATTTTGTATCTTCTTTAGAAGTTCATTAAATGTAATAATTTCCACATCTTTCAGACTACTGCGATATAATTCAAATGATTTTAATTGTCATTCTGTTAATGAATTTGTATCTCAAGAAATCAGAATACATCTGGTATTGTATGTAAATTTATCACTTTCTTCTAAAGAATCTTGCTTTTGAAGAAATGTCTTTTTTTGATTTAGTAGCTGATTAATGGCTCAGCTTAATTCATCAGATACTGCATAAACTGCATTATTATCAGTATCTTTCTTTCAACGATAGGTTGTTTTTCGTACTAATTCAGCAATTGGTGTTTTCACTTCAATAAAAGCAATATTTTTGGTAATTGAATTTTGAAATAAATAGTCAGTAAACACTCACCCTTGGTTATTTCCCCTTTTTCATCAGACGAAAAATTCATCATCCACGAATACAAAAGGTGCGGAAAAGATTTGAGATAAAATCCAAGCCTCTCTTTTAAATAGTGGTTGCCAAAATCACTTTTCATCACTATTTTCCATATTTCTTTCCATTTCTTCTTTTGACCTCTTGAACCTATTTATACTAACCAGGCTTTCAATATTCTCTAATTGAGAAATATCAAGCCTCGATAATGCATCAAGTATAAGTCATTTATCCTCAAATACTGAAAGTTTCTCTAGTATCCCGTCTATATTTTGATCAGAAATATGAAACTCTGTTTCTCAGTATCTTACTCAATATTGAGAATATATCTGTTTCAATTTCTCAAAACTATCAAGCAAAGTTAATATTTCTTTGGAATGCAATTCTAACTTAAGTCATTCTCATTTTTTCAAATCGCTTATAGCAATGTCTTTGTACTCTTCCCAATTATCATTTCTTCATTTTTTCTGGACTATAAAACAACCTGTGATATTAGCCCCTGAATCCTGAAGATTATCACATATCAAAGGTCTAAATAATAATCTCGTATTTGAATTTGACCTTAAAATAATATCATCAGCTTGTGCAACTCATTTTGCTATAGATGTTGTTTTAATAATTTCGGTCATATTTTTAATCTAATTATAATTTTTTATATACTCCTTAAATTGCGCATGCTTCTCACTTAAATTTAACTTTCCATCCGTTCTTTCTTTTAATTTTTTCCCTATATCTTTATCTACTTCCGTCGGATCTCATAAATAGGTATCGATTATTTCCTTTTGTAATTTCTTGAGCTCCAGACATTTTATGCTCGGAATTTTTACCTCATCTAAAATATGTTGTGTTATTTTCTCCATATTCAAATATCATCTAACCGCATCAAAGTTTTCAAAACGAGCAATGTGTGCAAAAAAATCTAACACTTTTGATCAAATATATAAGATTTTTCACTTATCATCCTCAATAGCTTTTTTCCAAATAACTCTATTTTTTAAATCTTCTATTTCTGAAGTGGTTACTTCTGGTCCAAAAATAATAAAAACACAATTGTCATTACTTTTAGGAAATAATCATATGTAATCATCTACCTTCCTTGATTCCTTATTTATATACTCAATAATCTTCCCTGAGGATTTTGCATCATATAACGATATCAAAACATTGTCATTCTCTCACTTTGCCTTGATTATTCAGTCAGGTATAGCCTTACCAATATACTGATTACCAAATTGCATAAAAAATGGAAAAAATATTGGAAGAATTTTACATATGGCATTCTCAAAAGCACTTCAATCTCAAGCATTTGCAAGTTTTAGGAAATCTATAGAGCTTGACTCTTCTCACGGAAGACTTTTTCCAATATGACCATTCAATATAATTTTATCTCATTCAATAGAGATAAAATCTTCAGCATCTAATACCAACCTACTCAACGTTGATTTAGAGTACGATCATGCATGATACTTCTCGGCGAGATTAAATTTTGTATTAATAGCGGGATCATCTCAAGTAAAAAATAGATATTTCTTCTTTACATCAAAGTTCTCATTTAAATAAGCTGAGATATTTTTGATAGAATCAGAACAAAGCACTTCCACTCCTTTATTTCTTCCCTTAAAGCTTATTGCGCCAACACAATTAGTAAATTTAAATTTAGCATTTTTTGTTAATCTCTCTACAAGCAAAGCCTCGTGATCGAGAACAAGTTTTACATTTCATTCCAGTGTATCGGAATCCCCTAGTGCAAATACTAGATTTTTATCAATTCTTATATCTGATTTCGATATTTTACTTCCGTTCGCCCCTTCTATCTTTGCACCAATATATACATATTCTTTAACATAAGAGGAGATAGTCTCAAAATAATCTATATATTTTTTTTCAAAAATAATAGATTCTGAGAATAACGATGATTGTATGAATTTTTCCCAAGAAAATATATCCTCCAAATTTGATCCGATCAGCCTAACATCTTCATTTGAAAAAATATTTATCATTCTTCATATTTCTAATTTTTCTCAAATTGTTTTAATTTCATCTGGTTTACTTGATCCTGAGATAGAAATCTCTAATTTCTTTCCATTATAATGCTCATGTTTAAAATCTATCTCGTGGATTTTAATTTTCTCTTCCGAATTTGGTAATAAATCAGAAAGTGCTGTACTCCAACTTTTACCGTCTATCGTCATAACAACACCAGTATGATCTGTATGAGAAAGTTTAATGCCCAAAAGTTCCAAAACATTTTTATTAAAACGTTTTCAGTTCTGAATCTCTTTAAAGCTTATAATTGGTAAAGGTGCATATGTACAAGTAGCTCACAATACTTTATCAATTGCCTGGAATAAATAAGTTACTTTTCCTTCATGAAAAGGTCGCTTTAATACAAGAAAATGTTTTCCAGATACTTCTTGAAAAAAGAAGTAAAAACTATTTGTTGATTCGATAGTTGTTAACTCAGTAACATATCATCTGATTTCCTTGTTTTTTCTTTTACTTCCATGATGTACTATATAGTAGTCATTATATTCTCACTCTGGAGTGTAAGGAAGAATTAAAGTGGCAGATTGTGACAATATCGAAAATTCATCATTAATATGTCGTAATGCATCTTTGAAGGCGTCTAGGTAATTAATAATATTATTTGAATATTTATCAATATTTATCTCATAAAAATGAAAAGCTCCACCAAAACTTATTTCATAATTTTTTTCCAGTTTCTCAAAGATTTTATTATCTTTATTACTTATCTCATAGATTAGACTAAAAATACTTGTACTATTAATTATATCAAGTTTATAACTATTTTTTATAAATTTTTGAAATCATTCAATTGAAATGATTCTAGAGTATGTTTCTCAGACATTAATTATTTTTAATAATCTATCCCATACAACCTTATTAGTCGAAAGATTTAATGCTGGCAATACATCCTCTATTTTTCCAAATCCAAGTTCTAGTTCAAAAAAATTACTAAGAAACTCTTCTCAGCATTTTTTTTTCATTGATTCAATCTTCTTCTTATAATCAATCTCAGACATATATTTTATGATTAAAGAACTAAACCAAAACCCCATTCATCTCCTCAATCACTCCATTTAACCCATTCCCAAAAACCTTATAAGCCCCTCCAATTCATCATTTTTTCAGTAGGTTCCCATATTCAAAATCCTCAGTCGAGACAGAGAGTGAGCTCGAAATTTCTTCCTTTATAATCTCCAGCCATTCTCGTTGTTCCACATTCCATAAAACTCCCGCTTTTTCTTTCTCTTGCACCCACTGTTCAAATCTCGACTCTATTCGATATCGGTACGGTTCCAGAGTATCGATATATTGGAGAGTAAACGTAAGAAGTGAGATATAATCAGCGTTGGTGTAGCTATCGGATTCTATGACTTTCTCGGGCATAAGTGTGCGATAGGCTCGCCAGAGATTGGATTGGTTTCTGAGGGCGGGAATTTGGTCGATCTTCTTCGCGAAACTCTTCACATCCTCAAATGTAGTCTTGGATTTATACGAGTGATTGTAATACGTTTTGATGAGTTCCAGTTCATCCTTGTTCTCATCTATGAAGTGCTTGAAAGATTCCACGATTCCTCGCGCCTTGAGCTTCGCATCTTCGCTCTGACCTGAAAATAAGAGTGTATCGATACTCACAGAATCGATAATCTGCTCGTTGTCCTTCTTGATCTCCATGAGTCGATCTCTATAGGCAGGATTATAGAGGGGCTTCAATGCTATTTTCGCAAGCTCCTTGCGTGTTTTGCGAATCTCATCCTCGGTGAGTTCAGATATATCCTGCTTTCCAGTATTTTCAAGCGTTTTTGAGAGGATCACGTCCTCATCGATAGCATCAATAATGTTTTTGCTGAGTTCATGGATTCCAATTCCTCCTATTGTTTCAAGTTCTTCGTTCTGTGCGGGAGTAAATGATTTTGAAATACGCGAAAGCCGGGAAACGAGAGTGGAGAGCATATCTTCCTCGGTATTTCCCATACTGATCACCTTCATAATCTTCTCGAAGCTGGCGGTCGGTTGCTTGTCGAGAGGTTTGGTATCGGTCTTGTCCTGCTCGGTCACGCCGACCGCATCGATGATGACAAAATGGGTTTTCCGCTCTGCATCTGGAGTTACCTGACGAAAATCATTATCATCTATAACTCGCACTCCGCGTCCTTTCATCTGCTCGAAGAGGAGCTGAGATTTGACGGAACGCATAAAAAAGACTATCTCAAGTGGTTTGATATCTGTTCCCGTTGCAATCATATCAACCGTCACAGCAATACGTGGATTATAGTCATTACGAAAAGCACTAATAAGGTCTTCTGGTTTTCTGCCCGTAGTCTTGTAGGTGATTTTCTGACAAAAATCATTTCCCTTCCCAAATTCCTCTCGAATAATCTTCACGATATCCTCCGCATGAGAATCATCTTTTGCGAATATGAGGGTCTTCGGAACTTCCTTTCGCCCTGGAAATATCTCTGTCGGGAGTTTATCTCGAAAGGTTCGAATCACGGTGCGTATCTGATCGAGCGAAACCACTGATCTATCGAGGTCTTTTGCCGAGTACATAAAGTCGTTATCGAGGAGCTCATATCGAACCTGTCGCGTGAGTTTATCTCGCTTGTCTATGTAGTATCCAGATTCCACCTTGGACCCTTGTGTCCCGATTGCAGTCTCGATCTTGTAGACATTGAAGTCCACATTGATTCCATCTGCTACCGCTCGTTCGTGGTTGTACTCCATTACGAGATTATTATTGAAAAACCCGATGGTCTGCTTGGATGGGGTCGCTGTGAGTCCTATGAGTTTCGCATCAAAGTATTCGAGCGTTTGTCTCCAGAGATTATATATACTCCTATGGCACTCGTCCACGACGATATAGTCGAAAGACTCGATAGGAATGAGGGGATTATATGAAACATCGTCGGGCAATTTGAGCATGTCGGCCATATTGAAATCAATCATGGATTTCTCTTCCATTTCTTCTTCCATCTCGACTCCAGCAATCATACTATACATACGTTGAATCGTACAGATAGTGACCTTTGCGACCTCATCTATCTTGTTGCTCGCCATATTCTGCACATTGTAGAGCTCGGTGAATTTTCGTCCATCTCCAGGCACACTAAAGTTCTGGAACTCTTTCATGGTCTGTCTCGCAAGATTTCCGCGATCTACAAGGAAGAGAATTCGTTTTGCCCCTGTATGTTTTATGAGTCGATATGCGATATTACAGAATGTAAAAGTTTTCCCCGTTCCTGTTGCCATTTGAATAAGGGCTCGTGGTTTGTCGGCTTTGAGGGAATTTTCGAGGTTGTTAATGGCTTCTATTTGTACCTTACGAAGTCACTTTTCATCGAGTGGAGGGAGGATTTGCATAAGCTCCATAGACTGTTTTTCTCTATTCACAAGTTCGAGAAGAGCCTCTGGTCTATGAAAAGCAAAAACCTGTCTGCTTTTAGCATCAGGTTCAAGAGAATTCGTGAAACGGGTTTCGATCCCCGTAGATTCGTAGGAAAATGGAAGAGGGTTCTGGTACGCATCGACCCAGCTTGGAAGTCCTGTTGCATATTTGAGAGACTGAGTCTCTACCCCAACGAGAGTGGATCATTCTTTCTTCGCTTCCACAACCCCGATAGCCCGACCATCCACATAGAGAAGATAGTCCGCAAAACCATTTCCTTTATCGAGCGGAAACTCCCGAACTGCCACTCCAAGAGAAAACATAATATTGAGGGTTTTCATGTCTTGGATAACCCATCCTGCTTGTATGAGAAGATTATCTATGTTTTTTCTAGCCTCTTGTTCAGGATTTTGACTCATTAGAAAATAAAAGTAATTGCAAATAAATTGTCGAGATTATATGAATTTTTTCAGGAAAAGCAAAAACAGAGATTATCTGATTCAAATGATTCTAAAAACACTTTTACATCTAATCTAAATATCTCATTCTCATGTCAAAAGTTATCATTATGATAGTTAATGGTTTTTGACTACTAGAATCCTCATTTTAAAGCAATATCTTTGAATTTAAATTTTGATTTTTCCCGTATATAGCTATTATACGACTGCCAAACGAATTACTTTTTATTTTCATTTCTACATTGCTTCAATAAAGCGCAACGATGGGCGATTATCCACCTATCTTTCTCTTTATTGAAGAATGAAAAGGGTAGTTCGTTTGGCGACAACTATAGGATAATCGCCCATTTTTTGGTTCCAAAAAATGAGTAAAATCCAATATTTTTATTTATTAATTCTCACTATTATGGAATCAGGAGCTATTGATACAAAGCGTTGTAAGTTTTGTACTACAGATATACCAAAAATGGCAAAAGTTTGTCCGAACTGTAAGAATGACTTAAGGGATTGGGGATCAAGACATCCGATATTAATGACAATGCTTGTCTTGTTTATTTTTTGATCAGTAGTATCCTGGATGAATCAGGCTATCAATGGTGTACCTAGTACATCTAGCTCTTGAGGAAACATATCAACAACAAATATAGAAGATGCCAGCAAAGTAAAAGAAGACGAAATTAAAAAGAAACTTGCATGATTAAAAATAATAGAACAGGGTGTTGCTGATGTTTATGGATTCCCTCACATCAGCATTACTGTCAGAAACGATACAGGAAGAAGTATTGACGCGTATACCTTTAGAGCGAAACTAACAGACAATTACAATCAAGTGCTTTCCGAACAAATAAGTGGAAAGAAATATTTTGCTTGAGTTACTCAAGAAGTAATCAAAAGCTGAAAAACAAATTATGGAAATTGGCAGTTATCCCTCTTTCCAAATGCTACAAAGATTCAAGAAATCTACATAACTTCCATCCATTTTTCAGACAAAGATGAGACAGTGGTATTGGATGAGTAAGTCAAAAAAATAAGAAGATACTCATGGGTGTAAAAGTATATATTTTTACACCCTTTTATGTAGAATTTGCAAATCTTGTTTTCTTGATATACTCATTCTATTTATAAATATAACTAAAGCATTCATGTATAAGGTGACTTGGGAGGATTTCAATTATAAAAATAAGGAAAACAAAAGAGAGGCATTTGAGCAACTGTGTATACACTATTTTATGAATACATATCAACTAGACTATACCTCATTGCATATCGAACATAACAATCCATGAATAGAAATCTTCCCTATCAAAAATAAAAAAACTTGAGATTTTATTTCATTGCAAGCGAAATTCTTTGAAAATGAAATCGATTATGGTAATATTTCACATTCAATAAAAATTGCATGCAACCGAAAGATCGCCTGACAATATACAAAACTTAAAGTTATACACGTGTATATAAATAAAGATTGGACGGACAATAAACAGAAGAAAGAAATTGAAGATTTGGCTGCAAAAAGTAAAATCAGTATTGCTTGGGTTTCCGGTTCTGACATTCTATATACCATAGAGAATACTTTCGAAAAGCTTGCGAGATTATTCTTTCTAAAAGATTTCAAGAGTCTGAGAGAGCTAGATACAAACTATGGTAATTATCTCAATAAAACCATTAATGAGAATTGGTTATCTATAAACAAAAACGATATATTTCTTGATTATCCACTCAAAGATTTGTATGTTCCACATAATCTAACTTATAATAAAAGTGATTCAAGCATAAAAGTCGATGATTTATATAGAGAAATCATTACTACAGGGAGACAGGATAAGGCAAATATATACTTAATACACTGAGATCCTGGAGTATGAAAGAGTTCTTTCTCTTACTATCTACTAAATAAATCTAACAGACCACAATCCAAGATAAATACAGTAGTTATTAAGCTAAGGGATAGCTTGTCAATCGATGCTATCTCTGATATATTAAAAAATAAAAGCATAGATATATTATGAGTATTTTGACGATACTTTAGTGAGAAAACGATTAATGATCTAAGCTTTTTATCAGAGGATTTCATTCACAGTAAGCCACTGTTGTTAATACTAGATTGACTAGACGAGTTATTTCTAATGACAAGCCATAGCAATGTTTCCATTGGACTTTCATCACAATTCCTATCTTTTTTAAACGAAAATATTCAAGCAATAAACAATAAACTAAACAATGGGCTAAGAATTCTTATAACTTCAAGACCATTATTGCCTCAATCTTTATGATTTGATAGAGAGAATATCCAAGAATATAAGCTCTTATCCTTTAATCAGGAACAGATAAATCATTTTAAAATGAATTTACTGACAAGCGCTGATGCGAATAAGAAAAAGGAGATTCAAGAAATTTTTCAACAGATAGATACCCTGAATATTTGATATGAGAAAAATCATATACTGAAGGATCCTCTAATATTAAATATGTTTTTTAGTCTTGAGTTAAAAAATGAAGTATTGAAGATAGATTTAAAATCTAAAGCCGAGTTTTATAATTTTTTCCTCGAAAAATATTATGAAAAGCAGGTATTAAAAGTCAAAAAGGATTCCCTTAATTTCGAGAAACAAGAATATGCCAAAAATCTTGATCTCCTATCATGAGACGTTGCAAAATCAATGTGGAAATTACGTTTGCTATATGTCTCCATTATGCAAATAAAGGATTATCTAAAAACCTATGGGACTATTGATCAGTCCAGCCTCTGGGACTCGAATCAAAAAATACTTGAATGACTGCTTAATATTCATGTTACTTACAAGGATGTAAACAATTCCACGATTGAATTTATTCACAGGAGTTTTAGTGACTATTATTTGGCAAAATATATATATGAACAAGTATTTTCAAAATCTGACTAAATAAAGAGCAATCAAGAAATCACCGATATATTAAGTTCAAATCTATTAAGTAGTGACATTCTTAATTGGGTAAGATTATTATATGGTACGGATATAAAATTTAACAAAGCGTCCACGATTGACTTGTCGAAAATAAAACAAGGAGTCTTATTAGCCAAGATGTATGGCACACTAGAAAAAAATATAGTTTGTCTAATAAGTATTATTGATAAGCAATTTTTGTCAGATTATATTAAGGCAATGGATATTAAAGACTTATCTCATCTGGATATACAATGAGTCCACATAAAAACTAATATCAATAACTTTCACGTAATTTGAGCCAACCTTAGCAATGTAACTTTTTCTGATTGCAGTATTACAAATACTGAATTCATAAGTTGTACTATGGATAACATATCATTTGTATGAGTTATGCTAAAAAAAGCTTCGTTTACTGATTTAAGTATAAATTGATGATTATTTAATAATTCAACATTAGACGAAGTTATTTTTCGAAATATTATTAGCACATCAACAAAATTTACATCAAGTCGAATCAAGACCACTACCTATGACAGTTGTTATCTAGACAAAAATTCATTTACCTTTTCAGATTTTAAAAATGTAAAAATGCCACGTACAATTAGAACAGACTGCACTCCTCCAAACTGATATGATGATGACTGGGGTGATATGAAAGAGTAATTTTTTGAGTTAATAATGGACAGAAGGAGTCTACTTATATTACAAAATATAACGTTAAGGCTTACGTAGTATCCATTATGTATACTAGAATACAAAAAGATAATCTTCCAGATTACCTCTTTTTGCTTTTTTCCTGAGAATCTGTTATCATTCAAACATGACAATATAAAAACAAAAATATATGTCCGAAAAGGCTCCAAATTTCGAGGCAGCCTTAGCTCAGGCTCGAATCGAAGATGCTCATGAAAAGCAGGAGAAAAAGGAACTTCCTCGTACTCCTGAATCTGCTGTAGACCTCCACACTAAGGAGGTCTTTTCTGGGAGTCTCGGACATGTAAATGAAGGTCTTGGCGGACAAATCAAGGCAATGGAGCCACTCATAACGGATCTTGCCGAAAAATCCATGAGTTACTTCGATACCCTTAAGGCTGATAATTACCTACTCCTAATGACCCAAGGAGAAACCTTTACACATCTTGAGTATCAAGCATTTCAGGAATACCAAAACACTCTAAAGACTCGGGTCAGTACAGTCAAGTTCGTATCACATATGCTCGCATCCTGAGAGACGTGGGAAAATATAATGAAACGAGGAGAAATGCGATCTTTCCTTACAACTCCAGAAGGAAAATTCATGACTCGGATATCTGAATTTTCACCAAATATCGAAGAAGCAAAGAAAGAATTTCATTTCAATAAAGCACAGGAGCTTGCTGGAAATCCACAGCTCGGACGAAACGGAAAACTCTTTGCAGAAGTCTATTGCGATGCTCTCAAGTGAACAGAATACGAAGAACGAGCAAGACAATTCTGTCCTTCGAAAGTCGAGAAATTCAGCGATGGAAGCCGTGAGCTTGCGAGAGAACTTCTTTCTCTGGATCAACTCTTCATTATGGCAACCTCGGGACTCGTGGGGCGATGAATCGCCACAGGGATATCTGGAAGTGAAAAAGCCGTCCGATACTCAACAAAAGCACTCGATACTATCAACGCTTCCAAATACGCCAAAGCCACACTTCCTGGAGCTGAGGTATTTATTTCGAGCGTAACCGATGGGAAAGCAAAGAAGGTGCTCAAGATAGCTGGAAATATAGCCATTGATCTTTCTAAGTTTGCGGCGTATGAATCCTTAGCAAAACAAACAGGAAATGAGGAGGTTGCAAAAGCGGTTGCCATGATTCTTGTATTCATCCCTGGAGCGAAAGCAGGATTCGAATCGAAGCTCAGACAAAATCCAATGGCAAATGCCGAATCCGCTCTAAAGTTCGGTGATTGGATGATTGCAGAGCGTGGTGAAGTGAATCTTCGAGAGGATCTCTACAAAGCACTCGTTGAGAAATTCAAACAAGAAAAAAGCGGAAAGTGAAGTAGTGCAGAGGCCATGCCAAATAATGAGCTCTCGAAAGAAACAAATGAAACTCTAAGAATCATGGCAGATGATGCCGTGAGGCTCCTCAAGACCGCTCGAGAAGGAGGTCAGGTGAATAGTGAGAGTCGAGTAATTGAACGTCTTCATGGAAAAATCGATAAAGGGAATCGAACGACTGAAGACATCTACGAGAAACTCAATGATGTAGGACCACTTCGCTTAAAAGAGTACAAACATCCCGTCACAGGAGAAAAGATATCCTCAGTGACCAAAGAATCCTATCTTCCTGCTTATCGAGAGGGGCTCTCGAAACTGGGCGGATTATTGGAGGATGTACGAGATTGGACTCTGATGTCTTCGAACACTCTTTTTCTCACAGTTGGTAAATTCAAGACCCTTCCATGAGATCTTGATGTCATTGTTCGATCAGAAGATTTTAAACATATATACTCGAAGTTCCAAACATTGGAGAAAAGTGGGAAACTCGGCGGACTCACACTCAAATCCATTGATGGTTCAGTTCCCCATGTCACGCCAGAGAATACGGAAGAACTTTTGAAAGCTGGAAATCTTAAACTCCAATTCTATCTGGAAACCAGCCAGAAGATTCCAGGAAAAGGATGATCTCTTCTCATGGATACAGAACTTTTCTTTGATGCCAAAGGAAAAGGACTTATACAGCTCGGGGAAATTCCACGAGTACTAGAAACCTTCACGCTCGATGGAAAGAAAATTAAGACGCTCTCTCCCTATGACTCGATCGAAACCTATACCTATAATCTCCTTGATGAGAATGGAAAGAACGTCATCGATCAATTCGGGAAAGCAAAGGATGCGACTCGAGTCAATAATCTCCTCGTATATCTCCAAGAAGCTGGAATGACGAAACCTGAGGATATCTTGAAAAAAATAGATGATACGGTTCTGAAATACCGAAAATATGCAGGTCCAGAGTTATCAAAGAATTTCGAGAAAGTATTTGAAGGAAAAGATAGGGTGAAAGCAGAGATAAAAGGAATGATTTGAAAATTCAATGACCGAATAAGGCAAAATAAGCAAAGATGAGAATCTGTCTGAAGCCTGCCAGAATTCGAAAATTTCATAGAAAAAACAGATAAGCAAAAAGAGAAGATGCGTGAATGGTACAATAAAGCCATTGACGGGGGAATCACCCCCGAGGAAAAAGAAAAAGCCCACAAAATGATAGAATCGATGAAGTCGGAAAGAAATCAGAACTTAAAACTCATGAAAACAAGTGAAGATTTTGCGTATTTCTATGAATATGATATACTAGACAAGAGATTTATAGATCGTTTACAAGATGTTCTTAAATAATATTCCTATGGAAACTATGAATTCATCAAATACTCATAATGACTCTCAAGATGAGGAGAAGAAGCCAAAAAGGACTTGGACCCCTGAAAAGGATCTTGCCTGGGAATTAGAAAGTGGGGCTACTCGAGATAAGCTTGCAAGCGAGGCTATTGAGGATACTCACTACAAGGAATATATTCCTGCTCTAAAGATAAAATTTAAGGAACTTTTTAAATTTGAACCAAAAGTAACAAATTCCTTCGTAATGGATTTGGATGATTTTCTTAAATATCATAAAAGGCTTCAGGAAAATCCATCAAATGAACAATCAAAGGATTTAGCTGAGGCTTCTAGGAGTGATATACGAGAATGGTTAGTTGGAGAGATAGTCCGTGAAACTTATAAATCAGAGAGTACGCCAGAATATGAGGCTGGGGTAGATAAACAAATAGATGAGGCGACTGGAAAGATAGATCAATTGTATGGCTGGATATTTCAAAATATTCCAGCGAAACCGCTCAAGGAAGACGAGATAAAATAAGCATCCTACCGAAGGGTTTCTTAAAATCTAAATCTTTGCCCATGAGTCACACTCCTCAACTCAAAGAACGATGATATTATGAGAATAGGTATGATGGTCTTGTGGTAACCCAGTGTCGCATGACCGAGGATATATGCTCTTCTTCTCTGAAAAAAGCACTTGAGGAGAATAACTGATCCCGAAGCATCAATGAGATTAAACATGGATTTCATGTAATAAAGGAATTAGAGCTCTACTTTCGTAAGTGAGATCTCGCAGAAAAGAGAGATAAGCGCATTGCTGAATGGATGGAGAAAGATATGGAATTAGATAGTTTTTACGAAAAAACAAATGTAAATACCCCTTATTGCATTTATTGCAATAATAAAATGGAGATATTTCTCAAAGATTTGGATATCTGATATGGAAAAGAAAAGAGTAGGATTTTGTTCATTTTTACTTGTAATCCATGCAAATATAAGCGAGGGATGTGGGATAATGGGGAGGAATATAAGATAGAGAAGAATGTATGTGAAGTGTGCAAGAGTGAGGATGTAAAGACAAGCCTAGAACGATGAGAAGAATATGATATATTTCGAACGACTTGCAATTCCTGTTCGCATATAAAAGAAGAAAAATGGGAACACTACAAGAGTCATTCTAAGGAATCTGATCCAAATTACGAGAAAGACAGGGAAAGATTTTGTATTGGCGTAGAGGGTCTATATGAATTCAGACAATGGTGTAAAAATATGGAAACAATGAAAGAGCGCTTTAGTATAGAAACATGAAAAGAAGAAGTTGCCAATGAAACTCCAGAGAAAAAGAGTTTCGATACTCCCGATATAAAAGAAATGATATCTAAAGGCTTAAGAAAATTCAAGTATAACGATATCTCATTTTGAGTTCCTGTTATAAAGAAAAAGCATGTCTTTATTGAGCTAACATTATCTGGAAAGAAGCTTGACGAAAAGGAATTTATAAAACAAATAGAGTGAATTCTTGGAAACACAAATTGGAGACTTGATGAAAAAAGCGTGCAAATTCAGTTGTGAGTTTTGCAATGCAGAATAGAGTGAGAATAAGACTAATTCACACTATAATTAATTTACCTGACTCTGATTGTCTTCTTTTAATTGATTTTTAAACTCTGATGCCTTTTTGAGAACTAAATCTTTAATTTCGTTAATTTTATCAATATTGTATCATCATTCTCTCGAATAAATTTCTGCTATTGCTTCTGAGATATTCATTGCAGCATAAAACGGCTGATCCATGGTTGCCATAAATGCAGGAAAAGCCATGTTTGTGTAAATTGTTATTCAATCTATCTCATCAACTTTATAATCTTTTCTTCATAGTCACATATCGTCAATCCATTCATGTTTAAATTTAAATGTTTTACCATTAATGTTTATCGCATGCTTGTTCACTTCTTGTGTGTTTTTTGGTGTTCGTTCTCTTTCACCTGTAGATTCTGGCTTTTCAACATCAGATTTATTTATTCGAGTTTCTCTTTTTTCGATTTCTACGGTCAGAATATTACTTTCCTCTGCGGTAGAGCTATTATGATTTAGATTAGTCTCTTTTTTTATTTTTGCGTTAGGTTCAAGTATTGACTCAATATCTTTTAGAGTTTTTGCAATATATTCCATCCAAACATCAGTCTTGTCTTGAATTTGCTTTGTTATAATTTCTTTATTTGCTTTTTTTCTCGCTTCTCTAATAACATCCTTAAATGCAGTAGAGTTTTCACAAGCTTTTAGAGCCTCTTCATATTCTATAGAATCCTCTACAAATCTATTTTTTTCATGTGTCACTTCTACAAAATCTAAATGTATTTCTCCCATTATTCTTGCAGAAGTTGGATGAGTGGGTATGGCAAATTTTTCGAATGTCCTTATCATTCTTTGATTTTTAAACAAATCAAATCAATAAAGACCTTTCTGGTTTCATTCAATCATCAATCCTATTTTTCATATAATCTTTCAAAATTTAGTTTCTATCTCAAAATCATTTGGATATCCATCTGCCCACCTTGTGTTTTCTGGCTCGCATTTTTTATTATTCACAAAAATATCGACCATTCATCCATGAATGAATCATCTATATCTTTTTCATAAGTCATACTTCAGCGTCGTAATCTTAGTATTATTGAGTTTAATCTTTAATTTTTCTATTATTATCTTCGTTCCGTGATCTTCTGATTGTTTTTCTATATGATTTATAGGAAAATTAGTCCAGGATATTTCTGGATTATCCTCCCATTCCTTTTCGTCATACTTGAAATTAAATCATATTCATGTGTGAGCTTGTCATGTTGATACAGTGAAGGTAGATCCTAGAGAAAGAGCGGCAGTTTTGAGTCAAAATCAATATTCTCATAATTCTTCTTTAACCTTATTTGATTGAGCTAAAATTAAAGCATTCGATGCTTCTTTTTCATTCATTCATTTTCAGTTATCCTCAATATGAATCACTTTCGTTTTTTCGTAAAGAGAAATTTTAATTTGTAATTTTTCTTTTCCTGCCTTTTGTTCTAGGGTTATTGCATCAATTGAGTTGTCTATTAATTCTGCAATTGACTCATTAAAACTATGGCTCGATCGTCATAATTTTCTGTAGATACTTTTATTTGGTGTTATATCTATGAATTTGGTTCAGATCGTTCCCATATAGAAAAGGTTAGAGAAGTGAATTTATAACGTTACCTATCCGACTGTTTATTAATTATCATTTTTTATACTCATAATTAATCCTTAAAGCTCCTTATAGCTTCAGCAAAACCATTACAATGTTTTCTATACTTCTCCTCTCCTATTCAAGGTATTCGTAAAAATTCAAGTCTGGTTTGTGGTCGACGTTTTACCATTTCAAGAAGAACAGCATCTGAAAAAACATAATTAGGATAGATTCAGTATTTTGTAGCCTCCTTCTTTCTCACGCCTCGTAGTATCTCAAAATTTACTTCAGCTCTCAGTGCATTCGATTGTCGCTGTATTAGAGAACTTTCCTTATTTCTTCTTATATCTATTTCTTCCTGTTCTTTTTGTTGCTTGGACACAAGTTGTGCAACTTTCTTTCTATCTATAAAGTATTGAAATTCTTCCCATCAAGTATCGGGATCGAAAAAATATTTATCATAGTATTCAAGAATGGTTCTATAGTCCCAGATATCCATATTGTCTTCCATAAGCTTCCATGCCCCGTAATCCACATAACTGCTTGTAGCGAGAAGAAGCTTGGCATTATGTTCATTTTTAGCGTGTGCCATTTTTTCATATATCTCATTCATTCCTCTTTCGCTTATTCTCCAAACGTTCCATTGTTTGCATTGAATCGCTATAAATTCTGGATGAGTCTTTGTACCACGGCATCCTGATACATCTATTCATTGATCAGTAAAGCCTCAGCGAATATCTGTACTATATCAGAGTTCACGCTCGGCGAAATAAGCACATAAGTACTCGAAGATTTTATCATTAATTCCGAATCAGAGCCATAAGAGCTTGTTTATGGTATCTATGCTCGAAAAATGTTTTATCAATTCCCTTCGGCGTGCAAAGATTTGCCCAAGCTCTTTCTCGCTAAAATCATAGTCAAGGGTTGGCGTCTTTGGTCCGAAATTAAATCCGACCTCAGACGAATCACTCATTCAGTAATCTACTAAGTAACTAAATAGAGCCATGCGATATTCATAGATATTAAATTTATGGAAGTATTGCATACTAAATTACAATTGTCAAGTACTGCTTTTAAAAGAGATAAATACGCCATAAATCATAGAGAGGCTCCCTATTTTATGAGACAGATCCATTTGATATCCATTCCTTTTTATACTGTCTCATTTGTCTCATTTTCCTGAAGTTTCGAGTTGACCATAGTGCTAGTTTCGTGAATATCACTAAGTCACTCTGGGCCTCATTCATTTCTACTGTAGGACCATAGTGTTCAACCAGTAAAATCCAAAAAGCCCTTTGAAAAAGGGGCTTTTGTATTTTACAGACTTGAGAGGGATTCGAAACCGCAGTGACACCGATGAGTGAAACGAGTCGGGAAAAGTATGCCTTGAATGGCATACTTCGTCACAAGGCGTTTTTCGGAGTGAAACGAAGAAAAAAGAATCCCTCATTCCCAACCTGTAAACCCCAATCAATGTTAAAACAATGTAAAATCTTTTGATTTTTATAAAATACCTATATACTCCACCCTGTGGAAGTTTTTTATGGAAAGCCATTCAAAAATTTGACTTTTTGTAAAATTTATGTTCTAATGCTTTTAGCTTCAGGACACCTCATAAGGAGCTTTCATACATCACAATGAGGTTTACACTTTTTATTTTTATTCTTTTTCTTTTTTCTTTTATGAATACACAGAAAATACAAGCGTCTTCGAACGTTAAAGGGTTTACATTAGTGGAGCTCATCGTGGTTATTACGATCCTCGTGATTCTCGGTACTATCGCATTCTTGAATCTCGGTGGTATGTCAGCAAGCGCTCGTGATTCGAAGCGTAAAACAGATCTTTCCTCTATTATGAGCAAGATCACTATCACTCAAGCAGGAGGTGCAAGTCTTACTTCCCTCGTGACTGCTGTTACCGCTCAACAAGTAACATCTGTTTCTATTGCTGGTAATTCTACCCCTGGAACCGCCTACTCAGCTGGAACACCAAATTTCACGGCTCTTGGAATGAACGCAAACGAGTTTAAAGATCCAGATGGAACAAATTCCTATAAGATGGGAGTTACTACTCTCGCCGGTGGTGCCCTACAGCTTGCTGCGACCCTCGAAACCGATACTTCAGGGGGTACAACTAAAAACGCGCTCGTAAGCGGGACATTTAAAGCACGAACCATTGCTGCTCCTGATGTGAGTGCTGCTGCTGCAGCAGGAACTGCCGTATCCGGAAGTGCAACCGATGTAAACATAGCAATTGGTGATGCGGATGTAGGAAAGTTTAAGACAAATGATATAATTCTTGAAACGGGTATATGTGCTACAACAGCTACAGTAATAGCTGTGTCTAGTGATCTCAAGACACTAACTGTCCGATGTACTGGTGCAGTAACTACTGGAGCTTATGCTGCTGGAGTATTAAAACTAAAAGTAGCTGAAAGTAATGGTCTTATTGCTGATAAAACAGCTGCTGCTAATCCAGTTGTTAATCTTGGTACTACTTACCTTCCTTATTAATCTCTTCTTTTCCAAAGAATCGATTCTTCTCGGAGATATCCGAACAACCCCGCTGATGGCGGGGTTGTTTTTTTTGGTTGTATTTTTTAAGTTTTGGATATAATGAAGAGGATTTATATTGTAATTTAACTTATCTCAAATATGTCTACCGTATACAAATGAGAAGTCTTCTATACTTCTGAGGAGTTAGATATCCGTATCAACTCTTATATAAATAAGACCGCCGATGATCTTATCATAAACCTAAGAAAGCAGAAAAGTAAGAATAATGCTGTTGCGGTATAACTATCTATTAGCGATCACTAAGATATATGTGGAAAGTTATGTTTTCTTCTAAAAGTGAAGAAATGATTAATGGTTTATTCGAGTTCATCGCCAAAAATAGCATATGTATCAAAAATACATATTATTCTATAGAACATAACAAAAACAACCCCGCTGATGGCGGGGTTGTTTTTTGGTTGGAGTTTTGGTTTTAAAAAACTTTTTGAGTTTTTGATAAAAGGTTTATAATCAATAATATATTATTCCTGACTATTCAGATTATGCTATCAACCGAGACTGTAAAAATCCTCAAAGAAAAGGGATACTCTTTCGAGCAGATTCAATGAATCGAACTTTGATTAGAGCAGGCAAAGAAATGAGAAACTCTTTCTCAGTCTGAAATGGAGAGTTTTATAAAAAATGAATTATTTGCTCAGTATTCGATACATGCTTAATATAAGCTATTCCAATAAGGTTAAGAAAGACTTGAAATCTATAAGTGATTTCATAGCACAGGATAGTCCGATTTATGCAGTAAAAACCATACAATCCATACAAAAAACTATCGTTCTACTCTCTGAATTCCCTTATGTTTGAAAGACTATTGATTGATCCCTGAGAGAAGTGGTTGAAACGAAATATAAGTATAAGATAGTTTATGAGGTAGATAAAACTGAGGTAATAATTCTCTCTGTGTATAAATATCAAAATACTTGGGAGTAAATATAACCCCGCCATCGGCGGGGTTGTATTTTTTGATTTGAGTTTTATTTTGATTTTTAAAAAAATTACATATACTTTCAATATATCCTGTAATCTATAAAGTTCTATGACCCGTCTTCAAAATCCAGTCGATCTGGATACATATTTTCGCGATATGCTCCCTGTTTTTATAGAGAAAACTGCACAAGAAATACCCGCACTTTTACGAAGTAAACAGAAGAAATCCCCAAAAAGATATGTATAAAATCCAGATAAGTCCTATTGCACAAAATCATATCGAATGATTCATCCTCTGATATCGTAGTGCTTTTTTGAATCTATACGATGATACAGGTCTATGAGATGCAGAAATTATCATTAAAGACCAGTACATAAAATGAGCTGATCTCTTAAGGACTTCTCTTTATAACACCATCAAGAATAGTCTTTCTAGAGAAAAAATTCTCGGATATTCATATAATTCTACTGAAAATATTTATCAAGTAACCACTTCACTCGGAAGTCGTCGGCTTTTTCTCTCCTATAAGGAGATACAGGAATCCAAAACTCGCATCATTACTCATATAGAAATTCTTCGAAGAACAAAGTAATACAACCCCGCCGATGGCGGGGTTGTTTTTTTGATTTGAGTTTTCTCTTATTTACATATACTGTCGTAAAATACCAGCCTTAATTCCTATGTCTCCAAAAAACAAAATCTGTCTCATCCATGATATGTTCCTGTACCGCGGCGGAGCCGAGCGGTTCAATATCATGCTCGCCCGAGCGCTCGGGGCCGACCTGGCGGCGCTTTTTTTCAGCGAGGACGGACTCAGACCGGAATCCATGGGATTCTCTGGGAAATGCATCCCGTTCGGTGAAGACAAATATTCAGGAGGGTTCCGTCAGATCTACCTCAAATACCGGGTACTCTTCCATACGAAGTTCCTCCGCGAGTACGATACGGTCATCTTCAGCAACGACTCCCTCTCCGCCATCCGGAACGTCCGGAAGGATGCGAGGAAAATCTACTATGCCCATTCCATCCCCCGCTATCTCTTCGACCAACGGGAATTCTATTACCAAAAAGTCCCCTTTTTCCTCCGACCCGTCTACATCCTCATCCGTGCTGTTTTCGAACGGATGTACCGGAAAGAACTTTCTCTGGTGGATGAAATCTATGTGAACAGTGGCAATCTCCAGACAGCCATGCGACAATATCTCGGTCGGGAGAGCCAGATAATCCATCCTCCGGTGGATATGAGCGTATTTGTACCGCTTCCAATTCAGGAATCTCTTGAAAAATTTTGCAAAGATTACTACATCAGTTTCTCCAAACTCTCAAGCCTCAAACGGGTATCCCGCACGGTCGAGGCATTCCGGGAAATGCCCGATCGGAAACTCCTCGTCATCTACGGTGAAAACGACCCGCAAAAAGAGGAGATCATGGCTCTCTCAAAAGGGTATTCCAATATCATCTTCCTGACGCTCGCAGATAATAACGAGCTTCCCCGCTACGTCGCCGGAGCCATCGCCACCATATTCATCGCGAAGAACGAGGACTTCGGGATGGTGGCGCTCGAATCCATGTCATGCGGAGTCCCAGTCATCGGAGTCGATGAAGGCGGGATCCGGGAAACGGTCATAGACGGGAAAACCGGGATCCTTATTCCTCCTGAGGCCACGAAAGAAGCACTTATTCAAGCCATCCAGAAACTCAATTCTGATACTGCTTTTTCCATGAAAGATGCCTGCATCGAACGCGCTCGGGAATTCTCATTAGAAAATTTTCAAAAGATTGTACGAAAAAAATTTTTATAAAAACAACACTATTCCTATGTTCCAATCCTTCCGCCTCTATTCCCACCTCTTCCTTCTGAAACTCGCGAGCCGTTTCGGCATCTGGCTCGGGAAGTGCATCATCCGGATGAAAAAACCACGGGTAGTAGATTACAAGAACCTCGAAACCATCTACCTCAACAGATCCGACCGTATCGGAGATGCCATCATCTCGAAGCCGTTCATCAAGCTCCTCATAGAATGGCTCCGGGCAAACGGATGCAGTGCGGAGATCGTCATCCTCGCATCGCAGTACAATCGCTCCATACTGAGCAGCCTGGAGGACATAGAAAACAACGTGCGGATAATAAGCGAAGAGAAGCCCGATTTTTACGAGTCGAAACTCTCCCGGATGATCTCCAAACATCTGAACTTTCTCTACCAGACACTCGTCTTCCGATGGTCCCATGGAAATACCCGAAACGAACATGCTCTTTTCTTCGACATGGGCGGCGGAGATTTCACCACCATCCTCCGGTACAAAGAGCTCGTCAACCCTCTGGTGATCGGACCCAACGTCTTTTGGGGCTCGCATATCCTCGATATCGCCCTCGAACACTCGTACGTGCACTACAGCAATGTGAATCTGATCGAGAGCTACATAGAAATCATCGAGAAAGCCTTTGGGCTCAGAAACGGATTTCGGGACTTCATATACGACCACCTCGCAGAATTCTATCACTATGATACCCATATCCCGAAATCCGGGATATGCCTCTTCATCGGGGTGAAAGAGTTCCGTAATCTCCCGGTTGCCACATGGCGACGCATCATTCTCGAAACAGCAGAAGCCTTCCCGGATGAGACGATTATCGTGCTCGACGACCATACCAATCTTCTCTACGATATATTCATCCAAGAAAAGTTCCCTGCCAATGTGGTGATCGAAAAAAATACCTATTCGCTCCAAGGGTTCACCGAACGTGTCGCGAAATGCGCATTCGTCGCCGGGATCGATGGCGGAGGTATCAATATGGTCAAATACCATACCAATAGCTGTTTCATCAATACATTCGCCCAACCGAATGTCTGGTCGTGCTTCATCGGGCGCCACGTGTACCAAAACATTTCCTGAGCCGATAACTGGCAGAGTTCGGTCGTGGAAATCCCTCCACATAAGCAAATCATCGCCCACATGTACAAGGAATCCTTCTGGCTCCCCTCCTTCAACATAGACGGGAACCGCGAGATATTCTCCGATTTCGACACTTCGCTTCTCACAGCAATCATCCGGGAATCCCTGAAGAAATAAAAATGGAAGAAAACCAAGTGCATGTATACAAATTTTTGCGTTTTCCGATCGGATGTGATAGGATGGGTCTATTATATCGTAATAACTATCATATGAGTCCGGAAGTAAAAAAAGATCCTGAAGAGCAGAAACCTGATATAAAGGAACAGAAAATGACAGAGTTTGTTGATAAAAATGATCTTAATTCAACAGAACAATGAATTCTTGCCGGATTGAATATCAGATTCGAGAAAGACAAGGAAATAACTCCTGATGATATCAATAGTGCGATGGATGCCCGATTCACCGCAGAAATCGGGAAGGCTGGACTCTCTGGACAGACTTCAGAGATGACAGAAGGAAAAAAGCAACTCTCTGAACAAATAGCAAAAACAACCGATATGAAAGAAAAAATCGCTCTCTATCAGGAATTTCTCGATGGATTAAAAAGTGGGGTTGGTACTCTGGTTGCAGAACAAAAACAAAACAGCGACGCTTATAGTAAAGCATTGCAAGAAGCAAAAAATCTCTGAAAAAAAACAAAAGAGCTCCAGTTAGCAGAAGAGACGAGAAAAAATGATGAAAAACGGCAACAGCAGGCAAAACAGGAACAACAGAAACTGGCAGAGGTTGACTCTGCAAGACGAGATATAGACAAGCTTGCTGGCTGGCCCGGAGAAGTCAAAGAATCTCAAGCATAAATTCAAAAAATCTCATCCGTTGTAACGGATGAGATTTTTTATGACTTTCGATTTACTCTCCATTTCCGACGATCACCTTCGCATGCCGGATCACTCGATCATGAAGCATGTATCCTTTCTCGAACTCGGTGAGGATGATCCCCTCTTTTCCGGAAGTCTGGCTCATGACTTCATGCCGCTCGTGATCGACTTCCTGTCCGATGGACTCGAAGGAGAGCACTCCCATGGATTCGAGTTGTTTTACGAGTCCCTGGAGCGTCGCACGGATCCCGTCGGTCCATTTCTGTTCCGCGATATCGGAGGGAACCGAAGCGAGCGCCCGTTCGAGATTATCGACGGTCGGGAGGATTTTTTTGATGATATTGGCGGTCATGAACGATGTCATGTCCGCCTTGTCCCGTTCTACACGTTTGAGGAGATTGATATAGTCCGCCTGTGCACGAGAAAGGGATCCCCGAAGCTTTTCGAGTTCTTCTTCCGCTTGGTAGATCTGTCCGCTCTCGATATCGGATTCCAGTTCCGCTTCCGCCTCGGTCGCGTCATCGATCTCCTGCTGAAGCTCCGCTTCGAGATCGAGGGTTTCATCTGGAGTAGTAGTGTCTTTTTGAGTCATAATAAAATTAATTGCTGTTAGATAATAGTTATTTCTTTTTAGTAAGTTTCGCTTTCACATCCGCGTACATCGCATCGAGTTGTTTCTTTGCCTGATCGAATACCCGATTTGTCACTTTCTTCCCTTCTTCTAGCATATCGGCTCCGTCTTCGCGGGTCTCTTCCAGGAGTTTCAGTCCTTTCTTTTTTGCTTGTTCCAGAAGCTCCATCCGACGATTATACAGATCCTGGAGTTCCGATTCCATCTCATCTTTCTTCTCGAAACCCTTCTTTTTCCACTCTTCAAGCTTTATCTCCGATTCCTTCCGGAACATATCGAGCTCTACGAGAAATCGTTCCTTGTATTCCGCTATGAGTTTCTTGTTTTCGGGGGAAAATAGAGCTTCCTGAGTCGTCTCGAAAAGATTCTTATGGATCAAGAGGAGATTCTTCCCGATAGCATTATAGCGTTCGTCGGATGGAGCAAAGTCCTTTTTTAGATCTTCCGGAGATTTCTTATTGAATTTCAGAGCCACAAGCAATCCTGCAAGATATCCGGCTCCAAGGAGGAACATATTTCATTTTTTCATAGGACGTAAAAGTTAATGGATATAAGAGGATAATGATAGTCATTTTTACCATTTTTGCAAATATATTCGATGAAAAGAAAATTCATATATCTGCATATGGATATAAATAATACCATCTGTCAATATGCTTTTATTTGGTTTTATGGGAAAAAATATGTTACAATGATCCAAATATCCGATAAAAACAAAAATATATGTGAAATATGTCCGATACCATCCCCGAAGGCTGGGGAGAGATAAACTCTCCAGATACACAGGAGAAACAGGCTCCAGCAACGGCTGGATACGTTTTTAGCAGCGAGCCGAAACCGATATCTCCGAACGATACGAAAGATATCGATCAAGATAAAACCCTTTCCTTCGGAGAGTATTCTTTGAGTATCGATGAGGTATACCGTGATATCAAACGGCTCACCCTTTCGAGAAATCCGCTCGATCTCATATTCAAGGCGAATGAGATCCGCGAGAAATTCGCCTTCTTCATCAATTCTCTTGCGAACTTCATCTCACAGAGCTTTTCTTCTTTCGATAACGACAGTTTCATCAACGAGCTCTACCACGATTCCAAATACCACCACGTCTGGATGGAACTTGCGTATCCGTTTCTCCGGGATATACACTACTGCAGCGACAGATTCGACAGGGTCGCTTATACCAAAAAGGATGATAACGGGGTTTCTCAAGAGTATATCATCGACAAAGCGGAACTTCTGAAAAGATTCGACAAAAACATGATGGATGATAATGATTTCATTGCGGTAAAGGCTTTGATACAGATAATCATAGAGATATACCGGGAAAATAAGAACCTCAAGAAAAGATGGGAGAAAGAAAATCTCCTCTGCGATATGGTTACCGGCTTCGAGAAACGGAGCATCCACTCGCTCTGTCAGGAGCGCATCGTACGTGCAAGAAGCAAGGTTTCCGAATTGATTCCCCGATTCTCTTACGAAAAAGAATCTTTCCGTACAGAAATGGAAAATATATTCGAGAGTTTCAATCTCTCTTTGCGGGATCAGGAGGAACTCCGTATATTCGCCTTCAAAGAAATCGCCGACCTCTACTACCCGGATATCCGGTATATATTCTTCGATACAAGCCTTCCATTCATAAAAGAAGATAGAACGAATGAAAACGAGCAATTCCTTACAAAACGCAATTGGCTGAAACTGAAGGGAATGCAGGAGCTTAGCATAAATACCATAGGTATAGAGAAGGATGAGGAAGCGAGCAAGGTGAAAAATCAGGAATATTTCAAACACATCCTCAATTTCAAAGAACTTATCCTTGAATTGGAAGGCAGCATCGTCTCCCCTATCCTATTGCCGGTGATCCTGAAGCTCGTGGCGAGCGCCATGACCCTCGATAAGAAGGAATTCTACAAGTTCTCCTACATCCTCCTCTTCCTCTTCGCGAATTCGTACGAAAACGAATACATCCCCCTCAGCCGATTCCTCAATGAACTCGAGGTGTACATCAATTTCAACAATGCGAATCGTAGCATGGAAAAACTCAAAATAGGTTTTTCTCTCGTCATGCTTTTCGTACTCTTTGTCGGGCTTGGATATTTCCTTCTTCCGCCACTTGTGTATATTCCCGGGGTCATCCTTACTGGGATATATCTCAAAATGTACTTCTTAGATGATTATACTTTCTCCGCAGGGATCCGGTACAATCTCGGAATGCGGCTCTGGAGCACACTTCTTCTGGCGATATTCGGGTATATCTGGATTACGAATATAGGATCCTATACTGCCTATTACGGCAATCTCCAGAAAAGATTCACCGGTTTCGGGAGTCAGATCGTAGCGGAGATACTTCCACCGGAGAAAATCGCCGAAGGGGTCAAGAACGGGACAGCTTCGATACTACAGTGGAACAAGAAAGCGAAATAACAGAAAATCCCATTTTATCCAATTCCCCTCTCCTTTTGAAGGAGGGGGAATTTTTGTTTATTTCTTCTTCATCGCATCCTGCACCGCCCTTATCATCTCGGGAGTGATGTTTGCTGGAAGTTTGGCCTTGCCGGAAGTGGAAGTCTGACCGGGAACCTGCATACTCTGCGTCAGATCCTGTACCATGCTTCCTACCATCGGGAGAATGAGTTCCATCACCTTTTGCTGCACCGTATCCGTAATCTTCTTGCGGACATCCGCATGAACCGGAAGAGTCAGATAATAATATCCATAAACGATCAGCCCCAAAAGAGCGAGCTTTACGATGAGCCTGAATATCCGTCCCCTTCGTTCGGCACGGAGCATCTTATAGATACGGTCGATCTTCTCGGTTTCGGAGAGGTATTCATCAGAAAAAAACATAGGTGGAAAGTTACAAATAATAGGGAAAGTATAGGAGTTTTTAAAAGGAAGGCAAAAGATAAGAAAAAGTTTTGCTTTTTTCCGCATTCCCCCTATAATACCCCACGTATGCACCCGTCCTGACTGTGTTTTTCTGCCGATGGGGGCAATTTTTTGCGTATAAAAGGACTTCTTCAAAATGCGAACTTCGTGCTCAAACTTTACGTTTCCTCATTCTCTGTACAGTTGTACAGCTCATTCCGGTACGCAGTTTTCACACGAATTTCATCATTTTTTTAGAAGTCCTAAAAAAACCTCTGTGTGACTAATATACAATGTAGTACCTCTTGTGTTCTTCCGCTACTTTTCATAAAAACATTTTCTTTTAGTTCCCTATAAAAACTATCCATATTATGGCAAAAAAACAAGGATCCGTTACCTCCACTAAAGAAGTCTCTCCAGAAAGCCTCGGAGCGCTCTATCAAATAGGTGGACGGTATTTTTTTACGGATGATCGATCCATCCTCGAACTTCCGGAGCTCATCGAAGTCCAACTCGATAGCTACCACGAATTTTTGAATGTCAAACTCAATAAGGCGTTCGAGGAGACTTTCCCTATCCAGGATTTCTCCGGAGAGAAAATCGACATCTACTACAAGGGGCTCACTATCGAGGAACCGAAACTCGGTGTCGCTGACTGCAAGAGAAAGAATCTCAACTACGAAGCGCCTATGAAGGCTCGTCTCGAGATGCTCAATAAAGAAACCGGGGAGATCAAGGAACAGGATGTCTATATGGGAGGAGTTCCGATGATGACAGAACAAGGAACATTCATCGTCAACGGTATCGAACGGGTCATCATCAACCAGATCATCCGATCAACCGGTATTTTCTTCACCCCAGATGCAAAGAACCCTGGAACTTTCGCCATGAAAGTGATCCCACAGAAGGGAAGTTGGTTCGAGATCGAGATGGAAAAAAAGGGAGCGATCAATGTAAAGATCGACAAAAAACGGAAGATCGCCATCTCTGTGATCCTTCGTGCTTTCGGACTCGAGTCCGATGCGGAGATCATCGCGGCTTTTGCGGATAATAAAGATTTCATCTCCAAGCATATCGGCCCTACTCTCGAGAAAGACAAGACCAAAACCCGCATGGAGGCGCTCTATGCTATCTACAAGCTTCTTCGTCCAGGAGATCTCGGGACCGATGAACGGGTAGAAGAGCTCTTCAAAACCACCTTCTTCGATACGAAGAAGTTCGATCTCGGAGCAGTCGCTCGACTCAAGATCGAACGGAAGCTTGGTATCGCAACAAAATATGAGGATGCTGATGGAAAATTCCTCTCCAAGGAAGACCTCGTTGCGGGACTTCGCTACCTTCTCTCTCTCAATGAAGAACTTCCCGGATACGAATGGGACGATATCGACCATCTCGAAAACCGTCGTGTCCGTTCTGTCGGAGAACTCGTGTATGATAAGGTGAAAGTCGGTCTTGCCCGAATGGAAAAGATCGCCAAAGATCGTATGACGATCGTAGAACTTGCCGATGCAACCGCGGGAACTTTCATCAACTCCCGTCCCTTGACGGCTGTCATGAAGGAATTCTTCGGAACATCCCAGCTTTCCCAATTCATGGACCAATCGAATCCTATTTCCGAGCTGGCCCACAAACGCCGTGTTACCGCACTCGGAGTCGGAGGTCTGACCCGGGAACGCGCATCGTTCGAGGTACGTGACGTACACCCGACCCAATATGGACGGATCTGTCCGATCGCGACACCAGAAGGACCGAACATCGGTCTCGTGCTCCACTTCTCGAGTTACGCTCGAGTCGATAAATATGGATTCATCACCACTCCATTCCGGAAAATCCAGCACGAGGTGGCAAATGACGGAAAATCCGCTATCAACCGGATCACGCTCGATGAGCTCGTAGATGCGAAAGGAAAGGTGATCATTGCTGAAAAAACCTATATCACCGAAGCGGATGCGAAGAAACTCAAGGAGCAATTCCCAGGAAAAACCATCGAAGTCCGCGGATTCCTGACGACCGACTATGAATACGTAGATGCCTATCAGGAACGGAAACTCGTTATCGCGGAAGCGAATTCCCTCTCCGATGAATACGGAAACTTTACAGAAACCCGTATTTCCGCTCGTAAGAATTCGGAAGCGACGACCGAGTACGTTCGCGAAGTCACCCATATCGATGTTTCCCCGAAACAGATCATGAGCGAATCCACCGCGCTTATCCCATTCCTCGAACACGACGATGCGACCCGTGCCGAGATGGGAACGAACATGATGCGTCAGGCGGTTCCGCTTGTACGGGCAGAAGCCCCTGTTGTCGGAACCGGAATGGAACGGCTTATCGGTGAAAAATCCGGATATGTCGTACAAGCCGAGGAAGATGGAGAGGTCATCGGAGTGGACGCGAAACATATTTCCGTGCTCTACAAGAGCGGAAAGAAAGCGCTCTACGAACTCCGGACCTTTGAGCGATCTAATCATGATATGCTCATCCACCAGAAAGCGAAAGTGTCTTCTGGACAGAAAATCACCCAAGGAACGGTTCTTGCTGATGGGCAGTCCATCCAAAACGGAGAACTCGCCATCGGGAAAAACCTGACGGTTGCCTATATGCCATGGGAAGGGTACAACTTCGAGGATGCGATCATCATCAATGCCCGTGTGATGCAGAATGATTACTTCACTTCGGTCCATATCAACGAGTACGTGCTCGACGTCCGTGAAACCAAACTCGGGCCTGAACAGACGACCAACGATATCCCGAATGTCGCGACCAATAAGCTCAAAGATCTCGATGAAAACGGTATCGTCCGGATCGGTGCCTACGTTATGGGTGGCGATATCCTCGTCGGAAAAGTCACTCCGAAAGGAGAAATCGAACTTTCTCCTGAGGAACGGCTCCTTCGGGCGATTTTCGGAGACAAATCCAAAGACGTGAAGGACTCTTCTCTCGTGATCCCAGCAGGATCCGGAGGAAAGGTTATCGGAACCCACGTGCTCCGTCGTGAAAACGGAGACAATCTCCCGACCGGAGTATTCGAACAGATCAAGGTATATGTTGCCCAGACCCGTAAAATGGAAGTCGGAGACAAGATGGCAGGACGTCACGGAAATAAGGGTATCGTTTCCCGGATCGTCCCTCCGGAGGATATGCCGTTCATGGAAGATGGAACGCCGGTAGATATCATATTGAACCCGCTCGGGGTTATCTCCCGTATGAATATCGGACAGATTCTCGAAACCCATCTCGGAGCCGCGGCGACGAAACTCGGAATCAATATCGCAACCCCTATCCTCAACGGTATATCGGTTGAGAAAATCGGAGATCTCATGGAACAAGCAGGACTTCCTCGTGATGGAAAAGTACAGCTCTTCGACGGAAAAACCGGAGAACCGTTCAAGGAAAAAACCATGGTCGGAGTGAAATATATGCTGAAACTCCACCACCTTGTCGAGGATAAGATCCATGCCCGAAGTGTCGGACCATACTCCATGGTAACGCAACAACCGCTCGGAGGTAAGGCTCAGAACGGAGGACAACGTCTCGGGGAGATGGAAGTGTGGGCACTCGAAGGGTACGGCGCTGCCAATATCCTCCAAGAGATGCTCACCATCAAATCCGATGATATCAACGGACGTGCGCAATCCTATGAAGCAATCGTCAAAGGAAAACGTATCCGTCGTCCGAATATCCCAGAGTCGTTCAATGTACTCCTTCGTGAGCTTCAGGCACTCAATCTCAATATCGAACTTCTCGAAAAAGGAGAACTGGAAGAACAGGAAGCGATCATGCTCGAACGTTATGGTGAACTCGAGAAATTGGAAGGGCAGTATGATATAGAAATGGATATCCCGACGATTGAAGAGAAAGTAGAATGAGATGCTCCAGTAAAGATCGAGGAAGAGATAGAATAAGGATCGGTGTCGGGGATCGGCTACCAGAAAAAGGTTGTCATTCCCCACATTCTACATCTTCTATTCCCTATTCCCTATTCCCCTAATCACTAACCTCTATTATATGTTTCCAGACTTCAAAGATAAAAATTTCGAGAACTTTTTGAATGATAAGATCACCGATTATTCCCAGATCGAAAAATTTGCCGGAAAACGTGATATCACTCAAGGAAAGACGCTTGATAATCTCGCCGGGATCAGCATCGGTCTTGCCTCCAAAGAACAGATCCGATCTCTCTCCTATGGAGAAGTGCTCATTTCAGAAACCATCAACTACCGAACCCAACGTCCAGAACGTGCCGGACTTTTCTGCGAACAGATTTTCGGGCCTCGCAAGAATTTCGAGTGTGCCTGCGGGAAATACAAACGGATCCGATACAAAGGGATCGTATGTGAACGATGTGGAGTTGAGGTTACAACCAGCCAGGTTCGTCGCCAACGTACCGGACATATCGAGCTTGCCGCTCCCGTCGCTCATATCTGGTACCTAAAATCCGTTCCTTCCCGCATCGGTCTTCTTTTGGATATCTCCGTAAAGAAACTCGAACAGGTCGTCTACTTCGCTTCCTATGTCATCACCGACGTATACGAAGATAAGAAAGAAGAGAGCCTCAAAGAACTCGATGTCGCTTACAAGACCTCCAAGGTCGAACTCCAGAAACATATCCAACAGGATATCAATACCGCAAAACTCCAGCTCGAAGCGAAAGAGATTTCGAGAAAGTTTTTCAACGAAACAGAAGCGGCATTGACGAAACAGCTCGATCACCTCGATGAAGAATACAATCGGATGAAAGATCTCCTCAAGAGCCTGAAGGAATCGACGGTTATCGGAGAATTCGATTACCGGATCATGTACGACAAGTTCCCTCATGTATTCAAGGGTGGAACCGGTGCGGAGCATATCAAAACCCTTCTCCAGAGAATCGATATCAAGAAGTTCATCTCCGATCACCAACAGGAACTCAAGAGCGCTCCGAAATCCAAGCAGAAAAAGATCCTCCAGAAATTGAAACTCGCTTCGAGCCTCTTCAAATCCAACCAGAAACCGGAACATTTCATCCTCGATGCGCTCCAGATACTCCCACCGGACCTTCGTCCGATGATCCAGCTCGATGGAGGGCGGTATGCGTCCAGCGATCTGAATGATCTCTATCGACGGGTCATCAACCGGAACAACCGTCTCCGCAAGCTCGTAGAGCTCGGAGCTCCGGAAGTCATCCTCAAGAACGAGAAGCGTATGCTTCAGGAAGCTGTCGATATGCTCATCTCCGGAGATGTTCGAAGCAATCGTCCCGGGTATACCAGCGCGACCAAGAAGAAACTCAAATCCCTTGCGGATGTCCTGAAAGGGAAACAAGGTCGATTCCGTCAAAACCTTCTCGGAAAACGTGTGGATTATTCCGGACGTTCCGTAATCGTCGTCGGACCGAAACTCAAGATGAACGAGTGCGGACTTCCGAAGACCCTCGCGCTTATCTTGTTCCGTCCTTTTGTCATCGGTAAGCTTATCGAGCAAGAGATGGCATACAATGTGAAACATGCAGAAAAAATCATCGAAGAAAAAGGAAAAGAGGTTTGGGACGCTCTCGATGGTGTAATCGAAGGAAAACATGTTCTCTTGAACCGTGCTCCGACTCTCCACCGACTCGGTATCCAAGCATTCAAGCCGGTTCTGATCGAAGGAAAGGCTATCCAGCTCCATCCTCTTTGTTGTACTGCCTTCAATGCGGATTTCGACGGAGATCAGATGGCGGTGCATCTTCCGCTTACGGAAGAAGCGCAACGAGAGGCTCGTGAACTCATGATCACCTCGAAGAACATGTTGAATCCATCAAATGGTGAACCGATCGTCATGCCGGAAAAAGATATGATTCTCGGATGTTACTATCTGACTCGCATAGCACCGGGTGAGGCAACCCTTGCCTTCAATTCCGGAGAAGACGCAACCCACGCATACGATAATAAAGCCATCACGCTCCATACGCCCATCAAGCTTCGTATGAACGGAGAGATCATCACCACCACCTACGGACGATTCCTTTTCAACGAAATCATTCCAAAGGAACTCGGATATGTCAATGATACGCTTGCGAAGGGGGTACTTAAAAAACTTCTCGCGAAAAGCTTCCTCATTTTCGGAAGCGAACAGACCGCTTTCTTCTCCAATGAGATCAAGAATATCGGGTTCAAATACGCAACCATTTCCGGACTCACCATTTCCAAAGACGACATGATCATCCCGGATACGAAACATACCTTCATCAAGGATGGAGAGGAGAAGATCAAGGAAATCCAAAAACATTTCTGGAATGGGTATCTGACAGAAAAAGAACGTTATGAACAATCCGTAAAGGTTTGGAGTCGGGTCAAGGGGGAAATCGAAAAAGTCATGAAACCTTTCTTCAAGGCAGAAAACCCGATCTACAACATGATCGATTCCGGTGCCCGAGGTAACTGGGGAAATCTGACTCAGCTCTGTGGTATGAAGGGACTCGTTGCTTCTCCATCAGGAAAGACGATCGAACTTCCGATCAAATCCAATTTGAAGGAAGGATTCTCGACACTCGAATACTTCATCGCGACACACGGAGGACGTAAAGGTAAGGCGGATACCGCCCTGAAGACCGCCCAATCCGGGTACTTGACCCGACGTCTCGTCGATGCAGCCCAAAATATCCTCATCCGAAGCGATGACTGTGGAACCCATCATTACGAGGAGATCGTGAAAGCGACTTCCAAATCTATCTTCGGTGAATCCTTCGAGGAACGTATCTATGCGAAGTTCCTTGCAAAGGATGTCATGGTAGGGAAAACCGTTCTTGCAACCGCTGGAACTGTTATCGATAAAGCGTTCATAAAGACACTTACGGAAGCGGGAGTCGAATCCGTTTGCGTCCGATCCATCCTCACCTGTGAAACGGAAGAGGGGGTGTGCCAAAAATGTTACGGCCTCGATCTCGCACATAATACCCTTGCGGAATTCGGTACGCCGATCGGTATCATTGCCGCTCAGTCCATCGGAGAACCAGGAACACAGCTTACCATGCGTACCTTCCACTCGGGAGGGGTCGCGACCGCTGGAGGAGATATCACGACGGGTCTTACCCGTGTCGAAGAACTCTTCGAAGCGCGTAATCCGAAATATGAATCCGCTATTTCCGAACTCGACGGGGAGGTTGCCCTGATCCAACATGAAGGAAAGAACGTGGTCGTCACTATCCAGGCTCATGAACTCCAGAGCAAGGATTACTACCTTCCAGACGACAGCTTCGTAGTACAAGTGAAGAAAGGGGATACAATCACCCCGAAGCAGATCCTTGCCAAGTCAAAAGAATCGAAGATAAAAGTAAACGCCGAACAAGGAGGAATAGTGTCAAAAATCGAGGATGGAATCATCTCTATCCGAGACGAAGAACCACAGACTCGTGAATATACCGTAGAATCCGGACGGAACCTCTTGGTACAGGAGGGGGATATCGTACAAGTCGGAGACAAACTCACCGAGGGGCACATCAATATCCATCACTTGATGGAGATTGCCGGACCGCTCAAGACGCAGCTCTATATCGTCGGAGAGATCAAGGGAATCTACTCTTCCCAAGGACAGACGGTGAATTCGAAACATATCGAGCTCATCATCCGACAGATGTTCTCGAAGGTGAAGATCACCAATGCTGGAGATTCCTCCTTCTTCCCGGGAGATATCGTCGATATCATCAAGTTCAAGAAAGAGAATACGATCATGTCCGAGTCTGCTCAGAAACAGGCGATCGGAACACGGCTCCTTCTGGGTCTCACGAAGATTTCCCTCTTCACGGACTCTTGGCTCTCGGCAGCATCGTTCCAGGAAACAGTACGTGTCCTCGTGGATGCTTCTACTGCCCGAAAGATCGACAAGCTTGAAGGTCTGAAAGAAAACGTTATCATCGGACGTCTGATCCCAACCCTCTCCTATTTCGAAAACAATCGGGATGTCGGAGAATACTTCGGAACGGAGACGGAAGATGAATATACACATCGGAAGAGTTACGACCGAGAAAATATTCCAGAAGAATATATAGGGGCAGAATAAATTTTAGAAAAATTCCATATAAAAACCCTCGGAAATTTCCGAGGGTTTTTATATGGAATGTCTTTTAATAGAATCTTGTATATTCTACTCGAAATACCGCCTATCCATCCTCCCCTGCTCCATGCACTCCTGACAATTCATCGAGAGGATATGGACACCACCGGCGAGGTTCTTTCCGAGGTATCCGGCGCTTCGGAGTGCTTCGGTCACATACCCGCTCCGTCCGCCCGTCCGGCAGATGAAGATGACTTCTTTCGACCAGTCGATCTCTCCGAGGCGTCGCTCCAGTTCCCCCATCGGGATGAGTTTCGACCCCTTGATCCGGATCTGATCGAATTCGGATTTTTCCCGTACATCGATGAGTTCAAGATTTTCCGGAGCGGAAAGAAGTTTCTTCTTGAACTCCACGGAAGTTATTTCGAGAGCCATATGCAAAAAATTATAGATATATTATTTCTTCTTTCGGAGGAACGACCAAAACCATACAACGATTCCGATTACCACCACAATGCTTACTTCTTTCGTATACGTCGAGACGATCGTCACGAATTGCTCCCCGAAGAAGTACCCGGAAAGCATGAGTGCCAGACACCAAAGTCCCGCACCAAGTCCGGTCAAGAGAAGGAATATCGGAAAATGCATCCGGAACATCCCAGCAGGAATGGAGATAAGGTGCCGGACAACAGGGATGAATCGCCCGAGGAAGGTATAGAGACGGTCGTTCTTCAGAAAAAGCGATTCCGCTTGGAGGTATTTTTTATGGTTGATAAGGAGGTATTTCCCGTACTTTTCCAGAAACGGTTTCCCGATCCATTGCCCGAGGATATAGTAGTTTACCGTCGCACCGAACATGCTCCCGAGTATCCCAGCTGCAA
Source organism: Candidatus Altimarinota bacterium (assembly GCA_028714815.1). Lineage (GTDB taxonomy): Bacteria > Patescibacteriota > Gracilibacteria > BD1-5 > UBA2023 > UBA1545. The sequence continues at coordinate 155,343 of JAQTLR010000001.1, read as the reverse complement.
GCAGAAGCGGGAAATCAAGCCCATTCGTCCGAGCAAGATACCCGGCCGGGATCATCACCGCTTCGGACGGGACCGGAAAGATACTCGATTCCAGCGCCATGAGGAAAAATACGGACGTATAGGAAAGTCCGCCGAAGAAAGCGAGAATCTGTTCCAGAAGTGCGTGCATATTTTGATAATATATTAAAAAATAAGTCATTGCGAGCGGAGCGTGGCAATCTACTGCTATCTCTATCCCACTATACTTTCATACAAATCCTTCCAAGTGGGATTCATAGAATCTATAAGCATTACTTTCTTTTCTCTAGAACCTGCTTTAATCTGTTTTTCTCTCATTATCGCACTTTCTGGATTATCACATACCTCATAATACATGAGCTCAGAACAGTTAAATCGACTCGTAAATCAAGGTGTGATTTTATGTTTATGTTCGTAAATTCTCTTTGGTAAATTACTCGTTACTCCTGTATAAAGGACACTCCTATTTTTATTTGAGAGAATATATACTGCAAATATCTTTTCGGTCATAAAAAAAGAAAAACAATGGTAGATTGCCACGTCCCCTGAAACAAGTTCAGGGTCCTCGCAATGACTGGATCTTATAATCTGAAAAGCTTTGCCATCTTCACCGGATACACGAGCAGATATCCTTTCACACACTTTGTATCCCGAAGCCGGTATACGATATAGGAACCGACGAGTCCGATGATCGTCCCGACGAGGATATCTCCGGGATAGTGGATCCCAGCAAGTACACGGGAGAGTACCATGAGAACACCAGTTATGAGAAGTGTCCATGCGATCCACGATCGAGTATAATAGAATGCTGCGAGCACGGAGGCTCCGAAGAATATCGCATGTCCGGAAGGGAAGGAATTATCCGGAAGATGGTCCACAAGCGGTCGGATCGTAGAAACCGTCTCCGGACGAGGTCGGAACGGGAGTCCGAGATTGAGGACGACATAGACTGCGAATGCGAATCCGATAGAATAGAGCATCATGAGCGCATCGATCTTGGATTGATCGTTTTTTTGGTACGCTCCATAGAGCCAGAGTCCCACAAGTACGAACATGACGAGCGCCACTTCGATATCCGAACCTATATGGATGAGCCTGACCTGGAGTACTGAATTCGGGTCTATAAAAGAACGGAGATAATTGAGGAGGGCGATATCTTGGGAGACAAGGAACGAGAGCATGATAAAGAGATTGTAGAATAATGGAAAGAGTATAGCGAAATACTGAAAATAACAAAATAAATCTTTTGAGAAATCAGAGCGAACACGTGGGTCTACCCTCTATTTTTTATCCACCGGATCATACCCTCCTCGGCTCCACGGATTACACCGGAGAATCCTCCAGATTCCTTTTAAAATACCTCGCACCGCTCCCCTTTTCTCGATGGATTCCACCATATACTCGCTGCAACTCGGAATATGCCTGCAATACGGCGGACGATTCAAAGCCCGAGCCCAGATGGAATGGTCCGGCGATAGGAATCGTTGGTAAAGACGGACGAGGGTGATAAAGAAACGAGAAAACATTTGAGGAGAAGTTAAAGAAAAACCCCACCTTCCGGCGGGGTTTGTTTTTATTTTACGAAATCAACGATCTTCGCGAATACGGCCGGATGGCTGATAGCGAGATTGGAGAGTGCTTTTCGATCGATCTTCACGTTCTTCTTGTAGAGAAGGTTGATGAAAGTCGAGTAGTTGAGCCCGAGCTCACGAACCGCATTGTTGATACGGATTGTCCAGAGACCACGGAAATCCCGTTTCTTGAGACGTCGTCCGATGTAGGCATTGGTTCCTGCCTTCATGAGAGCATTCTTTGCTCGGGAGAAGACATTTCCATTCATCATGCGGAATCCTTTCGCACGAGCAATGACATTATTGTGTCGTTTCTTAGTCTGTAGACCACGTTTTACGCGTACCATATATATTGATTAGTTATTAGTTATAATTATTACTTGATTCCGTATGGGAGACATCTTTGAGATGCTCGTTCATTTGTCGAATGAGCGACCAGACCGTACTTGTTTCGTCCTTTTGCCTTCTTGCTCTTATCGGAGAGAAGATGCCGTTTGCAAGAATGAGCGAAAATGAACTTCCCGGTTCCGGTAACCTTCACGCGTTTTTTTGCTCCGGAGTGAGTTTTTTGTTTCATAGAAAAGAAATTAATGTAAAATAAAATGTTGGATTATTTTTTGATATGAAGGAGGATGGAAAAATTGTTTCCCGCCTTCATCACCTTCCCGTCCGCTTTGTATACTTCTGCGAGAGAAGCGACAAATTCATTGACCTTGTCCATCGCGAGCGCCTCATAATGATTTTCCCTTCCTCGGAGAGAAAGTATGATTTTCAGAGGATGTCCGGCAGCTCCGAACTTGATCGCTTGGTTTTTCCGTATCTCGAGGTCATGATCGCCGATCTTGTAGGTCAGCTTGATGGTTTTTACTTCGGTCTTTTTGGAATGGGATTTATTCTGGGATTTCTGTTGTTTGAACAAGAATTTCCCATAATCCATCATCTTCGTAAGAACGATACCGCCTTGCATCCCTATCTCCACAATGTCCATCTCAAGAGCACTTGCCTTGGCTATAGCCTCAGAAAGGGACATGATCCCCAGTTGTTCTCCGGATTCGGCAATAACCTGAACCTTATCGGCCTTGATATTTTCATTCGTGCGTTTCGCTTTTGGAGCCATCGATTACGACTTAGTGGATACAGCTTTGAGCATCTTCGCGAAACGAGATTTCTTTCTCGAACCGTTGTTGATGTGGAGAATGTTCTTCTTTACAAGGGTATCGATACGGGAGTAGAGTTTCGCAAGAAGTTCGAGACCGTCTGCGGATTTTGCAGCAACGGCTTTCTCGAAAGCCTTGAGAGTTTCCTTGTAGAGAGCGTTGAAACGTCGATTTCTGGATGCTTTTGTCTGGCTTTGTTTCAGAGCCTTTTTTGCCGACGAAGTATTTGGCATGGAGTAGAGTGATAATATGAAAATAAAAGGAATCCAATGCTGCTTTCTAAGGAATTACAAAAGAAGGATACAGACAGTACTGGATTAAAAAAGTACGGGTATTGTATAGAAAAGAGTCGAAGAGTCAAATTTATTATAGGGATTATTTCATCGCATTTTCGAACTCTTCCTCCAGATCTTCGATCGTCCCGTTATTTTCAAGAATGATATCTGAAATCTCCTTGAGTCCCCGGATCCTCGACTCCGCTTCCGCTTCGGTTTCCCGGATGAACTCTTCGATGGTTTTGGTGGTATCGGAAGTATTTTCTCCGCGAAAGGTGATACGTGTGTATCGGGTCTCCAAATCCGCATCGATATAGATGAGTTTGAATCCGAGGAGGTTCCGGAGGTATTTTATATCACTCTCTCGTCTGACTCCGTCGATCACGATGAAGGGAGACTCACTCTGTCCGACATCCGCAAGGATGATCTCGGAGAGGATATCGTCCCCGAAAACCTGCCGGAGTGCGGTCGAGAGCTGCTGCATATGATCACGACTCGTTTCTCGGTGCATCCGATCCAAAATATCGCGAAGCGGATTGGAAAACCGGTATACCTCAGCATTATGTCTGGACACAAGGTATCTTGTAAGAGTCCCCTTTCCGCACCCCATTTCCCCAGCAAGCGCCAGAATCGTTTTTTGCATGATTTTTTAAGATTATTCGGAAGTTAAGCGGTCTTCTCGCACCCGGTCCCGGATTTCCTCTAATTCCAAAACCTCCAAAACAGCCCGCCTGTTGAGCTGGCATATATCTCTAGATGTCATATCGTCCAAAAGGGAGCAGAAACCCATTTGTATATCAGAGGAAGGTTTTTCGGTTTTTGATGGATCGATTTCGTACATAATGGAAAATGGAAGTAAAAAAATAACGCGCACACTATATGGATTTTTGTTTTTTTTGAAAATTTTTTTGCGAAAAATTTTAAAAAAAACCAGAAGACCTGAACAGACCTCCTGGTTTTCCAACATGAATTCCTAGTCCCTTATTATTGAAACATCTTGGGAGGATTCGTTTGTATTGCCGGATTATATTTGATAATAAAAGGTTCTACATATTCTCAAATATCGCTACAATTTCCATTTAAATTCTTGTCGCATCAATTACTTCCCCTTCTTACATAGTTAAGATCATAGATCATCGCCTTATTGAAATTAGAATCGGTATTCGCCAAGGTAGATCATCCTGGTAACGTATAGCTTCATCAGGCAAGCACTGATCAACCGATGGTATTCCTGGTAAACAAACTCCCGTTCATGAACAATTGGTTTTTCAGATCATATGTCCTACTGGAACTATCCGCAACATAAGGGGCTCAAGAGATGTCAGAGCTAATGAATCATCCGTCAGCGTAGATGATGGCATTGATTTTTGTGACATTCGGGGTTACATATATATTTCATTTACCAGCATAGCCATCATTGATTGCATAGCCGTCTTTCATAACCACGATACCGAACAGTTTATTGGAGTTATTCAGGTTTCCGTTTATTATCACATTTCAGTCTTTCACTATCAGGGTTTCATAATCCTGTTCTCAAGATATAGTTATATCTCCTGTTACGTATTTCACTCCGCCGACTATTTGTCCGCTCGTCATATTTCTGCTATAGGCATAGGCGTTTTGGCGTATCTTCGCCCTCATTTCTGAAGATGCTATATTGGAAATGTTCGCTTGCTGTCAGGTGAATTCCGATTTTCATGCTCATTGGATACCTCAGATCACCCGAACTCAAAGGAATTTCGTCCCTGTAATTTTTATAGGAGTACTGTCGCTTCAGGAGTCCTGCTCAGACAATCTGTATTTTACTACCTGTCATCAAAGATTGTAATTCACAATGGGGAGATTTATCTGCAATCAAGGATTTTGATTCAACGAAGTTGCGTTGCTGCTTGTATTGATCCTTGCCTTGAATTGTGTTCCGTTCGTACTTGCGAGAGTCGCTGGAACAATGCTTTTCGACTGTATTTCCAACCCATCTCAAAATGGTTCTACTTCATTGGAGAAATCATTCAAAGCATAACCCGTCAATCCGTTCCATGCTAAACTGGATTTCGGAGTCAATCCGACCTTGTATAGCATTTCGGTTCAAAGTCCAGGTTTTCCATCCCATGTAGCCCCATCGTCAGATGATGCCTGTATATATCATGTGAATGGTTTTCTGAAATGATACGGTATATTGTCCACGTTCATACCGACTCATCAGAGCTTGAATGATATCTTTCAGACATTCGTTATAAAAGGGGATACGGATTTCACTCAGGTTATATCCAATGAAAAACTGGCCGGTATCGTATTTGGAATGCCAGCAGATGAGACACTGCTGAAACTCAAGGCATTTCATGTGAGGTGTATCCTATCAGATTTTTCACCGGAAATATCCGACACATCCGTAATATTTCATGCTGCTCCCCAGTTTGTGATTCATCTGTTTTGGTTAGTAGGCGCACTTATGTTTAGGCTTATTTTACAGGTATCGCTATTATTCGCATACTGAGTTCCGTTACAAGTGGATGTAGGCGAATCCAGATGGATGCTAACGGTTTTTGTCTCGGTTATATTAGTAGGGTAAGGTGCATTATTCGGACAAGAGTAACTTCCAAGAGTTGCATAATTGGCTTGTGGGGTATTGGTCTGCTGGCAACTGATGCTTCCAGAAGCAGTCCAACCGGAACTAATTCTGCAATCGGACCATGAATCGGTATAGCTTGCTATGTAACTACAAGAAGGGGGTGGCGGTGGTGGAGAAGGAGGAAAAGCTCACAAAAATTCTATCAAATTACCATTATTCGAGCATCAGATATGCAGATTTCACTGAGCATCTACAGTAAATGCTCATTGAGCACTTCATCAAGAAACTTGGCTAATGTAAGCATTTACTTGCGCCACTGCCTGTGCGCTAGAAATTGTACCATTCAAAAGATTTGTCCCTATGGAAACCAAAGCGCTTGCCATTCCATTATGCACTCCATCATTCGTGTTATCTACAACTTGATAAGCATTTAATCATCAGTAGATGAAAATAAGTCCGATAGCTAAAGCCATTTTTATGATTTTCCTCATAATACTTGTACTTAAAAAATAAAATACACTAATTATACGAGCTTATATAATTATTTATTCATTCAAATACATTCAATATTCAATGATTACCCCTTTTTAGCTGAAATTTGATAAAGTCTTTTCAGAAAGGTATTGCATCAAATTTCTCTCACAATTGATGCATATCTATCTTTCCATCCTTCTTAGCCGCTTCAATCATAGCCAATAAAAGCATTTCATAGCTTAGCTCATTTTGTGTATTTCCCCTCTCATTATCCATTAAAATCATATCCGTACCGGTATTATGCACTGCTTTTTGAAGTAAGTCAACAGATTTTTGAAAATCTCCATTATCATATTCGTATAAAGCGGAAATTTCATATGCATAGTACCCATTAGGGTTTAGATTCATTGATTTAGACAGATTATCTTTTATTTCTTGAGCATATTCTTTATCATTTTTCATATATAATCATCTTGCAAGTGCCACGTATCACATTGGATAATCCGGAAAAGACCTGATGCTTTCTTTTGCATAGAAGATAGACTTGTCGATATCCGGTTTTAATCATCCAAATTCCAACTCAATGGAACTCAGGGTATAATAGATCTCCGATCTTAAAGCTACATCCGAAGTGTGTAGTGCATATTCGAAATACGGAATAGCCTCCTGCGATCTATTAGTTCTTACAAGAAATCTTCATACATTAACAGCCGACTGAAAGTTTTTGCTATTAAGCTTATAAGATTCATCATAATATTCATAGGCCTTGTTCATATCTCACATCAGATCATATACATGACCTATCTGGTTCTTAAAGATCGCATTGAGCCTATCGGTATTGGAGGAAACTTTCAGTCCTTTCCCATACCATGTCAGAGCATCATCATACCGCTTGGTTATTTCATAGGCGTATCCTACGAAATACATTCCATACGCACCATAATCATCTTCGCTCATCTCGGAAATAGTCTTTATCGCTTTATCGGCATATTCTTTTTCTTTGTAGTAATAATTACCATACTGAACATAGGTTTGGGCCAGTATTATTTTTGAATTTATTTTTGGCTTTGCTGAAGCGATACTGCCCGTATTATTGTCTTTTTTGAATTTTCCGGCTTCTTCATCCTTTTTGACTATCTTTTCCCATAAAACAACAGAGTCTTTGATATCTCCGTTTTCCAGAGATTTCTTAGCTTCTGCAAAATCAGGGTCTTTGTTGTTTTCCGGATCGTTCAAATAGATGTCGGTTTCCTCCAAAGGTGCTCCTACAGTCGTATTCGCTACCTGCGCACCGCCTCAAATATTTTTCATCTTGATGAACATAGCTCAGGATCATAATAGAACGATGAGCACGATAACGGTAAGGTATATTTTTTTATCCATAAACAAAAGCATCTTAAGGAATAAGAGGGATTTAAAAAAAATCTTCTATATCGAAAGAGTATCTGTCCTTTTTCATGAAACTCTGCCAAGATGATATCCTTTTTTTTAAAAAAACAATTATTTTTGATATTTACGTCGATTCAATCTTTAAAATGATATAAAGCGATGATTTCGTTTCCATTTTTTCTATTTTTGGATATAGTACGCCGGTTATCATTTTTCAGAAAAGAAATGTTCGTCCATCTCCACACCCATACCCACTATTCATTCCTCTCCGGACTCGGGAAACCCGGAGCTTTCGTGAAACAGGCGCAGACACTGGGTATGCCCGGGCTTGCCATTACCGATGCAGGGAACCTCTATGGAGCATTCGAGTTCTATAAAAAGGCGAAAGAAGCGGGACTGAACCCGATCATCGGAGTGGAAGCAACTATCTCCAAGAAAGGGAAAACCAATCGAGACAAGGACAATGAGCTCTTCGAGATCGTGCTTCTCGCAAAAAATGTCGAAGGATACAAGAATCTCATCGATATGGTGACGGAATCCTGGCTCTCCTGAATGTATAACGGACGTCCTAGGATCGACTTCGAACTTCTGGAGAAGTATAAAGGACACTTGATAGGGCTCTCCGGATCGATTATGGGGGAAATTCCGCAGCACATCACCACCGGGAAAAGCGAGGAATACATCCGGGCAAGGATCGCCTATTACGAGGGGATCTTCGGGAAAGACGATTTCTACCTGGAACTCCAGGAGCACCCCGACCGGGGGAATCAGCCGAAGATCAACGACTACCTCGTGAAACTTTCGCGTACGTACGGATACAAGGTGGTGGCGACCAATCATGTCTACTATATCACCCAGGATGATGCGGAGGCCCGGGATCTCTTCTACTGTATCGGGGATGGGCGCTCCCTCGAGGATCCGGATCGTCCGACCCTCATCGATGGGAACTACGCTCTCCGGAGCGGAGAAGAGATGGCGGAGCTTTTCACCCATGTACCGGAAGCGATACAGAATACGCTTGAGATCAACGATAAGATCCGGATCGACATCCCGTACGGGAAAACCCTCATCCCGACATTCGAGCTCGGAGAAAAAGAGAAAGGAATGTATGAAGAGTATATCGAGCACCTTCCCGTAGGGATAAAAGCGCTCGGGGAAGAGGAATGGAACCTCCGATACATCTGTATCTCAGGACTCAATTACCGCTATGGCTTCGGACTCGACGAAGCGACCATCAATGAGTTCATCCATAAAAAAGATATCTCCGGGACCGATAAGAAACTCATGGACATGTCCGTCGATGAACTCAAGCAACTCGCTTGGGACTATTATACCGATCGGAAAAAGGAGATGATTGCGGAAAGAGACACGGAACCGAAATCCCCGAAAACCACCTTCCTCTTTTCCGAGATCGTCGACCGCCTAGAATACGAGCTCGTGGTAGTGGACCTCATGGGATTCAACGGGTACTTCAACATCGTATCGGATTTCATCATCTATGCAAAAAGTAGCGGTGTTCCGGTTGGACCGGGTCGTGGATCGGCTGCGGGAGCGATACTTGCCTATCTGTCAGGAATTACCGATATAGATCCACTCCCCTACGGACTCCTCTTCGAGCGGTTCCTGAATCCTTCCCGCGTCTCCATGCCCGATATCGATGTGGATTTCTCGGATACCGGACGTGATCAGGTTATCGCTTATGTTCGGGAAAAATACGGTGCAGACCACGTAGCCCAGATATGTACATTCGGAACCATGGCGGCCCGAGCGGCAGTCAAAGACGTAGGGAAAGCCCTCGGGATCCCCTTCTCGGAAATGAACAAGCTCGCGGCGGCGATACCGGCGAAGCCGGGAACCAAGCTCAAAGATGCGCTCGAAGAATCCATAGAATTCAAGAAAGCCTACGATACGGATAGCCGATATCACATGGTCATCGACAATGCACTCCGGCTCGAAGGTTCCATCCGGCAACTCGGAGTCCACGCCTGTGCGGTCATCATCGCACCGAGGCCTATGACCGATTATTGTCCTTTGCAGCATCCGCCAAAAGACGAGCACACGACCGTTACGCAATTCTCCGCTCATCCGCTCGAAGATCTGGGGCTTTTGAAGATGGACTTCCTCGGACTCCGGAATCTGACCATCATCGAACGATGTCTGAAGATCATCAAAAGCCATCACGGAAAGGATCTGAATATCCTCGATATCAGATTCGATGATAAAAAGGTGTTCAAGGTCCTCGCAGACGGGGATACGACCGGGGTATTCCAACTGGAATCCTCAGGGATGCGCAAGTACCTCCGGGAACTGAAGCCCAATGTATTCGAGGACATCATCGCGATGCTCTCGCTCTACCGTCCGGGGCCGCTGGCGTACATCCCGACGTATATCGCCCGGAAACACGGTCGTGAGAAGGTTGCCTATCCGCACCCCTCCCTCGAAACCATCCTGAAGCCAACACAAGGGATCGCCATCTATCAGGAACAGATCATGCAGCTGGTTCAGGCCTTTGCGGGATTCTCCCTCGGTGAAGCGGATATCCTCCGTCGTGCGATCGGGAAGAAAAAGATCGACCTCCTCATGGAACAGAAGGGGAAATTCATCGATGCCGCAAAAGCCCAAGGACATAAGGAAGAACTCGCGAAATATATCTTCGAGGATATCATCGAGCCGTTTGCCGGGTACGGGTTCAATAAATCCCATGCAGCCTGCTATGCGATGATCTCCTACCAGACCGCCTTTCTGAAAGCCTACTATCCGACCGAATTCATGACCGCGCTCATGGTGTCGGATGAGGAAGACATGGAACGTATCACCATGGAGATCGGGGAATGCAAATCCAAGGGGATTGAAATCCTTCCTCCGGATGCAAACGAATCCATGAAACATTTCACTTTCATCGACAAGAAACATATCCGTTTCGGACTCAAGGCCATCAAAGGTCTCGGAGATGGACCGATCGATTCGATCCGTCGCAATCGCGAGAGCGCTCCCTACAGCACTATCTATGAATTCATCGAACGTAATAGCGGGGATGTCATCAACAAGAAAGCATTGGAAGCCCTCATCCTCTCCGGGGCGCTGGATAATCTGGGGGATCGCGCCAGCCTCCTTGCCTCCATAGGAAAGATGAGCGCCGTGCAGAAAGAAAACGAGAAAAAACAAGCCACGAGCCAGATAGGACTTTTCGATCTCGGGCACCACAACACGGAACATCTCCGTTTTTCTCTCGAGCAAGCGAAACCTATGACCTTCGAAGAAAAGATCCGCGGAGAGAAACAATCCATCGGGTACGGAGTCTCCGGACACGGGCTCGACGGACTCAAGCCCTATATCGACAAACGGACGATCGGAATGGAACATATCGCAGAATGGCGCAAAAAAATGTCGGAACGGGTGGTGGTGGAAATGGACCATCATGAAGGATGAGAAGATGATGCAGGAGCAAATCTAAGTGCTCGCTCAGAAAAAGACCTCACCCCAGCTCTCTCCACGAGTGATGAGGGAGCTAGTAACGACAAAAGAACCGGAACTCCAGCAAAAACCAAAAAAGAAGCGATGAAACGAGTGAGACTGATCGGTCTCGTCACTTCCGTCCGTCAGGTCCAGACCAAGACCGGAAAGATGATGGCTATCGCCACCTGCGACAGTTTCGATTTCAAGTTCACGGTTCTCGTGTTCTCCAAAGAATACGAAGCTCTCTCCCCTCTCCTCGAAGAGGATAAGGTCCTTTTGGTCGAGGGGATTTTCCGGGGAAATGAAGAAAACGGCGAGATGGCGGTCACCGCACAAACTATCCGGGCTTCAACCATCACTTCCATCCGGCAACAGGCCAACGATATGAATCTCTTCGATTCGAAAGCGCTCGTGAATCTCTCCGGTTTCACCGAAGAAGTAGCAGAAAGCATAGCGAGTACCGGAGGAGAGAAAAAACCAGAGACCGGGGAAGACGGAGTTCCGGAAGCAAAAAACGAAGTATCCATAGAATCTGATCTCCCGGAAGAAGAGAATACAGAAGAAGAGGAGGAAAGCATGACTGATCCGTCTCACTCCGACTCCTCCGAAGGACTGTCTATTAAGGAGTCTCTTCATGAAAAAGAGGAGAAAAAAGAATTCATCATCGAGATCCCTTCTTCTGCATGCCGGCAAGACCTCGTGGATCTCAAGACCTACCTGGAAGGGATAGAGAATGGCTCTATCCAGGTTTTCATCGATATCCAAGGGCAGAAAAAGGACACGAAAATCGGAGTAGGATCTATTGGGTTGATCGAAAAATGGGTGAAGGCGAAAGGATGGTAAAAAGGAAAATAAAAAATCTTTTGCATTCCTGCAGTTTTCTATATAATGGCTGTCGCCCGGCGGGGTAGCTCAGTGGTAGAGCAGCGGCCTGAAAAGCCGTGTGTCGGCAGTTCAATTCTGCCCCTCGCCACCATAGTTGAAATCTATCATTAGAGGCATCAAGTTTCCGCAACCTGATGCCTTTTTTAGTCGGTTCTAACCTTATGGAAATGAGGGAGTTGGAATTTTGAGACTTTTGTAACGGCAAAAGCCAATCGTTCAGATTGGCTTGCAGTTTTTTATCTTTCAAAGTCCAGTTCGAGCCAAGAGATCGAAAGATAATCTTTCTGGTCTCGATGTCCCCATTTTTGAAAGCTTTGAGGGCATTTTTGGCAAAATCGAATGTATCTACCATGAGAGCATTCCAGTCGGTCTGCTCTTTCTCCAACTCCTGTCTACGTATCTGTAAAGCACTCAGCTCACTCTCTGCTGTCTTCATGCGAACAAAGTAATCGTCCTCTGTCTTCTCGAATTCCCCAGCCACCTTCATATCAACGAGTCTCTTCATCTTTTTGTTACAGTTATCGATCTCACCCTTGATATTTTCATAAATCAATTCTCTCCCCTGGTTCTCCTCACTATATCTTCTTTGCAGAACTTCCTTCGCCCATGCAAAAAAATCGGGATGAATTTCGAGACTTGCAAGGATCTCTGCTATTTGCTCATTCAGAACGCTTTCTGGCAGGCAACCCTTCTGCGCACACTTTTTAAGAAGTGACGTATCCTTCTTGTGTGTACAGCGGTAGTAAATATACGATGCCTGCTTCCCTGTGGTTGCAAGGGTTTTTGTCTTCTGTTCAGCCGTTACCATACATCCACACTCTCCGCACACTATCGCGCCAGTAAATGCAAACTCTTTCTTCGATGGACGCTCCGTCTGTATTATCCCGAATATGTCCTTCTTCTTCTTTCGAGTAGACCCAATAATACTTTGCGCTTTCAGAAACTGATCCCATGTTATCATGGGAGTATGACTCCCCTGGGCAATATCCCCTTTATATAACATCTTCCCCGTATAAAAAGGATTTCTAAGTATTTCGTAGAAACCACCGAGCGTGAGTTTCTTCTGTCCTTTAAGTTGCCTGTATCCCCACTCTTCGGTAGCTATGTCCAATATCTTCTGTGGCGAATAACAACCCGAGAGAAGCATTTCCCACATCTTCTTTATCAGATCGAAACGATCAGGGTCTGGAAGTATAGTCTTCCCTACTTTATCGTTTATATACCCTTGTGGTGCCAACCCTGGAAACCACCCTTTATTCACCTTACTTTGAAGTCAGCGTTTCGAGTTTTTTGAAAGATCGAGAATATACTGATTAGCCATTCCTGTTTCCACACTGAAAATCAGTCAGGAGTCTTCTGGGAAGTACATTCTGTCACTTGTGATAATACGTTCGATCTTTCATCGCTGTAACATGTATTGGATATAACCAGTATCAACTGGATTTCTCGAAAGACGATCAAGTTTCCAGCAGAGAATCCCACCTATGTTTCAGGCTTCCAAGTCTTCACACATTTTTTTGAAGCCTGGACGACGATTTGGTGATTTTGCCGACTTCTCATCATCGTATATTTTAACGATTTGCAATCATTCCACCTTTGCTCGTTTGGTCCAGTAATCTATCTGGTCTTGAATGGACTGGATTTGTCGATCTTCTCTTTCGCTCGATTTTCGAACGTAGAGGTAAAACTTCTTGTTCATGAGCATATCTTTGCTCGCATAGCGATTTTCGTACATATGAATTATGGTTTTAATGAATAATAAATGGTTTATCTATTTTTGGTGAGATGATGGTGGAATCTTTTTGTATCAATAATTCCACCACATCTTCCAAATTTATCTTACCACCCTCTTTTTAAGTGTCTTTTGAACTTCTTGGAAATCATCCCAAGATACCATCGGTTCGTGCTTTCCAGGAAATATCTCATTTTTATAGAGGATTTTTCCCGCATAGAACGGATTTCGGACTATCTGGTAAGCATTTGCAGATGATATGCCTCTCGTTGTATCGCCCAAGCCTAAAATACCTATTGCTTGTGATATGAGCTTTGCGGCGTTACCGGGAGACTCTCAATCCAGCACCATTTCCCACAATCGTTTTATTACTCGAAATTCGTGAGCATCTGTTGTAATCGTTCTACTCATCTTGTCATTTGCATATCATCTCGGAGCAACTCATGGCAACCATCACTTATGAACTTTACCCAGCATTCAGCGTTTTGTGTTCTTTGTCAGATCGAGTATGTATTGATTTGCCATTCCTGTTTCTACGCTAAATATAAGTCATGCATCGTCTGGAAAATACACTCTACCGCTCGTAATAATACGTTCGATCTTTCATTGTTGTAACATGTATTGGATATAACCAGTATCGACTGGATTCCTCGAAAGACGATCGAGTTTCAAGCAGAGAATTCAGTCTATTTTTGCAGTCTCGACATCCTTGCACATCTTCTTAAATCCTGGACGACAATTCGGCATTTTTGCAGTTTTCTCATCCTCGTACATTCCCACAATTTCGAAATCTTCCTGCACAGAACGCCGCATCCAATAATCCTTCTGGTCTTGAATTGATTGGACTTGTCGATCCTCACTCTCGCTCGATTTTCGAACGTAGAGGTAAAACTTTCCATTTGTGGACAAATTCTTGTCCGTAGTAACATTAGTAGACATAGTATGATAAAAAAATGAATTAAAAATAACTTCAACAACTCAAACGGTAATTATACCGAAATTTCTCACTTTTGCAGGAAGATTTCAACATCTTCATGATTCATTGGGCTTATAATTATGGTCTTCCCATCCCTTTCCGTGGAAATGAGACCGGACTCAATGAGTGCTGATTCAAGATCCTGTCTCCATTTGGCATCGGAAATGGTTTTCCCATGAATACGGTAGTACATGGAGTAGACTTCTTTTCTCGATATACCGAGAAACTCTGATGGTTTCTTTTTCCCACGCTTGATGTTTGATTCTACATATGCGGAAAGTACAACTCATCTATAAAGATCGAGGAGATATGGGGAAATATTTCTTTCCTGCACGGCATCAACCTGTTTCCATATCGCATAAGCTTCGGTGATATCTGATTCATCTGCGTAAATCACATCTCCTTCCCGTTTCCGAAATGGCATATTCAATAGAGCGAATGCCTTAATAAGTCCGATAAATCTCCCGATATCACGCTGATGACGTGGTTGCAAATGAGGTTTTCACTCCAAGAACATCCGTTCTATCTCTTTCGTATTTTCGATGCATATATCCGAGATATGAGCATTCCTTATTATCTCGATCCTCTCTTTCAATAATATTCGTTCTACATTCGCATCGATTACTCAATCTACGCGTTTCTTATCTGAATCTTTCGATATTTTAGCCTTTATGGAACTCACGAGTTTCTTCTGAGAGATTTCCGGGGAGAGGAGCAAGAATCTTGTCGCTTCCTGTTCATCCAATACGGAAGTTGCTGTACAGAATATTGCCACAGGGAATCAATGAATCTTCGCGGTTTTCGTCATATTCCCTCATTGGCCATTTTTATCGGTAATCTTATTGACCAATACTCTTTCATCGTGCGATAGCATAGGGCGAAGCCTTGCCAAGAGATCCAGTCGGGGCTGATCAATAAAAATCAGAATTTTTCGATCAAGGTATATATGCCTGCAATTTTCCTCCTTATCGTATTTCCCCTCTTCATGGAAGAAGGCATTTTGCGAAACATATTGCAATTTCGAGACACTCTCTTCTGGAAATAACTTTGATACTTCCAACGGTATGTAGGATTTTCCTGACGAAGATGGAGCATTGAGGAGAATATTGAACTGAGAGTCATTTGTGAAAGCCGAAAGCATGCCGAGAAACACGATAGTTTTCGTTATATCATCATGCTCGATAGAGAGGGAGAGGACCCGAGCTATATCCGATGCATTCATGGGAGCAAACCTGCTGAAATCTATACCTTCTGCCTTTTCGCTGTATCCGAGCCATAGATCCTCCATTATTCATCAGGCCATTGCGTATTCCGTAATATCCTTACCCTTCCATTCGGGAATATGAACGATGATTACTTCTTTCTCCGGATAACGGGCATGGATTTTTTCCTGTAAATGGGCCGCTCACGTTATTCCAGGTGGATCATTATCGAAGATGATGTTAATCCTTCTGAGTGATTCAAATTTCTCCAACCACTCCTGCTTAAAAGTTCCAGCTCATGCGGTCGATGTTACAGCGGGAATTCCATGATCGGAAAGAATCATTTGATCGAATTCTCCTTCGCATACGGTTAATTCTTCTCATGGATTGAGATTATCCATTCCATAGAGCATGGCTTCCATCTTTCTTGGATAGACAATGTATTTTGGTCATTTTTCATCGGTCGGATCTCGACGAAGTTTGAAGAATAACGGCAATCCAGATTCATCACGAATTGGTATGGTGATCCAATTGCTTCAATAGAAATTCCCATACCCCAACTTTCTTTCCTCGATCATTTTATCGGAGATACCACGACCTTTGAGATACTGACGGATATTGTCAGGTAACGCTTTGTGACAGATTAAAATCAGTTCTTCGGAAAATTTCTGTGAATCGACAGGCTTTTTCGATCGAGCTATCTTTTTTGGTGGCTCGTACCCCTCTACATCGAGTTTTGACAAGTCATCTCCAAAATGTTTTGCGATGGTAACAATATTCCCTTTTGCATCGCATTTTTTACAATGAAATAATCCATTTTCAGCGCTGATATACAAATGGGCTTCATTTCCAGTGCTATCCTTATCGCAATCATTGAAAATACAATGAGTTACGAGTTCTTTTCCGTTTTGTCGAAAAGTAAGACCTTTCGAGCTAATATATTCTGAGATAGTTGTGTGCATAAAAACAAAAAGTTAGGAATTTTTAAGTATGATTTCAAGAAACATGATCAATTGCAGTCCTTGTTGTTCTGCCTCTTCTTCACAAATTTCTCTTGCGAAGATTGATCGGTAGGTTCTCTGATATGAGAGAATTTCTGGGTGAGTTAACATAGTTTTGATAAGTGAGTGATAATTTTACCAATTCCAAGAGAAGACTTATTTTGAAGCCTTCTCTTGGAGGCTTAGAATAGAATCTAGAACAGGGGTTTTACAACAATTCCGCCTGGTCATATTTCTAAAAATATCTTATCTGTACAGGAAGGTGCAGTCTTGATCCAATTTTTCACAAGATACTCGTACAATGGACAGGGTTCGAAAGTTTTATCCAATTTGGCATTCGTCTTTTGAAGAAATCCAAGAGTAAAGTACACATCCAATCCTGAATACTCTGGATTAACCAAATCATCCATATATCAGAAAAATGTCTGTTTTGCTGGCATATATTCCAAGGCATACCAAACCTTATTTTTTGATTCAAATCGAGCTATTGCTATGGGGTCTTCGAGTCCTTGTTGAGCTCCAATTGCTTGAAATAAAACCGAGGATTCTTCTGTAAGAAACTTCTTTTGAAGTTCCGCCTGCGAAAGTGTGTGCATATTTTTAATAAGAAAGAGATAAGAAGTGTTGTCATGTAGCTATCCGAGCGAGTTATTATCTTTTTGGTTATCCTCTTTTACAGCCTCGATTCAATCGATCGATATTAAAAGCTGTGGAATAAGTTTCATGGATAATGGTTCTTCGGATTCTTTTGCTATGAAGTGATCAGCCTCATTCTAGACCCTTGTGATGTGATGCATCTTGGGGGAACACTTTCAATATATTTTTCGCTATTTTTTTACAGAACTTTTTTTAGTTTTGGCTTAATAGTGCAAAAAAATACCTTTCGGAAATGTTTCCGAAAGGTATTTTTCCGAAAGAATGCTATTTCTTTCGGTCTGTTTTTCGCTTCTTATTCGTATTTTTCAAGGAAAGCACTACCGCTGTTCCATTATCTTTTCTCCTCTCTTTTATATCGATTGAATGTTGATCTGGATTAAAAGTTAACATAGAGTTCATAGTTCTGAGAATGCCATTGGCAATGGACCTAGATACGTCAATACTTGTTGTACTCCTGTTGGTTAATCTGATTCATTCAAGTTTGAGAGCAAGTTCTTTTGACTCACCACTGAACTTACTTCACTCTTTTAGATATTTTTTAGCTGTCTGGTATCCATCAATATCTTCACCATATTGAATGACCGCATAAAGCGTCTTAATTGCTCGATTAAATTTTTGAATATTAACAGGGATCTTTTCTTTTCTCGGGACAAATTTTGCTTCTGTTACTATTTGCTCCCCCTTATAATAATCATCTTGTTCCTGGGAATCATGTTTTTTCTTTTTTTGTGTCCCTTGTTTTTGTGATGTATACTTGATAATTTCAACTATCAATGATTCTCCTTCCCTAGTTGTCTCTTCGGAAATTTCCGAACATGATCCAATCTTTACCGACTGATGTGCAAAGTCAAAAGTAATATCTCCGAAGTGCAATTCTTCGGATGGAGATGAGTTATGTGAAACACGAGATAATTTCGTACTTGAAGATAATTCTTCCAGTGTCATCCCTTCTGATTTCAACAAAATATCCAGCGACTCGTTAAATCATCTTTTTTCTGGGAAATGTGCTTTGAAAAAGGTTTGGATCTTTCACCAAAGTCCAGAAATATTCGCATACCATACAAGCAGTAAAAGATATTCTACTCGATAAAGCGTATAACCATCTTTCTTCATTTCAAGATGGTCTATAAGAGATACTAGCTCGTCTGAGTGTTCATTAAAATACTGAATAAATCAATGCGTATCCAGGAGTCACAAAATCTTTTCAAAAACTAAACCTGACATAAGTTTGGAACTTCTTTTACTGTTTGTTGATTTTGGGAGAGATTTATACCTTCCAGCTCGAATATTTTTTCCGCTTAAATCATAATATTCTGTTCTATAAGTCTCCTTATATGAATCGATATCTTCATCAAATTCAGGTTGAACATCCTCAGAAGAAATATTTTCTGCAATAAATTCACCACCTATCACACTACCATCATCAAATGAAAACAAAAATGCAAGAAGTGCATCCTTAAAAACCCTAAGCCGGTCTTCGTTGATAGCGGACATCTCACAAACATTTTCGATTGTCTCGATTGAAGGAGCTTCTATATCACTAACTTCCAATCCATGGGCAGCAAGACTGGACGTATACATCTCATCATATGTATCCGAGTCTAACATACGAGTCTTTCTGTATGCTTTTAGTGGTCATGCAATGATACCAATTTCTTCTAAGTGTTTAAGAAATGGAAAAACATTTTTCTTCCAGAATTCCCAATCCATCTCATCCCCACTAGTTACATGCCTTATACATACTGAATGTTCAGTTTCTTCAAGACTACTACTGAAATTTTGAAGTTTATTGTAGTAAAAATATGCTGTATCTGGATCAATACAATAAAAGTCGTTTGAGGATGATCTCAAAATAGGGAGATCTCCATAGAACTCTTCCACTCCTCTCTTGATTTGTAGTTCAGGATCTTCGTAATATGCCTCTTCAAATATACTCGGATCCACAACATCTTCTTTTGTAACCATAAATTTGTTGTTAAGAGAAATAAATAATGCCAGGTGGGCAAAAAAACGTACAGAGTATATGGTTTTTCTGAAAAATTCAATTTTCTGGCAACAAAAAATCCGTTCCGGTTAATATCGGAGCGGACTTTTGAAAAATATTTTATTTCTGATTAACTACGGTTTGCTGGATTTTATAGCCCTCAACTAATCAAATGCCATCAAAGATTTTGAATACTCTTCGGCATTTTGGAAGAATATCTTTCGATCTCATTCCGGAAGTGTGTGTATATAACGGTCGAGCGTGTCGATAATCTTGAATCTTGAAACGAGATGTATATCAAGTTCGGTTCAGGACATTCACTCTATATCTTGAAGATTCATCGTGGAGAGTATTGTTTCTACGGCTGGATCGGTAATTCCATCGACATCCTCGAAAGAATTATTCGCTTCGATCCTCTCGTATTCATAATTAAGCTCGTTGATCAATACATCTGCTCTTGTGTTTGAGGTAAAAGCAATAGTCGCCCCCGACAGAGTCATTTGACCGTGATCGGAAACGTCCGAACTGTTGTTGCCAACCGCAAACGCCGTACTCGATAGGAGTACTGATAGCGTTGCTAAGATTACAATCTTTTTCATAGTTGATGAAATTCGTTAGTATTTAAGAGTTCCTTATTCAATCAAATTTTCTAAAAGCAGCAGAGAGGCGGATACATTGATAAATATTTACCGGGGCATAGTTATGATTGTCGCGCCACTCGAAAATTCTATAAGAACGGTCACGCCACTATTGGAGTTCTTGTATTGTTTTGGAGCATATCCAGGGCGAATGAATATTGGACTTTGGAGGAACTTCTGTACGGTAATGATTTCAGTATCATCCCATCGACAGAGGAAAGTTCTTCATGTATTTCCGTTCTGTAAGCATTTATCCATACGGATTCCGTCTCTCAATATCGTCAATAGTCCTTCTTGGAGCGGTTTTCCGTTGCCCAATCGAAAGAATGTATAGATAGCATCGAGCGGATCCGGAGCGAATGTCTCATCATAGCCAGAGTCCCAATCCGAAGTCTTCCCGGGAGCGCTCGCCTCGGCTTCGAGGATTTTTATGAGTTCATCCTTATTATCTTCAACCGACAAGGACTTTCAAAGTGCCGAGAAAGCATCTTTTGCCGTTCCTGATTTAGCTGTGGATTGTTCGATTTTCGATCGCACTGATGTGGTCGATTCCTTTGTAGAACCTTTGAATTTTTCTATTTCATTCTTTCCACTCTGCGTATTTATGGATGATGTACTAGTGATAGTACTGCCGGTGGAAGTTGAAATGGTCGTGGTTTTGGCTGTGGGTGGAGCATTATCACTTTGAACTGCTTCTTTCGAACATCAGGTCAACAAATTTCCGATAATGAAGGCGATGAGTATTATGATAAATATGGATGTACCTCGAAATGATATCTTTTGATTTTTTGACATAGTGATTACACATTAAATGATAAAAGGCTACTTGATCACGATTCCATATGTTCCATTCGGAAATTTAGATATACTGATCGATGAATTTTTAGCTATCTTACCATCTTTTCCATAGTTAATGACAGGAATTGGACCAGAAGGAGTGGTTCCGACTTGTAATGCCACTATCGCTTCTTTGAGTTCTTTGAGGGATTGTTTAATAACCTCTTCCTCCGATTCATTTAACATCTGAGATGTTGCAACAAACTTTTTAATCGCAGATGATGCTACTTCGAGATATACATTCTTCAAGCTCAAAACCACACCCGTTCAATTGTATTGGTATTTTCCGATTATGGCCTCGATATTTGGACCACTTCCCCCAATCGGGAATTTTTGGATTTCCGTACGGTTTTCCTTGATTGCACGAGCAAATTGTTCATGGATTCCTTGGATGCCGGATCAAATCCATGGATCATACGCGATGATACTGAGGTCCATCGGAGTTGCTTGATTGAGGTAATCCCCTCAGTTCTGCATCATATTGGTTGCAAGTTTGAGCGTATCCGAATAACTTCTCTCCGGAGTTCCAAGGGCACTCGTTCCGAGCTTTGAAGCGACTCTGGAAAAGTTCACTTCGGCACTTGGTGGAGTTGCTATCGTTTCCTGCTTTTTTGTTGCAACGATTTTCTGAGCGACTCGTTGAATCTGCTCCTGCTTCTTTGTCTCGGTATTGTAGATTTTTGCAGCTCACAAAATCATCCATATCGAAGGACTAGTAATTGCTACGATGATAGAAAGAAACACTCCAACTCCTCCGAGGAGATAGTTTCGCTTAAACAGAGCCACAATCGCGAGAATAAGGGAGAGTGGAAAAAATACGATTCAGAGGACAAATAGCCCCACAATTCCTGAGACTATGGATAAGATGCCGGCTATCTGCCCAGTGGATGATTTTGTCTCGATGATTATTGTATTGGGAGTATCCGTATTGCTCCTGGATTCATTTTTTGCCATAAAAAGAAAGGTAAGAAGTTAAAATTAAGGTATTTTTTTATTTAATTTTCGATTGTTCCATCAATTTTCTCACCCTTCTTGCATCCAAACAGATTGATACAATCAAGCTTTTTGTACTGCATTGGGCCGGATTGCGGAACACTACCGTAACCTCCTATCGGAAAGTCAGTGGACCCATCGCCCATAGACTTCATCATGTATTTCGGATCAATCGACGTTGGTATTGGTTTGTATAACTCCTTCGAATCATCGGTAATCGGAGTGTCATCTGGAAGACACATTCCTGATGCTTTCATAGTTTTTGGCTTGCGGTAATATCCTTCATCGCAAGTCCATATTGTATCTTTTCTCGGGGTCCTATGCGCATGTTCGGGCACTGGGTAATAATTTCCGGTACTTGGCTGGATTCCAGTGCTTGGACCTGGGGAGTATTGAGAATAGGGACCATGTCATGGGATTGTAAATTCATATGGGGCCTTTGTGATTATTCCAAGTTTCCTTTTTACGAAAAGTTCCAAATGCTTGCCTTTGTCTGGATCAAGTTGAAAGGTGATCTTTGCATGATTGGCACTTCCATTGCTCATATCCCAGATGGGAGTGACATTCCAGATATTGAAAATCAGATTCTGATCGTATGCTCCATAGCGAATCGAACGGGAATCGATATCCTCCTTTTCAAGCCCATTTAATACGTATTCGATATCCGGAAGTGCTGAGGTTGCAAATCTCTGCTCCATTGGTTCAATTGAGTATTTTTCAATGGTAAGTGTATGGAGGTAGACGAATTTCATCCAGGTCTTCGCGTCCGCGAGAGGACAGGTTATTGTTTCAACTGTTTCAGAAGATTGTGAACAGACAGAAGAGAAATCTGCTTCAAGCTTTGCATAGATGCTTGGCACAGCACGATAGTATTCATTGTCTGCCAATACATCCTTCATATCTTCAATATTCAGTTTTGATAGCGCCTTAGTTCCATCAGATAGAAGGGATTGTACCAAATTCGATGATGGGATAGGCGATCATGTTTCGGATGCGGAAGTTTTTTCTGTCACGGTCGGAGCCGGAGTCTTCGTATTGGCTTCAATTCTTTCTGCGGTCGTTCGGATGATGGCATTCATTCACTCGTTGTTCGCGAATTTCTCATTCCTGAGTTTGTTGAGCTGCACGATGACAGATCTGCGCACAGATTCTCATTTCTTCGCTATGAGGCTCTCAATGCGGGTATATGCTCGGTCGACAATCGTGTTTTCCCGATCGTTAAGAACATATGCGTTTGCTACGTTTGTAGAAATAAGCAGAAGTAATAGCATCGAAGATATGGTTTTCTTGTACATGTGGCAAGGTGTTAGAAAATAATGTTTGCGAAAGGTGATATGACCAGAAATATGCCAATCTTGTCTTACCCACCGTAGAGATATCCACGGAAATAATCTTGGACGAGGCTGAGAAACTCCTTCTCTTTTCCGCTTGAACTATCAAGATGATCGTACACTTCGCTCAAAAGAGCGCTCAGATATGCAGAATGAAGCCATTCTCGGATCGTGGCGATTTCGTCTTTTTTTAACTCCGGATGATCAGAAAGAAGTTCAGTCCCTTTGGTTTCATCATTTACTAGCCTATCCAATGAAGATCGAAGTGATTGTGGGAGCTGCGAAGTGGGGAGCTTTCATTTGATCGCATCTTCTATCCCGGATTTTATAATTGCCTTGTAATCATCTGAACTTCATTCATCGGAAGCATTCTGATAAATCATCCCGATGGAAGCACAAGGCCCATCGGTAAACACTATGAGATTACCTTCGCCAGAATTGGAAAGAACCAGGTCGTACTTCTGGTATTTAAGCCGACCAACAGTAATATTCCGCTCCATTTCCGAGAGACTTATGAGCGTGCGCTCAATATCATTGCTGTCATAAAGATCTTTTTCATTCCCCTTCAATGCGGTTCTCAGAAATTCGAGTTTCATAAGAAGAGCAAAATCACTCACTCTCACGAAAATCTTATCGGTTTCTTTGCCTGTACTTTCATATCTGGACATAAGCTGTTTTGATAGATCAGGGATTGCGTCAAGTGCCGTCTTCGATGCTACTTTATCATTCGCGATAGCACGGAGATTGTCAGAAGTGAGATTCGCGAGCCAATCAACCCCATTACGCTTTAACTCGTCCATATTTACAGAAGCGGAATTATCCCGGGTGAGATTTCCAAAATCGCCGTTTAGACGATAAATAATGTTTGAAAAAATCTCGGACATTCGAGTATCGTTTGCCAATTTGAGATTCCGATATCGCTGTAATTGTGATACGATTGTTGGGAGATATTTGTTTCATTTTTTCTGCACATTCGTAACGGCGCGAGATACCATAGATAGGTCGCTTTGTGTAAGTTCGTATACAGTCCCACTCTTCTCGCAAATAAGACGCTGTTGTTCGGCTGCACTGACGGATGACAATGAAGTTATCGAAGCGATTAAAGTAAAAAATAGTAATACTTTTGGTTTCATAGAATATGGAAATTAAACAGTAAAAAAGCGACATCTGAAATTCAGAAATCGCCTTTTGGAATTAACACGAAGGACGATCCGAATCATGCAGTGGTCGCTTAAAACTCACAAAGCCATCACCGAATCGCTGTATTGCTACAATGAAGTGGAAACGGGCATTATCGGACCGTCCCACCTATTTTGTAGCACACGTATACAGAAAATTTACGACAAAATTGTCGAAAAAAAATCGGTTACGATAGAAATGTGAGTTTTAAGCTCTTGCACTATACGAAAAACTCTCATTTTTGCAAAAGAAAATCCGCTATGGCTCGGTGCTCATAGCGGATTTATTTAATTCTCATATAGCTTAGTTCTCCTCGAAGATTGCTCTGAAAACCTCCTCGTTTTGAGCTCACGTAACATGTTCGCTCGCAATATATTCATTCGCCTTTTGTAGCTCCGAAACCTGCTGTTGAATCACCAATGGATGACCTCCGAGCCAATAATCTGAGCTTGATTCAATAATCGTATATCCATGGGCCAAGAATCCTGGGGTGACGAAAGCGAGCACAAGAACGAAAACAATGTTGGAAACTGTCTCTATTTTTTTGAACATATGCTTGAAAATTATGGATAAATTTTCATCCTCGTAAAACCTTATTTATGGCTTTACAATGAGGATTACTTATATACACAGTATACCGAAAAGCCTAGTTTTTGCAAAAACGTCCGTTGAGATTTGAGCATAAAATTTGGTACAAAATTCACACGAAATTCGAGCATCTATTCATAATTTCAGATCATCTCAAAATTCCTTCTTTTCCGTCCCCGACAAAAGCCCGTCATTCCTGAGGTTCTTCTATTATTTCTGTCCGTATTGAATATGATCCTTTCCAAAGAAAATCTCTGACATCCTATACACCGAATACGTTATGAAAAACGCGGAGAATACGTCGATAGAATAGTGCAGATGACCAAGTAACACAACTACACCGAACATGACAGAGATAGTGATGCAAAACATTCGGACAAGCTTGTATTCCCAGAATATGAGTGCCACCAAGAATGGAAGTCATGTATGTCACGAGAAGAAAAGATCTCCTGTGAATATGAAGTTTTGAAGGAAATCGGATAGCGAAACGGTGGCGTGAGTTGGGAATGGTCCTATATGCGTCAGACTCATAGATACCGAGCGCACCAACACGAAAAGCGAAATACTCTTTAACGTAAAAGGAGCTTTTCATGGATACCAAAGACAAAGAAAAGCGATGTAACACACGAATAAGATTGCTCCATATGTAAAAATCCCATCCACGTCGTGTGCTTGGGTATGACTCAGGATGATGTCCGTCACAGAGTTGCTTTCCGAAGAAGTAGCATATTGTCCGGCATAGAAATTCAAAACGAGGGCACATGACAAGAGCATCATCCCAAATAATACATCGAGCCAATAGTGATGGTTCTTGAAGTGAGGACGGTGAATTTTTTCGAATCGTTCTTTCAAACGCAGGAAGATCCCAATATTTGGTATGTGTTTCTGTTCCATAATCCTTTTGCTTTACATGATACTTTCGAGAGCTATTTCTATCTCTGGTGCGGAAATACGATGAATAAATCCGTTCTCACTAAAAAAAGAACATTTCCAAGAGGTCTTTCCCATTGGTCTTACTCAATCGCTTCATGTCCTAAAACCGGCTCCAACTCATTGCTCTCCTCTTTATGCTTGTAGACTGCATATGTCACGAATGCTACGAGTATAGCAAGAAGCACGAGCGATGATCCGGCAGTTCCGAATCCGAGACCTCACTTTACAGGAGATTTTGTAAGAAGATCTCCCATGGTAGCGCCGAACGGGCGAGTCAGTACGAACGCGATCCAGAAAAGAACAACCGGGGGTATTTTGGTAAAGTATTTCGCGGCAACTACGAGCGCAATGAGACTACCGATCAGGAGCGCTCCGCCCTCAAATCCAAGTCCAGAACTGTCCGCGATGAAATCTCCGAGTGCTGTTCCGAGCGTATTGGAGAAAAGGATGGCAATCCAGTAGAGCGTTTCTCCACGGAAGGTCTTGATTTTCGCCATTTCAAACGGAAGTCCGCTCCATTTCCAGTACGTGAAAATCGCTACGAGGATAGTTACAAGGATGGCTGACCCGGTCGCGTATCCGAGTCCGAGCGTGCGGTCCATGTAATCGGACATCGTCGTTCCCGCTGTACTGGTAGAGAGGATCACCATCCAGTAGAGGAACGGATGGTGCTTTTTCGCGAAGAGTTGGGTAATGAGGGTTATGAGAAAGATACTTATAAGGATCATTGAACTCACTGCATACCCGACGTTGAGCGTCTGAGCTAGGAGGTCGCCAGCGGTTTCTCCAAGGGTGGTCGCACAGATCTTCATAATCCAGAAAGCGAGAGTAATTTCCGGAAGTTTATTCACGATTTTTGTTTGTAGAGTGCTCATAACAATAGGTAAAAGATATATTTAAGAAATAGGTATACTATCCATTCAATGCTGAAAGTAATGCTTCAAGTGCGGATTTACAACCCGCAGCATCCTGATTTACAGCGCGTAGTTGTCGCAATACCTTGTCGATAGCACCGTCGACTTTCTTCCATTCCGTCGGATTCATCGGTTTCAGTCGAGCATCGGCGTTATCCCATTCGTATTCCAGATCTCCGATACGGGTTTTTGCTCCGGATAAGTCTCAGGAATTCACGAGATTAAGTGTATCTTGGATAATCGTTCGGAATACCGATACATCTCCAAGTGGCGATGATTTTTGTGTTTGACCAGATGATTTTGCACTTGACGTGGGGGTAGATAAAACCGAACCCGATGACTCCGTCTGATTGGTTACCTGGGTTGGAAGCGAAGAAATACCTTGCGCCTCGCCTTGAAGTGCGGCATGGCGCCAATAATATCCCGATCCTGATATTATTACAATCAAACAGAGAACTGTTACCGTTTGCCAGACTGCACCAGGTTCGTGCATTTCGGCTTCTTCTTTCATAATCGATGCTTTCTCAATCATGTCTTTTTTAGTAACAGAAAGAAAGAGGACGGTTGCTATGATCGCCGTAACGAATATTGCGCTCGTACTCGTTGCACCGAGTCCGAGTCCGCCGTATTTCACGGATTGCGACAGGTAGTCTCCGAGCGAAGCGCCCAGAGGACGTGTCATGATGTAGATGAGCCAGAAGGATAGTATGGAATTAAGCCCCACTTTCCAAGCGACCGAGAAGATAGCTATGATAGTAACAACGATGACCCCGGTCTGGAAATACCCAAGACCCAAGCTTTCTGCCATGAGGTCTCCCGTCGCGGTCCCGAGTGCGAAGGTGAAGAGGATCGCGAGCCAATAGAACAATTCTCGTTGTCTTGTAAAGATGGAATGAATGGAGAGCGTCCTCTCTTTGATATACCAAAGCGCAAATGTTAGAGCCAGGAGACCACTGAATACGAGTGTGCTTACTTCGAGGGGAATACCGAGGCTATCCGTTCCGATATCCGTCACCAGTGTCCCGAAGACGCTGATCAAAACGACATTGATCCAATATATCACCGGGATGTATTTCTTCGCTCGGAGCTGAAAAAACAACGTCACCAACAGTAAAATCCCCATGGCGATGGAAGTTCCAATGAGACCGAAATTAAGGTTCACGTTCAAGAAATCGGACGCGGTTTCGCCGACCGTAGTACAAAGAACTTTGATGATCCAGAAGAAGACAGTAATCTCCGGAACCTTGTTGAGCATTTTTGATAGCATGCCGTTCGTTTTTATAGATGGTGTTTGCATGGATGAAAAAAATAAGGGATAAAAAATATATAGTCTAATTATAATTCAAATTTTTTCTGAGATAGTAGGTATTTATCTGAACAAGCACTCCAAAAAATAATATAAGTACGAATATATCTATACTTTTGTCCTGTAAAATGAAACCGAGATTTTTGTCCGCGTAATCCTTTTTGATTCAAAATAATGCGAATTCCAATCTTTCATAATGCTTCGTAATAGATAACTGTTCCACTCAGGTTCTTATATTCTCATAGGTCTTAAAATGATCCATAACCTTAAATTCATCAGTTCTTGACAAGTTCATAGACTTGAAAAATCATCATGATATTTGGTTATCCGTGTCCATAGTATCTCAAATTTGAGGGATAATAAGGGCAAAAATAAGCCATATCAAGAAAGATATTATAAGTGCATTCACAGTGTTTCTTTGAGACAAACAAAGCAAAAATGACAGCATAAAGAAAATCAGGATATAAAAAGAAGATGTGAATATGAATACTCATATTTTCATAAACTCTATTCATCAGAGGCTTGCTCAGGCTATTGCATACAGTAGAACAATGATCAAAATGCTTACAAAAATCATCAATAGAAAAATAAATGAAAAATTTCATAATAACTTCCCATAGATGACATGAGCTTTTTTTACCGGTCTTGATAGTATCAGGGAAAGAGATTTCGATATCTTTTCTCTATAAGCGCTAATATATCCAAGAAAAATTCATAGGATGGCTCCGACAATCTCTATGTAATCTACAACTCCCCTGAGTAAATTAAGAGGATAAAAATCTGGCTGAACGATATTGGATGCTCTTCATAGACTTTTTAATACTTCCAAAGATTGCCTGAATTGGGTTACTTGATCATTAAAAACAAGAGAAGATATCGTTATTGATATACTTATCAGTATTAAAAATAAAAATAGTACGAATAAGAAGGTTTTCGTTCTAAAAACCTCCTTGAACTCTTTCATCGCAATTATGATAATGGTATTCATTTTTTATTTTTTAATAAATATCTCAATTATTTGTATTTAATTTTTTTATTCAAAAAACCGAAAAAACAAAAGATGCCAGCATCCAAACTATCAGTACTGAAATATCATAGAAATCATTCTTATAGTAGTTTGGGGCAGTCGGATCGCTGATTCAAATCAATTCAGAAGAAATGTTTTTATAATGCTCCGAAACGGAAAACGGAAAGCTCAGGTTATGAATGGTTTGTAAAGTGCTTGATTGTAGAATATTTGTATTAGGAAGCACCGGATTAAGCGAATTGGTTGGATTGAGTGCTGAACTTAATTCCGGTAAAACAAAAGTTACGATTATCCAAATAATAAGAGCGTATAAAAGAGCATTTCAAGTGTCTCTCGATATATAACTGAATCATAACCCCACGAATCAGAATCACGCTATATAAAAAAATGAGAGGGCATAAAATCATAACACATTCAATAAATTCACGATTGAAAATGCCCCAAAAATCATGAGGGAAATATTGGTAATTATAAGCGACGCCAATATCAACACAAACAAACTGTACAACAGTGCTATCGTTTTTCATAAAAATAATTCACCTTTTTTAATAGGTCTTGTAAATATGAGTTTCGTCACGTTGGCAATCCTGTCGTTCATTCAAATATAATATCCCATTATCAATACCACAAGTGTGGCGATAAGGGTGTTATATATAATCATATTCTTAACTATCAGAAGAGAGCTTTCCGATTTAAGAGTCAATACTGGCGGTACTTGTCAGAGGGATTGTATCAAATGAGACGCGTAATCGTATACCGTAATAACCGTATGCTGGGTAGACCATCATATTATGGTTGATAATAGGGCCATGCTTATAAATATAAAGACGGCGTACACAAATGTCTTTTCTCTCAAAAGATATAGAATCTCCTTGCGGGCAACTATATTTTTCATATTAGCCATTTTTTTCTATCTTTAAGTAAATATTTTCCAGTGAATTATCATCTGGATACTTTTGTTTTAATTCTTCTATCGTTCACGAAAAGATAATCTTTCCTTGATTCAGGATTCAAACTCTATTACAGAGTTTTCAGACTTCTGACAATAAATGCGTATTCATAAAAATAGTGATGCCCTTCTCTGTGTTCAACTTGATAATTATATCTCTGAGCTGTTTCATTCATACGGGATCGAGTCAGGTATTTGGTTCATCCAGAAAAAGTACTTTCGGTTCATGGAGGATCGCTTGGGCTATTCCGATCCGTTGTTTCATTCATTTTGATAATCCTCAAACCTTCTTATCCGCATAATCAACTTCTAAAAATTTCAAAACTTCATCGATTCTCTTTTTTGGTTTTTCGATTCAAGAAAGTTTTGCAAAATATTCCAGATTTTCATATACGGTAAAATTCGAATACATCTGTACGTTTTCCGGCAAATAACCGATTATTTTTTTAATCTCAAACGAATCTTTTATGATCCCGTTTCCGTTAATGAAAGCATCTCAACTTGTCGGCTCTAAGAGAGTGGTAAGTATGTTTATAGTTGTTGTTTTCCCCGCTCAATTATGTCACAAAAAACCGTAGATATCACCTTCCATTACATCAAAATTGATATTATCAAGCGATTTGAAGCCATCTTCATATACTTTTGATAATCATTTTACCTCTATAATTTTTTTCATAGGAAATATATTTTTGTGAATAAAGATTAGTCCGCAAGTTCTGCTCATCCAGCATCTTTATTGATACTGAGTGTTGCAGCCTTGTATCATACCGCATTGACAGTAACATCCACTTTCAGAGGATTTTTTGAAAGATAGTACAAACTGTTCGGATCCGCTCTGAAATGATTTAGTCAGTCTTTGATGTCTATATGTATATTTTCAGTGGAATTTGCTTTTAAGACAAAATTTTTCAGCGGAACAATAAAGGATTGCACTGTACTTCCGCTTAAATCAGATAGCTTATAATAAGCAGTAAGGTTTTTAATTTCTTTCGAACTGGTATTATTCAAAGATACTTCCAGATGATCGGATGCAATTTTTTTAGAAATAGGATCAACGTTATTTTCTACGAGGATCTCCTTTATTTTCAGTCCATCTATTCACACAGAAGGAACGAAATTTTCAGCCAAAGTCGGATTTGTATCTATTTTATCATTTTGCCCATCACCATCGGTATCGGGATTGTTCGGATCGGTTCAAAGTAATTTTTCTGCATTGTCCGGAACTCAGTCTCCATCAGAATCAGTAGCATTTGTGCTATTATTCACAATGACGTTGTTCGTCGAAGAAGAAGTTTTTCCAGTATCAATCTTACCAGAAGGATTTGATACAACACTCTGATTGCAACTCGCCAGTCATAATATAGCGAAAAATAATAAAGATATCGGAATTAAATTTTTATAGTTTCTCATAAAAGGGAATTAAAAAAGTAAAAATAATTAAAGCTGTCTGGAATAGAATACAAATTGCTTGTAAGTGGTGTGTAAGTTTCACGAGTTTTATGTAAATAAAAAAATCCCGACGGCTCATTTAGTGACAGTCGGGATTTTACGAGAGTGTATGTCCTGTTTTTCACTTCCATTAAGAGTCCAGATTAGTCCTCATTTTGTGAATCACTATCATTCGCTGATTCAGCTGATTCAGAAGAACCATCCTTTGTCTCCTTGTCGGAATTAACAACCGAATCATCATTTGTCTCCTTATCGGAATCAATTTCTCCTTCATTCCCCCGTTTATCGGTTGCAAGAATAGTTCCCTTGACTGCGTCAACTTTGACATCGGTCCCATCTTTCAGGGAGATGTTGTAGGCAATAGTTCCATTCTCATCTTCTGTCTCGACTCCGACAATCTGTGCTTGTGGATTGGCAGTAAGAACTGCTTTTTTTGCAGTATCTTCACTGATCGCTCCGACAGGAAGTTTTACCACCTTACTATTCGTCTCCTTTCCCATATCCTTTTGCTCAATGGCAGTCTGAGAATATGAAGGAGTACTTTGTGTTGGTAAGGTAATAGCTCCGCTATATGAAGCAAAAGTGAAACCAGTCGCAGCCATTGCCCCCGTTATGAGAGCGACCTTGTAAATGTTTGTATTTTTCATAAAAGAAAAGTAAATGATAAATTATATAAAGTTATACCTCATGCATTAGGTACACGACCAATATATTCATCTACTGTAAGTCGGCTGTAAGTTTCGCTGTTTTCTTTTCTTTTATTTACGATTACCCCTTTCCTGATGCGGATATTAAGAGTTGAATTTCACAACGAATTCAGATCATTTCCCCTCTTCGGAAACAACGACAATATCCCATCCATACAGTACAACGATTTTCTTTGCGAGTGCCAATCCAAGCCCAAGTCCTTCGGAGCGTTCACGATGGGATGATACACGATAGAAAGCATCGAATATCTTAGAGAGTTGGCTCTTCCCAATACCGATACCAGTGTCCTTGATATGAAGTTTTCCATTAACAATATCTATGCATATTTTACCTCCAATATTATTGTATTTCACGGCATTGGAAAGAAGATTCGATATGAGGATGAATACGTAATATCTGTTCGCACATACAGTTATATCCTCTATGAGTTCCATCTTCACTTCAAGCCGTTTCTTCTTGATTTGAGAATCCAGATATTTCAAGACTTCATAGAGAATTTCCGATATGTAAATTTCCTCTTTGGGTGTTTGTTCACTCATACTAGAAAGTTCCGAAAGACTTTCGATGAGTTCCCCTGCTTTCTTAGTCTCATTCTCTATATCATGCACCGTTTCTTCATCATAAACCTTCGTTTCGGAGAGAAGTTGGACACTACTTAAAATGGATGCGAGCGGAGTTTTCAGTTCATGCCCCGCGACTTTCACGAAGTATTTCATTGTCTTCATATTCTCTTCAATCGGTTTCAGAATATGACCGACAAGGCGGAATAGTATAAGATAGATAAGGAGGGACAGGAAGACGAGAAAGCCAGCGTATTCCGCCACATCTTTCGCATATTCCCCCTCCGAATACGGAAGAAACACAATGGAGACCAACTCTTCTTTTCCGCTTAAAGGGAATCGGGCAAACATATACCCGTCATCCTCGAAAGTCCCTCATTCTTTGAGTGTTCGAACCAATTCCCGTCCTTCCGTTTCGCTTGGATACGGAGAATGGTTGTATCGGATGCTTCCGCTTGTGTCGAGGAGGAGAAAGAAGTTCTTGAAAAGACCCGAAAACTTCGGATCGTCTTTGAGTTGTTCTGGATCCTTTCCGATAAGGTCGAGTTTTAGGACTTCCGCCTGATATGTTTTCGTCTTCTGGGAAGTATCCGTATATCCTCGGTAGTATTGGTAGGAAATGAATCCGATACCCACGCACAAGGTAATAAGGAATACTACGATTGTCGCGAGGATTGAGAGTTTCTTTCGAAGAATGATAAAGTGTTTATCCATGATTTGATGATTTTATATAGTAACCGTCTCATTTCTTTGTAAGGATGAAATCCTTTCCGAGTTTTTTCCGAAGGTACCCAATATAGATATCGACCACTCGGGAGAACATATAACTCTCGAATTCTCCCCAGACATTCTCGTATATGTCCGATCGGGAAAGGATTTTTCACGGATTCCGGACGAAATATTGGAGGAGTTCGAATTCCAGACTGGACAGCACAACTTCTTTATCAGCTTTCCATACCTTTTTCTGTGAAAAATCCACAACGATATCATCAATCTCTATACTATCACCTTTATCCGAAGCACTTCTGCGCACAACGGCATTTATTCGTGCAAGAAGTACGGAGTAATCGAAGGGCTTCGCGATGTAATCATCCGCTCCGAGTTCAAGTCCATGGATAATGTCCTCGCTCGTGGACGAAGAGGTGAGGATGATGACGAAGACCGCGTTTTTCAATTCCTTGCGGATTTTCGACAGCACTTCGAGACCGTCGATCCCCGGAAGATTCAGATCAAGAAGAACGAGCGAAAAGTTCTCGTTTACGACCCTTTCAAGCGCCGTTTCACCAGTCCGCACAAATTCCGCCTTCATTCCTTGAAGAGAAAGATATTTTACGATATTTTTTGCGAGGATGAGATTGTCTTCGACGACGAGTATTTTCATGAGATGTTATAATTTGAAATAGTGTGCCGTGTCGATAATGAAACGATTACATTTTCCAATATATGGATTTTCTTTTATGGCGGCAATAGCGAATCCCGATACAACTCCAACAATCGTGCCTCCGAGGATATCAAGCGGCCAATGAACGCCTCAAATCACACGAGAAAGGAACATTATGACAAAAAATGGAATCACGATATATCCAATGGTCTTATATCCGAACAGCATGAGCGCGGTGATAAACGCGACTCATACCGAAGCATGATCCGAAGGGAATGACGCATCTGGGATGTGATTCAAAAGGAAATGCCCAGCACTTCTCGCGAACTCCGCGGGACGGTCGATATGGACGAATTTTTGAATGACGATATTAAAAACGATGGCGAGAACGGTCGCGTAAAATACAGAGAGTAATCGTTCCTTCCCAGAAATGTCTTTTTGCTTCGTATAGTACAGCCAAAAACCGACGAGAAAGAGCGGGATGAGAAATATCGGGGCATCGGCGAATATGGAGACAATGTTGCGAATAATGCCGATGTCTCCGAGTTGATTCAGGGTAAGGAAAAGTTGTTTGTTAAGTTCAAAGAGTTGAGCGAACATGCTGATGGTTTGATGGTTATGGGTTATACGAGCAAATATTCGTAGTATATGGAATGATTGTAAGTGGAATGTAAGTGACGAATAGTATTTACCGCTTTTGTAGTTTTGTTTCTTTCTTTTTTCGTAGAAATGATTTCGTAATTTTTATTGCTAGTAGCGTAAATGTGAGCCAGAACATCCCAAGTCCGATTCCAGCAAACACATCACTGATCCAATGGACATTGAGATATATCCTGCTGAATCCCACAAGCAGGAATCAGGTAATGCAAGAGGCAATGAAAACGATCTTCATTACCATGTTTCGCATCGTATCCTTGAATAGGTAGATGAGGAGTGAAAAGAAAATAACCGCCATCGTCGCATGGGCACTCGGGAAACTGTAATCGAGAGGAATCGCTATCAACGCACCTTCCGGTCTCGGTCTTTGAACGAGTATTTTGATCACGTATTCCAAAATCCATCCTCCGAGCATACTGGTGGATACCACCGAGAAATCCTGCCACCGTTTCTTGTGGACGAAGAAAGCACAAAGCGAAACCGAGAGCATCCCGAGAACCATGGGACTTCCTATATCCGATACGGGAATCATCACCCTATTCAATAGGGGATTCCAAAGCGATATAATATGGAGATGTACCCATATATCCCATTTGGTAATGAGTTCATTGTCAAGAACATCTTCCAACATCTTGGAGAAAAGATACAGAGATGCGATATTGAGGGTCAGAAGGTACGGTCGGTATTTCAGGAAGATATGTTTCCTCTTGTTTATGAATCGGTAAAAGAAAACAAGTATAATACTTACGATCAGTGCAACGGATACGAACCTTCCGATATATTTCGCGACAATTTCGTAACTCTGCCCGAATATGAAACCAATAAAGACGGAGGACATTGCCCAACTGACTCCACCGATGACGTTGTAAAGAGAAAATTTCAGGATATGTATTCCAGATGACCCGGAGACAAACGGTACGAATGCCCTCATAATCGGATTAAAACGACCTACGATGATCGTTTTTCCGGCATGACGAGCGATAAGCCGTTTGGTTTTCTCAAAGTATGCTTCTTTGAAAAAGACATACTTTCCATATTTCACGATGAAATCGTGACCATATTTCCTCCCAATGAAATATCCGATGAAATCCCCAAGGATGGCTCATAAAGCGGAAATGACCAGAACATCTCACAGATCAAGAATACCCAGTTTCGCGAGAAATCCTCACAAAATAACAATCGTGTGTCCGGGGACGAATGTTCCGAATATCGGAGATGCTTCCAGAACGGATGCAGCAAAAACAATCCAGTATCACCAGTGGTGCAATACGGATCATGGGAGGGATTGAATGGTCTGCAATAGTGACATCATTTTGGTTTTTATGTATATATTTGGATACTTGGACTATACTGAAAAATGTCGTATTTTCAATTGACGTATCGTATTATTCAATAATTCTTTTCATTTGACTTCCATTTCATAAAGCATATACTACCTCCACCTAAGGTATTGGTATAATAACTTGCAATATGATTTCTGAGAAACGTGATAAAATACTCTTGGGAGTTAAAAAATCCCGAGGCATGCTTGATAAGATCGAAAAGATGCTCACCGAAGGATCGTATTGTGCTGATATTGCACAACAGATAAATGCCACTATCGGACTTCTGCGAAATGCAAACGCGACTCTTCTTGAAAATCATCTTCAAACCTGTTGAGTTTCTAAAATTAGTTCCGGTGATCCGAAAGCAATCTCGGAGTTTTCCGAGGAAGTTATGCAGATATGGAGTGTAACCCAAAGAAATTAGTCCTTTACTTCTATCAAATGAAGCGATTCGTCGTCATCCTTCTCGCCCTAACCTTCTCCCTGCCAATATGCGGGAATGTTTTGGCGTTTTCGCCGATGAGCATGGATATGGGCGCTTCTGGGGACACAGGGTATTCCGAAATGGTTTCGACATCCTGAGTGATGCCATCATCAGAATTTCAAGACGAATCGGGTTCAGTAGATTTGACCTGCAACCACCAAAACACTACACCTTCTCCTGGAATGAGTTGTTGCAATTCAGACACAGCCCATTCAAAAATCGGGATGTGGGAACGATGAGCTTCCGAGAAGACCGTCAAGTCCTTTTGAGCGACAACGTATCCCGTTCCCACCGATACGGACTTTAAGTCACTCGCAAACTCTTACGATAGCCATCCTTCCACCGCGCCGCCTCCTGATAAACAAAGCTATTCCAGTCTTGTTGGAATCATAAAGCGCCTCGATTAAATATCTTCCCATCTCCTTATTGTTCAAGGGATTTTTCGCGTCGAAAAATCATCCTTGTCAGTTTTAGGGGATTTTTTGTGCCCGCTTTATTTATCTAATAAAAAAATCTATGAAAAAAATTACTATTCCAGTCTCCGGGATGCACTGTACGTCCTGTGAAATACTCTTGGAAAAGGCTATCAAGAAAGTACCGAACGTCGCAAAAGTTGAAGCATTTGAGAAGGAATGACGTGTCGAGATCGGATACGAAGGAACGGAGCCGAACACGGATCAGATCGAATCGATCATCAAGAAAAACGGTTATGGCATCTGAATGGCAAAAAAACTGCCATGGATCAGCACGAACATTGAAGACTATTCGAACGTGCTGATTGCCGGAATAATCATTTTCATTCTCTACATCGTAGCGAGTTCGAGCGGATGGTCTTTTGGAAGCATTTGAAGCACTTCGTCGCCCACGCTTGGAGTCGCTTTCCTCATAGGGCTCACGGCCGGAGTTTCAAGCTGTATGGCACTCATCGGGTGACTTGTACTCGGAATTAGTGCGAAATGGAACAAAGAACATGCGAATAGCTCGACTTCCACACGTTTCTCTCCACACATCTACTTCCATCTCGGGCGAATTCTCGGATTCGGACTTCTTGGGGGAATTCTCTGACTCTTCGGATCGATTATCCACTTTTCGAGCCTCTTCCTCTGAGTTACGACAGCATTGGTCGGTGTCGTTATGCTCCTTCTCGGACTCAATCTCACGAATCTCTCCCCAAGACTCGGAAGTTTTTCCCTGAAATTACCAAAATTTCTCGGTCAGAACGTTGATGGCGAGGGAACATCGAAAACATCGATTCTCAGCACCTGAGCGGCAACCTTCTTTTTGCCTTGCGGATTCACGCTTGCTATGCAAGCGTATGCCGTAAGTACGGGAAGTTTTGTGGCCGGAGCGCTCGCGATGATGCTTTTTGCTCTCGGAACCGTCCCGGGACTTCTCTCTATTGGTTTTGTTTCGGCGGTACTCAAAGGCGAGTGGCTGAAAAAATTCTTTACGTTCACCGGGGTTATTGTTCTTATTCTTGGAGTTTTTAACTTCAATAATGGATATGCCCTTCTTTCACTCAGTCTTCCCTCTGGAACAGGTACTCAAAAAATAGACGCGGCGAACCTCGAAGTCCAAGAAGTACGAATGACCCAAGGCGATTTCGGATATTCTCCGAATACAATTTCCATTGATGCCGGTAAAAAAATCCGTTGGATTATTACCAGTACGAATCCGTATACTTGTGCGAGTCAGATCGTCGTTCCGGCGCTCGGGATATCAAAATCCCTCCAACCGGGAGAGAATGTGATCGAGTTTGTTGCTCCGGCAAGCGGGGAAATACCGTTCTCCTGCTCCATGGGGATGTACCGGGGGAAGTTCGTAATCAACTCAAATGGAAAGCAAGTTTCAACAACCAGTAATGTTGCAAGCACTCAGACACAAAACACTCCTGTACGTGGTGGCGGATGCAGTATGATGGGAGGAAACTGAGGAGGATGCGGTGGTGGAGGAGGATCAGGCGGAGGATGCTCCATGATGGGATGAAATAGGCCAACTGTACAACCAAACACGAACACAACAGTACCACAACCGGCAGATACGGCGAATCTTAAAGTTCAGGAAGTACGGATGACTCAGGATGGTTCCGGATATAGTCCGAACAATCTTTCAATAGACGCAGGCAAGAAGATCCGTTGGATCATAACCAGCAATGATCCGTATTCTTGTTCCAGTCAGATCATCGTTCCATCGCTCGGAATATCCAAATCGCTCCAATCAGGCGAGAACGTTATAGAATTCGTCGCACCGGCAAGCGGGGAAATACCGTTTTCCTGCTCCATGGGGATGTATCGGGGAAAGTTTGTCGTCAATGTAAATTAAAAGCGGAACAGTATTGTAATTCCTAACATACCAAACCATGAAATTCGATTATACGGTAACAACCGAAAAATCCTTCGATGTGGCCATACAAAGCGCACAAGAAGCAATAGCGACGGCGGGCATGCGGGTACTGCATATCCACGATGTTCACCAGACTCTGAGCGAAAAATGATACGAGAGAGGACCTCTCAAAATAATCGAGTTCTGCAATGCCAAACTCGCCTACGAAGCCCTGAATGCCGATATGAATATAAGTCTTTGGTTGCCTTGCAGATTGAGCGTTTACGTCAAAGACGGGAAAACCGTCGTCTCGGCCATACGACCCGCCTTCCTCTCTCAATTCTTTCCGAACACTGAGCTGAACGAAAAATTCGAATGACTTGACGCAACTATTCGAAACATCGTCGATAACACGGCCAAGTAAAATCTCTCAACCATTTACATCATAACAAAATCACTATGAAAACACTACTGCTCTCCGCTCCGGAAATACACTGCGAAGCATGCAAGAAAATTCTTCGCATGGCATTCGGCGATCTCCGGACGATCGACAATGTACAGATCGATGTCGGAACGAAACGGATCCAATGCGATTATGACGAGGCGCAGATAACCGAGGAGAATATTATTGTTCATCTCGAAGAAGAAACCTCTTTCAAGATCAAAAAAGTCACAAAAGACGAATAATCCCACTTTATCTATATAACTCAAAATTTATGAAGAAGATAACCATCAGCCTGCCGACGATCCACTGCGAATCGTGCATCAAACTCATCGGCATGACACTAAAAAACATCTCAGGGATCGAATCGAAAGCATTCGATCTGGAACAAAGAAAACTCTATCTCGAAACGGATTCGGGCGTTTCCGGAGAAGCCATCGCCAAAGCGATCCGCGATGACGCCGAATACGAAGCGATCATGGAGAGTGAGGAAGAAGAAAGGCTTCCAGAACCGATCGCTACGGAGCAATCGATAACGCAAGCGGAACCGGTCGAGGTTACAGAAACTCCGCACCACCCTGCTCCGAAGGCGTCCGATACCTCCATCGCGATTCTGAACATCGAGGGGATGCACTGTACGAGTTGCAGTTCCCTTATCGAAAAATCACTCAGGCACGTTTCCTGAGTAGAAGAAGCGAACGTGAATTTCGCTTCCGAAAAGGCACGAATCAAGTTCGATCCGAAGAAAACCAATATCGGAGACCTCGAAAAAGCGGTCTTGGATGCTGGCTATACGGCGAAGGCACAGGGCGAAAGCAAGATTTCGGAAACCGACAAACGAAAAAAGGAATTGAAGTCTTGGTTCCATAAGTTCCTCGCGGGAGGAATTCTGTCGCTCCCGATGGTGGCGTTCATGGTATACGACTTCGTTCCGGGATTGCCGTTTGAGAAAGCGGTCATGCCGTACTCGGCGCTCATTTCATTCTTCCTCGCCACCCCGGTGCTTTTCATCATCGGGAAAGACTATTTCTTCGGGGCATGGTCGGCGCTTAAAATGCGGACGTTCAATATGTTCTCGCTCATTTCGATCGGGACGCTCGTAGCATACATTTACAGTCTCTATTCCTATTTCACCTACCTGACGGAAACCGGTTCCATCATCGGACTCCAAGGAATGAAGATTCCGAACATCTACTTCGAGGTGGCGGCGTTCCTCGTGACGTTCGTAACACTCGGGAAGTACTTCGAAGCGAAAGCGAAGGGGAAAACTTCCGAAGCGATCGAAAAACTCATGGGACTCGCACCGAAAACCGCCCGCGTAAAACGTGGCGGGAACATCGTGGACATCGCGATCGATTCCGTCGCGTTCGGCGATATCATCGTTGTGCGTCCGGGAGAGCAAATCCCCGTGGACGGAGAGATTACCGAAGGACATTCGAGCATCGACGAATCCATGCTCACCGGAGAAAGCATGCCGGTCGAGAAGTCCATCGAGTCGAAGGTGTTCGCCGGGACTATGAACAAACTCGGAAGCTTCGAATTCAGAGCAACGAAACTCGGAGAGGAAACCGCGCTTGCCGGAATCATTCGTCTGATCGAGGAGGCCCAGTGATCGAAAGCGCCCATCCAAGGTGTCGCGGATACGATTTCCGCGTACTTCGTTCCGACTGTCATCGTCATCGCTCTTATCACGTTCGCGGTCTGGTACTTCCTCCTCGGCGCGGCATTCTCGGTCGCACTCCTCTATTTCGCGGCCGTCATCGTCATCGCATGTCCGTGTGCGCTCGGACTTGCAACCCCGACTGCCATCATGGTCGGAACCGGAAAGGGGGCGCAGAACGGAATCCTCATTAAAGGAGGAGAACCGCTTGAAGTTGCTTGTCGAGTCAATGCCATCGTATTCGATAAGACGGGAACGCTCACCGAGGGAAAACCGAAGGTAACGAACATTGTCAGCCTCGGATCTCATTCGGAATCCGAAATTCTCTCGCTCGCCATGTCGCTCGAAAAGAAGTCCGAACATCCGCTTGCGGAAGCTATTGT
The DNA here is from genome assembly GCA_028714815.1 of Candidatus Altimarinota bacterium. Lineage (GTDB taxonomy): Bacteria > Patescibacteriota > Gracilibacteria > BD1-5 > UBA2023 > UBA1545. The sequence continues at coordinate 113,931 of JAQTLR010000001.1, read as the reverse complement.
GAAATACGGTGAAGAAAATCGAGCCATGAATTACCTCGTTGAGAATTTTGAGGCAGTTCCTGGAAAGTGAGTCAAAGGAGTAGTGAATGGAAACACCTACTTACTCGGAACGAGAAAACTTCTCGCAGAAAACAACATTATTCTCAACGTTCAAGCCTATATCGAGAACATGGAGAGTGAAGGAAAGACGGTCATGATGCTCGCCGACACGAACAATGTCATCGGTCTCATTGCTGTTGCCGATACAGTTAAGACGACTTCATTAGAAGCCCTCGAAAGGCTCAAAAAACTCGGAATCAAGGTCTACATGATCACCGGGGATAACCTTCGCACGGCGCAGGCGATCGGACGGCAGCTCGGGATCGAGAACATCCTCGCGGAAGTCCTTCCCGAAAATAAAGCGCTCGAAGTGAAGAAACTCCAACAGGAAGGATACACGGTCGCGATGGTCGGGGACGGAATCAACGATTCTCCCGCTCTCGTTCAGGCGGATCTCGGAATCGCCATGGGAAGTGGAGCGGACGTTGCTATGGAGTCAGGGCAGATGATCATCATGAAAAACGATCTGAACGACGTACTTACGGCAATAAAACTCAGTAAAGAAACGGTCGGGAAGATCAAGCAAAACATGTTCTTTGCACTGTTCTACAACGTTCTTGGGATTCCAGTTGCCGCCGGAGCGCTCGCTTCCCTTGGGTTGGTATTGAAGCCAGAACTTGCCGGACTCGCAATGGCGCTCTCTTCGGTATCGGTTGTAACCAATTCGCTCCTCCTCAAAAACTTCCATCCGAAACGCATGAACGTCCTCTCGAAGATCGCCCCGGTGCTTATGACCGCATTCTTTGTATTCGTATTCTGGGAATTCTCGCAATTCTCCGGAGTAACCAATGCCACACAGTCATATACGGCCCATTCACCGGGACTCGTCAGCGATATCCACGATTACCTCGCGTCCACTCGCGTGAAGATCGGGTTCGACAAGGGTGGATTTCCGAAGGTCATGACGGACGCAAGTTCGCTTCCGAACGAACTTAGAATCAAGAATGGAACAGCAGATTTTAGCAACAACGGCGTAGTCCTCGGGTACACCGAAGCCTCCATGATGATCCGGGAAGGTCTTATAAAGGGTGTTGGGTCGGAACTTTCCGATTTCTTCGGAGTACCGAAAGTACGGATAACCGGAATCCTCGAACCGACCAACACGTTTCTCGACGATACACATATTATGAACAAAGAGACCTTCGATGCTGTCAAACTCGGAGAAGACCTCGTCATCACGGAATCTCCGCTCGGAGAACTCAGTTTCTACTACCTGTTCGACGCGACGAATATCCCAACGCAATTCAGTTCCCTCATCAATCCGAAGAAAACAGTATTCACATTGGACGGGAAAACCTACCTTCCGGTCTACATAGGGTATACGGACGCGGAGGAAATGCTTCAAGCCAAGGAATTTACGAAATTACAGGATAAGCTCGACGACGAGGACGGAAGCAATCTCATTGTCATGGGATTGCCGAAAAAAACCTACACTATGCTCGATATGATGCATTTCGTTCCGAAAAAGTTCGCAGAGAATATCGTGAAAGAAGTGCCGAGAACGGTTACTGCGAGCAGTAATACGGGGGCTATTGTAAGTAATACTGGTAGTGTCGCAATACCTACCAGTACCGGAAGCATAAGCAAATAATATCAGGATTGATTATAAGGATACCTTCCTTTGAATGGGTTCTCAACCAGTACATTCATATTTCTATTATTACCATTATTTAACCTACAACACTATGAAAAAATCTACAATCGTTTCCGTATTGCTCGTATGAGTAATCACACTCTCTCCTCTTGCTTCTGCAATGGGAGATACTTCCCATATGATGACATCTGGGAATATAATGAATGGCACTGCATCAGGAATGATGTCTGCAAGAATATTGACCGTACAGGAAGAATCGTTCGTTCAGAGTAAATTAGACTCGATCGGGAATGATCAACCTCGTCTCGGTATGATCATGCAAAAGATCGATGGAATGCTTATGGGGTCGCTGAAAGAATCGATCGGGCAGAAACTTCAAGCAGTCAGGGCTCTGGTTTCAGAAAAAAGTGTATCATCGCTTCCCGAAGCAACTCCGACTCCGATTGTCGATCTCAAAAACGGGGATGCATACGATATTACCGTTTCCCGCGTAAAGAAAATGATCGCGGGGAACGAAGTCGCTATGTACGCGTATAACGGATCGGTTCCCGGACCAGTCATCCGCGCACCGAAAGGAGCAACGATAAAGATTCGATTGAAAAACACTATCGCTGGCTTCAATACCACGCTCCATTCCCACTGAGTCCGCGTGGCACAGGCCTTTGACGGGGTTCCTCCGGAACAGGGCGGTCTCACTCCGGTTTCCTTACCATCCGGTAATGTTGTAGAATATACTATTAACTTCCCGGATGCGGGAGCTTTCTGGTATCATCCGCATCTCCGGGACGACATCGGTCAGTGAATGGGGCTCTACGGAAATTATATCGTCTCCGACACGGCTTCCGGATTCACCAGTCCTGTTAATCATGAGGAGTATTTGACGCTGAGTGATATCCTTATAAATAACGGACAAACCGCATCGTTTCCACAAGATTTTACCGATCACGCCATCATGGGACGGTACGGGAATACTCTTCTTGTAAACGGAACCGATACATACTCACTCGACGCGAAGAAAGGGGATGTCATCAGATTCTATTTCACGAATGCGGCAAGCGCTCGCACATTTAACCTCTCCATTCCGGGAGCGAAGCTGAAACTCGTCGGATCGGATGCCGGAAAGTATGAGAAAGAAACATTCATAGATTCCGTTATTATCGCTCCGGCAGAGCGTTATGTGGTCGAAGCATACTTCCCAACTTCGGGAAAGTACACGATCACACATACGACTCCCGACAAGACCTATACGATCGGGGCGGTAAATATCTCAGGAACAACGGACAAGGATAATTCGGCGTCATTCGGAATATTGAAAACCAATGCGGACATAGTTGCCGAGATGAGCAAATTCGATTCGTATTATGCGAAAAAAGCAGATAAGAATATTGCCCTTTCTCTGAGTATGATGGGAGCGAACGGTATGTCGAATATGATGGGCGGAATGACGGATGAACCAGTTGCAAAGGATGGACTCGAATGGGAAGATACTATGGGTGTTGAAAATGCCGTTTCCAATAGCAAAACCACCACTTGGCAGATTACCGATACCGACACGAACAAAGTAAACGGCGATATCGACTGGACATTCAAGAAGGGTGATCTCGTAAAAATACACATCAACAATGATGCGAATACGATGCACCCGATGCAGCACCCATTCCATATTCACGGACAACGATTCATTATTCTGAATGAGAACGGAACAAAAAATGATAATCCAGTCTGGAAGGATACGGTACTCGTACCGGCCGGACAGTCGGTCGATATCCTCGTCGACATGTCCAATCCGGGAAGTTGGATGGCGCACTGTCACATCACGGAACATCTCCATTCCGGTATGGGATTCGGATTTAGCGTAAAGTAATTTTAAGCAAAAAACGTTCCGGGGCGGGCGATAATTGCCCGCTCTCTGGTACGAAAGAAACATGCGAATATTTATCTCTATCACATCTATAACTATGAATCACCACTCAAATGAAGAATCATGCTGTTCAACCCAGAAGGCACACCAACCGAGAAAACTGATCGTTCTCCTCCTCCTCGTCTCTATCGGAGCGAGCGTTGGATCATCGTATTTCTTCTCCAAACAAGCCTCGAAGGACGTACTGGACGGTTATCTCGCCATCGAATACGCGAAGAACGGCGGAAAGGAGAACTACGACCTGATTACCGAGGCGCAACGCCTCCAACTGGCACAACAGCTTCCGCAGATCCGTGAATTCGTACAGAAATGAGGAGGTACTGCTCAAACGGCAGCAACCACGAATACCACAACTTCGACCGAATCCAAGAAGATGTCCAAGGACGAGATAACCGCGATCAAACAAGCCGCCTACCTCGAAGGAAACAAGGATGCGAAAATAACACTCGTGGAATATAGCGACCTCGAATGTCCGTTCTGCATCCGCCAATACAAGGATGGAACGATCCAGAAAACCCTTGAAAAGTACGCAGGGAAAGTAAATTACATCTACAAGACTTTCCGCGGAGTGCCACATGAAAATGCTGAAATCGAAGCGAATGCGCTTCTTTGCGTCGGAGACCTCGGAGGAACGGAAAAATACGTATCATTCTACAATAAGATATTCGAGCGTACTAATGGAGGGAATGGAACGGGATTCTCAAAAGATAGCCTTGTCCCTCTCGCGAAAGAAATCGGAGTGGATGGAAAGAAAGTTCAGGAATGTATCGACTCGAAAAAAGATATTGCCCGATACGATGCTGAAACGGCAGAAGGAAAGAAATACGGAGTACAGGGAACTCCTGGAACCCTCGTCATCAACAACGAGACCGGAGCCTACGAGCTTATCGCCGGAGCCTACCCGAGTTCCGAATTCGAACGTGTGATAGAGAAACTTTTGAAGTAACTCCCGAAATTATCCCGTAACCTTTATCCTTCAACAAAAACAAATGAAAACGAACCCATGAAAACACTATTGGATATGGCTTGCGGGCGGAACGCTGATTGTCGCATCTGTCTTTTGGGCGACCACCTCGGATACCGGTCTTTCGAAAAAATCGTCGCGCGAGATCGCTCTTGCCTGCACGAACGATACGGCAACCCAATTCCATATTCACGCGGATCTGGAAATCATCGATAACGGAGCGGCATTCGACATACCCGAAAACATCGGCATCCATCCGGGGTGTATGAATGCTATCCATACCCACGAAGAAAAAGGAAAGATACACGTGGAGTCTCCCATAGAAAAAGATTTCACCCTTTGAGATTTTTTCGCCGTTTGGGGAAGACCGTTTTCAAAAGACCGACTGCTCGATAGCAAAGCCGATGCCACCCACAGCATCCGGGTAACGGTCAACGGACGGGAGGTGGATACGTTCGAGAACACCGTATTAAAGGATGACGAGATCATACGAATCGTATATGAAAAACGGTAACCCTTAATCAGAGAAACGAGTGAAATAAGCTATAATGGAATCCATACAAACCTGCATACGTAATTCCTCACATATCAATACCCATGCCCCACCACTCGCACGAACACGATCATAAAGATTCCCACGATCATGGAGTTACGAACCTTTCGTTCGCATTCTTCGGCGCCATCGCGGTCAACATCGTTTTCGTGGCGATAGAGTCCTTCTTCGGGTTTCACATACATTCGCTTGCTCTTCTCTCGGACGCCGGACACAATGCGATGGACATCCTAAGTCTCGTGATATCCGGAGTCGCTATTTGGACTTCTCGACTTGGAAACACCGAGACCTTTACTTATGGGTACAGACGGGCTGGCATGCTTGCTACGCTCATAAACAGCACTCTCCTGATCCTGACAGCATCCTACCTGATCATCGAAGCGATCAGCCGATTCCTACATCCGGTGGAAACCGTCGGTACGACCATGATGATCGTCGCTGCAATCGGAATCGTCGTAAACGGGGCGTCTGGACTCCTGCTTATGCGGTGAGCCAAGGAGGATATAAACGTCAAATCAGCATACCTCCACCTTCTTGGCGACGCATTCGTTTCGTTCGGTGTCGCCGTCTGAGGGGCTATCATATATTTTACCGGATATACGATGGTTGATCCGATCATTTCTATCATCGTCTCCCTCGTGATGATATGGAGCGTCGTGGACCTGTTCAAAAAAGCGATTCGCATGAATTTCGACGGAGTACCGACCGATCTGAGCATTTCTGAAATCAAGCAGGCAATTCTCGATATTCCCGGAATTGCCGACGTTCACCATATGCACGTATGGTCGCTCTCTACGACGCAAAATGCCATGACCGCCCATGTGGTTATGCAGGGTTGACATGACGGAAAGGCAGTAAAAGAAGTAATTCGCCACAAGCTCTTGCACAAGAATATAATGCACGTCACAATTGAAACCGAGCAAGAAAAATGCGAAGATACCGATTGTATCGGCCAACCGTAATGTTCTCAATCCAAAACTCTTAATTTCCTAATAAACTTATCTATGGCACCAACCTATAAAATCTTGGCGGGGCTTGCCCTGCTTCTCATTACTGGCACCGCAGTATTCACGAACCCTCGCTTCTTTCCCGACCGGGAAGAAAGATACACGATCCCGAATGCTCCGATCGTGAGTAATAATACCAGTGCCATTATCAATCCTACGCAACCGAAAACCGTAGCGGATCTCCAAGAAGCGAAGTCTTCCGAAATAGTCGATCTTGCCGACGGAGCCACCTACGAGATGACCGCCGGATTCGTGAAGAAACTGATCCACGGGAAAGAACTCCAACTCCTTGCCTACAATGGAATGATTCCCGGCCCGACGATCCGTGCCAAACAGGGATCCACAGTTCATATCGTCTTCAAGAACCTGACCGATACGGAGAATACGATCCATTCTCACGGAGTTCGTCTCGACAATGCCTTCGATGGGATTCCGAATGTCACGCAAGCCCCGGTAAAGCCGGGAGAGAGTTTCACCTATGATATCAAGTTTCCAGACGCGGGAGCCTACTGGTATCATCCGCATATGTCCGAATCATATAGCCAAGCCTCCGGTCTTTACGGAAACTACATCGTCACTCCGGATGCCGAACACGCTTGGAAGGACAAGGTAGACCGGGAGGTTCCATTCTTCGTGAGCGATATCCTCTTGGATCAGGACGGAAATCTCGCGCCGTTCGGAGCAAAAGATCCGAGATATACTCTGATGTGACGATATGGGAACATGCTCCTCATAAATGGACAGATGAACGATATGTACCAAGCAACACCGGATGGCCCATTCATTACGAAACCGGAGGAAGACCGTGCATTCGTCGCGAAGAAAGGAGAGACAATACGATTCTACGTCACCAATTCGGCGAATGCTCGTCCGTTCCATCTCACCATCCCCGGAGTGAAGATGAAACTCATCTGATCAGATGGTGGTGCATATGAGCAGGAAGCATGGACGGACGCCATTACGATCGGACCTTCCGAACGCTACATCTTCGAGGCAAGGTTCAATACCGTTGGAAGCTTCGCACTCACCAACGACATTCCTTCCGGAAAGATGATAATCGGAGCGATCAAAGTCCAAGACGATCCGACTTTCATTTCCGTATCTGACAAGCAAGAATTCGAAACCCTCCATACCTACGATTCGACCGTGAAGAGTATAGATCCGTTCCGATCGGCTTTTGACAAGGCTCCGGATAAAAACCTCACCCTCTCCGTCAAACTCAAAGGAATGATGGGTGATATGGGAAATAATGATGCGATGAACGGTCACATGGGCGGTGGCGGAATGGGAGGTATGATGGGGGATGCAACAACGAACTCCCCAAAGCAATGAACGTCCGTGATCGAATGGGACAATGGGGACGGAATGATGCAAATGATGAATCAAACGTCAAACACGGGAAATACGCTCTGGAAGATTATCGATACGGATACCAAGAAAGAAAACGACGATATAAACTGGGATTTCAAAAAAGGAGACATGGTCAAGATTAAGATATTCAACGATCCCGATTCGCCTCACGCCATGCAGCATCCGATCCATTTCCATGGACAACGATTTCTCGTGATCGATCAGAACGGAGTGAGACAGAAAAATCTCGTCTGGAAGGATACCGTGATGATCCCATCGGGTGATACGGTCGACATACTCCTCGATGCTTCCAATATCGGGAAATGGATGGCGCACTGCCACATATCCGAACACTTGGAAGACAATATGATGCTGAACTTTGAGGTAAAGTAGTACGAATTTACTTTCTAATTTTCCCTATTATGATGAATGGATTCTATTGATACGGCTACAACGGGGGATGGATGTCCCTCGGGCCAATCCTGTGGATAGCCTTCTGTCTCGTGATGCTCTATTTTATCGTCCAATGGATGAAGGAATCACAAAACGAACAGAGATTGAAAACACCCCTCGATATCCTCAAAGTGCGTTACGCGAAATGAGAGATTACGAAGGAAGAGTTTGAGAGTATGAAGAAGGATTTGATGTAATAAGCAGTACTTTATCTATCAGGCACCGAATCAGTCGAATAGTCTATCTATTTTTCTATTTGGTGCCTGCGAATTTTAACCTCAATTTCTTGTAAAAATCGAGTAAATATGGTATGATTGCAACAATCATAAAAACAAATTACCAAAATCCACACGATGGCAATCTGAGCATCCATACCTCCTGATCACTATCATCCGCAAATACAGCCTCCTGCCGAGGTGAGATCTGCGGAGAGTCTTGGTGTGCCTAAATGACCTGAAATCGATCGTCAAAACCCGGTTTTCATTCTACGAAAGAAGGTTTCTTGAAGTGTTGGCGGAATTATACATATTGCTGACAAGTGAGCGGTGGCAAAAGCGACTTCGGAGCAAACGGGAGAACTCAGAATCGAACAAGAAAAGAGGGAATTTCTCGTAAAACTTATTCCGACGCTCAAAGCTGATTCACCTATCAAGCAGGCTATCGAAAAAAAGACACTTCAAATTCATGAAGTTCCAGGTCGGAATTTATTTGCTCTTTCACTCGATGGAAGAGATGTAGATATGATCTTTGATAAAACAGGAAAAGAGTGCTATGACTTTCATTGGTCGCGAGCCGACATGATGCGGTATGCAGCACTTCGCTGAGCTTCTGATGATGAATTCGTGGAAAAGGTGATTGATGGAAGATATAGAATCATTAAGAATGGAAAAACCCTAGATCCACTTTCGCCAGAATCACTGATTGAGTATGCAAAATGGGCTGACTATTTAGTCAACTTTATTAGAAAGATGGACGAATTACAAAAATACTGGGATGAAAAGGAAGGGAAAACACCAAAAGGATAAGAAATACTGAATCCTCAATTTAGGTGAAGGATTACTTTTTCATTAGACTAAGTAATCTTCTGTGTATTTCCCCAGTAATTCCAGATTCTTTCAAAATTTGGATTTTTTGATCTGAATCAAGATCAGATTGAACCATTTTCTTTATTTTTTTATACTCTCTTGTAATCTTCTCACTCGCCACCTCCATTTTCGTCAAAGCTTCTCGCTCCATCTCATTGGATCATTCCTTTTTCCCTTCACGATAATCCCGGATTTCAAACTCTTCGAATCCGGATTTTTTCATAAGACCTTCCTTCACTCCTGCTCAATCAGATATTCCGGCTCGTTCCATTCCGGAATATACCGTCTCATCGCGAAGTGCATATTTAAGTCCACTTTTTTCCGCTTCTGCGGAATTTCTTGCGAGGTTTACGAATTTTTGTTCCAGGTTCGTCGGATTCGTAGCTGTTTTTCCTCCACGACCACTGTCGGGCTCATTGACCTTCTGATTTGTTTTCTGCTGAGCATTGGGATTGAGTTTTATGGAAAGATCGAATATCTCTTTGTTCGACTTCACGAATGGTGCAAGATCTGGACTTTTGAGATCTGCCCTATGCCCATAAGGATCGAAGACGAAAAACCCTCCGTCCGGACGGGTTGCAAATGAATACCCTTTTGATTCAAGTCTTGTCTTCTCCTTTTCCATTTCCATAGCCGATTTTGAAAGCTTCTGGTGATCTGGTTTGGATAGGATATGCTCACCAATCTTAGTTCCTCACTTCACAGATAATATAAAACCGAGATTATAAGCGTAGTAGTCGAGGAAGGTATCGATATCCTTTACTTTATCGAATTCATTTCGAACTACTTCGATAGCCTCGCTCGGAGTCGCGCCGGATTTTATAACTTCTTTGAGGGCATTATCTACTCCTGTCGAAAGGGCGATATAGTAAGTAAAGAAAGTTGTCTCGGCAGTGGTTTTGAGCATTGGTGTACCGATTTTGTTCACTCCCTTGAATATAGGATTTTTTGCCACCATTGCCATGAGCTCCGGGTTCAATGTCTTGCCGGAAAGAGATGTAACTGCTTCCTTGAAGGCTTTTTCGGAGATTGCAGTCGCCTTAAAAGTACCGAAAAGAACTGTGTTCGATGCGAGCTCAAACGTCTTCTTACGGAGGATATCCGCAGGCTTATCGGAATCCTGTATATTGATACCAGCGAGTGCTTCCTTTGAGAAATCTTTCCCCCGACTCGCTCCGATGATCCCGTATCCCGTAGCACTTACAGTATTGTTCATCGCCGTGAAAACCGGTCCCGCCACGAACACGCTGGTATTTGCGGTACTTTCCATGAAGAGGACGGTCGCTATTCCAGATACTACGATGCTTCCGACATCCACTCAGACTTCGGCTGGATGATCTTTGACGTAGACGGCACCCGACTTGATTGAATCGAAAGCCTTCTGTGGTATCGTCTCTCGATAGACCGAGTCAAAATTACTCTCGAAAGAAGCTTTCAATGCTTTTTTGTCCTGTACATTCACATTTCAGAGATTGGAGAAATCGAGCGTTACGTTCTTTCCTCAGATTGGGAGTGAGAAACGCTGTTTTTGAACGACCACCTGCGGGACTGGATCGAGTGATAGAAGATGACTCCCCACGTCCTTTGCATATGCCCGGATATCATTCTTGACAACCTGTTCGTACCGCGCTGGAACTCCTGCGAGTGCCTGCTGATACACCATTTCATTCCCTCACGCACGGAGCATTGTGGCATGCTGTGCCCGAATAGCTTCTATGTCACGGTTAATCGAATCTTTAAGCGACCCGATTTTTCGAAGGAGATCAGTCGTTTTCCCATAGACTTCCCCAGTGAGTTTTTCTCCGGAAGATTCTTTCGGACCTGCATTCTCCGCGATTCCGAGTCCTTTTCGAATGTTTGATTTGATACCGGACTCGATAAGGACCCGTTCGGTGTTTTCGAGAAGGTAGCGCCCCTGGTCGGTGTTGAGGGATTTCTTGAATACTTCGGCATTCGGTCGGTGTTTCGCGACAATTACCTCGGCCTGTTTCTTGAAGGATTCCTCGTGGAAGTTTACCGCGCTGTCCCAGCCCTGAGGATAGTTTCCTGAGTTGATTAAATGGATCTTCTGCTTTTCAAGCTCGTCCCGAGCCTGACGCTTCCTCGATTCGAGCGAGGAGAGATCGTCGGAGGCAAGGAACTTCGCGAGCGCGTCGGGATTCGTTTTAGTGGTTTTGAGAGCAACATAAGCCTCGGTCGAGAGCATAGGTACGGATACTCCGTTCACATCTCCTTTTGTCTCGAATTTTGAGAATGCCAAAGGTTCTGCCGGACGCTCGGTTATACGTTCTGCGGAGTGTTCCGTGGTTGATTTTTGGTCTGGATTTTTCCCAGCTTTCGGATGCTTTGCGAGTTCGAGGGCTTTCGTATTGAAATAGGTGCAAAGTTGTCAGTATTCTTTCTGAGCCTCGGGTGAGCCAGCGCACACTATCATGATAAACCTGCGGAGATTATCTGGTGAAGCATTCTGGATAAAGCCTTCCATCTGCGATGAGAGTTCCGTCATTGCCTCTCGATCGCCCCGTTCCTTTCGCTCTCGCGCCAAATGTTCCGCACGGACCATTTCTTCGGCCGTGCGCGGTATTTGATTCGGGAGTTTTTCTTGGGTGTGGGACATAGTTGAGTTGAAAGTTATGAGTCAGTGCTATACGAATGCAAAGGAGAGTCGAGACTCAATCTCTTTGTTCATGGTTTCCTTTTCGCCTCTTTCAAGATTTTCTTGCTCGCGAATCTTCCGAAGGAACTCGGAGCGCATTTCTTGCAGCAGGATCGGTGCTTTCTCCGGAAAATTATCCTCATGGAGTCTCCGTTTCATGAATTCGATCATGAATTTCCGCTCACTCTCCAAAAAAGCGACGACCCTGGATACTTCCATGGAATCCGTCGCCTCTTCTTTCATATGCGAGAGCAGTGCGGCTTTCGATTCTGGGAGCAAGAGAAACGAGCTGTCGAGAATCGATTCGATTCGTTCAATCTGAACCGAAATGCCGACTTTTGGAATTTCTAGGTTCATAACGAAATTATAGCATAAAATATGCTATTTTGTCAAAAAAAACGGCATTCCATAGGGAACCAAATCGGAATATCGGGAACGGAAAAAGAAAATACAAAAAATAGACATCCACCTTTCTCGGGGACGTCCATTTTCTTCCAATTACTAATTTCTCATAAAATCAATAGAATCTCAAACCTCTTCAATTGTATTACTTTCTATATCCAACACGGCGTAGCCAAAACTTCCGTATCCAACACATGCTGATCGATCAAGCCGAATGATTGTATCTCCATACTTTTCCATTTCTGGATCGTTCGGTTTTCCGAATGTTTGTGAGTCATTCATCCAGTGCCCGCATATCATCCTGCCAAGACCGTAACGGTCGAGCTCATTCCTAAGTGCCTTGTGAGCATCGCTATACCGAGGATCGGTAAAAATCCGATTACTGAACCACGTTTGCACCATATCGACCGGATAGCTCCAATTTCCTTTTACGAATTCCGGATTCCGAATAGCTCAATTTCTTTCCATATCCTCGTAAATCCTAGTGCCAAGTTCTCTTTCTCGGGCAGTGAGCCGGAACAAAGTGTTGCGGTCAAGATTTCGGAATCAGATATTAAGTTCGTGGACATAATCGAATCCAGATATGAATTGTCCGCCAATTGTTTCTCAAACTGGGGATCAATCCACGAGAAACATAGCCCCTGTTCCGTGTGCGACCAGATTATTTGCTGGATCAATGGCATATAGGCCGAATTGCATTAGGAAGTCAATAATCTCATCAACTTTCGTAGCAAGATTGGTTCCGTACGCTTTCGCGAAAGAAATCATTGTTGATTCACCACCGTTAGAGTAGAACTGGTCGGTAAATGTTTCACAAAGGATGACACGATCGATATCGGAAAGGACCGATTTGGCCTTTTCAGCAAATTTTGAGCGGGATTCTCACCTCATTCCAAAACTAAGCGAAAAAAATAAATCATGGTTACCCTGGACCATGGTCAGCCTTCATTGCTCATGCAACTTTCGTACCGTTTCGTAGACTTCGGCAGAATGATCGCCACGATCGAATAAATCGCCGCAAAGAACTACATAATAAGATTCATCAAATCGATCGACAAAGCCTTTCAGGAGGTGACTTCAATGGATATCGCCTATGTACAAAATCTTCTTAAATTCTTTTGTTCCTTCTGGGGTACTGATAGTAGAGTTTTTCATATAGTGTTAAAATAAAGGATAAATTGGTATCTACGGTCTGAGCTGAGCTATTCGTAATTGATCTGATTGAGTTCTTTTGCCATATCCTCCATTCCAAAAGCTTCCATAAAATCATCATCGTTATGGGGTGCTCTATCATGCGTCTGACTTCCGGAACCTTTGCATATTCTGCGTTCGAATCTTTTCTCCTTCGGAATATTGGGGTAATCCTTATGTAGCAATGATAAAATCCTGCCCAGTATTGTATTTTGAACATATCGCTTGATTGCTCGGAATCCTCCGCTTTTTTCGCAATTATCAAGGGATTCCTGGACCAGTGTCTCAAAATTTCCATATTGTTCAACGCATGGAAGCGGATTCCCTTGTGCTGTATAGAATCGATCAATCGTATCTAACATCTTCTGGATTTCCTTTTCAGCGAATCCCTTACGCATGTCGCCAAATGATGATAAGTCATTAAAAATGATAACTTTATCAAGCCTATTAAATGATGAGATACTGAAATGGCGTCGCATTTTTTCAATGATTCCTTCCTTGTCGATGTTTTGAGGAGCTTCATCTTCCTTGGCGGCAGACGGATCATCCGGCACCGAGAAACCGATGGATCGCTTCGGATCCTTCACTTCGTTCAGAAAATAGTTCGCAGTAATTACCAAAATGGTATTGCTGAGGTCCATCGTAATGCCATCGGGGTGCTTCGGAGTCTGTATGGCTTCTTCCATGACTTCGCTGATAGAATTGAAAGCAATTTTTTCGTTCCAGTGGATACTGGGACCTAATTTCTCGAATTCGTCAAGCACGATACATTGTCGGGCGAATATCGGATCAGCCTCAGATGCGTCCTCGTACAAAGTCTCGAACTTGCTCCGTTTCGTATCTCATGGATTTCGGGCTGATGAACTTAGTCAAGAGCACATCTCCACCAACTCGAAGGCGAAAACTCAATTCAAAGAAATTTTCGTGACCGGTATCCTGGCGCCCGTTTTTCGGACTTTCGGCTCATTGTTGAGGAACTCGCCTATCAACTCGAACATGAGGGTCTTCCCGACCCCGGAAGTCCCGTTCAAGAAAACGCTCATGAACGGCCTCCGGTCGTCATCGGTTCTGACGGCACGAGCCACGAACAGGTTGCAAACGTCATCGATGGCCTCTTTTTGACCAATGAGCCTTTCGTAAAGAAATAGTCTCATGCGCTCAACCATTTCGATTTCGGGCTTCCAGAGTGGCAATCTGCGATCTTCCATAGAATTTTTAGTCAGAAAATAATACCCCTCACACGAGAGTGATTTTTCGATTTTTTCTGGCATGAAAGCCAAAAATATTCTTTCTAAGATCAGTGTACCAAAAAACTCTGTTTTTGCAGAAAAATCGTAGGAGAAAAATCAAAGGGACTTACGGAAGCCCTCTTCTGAAAATGAAAAAACCAGGAAATGACGTGATAAACTGAAATTTCCCATATCGGGTACAGAAAAGAAGAGGGTGATAAAAAAGAAAAAACCTGTAATTCTAGGGATTTAAGCCACGCTCGTGCTATGGAATTTGTTGCGATTGTGGAATGGATTGTGGAGCTGGCTGTGAGGCCGTGTTCGGGACCGACCATTGCGGTTGAATCGGTGCTTGTTGCACTTGCGCTTGATGAATCGGCTCAACTACATTCTGGATAGCCTGAATGGGTATGGATTCCAGTATTCCTGGTTTAGGAGTTTCGGAAACGGAGGTTTTTTTCTTTTGAGAAAGTTTTAGTTTTGTTTCCTTCTTATCGAAGATAAGAGCAACTTTACGGGATATTAAGTCTCGTTCCTCAGGAGAAATGACAGCGAGAATATCAGGTATGTATTCGACGAGAACTTTTCTATATTCATCTCCTTTATTATGGCGGATAATTTTACAGATGGTTTCCAATACTAGGCTTAGATAATGATCGTACAAAGCGATATCCAGTTTTACAGAAGGGTCACACTGAAATTTTCTGCGAGATATCTTTTCTATAAATGCGTTCGAATTAAATACACTCGAATTGCCAGTGTCTCCGAAATCCCACGAGCGCATTGCTCGTGCTAGCTCCTTAGTGCCATTCTTCCTTTTTCGAACTTCTTGCGTAAAAACATCTGCAAAGGTACATACACCCGCCGAAGTATTCGGCATTTCTGACTGTATCGCAGCTCTCATTCTTTCGATCTGGCTCGTCTTTGTTTGATTGTTGTTTTTCATATGTGAAAAAGTGAAAAAATAATAGTGTGGTCGTTATGGTTTTCACGATAAAAACCACGTTTAAGACTCTGATGGTATTATAAGGAAATTTACACTATTCTCGTCGGGTATGATTAAAAATACCGTGCCGATGCCTTGATTCCAGTAATCGGAAGAACCGTGGACCCCGGAAAGCGTGAAAAACGACCGAGTTCCGTGAATAACGACTCCTCGATGAGGAGTATTGAATCTGACTCTGTGTTTGTTTCGACCACGTCGTACGGGAGAAACTTCCGAGAGAAATCAATCCCCCGCGTTTTGCAATAGTTTTTAAGGGATTCTACGAAGTCTGCCATTGGCCGTGTTCCTATTATCAAGGATACATTACGGAACTTCCGGTTTTCGAGTAATTTCCGTAAGGCAATAATCGATACCGACCAATGTACTGGCTTGGCAATGAATCCATTTTCTGGTGCCATGAGGATTCGTGATTTCGGGAAATATTTTTTGAATATTTCGGCCATCGAGTCATCGAATGAGTATGTATAGGTGCCCACCCACTCCTTTCTGTGGACATCTATTCGTTTGGGGCGGTAGATAATGAGACGGATGAGATCAGTCAGGAAACGAACAAAATCATTCGATCACTTCCACCGCGGTCCGTAGAGTTTAGTTTGCTCGTCCCAAAAAAGCATCGCACTGGAAAAAATTGATCCAATATGCCAGCCGTCCCTTGGGAACGCGAAATATCATTGTCTTCTTGCCTCGTTTTCCATAGTCAATGCTCTCACTGCGATAACTTTTCTATCCAATCCTATGTAACCCGAGTAATCTTCCAATGACTGTAAGAATGTTTTACAATTGAATTTTCGTGTGAGTTCTCGTCGTTGCCAAGAAATATCGAAGGCAATATTTGAGGCTACTCATGCGAGCATTGCGTTGAGTAAAATTATTTCCTCGAAATCGAGTGTATGTCATGGACTGTTTGCAAGTCTCGGAAGATCCCACATGGTAGAGGTATCACCACGCGGGGAATCAATGATTTGTAGAAGATCGGCCCCAAGGAATACTTTGATGCGTTCCGACAAAGAATCATCCCCGAATGGATGGGCTGTTACTGGAATCGGTTTCGAAAGAAACTCTTTATCCAATCTATCTAGTTTTTTAGCAAGTCTTGAAGCTGCATGGGCTGTTTTCTTTTTTGGCATAGATTGAAAAGTGAATGATAAAAAATAATCTCTTCACTACATTATGGCAAGTCGTCGGGAAATCGGAAAAAATGACCAACATTTTCATTAGCTTGCATCGTCCGTTGCAGCGACTCATGAAGTTCTAAGTGAGAAAATATTCCGCAACCGTAACGTATGAGCATAAGAAAATACAAAAAGAAATCCCTACATGATTCCATGAAAGGCGTTATATATTTCCGGGCGAATCTGAGTCGTCTGTCGGGGACGAAAAAAGAAACCTCTCAGCACTCGTTAACTATGAGGAATGTGGAAAATATTATCCATTTCTATGATCGTTTTCATTCGTTGTCCGACCTATCGAACATTCACAATTTTTTCGAAAAATAACCTACCTGCAACCCCATTGGAACGCTATTGGAAAAAGGATAAAGGAAATTAAGAATGTCCCTATCTAAGAAGAGATAAAGGGGGAGATTATGGAAAATCGGACGTAATCAGCTGCTTTTAATAGATCCCATTTCTGGATCTGGAAATTCTGCACGATGTATCATGCGGGCATTGGATTTTTCGACTGATGTCCATTCTGAATTTCACCTTTTATAAAGAAGGAAAACTCCGCGCTCGGATATCTTCCAGTGTGGCATTTTTATTAGCAATCACCACAGATTCGAAAAGCTCCGCGAAAATTTTCCGTCAGCGGATGTGAGAAAATTATCTGGATCTTTTCTCTAATCCGTCAACAGAGATTTTTCCTTATAATGTCCACAGAAGTTTAATCAATTACTTTTTCAAATATGGAAATTCAAAAAATCTGGATACCGGAACCAAAACGTATGAAGGCTCCGTACTCTCGGGTACGACTCAATAAGATTGTTGTTCGTTATCCACCTCTCAGTGGGGAGGAGTTCCCAATCGGGGATCAAAGGATGGCTCGGATGAGAGTAGACAGGACAGGCGTATTATCAACCAGGCAATACCAGTTCATTTGGGGCGAATCCGCAGCAATCGGGAAATGTATAAGAACACTTGTTCCTGTTGCAATCCACTCCAAGCTCCATAGATCCAAAAACTGGAAAGGCATACTGAATATCGAAAAGCTTCCACAATTCCATAGCCTTTTTCAATCCAAAATGCTCTATGGGAAGTCCCCAGAGCTACATCGTCTCTTACACGATCTCACGAACGTAAATGGGATACTTTATCTCTCCCACAAGCTCAAAATTAAACCTTTGGAAGCGTTCTTTGATGGTGAGACTAGTATTATGGTTCCCTCCCCGGGGAAGTATCATGGTTGCGAACTTCTCCACCCGGATGCCGTCATCGCGAAAGACGACCAGATAGTATTTTTGGAAACGGACATGGGAACGGAGGATTTTGCTACGCTCAGGGGCAAGGCGGACCTATATAAGAAACTCTTTGAAAGCGGGATGCTGCAAGAAATGGGATACCTGAAAATATCAGTGGTTATGTACTCATATTCGAAGCGCATCGCCTATATCGATCGGAATGGTTGTCTCGATCCGATTGCTCAGTATGTTGAATATCTCGACTTTCTGGACAATCCCTTCAATTACCCCTGTTATCCGTGCGAATCTGAAAATGATTTTGAGGATTTTGAAAGAGCGATACTTCAATTGAAGAAATCTTGGAGCGAAGATATAGTCGTCCAATGGGGTAAAAGATCCAAATATAAATTTCGAGATCCCGAAGAATTCGAGAAGCAAGTGTCGCATCTTACGGACCCGATATTTCGACCGATGAGACGTTAAAGAGTGCTTCCATACGAAGCTTTAATAATTGATCATCCGTTGCGGTCATTTTCAATTGACCATTGAAGCATAAACAAAACTAAGCGACCAGTAATTCTTTTGTTAACGAAAGTGGATTAACGAGGATCATTGTAGGTTCTTCCTGAATAGTTTCTTCATAAGCCTGAACCTCAGGTATCTCAACCTCCCTTTTTTCAACATAGATGCTTCGTCCTGCATTTTCATGGCCTATTGGATCGATTCCCATACGGGTCAAGGTATTAAAAAGATCACATAATACCTCGTCTCTTCGCATGACAAAGTCTGAGGCGAAGCAGCGCCAAAAGGTCCATCCGGCCCTTTCGAGTATTCCTTGACGACGCATATCATCATCCCAAACATCTGCTCAATGATATCGATCACCATCACATTCTATGGCAACCCGTGAATCATTATGCCCCTCAATAACCATGTCTATACGAAAACTTCCGACTTTGACCTGAGGAACTACTCGGTATCCTCGCTCGACTAACAAGTCATATACTTCTCGTTCAAAATCCGACTCACAGAGCTTGCGAAGATCCTCAACTCGAACCTCATCCTGATTGAAAGGAAGTGAAAAATGAGCCACTAGACTTTTTCGATGGATGTCAGCATTACTTAGGTCCTCAGATTGTACACTTCGTACAAGATACATTCTATCTCTCGCACGGGATGCTGCTACATTGAAACGTTGTGCAAATGACTCTCTGCTTATCGCTGAGGCTTCGCCGGGAGACACAACCATGGAAAGGAACATAATATCGCGCTCTTTCCCCTGGAAAGTTCTAGCATCCCCACAGGCTATATGATGTTCTCTTATGGCATCGATTCCAATGTCCGACTCTATCATTTCGCGTATCTTCAAAGCTTGTTTATCAGCCAAAAGTGATACTACCCCTATTGATCTTCACTTCATTTCAGGATTCGAAATTATAGACCTAATTTCATCAACGATAAACCTTGCTTCAAAAGCATTCGTATCTCCTCTTCGAAATCCATTAGTAATAAAGACATCTACAAGAGGTGGATCCAGACGTTCAGAATTTTTTGGCAATCTCAATGGTACGATCTCGTGATTATAAAACTCACGTTTCGAATATTCAATAATAGGAGAAACGCAACGAAAGTGCTCTCTAAGCATAACCGAAGACTTTGCAAACGCTACCTTAAAGAGGTCATACACTGATCGTTCCGGGGTCATTTGCGGACGATAGGTTTCCACTTGGCTGGAAAGATAGCGGTGATTGAGAGATTTAATATCTTCTTCCTTTAATCCGATTCATTCGGGAGAAACCTGCCTATCGTCTCATACAACTAAAACTTTCTTTGCTCGCAGTATCGCTGGGAGCGCCGTGAGATCTGATTGTGAAGCTTCATCTATCACAACAAGGTCGAAAAGTCAGAAGTCTGCCGGAAAAGATTCCGAAACGCGATAATGCGGCATAATCCAACAAGGCACTGCTGCATGTGCGAGACTGGCTGCCTGTCGTGCATCTTTTCTATATCGTATAGCTCGCTTTCCAGTACCTTTTCCTATCTTCGAAATAGCAGACATGTATGCCATTAGAGCAGCACGAACGTTCGGAGTAGCGTTCTCAGTCACAGAAAGCCAGGAACGCTTTTCAACAATTTCTTTATATATTCGGGCAAGATCGGTTTCTATCTGCTTCTTTTCCCGAGCCAGCATTCTAAGTTCTTCTGTAACCCCTGAGGATTCTAAATAATTCTCCAATCGCCTAAGTCGCCATATGGCACGCCAGTTGCCAGGAAGAAGAGGGTCTAAACTCGATTGTACAGAGTCTGTAATGAGGCGATCTGCCCACTTTGGAGCGCCTGAATCCCTGATGAGTTCTGTAATTTCTGACATCGTATCCAGATGTGGTCGAAGTCAGCGAACTCGTCTTAGCTCCTCCAATAAACCTGTCCATTCGTTCTTGATAGTATCTTCCTCAATACTCGGATTTCCGACCATTTGTTCAAAAAAGTCTTTCATTAACCGTGACACACGACCAGAACACCCTCCGATAGCCCCTTGAAAGCGTTCTTTTATTGCCCAAGCTTCGGCAAGTCGATTTTTCATGAGGTGATACGATAGAATTTTCCCTATCACTTCGATCTTAGCCTCATCATAAACAAATTCTGGTGAATAAGTCCCAGGGAATACCAATGAGATAGATGCTTTAATAGTGTTTTCAAGCCCTACAATTTTTCGTATGAGATTGCACACCGTTCAAAGTCTTTCAACCTCCTTTATTCATTCTAAGGCTGGATTCACGACAGGAATGCTCATTTCAGATGCAACCGCGTTCCATCTAATAATGAGTTCAAGAAGCCTTTTCCTATGATTCAAAAGAGAAAGAACATAATTCCAATCCTCCGTACTTTTTGGTTCTGATGCAATTATCCGTATTCCGGTAAGCATCTTTTTTTGTTCACTCTTTCCGAATTCTAGTAAAGAAAAGGCAGACTTTCCCTCCGAGAGATTTTGTATAGCTTTTATAAGAATGGCATCAGATTCAGCATTTTCTATAATGGCAATAGGACGGTCGATAAATTTAACCTTCTCAGCAAGTTCCGTTTGGATTTCTTGAAAAATTTTCCACATAGGGGTGAATCGTGGGGATTCTTGACCTTGTGATCGAAGCTCTGAGAGAAATTGACTACGACCTTCCATTTGCATTCCTCCCAGGCGCTGTCTCAAAATCCTGAGATTCGAAATTCATTCAAAAAGCTCTCTGGCATTTTGAAAGGTCTCTTTCGATGAATCAATGAGTTGAGGAATCTCTCATGAGTCTATTTTTGATTGAATCTTGTTTGATTCGGATAAGTCCTTGTGCGTCCTTATGAGCTCTGATAAATCCGGGAAAGTATGTATTTCCGGTAGATGTGCTCCGAGATAGTCGAGATCATTTCAAAGAAATCTTCTCGCTTCACGGAGTTTTGCGATATCTTCCTCGGAAAAACGAGGCGTAAATCTTTCTTCTACCGTTATCTCATCTGTCAGCCAAGGATCTGTATCTATATTAGCCATCACCTCCTGCGCAGCCTGATCTGGGAATATTTTTACCCCCTCAATTTCAATAGGCGACAACTTTCTGGAAGCAATGCGAGCTGTTTGCATAGAGTTCTTCGCAAGTCTGGAATGATATGTATCAAGATCGGATTCCAACCTCTCTATTTCCCTGCGAAGTCATATTCGATCAATTCTTTGTATCTCAGAGGCTATTTTCGCGACAGCAAATTCAAAAAGCTTAATACCTTCTTGTTCAGACGAAAGGAGACTCACTGCCAACGGACGTATTTCTGACGGAAGCTTTTCTCGCAGAACCGCAAGCGCTGGATCTTTCATGGATGTAACAAGTACTTTTTTTCCAGTTGCCAAGTAATGACAAATTACGTTGGCAATCGTATGGGTTTTTCCTGTTCCCGGTGGCCCCTGTACAACAACCCCATTGGAAGTTTCGAGAAGTTGAATAATTCTGACCTGTTCATCGTTGAATGGCATAGGGAAGAACAAATCTTTCACTTCTGATTCCGATCATTCTCATGATCCAGATACCATCGAGACTCATCGGAATGATGGAAGTATCATTTCCTCATTTAACAATGAAGGATCGGTAATAATTGAGGAGATTGCGGACGAAATAATTTCTACGATTTCTCAACCAGCATCAAGAAGTTTCTGAAATCTAGCGAGATCATCCAGAAAAATACTCGCATTTCTTGGTCGGGCAAAAATAACCCAGGTATCCGTTATTTTTAGGTTCTCATCAGCTTTTGGGGTTGATCGATCGGTTTCAGAAGTGTTTTCTGCCCAATATTTTCCATTCGGATCAAGATTTCAGACAGCAGATCTAAGTATAGGTTCAAAGGTACCACGATCAAATGGGGAGAAAACAAAATCCTGTTGAGAAAAGAATTCCTTAGACGTCTTATCCAATGCGGCAATTCATGGATTATCATCTGTCATAAAAACTTCAAGTTCAACTCTTGGATCAGTCTCCCGAGGACAAATCATGATAGCCAGTGTTTTTTCATCAAGCGAAATTTCAGCAAGTTGTGTGATCATAGGATAGTCCACCTTGAAAGTTTCCGTCTTCCATAAAGCAATACCAACACCCCATGCAAATTCAAGTTGACCATCCCCAAGATCCCCATCAAGTTGTTGTTTTAGTGAAAATAATTTTGAATACAGGGATATAGTCTTTCTTCTTTTTCGTTCTTCATTAGCCCAAGGTTTCCATACATTCAACAGATACGATTGGTATTGTTTCTCTATATCCTCTTTTGAATCAAAAGATTCAAAATGAATAGACGCCTGGCTGTCGAGCTCACGAATTTTCAGTTCTTCATCTGAAAAGACTGAACCAGCATTCGTAACAGGAAGAATAGTCGGTTCTTTCGAGACCCCTTTGGGAATTTCTATCCAAGATTGAAGTCCAAGAGATCAGGGAATGGGTGCCTGAGTTTCGGAAAGACGATCTACTTTTAGCCAGATACTATCACTATCCTCATCATCATCCATAGCATTGATGTATACTCATGGCAATCCTATGATATCTGATTCTGAGGCCTCGAAAATGCCATGTCTTGATATTTCTGAAATTGGCTTTGTTCTAAGAAGGGCTGTTTGTCGGGTAAATTCTATAAGGTCCGAAAGTCTTTTTGTTTGCATATTACGATTTGTTTGCGTTAAAAAGTAATTCTTGTGAATTCAGTCCTTCCACGAATTCATTAAGACTAATACCGAGTGCGATGGTTATTTTCCAAACCATGGGGAATGAAGGTTTCTTTATCTGCCCCTGTTCCACTTTGGCCAGACTTACCATTGGTATACCAGCTTTTACCGCAAGAACTTCCTGCGATATCCCTTTATCCTTCCTGAGTTCTCGAACCCTCTCTCCAATCCAGTTTTCCGCAGCAGATGGTTTCATATGTTTTTTCAAAAGAATAATTACCGGTAGTAGTATATTTGTATATAATGAAAAACGAAATCGATTTTTAACGAAATGACTTTTTGAAATTTTCTTCAAAAAATTAAGAAATTTTTAATAATCTTTCATATCATAATCAATTGTTCTATGGTCTACCAAGTTCAAAATTTATCACCTAAATTTCTTTCATGATGCTCGAATCCATAATCATCCTCCTTGTAATCCTGTTAGCCGGAGCAGTATATTTCGCGATAACTACAAACAGTAAGAAATCGTTTTTTGAGGCTGAAAAGATTTCTCTTGAAAAAACCATTTCCGAAAAGGAATCTACAATCCAGGACCTTGAATTAAAAAGAAGTGCTTCCGAAAAGACGATAGTAGAACTGACTGGAAAATTAGCAGGACTGGATAATGAAAATAAAAATCTACTTGAAAAAGTTGAAAAAAGAAAGCAAGAGATTGAGGATACGAAGAAAGAATTCAAGACCGAATTTGAGAATATCGCGAATAAGATTCTTGAATCCAACCGAGTTAGCCTCACTAAGGATAACAGAGAACAAGTAGATATTTTATTGAAGCCATTGAAGGAAAAACTTGAAACGTTCCAAAAGGAGGTAAAGGAGAATCGGGAAAGCTGAATACAAACAAATGCTAGTTTGATGGAACAAATCAAACAACTCACACATATGAATCAAGATCTCGCTAATGATGCCAAAAATCTTACAAAAGCTCTTCGTGGTGATTCAAAGACACAGTGAGACTGGGGCGAACTCGTCCTTGAAGATCTCCTTGAAAAATCAGGACTCCGGAGAGGTTCCGAATATGTTTTGCAATGAGAAGGACTCGGACTTAAAAGTGATACATGAACACCAGTAAAACCGGATGTTCTCATAATTCTTCCTGAATGAAAAACGATAGTAGTTGATTCGAAAGTATCTCTCACGCATTATGAGCGGTTTGTGAGTTCCGAAGAGGAAGCTGAAAAGAAAATGCATCTTTCTGGGCATCTTGCATCCGTAAAGAGTCATATCGATGAGCTTGCAAAAAAGGATTATCCATCCAATGCGGATTTACGCAGCCCCGACTTTACCATGATGTTTGTTCCGATCGAAGCGTCTCTTACGCTTGCATTAACTACCGATTGATCGCTGTTCACCTACGCATGGGACCGAAAGATCGTCCTAGTATCACCAACCACGCTTCTTATATCACTGAAAACGGTTGCAACCTTATGGCGTCATGAAAAGCAAACGAAGAATGTTCTGGAAATAGCGAGAATTTGAGGACAACTTTACGAAAAATTCATTGGATTTCTTGGTGATATGGAGGGAATCAAAAAGGCTCTTGAAAAGTCCTTGGAGACCCACGATCAAGCTATATGAAAGCTGAAAACCGGAAAAGGCAGCATTACCTCAACCATAGAACGTTTGAAGACACTCGGAGCGAAGACAGAGAAGCAATTGGATGGAAAACATTTGGAGGAGGAAGTGGAGCTTATCGGAGCGGGATATCCCGATGCATCCGAGTCAGAAAAGACTCAGTAGCTTAAAAACAAATAAATCTTTACCAACTAACCGTTAATATATTCAGATGACAGCAACCATTCATGTTCTAAATGTTTCCAAATCAAACGGATATGGAGATTCCACGTTAATATGGGATGAGACACAAGAAAAGCGGATAAACCTCATTTTCGATGCTGGTTATTCGAATGAAATAAAGAAGTCTATTTCAGGCGATATTATTTTCAATCACGCCTTTCTAACTCATTACCACAAGGATCATTATGACGGATTCTTGCATTTATTGAAAAATAACCAAATCGAGAAACTGTATATGCCTGATACTCTGTGACTCCTATTGAAACCAGAAGGACCGACAAGGGTTTGTAGCAAAGGGGTCCAAAGAGTAAAGAGACTCTATTATTTATCGCACACTATAAGTTCATTATCCCAACTCACATTACATCTCTTTGCAAATAAGGAATCCGAATACAGGGCAGGTATTATTCTCGTCAAGCCATTTGAACTAGTTTCATCTGAGCCATACGAAACATTAAAATGCGATAAGGAGTGCAGTAAACAGTTTGATGTTAGTTATTCTTGTAGATTCCCGAAAGTATGACAGGGACATCATACTCTTTCAAAAAAGGAGAAACAGGAAATCTTGGACCTTAATAAGAATTTTGAATGATGGAGCAACGACAATCCTATAAGTTGATTATTCTCCCTTCATAAGGATTTTATGGGGCAGTTAAAAAACCAAATAAGTGAACTGATCCAGTCGTTTAACTCTTTGATTACGTTCATTGGTGAATCATCGCTTGAAAGCTTTACGGGTTCAAATATCCGATGAAGCTTTTCTAGTACGATTAGATATTTTGAAACACTCTTCCATAAAAAGACATGAACTTCCACAAGTCGGGAATTTGAATTTTTCGAAGAGTGAATCTTATATACTTATTTGTGGCATGACGAAGCAACGAATCTCTCGGAATTAGTAAATGAACTTGGTAAATTGGAGCTTACTGAAAAGGAAGAAAAACTGTTGGAACTGCTTCGCGATTTCAGTGTCAAACTCAGTTCCTTGTGAAATGAATTGGAATGATCATTGACACCGTTTGGGAAAAAGGTAGTTGATATTCTGCGCCTCAAAAAGGAACAAAATAATTTTGGCATCTTGGCAAGAGTAACGTCCGTTCAGAGCGGGAAAAGCATCCTTATCACTGGTGATATGGATATCAAGAATATCTGCAAGTTCTTGGATAACCTTCCTTCAAAGGAATGTGAATTCATTAAAGTGTCACACCATGGGTCGGCGCATACGCACTACTCGCCTACTGTGATTCAGGACTTGCAAAAAATAACAGATACCAAAGAATACTTCGTTCCAAATAAACGAGAAAATTTTTGAAAGAAAGGGAGTGGTCAAGTAGCTCCGTGCGCATTTTTCGTAGAGCACGATTGTTGCGAAGGTTGCTGACATGTAAACAGTAATACGCATGAACCTCCCCATGTCCATTTCAGTAATGATTATAAAAACGGGGTCAAGCATCCTTTATAGAATCTATAATTATCTGTTAACACGAAAAATCATGATTTCATATATAATTTGAGCTATCTGACTCATATTTACTATAACAACATTTTATTTACAAAACTTTAAGGCTCAGAAAAGTATTTCCTACATCCATTTGCATAAAGACTTAAATGAGGCGAGCAAATACCATCCTAAACTGAGATTCTCTTATAGTTGAATAGAAGCAGAGAACGTAATAATTCATGATGTAGCTTTTTTTAATGACTGAAAAGAGGCTGTGGAGGAAAAAGACTTTTCTGGTTGAAGCAATGTGAAGATCACACTTTCAGATTCATGTAAAATATTAGGGGTCGAGGTATGGTATAAAAGTGATGAGAATACAGAGGTGATACATAAAATAAGCAAGCGTAACAGCGAGGTTCTGCTGGGCTTTAATTATCTAAACAAGGGGGATGGATTCATTGTGAAAATCATAACCGATTCAAAAGACCCCTACCTCCATGCAAGTTGATGAATTCTTAACTGAGTCTTAAAAGAATGTGACATCAAGCGACTCAAAGACATATATCCGATATATAGATCAACATCCTGGATTCTGATAATGGCCATAGCTATGTATTTCGTACACTGGATACTATGAGTCTTTTTGAGTGGAACAATATCCGTCTCTTCGGATATAAAATCGACTATCAGTGTTGCTGGTATGATTGCGACGTTCTTCCTAACATCCGTAATCATACAGTGACCTCGCGGAAAATTCTTAGAATGATTCCTATCGATCCCATTTACTGAGAAACGATTCTACTGAGTCCTAGTTAAAGCATCATATAACATAGGTTATGAGGAAATGGTTATGTTATGAATAGAGCCAGATGAAGTAGTTGACCAAAAAGAACTACCTCTCAAATATTAAAACCAGCAACAGTAAGATAAAAAGATATTAAGCTAATAAACGCAAGCCCCTAATGCGATCGGCATTATCAACCCCCACTTCTCAATCATCCTCCTTAAACGGTTTGTAATAGCAGCTTCGTCGGGCTGTCATCAAAGATCTTCCACACCATTACACCAAACAATATAGTGAGTCTATCCTGGGGGTAAAATTTCACTCAGTTTTGGAACGTATGGAATGAACTCTGATGATTGCAAAGCAGTTCTAACTTCCTCAACTAGGTGCCACCATTTGAAAAAAACATCCCAGGCGCTCGAAAGAGTGTTTGGGATTATTTTTTTATCAGAAATATCAAAAAGAACGGCTTCATCCGTTCTTTTTCTGTTGCGGAAAAATATGATACTAGTCACTCTATAACATCGAATCCGATTTTGTACAGAGAAAATATATTCTAAAGTTTTGGCTTTAAGTAGGAACGGAAATGGGGAGTCTGGAAAAATGTTTGGAATTTTAATGAAATTTTAATATCCGGTTTACATAATTTCTGCGTAATTGGGGAAGTTCCCCTTATATCTTAACTCTCTATTATCTATGCAGAGCATTCTTCGAGACGGAAACTGTCTGAGTATCGTCGCAAAATGAGAAGTCCCCCACTTATCCGGGGCTGGAATAGTCATGATGGAACATGAAAACTTATATACGAAGGTTCGGATGAAAGGCGAATTCAAGTGCCATACATGATTGGATATCCAGAAATCATGAATGTACGTCGACGAGGTTCGTTTCAGGGTAGCAGATGCTTTCCGTACTTCTCCTCTCAGTGGAGGGATCGCTTGTCAGGCCGTCGAAGTATCCATTATGGGAAAATGGAGAAGGGCTTTCGAGAGAATCCTATTGTTGTCGAGAATAGAAATGTGAGTATGAGATGATGAAATGGAAATATACGAATATCTCTTGGAAAAAAATAAGGAACGTCGCCTCGATTACAAGGAAATTTCTTTCATGGAACAAGTCCAGAAAGCTGCAGATCTATTTCTTCAGAGCTTCAAGGAAGATCTCTTATGCGAAAGAAATAGCACGGAATGAACGGCCGGCGAGGTAACCCTATTTTAGGATATTTCCGCAGAGTTTCTGAATAGAACTTGTAATATATATTTATTTACTATAATCATCCTTATAAAATCTCAATATCCGAAAATGAATCACCTGATATCTTACGTATTTTATTTCCTATTTACAGGTTATGAAACATTACATAAAGAAGATCTTGGAATTCAAGAAACCGGAAGCCTTTACCCTTACGGAACTGATAGTGGTAATAAGCATCTTGGCGATACTTGGAATAATAGCGATAACGAGCGTTGGTGGTTACATCAAAAATGCGAAAGATAGCAGACGTGTCACGGATCTGAACAATATCATCAAGACATTGGAAATTTCTAAAATCAAAACGGGAAGTTACCCGGACCCTTCAAATACATTCAATGTAACTTATTCATGATCCCTCGCCTGGATCCAATGAACATTCTGAGATTCAACTTTTCAGAAAGTAGGAATGCTTAATCCGAAGCCTACTGATCCCTTGAATGGAAATGAATACGCTTATTCGGTTACGAATACGAAAAATGAATTTCAGATAGCGGCAATCTATGAAGACTATGCTATCGCGGCAATGATTCCGCAGACCTATGCTGCAGAAAATATGAAAGCGATGGTGAGAGGGAACTATAATGGAAAGTTCGTAAAAACAAGCAGCGGATCAACTGTGTATATCCTCTGAGCCCCGAGCATCATCACGAATGAGATAAATAGTGTCGACATACAGACTATAATCTCAAATAAAAGCTTTGTACATGAAGGGTATTCGAATATCCCATCAAATTACCAGACAAACGGATACTCCTTTACCGGGTGATTCGACTTTTCCGGAGGAACCGGAGCGCTACTCTTTGAATGAGGCATGGATCTGCTTTGAACCAATACATGAAAATTGGATCTTGCAAACGCATTGGATGAATATTACACCACTACCATACTGGAGACAGATCCGGATTATAAAGAAGTGACAGATATGAATACAGTGTCCAATCCGAATGGAGCCATACAACTCATAACGAATTACCTCAATAGTAATGGTGGCGGTGCATGATGAACAAGCCCTATTTCGACTCCTTCGGTTCCTTGATGAACGGATAGTGTCATAGGTTTCGAAACGGAAAGCTGATATACCGTGACCCAATGAACATGGAATCGCACAACGGCAGAAAAAAATGAATGAAGCTATTCCCTAGAAAGCTGAAATCAGACAGATAGCAGTACTTCATGCTTTGAAGTCACGACAAGCCAAGCATCTGCTTTCAATATCCATTTTGACTACAAGGTTTCCTCAGAGCTAGGCTATGATTTTCTGAGTTTTTATTCAAACGGAGTCCTGCAATCGCAGTGGTCTGGGGAACAAGCCTGGAACACCTATGCTTCCTCCGTTTACATCCCTTGAACATATGCATTTAAATGGTGCTATGAAAAAGACTCATCAACTTTTGAATGACAGGATAAAGCTTGGGTCGATAATATAAAGATATCGGTTAATAGCGGACCGTTGGATTGAATATGTTGAAAAGACAATGGAGGGCATTCATATATAACTCCAACAGAACTTTGTGCCCTTTGAACTCCCACATGAGTGACCGATGGCGGGATACTTTCGGATTATACATGGTCGTGTAATGGAGTAAATGGCGGGAATATTACAAGCTGCGCTACGAAACATGCTTTTTGATGGACCTATACACCGTCTGATATCAGAGATATCTTTTCCAACTCATCGATATATACAGAGAACTGGAGTGCAAACCCTTGCAATCCTGCTACCATGAGCGTAATAGATCTGTCTCCAGGAACAAATACCATCCCGACCACTCTCGCCGCAAATACCGTATATAGGCTTGCTGCTGGACATTATATCAATACTGCTGCTGTTGTATTTTGAACATGTAGCGCAATTGTCTGAGTAGGCGATGTCACCTTCTACACGAGCGATAAGATAACAACCTCTTTTTCTTTAAAAAGCAATACTATCCTGGCCTGAGTAAAGCTTGATGGGCTAACGAATGGACTTGGAGCGAATCATGTAACTTGAACGGGGGATTGAAAAAAGAATACGAATTGAATTTCTTCAACCGCAGATAATATTACGCTCCATAATGTAGATATCTATAATTCCTACCATGCAAACAGTTTCTTATGGACCTGATATGCCACTTTCCATAATATAAAAATATACAACAATGTTTCATGATTGGATATAAGCACTAATAATAGCGTATTCTCAAATATTGACATCTTCAACAATACAGGAGTGTGAATCAATACGGATTCTCATGGAAATAATATATATTCAAATATGAAAGTATACAATAATGCTGCCGGAATAAGGTTTTGATTTGAATCAAATTCTTCTCTCAATAATATCCTAGCCTTCAACAATACTTCCTATTGAGTGAAGTTTGAAATGTATCCATGAGTGTTGAATAATATATATGCTTATGGCAATAATGATGCGGACGGCTGAATTTGGACATTCATATACGATCCTACAGGCGTATCGCAGAATTCCAGTATCCATAATCTCTTCTCCTACAATAATATTTGATGAATATATGTATCCAGTTGAAATACGAATACCTATCTCTATGGAACCATAAAAGCCTTCTGAAATACGAGTTTCGGCTTTACCTGAGGAACTATCCCTTTTTGAACCAATTCACCGCTTGGTTTTTCCGATGGAACGAGTCTTGATACCACTGGGACATTCGGTCCTAGCTGGTGTGCTCAACCGAATGTCTCCTGATGGAATTATGCCACAAAATGAGTACAGGCTGTAACATTTACCTGAGGGGTGAATTATACCTATGGGGCAGATATCTGAAACCAAACACAACCCATTATTTATGACACGGTCACTGGTATCCCTCAACCCTATTGAGTTGATGGGATCCACTTCGATTCCTCGAAAAAAGTCTGAGAATGGTAAAAATACAATTTTAACGCATTAAAAATCCATATCATGTTGAGAAAAATCGTTTTATCATCTCTTTTTATCCTGTTCATCCTCACTTCTTGTTCCAGAGAAGAAACAAAGAAAGCAACAAAAGATATTCCCAAAACGGCAATCGGTGCATACAAAGACACGGCAAAGATCAATAAAAACGAGGTGCTTCAAGAAAAAAGAAGAAGCGCCTTATTGGAAGGAACAAGAGAAGAGGAGCGAGCCGTTTTATCGGAGTTTGATACGGTACGAAAAAGCTGAAATGCGGTAAAAAGAGAAGAGCTATTCATACATGCCCGAAAATTAAAAGAAACGAGACAAAACGAATTGTCTGAAGCGTTGAAAAATGGAGATGAAGAAAAGATAAACGAGATAAAGAAAATCATACGATTACTTGATGAAGTGAGCCGATAGGACTACATAAACCTCATTGCCACAATTGTAATATTCTTCAAAAAACTTCCAGATTTTAATAAAAAATTAATATTCTTCCATATCCTATGGTCTACTAATAGACGGAAGATTATTTCATGATAGGTATATATGGTCGATACGATACATGACGGGGATATTCCCCGATCGGAAGAAGAAGGAGCGATCAGGACATGCGAAGAGCAGATCCATCAAATGATCCATGACATCCTTCGTGGAGGGGAGTTTGAAAAGATAAGACGATTGGAGAGGACTCTGCAAGTATTCATGACAACCCTCAAGGAGGAATGCTCCGTCAGTCCTCGGATTGCAAAGAATCTGAATGAGGAGATTATCGCTCATCCAGATTTCCAGAAAATGCTTCTCCGGATAGTATTGACTTCCACAAAAATCTGAAGGATTGAGGAATTCCTCCGGATCAGTATAGAATATCCTACTATTTTCCATATCCGAGAACTCATTCTTCAAGATGAATCCGTTCAGAAACTCTTGGAAAAGAGATTGAAGTTCATGGAGGAAAACGGTCAGGATTCGACTGCAGAAATCCTCAGAAGATACATCAGATAAACTATCTCCTAACTGTTTCCATGAATCGCTCCACCATCGATCCGTATTGTTCATCGCTCAGGTAAGGGTTTCTCGATCCGAGCTCATTATGTTTCCCATCTCCAGAAGGTTTGAAGTGACAATCGCTTCCGAAGGTAAGGATCAAATCATAGCGGTCCCGGACCCGAAGGATTGTCTCGACCCACATACGAGGGGCTGCTGCATTGATTTCGATTCCCCGGACCCCCGCTTCGATATACGGCATGATTATCTTGTCGAATCGGTCTATATCATCCTCGAAGGTGAAATTGGGATGAGCGATCGAGAGAAGGGCACTATTCTCCCGCGCGAGTTCTCCACAACTCTCTACCGACGGCTCATACACCGGAACTTCAACTCCGCCGATCCATGCATGTTTTCCTTCTTTCTTGAGGCATTCGCGGAGAAACATACTATATTCGAGTTTCTCTCCGGTCAAATGCTCGATATGAGCGACATTTTCTGGGCTCTCGAAGATATATTCAGTGAGATGAGAGTTGGAAAGATTATCAGTATTCACCCCTTGGGATCCAAATCGCTGGAAAAATCGGTCCGTATCGATATCGAATCCATTTTCACGAAGCCGTTCAAGCTGGCGAGTGATTTTCCCTTTACGTCCATCACGAGTGTGTGTCAGAATTTCGTGGATCCGACCGGAAAACTTCTGCGCATAACAGGTGATATGGAGATGTTTATCGCTCGATGGTTCATATGCGGAAATCTCAACGCCTTCGAAACTCATGATCCCCGCCTCTTTCGCGAGCTCCGGAGTCCGAGTATTGACGATGTCGTGATCGGTATTAACAAGAAGTTCAATATCCCGCCCCATCGCAGTGGCGACAATCTCTATGGGGGTTTTGCTTCCATCTGAAAGAGTGGAATGGAAATGCAGATCAGCACGGACAGGAGTGTTGGAAGAATTTTTCATAGATACAAAGATTATAGGAAGTAAATATTGTCTAGACAGAAGGATTATGCAAAGAAATAGAAAAATGTCTCAAATAACATGATAAAGTGTCATATAATCTTTTTTGAAATAAATATTTGCTTTTAGGATAAAGAAAAATACACTTATAAAAAAGTGTATCATAACTGTGACATTCTATGGATTACCTACCACTCCTCCGAAAGATCGGGCTCTCGGAAGGCGAATCCCGGGTCTTTCTCGACCTTCTCGAACATGGTTCATCCGCCATCACGGAAATCGCCCGACGAAGCGGATATCATCGGCAAATGATCTATCGGATATTGCCGGCTCTTACCGAGACGGGACTCGTATCGGTCGGTCCGGTCGGAAAACGGCGGGTATATACGGCAGAATCTCCGAGCCACCTCAAATCTATGGTCGATCGTCTCGCGAATGATTTCGAATCCGCACTCCCTTCGCTTGAAGAACTCCATATCTCCCGTACGGATCGCCCGATCCTGAAATTCTTTCCTGGAGCGAAAGGGATGTCGTTTGTCCACGATGATGTCGTTCGGACGCTCAAGAAAGGGGATATCTATTACCGCTACAGTTCGAGGAAAGTTTCACGGGATACTTCGAAGAATTATTTCAGCGAATCCACCCGGGAAATGCGCGACAAGAAGCAGCTCGAACGTATGCTCATCACGAGCGAAGAGCTCTCCAAAACGAAAAGGCCGCTTCTCGAACGGGAGGTGGTGGTTATCCCCAAGGGGTTCGATCTCTTCGAGGATAATATCTCGAAAGTCATCTACGGATCAAAAGTTGCCGTGATCGACTACAATACGGAAACGGCTTTCATCATCGAAAGCGCGATATTCGCAAACTTCGAGCGGAAGATTTTCGAGCTCCTGTTCCGGTTTCTCCGGAAAAAATAGACAAAAGAGGAGTACTGAAAGCCCGATCATGGAACATTCTGAAATAGACTTGAAATCGGTCGAAAAATGAGTATAAATCAGTCTATAATTCGTACTGAATAAAAAATATGCTCAATACTCTCAAGAAAGCGCTTTCCTTGACACTCATACTGATCACTCTTTTCCAAGGACCAAGCCAGATACTGGTATATGCCACTGGTCCGAGCATGAAAGTCGAGTCGATCGGTCTCGATGGTTCGACTTCGAATCTCCTTCTTTCCAAGCGACCAGGCGATAAATTCCGGGTGGAAGTTTTGGGGTACAACAACGGGACGGTTGCACTCACAGGACCGAAAGCGAAGATTGCATTCACAGACAATTCGAGCGTATCGTATAATGGAGGATTCACCAATAATGGGGATGTAAGCAGGGTGCTTCCGGCGAATGAGTATTCGAGCTCGACCGGGCTCGATTCGTATACGGATCCAGCGCTCGCCTCCGGATCGCTCGCTCCGGTCACCTACTACTATCAGATCGATCTCCTCGATACCCCAGGGAACAATGCCTTCCAGTTATCGAGTTCGATCAAGACGTATGCCAATATCATGAACACTACCCTCTGTGCCATGGATAGTGGCTCAGAAATATGCAGTCCGGTACAATCCCGGACGATCTATGCGAACGTAAAACCCTATATCACCGATTATAAATTCGTTGCATCCAGTGCGGGTGTAACAGGAACAGAAAAAACCTCTCTCAAAAACGACGGAATAGATTCGCTCGACCTCTATGTCACGATCAAGGACTATAATATCAATGCGACCGACCTCTGTGCGAACCTCCAATGAGGATCCGCGCTTGTAAGCGCGAATCTGACAGGAGTGCTCGGTTCCGGACATAGTGCCGATGCGCTCGTGTTCGACTCGTGCGATAGCGCGAATAAAAAAGCAGTATTCAAAAAAACCGCCATCACGACCACCCAACCTGCTGGATCGGCTTCACTCGGGATTTCAAGCTTTTCTGCTCGGGATTCGGATGGGAATACGAATACGGACGATTATTCCGCAAGTTCCCTTGCGAATGAAAATACCACTAAGAATATCGCCTTTTCCATCGTCCCGAACACTACTCCTTCCATAACGCTCATTTCAAGTTCTGCACAATACGCGGGACCGCAGGTGCCGAATATCACGTTGAGCTGGAGCGGAAACCAAGTGGGGACTTCTCTCATGAAAATCGGATCGACCTGTACAGGAAGCGATGCAGGATGGCAAACATATTCGACAACCGGGTCGACCATCGTATCGAGTCTCTCTTATACAGGCCTTGCTATCGGACAAAATACCGTATTCCTCTGTATCCAAAATGCAGCAGGAGAGATCGGGAATAGTACCGCTTCCATCACCCGCGATGATACCGCTCCGACCTCACAGCAGCTCTCATTCGGTCCATCAACCGTCAATACTGAAAATGTTTCTCTCTCGTTCCAGTGCAATGAGAACGGAACCTATGCGGTGAAGGTTGGCGGAACCGATCCATCGACGGGAGCAGGAACTTATTCCGGAACCACGATCGCCGGCACTCCCATCTCGATAACGATCCTCAATTCGGATCTCTCGGCGGGAACGAATACGGTCCATGCCTATTGTCTTGACCCATCACTCAATTACGGGGATTCGACCGGTACGGTCACAAAGGGGATCCCTTCCCCACCCTCGCTCTCCGGTTCGCTCATAACCCTCGCGGACCCAGATAGCCTCAACGAAGGGATCGATGGACGCGATTTTGCAGTCCATTGGGACACTGGTGCTCTTGCGAGTTATTCAGGAACATATTTCGATTCGTACCTTGTCTATATCCTTCCATCCAATATCGATCTTACCGGAGCGTATCTCGCGAATTTCAAATACTCGACCAATGATAAAAATCTCGGATCCTGGACAGGAACCGTCGATATCACGACCGATTCCACCAACTCTCCATTCGTTTCAGGCGGAAGCTACCACGCTTACGTACTTGCGACCAATAAACAGGGAGCAAAAGGGGAAGCGGGGGTTTCTAATATAGCAGTCATCAACGGAGAGATCATCACGGATTTTGGATTCACACAAGCAAGCTTCGTCTCCACCGGCCAACTCGCGATCACATCGAGCCTCACACTCTCAGGGGTTACAGCACACGACCCGACGAGGATCGCTTATACCGTCGGAGGGGTTTCTTATACCGGAACTTCCGTAGCAAGCGTCGTAGGAAAAACTGTCACCA
Organism: Candidatus Altimarinota bacterium; assembly: GCA_028714815.1. Classification (GTDB taxonomy): domain Bacteria; phylum Patescibacteriota; class Gracilibacteria; order BD1-5; family UBA2023; genus UBA1545. The sequence goes on along the minus strand of JAQTLR010000001.1, from coordinate 77,506 downwards.
TCAATATCCCAACCCTCGCTTCCACGGCAGCGACCGGATCCCTCACACTTCTGACCGGAGCGCTCGTTTCGACCCTGAGCGGATCGATCAACGGCTCTCTTTCAGGATTCCCCATCACGGATGCGATCAATCCGGCGATCACCAATTTTTCAACCGGAACAGCCGCATACTATCAGAACTTCTATTCCGGGTCGCTCCACCTCTCCTGGAATAACTCGGAAACTCTTACGGGAAATACCTTGTCTTACATAGAGCTCACCCGGGCTTCCGGCAATATCGATTCGTTCACCCATCCGTACCTCCTTCAAAACAGCTATAGCCTCGCAAACGGAACGGCATATACCGATATCAATCTCTCTAGTGGTGACCGGAACGGGAGGATGCCCGTAAGCGGTACGGAATATTCCATCGCACTCCATGCGACGGATCTCGCGGGAAATCCGGTTACATCGACACTTCTAGGGACGATCCGTTTCGACCGTACCGGACCGGCGGTTATGACCATCACGCCGTTCTGACCAGCCGGAGTGCTCGGGATCGTCAATCCGACATTCGGGTGGCTCATGACAACCGATGATAATGGAAACGGATCGGGAGTGAAGGGATACAAACTTCTGGTGTATTCCGGATCGACCTGTACTGGAACACCGACGACAACCACTATTACGAACCCTGTAACACTCTCTACACAGATCACCCTTGCGAACCTCTCCCACTATGCGTGGACGATATATGCGTATGACCATATGGAGAACACCGGAGGGCTCTCTACTTGTGATGATTTCACGATCGATACATCCGTTCCGAATATCAGCAGCCTTGCAATAAAAGACGGCGGAGGAAACGCTCTTCTCTATGTAAAGGATGCAGATCCTGTCACTGTGAGCGCCTCTATCGCGAATACGGATTCCGGACACATCTGGCTCGATATGTCCGCTCTCGCAAAAAATGCCGCTTACGCGAACGTGAATTGTGCAAATACCCTCAATCCCGCGATTACCTGTTCCTATATCGGTGGAGTCGTGAATTATGTATTTCTCGCTGGATTCGCGGGAACACTCGGCGATGGAACTCGCGGTATCACTCTCCATGCGCAGAATATCTCCGGAGGAAATGACCAAACCGCCTATACATCCGTTACAGCAGATAATACTGTACCGGTTATCGATGCTGGTACTTTCACCGCCCCGGTTTCCGGAACGGTCTGGGGAGGGTCGTCCAAAACCGTCACCTGGAATACTGCCGCTTTTCATGAAACCAATCCTGATTTCCTCCGTCTTGAATATGCGACCGGAGCAGGAATATATCGGACTCTCTGGACAGGGTCGACGAGCATCGGATCGTATACCTGGGATATATCAGCATTGCCTTCCGGGAACGATTCCATTCTCCGCCTTACGTTCTATGACAAAGCAGGGCACTCGGCTTCTCAGGCTTCCGCTGTATTTTCCATCGATAAGAATGGGCCGACTATTATTGTCAACACTATCATTGCTCCCGTTACCGGAGCGGTCACCCGAGGCGGAACCAGTACATCCATCACCTGGACTCCAGGCAATATCACCGATGCCGGAGGGCTTGCAGCGAATCCCATCGGTCTCGAGTATTCTCTCGATAACGGAACGAACTGGATTTCCATCGGGACGAATCTCGCCAATAACGGAACTTATGCATGGAACATCGGAGCGGGGATCAATACCGCTCAGGCAAAAATCCGTCTCACTGCAACCGATTCGGTCGGAAATACCAGTTCACAAACAAGTTCGGCATTCATTATCGATTCTACACTCCCGGTTCTCTCGGTCACCTATGCTGGATGAGGAGGGAATACTCCGCAAAACGGAAAATATGTGAACAGTACCGGAATCGATATCACCGCCCATTCTACCGATACATACCTCGATAAAGTATATGTGCGGTTCGAAAACACGACCGATAATCTTTGTTACAATACATCCTCGTCCGGGTGGATCGCCTGCGATACATGGAATGTGCTCTGTAGCGATGGAACAGTCGGAGGGACAGACCTTGCATGTTCCAATATCGCGACCACCATCACTCCTTCCATCTTGGATGGGAAAAACTACCGTCTCACCATAAAATCCCGCGATGAAGCCGGAAACGAAACGATCGCAACTCCTGTGAGTTACGTAGGCGATACGACTTCACCAACACTTTCGGTCATAACCGCAAGCGGAGTCTATTTCACTGGTTCGCTTACGATCTCCGGAACCGCTTCGGATACCGGTTCCCACCTTTCCAGCATCAAGATCGCGATCAAAAAAGGATCGAATTGGTGGAACGGAACGGATTGGTCTGCAACAAGCGAACAGCAGCTCGCAACCGCTACATCGGATGGTTACGCACATTGGACCTATCTTTTCACTCCGCCTCTTTCCGAAACGAGCGGACAATCATACAATATAACCGTTTATGCCTACGATCAGGCCTTCAAGACAAATAACAGTTCCTCATCCTCGCTTATCGCAACCATCGATACGACCGCTCCGACCTTCAATCCGACCGGATTCTGGATCGAACCGCCATTTACGAATGCGGGTACCGGAGGGATAATGCGCGGCGGACAAGCAGCGGTTATAAAATGGAATTCCTGAAGCATCTCGGATAATCTCTCCGGGATCGGCAGCTCGGCCATACGACTGGAATACTTCGATGGTACAGGATACGTGCTCATACCGGGTGCGAGCGCACTTCCGAATAACGGAAGCTTTGATTGGACATCGCTCCCATCGATCGATGTAAGTCCTTCGCGTATCCGGCTTACTATAACCGACAATCTCGGAAATTCCACCGGATCCATTTCTCCGGATTTCGTCATCGATTCCACCCCTCCGACCATCGTTTCGGTAGAAACGGTCGGGGATACGCTCGGTCAGATCGGAGGATATATCGTCAATTTTAGCGAACCGGTCAATGCTGCTTCGCTCAATATAAACGATTTCACTTCGTCGCTATGAAGCCTGAACGGATCATACATCATTGCGAATGCAAACCAAACGGTACAACTGGCATTGAATAGCGCAACCGGTACAACCGCAACGACAGGAACACTCACCTATGCCGGTACAGGTATTCATGATATCGCCGGTAATCCGCTCGCAGGAACAACGAAGACGGCAGTTGATAAAGCCAATCCGATAATTACGGGTGCGGAAATCCTCGATAACGACAGCAACGGGAAGGTCGATCGGATGAAGGTATATTGGAGCGAACCGATCACATCCGCAAGCGATATTTCAGCATGGACCATCAATAATCCGCTCGCAGGAGTGACGGTTCAAAGCGTTTCAACCTCCGGGAATACAGCGACCATCATCCTCACGGAGCCAATCACTTCCAATACTTCGACCGGCAGCATGAGTCTCGATTTCACCGCGAATGCCAATTGGAAAGATGGAGCGGTTCCTGCAAATATCGCATCGTCGAAAACGAATATATCCCTCATAGATAGGGCCTCTCCGGCAATCACACAGATCCGGACATTCGATAACAATGGCATGTACGCGATCGATCTCACTCTCTCCGAAGGGGTCACAGGATCACTTTCCGGTTTCACTCTTTCTGGAAGCAGTACCTATACAGGAATAATCCTTCAGCCCACCACCAATACCCTCCGGCTCATCACTGCTGATCCTGCGACAACCGATACGGCAAGAGCGTATTCTCTTTCCTATAACGGATCAGGGATCTATCTGAAAGATATGAGCAACAACTACCTCGCCAATCTTTCTAACGGAAACGTCACCGATGCGATCGCTCCGAAAATCCTCACGAGAACCACTCTCGACACTAATGGGAATGGGAAAATCGACGGGGTGCGTTTCGGATTCTCGGAATCCCTTTCCTGAAGCGTTTCTGGAATAACCGTCTCCGTTGCCGGTTATGTCGTGACCGGATACAGCATAAGCGGAACAGGGCTTACAGCACACCTGAGCGAGGCGCTGAATCCCGATACTTCCGCAGCTCCGCCTGTACAATTCCAAAACACGACCCTTTCCGACATTGCCGGAAACATCATACCATCTGAAGGGAGCGCGACTCCGGCAACCGATTCGGTCGGTCCGGTCATCATAGGAGCCCGTTTCAACGGAACCGACACCATCTTCGTCTCGTTTTCAGAGAACTTCTCCGGTTCTCTGAGTGCCGCAAGTTTTGCTCTTTCCGGCGCGACATCGAATATCCTTTCCGCGACGGGAACCAGCGGTTCCTCTTATGGAACGATTACACTGAATGGAACGGGCATTGTCTATGGAGTAAGTGAAATCTCTTTCGCGACCGGTACCGTTTCCGATAGCCTCAACAATACCCAGAATCTCAGATCCTTTACAAAGATATCCGCCTCCGCTGTCATCAATGAGGTCATGTGGTCTTCCACCGGATCGTATGCGTATCAGTATATAGAGCTCCGCAATCTTTCCGCTTCCCCGCTTTCCATTTCCGGATGGAAAATCCGCAATGCCGGTCCGGATATCGCTCTTTCCGGCTCTATTCCAGCCGGTGGATACTATCTCATTGCCCGCAATGATCCAGCGACGAGTCCCGTCAATGCTCTAACAGTCACCCCGGATATCATCACCGGAGCGCTCCTCATAGCGACCGGAGCGACAATCCAGCTGGTCGATACAACCTCCATCATGCTCGATCAGGCAAGTGTGAGCGGTAATGTAGGTGATGCGAATATCCCTTACTCGATGGAACGACAGTCCAGTCCATGAAATGGAACATCGGATGCAAGTTGGTATGCCGCACAAACCGGCAGTAACTTCTTCGATACCCTCGGGCCAAGAGGAACCCCGGGAAGCGCGAATATCTTCGATGCGACCCCTCCGACCATCACGAGTTCCACTCCGGCCGATAATACGCTCTTCCCTATCGGAAATATCGTCCTTTCATACAATTACAGCGATTCCGGCGGTATATCCAGCATTCCGGGATATGTTTTCAAGATCGAGAAAAACAACGGTGCTGGGATATTCAATGATGTGACTGCTGGAAGCATCAGCTCTTCCGGCATCACCGCCTCTACCGCTTCGTTTACCACCAATACTCTCGCATATGGACACTACCGCACGACTTTCAGTATCACGGATGCTGCAGGGAATACCACCCAACAGACAAACTATTTCTATGTCGATCAATTGGAATTCATAGTATCGACAGGGAGTACGGACATCGGAACGCTTTCCACCCTAAATCAGACCTTTTCTCCTTCGGTCAATGTGACGGTCAAGACGATCGGAGCAGGATTCAACCTTTCTCTCGGAGGAAGCGGAACGATGAGCTCGGGAATCTCGGAACTCGCCTCATGGAGCGGTGCTCAAAATAAAGGACTCGGCTTTACTTCTACTGCAGGAGGATCCGGAATCACAAATATTGCTGTACTGACCCCCATCAACCCGACTGCCATCGAGAATATCGCATTCGGAACCGGTAATTATATCGGAGGAAACGGAATACAGAAAACATATACCTATACTATCCGTTACGGCGCGCAGATAGACTCGCTGCAACCATCAGGAGCATATGGCGCAAATACGGATTTCAGGTTGCAAGCAGCCTACTAAGGGCAGTGCTATGAAAAATTGATTTCTTTTCGATGCTGCATATGATTTCCGATATTTTATCATCTCATAAACCGTATATATGAACCAATGAACGGATTGGAAACAAAAAAAAGGAGGAGCATTATTCTTACTATTCCTTCACCAAGGGATTCTAGGTATTCTCTTCTCATGAATCATTATATCCGGGATACTCTATGCTGCTGGGGTATTTTCTTCCCTTCCGTCCAATCCTCCAGGAAAAATTCCATGAGGAACCTTCTCAGGAAGGCTTAATACCTCTATGGTAGGGACGTGTCCTACGGATCAATTCCTAAAGGGATTCAAGACAGACTATACTCCGATCTGTGTCCCCTGAGATGGAAGTTCTGGTTTGAATCCTCAATATATTCCCACAACTTGATCATATCCATCCAATCCTCCGACCGGACAATATGTTCATGGGAAATTCGGAACGTATTTCAGCAATCTGGTTTGAACCTGTCCGGGAAATACTCTTGTCAAAGGGTTTGCCTCAGATGGATGGAAGTATTGTGTGGATCCAGCAACCCCCAATGTCATAGCTACGCCCCATATTCCCGTTATTCCGTCAGGGATATCCTGGCCGGTTCAACCCTCAGGACAGAGTATTGGAGGAAAATTCCAAGATTTCTTCACTGCCATGTTTGCAACTTGCGGAGGAAGTCTGGTAGTAAACGGGATCAAAGCAGATGGAAGCACGAACTGCGTAACTGCACCGGTGAACGGAGGATGGTCAGCATGGTCCGGATGGTCAGCCTGTTCAGCGGCTTGTTGACCAGGAACCCAGAGTCAGAGCCGGAGCTGTACGAATCCAGCCCCATCGAACGGCTGAGTGGCTTGTTTATGACCATCGACGCAAAGTCAGAGCTGTAACTTAGGAGCTTGTTGTGTTCCAAGCGGATGTGATAATCAGTGCGGATCGACAAAAGTAAATGATGCCTGTGGAGTTTGCGGGGGGAATGGAAGCTCGTGTAGCTGAAATACTAGTGGATGAAATACGATTGCTTGTATCCCGAACGGCTCTTGCAATGCTCCAGCCCCTGACTGCAGTATGATTCCCCCCATAACCTACGGAACCGACAATTGCGGAAATTCCTGTTCGAAAATGATAACATGCTCGGCGCCGGTTAACTAATATCATAATTCCATGTCAACACTGATCCCGTCCCACCATTCCGGCAAAAACCATTGTTCCAATCATATAACCATCTCTCATCATTAAACTAATAATTTATTTTTATCTCTATACTCTCGAACAATTATCCAATCAACGAAAACCATGCAACTCATAGAACGTTCGGAATTTCCGGAAGACCACACCTACTACCGGACCACTTCCCCCATATACAATACATATCTACGGGATCATTGCCATATACATACTATACCGCTTGAAGGAGGATTCCGATTCGGTTGGATCAAACGGATTTTCGGGAGATATATGCAGCTCGTGAAATTCGAACGCATCGACACGGAACCGACAAAAGAACTTCTCTCTTCCTATGGATTCAAACGCGGATTTGTCATATGGATACCGTTTCGTCGAACCGAAATCCCTCCAGGATGGAAAAAACTCACCATCGGAACCCATTTCACGAGAACCGGTTTCGTACGGATTGAGAATCAGGAATACTACAAAAAATGGAATGAACGAGCCAGACGTGCCCGCAAGAAATTCCTCTCATTTCCCGAGTCCGAAGTACGCATAGAACTCGTGAGCAGCGATGTATTCATTCATGCTTTCAAGCAGATACGGGTAAAGCATCTTTTCAAATCGGATTATATCCGATATTACCGTACCATGAAAGAAATAGGAGGAGAATCTGTCCGAAGTTATGTATGTTACCGTGGGAATACCCCCATCGCATGACTGGCGGTTCATGATTATTCTGACAATGCCAGTGTACACCTCGTTGCCTTTACCGGACAGGAAGCCAAACCGTACCAAGCAGGAACCGGACTCATCGACCGTTGGTTTTCCGACAGTATCGAACGAGGTATCAAATATATAAACTTCGATCATCTCCGCGACTCCTCCATGACGAAAGACCAGCAGGGATACACTGATTTCAAGCTCAACTTCATAGAACACGAGTGCTATTTCCGAGATTCCTATTTCCGTTTTCTCTAATACTTTTGACAAAATACCAGAAATATCTATTATGAAAATACGAAAAAACAGATAGGTGATTATTATGTCAAATTGGTTTGTGGAAGGGGAAATCATCGTGCCATCACACGAGGATTTCCCCGACAGGATAATCCGGGAACTCCGTAAAAACAGGATAGAACTCCTCGATGATTCTCTGTCGAAAGATCAATATACCCTATTGATCCAGAAAGGCATTTGCGAACAACCTCGCAAAATATTCCCCCAACTCCGCTCGTTTCAAATGGTCGTCGTCCATCCTTGGAATGAAGTAAGGAATGACGAGAATACAATAATATATGCTTCTGAAATTCGTGTGTCCCGGTGGCTGGATATTCTCCATCCACCCTGTATTCTCGGTGCCAGGCTCACGTTTCGTCAGTCCTGACACAGAGAAAAAATTATACGATACCCTGGCTTGTTCCAGGGTATTTTTTCTTGCGAAAAATCATTTGCAAAACAGGGAGAATTCCGTATATTAATCGGGAAATTTTACCTTTTTTGGATCCTTATTTTTATGTCAGAAAACATCATTCCGGAAGAACTCGAAAATCTTTGAGCAGAAAATGAAGAAATGTATACTGTACAAGAAGAATCCACCGATGGACTCCCCCCACCGTTTTCGGGTACGGCTCTTACGTACGAAGGGGATGCGAACCGTTCCATCGTAGAGGAAATGGAGACCTGTTATCTGGATTATGCCATGTCCGTTATTGTCAATCGTGCCCTTCCCGATATCCGCGACGGTATGAAGCCGGTTCACCGACGTATCCTCTATGCCATGTATGATGGCGGGGTCCGTGCTACCGGAAAACATCGAAAGTCGGCTCGTGTCGTCGGAGATGTGCTCGGAAAATACCACCCGCACGGAGATAGTTCCGTGTATGAGGCTATGGTTCGTATGGCCCAGGATTTCTCCATGCGCTACACGCTCGTCGACGGACAAGGGAACTTCGGTTCCATGGACGGGGATAGTGCCGCTGCCATGCGTTATACCGAGGTGAAGATGGCGAAGCTCGGAGAACTCATGCTTGCCGATATCGATAAAGATACGGTCGATTGGAGAGACAACTACGATGCGTCGACCAAAGAACCAAGTGTCCTCCCGACCCGTATCCCGAATCTCCTCCTGAACGGTTCCGTCGGTATCGCCGTCGGTATGGCGACTAATATCCCTCCGCACAACCTCTGCGAGGTTATCGATGCTTTGAACTTCATCCTCTATCATCCGAATCCATCGGAGATCACTATCGAGAATCTCCTCGATTTCATTAAAGGACCGGATTTTCCGACCGGAGGAATCATCTACAACCGGAAAGATATCCTCAATGCCTATGCGACCGGACGTGGTTCCGTGACTATGCGGGGACGTGCGAGCATCGATGAGCTCAAAAACGGGAAACGAGCCATCATCATTACCGAAGTCCCTTACCAGCTCAATAAGAAGGCATTCATCGAGAAGATCGTCGAACTCATCCAAGAAAAGATCATCGTCGGGATATCCGATCTCCGGGATGAATCCAAGGGACTCGGGGATGTACGGATCGTCATCGAGATGAAAAAAGACGCTTTCCCGAAAAAGATTTTGAATCAGCTCTATAAACTCACCCAGCTCCAGACCAGCTTCGCTTTCAATATGATCGCGCTCCATGATCGGGGAATCCAACCGAAGCTCTTCAATCTCCTCGAGATGCTCGAGGAATTCATCGTACACCGACGGGAAGTCATCGAACGGCGGACCCGCTACGAGCTTATGATCGCAGAAGCACGTGCCCACATCCTCGAGGGTCTCAAGATCGCTCTCGACAATATCGATGCGGTCATCAAGACCATCAAGGAATCCGGAAGCAAGGAGGAAGCGCATGACAACCTCATGAGCCGATTCGGACTCTCGGACAAGCAATCTCAGGCCATCCTGGAGATGCAACTCCAACGGCTTTCCGGACTCGAACGCAAAAAGATCGAGGACGAACTCGCGGAAAAACTCCTGCTCATCGCCGACCTGAAAGACATCCTCTCGAAACCGGAACGGGTAAACACCATCATGGGTGACGAATTTACCGAAATCAAGGACAAATACGGGGACGCTCGCCGTACCGAAGTACAGATCGGTGCTATCGGGGAATGGAACCCGAAGGATACCATCCCGAATGAGGAAGTGGTTATCACCCTTTCCAAGAACTCATATGTGAAGCGTATCAAGGCATCCGCCTTCCGTACGCAGCGTCGTGGAGGGAAGGGAGTCAATGTCGCAGTCAAGGATGAGGATGAGGTAAAGATCATCCTGTCGACCAGCAATCATTCGGATCTTCTCTTCTTCACGAATACCGGTCGGGTATTCTCTCTCCCTGCATATGAGATTCCAGAAACCCAGAGAACCGCCAAAGGGCAACCGATCATCAATCTCCTTTCCCTTCAGAAAGAAGAAGAAATCACTGCTATCCTGGATCTTGCTGCTGTTACCGGAAAACACTTCGCGCTCATATCCAAAAAGGCAGTTATCAAACGGGTCGATATGGACGATGTGAAGAACATCCGGACATCCGGACTCATTGTCATGAAGCCACGGGAAGGAGATGAACTCGGATGGGTACGCGTGACCAACGGTGAAGATAATATTCTCATGGTTTCCAAGCATGGGAAAGCGATCCAGTTCAAGGAGGAGGATATCCGTGTCATGGGACGTGGAGCTGCCGGAGTCCGTGGGATGCGTATCGCCGAAAACGACTCTGTTGTGGAGGCCGATGTAGTCGGAGAAAATGACAAATACGTATTCACCGTGACCGAAAACGGAATGGGGAAGATCACCAATATCGAAGAATACCGGGAACAGGGTCGTGGAGGATCCGGAGTCAAGGTCGGAGCTATGACCGAGAAAACCGGAGATGTCATCGGGGTTAGTATCCTCACCGAGGATTCCCGAAAGGACGGTGAGGTCATGCTCATCTCCAAGACCGGTCAGACCGTCCGGGTTCCATTGAATGGAGTCCGAACCACTTCCCGTGTCACCCAATGAATCATCCTCGCAAAATTGAAAGATAAAAAGGATTCCTTCACGACCGCAACCGTCATGAAGAAGGGGGAAGAAGAGGAAGAAACGGTCGTGGAAGGAAAAGAAGAGAATGGTGAGGAATAACCAAAAAAGTAGAGATTTGCCGCGGCAAATCTCTACTTTTTTTTGCGTCCGAATTTCTCCGCAATGCGCTTCGCTTCATTCTTTCCGAGCTTCTCTTCGAGGACCAGATTGAGTTCAGCGCTCTCATCGAAGAGTGCTGCATCATACTGGAGTCCACGCTCTTTCTTGTACTGGTAGTCCGAGTAATTCCCGTAGCTGACGGTGAGTTCATTGTTCGCGATGATCCAGAGTTTGGAGGCGATCTTGTTGACGAAGTACCGGTCGTGGGAGATGAAGAGGATCGTTCCTTTATAGTTCTGCAACGATTGCTCCAACGCCTCCCGTGCCTCGTAATCCAGATGATTGGTCGGCTCGTCGAGGACCAAAAAATTCGAAGGCTTCTGCCCGAGGATGGCGAAGAGGATTTTCGATATCTGCCCTCCAGAGAAGGACTCGATCTTCCGATCCAGATCCGTGAAGACGAATCCGTATTGACTCAGAATGGAAACCAGTCGTTCCCGCGGATAGTGGAGGTTATGGTGCGCGAAATTCTCGATGACGGTCCTGTCTTTGAGGAGCTCCTCGTGCATCTGGGAATAGTAGCTGATCTCCAGTCATTTCCCTTTCTGACAATACCCGTCAAGCGGTTCCAACTGCCCGAGGATCGTCTTCAGGAACGTGGACTTCCCCGCCCCATTTTCCCCGATGATCCCGACCCGTTCGCGCTCCGAAAGGACCAGATCCTGGATATAGAAGAGTGGTTCTGTGCGTCCGATGAAACACTCTTTGAAAGAGAATACTTTCTCTTGGGATCGCTCACCGAATGCGAAAGAAAAGTTGGTGATCGGTGGAACATAGGGTTTCGTTATCACCTCGATCTTCTCGAGCGCTCGCTCCCGGCTCTTTGCGAAACTCGCCCGAGATCCGGCACGAAACCGGTTGATGAGCGCTTTTTCGCTCTCCATCATGGTCTGTTGTTCCTCGTAGACCTTCCATTGTTTCTCCCGGATCTTCGCCTTTTGATCAACCGAATAGGTATAATTTCCGTGGTATATCTGAAGCGGATGTCCGGGAACGATTTCATAGACCAGATCACAGGTCTTATCCAGAAATTCCCGATCGTGGGAGATGATCATGTATCCTCCTTTCCAATTGTCGATCAGGTATTTTTCCAGCCATTCGACGCTCTGGAGGTCGATGAAATTCGTCGGCTCATCCAACAGAAGAAAATCCGGTGCGGAAAGAAGCACTTTTGCGAGGGCAATCTTGGTCCGTTGTCCTCCGCTCACTTCCCGGATCGGTCGCTCCAAAAGCTCGAATATACCGATTCCACGAGCGACCCGTTCCAATCGGTTCTCCACTTCGTATCCGCCGAGCATCTGGAAGCGATCGAGTTCCTCGGTATATCGACCGATAGCGTCCATATCCTCCGGATGCTCCGTCATGAAGTTTTCAGCAGTTATCAGGCACTGCTCCGCTTCCCGGACTTCCCGGAACGCGAGCCTGAGATCGTCTCGAACCTTCCGATCCTCGGTATCGAAGTGGATCTGCGAAAGATACCCAAGCGAAATCGACCCGATATTATTGATGCTTCCATCGAACTCAGAAATTTCCCCCGTCAAAACCTTCATGAATGTTGTCTTCCCCACTCCATTCCCTCCGACGATGGCGATCCGATCCGTCGCGTTGATGGTACACGAAATATCCGAAAGGATCTCCTTCCCCCGGACTTCGTATTTTTGGATGTCGACAATGATATGGTCCATACGGATATATTTTCCTTAAAGTCCGGCCAGTATATGCAAAAGAGCATTCTTTTCAACTTACGCTCTCCAAAAAAAACCGCCCGCCTGTTTGCGAACGGTTCATGGACATTATCTCTGCCTCCTTCTCATATACCATTGAACTGTTCCAGCTCAGAAAGAAAGACCTCATAAAAGGACGAGATATAAGGGATTCATGTTCTTTTGTCCGGATTCGTTAGCCGATGCCTTCGCTACCTGATTGATATCGAATGGAACCGGGGTGGTGTTCTCTACTTTCTGTTCTATGGGAAGGGAAACCTCCGGGGATTTTGTCTCAGAAAGAACCGGAGCCATCTCTGTATTTACCGGAATTTCTCCGATAGAGATAATCTTTCTCGGTACGATTCTTGTTATAACATTCCTCTTCTTCGGAGAAGGTGCTTCGGCATTTCCTGAAGAATCTTGGGGTACCAAAATATCCCGCTCTTCATCATCTGGGCTTCTGAGCACGATAGAGCTCTGACCCGGGTAATTCAAATGTACGCTGTATTTTGCTCATGGAGCCATCACTGTATCTTCGGGAATAATTCCCATATCAGATTCGGACTGTACCTGCCAAAATCCCACATTTACCGATTCGGATCCACTATTCACCAATACCACATCCACCTGTCAGGAACCGAAAATGGATTCGGTTTCAAAGTGAATATCCGATGAATATTCTATAGTATAGTCATTTTGCTTGATCTTCGATTCATTGCTCGTGCTTAAAAACGAGAAATAGATGAGCGGAGAAGAATGTTTGAGAAGGATCGACCCGGTGTAGAGAAAGGCGTCCCCAGGATACCCATCCGGTTTGAAGCTATAGAAAGTTTTTGCTCCGGGCTCGGTGGGAGTAAGGGTGATATGCACCGGAGCATGGTATGTCCCCGATGGAGGAGTAGCGATAACATCGACATTCAGGGCGAAGACACCGATCGGTGCAAGAAATACTACAAGGAGGAGATATATTTTGTGCATAAAATTGCAAAGGGAGAGTAAAAGGACGGACCCATAGTACAACAATATTTTGGAAAATCAATTCGAAAATAGGGGAAGATGTCGGGATTTTGGAAAAAGATTCCCGAATGGTCGAGAAAAGTTGATTTTTTCGATTTTTACTATAGAGTGATAGCGATTTATATCGCTAAAAAATATCTCATGAACCTCGTCGGCATCATTTTCATACTCTTCGGGATACTTGTCATCGCTGCACCGGCACTTATAGCATATATCATCGGAGTATTCTTCATACTCATCGGTGCCAATATGTTCCTGATTTCCCATGTCTTCAAAAATGGGAAACGGGAAAGCATCAAGTTCTGAAAATACGAAATCTTTCGGAAGTAAATCTGAAAATATTTATCTTCATTAATCTCTAGAACCTCTCAAAAGTGAAGTAATTGGAGTGTAAATCGAGTATTCGAGCAAACCGTACAACTTGTACGGAGAACGAGAAACGGAGATTTAAAGCTCCAAGAACGAGTTTTTCAGAGGTTCCATACCATGGAAATATTGTCTCTCATCCCCATTATCATCATCACCTTTTTCCCCATACTTATGTGGGGGTATATATTTTCGTACCTCGACAATTCCCCGCTCGGGGCCCGCCGATTCGGACTGGGTATCGTCGCTGGGGCCATATCGGTGGTTCCCGTGCTCTTCATGAGCGATATGATGGCTTTCGCCGATCTCGTGCACTGGAATGTCTTTCCGCTGCTTGCAATCCGAGGCAATGAGATAGAGCTTGCTGCATCCCTTCTGATGACCATAGGGATCATAGCGATAAGCGTCTTCGTTTTTTCCCTAGGATTTTTTTCCCTCTCTATCGGAAAAGTCTGGAAAACCCTGATAAGAAATACAGGGATACTATTCTTGATAGGCATACTCTTTTCCTTCTTCCATTTCCTTCTTTTCAGTCTCGATATATTTGAAGCGCCTCTTGCGAACGGGTGAATCACCATCGCCTGAGTGGTATTCGGAACCCTGAAACTCGTGCTTTTCTACTACGTCGTCATAGCCATCATAGAAGAGACGAGCAAGCATTTCTGCGTTCTTACGAGTTCGCTCCCCTTCATCGATTCCGTGAAAAAATGAGTGCTTTTTTCCATATTCATCGCGCTCGGCTTCGGGTTCATAGAAAATATCCTCTACCTCAAAAACATAGCGGAACAATCCGGTGTCTGGAGTTCCTGAGTACTCTCGACTTGGATATTCCGATCCATATTCTCGCTTCTTACTCATATCATCTGTAGCGTGATCGTAGGATTGTATTTTTCTCGTGCCTTCATCGCCTATACATCACTCCCGAAAATCCTTCCGTATGCGAAGACGCTTCTGTATGGATTTCTCCTTTCCATACTCGTACATGCCATATTCGACATATCGCTCACCGTCGGGTTCACCGGGATCATATTCATCTATTTTTTCGGATCCTACCTCTCTATCACCCGAATCTTCTATGAGGAACAGTAATCATATGATAGGATCTATTTACCGTATTTTTTATAAATCCCCTATGAAACTCAGCATACAATCAGTAAACCGGACACTCATGTTCCTTTTTTTCGGGAGCAATATCCTTTTTATCGTCTTCATACTCAAAATCACCAGCGGGAAAATGATAGATATCATATCTATCGGCAATATCTTCCTGAATACCGTCTTCATTGCCATCTATCTCATCCTCAACAACAGGTATAGAAATGATTACAATACCCTGATAGAGAACTTCCGGGGGACCATGATCGAGGAAAAATCACATGATTTCAAGAGCAATACCCATTTTTTCCTGGAAAATAAAGAAGTGGAGACCCTCTTCAAAAAAAGCTATATCAAGAGCAATCTCCTGAAAAAGGATTTCAATGACCTACATAAGGTCTTCAAAAAATTCATCCCCGAGGATATCTATAAGGAGATAGGGTTTCGCGGGTATGAAAAGATAGTTCTCGGAAGTTCACACACCAAATGCCTCAGTGTGATGTTTCTCGATATCATGGGATTTACGGCCATAAGCGAACAGATAAGTCCGGAACGGACACTCCTGCTTCTCAATATCTACTTTGACGGGATCGGCGAACTCATCTATAAACATGGCGGATACATCGATAAATTTTTGGGAGACGGAATCATGATCATCTTCGAGCAGGAAACTTCAGACAATGCCCTTTCCTGCGCCATCGAGATACAGGATTTCATCAAACGCTTCCAGATATCGAGCATCGGGAAAAAAATCAATATCGGGATCGGAATCAATACCGGGGAGGTTATAGTCGGAACCATCGGGACAAAGCATCGCATGGATGCAACGGTTATCGGCGATACTGTGAATACCGCTTCACGGCTTGAAGGGCTCACGAGAAAATACGGGAAAAATATCATCCTGAGCCAATCGGTCGTAGACAAGATGGGAAATCCGGAGAGATTCTCCCTCCATGAAATCGACACGGTCATACTCAAAGGAAGAGAACAATCCACCAAGATATTTTCTCTCGACGATTTCTTCGTCATGGATATCTAGCTCTCACCCCCGAACCTCTCCTGAAAGGAGAAGAAGAAATAAGATCAAAACCTGTAAACCCTAATTCGTAACCTGCAATTTTCCAAAATGCTCTCTATCGTATCCACTCCCATAGGGAACCTTGAAGATATCACCCTTCGGGCACTCCGGACCCTTCGCGAAGCCGATGTCATCGCCTGCGAGGATACCCGTACCTCCGGGGTACTTCTGAGCCACTATGAGATATCCAAACCTCTCATATCATTCCATGCACATTCCGGGGATGTGAAAGTGGAGAAAATCATCATACTCCTCCAGGAGGGAAAACATGTGGCACTCATATCCGATGCCGGGACTCCCGGGATCTCCGATCCCGCTTATATCCTCGTGAAACGGGCCATCGAGGAGAATGTCACCATCGTCCCCATTCCGGGGGCTTCTGCGGTTCTCTCGGCGCTTGTCGGATCCGGGATGCACATGCACGACTTCCGGTTCCTCGGTTTCCTCCCGGTCAAAAAAGGTCGTGAAACCCTCTTTAAATCGCTCCAGAATAAGGATTATACCGTCGTTATCTACGAATCTGTCCACCGGATCATCCGAACGCTCTCCGATATGGAGAAGTACCTCGGTCCCGATCACCGGATCGTCGTGGCGCGGGAACTTACTAAGAAATTCGAGGAATTCAAGCACGGGACGGTAAAAGAGTGCCGTGAATACTATGAAAAAAACGTTTGCAAAGGGGAATTCGTAGTGATTTTCTAAGAAAATTGAATTTTCTTCCGAATTTTAATGAATTTTTAATAATTGCGAGTATATTGTGCCCAACCGCTCATTGTAGAAATGCGAATTTCAAAGACGATGGCGGTTTTTAAGTGGTTTATACCACCACCCAAACGAAATGAGTCCGGATTTTTCCGGACTCATTTATGAAGAAGATTCTCTTATTTCTCGCTCACCACGTCCGCCAAGTTCATGATCGGCTGCATGATACCGACCGCGATGAATCCGACGACGACCGCCATGGAAACGATGATGATTGGCTCTAGGAGCTTATTGATGGAATTGATGGTCGTATCCACCTCCTCATCGTAGAAATCGGCGATCTTCAGAATGATCGTATCGAGCTTCGCGGTTTCTTCCCCGACTTTGATCATCTGCACGAGCATCTCGGGGAAAAGCCGATCGTCCTCCAAGCTCTCCCCTATCTTGATACCCTTCTTGATATCCTCCCGGAGAAGCAAGATACGTTGGCGATATACTTCATTCCCGACGACATCGGATACGATCCGGAGGGATTCCACGATGGATATACCGCTTGAGAGAAGATTAGAAAGGACGCGGGAGAATTTCGAGAGGATGACCTTCTGCATCACTTTCCCTATTATAGGAAGATGGAGCATGATCTTATCGAACCGATAGTGTCCCGATTCGGTTTGTTTCCAAAAGGAAATAGCCACGAACAAGCCTAAAAATAACAGAATAACCGCCCACCAGTATCCCACAAAGAAATCGCTCGTTGCGATGAGCATTCTTGTGAGTGGCGGAAGCTTATCCTTATCCCCGAAAATCTCGACGATTTTCGGTACTACCATGGTCATGAGCACCATAATGGATCCGATCATGACAACCACGATAGCTGCCGGATACATGAGAGCCCCTTTCAATTTTTTCGAGATGCTCGATACCTTTTCTACCTGATCCGCGAGCTGGATAAGGGAAAAATTGAGCTTCCCCGTCTTCTCCCCGGATTCGATAATCGAACATTCGGAGTCGGAAAAGTTCTCCCCGTATTCCCGGAGCGTCTGACTCAAGTTCTTTCCGGATTTTATACCGGTGATGATATTTCCATACGCCCTTTTCAGAAGGACATTCTTTTCTTGTTTTTCCAGAATCCCCACCGCTTTCATGATAGAAAGTCCAGCATTTACCATAGTCGCAAGCAACCGGAAAAATATCACCTTATGTTCCAGTTTGATTTTTTGTTTGGAGATAAGCCATGCATCGAACGAATCCATGCTAAATCCCTGAGTAACACTGGATTTTTGTTCTTCGGACTTGGTATCGAGAATGAGAAAATCGGACATATTGGTGAAAGTTAAAAATGAGATTTTGATTTAATTTCCGTTATTCTTCCTTCGCAGCAGTATATACTTCGGAAAGCGAGGTAAGTCCATTCAGTGCCTTCATGATGCCATCCTGTTCCAAGGAGACCATACCGTCGGTTATCGCCGTTTCATTGATCGTCACGCCACTGGCTCATGCAAGGATGAGTTCCTTGATCTTCGGTGTGATTTCCATGATCTCGTAGATACCGACCCGTCCTTTATATCCGGTCTGATTGCATTTTTCACACCCTCCTGGCTCATAGAATGTCGGGTTTGCAAGTATCTCTGATGGAACACGGGCATTGAGTTCCGCTTTGTCCGTCCTCAAGATAGCTTTTTTTACCGATTGTTTCGTCCGTTCATCGAGATCGTTTGCAGAAATAGGCTTCTTGCAATCACAGAGCCGGCGAATAAGGCGCTGCGCGATGATGGCATTAATGGAAGCAGGGAGGAGGAATGCTTGGATCCCCATATTGAGGATACGAGTAATCGTTTCCGCTGCAGAGTTGGTATGGATGGTCGAAAGAACGAGGTGTCCTGTAAGCGATGCCTCGATAGCGATGTTGATCGTTTCCGAGTCGCGGATCTCCCCCACCATGATGATATCCGGATCCTGACGGAGCGCGGTACGGAGTCCTGTGGCGAAGGTATACCCGATTGTCGGGAATATCTGGCTCTGATTGACTCCATCGATGGTATTCTCGACCGGATCCTCCAGTGTCATGATATTCACATCGGGCTTATTGAGCTCGGCAAGACAAGAATAGAGGGTCGTGGATTTCCCGGAACCTGTCGGACCGGAGGTAAGGATGATCCCATTCGGAAGAGAGATAGCCTTGGCGAGGAGACGTCCGTTTTTCCCCTCGATACCGAGCTTCTCGAGCGGCGGAGCCTTTTTGCTCTTATCCACGATACGCATAACGATTTTTTCTCCGACCACGGTCGGAAGCGTGGATACACGCATATCCAATCCTCTTCCTTCCAGAGTTATCGAGATACGCCCATCCTGAGGGATACGGGATTCATCGATCTTCAGATTCGCGAGGATCTTATATCGTGCCACTACCTGCGGATGAAGGAAAAGCTGGTATTCCAGAACCTCTTGAAGCACTCCATCGACGCGATACCGGATACGCACGACATTGGAAAGCGGCTCGATATGGATATCCGATGCCCCCATATCTGCAGCCGCAGAAATGATCAGGTCACAGATGCGTTGGGCATTATCCCCTTTATATATTTCTTCTTTCAGGAGATGTACAAGGGTGTTTTCCATAAGACAGGATATTATTTAGTAGGCTGTTTTTTTGATTTTTCTAAAATGGACTGATTCTTCAGATAGATCATCTCGATGGTTTGGAGCGATGTTTTTATGTCGGAAAGCGTATCCATTTCCTTGTTGGTATCAACAGTGATATCCCCCTTTTTCAGTGCGTCGATCTTTGGCTGCATGGCGGTGAGATTCTTCGCAAGCCCCTTGATGCTCGCGATGGCATTTGCAGTTACGGTTTCATTACAGAGAGCATTTCCTCCTTTCGTACAAAGGAATCCGTTTTCTTTCACCGATTTCTGCAATCACTCGAATTTTGCCATCAAGAGAGATCGGAGCACGAGGATCTTTTGGTAATTCATCCCCTCTACGAAGAACTCAAGAGTCAAACTTCCTTGGTTGTCATCCGATGGCGATTCCGGGATGCTGTTAAGAGAAAAAGCATCGATATTCACGAGAAGATTGGAAAGATCCGAGAGTCACTTGGACGAAGGATTATTTCCCGTATTGTCAGGAATAAGCTTTCCATTACGGATAGTGAGTTTTCCGGATTTCTGCAATGCGTCGATAAGCGAAAGGATATTGCTGTTCTTCCCTTTGAAATCAAGGGTGATCTTGAAACTTCCGATATTTATCGGGGTATCTTTTTTATCGGGGAAATCGATATTCGAGATACCGAGCGGTGCGTAACTCGTCAGCGCATATTTGGCAAGTATATCCTTTTCTACATAGGAAATGAAACTTGCGAGAGTGATCTGGTTATCTATGTCGCTGGAAGCATCCACTGTCGATGAATTCGTAAAGACGGGGATGATATTCCCGAGGATTGTATCGTTCTCCTGTATCTCTTTATCAAGAGCGCTTACCTTTCCATTCTCTTCTATAAGCCAGGAAAGATAATCCCCTTTTGCTGTTGAGGGCTTCATGAGAACTTTGCTCAGTTTTTCGGGATCAGAAAAAACGACATCCGGAACCTCTTTTTTCTTCCCGAGCCGAGTCAAAAGTTCCGTAAAGGAATTCCTATCTACCCCATTCTGTTTGAGTGAAGAGGTACTTGCAATGGTGTTGTTTATCTGTTCGGTAGTAGCACTCAAATCGGTGTATCTAGGCAACAGGAACATGACCATATATACGACGGCCCCGAGAAAAACGAGGACATTGAGCACTATGCCTTTTATGAGGCGATCTTTTTTTCTTTTATCCATTGCTTCCATGGTTACATTTTGTTAGCAGATAAATATTGAAGTTTAAGTTCCAATGACGTTTTTGTAGAGAATATAGCTTTGAATCCATCGGTACTGTTGAATTCTGAGATATCCAACGTCTTCGGATACGATAGGATCTGGAAACCATTCTTCGTATCATCGAGACGTTCCAGAAATGAAAGGGCTGTTTCTCTGGATGTCTTAGTAGAAAGTCCGGAAGGTGCAACAAGAGATCCTCCGTATGTTTGGCAAGATGCGGAGATCTTTCCGGTCTCATCTATGGAAATCGTCTTGCATTCGATATCCTCTCATTGATAGCTGGTTCTATTTTTTATTTCGGTGAACCGAGCCATGGCATCTGTTATGGAAACCCTCGAATCTCCCGTGTGTTCCTGGATGAACTGCACCTTTGGCGAATTGGTGATATCAAGGGATTGCATGAATTTCGGAACCAGGATGATGAGATTGGAAGCGATATTTTTTTCAAGCTTTTCCTTTTCGGCATGTACCTCCGTAGATATCATAGGAATGGTTTTACATTCCACATTATCATACCCGTCCGTTCCAAGCGAAAGATAGGAACAGATGGGGAGACTAGCGAATAACTGGTTGTCTTCCGAGGAACGGATAAAAACATCGAGGCTGAGTAGGATGGTAATGATGATACCGAAAATAAACACATTTTTACTGACCAGATAAGCGATCTCTATAGGATCTTTCTTTCTTGTCTCCTCTTGTGTGTTTTTTTCGGAAAAATTCAGCTCCCCCAGTTCCCCTGAAAGTTCGTTGAAGATATTCCCGACGCCCTGGGAATCCTGTGAAAGCTCTATATAATTGGACTTCTGTTCGGTATTTTGTGTTTCTTCCATAGAGAGAAAGAATAATGAATTAAAACTTACTCAAGCAATAATATCATAAAAACAAGATAATTACAAAAAAAACGCTTTACATCTTCTTTTTTTTGAGCATCTCTAAAAATACCTCCTTGGTTCCGGAACGGATTCTGATCCCTTCCGGGAATCACTCTTTCACTTTCTCTCCCCATCCTGACTGGATTCTTGGATCGAGAAGGATAATGACCCCCTTGTCTGTCTTCGTACGGATGAGACGCCCGAGCCCCTGACGGAGCTTGATGATCATCGCAGGAAGAGCATATTCAGAGAAACTATCCCGATAGAGTCGAGAACGAGCGATGAATACCGGATCCGTCGGAACCGCGAAAGGGAATTTATAGATGATGAGGGTTTCGAGACTCTTTCCTGGGATATCGATCCCTTCCCAGAAACTATCTGTCCCGAAAAGCACGGACGAATCGGAATGCTGCCGAAAGTATTCGATCATCCGCTGCCGACCCCCAGAAAGTCCTTGGGTCATGAGCGTGATACCCTCTTTCTTGAGACGGGGATTGATCTGGAGAAATACCTCTTTGATACTCGCAAAGGAAGTGAAAAGCCCGAGCGTCCGACCTCGGACGATGGAGATGATGTCTCCGATGAAATCATGGATCCGTTCACGATCAACGGTATTTTTGATATCTCCAATATCGGATGGAAGGAACAGAAGGGCTTGCGTCGAATAATCGAAATCGGAAGCGAGCATATGTTTGGAGAAACTCTGCATGGAAAGTGATTTCTCGATATAGGAAAAATCCCCATGGACCGAGAGGGTCGCAGAGGTCGCGATACAGGCATCGAGGGAATGATAGAGTCGGGCATCGAGCACTTTCCCGACATGGAGCGGAGTGATGGACGTATCCACTTCCCCGTTTTTCATGGTGATGACCTTGATGAAATCCTTCTCTTCTTCACGACAGATGGACTGAAGCACCCGGAGTCCCCCCTCCAAAGTCGCGATCGGCCGATCCATCTGGACGTAGAGCGCTTCCGGCGCCCCATAGAGATGGGTGATGAGTTCGTGGATGCGATCTGCAAGGGCATCGAGGATACGATGGATCCCCATAACCCCTTCCTGCTTGAAGAAATTCGGTTCCAGAAGGGTTTGATTGTACTTGTTATCCTGAGATTGTGGCACCCGAAAGGCCAGATAGCGATAGAGCGTGTCGAATACCATCCCGAAATTAAGGACGATGGATTCGCTCACTTCCCGGAATTCCGGGAAGAGAAAGGGTTCGGTAGCAGGCTTGTTTTTCTGCCGCTTGATAATGAGATCGATGCTTGCAAGCGCCGTCTCGATATCGGAAAGGGTGGTCGAATATCGGAGTGCGTCGGTCGCAACGGCCTCCAGATTATGTGCCTCGTCGATCACCAGAAGTTTGATATCCGGAAGGATCTTGGAAGGCGTTTCCTCGGTCGTCTCCGAAAGGAGGAGCGCATGGTTGATGATGATGATATTGGCGGTTTTCGCGTCTTGACGGACCCGATAGAGGAATTCTTCTTTCCGGTACGGATTTTCCGGGATGAGGACGCGCCGATCATTGGACCGGAGCTTATCGATAATGGAATATTCTTGCCCGTACCAGGAAAGCTCGTCCAATTCTCCATATTCGGTTTTCTGGAGCCAAAAGAGCAATTTTGCAACGACCGTATATTCGATCTCTTCCCGGATATCGGATTCGAGGTACTCGAAAAAGAGAAAAAGACTCAGATAATTAGAACGTCCTTTTACCTTGGTCACAGAAAAATCCTCTATTCCTTGAGCTTTGCAAAGCTCACGCATCGCAGGGATATCTTTCTCGAAGATCTGATCCTGAAGCGTCTTGGTATTGGTGGAGATATACACCGGCTTTCCAGTCCGGATCGAGGTGATGATGGAGGGGATCCCGTATGCGAAGGTCTTCCCTACCCCTGTCGGCGCTTCGATGAGCAGGAGTTCCTTCTCGTTGAACGCTTGGGTCGTGAGATCGAGCATCTTTCCTTGCTCGATACGTTCTTCGAGTTCGATGTTTCCTCATTTCCTGAGAATATCTTTCCATGAGATATCCAGGCTCGAGTCATGGAAAAATGCAAGTTCCGGAATGGCTCTCCGACGGGAAAGGACCAGTTTCCGGACGTCGTCCGAAGACACCGATTTCCGAGGAAAACCCGCAGATCTGAGTACATAGGAAAGAGCGCTCTCCTCAGAAATGACTGTGGCGAGATAGGAAAGCACCATGCTTTTTTCTTCCGTGAGCCTCTTCATGTGCTCGATGCAATGTTCATAAAGCACCACCGTCGCTTCGGTATCAGCGAGCGCCCGATGCGCGCTCTCGAAGGACTTTCCGAAACTCTCCAGAAGACTTCCGAGATTCAGGCTCTTGGCATCGAAAAAGAGGATTTCCGCGATACGGAACGTATCCAGAAGCGGACGGGAACCGATATCCACCCCATATTCCCGGAAAAAAGAGAGATCGAAATCCACATTATGCCCGAGAAGCGGACTCCCGTCCGCAAGGAACTCCAGCAATTTCGGCCGGATATCCGAGAAAAAAGGGGCACTTTCCAGGTCCTCATCAGTGATCCCGGTGATATTCACCGCCTCAGGCGGAAGCGAGAAACCGGGATTGATGAGCGTCGTGTACCGATCCAGTATCCCCGTCTCGTCGAACTTCACCAGCGCGATCTCGATGATGGCGTCATTTTTCGGGTCCAGTCCAGTGGTTTCGAGGTCAAAAGCGATAATAGGAGGCATGAAATAATTGCAGATTACGGATTACAGGCAAATTTTTGCCGATTATAGGGGAAAAAAGTGAAACTCAAAGGAGAAAAGCGAAAATTTCCAAAAAAGATTGGACAAAATGAAGTTTTTCTATACTATACGCCCACGTTTCCCGATATGGGATGGTAGCTCAGTAGGTAGAGCAGGGCCCTTTTAAGGCCAAGGTCGCGGGTTCGAGCCCCGCCCATCCCACCATGAAAATCCAAAAAGACTCACACGAAAGTGTGGGTCTTTTGATTTTTATGTGGAATTTGCAGGAATGGGCTCGAACGTGAGACATTTTCGGAGTGGAACGAAAAAAAGAGAAAGCCAATAGAATTTGGCTTTCGGTCGAGCGCGTTCTGTGAAACGAGCATCCGACGACAGTCGGTGCGACATTGAACAGAAAGAGCCCCGCCCATCCCACCATGTTAAATTTGTAAACACATAAAATCCCTCTATTAAGCGATAAATCTGCTTATAAAGAGGGATTTTTTAGTGTAAATTTTAATGAATATTCAGGTTTTATTCCAAAATTTATATTAAACAATTAAACTTAATCCCTAGATATTTTTTTTAGCATCCGAACCTCAGGAACCCAAATTCCATCAGTAATTTCGAACTTTTCTAATTCCTGCACAAAGACAAATCAAAGTTTTTTATAGAAATTGATAGCTCTTTGATTATATCATACCACCTCAACAATAACGTCTTTTTCTTTTCATAGATAATTAAGAACCATCTCGGCTAATTGTGTTCATATTCATTGCCTTTGATATTCTGGCAAAAGATATATTCCAGAAAGTTCATTAAAAGGCTTTGTTGGATAAATTTTTCAATTAGCATATCAAATAACCTTCTCATCATCTCTGACAAGAAAATAACTTCATAAATTATCAGAAATCTCTTTCTCTTTTCGCTTTATAAAAGCAGTTGTTCACTCATTATCTTCTGGAAAACTTTTCACTAATTCCTCAGTGATTCAATATTCCTCGCTCTTGTATGTATCGAACCATGTTTGTGAATTGATCTCAGATATAAAGATAGCGTCTGATGGATTTGCAGGGAAGATTGTTATATTCATAGGTATTTATAGAAAGTTTAAGTAAAGGAGCTTTTATCCCATTCATATTACAAAAAAAAATGATATTGACAAATTTTTTAGTTGGATATACTCAATTTTGAACATTGACAATATAATAAAATATATTTCAATAATGATCATTAACATTCTATGCTTAGGAGAAATAAAATGAAAGACTACACAATTTCTTTTCTTGTTACTCGTTTTTTTGACCAGGATGGAGCCTTGATTATGTATAACTGGCTCAATTCTGAAAATGTCAGGATCACTGACTCGAATCACCCAATATACGTTTTTGTTCAAACTGGAGGAAATAAAAGAATTGCTCCGTTTAAAGTAAATGGAGATTCTGGTGATTTTGAGTATCTTGTTGCCAATAAATTTCTTGTGATATCTCAGGATGAATCACGAAAAGATGCTCGAGTACTCTATGAGGAATCCAGAAATTTGGAAAACCTCAACCTCGTGCTCATGCCAGCGGATCAGCAATGTAATTTTTCCTGTGTTTACTGTCATGAGGATCACAATAAGCGTTCTCGTATGGGGGAATCTGAACTCGGGATACTTGAGAAATTTATCAGTAAATGGAATCCTCGAACTTTCAGGGTTGATTATTTTGGTGGTGAACCTTTGTTGAACGCAAAATTCATAAAGAAATTCAACTCCAAAATGATTGAGCTTGCTGACTCTGGAAAATTCACATTTCTCTCGTCATCTATGACTACCAATGGTTTTCTTCTTGACAGAAAGCTTTTTCTGGAATTGTTGAATCTTCGGATTACTACATACCAGATTACGCTCGATGGAACTGAAGAGTTCCATAATAAATATCGCCCCCTTGTTAACGGTAAGCCAACATTTGAAAGGATATACCAAAATCTCGTCTCCATTTCTCACCTACCAAAAGAGGAGTATTTTTTCTCAATCACCATACGTATGAATTTTAATCGATCCTCCGCTTCCACGGAAAGTCGAAAAAAGTTCTTTGATCAATTAAAAAGTGATTTTGGCGATGATGATCGTTTCATTTTCATGGTTCAGATGATTAGTAATTGGAAAGAAGAGGCACATGATGGGGAACTGTACTGCACAGAAGATGAAGGAACTCAATTGCAGACAGAAATGGAGCACGAACTGGAATCAATGGGACTTAATACCGTCCCCATGGTACTATTTAGTGGTCCTGGCTCAAATCACTGTTACTCCAGCAAACCGAATAACATCATTGCTTATCCGATAAGTGAAGCATTGAATGGTGGAATGCCTATCGAAAAATGTACACTTGCTGTAAACGGTTCAATAAACAAAACTGGGTATATCGATACGGATGGGATTATTCACAGATCGGATAAGTGGGATTTTTGGACTGAAGACTCTCTCTTCAAGCATGAAAAGTGCCAAGAGTGTTTCTTTGCTCTTAATTGCTTCAGTAAAAGCTGTGGACTTAACAACCTCAAACAAAATGACGTAGTTTGCCCAGAACATAAGCTTCATGAGGTTGATATTGTTCAAAGAGTCTTGCAATTTATTAAAAATGGATAGAATAAATCCGAACTTTTTAACGAAAGGAGTTACAAAAACCAGATAAATACAAATATTACTTCAAACAAAACCGGAACAGGTACAAACCTACTCCCCTATTTCGCAACAAATCTTTGTGAAGGAAAAATCGTGAAAACACAAACACAAACCCCTGCCAAAATCGCTCCAATGGAACGTGGCAAAACCATGGCACAAGTCGACAGTGTCATTCGTGATCAACAACGCGGCATAATCCGCACACGAGTGACTACTGGCGACTGCTGCAAGAAGTAACTGCAAGGTTACTTGCACCACCCCCCCCTTTTTTTTAGGGGGGATTTTTTATTTCCTTTATGTGCAATGGCTCGAAAATTAAATACAGATTAAAAAATGAGAGGGTTAAGCTAAAAATTACAGTTTTGACTTCACTTTCGCCTTCCCGAGTTTCCTTCTTTTAAAGCTAAAACAAATGAGTAGGTTTTTACTGGCTGGTCTTGGCGGACCCACCATGAAAATCCAAAAAGACTCACACGAAAGTGTGGGTCTTTTGATTTTTATGTGGAATTTGCAGGAATGGGCTCGAACGTGAGACATTTTCGGAGTGGAACGAAAAAAAGAGAAAGCCAATAGAATTTGGCTTTCGGTCGAGCGCGTTCTGTGAAACGAGCATCCGACGACAGTCGGTGCGACATTGAACAGAAAGAGCCCGCCCATCCCACCAATTTTAGAAAAATCGAACTTTTCGGATTTCTTCCGAAAACACAAAAACCGCCCTTCATATGAAAGGCGGTTTTTTCGTGAAGTGGCTTTGGGATACGGAGACTGAATTTTGGTTTCCGTGGTGCCGGGGAGGTAAAAATCTTTGGCGGAGTTGGATAATCCCCTATTCCTAGGAACAGTGGTTATTTTTTTATTTCTTGGTGAAAACAAGAAAATTCTTGTAATTCCCCGAATGTACCAATTGAACCTCAGTATCAGGATATTCTCCTGTAAATGCTTTTGGTGCCCGGTATTTCTGATCTTTCCATCTGCATTCGAAAACGTTCTCGATCTTTGCTCCTACCTCAAGATAATCAACTTCTTCCTGAGCTTTCGTACGCCAGAAACGTTGTTCAAAACCGAGTTCATGGTAGGAGATAATCTTTCTCCGTTCGAGAATAAAATAGTTTTCCCAGAGTGCCCCCGTGTCGCTTCGGAGTGATAGTGGATTAAAATTCCTGAGAAGCGCATTGCGGATACCGAGATCGAAGAAATAAATTTTTTTCATTTTGGTAATTTCCTTTTTCTTATTCGTCATATAGGGACGAAGACGAAAGATGACGAAGCTTTTTTCCAAAAGATCAATATATTTTTCCACCGTTTGCTGACTGATTCCTAATTCCCGAGCGAGTGAATGATACGATATCTCCGATCCAATTTGGAGTGCGAGCATTTCAAGAAGTTTTGACAGTACGTCAGGATTCTTTATTTCCTGAAATTCTAAAATGTCTCGATAGAGCTGCCCTGAAACAAGATCTTGAAGTTTTCGGATTTTTGATTCGGCATCTGGAAAAGAAAGGACCTGTGGATAGGATCCATAAGTAAGTACTGATTCGAGAAGTGTTTCCGCGTCGCGAATTCCGAAAGTGGAAACGATTTCTTCAAATGCGATCGGATAGAGATTGTATACCTGCTTCCGTCCCGTGAGAGGTTCGGAGGTCTGATCAAGGAGACCGAGTGTACTTGATCCCGTCACGATCACTTGTTTTGTAGATTTGTATCTATCCGCGAGAATCTTGAGGATATTACCAATATCTGGAACTTTTTGTGCTTCATCGATAATAATGTATCGATACGATGAAAAAATCAGATCAGCCTGAGTGGATGAATCAATCTGGAGATATCTACGATCTGCCGGATAGTCCCCATTGAACCTGATAACTTCGGATGTAGAAACCTCAGAAACGAGCGTTTCCACAAGCGTTGTTTTCCCTACCTGTCGAGGTCCAATGAGCATAATAACGTCGCCACGGAAGAGGTGCTCTTGGATATTTTTTAGTATTGATCGATTAAACATAATGTTCAAACAAGTGGTATTAATAATACCAAATATTATATGATTTTTTTAAATGAAATCAAATTATTTATAACTTTTATAGAATAAATAACTAAAAATTCTTCCAAAAATGGTATCATCATATGAAAATATGAACTATCACCAAGAACGAGCGAGGGTTTGCTTTTTTTGAATAAAAATTCTCGGATTTTCCGTATCCCTGTATAATAACAGGGATTTTTATCACATTCTCATTTATGGATATACGCACGCTCATACAGGAGATCAACCGAAATCCCGATGCTTTCGGGAAAATCATCGATGCATATGAAGGAAAGCTCATCCGCTATATCATGGGTATTTCGGGGTATTCCTACGAGGATGCCGAAAATATCTTGCAGGAGGTGTTTCTCAGAGTATATAGGCATATCAATGAGTACGATGAACAATGGAGTTTCTCGAGCTGGATATATAGGATCGCTCACAATACGACAGTGGATGAATTTCGGAAAAACAAGAAGAGCATGTGAAATATATCTATCGATGATGATGGCTATTATGCTATCATTCAATCTATCACGGATGGAAATTCCCCCGAGAAGGATCTCTTGAAAAAAGACACGAAAGATTGTGTTCAGAATGCGATTTCCCATCTCTCAAACGAATACCGTGAAGCGATATTGCTCCGATACATCGAAGGATACTCCTATGAAGAGATTTCTGATATACTGAGAATCCCCCTGGGGACCGCCAGCACGATTGTCAATCGTGCCAAAAAACAACTCCGAACCCTCCTTGAAAAATTTCATTGTAATCACTAATTAGCTTTCCTATGAAATCAACCACAAAAAACAGCATCCTTTCCCGGATCAAGAAAGACCATATACGCCCCATTCCGAGGATATATTTTCAGGTGGCGCGTATCATCCTCTGATGCATCATCGTATTCGTCCTCTTTATTGCCATATTTTTCGGACTCTTTCTCCTGAGTGACGCGACGGATCTCTTTCGTCTGGGGTGGTACCATAATAACGGATTGACCCCATCTTTGCTCCCGAGTCTCTTTTGGGGTGTGCTCTTTCTGTTTTTTATACTCATCGGAGTATTCTCCTTCCGCAAAACTACGAAAGGATACCAGTACTCGATGCTTAGGAATTTTCTGATTTTCTTGGGAATGATTCTCCTCGGAGTCGGAATTTTCCGGTTCCTCGGAGTCGGGCCTCTCATGCATGCCTATCTTGCGGAAAATATCCCGTTCCTTTCCGATACGATCTATCGGCTATCCTCATGGAACGAACCGGAAAATGGACGGATCGCCGGAACGATTCAATCTCGCGACACGGACAGCATCCTCTTACGGAGTCTGGACGGGAAAATCTGGAAAATATATACAAACAGATCCTTTCATAGTGAAATGACAAAAATAGAGACAGGGGAAAAAGTTAGGATTTTCGGTACGATCAGATCGGGCGATTCTTTTGAAGCGGATCGTATTTTCCCATGGTTCGGACAAGGGGGAAAGAAAAGATTCTTTCAATTTTTTGAATAAAATTCCGGGAGGGTTACGTATCAATATTCGAGGAGACGGAACATCTTTTCCTCGAACTTCTATTTCGTAACTTTTCACTCTATGAAAAAATCTCTCCTTATCGCTTCTGGCATAGTAGTCGGATGACTTCTTCTCACCACAAGCATTATAGCATTCGCTACAGGATACAATGGATCCTGAACTCTGATGAATAACAGAAATACGCAAGCAATCCACTATTATTCAAGCTCTATCCAATCGCACTCAGGATTGCTCGCAAGCATTCCCGTTTCTCCTCTCTCCGAGTCGGAGAAACTCGCACTTTCCTATGGATACAGCGAAGAAATGGTCGCGCGTGATATATACAATTACTTCTATTCCCTTTACGGAATCGAGACTTTCCAGAGAATCGCCACTTCCGAGCAACAGCATATGGATGCGGTCAAAACACTCTTGGATCGATATTCTCTCCCTATCCCGACCGGATACGGAACGCTCCAGAGTACATTCGATACGTTGAAATCCGAAGGGGAAAAATGAGTAAAACAGGCGTTGGAAGTCGGACTCAAGATCGAAATGCTCGATATCGACGACATTGCGAACACTATCAAAAATACCGATAACGATGATCTTAAGGCAGTGTTTCTCAATATCGGAGGAGCTTCCTATAATCATCTCCGTGGATTCTCACAAGAACTGTCTCGTGATGGGTATGACTCAATGATCGACACCTCGAAATATCTTTCCGATACCGAGCTCTCCAGTCGATGATCTCTTCAATATAAGCTCGCCGACAGGCTCACAAAAGAGGGTGTAAAACTTCCCACAATATCCGCATCATCGAATAAGAATCAATGAATAGGACACGGAGAAAACAAACAAGGTCAACACGGAAATGCTCGTGGATATACTAGAATACTTACCCAATAATCAACACAGGGAGTTTCGTCGCAACGATCAGAAACCATAATGAATCTTCATCATTATGGTTTCTTTTTTTGTTCTTATGGATATAATAAAAAACATCCTACCATTTTTCAGAATCATATTCCTATGGACCACTCGAAAAATACCACTACCCGTTTCCT
This sequence comes from Candidatus Altimarinota bacterium, assembly GCA_028714815.1. Classification (GTDB taxonomy): domain Bacteria; phylum Patescibacteriota; class Gracilibacteria; order BD1-5; family UBA2023; genus UBA1545. The sequence goes on along the minus strand of JAQTLR010000001.1, from coordinate 45,887 downwards.
GAGCGCAGCGATTTTTTCGGTCGGGATAAGTACGGCTCATGCATCTGATCCAGTAGCAAAAATTCTCGATACGAGAAATAAGACGATTGACCGGATCGAACGAATCTGTGCCTCCATCGCGACCAGAAACGAATGCTACACATCGGAACTTCGGTCGCTTTTTGCAAGCCTCACTAATAAAGATTCCGCAAAGTATACCCCTTCGGACAATGAGCTCGAATACTACCGATGGGATATGGATAGGCAACTTTCCGGATATTGCCGCTCTTCCAAAGGATGCGATCTTACAAGGGCGCAAGTCCTTCTGTATGCCGATGTCTCTGAAAATGGCCAGAAACTATCCATCTGGCTACTGGAAGGGACGAAAGGGAAGGGGCGGAAATATGATTTTATCGGGGCCTCGAAAGTATCGAGCGGATATCCTGATCCAAAACCACGAAAATCGGCAAAAGAAACAAAATTCGCTACCGGAACAGGAGTATATACCACCGATCCGGCCGTTACCGGCATCATAGGATACCGAGCAGAAGGAACCAAAAATAAAAAGGGAATCCGCGGATACTGAGAAAAAGGCAATCGTGTCTATGACGTGGGGCCCATGGTAACCAAACGGGCTTGGGATGGGAGCGACATGGAAATCCGGTTCATGATCCATTCAACCGACCCGATGCTTGAGAAGAGATTCTGATCCCGTGCTTCTCAAGGATGTCTCAGGATCCCGAAGACCGTCAACCGGTTCCTCGAATATTCCGGAGCGCTCGATGCCGGATACGATACCATCATAAAAGGACAGACGAACTCCATCAAATCTACCGCCATGGGACTTATCTGACGGAATCCGAATTTCAGCTCGGTTTCCGGAAGTCTCCTTGTTATCGGAGATGTCGGGAATATCCATTCTGCACCAGTAAAGCTTTCGTCCAAGACCAATACGAAACGATCCGCTCCACAAAGCGATCTATAGGCCCTATTCCTCCACGTCCTCCTCCAAAACCTTTTTCACCACCCCTACGATATGGGTCTCGTCGAAAGGAGTCAATTCCAGATCCTTATGTTCTTTGTTGAGTGAGAGAAGGAACCGTTGTCCTCCAACCGCTTTGATGCGTTTGATCTTAGGTTGCTGGTTCTGGACGACGAGGACCATATCCTCGGCCTGATACCCGGATTGGATCTTGATAAGGACGAGATCCCCCGAATGGATGAACGGTTCCATGGAATCCCCTTTCGCCTTGGTGATGAAGTAGTTCGCAGCATCGTACGAATCGATGTACTCCTGAGGGACAGGAATCCTCTTTCGAGGGTATTCGTCCTCAAGGATCGTCTTACCCGCATGACCGCACTGAGCGAACCCGAAGAATGGGATATGGAGCTGATTCCCCTCCTCGTAGTGTTTGAGGACACGATATATGCCGGAAGACGTTCTGGCAAGATAGCCGGCATTCTCCAGTTGATTAATCTTGTTCTGGACCTTCTGCGGATGGTCGATACCGACGTTTTCCCCTATGTCCATGAGGGTATAGGCTTCATCCGCTCCGAATTCAAGGAAATCGAGAATCTTTTTTTGCTGGGAATCAAGACGTTTCATACAAGGAAAGATAAGTAAGATAAGAGTATCAGAGTGATACAGTTTTAAGATATATTTTTCGAGCGCTACCGAGGACTGTGTTTGAGCATCCTCCATAGCGAGTCCCACAGGAAGCGAGAAAAGATATATCTTGAAACTTATAGGAAAGTTATATAATACATTTACAGTATATACAAAATGTTTCTCTTTGCAAAAGATTTTTCATAGTTTTACATAAAGATGGAGAATACGGAAAATATTAACTTGATAAAATAAGAAAGGCTATATAATGGAGCTATGCTTTATCCTCTAATATAGATTTTATGCGAAAAATGCTTACCATAGGCTTATCGCTTGCACTATCCCTCTTTCTTCCATTCTCGGCAACGAACGCTGAAAGCCTCTCTAAAAACGATCAGCTGTTTCGTGAAGATATACAATATCGGCTCGATGCCGGTCTGCAAAATCAGATAATGACCGTCATAGGGCGCTACAAAGCGAAGATCTCAACCATGAACAAGACGGATGCAGACAAACTCACCGAGAATATTCTCCAGAAATTGGAAACTATCCTGTATAAGATGCGGGCATCCCAGTCGGCCGACAAAACCCTCGAACGGAAAGCGAGCAATGTATATCTTGCATATATGCTCATCAAGTTCGAGCTCATACTCCTGAAGTAAAGATATTTTTTCATTTCCCTTTTTATGGAAACAACGACATCCGTTTCTCCGCTCCGGATTTTCAGCCAGAAAATCCTCATACTCCTGGTTTTTGCTTGAAGTATCTACACCCTCTCGCTCCTCTCTTCCGTTCTCGTCATCGTCTTCTTCTCCGGATTCCTGACGATTCTTTTTTCGTCTCCGCTCACGGCCATGAACAAGAAAAAGATTCCTGATTGGCTCGGGATCATCTTCATATTTTTGTGAATCCTTCTTTTTTTCTTCATCGCCCTCTTTGCGATTATCCCGATATTTATAGAGCAGATAGCGATCCTCTTCTCTTATGTAGGTGATTCTTTCAATACATGGGAAACCCTCTATAAGTCAGGTGGTGTGAATGCGCTCTGATTCCCCTCGTTTCTGAAATCCTATATACAAACCGTGGATTTCGGGACACTCTTCGAGTGGATGCGGAGCAATGTATCGACCATTTCCTCGGTGATGGCATCGGTTTCAAATAACCTCTTGCAAAGCTCCACCTCTCTCATCTCTTCGCTTTCCGGCGGGATTTTTCAAGGGATAATGATTATTGTTTTCACCTTTTTCATGACCCTGGAGCGTCATTCCATCAAGGATTTTCTGTACCGGACCCTTCCTAAGGACATCACGAAATATCTCCTATCCCGAGAGGATTCTTTTTTACAGGTTCTAAGCTCCTGGATCAAAGGACAATTGATCCTTTGCACATCTATCTTCGCGCTCACGCTCCTCTGACTTTGGAGTCTCCGGATTTTCGGGATACAAGTGGAGAATATCTTCACGCTTGCTCTTATCGCAGGACTCATGGAATTCATCCCTTATATCGGTCCGTTTCTCGCACTCCTTCCAGCACTTGCCATCGTTGCAAGCATGGGAATCACCCCCATTATCGCCATCATCGTTCTCTATACGATCATCCAACAAGCGGAAAACAATATCCTTGTTCCCATGATCATGAGCAAAACGCTCGATCTCTCTCCGTTCCTGATACTCCTTATGATGACCGCGATGGCGAGTATCTTCGGGATAACCGGGATCCTCCTCGCCATACCGTTTACTGCAATCCTCCAGATAATCATAGGAGATATCCTCTCAAAAGATAAGGAAAAAGGGGTCGGAGGGAAATTGGCGAAAAAGAAAAAACCATAACACCCCTCCGGTTTTCCGCTTGTAACTTTTAATCTTCCCTTCCATTGATCCGTATCGGTTTTTTCTGAACCCCCCACCTATCCGCGAGAATCTTGCAGGACTTTCTGGACCACTCTCAGTTCGAGGTATCTTTCGTCGTGACCGGGGAAGATAAACCCATCGGCCGGCATCAGACCATAACGCCGAATGAAGTAAAAACTCTCGCGCTCGAACATTCCATCCCCATTCTCCAACCTGCACGCATTCGGGGCAATGCGGAATTTCTCGAAGCAATACAATCCTATGATGCGGATTATTTCGTGGTCGTCGCCTATGGAAAGATCCTTCCGAAAGAGCTTCTCGGGATTCCAAAAAGATACCCGATAAACATACACGGATCCATCCTCCCGAAGTACCGGGGAGCTTCACCCATCCAAGCAGCACTCATTGCCGGAGAGGCGGAAACCGGGGTTACCATCATGGTAATGGATGAGAAAATGGACGAAGGCGACATCATCGATATCCTGAAAATCAGGATAGACGAAATCGAAACGACAGAAACGCTTTTCCGGAAATTCGAGGAAGTATCCGGAGATTTCACCGCAGAAACCATACTGAGACTCGATAGAGGGGAGCTCTCTCCAAGAGTGCAAAACAGAAACGAAGCGACCTACTGCAAAAAAATCACCAAAGAGGAGGGATCGCTCGATTTCCGGAAGAGTGCGGAAGAACTCTACCATCTCTATCAAGGGCTCACTCCATGGCCGGGAGTTTATACGACCTATAAAGGAAAGAAACTCATTATAGAGCAATGCTTCTACAAAGAAGGTGCTGAAATAATATGAAGCACAGGAACCGTCATACAGCACTGAGGTGAAATCTGAATCGTTTGCGGCAAATGACTCTTGACTTTATCGCAAGTAAAATTAGAATGAAAAAAATCCCAATCCATAAAGGAATTCCTGAATGGACAACAGGGTTTCATAGGAGAAAATCTCCCGAGCAATCCTTAATTTTTCGCAAAAAAGCGATTTAACTCCTACTCTTTCCTGTACTATGTTCAACATTGCCCTTAATACCTTCCGGGAACTCGCCCGGAACAAGATCCTCTATATGATCGTATTCTTCGGGGTCGCGCTCATCGGTTTCTCGCTCGTGCTTGCGACCCTCTCGCTCGGACAGTCCGACAAGATCGTCGTGGACTTCGGTCTCGCTATGGTGGAAGTATTCGGGATCATCTCGGTCATCTTCATAGGGAGTCAGCTCCTCTTCCGGGAAATCGAGGGAAAAACCGTCTACTTGATCCTCTCCAAACCGGTAGCACGGTGAGACTTCATCCTCGGAAAATTCCTCGGATTCGCTACCATCCTTTTCTTCATCATCTTCATACAGTCCATCATATCGACGGTGGTATTTGTGGTAGCAAAAACCCCGCTTTCCTTCCTGCTTTTCGCATCGATCGGATTCATCTATCTGAAACTCCTACTCCTCTTCGCTATCATCCTCTTCTTCTCGACTTTCATCTCCCCGCTTCTCTCCATACTGCTCGTTATGGGAGTCTATATCATCAGCCATTCCGTCACGACCATGACCGATATGGCGATCCGTTCTGGAAACCGGATGCTTTTCTATTTCAGTAAAATACTAATGGTCATATTCCCGAACTTTGAGGCGCTCAATATCAAATCCATCATCGGAACTCCGGTCGTGCTCCATCCTTCGTTCTTTGCGATAAATATCCTTCATGCACTGCTCTATCTCGCAGTCATGCTTACGTTCGCCGTGCTCATATTCAACCGAAAAACATTCGAGAATTAGAACTTTACAAACTTTATGGACTCGCACTACCCCCCAGAATACACCAGATGATGGGTGGAATTTTTTTACCAAAAGTTCCAGGTGAACGAACATGTCCTCATTCCACGTTTCGAAACAGAGGATCTTGTCCGCGAGGCTATCAAGATAGCGAGAGACATTGTATTCGACACACTGATAGATGTCGGAACAGGTTCTGGAATCATCCCCCTTTCTATTCTCTCCGTGGTCGATATTCCACAGGTATTCGCGGTCGATCTCAGTTCCGAAGCCCTCAAAGTAGCCGAGGGAAATAACCGAAATCAGGGGAAGGAAATCACTTTTCTGGAATCGGATCTATTAGGGGTATTTCTCAATGAATCCGTAGAGACACGATTAATCGTGTCTCTACAAAACAAAAATATCCTCATCGTCACTAATCTCCCTTATATCAGGAACGGAGACTGGGATAATATGAGCAAAGATACCCGATATGAACCGGGGATCGCTCTATTCGGCGGAACCGAGACAGGATTCGAACTCTATGAAAAACTCTTTATCCAGATACCAGTCTTCTTCGAAAAGCATCAACCCGGAGAACTCCTCATCCTTGCCGAGATGGGCGAAGATCAGGAAGAGACGGCGACAAGAACACTCGAATCGCTTGCTCTCATAGTAGCCGGAAACAAAAGGAAACTGGATTTCTCTTTTTTCGCAGATTGCTTTGGGATACGGAGATTCATGAAGATAGAAATCATTTAAAATACCCTTACCATATGTACCTCAATCTCAAATCCCACACCAGCAATCCTACTATCGTATCCTCGCTCGCCTGGAACGCTGTCCGCGATAGCCTGGAAAAACTCGGGAAATGAGAGCTGGTGCACTATATTGAATCGGTAAAGGTCACCAATACCCGCATCACGATAAAAACCGGGAAACCCATCGTGAATATGGAGCTCTCGAACCATAAGGAAGCTATCCAGAAACGTATCGACGAAGGTTTCCAGACATTCGGCATCCCAAAAACAGAAAGGAAAATAGTGTTCATCTAATGTACAAAAAAACCATGCTCAAAAAAACACTGCCCATTTTTCTGGTTCCCTTATTCTTCCTCTCTTCCTGCACCAACGAGTACTGGCAATTTCACGACCAAAAAACAGGATTCACGGAACACAAAAAATCCGTCGAGCAAAATCTTGCGACGTTCTCTGTCGAAAAAATCGAGCCACGAAATGCTGAAATCCTCACCACACCGGACGAAAAAGTGCTTGACAGGCTCGTGTCCATGATTGATCGATCGGAAAAACAGGTTTTTGTGGAAGTATATATCCTCACGGAAAAGAGAATCATCTGAGCCCTCCAGGATGCGAAAAAACGGGGAGTGGACGTACGGGTGGTTCTCGAAAAAAATGTTTTCGGAGCCACGAGCATCAACAGCAAGGCATTCAAAACACTTGAAAATACCGGAGTGTCCGTCACTTATGACAATTCCAAACTCTACAATTTTGTCCACACGAAGCTTCTCTTGATTGACGATACTTATATCATAACAACCGGGAATCTGAGCCATTCGAGTTTCACCACCAATCGTGAGTTCTATGCCATCGGCAAAGATCCGGCAGATATGCGAACGCTCCAGAGTATATTTCTCGCGGATTTCCAAGGGAAAGAAATATCGGAAGATACGAATAATCTCGTCATATCGCCCATGAATAGCCGAAGAAAAATCGAAACCCTTTTAAAGAGCGCCAAAAAAGATATATTTCTCTATGCCGAGAATTTCGGGGACACAGATATTCTCGATATCCTTTCGGAAAAGGCAACGAGCGGGATCCATGTGGCCATCTGCATGGCAGATCCTATGAAAGTACCATCCAATACGGAAGCCATAGCGCTCCTTAAAAGCAGACGGATCGATGTACGGACTTCCAAAAAACCCATCATCCATGCGAAGTCAGCACTTGTAGATGGAGCATATAGCTACATCGGAAGCGAGAATTTCAGCACCAACTCCCTCGATGAGAACCGGGAAATCGGCATACTCATGAAAAGTTCTCCGGATTTCGTAAAAATGTTTCATAGCGTTTTTGGATCGGATTGTCCGAAAGGAGGGAAATAAGGCTTGAATTATTTGAAAAATCCATATAATGCCGTCATTCTATCCTCCATATCACCTCCATGGATATATTCTTCTCCAGTGCCTTCGTAAAATACGAGATCGCCTTTCTCGGCATCAATCTGGTCTACATAGCATTCCATATGCTCCATAGCCTCTTCCATTCGTACCTCAAACTCCGGACTTTTCTCTGAAAGAAAAAGACGGTTGAACGGATCATAGAAGAACAGGAAGAAAAAGCGCTGGCAGAAGAAAAGTCGGCAGGATCCGAAGAAAATGAGGAAACCTCCGCTACAGAAGCGGAAGCGCCGAAAGAAGGGCTCTCAGGGGACGAGAAACAGTACCTCAGCGAACTTATAAAAACCATCAAGACCCGGATCGCCCGTGGGGAGTTCAGTGAAGCGCGAGCCCGTATCATCGAAGGGCTCTCCATGGAGAAATTCAATAAGGACCTGAATTGTCTCCTCGCTTCCCTCTACGAGAAAGACCGGGACTACAAAAAAGCGGAACTCATCTACAAGGATCTCATCCTCATGAACGATACCGACCCGGAACTCTATCTGAAACTCGGTTTCGCACTCTCCATACAGGGGAAATACGAGATAGCCTATGAAATCTATAAGAGACTTCTCTCCCTCGATGAACACAGCACCGAAACGGTGGATATGCTTGCGAACCTCGGGCATCAGCTCGGATATCATGGGGAATCCAATGAGTACGCATATGCATTCCTGAAAAAAAATCCGCATAATATCGATATACTCTATCTTACGGCCATAAATCACATCAATCTCGGAGAGCGGACTTCCGCCCTTGACAGCCTCAAGAAAATCCGCACCATCGACCCGTATAATGGAAAAATACAGGAACTCATCAAAAAGGTGGAACTGGAATTGGAAATGGAAAATAATTTCAAAGTCGAGGAATAGTAATGAAGCCATAGATACAATTTTCTTAAATACATTTCAACATATGAAAGTCCCTCCACATTCGATAGAAGCGGAACGATGAGTTCTCTGATCCATACTGCTCGATAAAGAAGGGATGTTTCAGGTGTCCGCACTCCTCGTGGAAGCGGATTTCTACGATCCGAACAATGGTCTCATCTACGAAGCCATGATGGATCTCTTCGCACGCAACAAACCCATCGATATCCTCACGGTCCGCGAGCACCTCGATGACCGCCAGAATCTGGAAAAGATTGGAGGGAACACATACCTCATAGAACTCACCGAGTCTATTTTCACGAGCGCCAATATCTACCAGTATGCCCAGATTGTCAAGCACAAGGGGATCCTCCGGAAGCTCATAAAAGCGGGAAATGACATACTTCTCGCGGGGTACGACGAGGAATCCGATATCAATAAGCTTCTGGAAAAAGCGGAACAATCCCTTTTTACCGTCACTCAAACCTTCATACAGAACAAGCTCGTGCATATCCGGGATATCATCAATCTCCGATACGAAGAATTCGCGGAGATCCATGAAAATCCCGAACACGCCAACGATGGGATCACCCATACCGGATTCAAAAGCCTGGACAGCAAGATCGGAGGGTTCAAACCAGGAGATATGGTCATCCTCGCGGCACGTCCGTCCATGGGTAAGACCGCTCTCGCCCTCAATATCGCGCAACAGATCGGAGAAACCGGGAAAAACGTCGCGGTATTCTCGCTCGAGATGAGCAAGGAACAACTCACCGATCGTCTCATCTGTGCCACCATGGGAGTGGATAGCTGGAAGCTCAATAAAGGACTCCTTGAAGATGATGAATTCATGCGGATGGGAGATGCTCTCGAGCGCCTATCGAAAGCGAATATCTACATCGATGACAGTCCAGGAGGAAATCTCCTGGAAATCAAATCCAAAGCTCGTCGGCTCAAGATCGAATCCGGACTCGACTTCATCGTTATCGACTACCTCCAGCTCATGAGTGCGGGAAATCCGATGAATCGCGTACAGGAGATATCAGATATCAGCCGTGGAATCAAATCGCTCGCCCGTGAACTCGGAGTGCCGATCATGGCACTCTCGCAGCTCTCCCGTGCGGTCGAATCCCGTGTGAGCAAGGAACCGATCCTCTCGGATCTCCGTGAATCCGGATCCATCGAACAGGATGCCGATGTCGTTCTCATGATCTACCGAGAGGACTATTACGATGAATTCACCGAAAATAAAGGGATCACCAATGTCTTTGTCCGAAAGAACCGTAACGGACCGGTCGGAGGAGCCGACCTCAAATTTGAGAAGAAGTATATGAAATTCTATGATCTGGAACGAAGCCGTGAGGGCGGATACGAGGATTAAACAGAAGAAATCGAAAAACGACCCCGAGTTCTCGGGATCGTTTTTTAGTATCGGCAATTTCCGGCTCCGGCATCCTGTTGATCGCACGTCTGCTCCGAAACCTTGATATATGGCTTAATGAATTTATTGGTGCTCTCCAGGAGTATATGGGTATCTATGAGTTTTCCGACTGTCTCATCGGTACTCAGATTTTCCGGACCTATGAGATTTTTTGTATCTATGTAATCTTTTATTATCTCGTTATTGATATCCATCTTTAAGGTTGTAAGAGCCTGATTCCTCTCCACCCATTTGTCCGTGGTCTGCGGTTTCGTAAGCATTGCCTTTATGCCGTCGTATGCCTTCTCGAACTGGTTGATACTTGCATACACCCGCTCCCCTATCGAGCTTATGAACCCGGAAACCCCCTCGCTTGCATTCTGGCTATTGTATTTTGCCAGATTATTCATAACCACCTGAGAGCCTTTTATGCTCATCCCTTGATCCGACATCTCGACTCTGAGAACATTCCGCTCCGTTTCTGCAGCCCCCCGGTCGGAACTGTTGGAATTCAGGAGTTTCCAAGCGCTTTCCCATTCCGTCATACCTTTTTCTATCCCTCAACCAAGGGTTGTTATACGCCCGAAAGCATCTTTTATGTTTTTAAAAAAGTCCGATTTCCTTGTGCATGATTCGAATGCGCTTGGACCATAGCTTTTTTGCAGTTTCGACTTGAAATCCACCGGATTTCCCACGAGAATGAAACGATATGCATCATCCGTCGTATCCCCGAGTACCGTTTTTCGGTAGAAATTCATCATATTCACCTGATTCTGCAGCATTTCCGTAAGGATGTTCCCCAGAGTTTTCCCGGAAGTATCGTATGCCGGATCTTCCGAAAGATTCGATGTCGGTATGATATTTTCAGCACATCGGCTATGTACGGTATCGATCATATTACTGATATAACCTACCTCTTTCCCGAGTTGCTCATGATCCCGGGTAATACCCTTCGGGATCTCCGTTTTGAGAGCGATATCTATATAGAACCGTCCGGAAGTGTAGAAGTTAGAGAAACCGATACTCTCATTCATGGAACCCACGACCGATGACGTAGCCTTTTCTACGCTTACCGAAGCGCTATTTCCGCCATCGGTATTGGTATTGCACTGCTTCTTTGATGCTTCCTCCCCGATCCGGGACAAGAGATTTTCCGTTGTTTTTATATATGCGGTCAGTTCTTTGCTCATTCCATCATCGATAGCGCAGTCCCCACCGGAGGCATATGCCGAGGCAACGGAAAAAACCGAAAGGAGAATCGTTGCCATCATGCGATTCAGGAATGTAGAGGATTTTTTCATACGGTTTTTATAGGATTTTAAAAAAGTTTTACTTCTGTGGTATCGCGTGCATCGCCTTGATGACAGAAGCGATGGTTTCTATGCTTTTCGAGAAAGCAAGGGTAAAATCGTGAAGCTCGAAAAGGTCGTCATTGAAGGAATCCCCATACCCCTTTTTGAGATCCATTTCCTTTGTCTGCACATATCCGGATTTCATGGGGGTATCCCCAATACCCGCTTGCTTATCCGAACATGCATCGGTATTGAGGTACGTGCAATCATTGACCATAAGGGATTCTTCATTCTTTTCGAGAGAATTCTGACGTTTAAAATCGAGTCATTGTTCCTCGAAAGTTCCCACGAGAATTTTATTGAATTCATCCTTTTCTCATGTACTTTCCGCATCTTTTGCATTTTCCTCTCCGCCTGTCGTTCCAGCCTTCAGATTCAAAATCGGCGGAGGCAAACGGGAGACGATCGCTCCTATATGGATCATCGATGGGAGATCGAGGTTCGTGAGGGAAAGCCCGAAAAACATCTTTGTCATCTTTGCCTGCACGAAACTCGATGGGGCAAATGTATTGGCGATCTTCAGGTTCTCATCGAGGATATGTTCGATGGTCGAAGCCTTGCCTCAAGCAAGGATATTCTGGGTATAGTTCATCATGCTCACGAGGATACAGAAGAAATCTTTTCCGGAACACGGAAACTTATCGGTTCCCGCACCGGCAAGCCCGGTTGATCCTCCAGCGCCATTGCTCTGCGCAACCTTTGCCCAATATTCGGGAAGTTTCCCGTCGTCGCTGAAGGCTACAGAAGAATTCGGATTCGTTCATACGAGCAATTGCGCTTGTGCATCCCGTAAGAAGTCTGGATCAAGATTTGCGGGAACCTGTCCTAAAGCCGTACATCATGATCCGTTATCCGAAAGTCCTGAGAGGGTCAATCCGGTCGATGTACCGCGAGAAATAAGCGAGACTCCCGGATCTTTTTCCGGATCCATGAGAGGATTATCCAGAGGATTCGCTGGGAAAAGCGAATGTGGATAGACACCAGCAAGAAGATTCGCTACCGATAAAGCACCCATATTATCGGTTCCGTTATAGGGGATATCTTTCGAGAAAATGACATTGTGGATATTTTCCAGATCCACCATCAGATCATAGCTGGAATTATCCCGGTTCCCATCGGTAAAAAGCCCTATGGATCAGACCGATTGAAGTTTCTTTTGATCATATGACACATTTTCCTGCAAGTCTTTATAGTATTCCAGAATGATTCCCCGTATCCGAACGGAAAGTTCCGTATCCATCCCGATACTGTCCGGATCCATATGGGTATATATGGCACCAAGACCGCCTCCCGCTATCTGATCCAATTCGGAGGAAGTGAAATCTACCCCGGAACGGAAGCAATCGATCTTTTTCCCTTCCTTTGTGGAACATACCTTCCCGACCCATGCATTGATACTGTCAGCGCTCCCTTTGAGACGCTTTTCTATGAGTTGTTTCTTGAGTTTATAGGTCCCCTCGTCGATACGTTTATAGATATCGTTTCATAGATCATCCCCGATATACCCGTCTTCCGCCAAAACATAAGACGGGAAAAGGGCGAGAAACAGAAGAACCATGAGAACTAAAATATGACGGTGCATGCAGGTGGAAGATATACCAAATATTTCCTGTAGTATAACAGATATTCAAGGAAACAGCAAAAGAATATATGGAAGTTTTTTGAAATTCCATTTGACGAATTACGATAAATACATATAGTCCAATTTTACCCCATAAATCGATTCATATGTCATCATCAGAATGGATAGATCATTTCATTTCTCGTGGGCCGGTGAAACATGAAACCTTGGATACGATACATCCCGAAAAAAAACCGGCAGGTTCCGGATGATTGATCTGATACACCCGTGCGGAAGTCGAGGAAGCCTTCCGGAAGAAAAACGAAAGGCTTGGCTTTCCAGTAAATAAGAAGTAAGCTACGGTATTCGCAGAAATCCCCTCATTCCAGGAATGAGGGGATTTCTATTGCCTATTTTATGAGAAGCTTTCATTTCGCGGCAGTCACCATGATGCTATGGGATTTCTTGCCTTGAATGATATTATCGGCAATGGCATCCTCGATCTTATCTTGTATATAACGTCTGACCGGACGTGCTCCGAATTCCGGATCATACGTTTCTTTGAGGATAAGCGCGGTTGCCTTGTTGTCGTATTCCAAGACAATATCCAGATCAAGGAGGCGTTCCTTGAGGATATCCAATTGAAGGACGATGATCTTTTTAAGAATAGCCTTGTCCAATGGATTGAATACCACCACCCGATCGATACGGTTCAGGAACTCCGGAGAAAAATATTCATCCAAGCTTCCGGTGATCTTTTCTTTGATTTTCCCATAATCCCGAATGATTTTCGCTTCCGTATCGGATGATACGTCGAATCCGATCTGCGAAGCCTTGGAAGTGAATTCTTCCCCTCCGATATTGGAAGTCATGATGACGATCGTATTCTTGAAATTGATTTTCCGACCCTTCCCATCAGTGAGCGTCCCATCTTCCAGGATCTGAAGGAGAAGATTGAAAACCTCGAAACTTCCCTTCTCGATCTCATCGAAAAGCACTATGGAATACGGTTTCCTGCGGACACGTTCTGTGAGCATGCCCCCTTCCTCATATCCGACATACCCGGCGGTCGTCCCGATAAGTTTGGATGCTGAAGCCCGTTCATTGTACTCCGACATATCGAGTTTGATGAGAGCCTTCTCATCGCCGAAGAATTCCTGTGCCAACTGTTTCACGAGCTCTGTTTTCCCGACCCCCGTCGGTCAGAGAAAGAGGAAGCTTCCGATAGGGCGATTCCTATTACTGATCCCTGCACGATTCCGTTTGATAGCGCTGACGATGGATGAGATAGCCTCGTCCTGACCGATAATATGGCGCTGCAGATTCTTCTCCAGAGACCGGAGTTTCTTCATATCCTCGACAGCGATATTTTTCGCCGGCACTCCCGTGATCCGTTCTATGATTTTCTGGATGTCGTCGGAAGTGATATGGAGACGCTTCGCCCTCGGGATAACCTTCTTCGCCTTTTTCTCCTGGATCTTCTTCTCGATATCATTCTGTTTCTCCTTGACTTTTATAGCCTTGTGATACTGTCCGGAAAGGACGTAATCTTCGATTTCCTTCTGGAGTTTCTCGATCTCCTGTTTGAGCCCCTTCACTTCCGATTCGGATCCGTTGTATTTCATGCTCTTCGCACTGCATGCCTCATCGATCAAGTCGATAGCCTTGTCGGGGAGGTATCGATCCGTTATATAGCGAACCGAGAGCCGAACCGCATCCGCGACCGCATCATCATCGATGATCAGATTATGGAATTCTTCGAAAGAACTTCGGAGTCCCGAAATGATTTCCATAGCGACCTCTTCCTTGGGTTCATCCACATCTATCTTCTGGAACCGACGTTCGAGCGCGGAATCCTTTTCGATGTATTTCTGGTATTCATTGAGCGTGGTCGCTCCGATGATACATACCTTTCCGCGCCCCATCGCAGGCTTGAGGATATTCGCAGCATCGAGCGTTCCCTCGGCGGAACCTGCCCCGATGATCGTATGGATCTCATCGATGAAAAGCACCACTTCATTCTCCATCTTGGAAGCTTCTTCGATGATCTGTTTGAGGCGAGCCTCGAATTCCCCACGGTATTTCGTTCCCGCAACCATCCCGGAAAGATCCAGACTCACGATCCGTTTATTCTGCATCGCCAGAGGCACTTTCCCCTGAGCGATCCGAAGTGCCAACCCTTCGACCACGGCAGTTTTTCCGACACCGGGTTCCCCGACCAGACAGGGATTATTTTTCGTCTTCCGGTTCAAAACGGATATGAGCCGTTCTATCTCCATGTCCCGTCCGATGATCGCATCGATTTCCCCAGTATGCGCTTCCTCCGTCAGGTCGGTACCGAAAAAATCGAGAGCTGGAGTAAGGCTATCGGTCTTTTTTCATTCCGGCTTCTTGTTTCCGGCAAACGGATCAACCATTTCTCCCTCATTGAAACCGCCGGCAAGTCCCTCTTCTATGGCATGGAGAATATTATCCAATGGCCCGAAAATCGCACTATCTCCACCTTTCGCAATCGACACATTGAGGTTTTTCAGATCCTGTTCTATATCTTTCGGCGAAAGCCCTATGAAATCGAAAAATTGATAGAACCATGTTTCTGTATTGGTACGGAAAAGAGAGAGAAGAAAATCCTCCACCCCTGCTTTCTTTTTCTCCGCTCCCGCAGCTATCTTCATACTGAGCACGATGAGCTCCTTAAGACGGGAAGAAAGTCCCGTGTACGCCCCCATCCTTTCAGGATCGGAAAGATGGAACGGAGGCCGCGAAAGAACCTCGTTGACTATCTTCGTATTGATTCCGGAACTTGCGTAGAGATCGTAGATAGGTCCCGTTTTTATCTCTAAGGAACGGAGAAAAACATCCTCCGGAAGGATCTCGGAAAACCCTTTTCCCTTAACGACGTTTTCCGTTTCGAGCATCAGGTTTTTGTATTCTTCGGTAAAATTGGTATACATATTGAAAAATTACGGATTATATATTGTCTATTTTCAATGGAATGGAAAAGATTTCTATTCCATTGAACCACATTGCGCACCGATTATATGGATTTCTTCTGAAAATAAAAGCAAAAGATGGAAAATATGCTACTTCTGGATAAGAAAAAAGGCGACCGCCGGTCCGGCTGTTTCGGTACGTAGGATCCGTCCTCCAAGATGGATGCATTGCACGTGTTCCTGCTTGAAACGGGATATCTCTCAGGGGGACCATCCGCCTTCCGGTCCGACGAATATATTGACCGGCAGGGATCCCCTATCCGTACCTATGTCGCGCATATGTTCGCTTTCCTGTCCTTCGGTGTGAAGGACATACGATGATCCGTCCTCCGGAACAGGGATCCCGCTTTCCAGAAAGGCGATGGTCGGTACCCGATTTCCTGAGCATTGCTCCGTCGCCTCGCGCACTATCTCGTGGAAGCGTTCTATTTTCCGGTCATTAATTACGAGCTTTTGGCTCCTCTCGGATCGGAAAAATATGAATTCCCGGATTCAGACTTCCACTCATTTCTGCAGTATATATTCGATCTTTTCATACTTATTGGGCAGAGCTTGGTAGAGCCGTACAGATACCTCCGGATCCCCTACCCCTTCATGGTCGCTTACGAATGACAGTTCAATATCCTTTTTAGCGATGGATTGGATAGCGTATATATATTCCCGTCCATCGCCATTGAAGAGGATGATATACTCCCCGATTTTCGACCGAAGGACCCGCGAAATCTGATGGACAAAAGAAGGTTCATCCACACTGATATCTTTTCCGAGCGGGAGATGGAGGAATGAAAAACGTTGCATAGCAAAGGGATTAGGAATGCTTATGTCCCCTTTTGTTCGAGGGAACTAGAATAAGAACTGCGATAGTATATGGAAATTCCATTTTTTAAAAATCGGATTTTTAAAAAACCCTGCCGAATTATCGGCAGGGTTCAGCTGGATGATAGTATCCAGCAGAGGAAACAGAGTCATGCTCTATTTCGTATAACGAGAGCAGTTTCATATTTTTTTATTGTCCACCAAATGACATAGGCCAAAAAGATTAAAAAATATTTGTTTTTGTTTTTGGGATGTTTCCTAAAAACTAAATATAGTATAAACCACATTTTTTATAAGTCAAATATTTTTGACACAATCTTATTAATCCATCATATATGGGAAAATGCAATTTTCTATGAAAATATTTTGCTTTTTTATTGACTATAGATACACTCACATCCGATCGTAATTTGTAAGAATACGGCTTATGCCATGAGAAAACATATTTCCCATTCCTCATCATCAATCCTATCAGGAGTGAAGAGAATGAAAAGAGTCCATTGGGCTTGTTTTATCCACTAGTTCCTTTGTGGAAGAGACTCTTGATGGAAAAAAAGAAATAAATTTCCAAAATCTCATTTGATTTTTCGAACAGACGCATCCTGCTACTATATGTGAATTTTTTAAAAAACCGGAACATATCAAAGAAATCCTTTTCCCTTTTCTTGATTTTCTCAGACATACATTTTTCTCTAAGAGTAGTCCTATTCCAGAGAAAATCATGCGAAGCTTCCGAAATGATCTACCGATTTGCGAAGGGGTATTTTCTTACATCAAAGAAAGAAATGGCCCTATACAATCTATTCAGTATGCTGAGCAATACGACATCATCGCCTTTCACTTTTTCCTCCTTTGAATAGGGGAAGATTTCGATCTCACGAAAGATATACAATCCAACCAACTCCATGAGATCAATTCATTTTTACTCGCTTCTATACTTGATATATCCGAAGCTCTTGGGAGTGAAAAAATGTGGAATTGTGCTGATTTTTCTCGAGATATTACGAATAACGCACTATCCCGTGTGTTACGGATCGTGGAAACAATGAATGTCCTTGCGCTGATACATTCAGGAAATTTTGAAGAACGTCAGATATCTATCCATCTCGATTCGATCATAAGAACAAATATCGATGCCCTTTTGGGAAAAATGGGTTCAAAATTTACCGAGAATCATCCCATGTGAAAAAAGATGGATAATCTTTGCGGTCAAGTTCAAGTGAATTTCTGACACGCGGTTCCTATCGATGGAAAAACTGTTTCAGAAGTAAAAAAGCAGGTTGCTCAAGGGATAAAAAATCTTCGAGACTGACTTGCACGTCAAAGAAAATCTCAGTTCTGATGAGAGCCAAGCAAGGAAGAATACTGTACCAAAATTGAAGGCGCAAATGAGGCTCTTTTAATGCTCGTAGGGTTTGAGAAAATAAAAGAAATAAATGGAAATCTTTCCCCTGAAGAGCTCAAAGATAAGACACTTTGCCTCGAAAAACTTATCGATATCTATAATTATGCAGTAAAACAAAATTTCGGTACCACAGAGGAGATATTTGAAGATATTTATCTGCATGGCATAAAGAATGAATTTCAGATTGAAGCATTGTATTATCTCATCCTTCATGATACGGATATAAGAGAGGATTCTCTTGAGAGAATTATGAATTTCTTCTTGGATAATGAAAGGCAGATCAACAACTACTTCCATGAGCAAATGGGTATTAAAATTACTGCCCAGATCATACGGAGATTCCATACTTCCGAGCAACGTCTTGCATTCCTTCCTATCATAGAAAGGATCCGTTCCTTTATCCGGAAAAAAGACATTTCCCATTCCGTGCTCAGCTACTCTAAGGTGTACCTCTCTTTGGCGTTGTACTATATCGAGTGTAGAGACGAGAAATACCGGGAATATGCACAGAGATGTTTTCTCCATTATAAAAACCTTAGCACTCCTCTTGCGGGGACGGACAAGAATCTCAAAAATTTTCAGGATGAAAGAAGTTTTTACATCACGCTCGGAAGCATGGATGAGATGAAGCGATATGGGAAACAGGTGCATGCTAATGGAGACCTGGAAAGAAGCGGGACATATATATTTGAAGAAGCCATGGAGCAATATAGACAATCAGCGATCGTATCTATAGAAGCAAAAGTAGGGAAGATCATCTCTTCCATGAATATGAAGGATGATGTACTGACACAGGAACAAATCAATAATCTCTTCGGAAAAGAGATCGCAGAGGTTATTTTCTATAATCTCTGTACCATTACGATCATAGGGGATTGTGAGAATTGTATCACAAGGAAAGATAACGCCACATGCAAGGCCGTCGAAGAATCTATGGAAGCGAAAACGGAAATATGTCCGGAAACCATGTCCAAAAAAGGGTTTCAGAAGAAGCATATATCTATTGCTTGAGGGATTTTCATTACCTTTATCTACCCGTCCGTCTCTGAAAAGATCTTTGAAAAGATCTTTTCAGAACATTACGCATTGATCCAAGAGCGCTTCTGAAACTTGATCGCGATAAATAAAAAGAATGCTATCCTTCAGGAGTCCAAGAGAGAGCTGGAGAAACTGGCGTTTTACGATACCGAGACAGGATTGCCGAATGAAAACAAACTCAACAAAGATATTCTTTGACTGGAAAAGACCGTCATCCTTGTTGAGGTAGACGGGCATAGTAGTATGCTTGCAACACAAGGAGGGAGAGATGATTGGGAAGAAATAATGAAAAAAGTAGGAACGTACTTGGATGCAAAAGCTGATACCACGATATACAGGTATGACAAAACAACCTTCTGTCTCGTCTATGGATCCGGTAAATTCTCTGAATTGGCAGCGCTTTTAGGAGAAGATGCGAATATTACCGTATGTAATTTCATGGATGCTCTCCTGAAAGGATTCCATATAGATTATGGGAAAAATATCCAATTTCATGCAGGAATCGTATTGTGCCAAAAAGAAGAACATATAAAAAATGTACATATAGCGCTTACAGAAGCGAAACGGGCACGGGAGAAATACCTGTATGTTTTCACGAATGGGGATGAGAAAGCACCAGAAGAAGCACGGAAAAATACCGACATACTTACCGCAGCGCTCTACTCTGGAAATATTCACACGAATCTTATTCCCCATTATCAATACATCTACGATCCGAAAAATCCTGCCGCTAAGAAGTGTGAGGCGCTCGCAAGGATCGAACACCTTGGAGAAGATGGTAAAAAAGAGCTCATCGGTCCTTATAGATTCATAGGTATAGCGACAGGAAAGGGATGGTTGCCGGACATTACCCTTTCTATGCTTCGTCAGATCATTTTCGATATGGAAGACGATCCCGATCTGATGGTTTCTATAAATATCCATGAGCAGGATTGGAATGACGACCGGATCATGAGGAATCTCAGATCGATCCAATATCAATCCAAAGAAACCGTGAAGCGTATAAACCTGGAAATCCTGGAAACCGTTCCTTTTGACAGGGAGGATGATATAAAGAAAATAGAAGAACTGAAATCCCTCGGCTACAAGATTTCCATCGATGATTATGGAGAAAAGGAGAGCAATCTGAAAAAGATTATCCTCATCAATCCCGATAATATAAAGATAGATAAGGAAGTCGTTGTCCATACATCTAATAGTGTCTATAGAAACAGCGCTATAGCCGCAATCCGAAGTATTGTATCCCATGCAAGAGAAATCGGAGCCACCGTTACCGCCGAATATATAGAATCGGGAGAAACATTCCTTCTCCTTCAGAGTCTAGGGGTGGATTTCTTCCAAGGATACCATTTTGCCAAACCCGTGTCATTCGATAAGATCAAAGCATGAGATTATAAATAAGAGGAGAAGCTTCTTACGAAACAATAATCCCACGAGCCCGATCAGGCTCGTGGGATTATTGTTTCTAGTAGGTGAATTCCGGTTTCCGGACAACCTCTGCGCCTATCCAGGCCTCATACTGCCGGCCATCGATGGTGATAATGACCGATCTGGACTCAGTAGAGATGCGATCCATCGCATCTCTACTTTCTATAATATTCCCTTTCAAGACCGCCGGATCCAGCGCAAAACTTTGGTTCCCGCCAAGGTAAGCCCCACCGAACATGAGGACGGCGATATAGCCGACCAGACTCGTGGTATTGCTGATGAGGTTATGGAATTCTTTCATAGATGTGTTTTTGTTTGGGTGGATAGGAGGTTATATATTTTCGGGGGAGTGTAATATATTTGACTTGGAGAGTCAAGGGAGATTATGGATTAACATCAATATTTTTTGCACTAAGTGCTTGTTTTAATTGTTCTGCAGTAAGTGTCGGTGTGGTTACTTGTAATGCAGCGAGCAATCTATTGAGTTCATTGGTATCAATCTTTGCATGGTTAGTTCAGCTTGCTGGCGTAGTGATATTAACCTGAAGATTAGTGCTTGTATTATTTCCTGGTAATGTAATCTGTATCGGCGTGGTTACTGGTGAAGGAGTTGGTGGTGTTATTTCTGATGAATCCCTTCTAAGGGCTCCTAATGCCACGTTGACTTGAGATGCCTCGGGACCGACAGCTTGTCATAACAATGCTCTTCCCCCCGCGGTATTCGCATTTATATCCGCTATAAGTTTTGCCATTGCTTCTGGACTAGCTAGTATGGCTTCGGTTATATCTTTTCCTTCTCTGTCTTTTATTCCCAGTTTTCCTGCTAACTTCGTCATTTCGAGTCTTGCTATGCTGTCATTGGCAAGGGATGTCACACTTTTTTGAGCAAGCACGGATCGGAGATCCTTTATAAAAGAATCGTCGCTTAGGCTACGAGGTCCTATTTGATGAGATTGAACTTTGTTCCAATCCTCTCTCTTTTTAGCATAATCATCATCCGTGAATCTCCTGCTAAATTCATTTGCCTTGGTATTTGCATTTGTTCGAACAGACTGTGTTATATTACTCACTCACTGCGTTGCTGAAGCAATACTTTGTCCCTTCATTCATGGTATCGGTATATATTGCGGAGCACTCTTCATGAGTTGACCGACACTGCCTCCCATGTCGGCGATCGGTTTGACTGCGGCTTCGGTGATCTTATTCGCTCCGAGTGCCGCCATGACGGCCATCCAGAGGATGACAAGAGCGAGAATATTCATGATGATAGTCCCGATGATCCCCTTTCCTATATCAAGTGCTCCAGAAGCTCCATTCTTCGCTTCCGGATCCAGAAGTCCAACGGTTTTGAGAGTAATGCCCTTGTCCCCTGTTCAGAATTGGAACGTCGTTGTATCTTTTTTTGTTTCGATCTTCACGCTGTCACCTTCCAGCTTCCCATTTCCGGTTTTCTCCGCTGTTCCGGTCGCGCTCATGACGAGCCCGAGAAACATGAGTCCAAATGCAAGGGCTGCTGAGACATAAACTGGTACCATCGCAAGAGAGACGAACTCCTTTATGGAAAATTTCTCCAGCGATTTATGTTTGCTTCCTGTAACATACATGAGAGCGAAAATCGGTGAAAACATCGCATAGAGCCAGAGCATCATGGCACGAGAAAAGAGTGCGTAGACAATCGCTATGATAAGTATTCCGAATATGACGAAAAATACAACACCATATCAGAGTTTGTAAGCGATATCGAGCATCTTGCTGATTTTCTGTTCTGTTGTGATGGCTTTGTATTCCTGGATCCGGAAAATCCCATAGGCATAGACAGAAAGGAGATTATATGCACCTCATCCGCCACTGGTCAAAAAATCTTTGATAGAAAGACACTGATTTTCATCATCATCGCAATCGGAAGCATAAAAATTTCAGTTCCTTGTATAGGCTGTTGTAGACTCGCCATTCGCATCCACTTTGTTCTTTTCCGCATCTGACAGAGCTCTCCCATTGCTATCTACCGTACCAGTTCCAGAAGAATTTTTATCAAAAGTGATTTCTTTCGGTATAATAGGATCCGTCAATAACCCTTTTGTCTCACCACCAGAGTTGAGTATGGTTGCGACAGGAAGTTGTATGACCGATGCGGTGAGCACATTGGATACCGAAAGTACGGCACTCACGATGAACCAGGTGAAGGGAACCATGAGCATCCCGGTTACAAGCTTCGGGAGCATCGTTTTCATCTCATAAGCCTTGCTGTGCTCTCATCCGAATATATTGGCGAATGCGACAAACACGAGCATGAACCCGAATATGACATAGACGACATTGGATATGAGTATCCAGAGCTGGTGGAGTATCGGGCGGAGTCCGAAGATCTCTCCGAAGGTCCAGTCGGGAGACAGGAGCCATCCGGCGAGCATGACGAGAGGGGTGATGATAGCAGTGAGTATCCCTATTATGAGATTCATGCCGGTGATGAATGCGTTGATCGTGTCATCCATCGTATTCTTTGATGCTGTTTTCTCTGATCCTGTAGGGGTAGTGGTCTCTGTTGTTTTCGTCTCTGCCACTGCCACATTATATATCCCCCCGCTTCCCATATGGATCCCGGCAGAATCCACGCTAGGTTCTCCGCTCGTAATGAAAAGCCCGGTACAAAAAACCGACAGGAGAGCGAGTCGGGAGATTCGGGAGAGAATGATGGATCGGAACATAGCGTATATATGAATAGGTAGTTATGTGTTTCTTCGTGTTTTTGTATTTCTTCTGCTATTACATCATATATTTCCTTTTTTTGCAAAAGTTCTTGATTGACTTTTGGAGTTTTTATGGGGTTTAGGGATTTTTCCATTTTTTCCAGAAAAGAAGAATATCTACAGAAGAACGTTTTTTTTGATTTTTCGAGCAATATAGGATATACTCGGAGGAAGTTTATATGTTTATAGTGATTACTATGGTAAATATTCCGTGAGATATTGATAGCAAGGAACAGGTGAAACAATCAAAGCAGGATGCTAAAGACCTCGCGAAGAAATTGGTCCGGGATTTTCTCGATGCGAAACTCAATGGAGACAAGTGAGTAGCGTTCTACAATGACGCGAAATGGAGCGAGTGCAACGGAACCATCCAAGAGCTTCGGGAATACTACCAGAAAAAAGCGGAAGGGAGTACTCCCGAGATAAAAAAGGCGATCGATAGCATAGAGAAGGAGTATATGTACTCAGAACTCGTACGTGTCGGTGTAGCGATAGAATCCAAACGTACGACACTTGTTGGACTCCTTGTCCGGGAGTTCGATATAAATCCTGCACAGAAAAAGATACTGAATAAGGACATCGAGTCGCTTTCGCTCTCGGATCTCACCAAAGGCCTCAACTATCGTACAAGTAGGCAGGCTATTATCGACAGGCTATTCCCAAATAAAGAAAAACAACCCAAGGAACAGGATTTCCAGAAACAATTCGAAGCGGTATTCGAGAGAGAAGGTGTGAATCTGACCGAAGAACAAAAGCAGGGTGTCATGCGTCTCCTTGCTTCCGATCGTGTGAGCGAACAGGACATAGAAGGGGTTTCCGAATATTTCAAAGGAAAGGAAGAAAAACAGCTCCTTGTGAAATATTTCCTCCCAACCACCACGCTTCAGAGGCTCCAGGATCTGGATATAATCAGTGAAGCTGCAGTCCATAAATATATTCGGGAATGCGTAAAAAAACAATTCACCGGAAAGACTTTCTCTATCGATGAAGAGGCCATCAGGGATATCGATCCGAATGACATCATCCTCCCGACGAAACTCCTGCCGGAAACGGATCTAGATAAGCTCCTGAAAGGGTGAGGAAGAAGAGCGATCGTCGAACAGATCGAGCAAACGAATCGGGAAATAATCGAAGAATCTGAAGAAGGGAATACGCTCGGCCTTACTCTTGACGATGAAGATAAACTCCTTTCATCCTTCCAAGAGAAACTTCGAGGACTCGGGATTCCGAATCCGGAGGATTTCAAGGTGGGTTCGTACGTCCGTGGAAAGATCAAGCAGCAGGATGGGACTTTCCAGAATTTCCATTTTGCCATAACGTGAATAGACGACGATCCAGCAAGAAATCGGAGCAATGGATGAAGCGGGAAGCAGGTGACAGTAACGAATGTCCTCACGGGCGATGGATCGATCAATAAAAACTGGAAAAATAATCCACCGGAACAGCCTCGGAATTATAGCAATATCTTTGCGCTCCTTGAAAAAGCAGCAAAGGGAAAAAAATGATTTCCGGAGATCGCGACTCAGGAAATGCTCGATGTCCAGGTAGAAAATGGAGATATCAAGGAAACGATCCTCCGTAACGACCTGACTTCTCTTCAGGAACTCAACAATGCTCTCGATCTTATCGATAAACCGGGAAAGGGGCACAGGCTGGAAAAGGGTTCTTCCGTGCAGATTGGGAAGCCGGGAGGGAAAGGTTTCTGGGTATTTCAGGTAAAATCGATCAATGAAAATCCAGCCGATTGAGAAGATCCGACTATCGCCCTATCGGATGGGGGTTCTCAAGAAATCGTAAGTTTTCAGGCATTCTTCGACAATTTCGAATCCCAAAACGGTACGCGCCTCCCGAAGCTGCAAGGTCCAGAGGATTTTCTGCAAGAGATTAAGGCCCGTTCACCGAAAGCGAAAGAATTCGCCAATATCATCTACGATAAAGATAGAGGGATTTTCGTTCCGGAGGACAGAAAAGACGATAAGAATTTCCCGGGAATTCTCCAGTTTTGAGGAGAAAAGCAGACAATCACCCTTCATCCGAAAGATACCAGTGGGCTTACTGGGTGGACTACTGGGGAATGGGATGAGAAAGAAAAGAAATACAAATCAGGTGTAAAGGGCTACAGAGGATGATGGAATGCTCTTTATGTCCAGTTCATGGAATTTCATGCAACGCCGATTATTCCTGATATACCACTCACCGCTCCAGAGCAGAAAAATGCTCAGGAGATACACGAACATTCTGGATGGTTTAAGAAATATATGGGAAATCCGAGTCTCCATGATATGTTTACAGGAGCGAAAAGTCTTGTTGATTTCGTCAAACATAAACTCGAACACGGTTCGAAACTTCATTCGGCTAAGTTCCAGCTCGCTCTCGGTAAAAAACTCCTCGGATGGGATGATGCTATGATGCGAGAGCTTCGAAGTCAGGTACATGGCAGTACGAGAGAGCTTATGAAGAAGATGGTGGAGGAACTCAGTGGACTTCCATCATGAGAACGTCAAAAGGAAGTAAAACATATTCTTGAAAATAAGGGGTCACATGATTATGAGATTCAGGCGGCGGTTCTTTCGATGCTCAAGAAGCATGGGACTCTCTATGTGGGGGCTCTCAAGCCACTGGAGGGATCATTTGCCTATTTTCAACGGATTTCCGGGACAAAGTATGGACCAGATAATGTCCATGTTCAGCGAGCTCTCAAAGCCTGTAAGGATAAAGGGATACTTTTCCGTGAGGAATTTTTGATAGAGAATTACCTCCAATATGCTGGATCACAGAATCAGGTCGATTGGTCGCTCTGGATCGAGGTACAGAAGTGATGGCTTGAGGGGATCAAGGCTGAAGGGGATTCCGGAGAAACCAAGGCAGGGACTTGGGGGACACTCGATGGACGGCTCAATTGGGTATACGAGAAATTCGAATGAGGAGAGTATGCCAACGGAATCGGTGCTATGAAAAAAGTATGGTCCAAGGGTGGTGCACCACATAAGATGCATGAGCCAGCCATCTATCTAGCACTTTCCAATATCTCCACACGTCTCCACGGAAGTCAGCTCGATGCGCTCAAAAATGAGTTCTATGGCGGAGGTCACCCATATCCGGCGCTTACTGCACTCTTCACACCCGAGAAACTTGCCACATTCCAGAAAACGGTAAAAATCCTTGCAGAAGGGAATCCGGCAATGAAAACAGCATATGAGAGTATAGAAAAAGTGCGGAATAAAGATGTCGGGGCAACTATCAAGGCAATAAAAAGCTTCTGGGGTACGTACGGTCCCGATCTTCACAAGAAACTTCTTATCTCCCAGGATCCGGAGATCCTGTATCGGGCACAACATGATACGGATCCGGAGATAAGGGAAACACTAGGTTCCTATGTGCAAAACTATAGGGGTGATACCGAGAATATGGGAGAATTCAATAAAGATGAGCTCTGAGAAGGAGTATATAATTACAATCATTCCGGATATACCTGGAATCCTGATATGTACCTGAAAAATGCACGAGTGGATCGATGACCGGGAACTATCGGGGACGACAAGGGAACAGTTACTATGTGGTGAGGATATCTCCAGTCTCTGGATAATATTAAAAAATTAAAACTTACCGAGAATGAAATGGAAAATAAAGCATTTCAACGAGAACGATTTAAAGAACATCATAAAGCTTTCTATAAGACTATTCTTCAGCGAGTCGGTGCTGATTGGGCGGATAAGGATAAGGACGAGAAGACAAAGATAGAGAAACAGACTTATATGACCGATTTGAAAGATAGGGGGTTTTCTGTTCCCCCATGGCGAGAGCTGAGCAAACTCGAAACCCCCGAATACGACCATATCGTGCAAAAGGATTTCGAATCCTATATGAGCGGAGGGATCAAAACCACGAGAGATGAAACCGAAACGGTCGCTACGAGTATTAGCGCTCTCCTCGGATAAAAACATTGACAAATCTGAAAAAGCACTATATTGAATATATCTAACACTGATGTATCATTCATGTATCTTTCTCAGGAACAAGCATACAAGCTCCAGAATATCGGAGAAGAGATGTGCCTCTCGATCCATCGATCGGAGAGGGCATTGTATGATACGAGCCTTCCGGAAGCGAGAAATGCCCTTGCTCAGGAATTGCTCCGTATATTCCAGGGATCGATGCAGGACCTGGTCCGGAATACCCGTGGATCCGAAACTTTCGAGACTATGGTATCGGATATCCAGACTTCGCTCTCTGAAGGGGTATCTGAAGGGATGGAAAAAATCCGGAGACTTTATGAAACCATCATGATCCGGAGCGAGAAGAAAGGAATGTCCAATCCGTCGCCCCATATCGAATCCATACGATCCAAAACCCAGGAAAACATCGATGCTCTCCTCCGGATCCTCATCCTCAAGGGGTGAGATGCTGCCATCAGGAATGTGAGGCAGCTCCATCAGGAAAAACATCAGATGCTTGCGGATCATGGAACGGAAAAGGAACGGCTCGAGAAACGGATTTCCGGTCTGAATATGACTCTCCAATGAGCTATAGGGAGGTTTATGGCAAACAGGAACGAGCTTGTTCGGGAGAAAACGCTTTTGGAATCGGAACGGGACGGATTGCTCGAAGAACAGGCCCGATTGCAGTCCTGTATCGGAGCGATCTCCGAAGAGCGGGAGTCACTCTCTACGGCGAATGAGGGATTGCGGATCCGCGAGCAGGAGCTAGTGACGAAAAACAAGCAGATCATGGAACGGGGCCGATGACTGTTCCACGAACTTTCCGCGAAGAAGGAGCGTTTGGAGAAGGTAGAGAAAGAGCTGGAAACGCTTCGGAAAATGCAAGCATCCTGGCTTCCGGTGTTTCGGAAAAACAATTGACTGGAGACGAAAAACCAAGAATTGGAAAGACGTCTGGAAGAAACGGATAACGCACTCAGGAAAGAACAGCAGATGCGAAAAGAACTCATGATGGGGACAGTCGCAGCGGGACCGGAACTTTTCGTGGATGATCTGAAAAACCATACGATACAGCTTTTCAATGCTTCCCTCGAACAGTATTCGAGCATTCTCCAGAATGACTCCTCCTTGCAGGAAAACACCCGGGTTGTACGAGAAAGTTTCTTTCTCGTACAATGGAAAGGAAGAGATGCGTATGCTACTGTGAAAGAGCAATTGATGCGAACCAGGGACGAATGGAAAGGAAATCCGGAATTATCGGAACTCGGGTTCAGTAGCAGTATAGTGGAACAGGTTTTTCTCGAATGCATGAAGTTTCTCCAGTCTCTGAAACATTCTTGCAGCGCCCAGAAAGCCATCGAAACCTATCGGGACATAGAACGGTCCGGGAACCATATCATAGACGCGGAAGTCGTACGACGAAGCTAGGCGAGACCCCCTATATACAGGAGAATATGCCAGCAAAAAGAGCATCCGAAGATGCTCTTTTTATTATTTGGATCCATATTGGTAACGCTACGGAGAATTGAACTCCGGCTTACGGGATGAAAACCCGTTGTCCTAACCACTAGACGATAGCGTCATGTATTATTCTTGTTATTTCAAAATGGTCGGGAACGTGAGATCAAGAACTCGAGAGCCCCATGTCTGCCAAAGTGTGTGCGCGGTGCACAAACTTCGATTCCTCCTCTCTTAAAAATGGTCGGGAACGTGAGACTCGAACTCACAACCCCACGCTCCCAAAGCGTGTGCGCTAGCCAATTGCGCCAGTTCCCGAAAGACTAAAAAACTAATGTCCGAATTACAAATTATTAACGAAAGTCGTAATTGTTCATTAGTAAGCTGTAATATATCAATGGTGGGTGCACGTGGAGTTGAACCACGGACCTCGTCCTTATCAGAGACGCGCTCTAACCAACTGAGCTATGCACCCGAGAAAACATTAAGCCGAAAACCAGAAGGATCGTTCTAGGATTTCGGCTTAATGCTTTTGTAGTTTTATTGGAGCGGGTGATGGGACTCGAACCCATAACAGTCTGCTTGGAAGGCAGGGACTCTAGCCATTGAGCTACACCCGCATGATGTATCTCGTACAAAAGCAGGGCTATTGTATAAAAAGTGGAGTTTTTGTCAAAACTTTTTTCTACTTTCTTTATTTTCCTGATAAATATATGATTGTTAGCTTTTTATTTCGGCATTTCCACAGATTTATATTTAAAAATACCGAACAGCAGACTTTCTCTCATAATACGTAAAAATATTTTTGACAAGGAAAAGTTATTGCATAAAATTATACGTTTCTCTTCTCTAAAAAAGAAAAACGGGAATATGCTTGTTTAATCGGGAAAGACTCACTTAATTAAAAAAATCTCTATTCAAATTTCCTAGATCATTGTGCTATGAAATTTACTCTATTTCAATCTTTCTTCCAGTCATGCGTTTCGCACTTTAAAAAAAACAGACCTCCGAAAAAGGAGGTCTGTTATAAAACTGTTTCTGGATTATGGAACGGTGCATGTATAACGCACCGCCCAGAATTCTATTTTATTTTTTCAATCATTTTCTTTTTGCTACTATTCAGCAAATAATTATCCGATTACAAGGATGGTTTCAATGCGGAGCAGTATGATAAAACGAATGATACCTCCTGGTGTTTTTCGAACGGAATTCGCTTTATACATTCATATATAAAGTTACCATGAATATCGTAGATATTCGGAAATACTGGAAGGTTATGCGAATCAGCCAAGAACTTTTGAATTTGGATGAAATTTTCCTCATTCAGCTCACCTTCGCCATTAACAGTCCACTTTGCAACGGTTTCACTAATCACTTTTTCTGCATCAAATGCATACAGCCTGATCCATGGAACAGTAGAGTATTCCGAGCGAAATATCCTTTTAGACGCCAGTATCCACTCACAAATCTCATTGACCGACTGGAAATCTTGCGTGGTTGGCCAGGCGAGATATTCCTGAAGCAGAGTATCCCGCCTTTCTTCAGATTGATATTTCAGGCTTTCATAGAGGGCACTGAAGATGCAAAATGATACAAAACTTATATAAACAATGATAGCAAGCAGATAGGGTACTTCTCTGAAAATCATGATAGCTAACATCAGTGCATTCAATGTAGCCCAGGTTATGGAAAATCTATACACCTTCCTCCAGTGGATAAATACCCAAGGGATATTGAGTCCTTTTTTCCAAGTGGGTTGACGGTTAATTGGTGCCGAAGGCTCCGGTGAAAATGGTGCAATGCTGGCAAGAATTGACATAGAAATACCTCACAAAAAGAAAATGATGAATGTAAAAGAACAGCTTCTGTATTTTACAGTAATGAATAAATAATTTTTGTCAATTTTTTCTTCCTAAATTTTTTCACAAAGCTGTAAAAACAGGTATTTTATCTCACACTTTTACAGAGATGTTTGATAGATGGGTAGAACTCTTTGTTTTACTGAAAATAAAATCTCCAACTTAATCTATATAAGTCTTTTGTCTAGATTTCTCAGACCATTATGCTTTAGAAAACTTGAAGGTTTGTTTACTTTGATTTGCATAAAGTAAACAAACCTATATACTTTGTTTACTTTGAATCGCTTAATATAAACAAACTATGCTAAATAATATTATTGGTTCTTATAAAGAACAATGAGCTTGATATACAGCTTTTATTCCAAATGATTTCCCTCCAGGTGATGGATTTCTTTTGGATGGAAAGATTATCAAAAAAGCGAGTGATGCGACACGACTGCTCGGAAAACTTGATGGGATAACGAAGCTTCTTCCTGATAGCGATTTTTTCTTGCTCATGTATTTGAGAAAAGATGCTACTTCCTCAAGTCAGATTGAGGGAACTATGGCTACTATGGTCGATGCTATCGAGGCTGAAGTACGGACAAATGCAGATATACCACCAGATGTAGATGATATCCTTCACTATATCCAAGCTCTTAATTTTGGTATGAAACGGGTTCGAGAGGATGACTTTCCTATTACTCTCCGTTTCATCCGAGAGCTTCATGAGAAGCTTATGAATCAAGCTAGAACGTCTCATTATGCAGATCCGGGGAATTTTCGTACGAGTCAGAACTGGATAGGTGGAACACGCCCGGATAATGCTCGTTTCGTACCTCCGCCACCGCTAGAAATGCAAAAGGCACTTGATTGTCTGGAACAATTTTTCCATAGAGATGATGAGCTTCTTGATATCGTCAAAGCTGGTATTATTCATGCGCAATTTGAAACAATCCATCCATTTTTAGATGGAAATGGAAGAACTGGGCGTATGCTCATCACATTTTATCTCTGGAAGTCATGACTTTTGGAAAAGCCTATATTATTCCTTTCATCTTATTTCAAAAAGCATCAGGAGCTCTACTATGAAAAGCTTTCTGGTTACCATAATGGGAAAATCCAGGAATGGGTGGAATTTTTCATCGACGGAGTTATCGAAATAGCAGAAGAAGCTATTGTTATAGTCGAGAAAATCACAGAGCTTAAGGAGAAAGACTTTACGAAGATACAATCATTTGGTAAACGAGCTGCCGAAAGTGCTGTCTTAGTATTACCAAAACTTTATGCAAACCCCATTGTAAATGTATCGGTTATTCGAGAATGGACAGGTTTTTCAGCTCCGTGAGCACAATCTGTTATCGATAGATTTATCGAAGCAGAAATACTCGCACCAAAAAACAGGGATAAGAAATACGGACAATCCTATGTATATCAGGAATATCTTAAACTTTTTACTCGTAGTAACTAAGTCTTTCTTCTTAGGATATAAAAACTACCAGTATTGACTACTGGTAGTTTTTAGTTTGTAATATATTTGGTGACGTCACGGAGAATCGAACTCCGATTGCGGGAATGAGAATCCCGCGTCCTAACCGTTAGACGATGACGCCAGATCTTCCCGCCCTTGGCGGGGAAGAGACTATTTCTTGAGATCGGTAGTGATACCCATGCTTCGAGCAGAACCGGCGATGATGGACATAGCATGTTCTTCGTCGTGTGCATTGAGATCGACCATCTTGATCGCAGCGATCTTCTTGAGTTGATCAACCGTAAGATTCGCGACTTTATCCTTA
Source organism: Candidatus Altimarinota bacterium (assembly GCA_028714815.1). GTDB lineage: Bacteria > Patescibacteriota > Gracilibacteria > BD1-5 > UBA2023 > UBA1545. The sequence goes on along the minus strand of JAQTLR010000001.1, from coordinate 13,865 downwards.
TGAGGGAGTTTAGAACCGCTCTTCAGATTGAGTTCCGTCTTGATGAGGTACGTCATCGGTGGTTGTTTGGTGATGAAATCGAACGAACGATCCTCGTAGATATTGATGATAGTCGGGAGAACCATTCCCATTCGATCTTTAGTCGCGTCGTTGAATTGCTTACAGAAGTCTGCAATCTGGATACCTGTAGGTCCAAGGGCCGTTCCGACCGGAGGAGCTGGATTCGCCATACCCGCCTTGAGTTGGAGTTTTACGACCTTTTTAGGTTTCTTCTTTGGTGCCATGATAGGTGATGATTATATAATATGAAATAACGTCTTGTTTATGGAGAAATAAACAAGGAATCGAAAATGTATTTTTTTAGAAGCACGGGTATTATAGGGAAATATGAAAAAAATCAACAAAAAAATAGATTTTTTGGAGAAAATGGGTATAAATGGAAAAAAAGTTGCTAGTCACTAGCGGCTAGTCACTAATAATTATCTCTATGGCTATCAAGTCTACTAAAATATCGGAACCTACGGAGCCTCGTGTCGTCGCTCCGGTGGAGCGGGAAAATGATGCGGTCAATGAGAATATCCTCCGCCCGAAGACGCTCGGTGAATATATCGGACAGGAATCCATCAAAAAACATCTTCGGATCGCGATACAGTCCGCTCAGATCCGGAAGGTTCCGCTCGAACACATTCTCCTTTATGGTCCTCCGGGGCTCGGGAAAACCACTCTCTCTGCGATCATTGCGTCGGAGATGCAGTCGCACCTCAAGCAGACGAGCGGACCGGCTATCGAGAAACAGGCGGATATCGTCTCGCTGCTCACGAGCCTCCAGGAAGGGGATATCCTTTTCATCGACGAGATCCATCGCCTGAAACCGCAGATTGAGGAGATTCTCTATAGCGCCATGGAGGATTTTTCCATCGATATCATGATCGGGACCGGGACTGGGGCGACTTCTATCCGCATGGATATCCCGAAGTTCACGCTCGTCGGAGCGACCACCAAGCTCGCGAAGATTACCGGACCGCTCCGGGACCGTTTCGGGAATGTCCTGAAACTCGATTTCTACGAAATCCCCGACCTTGCGGAGATCGTCCGCCGGTCGTTCCATATCCTCGGAGTTCCGGTGAAAAACAGCGAAATCTGGGAATTGGTGGCGAAGAAAAGCCGGGGGACCCCACGGATCGTGAACCGGTTCGTGAAGACGCTCCGCGACTATCAGATCGTCGGGCACGATATCGGAGATACGACCGAAAGTGAGAAGATTTTTACATCCCTGGGTATCGATTCGCTCGGACTCGACGGACTTGACCGCAAGATATTGGAAACCCTTGCCTACAGTTTCGCGGGTCGCACTGTCGGACTCCATACACTTGCCTCCATCGTCGGAGAAGAAGAGGAGACCATCGAGGACGTGGTGGAACCCTACCTCCTCAAGATCGGCTTTCTGGAGCGCACGCCACGGGGGCGTAAACTCTCCGAAAGCGGAGAAAGGTACATCAGGATGGGAGAATAATGCTAAAATTCTTTTGACTTTTTCCGAAATCGGATTACAACGGAGCACTTGCCGTATCTGTAATCCTTTTTTTATGGAAAATCTCCGCACTCTCGCAAAAGCGAACTGGAAACCCGGACTCGCGGTCGCGCTCATCAATATCCCCCTGTCTATCTCTCTTGCGGTTGCATCGCTCGGGTCGGGAAGTACGAATGCTCCGCTCCTGGGGCTCATCACCGCTATCTGGGCCGGATCGTTCGCGGCGATTTTCGCCTCCAATAACCACAATATCTACGGTCCGGCCGGAGCTCTCTCGGGAATCCTTCTCGCGTTCGTGCTCCAGAAGGACGGAGGGGTTATCTATATCCCCTTCGTGGCGATCACGGCAGGGATCATCATCCTGGCGGTTTCTTTTCTCCGGCTCACGAAGTATATCACCCTCATCCCGTCGGCGGCGCTCCATGGATTCCTCATGGGGGTCGGGGTCACGATCGCGGCATCGCAGCTCAATAGTGCGCTCGGTATCACCGCGAACGTCCAGCACGAGGCGATCTATCAGAATATCCTCCAGACTTTTTCGCAGATCACCGAGACGAACTGGCTTGCATTCCTTCTGTTCGCGCTCGGGCTTGTCTTTCTCCTCGCGATGAAGAAATGGGTTCCGAAAATCCCCGGAGCGATCCCGCTCACCTTCATAGGGATCCTTATCGGAGGGGTTTTCACCTATCTGCGGGCGCATGGGCTCTGGTCACCATCATTGCCGCTCGTTCAGACGATCGCGGACAAATTCCCTACTCTCGCCTTCTCCCTTGTCGATATCCCAGATTTCTCTTCTGTCCGATCCGATATATTCGGACACCTCGAAACAGCGAAACTCATCCTCCGATATGCGACGGTGGTCGCGGTCATAGCGATCCTTGAAACGATCATCTCCGCGAAGATTGCCGAAAAGCTCTCGAAGGATCCGTTCCATAAGGATCGTGAAGTATTCGGCCTCGGGATGGCGAATATCGCTTCCGGGATTGCGGGAGGGATGCCGGCAACCGCCGTTCTCGTACGGACCGCATTCAATATCAAGAGCGGGGCGACCCATCGGATGTCGGCATTCCTGACTGCCCTATTCACCCTCCTTATCGCGTGGCTCTGTTTCGACTTCTTCAAGCTCCTCCCCATGCCGATCATCGCGGCGATCCTCATGAATATCGCGATCGGGATGATCGATGTGAATCTCTATAAAAACATCCATTCCCTCGATAAGGTTTCTTTTTATCTGACCCTTTTTGTCGGTTTCGTGACCGTCGCGGACGATCCGATCATGGGAATCGTCCTCGGGACCGCGATCGCGCTCATCGTTTTCCTTGGAAAGGTTTCAAAAGGGAATGTGGATGTGACGGTATTCCGCGATCGGTTGTTTTTCGATAAGCTTCGGCTTTCCGAATATGTGAAGGTCCAGCATCCGAACGATATCATCATCTACCGTTTCGCCGGAACGCTCAATTATCTCAATATCGAATCCCAATTGGAGCAGGTAAAGCTCCTCATAGAACCGAAGACGGTCATCTTCAGTTTCGGTCAGGTGAATTCCATCGATATCGACGGAATCGAAGCGTTTGAGGAGATATTCGCTTTTCTGGAAAAGAAGGGTATCGAGATGTATTTCACAGGGATATCGAATCCCTATGTCGAAGAAGTGCTCCGGAAACTCCCCATCTATCAAGAGATCGAGACATCCGGAAATATCTACCGCTCAAGCGCCTATGTCCTCGACAAGCTCGGACTTTCCATATCGAAAAGGTAAAAATATCCGATATGCTATTTTCTGAGAAAAAACCTGTTTCCCTAGGAAGGAGACGGGTTTTTCTTTTTCGGATTGAAAACGCCGGAAAATCCTGTATACTCTTCCATAGGAAAAACATACTTCATAAATACCTCTTGCATGACAAAAGAGATTCCCACTACTACCGATTATTTCCATATCAATATGCTTGTGAAATCCATCATCGATGAGGTGGCACAGTACATGAAGAATACCCCGAAAGAAGTCATTGCCGAGGAGATACAGAAGGCGTATATCTATGCTCGCAATGCCCATGAAGGGCAGATGCGGAAGTCCTGAGATCCGTATATTCTCCATCCGGTCGAGGCGACAAGAGAACTGCTCATCTTGCGCCCCGATATCGTCACGATCCAGTCGTGTCTCCTGCATGATGTACCGGAAGATACCGATAAAACGGTCGAGGACATACGGGCGGTATTCGGCGATGAGGTAGCATACATCACTGCAGGGATGGAGAAGCTTTCCAATCTGAAATACCGTGGGGAAGAGCGGACTATCGGAAGTCTCCGGAAGATGTTCATCGCGATGAGCGAGGATGTCCGGGTCATTTTCGTGAAACTTGCCGACAGGCTCCATAACATGAAGACGATCGAATTCCATCCGAATAAAGAGAAACGGGAACGGATCGCGCTTGAAACCCTCAATGTCTACGCTCCGATCGCCGATCGTCTGGGGATATTCGACTTCAAAGAGGCGCTCGAGACCGAATGTTTCAAGATCCTCTATCCGGAGGAATACAACCGGATCAAGGAAGAATTGAGCGTATTCAAAGAAGCACAGGAGATTTTCGTGACGAAGGTGAAGCAGCTCATCATCGATACGATGCCGGAAGGGGTCCCCATCGTCGATATATCCTATCGGGTGAAATCCCCGTGGAGTATCTACAAGAAGATGCAACGGAAGGGGTACGAACGGGTACAGGATCTCTACGATCTCTTCGCCCTCCGTATCATCACCGATTCCGTGCATCATTGCTATGATATCCTCGGGACGATACACACGATCTGGACTCCGGTCCCGAAGCGTTTCAAGGATTATATAGCACTCCCGAAGGAGAACGGGTACCAGAGCCTCCATACCACGGTGGTCGGGATATTCCACGAATTCCGTTCACAGCCGACCGAGATCCAGATCCGTACGCTTGCCATGCATCGTCAGGCAGAGATCGGGGTGGCGGCACATTTCGCCTATTCGGAAACCGGGCAGTCCAAAACCGCAAAGGATGCCTACTGGGCAGCGGAACTCAAAGAAATCCTCGACAACTCGGAAGATTCCGATTTCATGACCCAGATGAAGATCGGGGTATTCGATGATCGGATTTTCGCGTTCACCCCACGAGGGCAGATCCAGGTGCTTCCGAAGGGCTCCACCCCAGTCGATTTCGCCTATTCCGTCCATTCGGATCTTGGAGACCATATCGCTGTCGCCCGAGTGAACGGACGGGTAGTTCCGCTCGATTATGAGCTTCGGAACGGAGAGAGTGTGGAGATCGTCATGGATAAGAACAGGAATCCGAGCATTACCTGGCTTTCTTTCGTCAAAACGACCCGTGCACGCGAATCCATCAAGGCATACAGCAATCGTACGAATCGCGATCAACTCATCGAGAAGGGACGGTTCATCCTGAACGCGCATCTTCTGAAACATTTCAACAAGACGCTCGACAAGGACCTCTCTCTCCTGAAGATCATCGACGGGAAAACCCTCGATACCGAGGGACGGGAAAATGTTCTCGTGCAACTCGGAAATCTCTCTCGGAAGCCGTCTTCGGTGACGAGGAGCATGCTCGAAAACAGCAGTTCCGAGCTTCATAAATTGAAGGAGCTTGGAGAACAGGTAAAGAAAGAGAAGAAGATCCCTGGACCGAAAAGCGAATGAATTTCCCTTGAACTTATCATCGGCGGAGAGAAGCATATCCCGTACCGGTTCGCTCATTGCTGCGAGCCGAAGGTAGGAGACAAGGTTGTGGGGTATATCACGAGAAACGGGGTGAATATCCATAAGATCGACTGCACCTCCCTTCGTCAAAAAGACTTCGACCGATATATTCCAGCCTACTGGGAGGGTATGAAAGCGCAAGGGCTCCATATACGGGCGGAGATGGTTTTTGAAAACAAGATCGGAGTCCTGAAAAGTCTTACCGAGATATTCTTCCTCATGCGGATCAATATCGATGAGATGAGTGCGCATACCGATACAGATGGGCTTTCCCATATCGTTTTCTCCCTCAAGACAGAGGAAGAGGATTACTATCTCTTCGAGCGGCTCATGGAACGTGTGAAGCTTTCGATCGGGGAATTTAAAGAAGGGAAACTCCTAGAGATGAAGTAAAAATCTCTGAAAAACTCGTTCTTTGAGTTTAAATCTCCGTGTCTTGCTCATCGTACTTTCGTATGCCTCGCTTCGATACTCGATTTGCGCTCAAATTACTTCGTTTTTGAGAGTTTTTTAAGTTTGGATGTATATTGAAATATTTGTTTTTCTTTCATTTTTCCATATAGTCTAAAACATTATTTATTTACATCCATCATATGAAAGTCCGAATCAAGAATAGTACCGGGAAAGCCCTCGAGTATAAGACTCCTGGAGCATGCGCCTTCGATTTCGAATCGCTCGAAAAAGTGGTCTTCGAACCAGGAGAATGGAAATTGGTCGATACGGGAACCGTTATCGCGACACCGGAAGGATATTGTCTTGTCATCGCACCGCGATCCGGTACCTTCAAAAACTACGGGCTTATGCAGGTGAATAGTATCGGGATCATCGATCAGGATTATTGCGGAGATAACGATACAGTCAAATTCGCCTATATCAATATGCGCAAGGAACCGGTCGTGATCGAGAAAGGAGAACGGATCGGACAGGGGATGTTCGTGAAGATCGAGAAACCGGAATTCGAACTCGTGGAAAGCATGGGCGGATCGGACCGAGGAGGGTTCGGAACCACGGGAGTGAAATAAGAAAGGAATTCCTTTAAAAATTCTCTCTTATACTTTTGTAACCAAAAGTATCAAAAGCTTTTAGGGGTAAAAACTCGTCGGGTTGCAACAAATAAACTGCTTATCGTCGGACTCAAACAGTTTTACCCCTAAAGACCCCATTTTAGATAGTAATCATTATTATAAATCATATGTCTCACAGTGAACAGCAGTACCTCGATCTCCTCCAAAAGATCATGACCGAATGAGTTGATAAGGGTGACCGGACCGGAACTGGAACGCGAAGCATTTTCGGTTGCCAGATGCGATTCGATCTCTCCGAAGGATTTCCGCTTCTGACGACCAAGAAAGTTTTTTTGAAGGGGATCATCCACGAACTTCTCTGGTTTCTCCGGGGGGAGACCAATATAAAATACCTCGTCGATAATGATGTGCATATCTGGGATGAATGGCCGTACAAGGCCTATGTACAGCAGGGCGGCGAGCTTTCCCAATCGGATTTCATCGCCCGGATCAAGGCAGATGGCGAATTTGCCGCATTGCACGGGGATCTCGGACCGGTCTACGGATTCCAGTGGCGGAATTTCAATAACGAGGGGGTGGATCAGGTGAAGAATGTTGTCGAGACTCTCAAAAAGAATCCGAACTCCCGACGTATGCTTGTCGTGACCTATAATCCGGTGCAAGCCGATAGTATGCTCCTCCCTCCGTGCCATATGATGTACCAATTCTACGTCGCGAACGGGAAACTTTCCTGTCAGATGTACCAGCGATCCGCGGACACGTTCCTCGGAGTGCCGTTCAATATCGCTTCCTACGCACTTCTCACGATGATGATCGCTCAGGTGGTCGGGCTCGAACCAGGGGAATTCATCCATGTTCTCGGAGATACCCATATCTATTCCAACCACTTCGAACAGGTGAAAGAACAGCTCTCTCGCGAGATGCGACCGCTTCCGGCCATGAAACTGAATCCGGAAGCGAAGGATCTATTTTCCTTCAAGTATGAGGATTTCACCCTCGAAGGGTATGATCCACATCCAGTTATCAAGGCGCCAATAGCTGTGTAAATAATCCATAATCCTTAGTTACATTATGTATATCGTCTTCGAAGGAATGGTAGGTTCCGGTAAATCCACCCAGTCAAAAAAACTTTTCGAGCATCTCAAAACAAAGTATCCGGATTGGAATATCATCCATGTTCGTGAACCGGGTTCGACGATCATCGCTCAGGAGATCCGGCTTCTGGCACAATCCCGGGTTTTTGAAGAGGATATGCATCCGATCACCGAAGCATATCTCTATGCGGCGGCTCGTGCACAGCTTCTCCATACACTCGTGAAACCAACGCTTGATGCCGGAGGTATTGTTATCGCAGATCGAAGTTTTGTCTCATCACTCGCATTTCAGTGAGAAGCTCGTGGACTCTGATTCGATATGGTTATGGATATTAACAGAGAAGCGGTCGGTGAAGTTCTCCCTGATCTCATTTTCTCCATGCATATAGATATTGATGAAGCACTTTCTCGTACATTTGATACAACAGGAGATAAATTCGAAAAGATGTGACGAGAATTCTTTGAGGGAGTCATGCGAGGGTATGAAAAAGCTTCCAAACTTCCGATTCTTGTGGATGCCTGGTGCGATATCGATTCCCATGGAACCCCTGATGAAGTATTCGATCGGATACTGGAAAAACTTCCTGAACTCGATTAAAGAGAGATTTTGACATCCGTCTCTTCGATGACCTTCAGTATCTCATCGAGAGACGCTTTCGTATAGGCTCCAGCTGATTGGATATGACCCCCGCCTCAGAAGTATTGGGCGATACGGGATACGTCGATCCCATCCCGACGGGCGCGGAAGCTCAGCTTTCTGTCTCCGGATTCCGTTTCTTTTACAAGGAATGCGAAATCCGTTCCTTCGAGAGAAGAAAGTATTTCATTGATGAGCTGCGGTCCGAGTTCGTTTTCCCGGATGTCATACCGATTGAATATATCCTGTGTAAGGATTCATCCCACAATCACCCCTCATTTAAGGGAAATGAGGTTTTCGAGTACATGCCCGTAGAGTTGAAGGTAATTCAGTTTCTCGCTTTTATAGGAGTGAAAGATGACCTTTTCGTATTCTGCCCCGAGGGCGATGAGTTTGCTCGTCACCTCGAAAACATGGGGGTGGATGCTGTTTTTGAAACAATTGGTATCCCGGATGATTCCGAAAAGGAGGAGGGTAGCTATCTGAGGAGATATAATTCCACCTCATCCCCCAGCCCCTTCTCCTAGGAGGAGAAGGGGAGATTTGTTATCTTTTTTTGCCCTCTCTCCTTCTAGGAGAGAGTTGGAGAGAGGTGTGTTTTCCATCAAGTCATACACGAGTTCGCAGGTGGAGCTTGCTTCGGTATCGACCAGGTTGCAGACACCGAACATGCTATTCCTGTTATGGTGATCGATATTGATGATGGGGGTATTTCCGAAAATTTCCGCGTATCGTTCTGGATATTCTCCTGTTAGGCGAAGCTCTCCGCAATCGCACACGAAAATCGAATCGAATTTCTTTCCGGCGATCTCTCGGGTTATATGATTATGGATCTCCAAAAAATGGAAAAACGGGGTGATAGGGAGTTCATTGACCACCTCAACGGTTTTTCCTATGCTCTGGAGATAGAAATAGAGAGCCATACTCGATCCGTAGGCGTCACCATCGACGCTTCTATGGCTTATAATGAGGAACTTTTGTCATTTTTCGATCATCTCCTGCATTTTTCGTATTTCCTGTTGCTTTTCGTTCATTTTTACGTATTTTAAAAGAAAAATAATATCGGATAATATTAAAAACTTCATTTATGTCAACAATAAAATCCACACCGAAAAAACTCACCCGCACGAGACGTCGGACCAAGATGGATAGGATCCTCGCCGGAGAAGCTCCGATGAAGCAAAAAAACATCCGGATCGCTCGGGATGCGGGCGCTGCTCCGCAGAGAAAGGCGAAAGACATCGTAGTGGCTGCTCCGAAAAAAAAGAAAACCGGAAAGCCCCAGTACATCGTCCGCGATGAATATTTCTACGAGGCGAAGCGGCTCGGATATCGGGCACGAAGCGCTTTCAAGCTCCTGGAGATCCAGGAGAAGTACGATATCATCAGACCAGGGATGAAGGTTCTCGATATCGCGAGCGCCCCGGGGAGCTGGCTGCAGGTCCTGGTAAAAATGGTGGGGCCGACCGGAGTCATCGTAGGGGTGGATATCCAGAAGATCAAGGGATTCGGACACCAAAATATCCATCTGTTCCAAGGGGATGTATTCGTAACGGAGCCCATCATCGAGTTTCTGAAAGGAATTTATGCGAACAAAGAAGCTTCTCAAAAGCGAAGAGATTTGCAAGAAAAATGAGAACCGGAATGAGACGTACGAAGTGGTACGGCGAATGAGGAAGCGGAATTTTGAATGCAAAGATCGAGTTTTTCAGGAGATTATAAGGTAGATTGTGTTACTTCGGACATTGCCGCCCATACGACCGGACAGACGGGGGTCGATCAGTACCGTTCTGTCGAACTCAATCTCGCCATTCTCGATATCGCGGATGTATTCCTCCGGAAGTGAGGGACTCTCGTCCTCAAAGTATTCGTGGGAGAAGATGTCGATGATCTCATCGGTCCCGTAAAAGCCCGATACACGGTACTTCACCGTATCAAACCCAAGGCCTGCCGGGAACGGAGTTTCGAGGAGTACTTCGTATGCCAGGGGAAGAAGACATAAAAATGATCCGCCAAATGGCGGATCATTTTTTGATTTATACAACTATCAATTCCCCATCCTTCATGCTCAACTTCACGTCCATCCCTTCTATGAGTTCCCCCGAAAGGATCTTGGTTGAGAGCGGATTGATCACCATCCGGGTGATGGCTCGTTTGAGCGGACGTGCTCCGAATTCCCGGTCGTATCCGGTGGCGATGAGTTCTTTCTTGAGACTCGCGTCATAGGTAACCGTGATGTGCTTTTCTGCGAGCAGAGCAGTCACATCCTGTAGAAGGATTTCTACGATTCAGGAGAGAACTTCTTCCGAGAGTGGATTATAGACAACGATATCATCGATGCGGTTTAAAAACTCCGGACGGAAATGGTTTTTTAACTCACCTAGGATTTTTTTTGACAGTTCGGCATTTTCCACCTCATCCCCGTCCCTTCTCCTAGAAGGAGAAGGGGGTATTGTTCCCTCTCCTCCTAGGAGAGGGCTAGGGTGAGGTGGATTTATCAGGTGACTTCCGACATTAGAGGTCATAATAATGATAGTATTTTTGAAACTCACGGTTCGTCCTTTTCCATCCGTGAGCCTTCCGTCGTCGAGGATTTGGAGGAAAACATTGAATACATCCGTATGGGCTTTCTCTATCTCGTCGAAAAGTATGACCGAGTAGGGCTTCCGACGTACCGCTTCGGTCAATTGTCCGCCTTCCTCATGTCCGATATATCCTGGAGGGGATCCGATAAGACGAGCGACCGTATGAGCTTCTCCGTATTCGCTCATATCGATGCGGATCATCGCATGCGGATCGTTGAACAGTTCCTCCGCGAGCGCTTTCGCTGTCTCGGTCTTCCCGACCCCGGTCGGTCCCAAAAAGAGGAAACTTCCGATGGGTTTTTCCGGGTCCGAGAGTCCTGCTTTGTTTCTTTGGATCGCTTCGGAAACGAGGCGGAGAGCGTTGTCTTGCCCCACCACGTGCGAGGAAAGCCGTTCAAAGAGGCGGAGGTATTTTTCCCCTTCTCCTTCCACGAGCTTCCCGACCGGGATACGGGTCCATTTCGCGATAATGCCTGCGATATCCTCGATATCCACCTTTTCTCGAAGGAAAGATTCTCCCTTTCTCTGAATCTCTCCGAGTTCTTTTTCTACCGAATCGATGGCTTTTTCGAGAACCGGAATCTCTCCGTATCGGATACGCGCAACTCCGGCATAGTCCGCATCCCGTTCGAGTTCGAGCGCTTCATTTTTGAGCGATTCGATCTTCTCTTTGTTGGTTTTTACTGAGATGATGAGGTCTTTTTCTCGTTGCCATTTGGAGAGCTTGGTCCGGAATGCTTCCTGTTTGTCCGCTAATTCCTTTTCAAGCTCGCTGTTTTTTTTCGGATCCTGTGTCTTTTCTGCCTTCATGGCTTCTTTCTGGATCTCGAGCGAACGAATCTCTTTCTCGAGCTTATCGAGCTCGATCGGTTTGCTGGTCGAGCTCATCTTCACGCTCGAAGCTGCTTCGTCGATGAGATCGATGGCTTTGTCCGGGAGCTTACGGTCCGCTATGTATTTGATCGAAAGTTCCACAGCAGCGACGATAGCCCGGTCGGTGATCTTGATCCCATGGAACGCCTCGTATTTATCCTTGATCCCTCGGAGTATGGCTATCGCATCATCCATGTCCGGCTCATCGACCATGACCTGCTGGAACCGGCGTTCGAGTGCTTGGTCCTTTTCGATGTACTTCCGGTATTCGTTGATGGTCGTCGCTCCGATGACCTTGATCGATCCGCGAGCGAGGGCGGGTTTCAGGAGATTTCCGGCATCGGCGGAACCTTCCTGGTTTCCGGCTCCGACGATGGTATGGACCTCGTCGATAAAAAGGATGATGCCTCCGTCCGATTTCTCGACCTCCTTCAAGACCCCCTTGAGACGTTCCTCGAACTCCCCGCGATACTTCGCCCCGGCGATGAGGGCTCCGAGATCGAGTGTGAGAATGCGTTTGTTTTTGAGGACATCGGGCACATCTCATTCGACGATTTTCCGAGCAATCCCCTCGACGATAGCGGTCTTTCCGACTCCGGGGTCCCCGATCAGGACAGGATTGTTCTTCGTCCGTCGAGAAAGGATCTGGATGGTCCGATGGATCTCCTCCTCACGTCCGATGACGGGGTCGATTTTCCCTTTCTTCGCGAGTTCCACGAGATCGATGGTATATTTCTTGAGCGCTTCATAGAGATTCTCCGCATCGTTGGAAGTGACTTTCTCGCCTCCGCGAAGATTTTCTATCTCTTTTTTGTAGATCGCGAAAGAGATGCCGAAAGTATTGAAAATATCGGTGAGGCTTCGGGCTTTCTCGATCAAAGCGAGAAAGAGGTGTTCTTCGGTGATATAGCTATCCTGCATCGTTTTCGCAAGGGTATCGGCATAGGCGATGACAGTATTGAGCTCGCTCGAAAGGGTAATTCCGGATCCGCCGCTCGTTTTCGGGAGCTTATCCAGCTGTTCTGTGGCCCTTTTAGCGAATATTTCCGTATCCACTCCACACTTCCCGAGGAGCTCACGATTGATGCTCTCTGTCGAGAGGAGGATCACGGAGAGAAGATGGATGCTTTCGAGAGAGGGGTTTCATTGGCTCATAGCCATATTCTGTGCTTCTTCTAGCCTTTTCGAGGCTGATATGGTATAGCGTTCGAGGTTCATACAGGAGAAGATTATGAAATAAAATTAGCACATACATTATATATGTGCTAATTTAAAAAGCAAGGAAAAATGAAAAAAACTTTCAGTTATAAAAAATACTGATATACTGGCTTTTTATAATTTTAATTATTTTGTATGAGATTTTTTCTTTCTTGGATTGGAAAAAAAATAGCAAATGCGTTTATTACGGCGATATTTTTTCTTCTGGCAGTGTTAGGAATTGTTTATGCAACGGTCAGTTGGCCCATTGGTAATCCTGGATGAACAGAGGTAACCGGGGGGAAATTTATGACCTATTTCAATAAGATTTTTGATGTATGTCCAGCCTGAAAGGTTTTAAAATGATACGATTCCACTTCCGGGAAGATATGTACGCCTAATTGATGAGGGCAATCTTCTTGAATTCCCATCTACCAATGCCCTAATTGATCAGATGGTTGGAATCCTGGGGGGTATTGGGCAGACTACCATTGCGTCGGACAAATAGGAATCGCCTCTACCTGTACAAATACCGAATATCCCTATGTCCAAACCAGAGATTGTGCCTACATATGAATATTATGGAAGCAATAGATCGTCAGAGTTCTACCGCATCCGATTTCTCCGGAACAACCCTATCTTATTCTCCACTCTCGCATAATCGGCCGTCCGAGAGATATTGAGGAGCACTCACATAGAGAGCATGAGCGAGAGGAGGGAAGATCCTCCGTAGCTGATGAACGGGAGGGTGATTCCGGTCAGCGGGAGGATATTCAGATTCACTCCTATGTTTATGAAGGCCTGGGAGAGAAGAAGAGTGGTGATTCCCGTGGCGACATATTTCCCGAAGGTATCTTCCGTGGCTTCAGCAATAAGGAATCCGCGCCATCCAATGTAGAGATAGAGAGATACGAGAAAGAGCACTCCAATGAATCCGAGTTCTTCCGAAATGACCGAAAAGATGAAATCCCCCTCCACTTCCGGGAGGTATCCGAATTTCTGTACGGATTTCCCGAATCCGAGTCCGAAAAATCCGCCGCTCCCGATAGCAATCAGCCCCTGTTCCGTCTGGAAATTGATGGTTTTGTTCTGTATGGCATTCCTATTGTCTGCGAGAAAGTTGTCCACCCGATCCGTGATATAGGAAAATGAATTCCGATCGGTCGGGGCACTATGTTTCCCGAGTC